>DASUWH010000089.1:0-38444 GCA_036378535.1 Terriglobales bacterium | reverse complement strand
CTTTGTGGCTTTCGTCCCCAGCTTTGGTCAGCAAATCGAGGATGACCTGCAGAGCGGTGGCGTCGTTGCGCACGTGGCCAATAATGGCATGCAGATTGTTGACCGCTCTCTCGCGTTCGGTGGTCAATAACGGATCGAAATGTTGCTTGATCGCTTTGAGAGCGTCTTCGTAGAGTCCGCCCTTCATGAGCGCTTCGATGAAAGTGGTGATTCCCTCCAGCGTATTGTGCAGGGTCAACAACTTCGTGGCGAGAACGCCGGCTTCGCTCAGTTGCTCAGCCGCAAGCCGAGCTTGGAACAGCAGCTTGAGAGCATCCGGCTGCGAATCGATATCTTTGATTTTTTCCAGGTGATGTGCTGCCGCCGCGCTGTCGCCGGCTTCCAGGGCATTGCGGCCGCGCATGAGTAGCGCCTGTGGATTTTTGGGATCCAGGGTCAGCATGCGCTGCAGGATGTCTTCGGCAGGCGCGAGCTGGCCACGCGCTCGCAGTTGCTCGGCGGCGGCGGAGAAGATCTGCCAGGCTTCATTCTTCTTGCCCAGGCGGACGTAAACCTCTGCCAGTCGCACCTTCATGGCGACATTCTCCGGATCCATTTCCAGAGTCTTCTGGAAAATCCGGACGGCCTGCTCCAGTTCGCCGGTGCGCAGAAATTCTTCCGCGACCTGCAGATACTGTTGCCGCGCGTCGTTGAATAACCCCTGCTGCGTGTAAAGCTCAGCCAGCTTCAAGATACCTTCCAGAGAAGGCTTGCTCTTGGTGAGCTTCTTGTACATGGCGATCGCTTTGACGGTGAAGCCCTGCTGCGCATAGGCGTCGCCGACGCTGCGGAAGCAATTACAGGCCTCTTCGTTCTGGCCGAGTCGCGCGTAAAGATCGCCTACGGTATTGAGCACGGTGAGATCTTTAGCATCGTGCTTCAGAACCTTCTGGTACTCGGCGATTGCATTTTGCAGCTTGCCTTGCTGGACGTACTTCTCCGCAGAGCTGAGGACTTTCGCTTTATTGAAGCCTAGACCAAACGCCATATGAGTGCGGACTCCGGCTTACGCACTGCGTGGACGCACCCCAGCGGGGTGATTCCGGCACAGATTAGTCATCTCTATCCCTTATCGGCATAATTGCCGGACAAACCACTGAGATGACCCGCGATGGTGCCAATTGTAATCCGGTTCACGAAAACTGCCCGATTACCGAGGTAATAGGCGCCCGGGAGTAAGAACTGGAGTCCTTGCTAGCCACTATCGACCGACTGACGACTCTACAAGGGGAACCCGGGTATAAGCCGTGGAATATAGAGGCGCTCCCCACGTCTCATCGAGACTTCACCTGATTGTGCAGATCCGCTAAACGGCTTTAAATGAGCGAGGTATAGGAGGGCATCACAATGCCCACAGAGCCCATAATGAATTCCAGCACCGATGTGTTGAAGACTCACCAACAGGTTTACGAAACAGCGCTCCACGACCTCACGGTAACGGATGAGGCGACCGGTAACCGGGCCAAGACGCCGATCTACCAGAAGCGAGCCGCCGCAGCGGAGGGTTCCAGCAATCGGGCGCTGGCCGACGCCGCCGAGGCATTGTCGGCAATTTGGAGGAGGTCGGGTCCATATCCGCATCGCATACGGGCCAAGAATCAGAAGTAAGCTCGCTGAATTGCGGATGTCGACGAAGCGCGCTTAGAAATCCAGGTGCACTCGGGCCCCCGGCACCCACACCGGCCCACGGTCGCGGTTGTAGCCGGGATTGTTGATGTGCTGCAGGTCGGGGCCGAGGAAAATTCCTCGCCATAAATGCGCGGTGTAGTAGGTCTCGAAGATGTTCTCGCGGCCGTAGTTCAGGGCTCCGTCGCCGAGCAGAAATCCATGTCCGCCCAAGGCCAAGTATTTGGCGTGCGCGGCGGAGATTCCGTTGGAGACGAAGGCTGCCCCTAACTTATCCAGCTTGCGCTGCCATAGCTCTCCGGCCAGATCCGCGCCGCCCAGGACCGTTTGATCCACTTCGGTATAGGCAAACGATTCGTGTTGACCTTCATTCCAGCCCCAGCGGGCAAATGCGATGATGTTCCGGCTTACATGCTGCTCAAGATTCAGTCCGAAACCGTACTTGACCGTATTCTGCAGCGGATGTGCGGTAATGTCCGGCACAGGCGTGTTGCCCGCCAGAAAATTGTTGATGGCCTGCTCGTAGACGCCCATGTTGGCGTGGTTCTCGTAGGCAAGCAGGCGGATGACGGTGTTGCGCTGGCCGAAAAAACTGGGATGCAGTTCGAGTTCGTAATTCTCTGATCGGGCGCGGGTAAGGTTCCAGCGGTACTGGATTCCATTCGCCACGATTGGCATGAGCGCCTCGGCAAAACGAAATGCCCAGTTACGATCGTCGTACTCGATCACGGCTCCGACGGTATAGCCGCGGGTATCGGCGGCGTAGTCGTAAGCGCCATTGTTTACGATGGTCCAATTGAGAAACTGCGAACGGCTGTCTCCGCTGCCGTTATTCACATCAAAAAAATCGGGTAGCCCGAACTTGCCAATGTGAAATACCAGACGACGGGCTGGCTGGTGCGAATCCACGGACAATGGCCCCCGCTCTACCTCAATCGAGTCCTTGCTCAGAGGCACAATCTCGCGGAAGAGTCCGCGCGCCATATACGGAGCTACGCCGAGTTGCGGATTGCGCACCACATCGACATTGGTGAATCCCGCGAGGCCGAGCGCGTCACTGAGACCCCCGCCGTCGGCACTCTCGATGTCGAAATAGAGTTCCGTGTTCTTGTGCGGTGCATATGCGAGGTACAGAGTGCCAACGTTGGACGTGGCGTACTCGGCGTGACTATGAAAGCTGTTCGCCCCCGAATACCTGGCCGGGAACGACGGGTGATACTGAAAGACTATGTTGTCTTGTGCCGAAATCCAGTAGCGCTCGCTGCGCAGGCGAGGAAACAGAGTGCTTGCTGGATCGTCGGGTATCGCTGGCTGGACAGCACTAGCCTCCTGCGCCGACGTGGCATTCCCGCCGGGTTGCTGTCCGAAAGCAAAAGCGGCAACCAGGCAAACGCAAATCAGCCAGGCAGCGAGAGATAGTTGCCGCCGGCTTCCCTGCGGGATTCTGTGCTTGCCTTTCAAGTTTCTCCTGACGACTATCGCTTCAATCGAGAATAGCCCGTGCGTTTGTCAACAGCAGCAGCGACATCAACATCATAACCATTTTCATTATCAAAACCGGTGATCGGCGGCAGGAGTAACGGGATCCAGTGTTGGGCCCCCAATTCAGAAGGCAGGAGTTGCATGCATGCGAAGCGGCGCAAAAAGCTAGGACAGCCCGGAGCCCCCGAAGCTGTCCTGACCCTCCCGGTTAGAAGGGCATGTCACTGGTGAGAGAGTACCGAAAGGATGTTTCAAGACTATTGCGGTACGGTTAAAGTTCTGTGAATTCGACTCACCGCGGGTGCTGTTCGCTCGCCAAGCGCCGGCGTGACCTGGTTCAGCTTGCGGCTGTGTTGCGCATCACTCATTCTTGTGACGACCTGCGCTGCCGAGGCGGCGCTTCCGGCTGCTATAGTTTACAGTTCGGGCGCGGTACCGCGCTGCGAGTCGGAGGAAGCCCATGTCCCGCAAGGTGGAACAGTCCCGCAAGCTGCAAACCCGCGCCGAGAAGGTGATTCCCGGCGGAGTCAATTCTCCCGTGCGCGCGTTTCGCTCCGTGGGCGGCGATCCTCCCTTCATTGTTCGCGGTGAAGGCTCGCATCTTTGGGACGCCGATGACAACGAATATATCGATTACATCGGTTCCTGGGGTCCGCAGATTCTGGGGCATGCGTTCCCGCCGGTCGTAGAAGCTGTCATTGCTGCTGCCCGTAAAGGCACGAGCTTCGGGGCCTCGACGCCGGCTGAAGCTGATCTTGCCGAGTTGGTACTTTCGGCGTTTCCCCGGATGCAGAAGGTGCGGTTCGTCAGCTCAGGAACGGAAGCTACGATGTCGGCGATCCGGCTGGCGCGCGCCTATACCAAGCGCAAGTACATCGTGAAATTCGAAGGCTGCTATCACGGACACGCGGATGCGCTGCTGGTGAAAGCGGGATCGGGTGTTGCTACCTTGGGAATTCCCGGGTCAGCGGGTGTTCCCGAAGAATTCACGCAGTTCACCCTGGCGTTGCCGTTCAACGACGTGGAGGCACTGGAGAAAGCTTTTTCGAAATTCAAGCACCAGATTGCCTGCGTGATCGTCGAGCCGGTGGTCGGCAACATGGGCTGCGTGCCGCCGGCGAGCGGCTACCTGGAGGCGCTGCGGGCGATCACCAAGAATAACGGCACGGTTCTGATCTTCGATGAGGTCATGACCGGATTTCGCCTGGCATTTGGCGGAGCGCAGGAACTCTTTTCCATGACCCCGGACCTGACCACCATGGGCAAGATCATTGGCGGCGGCTTGCCCGTGGGCGCTTACGGGGGAGCTTCCGAGATTATGGACTTAGTGGCGCCGCTTGGACCCATGTATCAAGCCGGGACGCTGTCAGGAAACCCGCTGGCGATGGCCGCCGGTTGCGCGACACTCACTTATCTGCGTGCGCATAAGGAGATCTACGACAAGCTGGATCAATTGAGCGGCCAACTTGTGAGCGGCGTAGCTGCGGCCGCGAAAGATGCCGGGGTTGCGATGACCTACAACCGAGTCGGGTCCATGTTCACGTGGTTCTTCACGGCTGGACTGGTTACGGACTGGGATTCGGCGGGCAAGTGCGACACCGCAGCATTCGGGCAGTTCTTCCGGAGCATGCTCGATAGTGGCGTGTATCTGCCGCCGTCGCAATTTGAAGCCGCGTTTCTAGGTGCCGCGCACACATCGGAAGACATCGAGCAGACGATCGCGGCTGCGAAGCAGACATTCGCTCTGGCACATGCATAAACACAAGGTCTCTCCACTCGGGCTCACGCCCTCGGTCGAGATGACGAAGTTGGTAGAGTAAGAAATTGGGCAGCCTAGCTGACGACTGACGACCGACTACTGCGGATTGACTCCATCATCTCCGGAATGGTAACGAAGTCGTAGCCCTCTCCCTTGCATCTGGCGATTACACGGTCAGTGGCGAGCACGGTTTTCGAGCGATCTACGCCTATATGCTCGTGGCCGCCGTCGTGCAAAAGGATTACGCTTCCCCCGCGCACGCGAGTTGCGACCTTTTGCACGATATATTCGGTGGAAGGTGCCTTCCAGTCCCAGCCGGTTACATTCCACATGACCGGTTCAAGGCCGAGCGATCGCGCCAAGCGAAGTGAAGCGGGGCGGCGACCGCCGAATGGCGGCCGGAACAAACGCGAGTGTTGGCCTACGGAATCGGTCAGGGCGCGCCGGCAATCCTCGAGCTCTCTCTTGGCTCGATTGGTTGGAAGGAAGATCAGGTTGGGATGACTGAACGTGTGATTGCCGATCACGTGGCCTGCTTCGGCGACCATGCGGGCCAAGTCCGGCCTGGCTTGTACGTAGTGGCCCAGCATAAAAAATGTGGCTTTCACATTGTGCCGAGCTAAAACCTCCAGCAGTTGCGGCGTGTAAGGATCGTTGGGCCCATCATCGAAAGTCAGCGCCAGGTGTCTGGACCCGCGGGGCAGGCCGGTGAACGTGTGGCCATACCACTGGCCGGTGGGTGACATAGACTGGTATCCTGCCGAAACCAAGGCAGCTGTCGCCGCGCCTAGAACCAGAGGAATCATTGTCACAGATTGTACCGGAGCTACTGTAGGGGCTGGCTTGCGTCCGGGTTAACTCTTCCCGCAATTGCATCGGAAACGTAACCGGGATATCCTCAGCTTTCTTGATCTTCTCAGGCCATGGCCAATCTTTTTGAACTGCCCCGGTACATAGCAGTGGAAGGGCCCATTCGCGTCGGCAAGAGCACGCTGGCGCGCATCCTGGCCGAACGCCTCAGCGCGCAACGCGTGCTGGACCCAGATGAGAATCCTTTTCTCACCCCGTTTTATGAGGGTGAACAGGGAGCGGCTTTCCAGGCACAAATGGCGTTCCTGGTGCAGCGATTCGAGCAGTTGCGGTCTCTCGATGTCGGCGCCCGGTCGCAAAAAACCGTTGTGGCAGACTTTATTTTTGAAAAAGACAAGCTCTTCGCCTGCCTCAATCTGACTGATCAGGAACTGCAGACCTATAACCGTTTTTACGATTATCTTCGCGAACAGCTACCCAGCCCTGACCTCGTAATTTATCTCCAGGCCACGCCTGACGTCTTGAAGAAGCGCTTAAAAAAGAAAAATGTTCCCGGCGAAAAGGCGATCAGCGAGGAATATCTGTACGAGGTCGTGAAAGCGTACGAGCATTTCTTCTTTCACTACACTTCGTCGGATCTGCTGATCGTCAATACCTCAGAGATTGACTTTGTCGAGCGCAACCAGGACTTGCAGGAGCTTCTACGCAAAGTTTCTGCGCCCATCAAAGGCACGCAATACTTCCTGCCTTTGGCATCGGAAGAGGCAGCCAGCGCGTAAGGCGGCCATCCCGCAGTGAACAATCGGGTCGAGCCGGCCTTTGCGGCCTCTGTTTGGAGAAAGCCCATCGCTATGGGGTTCCAATAAATACCCATGAAGCCATTCCCGGGCCAGCCGCTATAATTCCGGCATCGCGCAATCCACAAAAATGCGGAAGGCTATGCGGCTGGACGAGCGCCTGGACCGCATCATCGATCTGCTGGTGCATCACCGCACCGTGATCGTGAGTGGAAGCAAGATCGCGCAGGAGATTGGCACCACGGGAAAACAGGTCTGGCGGCTGATTCAGCTTCTGCGCCGATTGGGGGTTGACATCGAAGGCCGCCCAGCGACTGGCTACGTGCTGCGCACCAGCCCGGACCTGCTTTTGCCCTCCATCCTCGCGCCCCTGTTGCGGGGAACCATCTTCCAGACCGAACTCCATCACTACTACAAAATCGGCTCAACTAATGTTGCTGCCATGAATGCCGCAGCTGAGGGTGTTTCCGAAGGAACGGTTTTTCTCGCCGAAGAGCAAACCGCGGGGCGCGGACGCGGTGGCCACAGTTGGTTTTCTGCGCGCGGGGCTGGAATCTACTGCTCGGCAGTACTGAAGCCTGCGCTAGCCCCCGCGGATTCGCTGCTCATCAGCCTGGCCACGGCTCTCGCCGTGCATGACGCGGTAGAAGAGGTAAAGCCGGACAACACCGACCTTCAACTCGACCTCAAGTGGCCCAATGATTTGCTGGTGCGGGGGAAGAAATTCTGCGGCATATTGACCGAGATGAATGCGGAGCCGACCCGGGTTCGGCACCTGGTGGTTGGAATCGGAATCAATGTGAATCACGGGCGATTTCCGGCTGAACTGGAGGCCCAGGCAACATCGCTTTGCCTGGAAACGGGCAGCGCGTGGTCGCGAGTTGACCTCACTGCGGCTCTGCTAAAATCCGTTCATCGCGAGTATCGGCAACTGTTGAGTGGTGGTCACAAATCGGTTTTGAGCCGCTTCTGCAGCTTGTCATCCATGGTGCGGGGCGTGCCTGTTTACGTCGAGGAAAACGGCGGTTTCCAGGGGGTTACCGAAGGGCTGGATGCGCGCGGTTTCCTGCAGGTCCGAATGGATCACGGATTGAAAACAGTGCTGAGTGGCACCGTACGTCCATTAAAAGACTGATACCGTTCGCTGATTGAGGTCAAGCTTGCTTTTCGTTCTGGATGTCGGGAACACGAATACCGTGCTGGGGGTCTTCACTGCGTCGGGGGCACTGGATCAGTACGACCGCCTGGCTGCGCAATGGCGGGTCGCCACTAACCACACCCAGACGGTCGACGAGTACGGGGTTTTGTTTCGTAACCTGTTTGCGATGGATTCGATTGATGTGACTGGGATCCAGGGCATCGTCATTTCGTCCGTCGTGCCTCCTCTGGATTCCACGTTGCGGCAAGTCTGCGAACGTTATTTCAAAGTTAAGCCGCTGTTTATCGAGCCCGGAGTAAAAACCGGGATGCCGGTGCTGTATGACAATCCCGCCGAGGTGGGCGCGGATCGCATTGTAAACTCGGTTGCCGCCGTCGAAAAATACGGAGCGCCGTGCATCTCAGTTGATTTTGGAACCGCCACAACCTTCGACTGCGTATCCGCCAAGGGCGAATACATGGGTGGCGTGATATGTCCCGGAATTGGTATTTCTGCAGAAGCGCTGTTTGGTCACACGGCGCGATTGCAACGGGTGGATATCCGCAAACCGCCCCGCATCATCGGCACTACTACCGTGACCAGCATGCAATCCGGTCTGTACTACGGGTACCTGGGATTGGTCGACGGCATCCTCGAGTTGCTGCTGCCCGAAATGGGTGAGAACTGCAAGGTGGTCGCAACTGGAGGCCTCGCCAGCCTGTTTGGCGAAGGATCGAAATACATCAAAGTCGTGGATGACTTCCTGACGCTCGAAGGTCTGCGGATTATTTGGGAACGCAATGCGAAACCCAAGGAAGCGGCCGCCGCGGCCCGATCACAAGCTTCTGCAAAATACCCAGAAAAGCCCGCCAAGCCCTGGCCGGGGAAGGGCCGCCGCCCGTAGTCGTGGAAAATTACTTCAATTACTTCACCGAAATTGAGGAGCACTTTCAAAAGCGGCGTGGGACTGGTCTGCTGCTTTCCACGCTCGACTGGGCATTGATCGAGACCTGGAAAGATGCGGGCGTGCCCCTGGAAGCGGTTCTGCGCGGCATTGACACGGCATTCGAGAAATATGAGCAGCGCCGGTCGCGGACGCAGAAGGTGAACAGTCTCGCCTACTGCGCGCAAGCCGTGCTCGCGGCGGCCGAGGAAATGAAAGAAGCTGCCGTCGGCGCGCAACACGACAAGCCGGGGCAGACTCTTGGCTTCGAACCGGCGAACATCGCGACGTTTTTTCGTGGCAACGCGACCGCCATCGAAGGGGCCGAGTTGCCCGACGCCGGCGCTGTATCGGCCCGGCCGCTCGCTCTCGAGACTGCGCGCGTGCTGCGTGAACTGGCCGATCAGGTTGAAACTGAAAAAGGTACGCAACGCCTGGAAGACCTGGAACGCCGCATGACAGTTCTGGAAGAAAAATTCTTTGCGATCCTCCTGGCGGCGACTCCCGATGAAGAAATCGTCGCTGTGCGGGGCAACGCCGATCGCGACCTTGCTCCCTATCGCAGCAAAATGTCCGGCCCCCAGATCGAGCAACTGCAGAAGCAGTACGTTCACAAGCGGTTACTGGAGAAATACCATCTGCCGCGGCTGAGTCTTTTTTATATGTGAGTTATTGCTTCTCGAGAAGGACGGCATGGCTCCTCGAGATTTTCGGCTCGTCGACTACTTGAAATCCAGTCTGCTGCGCCGTGGAAACCGTGGCCCCAAAATCTTTATCGGAGACGTGCCCCCTCGGCTCGGCGATCAGTAATCGCGCGTGCGGCTTCAACGCGGCGGCGATTTCCTGAAAGAGTTTTCCTGCATCCGGAACTTCGTGGACCATCGCGAAGGCCAGCGCGAAGTCGACCGTTCCAGCAAATTTCTCGAGGGCGAGCGAGTTTTGGGTGCACAGGTGAGCCGCAATGCGATCGGCGACACCGGCCTTCACGGCCCGTTTTTGAAGCACGGTCAGCATTTTCGGTTGCATATCGATACAAATCACCTTTCCCTTCATCCCCACCATCCGCGCCAGGGGAATGCTGAAATACCCCATCGCTGAGCCGACATCGAGCACGGTCATCCCCGGCCGGACATGAGGAGCAAGAATCTTGTCTGGGTTCTGGGAAAGTTTCCGGAGAGGGACGAGCAGCAGATACCCAATCCAGACCGGGCAGACGCGTTGCGCCATGGTTCCTCCAAACTATATTGGCCGTGCACGATAACAATACCCGCCAGACCAGTTCTTCAGCTGTGACATAAAATGAATTTCTTGGAACTCAAAATCGAGAAACTGATCTATGGCGGGGATGGCCTGGCGCGCCTTCCTGGTGATGCGGAGGGCCGCGGAAAAGCCGTGTTCGTGCCGTTCGTGCTGGAAGGGGAGTGTGTTGATGCAACCCTGATTGCAGAGAAGCCGGGCTTTGCACGGGCAGCATTAAATAGAGTTGTAGAGCCTTCCCCGCACAGGACACAGGCGCTTTGTCCTTATTTCACGCGCTGCGGTGGTTGTCATTACCAGCATTCCACTTACGAGCACCAACTGGAAATCAAAACTTCCATTTTTAGGGAGAATCTTCGTCGCATCGCCAGGCTGGAACTGGATGCGGAACTGCAGATTCATCCTTCGCCGCCCTGGAACTACCGAAACCGAACTCGTCTGCGCGTAAAGAGGAACCCCCAGTTTGTCTTCGGTTATAACCGGTTTGGCTCTCACGAACTGGAGCCCGTAGAGGAGTGCCCGATCAGTTCCGCGCTGATTAATCGAGCCATAACTACCGTGTGGAACCTGGGCCGCGACGGCGGCATCGATGCTGCCATTTGCGAAATTGAATTCTTCTCCAATGCTGACGATTCCCAGTTGCTGCTCGAAATTTATGTCGAAAGCGGCACGACACCGGAGCAGGCGAGAAATTGGTGCGAGAACCTGCGAGGTGGCATCCCGAGCGTGGTTGGGGTCACCGCTTTCGCGGTATCACAGCCCCGGACCGCGTCCCAACCCGAAAATAAAATCTTGGCCAGCACAGGGGCTACGGCGTTGGAATACTCGACGGCGGAATACAAGTATCGAGTTAGCGCAGGATCTTTCTTCCAGACGAACAGGCATCTTACGGACGAGCTGGTGAAGATCGTGACCAGTGGCCAATCTGGGGGAACGGCGCTCGACCTTTACGGCGGCGGTGGACTATTCGCAGCCGTTCTTTGTCGCCAGTTCGAGCGGGTGATCGCGGTGGAGTCGTCACCGCAATCGTTTGCCGACTTGGAGTACAATTTGCCCGGAAACGGTAAGGCGATCGGGACGTCCATTGAGAATTACCTGGCACGTCGAGGCGGAAAAGGTGGCGCTGACCTGATCGTGCTCGATCCACCCCGCGGTGGGCTCGGCAGGAAAGTCACTGCCGAGTTGGTAAAGCTCAGGGTCCCGCGCCTGACTTACGTTTCCTGTGATCCCGCAACGCTGGCTCGCGATCTCGCTCCCCTGCTCGCCGCCGGATACCGCGTCGAGCAGGCGCATCTGGTGGACCTGTTCCCGCAGACGTTCCACATAGAAAGCGTGTTGCATCTGGCGCGAGATAGACAGCGCTCAGCAACTCGCATTTAGCACCTGGCCCCCTGACCTCGCTCCATGGCTGGCTCCCGTTTAGTCAGGAGAATCATGCCTGCGGGACCGAACTCCGCTAATTTCATCGAAACCCCTCAATCGGCTTCCGCGACCGATCGGCGAAGGAATTTTAGCCAAGTCAGCCTGAACGCGCGTCAGCCTCTGCTGTGGGCGGCGCTCGCCTTTGGCGCTGGGATTGTCGCCGGGGCTTATGATTGGCGTCCGGCTTTGTGGTGGATCGTCGCCGCCCTCGTGTTCAGCGCGAGCGCGATCTACTTTCTGAAACGACGTTCACAAGCGGCTCCCCTTCTCGCGCTCGCAGCCTGGTTTTGGCTGGGTGCGGTCAGTATCCAGATTCGTCAAAGCCCGTCATTGCCCGATATCTCGCGCTGGTCTAATCACACCGAAATCTTGGTAACGGCGCATGTAGTGCATGAGGGCTATCTGCGAGAGGCCGGTTTCGGCGGATTGCAGCAGTCCATCGATGTCGAGACTGACGAACTTAAGACCGATTCGGAGGTCAGCCACACGAAATTCGGCATTCGCTTGGGCATCTTCGGGAAGGAATCGGCCGATGAAGCCGCCATTGAAGGAACTCCGAATTTCCCGATCTATCGCTATGGCCAGCGCTTGCGCTTTGTCGCCAAGCTGAGGCAACCACACAATTATGGCAATCCCGGTGCATTTGACTATCGTAGCTATCTCGAGGACCAGGGAATCGTAGCGCTTGGTTCAGCCAAAGCAGATAACGTGGAACTACTCTCCGGCCTTGGCGGCAACTGGGTGGAGTCGATCCGCAGCCGCGTGCATCGGCGAATCATTCAAGAAATTCATATTTTGTGGCCACCATCGCAGGCGGCGCTCATGGACGCCGCCGTAATCGGGGAAGATGCCTTCATCAACCGCAGCACACGCGTCGATTTCCAGCGTTCCGGGACATACCACATCCTGGTCGTATCCGGCATGAATGTCAGCATCCTGGCATTCGTGACTTTCTGGACGCTACGGCGACTGCGAGCGGGCGAAATCACGGCCAGCCTTCTTACCGTCCTGCTGGCTGTCTTTTATGCAATTTTGACAGATGTCGGCCCGCCGGTGTGGCGCGCGACTCTGATGATGTCGTGCTATCTGGGCACTCGCTTGGTTTACCGTGGCCGCTCGATGCTGAACGCGCTGGGTGCGGCGGCCCTGGGCATCATGGTGTCTGATCCTAAGAGTTTCCTGGGCGCGAGCTTTCAGCTGACATTTCTTTCGGTTCTCATCGTCGCGGGCCTTGCCATTCCACTCCTGGAAAGAACTTTGCAGCCTTACCGCCGGAGCCTGCGCCATCTGGACACGCTGGAACTCGATCCATCCCTTGAACCCAGGCTGGCCCAGTTTCGAGTGGAACTTCGGATGATCGCACGCCGCTTGGCCCGTTTCACCGGTAAGAGAATCGCTCTCAAGGCGCTGCCCGGCATCTGTGCTGTGACTCTTGCAGCGTGTGAAGTTTTGGTAGTCTCGGCGCTCATGCAGGTTGGTCTGGCTTTGCCGATGGCCTGGTACTTCCATCGAGCCACTGTCGTGGGAATGCCGGCGAATGCTCTGGCGGTGCCCCTGACCGAGTTGCTGATGCCGGCTGCGGTCACGGCGATGGCATTGGGATTCGTTACACCGATGCTGGCGAAACCTGCCGCTCTGATAGCGGGCTTCGCTCTGGACGGCATCACCACGACGGTTCGCGGTCTGGGCGCTTTTCGCATTGCCGACCTGCGAGTGCCTCTACCTCCCCTCTGGCTTGCGGTGACCGCCATGGCTGCTCTGGCAATCGCCATGATATTGGTGCGTCGACGTCGGGCGTGGGCATGCGCCGGGATCGCCAGCCTTGTCGTTACGACTCTAGGCATCGCATTTGTGCCGGCGCACCCGATCCTCCGTCCCGGCGTTTTGGAAGCAACCAGCATCGATGTGGGGCAAGGCGACTCCACCCTCATCGTTTCCCCCCAGGGTCGTATCGTGCTGGTCGACGCAGGCGGGATGCCCGGGGCGGGCCGATCCAATTTTGATGTGGGCGAAGACGTGGTCTCGCCGTACCTGTGGTGGCGCGGTATTTCACGGATCGACGTCGCCGTAGTCACACATGGGCACTGGGATCACGTTGGCGGAATGCGAGCTGTGTTGTCCAACTTCCGCCCCAAAGAGTTCTGGGTCGGCGTGAATAACCCGACTCCCGCTCTTGCCGCCCTGCTCCAACACGCGGAGGAACAACACATCCCAATCCGGTATCTGGGAGCAGGGGATGAATTTTCTTATGGGGGAATCGACATCCGGGTTTTGGCGCCCCTTAAGGAGCCTGAGCACCGGCGGGTCAATGACGATTGCCTGGCGATGAAACTCGTTTTTGCTGGGAACAGCCTGCTCATGGAGGGCGATGCGGAGAAATCTACGGAGCGCCAGATCGTACAGGAAGAGCCGGCAGCGCAGGTTTTGAAGGTAGGTCACCACGGAAGCGCCACCTCCACTTCGCAGGAGCTACTGGCGGCGGTGCGTCCTGCAATTGCGGTGGTCTCGGTCGGAAAGGACAATTCTTACGGTCATCCCCGCCGGGAGGTTTTACAACGCCTGGAGAATGCCGGAGCCAAGGTTTTTCGGACAGATATGGACGGGCTCGTCACTTTCTACATGGACGGGCACTCCGTTAGCCCTGCTCTTGACTAAGATCAATTTCGGCAGTCTCGTCGGACTGCTGATAGCTCTCGATGATTTTGCGTGCCTCGTCGGCCTGATCTTCACGCACCAGAATGACATTGCCGCCCACGCCGGGATACATGTTCTGAGCAGCATCGGTAGAAGTGACGTCGTTGTCGATGCCGTTGGCTTCGAGCAGGCCGCTGACCACAAGGGCCTCCGATTCGCGTTCCGCATCGAACACTTTGACCAGCTTTTCGTTAGGATCGGGACGGTTCTGGGTGCCCGCTCCGGTTGAGTTCTCCGCCATAAATCCTCCCCGTTAAATAACTGACGATTGTAACTCTCCGATGAGGCCTCCGGACGTGCTGTTGCACGCTGCGCGGGGAGTAGGGTACGGAAGTGCAACTCCCCGAGGGAGTTGCTTTCGGCCTGCAATGGGCGACAATGGGCAAAACGGTGGGGGCGCAACGCGGTGCTGCTAGCGCACATCTAATTTTTATTGTGTGAGGGGCCCTAATGGAGAACTCTGAGCGAACCGGCGACGGAGCGAAACTGAGCGAGGCTGAGGAGGAAGCTAGAAAAATCCGCCGCCTGCAAGTGATGATGAGCATGGTCATGTCAGTGATCAGCCAGGATCCGGACCTCACTATTGAAGAAGCTTCCGAGATGGCCGCCAACACCAAGCGCGCCGCGCTGGCTATGTTCCCCGACAAAGAGTTCGCCTACGACATTCTGTACAAACCCCGGCTGCAAAGGCTCATGAACGAGCGTTTCCGCATTCAATAGGTCCCGAAGTGGTATTGAGAAAAAATGGCCACGGCTTGCGACTGGCCGGGTCCAGGTCTCCTGCCTAGCCCTCTTACCCGTCCTTCCGATTTTCCAAATCCGGAAATTTCGTGATGCGTGCTCTTGACATGCTCACGACAGGGTTCATAATGCGCATCGCGGTGGAGTTGTGCAGGAGGTGTGCCCATGTCCCTGGTGGAGCTTTGCGATCCGCAACCGGCAACCGTACAGATGCAGTCCAGTGCCGCCGATGCCATTCGCACGATGCTGAACCGCCACGTGGGGGCGGTCGCGGTAGTAGATGGCGAGAGCCGGGTAGCGGGAATCTTTACCGAACGCGATGTGCTGCAAAAACTGTCGCTCAGTGGCCGCAATCCGGCTGAGACGGCGATTTGCGAAGTAATGACCACGCCGGTCGAACTGGCCACGCAGGCGACCGGACTGGGCGAAGCCATGGCTGCCATGGTTGAGCGTCACTATCGCCATTTACCGATCGTCGATGATGAAGGGCGGCTCCTGGGGATCCTGTCCATACGGCACATCCTGCAGGCGCGCATCGATGACCTGACCCAGGAACTGGATTCGCTGGAACAATACGTCTGCAACGATGGCCCCGGTGGATAGCGGCATGACGGCCTCCCTTGCCGTCCCCTCCAGGACAATTGCGCTCACGCGCATGGCCACTTCCGTGTTCTTCCTGTTCTTTGGGGAATACAAAATATTCGACCCGGGATTCGCCCACGGCGGGTTTCAGAACTATTTGCACGGGTACATAGCAAGCAGCGCCGTCGGGTTATATCGTCCAATTCTCGCTAACGTCGTCCTGCCGCATGCGGTTTTTTTCGGATATGCGGTGGGAGTCGTGGAGTTGTTCATCGGCCTGTCGCTGCTGTTCGGGATTTTTGTGCGCATTGGCTCAGTCCTTGGCATGCTGCACATGATCAGCCTGACGCTGGCGACGTGGTGGGATCCCGGCCACGGCGTTCCAACCTGGCGCTACTTCGGCGCGGAACTGGATCATCTTCCGCTGCTCCTGCTGTTCTTTATTTTTTATGCAGCCGATGCCGGACGGGTGTGGGGAGTGGATGGCTGGTTGCGGCGGAGGCTCGACACGTCGCCCGGTGGCGAGAGGGGAGCGTCTGGAGTTGCAAAACTTTCGCTCACGCCGAAGGTTCTTCCCTAATGCCAGCAGGCCGCATTAGCGGATGTTATTTGGGCAATGCCTCAGAATTTATTGCGGTTCCGGCGTATCTACCCCCGGCTTCACGTCGACATTGTGGTACGTGGCGATTTTCCATTCGCCACCGTCTTTCACCATCAACTGCAGGAGCCGAGTGCGAAGACGTCCTTTGTCATCGGCGTGCGTGCCCGATGGCGGTCCAGACGGCGAAAATCCCGAAATCCAGTTCAGAGTTTCCACAATCACGATTTCCGGGCGAACGAACCTGACCGACACAATGTCCTGACGTAGAACCGTTCCGCGAAAGGCTCCCTTAAATATCTGTTCGTGCCGGTCGAGAACGGCCTTCTGCCCCGTGAAAAATGTTCCGAGAATGTTCGTGAAGGTGCAATCCGCGGCGAAGTGCCGCGAATAGGCTTGGGCGTCCCCATGGTTCCAGGCGGCCACCTCGTCTTGAATGATGTTACGAACAGCCGTCTCCTCCGATTTGCCCTGCGCAGCAGCTATGGTGGCGAGAAACAGCGTGGTAAATGCCAGAGCAATTTTCACGATCTTCATCAATCTCTCCCGCTCCGATCAGAAACGCGCCCGGTTGCAAAACGCATGCACGGATTGGCTTTGCATCTCGCTTGTTGAAGGGCTCAGGAATTATGCCTCATTGACGGGTAACTCGGAAATGTTGCCTCTCAGATGCCGTTTCGCTTTTGACCCGTTAATCGCCGCTGCGGTATGCTGCCGTCCCGGCGTCAGCGGCGTCAGAGAGGCTTTTCCCCTTTTCTCCCCGCGGCCGCCCACTCGAGGAGGACAATGACGAAACTCGCGCGGCTCATTCTGATCGGGATGGCTCTGATTTCAGGCATGGCAGCGGCGCAGAACACGCCGTCTCCCGCCGTTAAACATGTTGTCATCCGTGCCGGACGCCTGCTGGACGTGAAAACCGGCAACACTTTGACCAATCAGGCCATCGCCATCGAAGGGGACAAGGTTGTGAGTGTCGGCCCTGCCGCCTCAGTCAAACCTGCGCCGGACGCCGTCGTCGTCGATCTCTCCAACGCGACGGTTCTGCCCGGAATGATCGATGCACACACCCATCTGACTTTCAACCCGCAGTTCGGTTACGAGACGCTGGGAATCTCTGTGCCTCGCGAAGCTTTGATTGGCGCCCACAATGCCCGGGTCACGCTGGAGGCGGGCTTTACTACGGTGCGCAATGTGGGCGCGCGCGGCTACAGCGACATCGCCCTGCGCGACGCTATCAACGCCGGCGACGTGCCCGGGCCACGAATTATTGCCAGCGGTCCGGCGCTGAGCATCACCGGCGGACACTGCGACAACAACCTGCTGCCCTTTGACTACCACGCTACCAACGAGGGCGTGGCTGACGGTGTCGAAAACGTCCAGCACAAGGTGCGCGAGATCATCAAGTACGGCGCCGATGTCATTAAAGTCTGTGCCACCGGCGGGGTAATGTCGAAGGGAGATGATCCCAACCATTCTCAATACACCATGGAAGAGATGAAGGCGATCGTGGCCGAGGCGCACCGCCTGGGCCGAAAAGTGGCGGCCCACGCGCACGGCGCCGAAGGGGTCCGGTGGGCGTCGGAGGCCGGAGTGGATTCGGTTGAGCACGGTCACCTGATGGACGACGCATCCGTCGCCACCCTGAAGAAGAATGGCACCTATCTTGTTCCCACCCTCTACCTGGTAGATTGGCAGCGCGAAAACGTAGCCACCACCCATCTTCCCGAGTATGCGCGCAAGAAAATGGATTTGGTTTCGCAGATGGGGCAGAACAACGCCCGCAAGGCCATTGCCGCCGGAGTCAAGATCGGTATGGGAACGGATGCGGCCGTCTATCCCCACGGGCTCAATGCCCACGAATTAGCTGTTTACGTAAGGCTGGGAATGACACCGCTGCAGGCTATCCAGACAACCACGATCAATGATGCCGATCTGCTGGGCTGGTCCGATCGCATTGGCACGCTCGAGCCGGGCAAGTATGCCGATATCATTGCCGTCGATGGCGATCCCTTGCGGGACGTCAACGTCCTGCAAAATGTGAAATTCGTTATGAAAGGCGGCGAGGTGATAAAGAATCAGTATGGGAAATAAGAAAGGCGCCAGGACTCGACCTCGGCACGATCGTGCTCAGCCTGCGTAGGCGTAGGGAAGCGGCGTGTTCTTGTACTTCTTGTATCCGAGAGCGGTAAGCCGGATTACGCCACGAACCTGTTCCTCTACCAACCCCTCATTTCTCAAATCAGCAATAGCCAAGCGCGCTGAGGAGGAATCGACCGTCTGCTTGGACAGCGTTATGAATTGATGAGGATCTTGTTCATAGCGGATGACGAGAGTGACGAGGAGACCATCGCGTATGTTCTGCACGGACATGGAGCGATGTTATTCAGAGACAAGAAATCCCGGTATGGCCCTTCCGTGTAGGTAGCGATCACGGGCGTCCATGCTGCTGGATGAACCTTGGTAATTCGGGGATCAAGGGTCGGAAAGCTTGCACCAGGGCTAGAGTCCGCTCTTTAGCAGAGCCCGAGAAGGGCGCTCTTTCACTCGCGGCGCCTCATTCTACGCAGTCGGTAGACCGAAGCTATGCGCTGATGGCTAACTGCTAAACGCTTTCTTCAATTTTCGGTCGACGAGCGGGCTTCTTCTTCCTCGCCGTGCATGAGGCCGAACTTCTTGAGCTTATAGCGGAGTGCGTCACGGCTGATGTCGAGAAGCCTGGCGGCGTGGGTCTGGTTGGAGTTTGCCTGGCGCATGGCCAGTTCGACCATGGAACGTTCTACCTCTTCGAGGGAGGTTCCGCCTTCGGGGATATAAAGGCGCGGCAGACTTCTGCCATTGGGAAGACTCTGCGCACCGTCGCCGGGGGCGCTGCGTTCGAAGGCGGTCAGGCCGCCGGACTCGGAGACCGAGAAAGGTAGATATACCGGCCGCAGCAGCGGCTCGTCCTCCAGGATCATGGCCCGCTCGATCGAGTTCTTGAGCTCGCGGACATTGCCCGGCCAGTCGTGGGAGAGCAACCGGCGACGCGTCTCCTCGCTGATGCCGCGCACCGATTTTTTGAACTTGCGGTTGTAGCGCTCCACGAAGAAATCTACCAGAGGGAGAATGTCTTCCTTCCGCTCCCGCAGCGGAGGAATAAAAATGGCGATGACCGCCAGGCGGTAATAAAGATCCTGGCGGAAGTGACCTTCGCGTACTGCTTTCTCAAGATCGCGATTGGACGCGGCGATCACCCGGACATCCACCTGCATGTCGCGAACGCCGCCCACGCGGCGGATTACCTGGTCTTCGAGGACGCGCAGCAGTTTGGCCTGCAGCAAGGGGGAGAGCTCGCCGATTTCGTCGAGGAAGAGCGTGCCCCCGTCGGCCATTTCGAAGAGGCCCTTCTTCATCTGCTTGGCGTCGGTGAAGGCGCCTTTTTCGTGACCGAAGAGCTCGGCTTCCATCAGGGTTTCCGGGATAGCCGAGCAGTTGATGGCGATGAAGGGCCGATCGGCGCGCGAGCTCTCGTAATGTATCGCTTTGGCAATCAGATCCTTGCCGGTACCGCTTTCCCCCTGGATGAGGATAGTGGTTGCTTCGCTGGCCGCCACCTTGCGCACGAAGCTCATCAGCTCGGTCATCTTTGGTGACGAACCGACGACCTCGTGATAACCGGTGCGACGCCGCATCTCGCCGCGCAGGGACTGCACTTCGCTGCGCAGCCGGGTGGTCTCGAGCGCGTTCTTGACGGTGACGTTGAGCTCGTCGAAATCGATGGGCTTGCCGACAAAGTCGTAGGCTCCCAGCTTCAAGGCTGCCTTGACATCATCCAGTTGAGGGTCGGCGGTGATCATGATGACCGCGCGCGCGTCGCCATTCTTCTTCAATTGGTCGAGGACTTCCAGCCCACCAATGTCGGGAAGACGCACGTCGAGCAGGACGAGGTCGGGGGACTCGCGCTGGGCGACTTTGAGGCCCGGTTCGCCCGCTTCCGCCTCCAGCACCTGGTAGCCCCATTCCTCACATTTCTGCCGCAAGGACCAACGGACGAGGCGCTCGTCGTCGACAACCAGGATTTTGTCGGATGCCATCCTGCTCTAGATTACTACGAATGCGAGGGTGCTGGAACGAGACCGCCCGCACGGCAGCAGGCCGCAGACACAGAGGTCTCTCCACTCGGGCTTCGCCCTCGCTCGAGATGACAGGTAGTCGTTAACTAGCCAGGGAGGGCACTTGGGAACGATCTTTGGGCAGATACACGGTCATCTGTGTTCCTTTACCCACCGTACTGACGACCTCAATCGTGCCCTGATGTTCTTCCACGATCCGCTTAGCGAGGGAGAGACCGAGGCCGGTGCCATTGCCTTTCGTCGTGTAGAACGGCTTGAAGATGTCGGGAAGAGTATCGGAAGGAATGCCACGACCACTGTCGGTTACCCGCACGGCAACGCGTGGGCCGATTTCATCTAATTCAACTTTGATTATTCCCGAGCCGTCGATTGCCTGGATCGCGTTGAGAAGAAGGTTCAGCAGCACCTGATGAATCTGGTCGCCATCGTGAGGGACGTCCGGCAGGCCCGGATTCTTAAGAAACTCGATCGAGATGGGCTTCGAGAGAGCCTGCTGGCGCGCCAGCATGACGGAATGTTCGACCGTGGTATTCAAATCGGCTGGCCGGACTTGAGGCAAGCGCGGGCGCGCGGTGTCGAGCAGATCGGTGATGATACGGTTAATCTGGCTGATCTCGTGACGCACATCCTTCACGACCGCGCGCGCGGGGCTGGTCGGAGGCAAATCGCGGGCAATGATTTCGACGACACCGGCAATACCCGCGAGCGGGTTGCGGATCTCGTGCGCCAAGCCTGTGGCCAGCTCGCCCAGGGTTGAAAGATGCTCAGCGCGGGACATCTGTGTCTGATGCAACCGGTCGATCTCTTCGCGGTTGCTGCGCAGTTGCTCGACCATGCGATTGAAGTTCCGCCCCAGGTCGCCAATCTCATCGTTACGATCTGCGAAGCCGACAGTCACGCTGAGATCGCCTTGTCCAACCTGGGTGATTTTCTCCTGTAATTCGATCATGGGCCGCTGAATGAGATACGCGAGCGCCAGGATCACCACAGCACAGATTGCCACGGCGCCGCCGCCGGCAAGGATGAGGACGGCATGCCGTTCGGGATCGCGTAAAGAGATGGTTGCGACCAGGAACAGCAGCAATCCGTTCACCAGTACGAAGGCGACGGGAAGAACCGCCTTCAGTTCCCAACTGACGCGCACCCGGTTGGGATAAATGATTTCGGTCAGCGTTTGTTCACTCGCGGTATTCACTTTGGACAGCTCACTCTCAGGCATAGGCATGTAGCCCAGGCAACAAATAAGTCACTCCAAAGAACGTAAACATCACCACCCCGAAGCCCAGGATCGCGAAATAGGCGGCGCGCCGCCCGCGCCAGCCGCGCGTGATGCGCATATGCAGGTATCCCGCATAGACCAGCCAGGTGATGGCGGCCCAGGTTTCCTTCGGATCCCAACTCCAGTAAGAACCCCAGGTGCGATTTGCCCAATAGGCCCCGGCGGCGATCATCAGGGTGAGTAGGGGGAAGGCAATGCCGATCGTTTTGTAGGTGATGCGGTCCAGACTATCCGCGGTAGGCAAGAGCCGCTCCAGGTCATTGCGACGCCAGACCAGCATCAAGTACAGCAGCGAAACGAAAATGCCCGCTACGAGCCCGGAGAGGATGAAGGGACTCGCGGCCAGACTGGTGGCATACAGGCCTTCGGCGTCCAGCGATGGATAGCGGCCAGCGCGCGCGCGAAGAATGAACATGCCCAGAGCCATTATCTGCAGAAGAATACTGACGAACACGGCGCGATCCGCAAGCGCAATCAGGCCGTTGTCGTTGCGCCAACGGGCGTACGCGTAAATGATTAGAGGCGCAGTGACGCCGGCCCAAACTAACAGCATCAGCCAGCCCAAGTCAGGGATGGTGACAAACAGGCGAATGCCGCGGGAGATGAATACTTCCGCCTTCTGCTCGGGATCCCACGCCACCAGGCTCAGTCCACCCCATTTTTCGAAGCGGGCGAGAACGATGGCGCCATAGGCAACGCTCACGGCGGCGCTGGTTGCGGCCAAAAACGTTTCCGTCTCAACATTGTCCTGGATCAGAAACATCATGGCCAGCGCAAAACTCAGGGCGCAGGCCGCGTAGGCAAGCATGGCCAACGTGACGTGAACATGCAGCCAAGTCGATTGCAGCGCCGGAACCAGCGGACGGACTTCCGAAGGCAGCAACTGCATCAGCACGACGCCCACAATCGCCACCGGCATGGTGACCGTGCCGATCACCTTCACACCAAACTTCTTCTCTGCAAACAAGGTGAGGGCGGCAAGGGTCCAGACGAAGCTAAGCAGCATTTCATAGATGCTGGCGAACGGCGGGTGGCCGGCCATATACCAGCGATGGAACACGGCACCCGTATTCGCGAGCAAGCCGGCACAGGTCGCGAGCGAGGCAAACTTCACATAGGATTCCGTCCCGGAAACTCCAAAACCGAGATAGAGTGAGCCGGCCCCGGCGTAGAAGATCAGAGCGGCATACAGAAGATTCGATTCCGTGAGCAGGTTGCCGGTCTTTACTACATTCAGAAAAGCCATGAACAGCAGAAATGCGATTGCCAAGCCCACCATGACGATGAGTGTCATGCCGCTGGCTGCCGCTTGCTGTTCTACTTTCGCCCTAGCCATAGTTCCTCCGGAGTCAGTCTCCAACCAATGTGGTTTCGTGCTCTTCGACCAATTTCGCCGACTGGGTTTGCCTGGGTTGTGCCTGCTTGAGTTCTTTTTGAATCTTTTCGATAATTTCCGAGAACTTGTCCTGGAAGGCTTCCCGATTTTTGTTGGACGCTCCACCGATCCACAGCATCAGTGTGCCTTTCGCGTCCCGCACCGGAGTCACCCAAATGCGCAGGTGCACGAGATAGAATGCCGTGGCCAGGCCCACCGCCATAAGCAGGCATCCCGCCCAAACGCCCCACTGGCCGGGCTCATGCGAGACCTGCAAGCCGGTGTAGTTCGCCATTTTGAGATCGCGGGGATTGAACAAGTACGGCGATTCGCTGTTATGCGCGAAGCCCTCGATCTCCGGCAGCCAGACTTCCACGGTCTTACCCGTTTTGGCTGACGCTACCAGCAGTTCCGCAGCCGGATTCTGGGGACTGGTCGACGCGGTATAGATCTGGCCATCACGGACTACGTAGTCAGGAATAAATTTTTCGAAGCGAACGGAACTATCGGCATCAAGTTGGACGGTGTCGCCAACTTTCAAGCCGATATCTTGCGACTTGCCGTCTTTCGAAGTAGCCGTCAGGAGCAGCTTTTCGACTTGTCCGGTCTGCCCGAAACTGGCCTGGTAAAAGCGAACGCCGTGATAGACCAGCGGGTCGTTGACCACGATTTCTTTTCGCAGAACTTCGCGGCCATTCTCGACAACTGCCAGCTTCGACCACCATTTTTTGGGTGAGCCGTCCGCGTAGTTCTCCTGGCCGGCGCCGTCACAGCGCACCGCGAAATCAAGGTTCTTAATGGCTCCGGCGCGGGTTTCGACTTTCTGAACCTGTTGGCCATTTACCAGGGAGACGAATCCGGTCCAGCCGAACATTCCGTCAATAATTCCTCCCAGGAAAATCAAGAGGAGGCTCGCATGAACGATGTAGACGGCCATCTCGGAGAGACGATTTCTCTCGCAAAACAAAGAAGCGGGTTTGTTTCCGACCCGCTCGGGTTTGAAACCGCTGTCTTGCAGCGCACGCTCGGCCGCGGACAGAGCGGCCTCTGAATCCTCAATCGCAATCTGCTTTTGGGTGGGAAGCACTCTCCGGAAGCCAGCGTCGGTGATCTTGTAAGGGCGAGAGAAATAGCGCCAGGCGTTGGGAAACCGCTCGATCGAGGCGGCGACGATGCTGAGGCTGACCAGCACCAGCAAAGTCACGAACCACCAGGCATGGAATACGTTGGTCAGGCCGGTGGCGTCGAGGATGCGCAGCATCTGCGGCGAGTATGCCCGCTGCATCTCGTCGGCTTCCGTCATCGGGCGCTGCAGGATCACTGTGCCCGCAGCGGACACGATCACTACGACGATCAAGAGGATAACGCCCGTCTTGATCGAACTGATCAGCTGCCAGAATTTGCTGAAAAAAGATGAACGCGGTGAGGCCATTTTTCCCCTCATATTCCCCAGACTGGGAAGGCACGTCGCCCGCCATCCGCTGGCGAGAGGTGAAGTGTTGAAAAATCACTCGTTTATGGGCACAACGGGCGGCGCCTGCGATCGTTTTTTGGGCTATATGGCGCACTCAAGTAATAGCATCCATGGGATTTCGCGCAGCGGAGGGCGATTGCGCCGACGCCCGCAAGAAGCCAGGTGAGGGCGGAGACCTGCAGCAGACGTGGAGCGTCGAGCGCGGCGGTCGGCTGCGTGTCGTCCGAGGCAAAGGCACGGGTTGTCGATGAGACGGTCATAAGGTGGCGCCCCTGACGGGGCTTCGCTCAGCGGGGCGGCAGCTACCCCGGGCTTGCGCCCGGGGCTAATGAATTCCGCCCTCCGGGCTGGAAACTTTCTACTCAGTAACTCAGGAAATCCAGCATTCCGCTGAAAATTCTCTCCCGTTCCCACATCGCATGTTCAGCGTAAACGCATTCGCGAGAAGGACGGCACAGGAAGCACGGACAACCCGAGTCGGCGCTCCTCTTGTGACATACCGCCTATACGGCATGGGCCGGCGATTTGATCGGGATCGGGGTCAGGGCGCGTGCAGCCTTCTCGCCGGCAGCGCCGGATTCGGGGTATTCCGCATCCTGATTTACGGCCCATACATCGTAATCGCGCCGGCCGGCGAGGATATTCTTGGCGGTCAGCATCGCGGTCATCATGGCGTGATCCTGGTTGTTGTACTTATGCATCCCATTGCGGCCGACCAGGTGCAGCGTAGGAAAATTTTCTTCCAGCGCAGTGCGTATGGTACCGACGTGACGCTGATAAGCGTCGTCGTAGACGGGATAGGCTTTGGGCTGGCGGATGACGCAGCCATCCACTACGTCGGGGGCGGCCGCGAGGTCAAGATGCGCGAGTTCCTTCTTAGCCAGATCAATCAACTGTTGGTCGGGCGCAGCCCACAGGCCATCGTCTTCGAAGCAGAAATATTCGAGGCCGTAGGAACAGAATTCCGGATCGGGAACCATCTCGGGTGACCAGGATTTGTAATTCTGTACCCGCCCAACCTGCACACTGGGGTCGTGAATGTAGATCCAGTTATCGGAAAAGCGATCGCGATCGCGCACGATCAGACCGACCGTGAGGAAGTCGCGGTAGCGCAAGCAACGGGCAGCCTCGACCGCCGCCCGAGGGAGGCGCGGTTCGATCTGAGCGACCAAATCGCGTATAGGCATAGACGAGATCAGGTGCTCACCGCAATGTTCTTCTATGTGGCCGTCGCTGCGGCGGCAGGTTACTGTCCAGAGCTTGCTGGCAGGATCAAAACGAATGGCGGTGGCTCGCCGGCCGAGCAGCACCGCTCCACCCTGTCTGCGAACTTTCTCCGCGCAAGCTTCCCACATCATGCCCGGACCCTGGCGGGGATAACGAAATTCATCAATCAGTGTTTTGACGACCTGCTTGCGATTTTTACCCGGCTTGGCGAGGAATGCGTGCTTGATAGCGGAAGCGAGCGAGAGGCCCTTGATGCGCTGGGCAGCCCAGTCGGCGGAAATCTCCTGGCAACTCATGCCCCACACTTTTTCGGTGTAGGTCTTGAAGAAGATCCGGAACAGGCGCTCGCCGAACTGGTTGACTACCCAATCTTCAAAACTTTTGGCATGGCGTTTGGGATGAAGCTGCGCGACCAGGAATGAGAGCACGCAGCGCAGCGACTCGAACCAGCCGAGCTTGGATAATGTGTCGAAGGGCTTCAGCGGATAGGCGTAGAACTTGCCGCGGTAATAGATGCGTGATGACCGCGGGCGATTGAGCAGATTCTTGCCGCCGATCTCGGTCCAAAAATCCTCGATCTCACGAGACTTGGAGAAGAAGCGATGTCCGCCGATATCGAAGC
The DNA here is from genome assembly GCA_036378535.1 of Terriglobales bacterium. Taxonomy (GTDB): domain Bacteria; phylum Acidobacteriota; class Terriglobia; order Terriglobales; family Acidobacteriaceae; genus Gp1-AA122. The sequence continues at coordinate 12,467 of DASUWH010000089.1, read as the reverse complement.
GGAAGCCTTTGTAGTTCACGGTGCGGGAGATGCCACCGACATATTGGGGATCGCTCTCCAGCACGACGACCGCAGCGCCCGCTTTGGAGAGATCGTAAGCGGCAGTCAGGCCGGCGGGTCCGGCGCCGATAATAACGGCTTTGAAAATCGGCTTGTTCGTCGGTGTCATAAAGACTCGCTTTCAAGGGGTAAGGCAATCTCGTTGCCAGCCGATCAAACTCTAAATGCCGCTATTTCAGACACTTGAAATGACCATGCTGCGGAATCAGGGTTTTGGAAGGGTTAAAACACGCGGCTACTGCGGAGAATGGCTGATATTTGAGGGTGTCGCGACTCATTTCAGGCTTGCAGCGCGGTAAATCCATGAAAGACAAGGTGCAACGCGAAGAGTTGCTCGCCAAGAGCGATGAAATCGAGCAGGAGCTTCGCAATATGATTTCGACGGCTATGGGTGTGTCTGTCCGAATGATTTTTTTGAAACCGCCCAAGTGGATTGTGAAGAGCACGGCCGAAAAAGCGGCCCGGTCGGCGACGCGTGAGAAGTTACTACAGGAGCATCCGGAACTGGCCGTCGAGGTGTAAACGAGAGTGACTTCGGACAGTGAAGAGGGAGTGCGGCAGCAGTTTGATTAATGGACCGGAGTTTTAAGAGGTGCTTTGCTTTCGATTCCTTGTCCTTCAACAATCGTATAGAGGAAATCGGCGGGAACGTTTTTTAGAACCTGGGTCGCGCCGCTGGGCCATTGGACACTGACCTCGCTCATGATATTGGAAGCGCCCAGGCCGAAGTGAAGACGCAGATCGTTCTGGGAGAGGTAGCTCGCCCCGCTTCGCACTTCATCCGGTTGAGCAAGATTTCCTGATTTCACGGTCACCCTGGCTCCGATCGCGAGCCGATTGCTCTTGGTCCCAAGCAGCTTGAATAGAACGCGGTGATTGTCCGGGCTGCAATGATTGAGAAGAAGGGAGGGGGGATCGTCAGCGTTGAGGACGACAATATCCACGCAACCATCATTGTTGATATCTCCGAAAGCAGCACCGCGACGGGATTTCAAAGGCATGCTGGCGATTCCGGCGGCGGCGGAGACCTCTTCGAATTTTCCATTATGGAGGTTGCGAAACAGCAACATGGGCTGGGCGTAGTGGGCTTCGCCGGGGACGCGGTCGGCCTGCGGATACACGTGGCCGGCGGTGAGAAAGATGTCAAGCCAGCCGGTATTGTCCATGTCGAAAAATGAGGTTCCCCACGCCACCAGGGGATAGGTGGGCTTGGCAATTCCGGACTGCAAAGTTACATCTTCAAATCCCTTTTCGCCGAGGTTGTGATAAAGAGTCGCGGATTGATCGACGAAGTTAGTGACGAACATGTCCAGACGGCCATCGTGGTCGTAGTCGCCCCAAGTCACACCCATCGAACCTTGCTCGGAGCCGTCGGCGCCGACCGCGATGCCGTCCATCAGGCCTTCTTCCTCGAAAGTGCCGTCGTGGCGGTTGCGATACAGGAAGTTGGGGCCGGTGTCGTTAGCCACGTACAGATCCGGCCAGCCATCGTTGTTGTAGTCGCCCCAGGTGGCCCCTAAACCGTAATATTGATGGGGATCATCGACGCCCGCCTTTTTAGAAACCTCTTCGAAAGTGCCATCGCCGCGATTGTGAAAGAGGAGATCGGATTCCCCCTGCATGCCCCAGGGGCCGCATTGCACCAGCACGCTGTGGTAACGGCAGAATTTTTCGTCACTGCCAAGTTCGGGAAGCTTGTTCATGTCCACGTGAACGTAACGCGAGACGAATAAATCGACCTTGCCGTCGCGATCGTAGTCGGCCCAGGCGGCGCCGGCGCTGAAGCCGCCACCACCGACACCGGCCTTGTCGGTTACGTCCTCGAATTTGCAGTTGCCGAGATTGTGATAAAGAGCATTGCCGCCGTATCCCGTGACATAGATGTCGGGCAATCCGTCGTTATCGAAGTCGGCGACGGCCACGCCCATGCCCCAGCCTTTGCGGTTGAGACCCGCCTGTTTGGTGATGTCGCTGAACTTGAGATCGCCATCCTGGTGATAGAGCGTAATCATGAGATCGCCGCCCTGCTGGCGGTAGCGATCCACAGTGGAGCCATTGGCGGTGATGATATCGAGTTTCCCGTCGTTATCGCAGTCGATGAGACCTACGCCACCGCTCATGGATTCGACGATGTAGCGCTTCTCCGGCGAAGAAATGTGAGAAACGCTGAGGCCGGCGGGCGCGCCGATATCTTCGAAATGAGGAATGGCGGGAGGATTGGCCGTTGGCTTCGGGCCAAGAAGCGCGAGAAGGCTTAGAGCCAGGCCGAAGTACTTGTACATGAGAGCCGCAGTGGCTCGATTATAAAAGGCGAGCCACGGATTTGCACGGATGACCACGGATCGAAATCGACCGGAATAAAGCGTTCCCACCATCCACAACAAAGGCCTCAATGGTGGGTTGCTTATCCAGCTGGTCAGAGGAGGGTGAGAGGAAACTCACTCGTCCCAACGCGCGCGACGTTGTTCTCCGCAAACTCCCGCACCCGATTCTGCGCGGCTTGCAGCTCGGCGTGGAACTGGTCGAGTTGCGTGGTTTCCAGGTCGGGAGGCACCATCATCTGCGCGCTCATGCAGAGCAGCGCTCGCGAGAACGGTTTCGGAATCATGAACCGGTCCCACGAGCGCAGCAGCCATGCCTTCTCGACGGCAATATGGAAAGCCACGATGGGTAGGCCCGACTTGCTGGCCAGCAATACCGGCCCGGGCTTGGTCACATAGAGCGGGCCACGCGGGCCGTCGCTGGTGAAGGCCACGGTTCGTCCTGACTCGAGAATACGCCGCGATTCCAGAAGCGCCCGGGCACCGCCTCGGCTGCTCGATCCCCGGATGGGAACATAGCCGAATGCTGAAATGATGCGGGCGATGTATTCCCCATCAAAACTCTGGCTGGTAATCACCCCGATGTTCTGGCGGCGGAAGGCCCAGGTCGAGGTGAAAATCCCGCGATGCCAGAAACATAGAATCAGAGGATGAGTGTTGAACGCAGGCCCGCCCGGTTCGATATAAATCGAAAAGCGCAGGGTCCTTCCGATCAGTCGCACCGCCAGCACACCGATGGTGCTGATCAACCAGAGCAGCACCCGTTCACGCCGAGTGTATTGCGCGTCGGTGGTAGACGCGGAGGCGGACACCGGGCTGGGAGTGACAGTGCTCACACCGTCCATTGTAATTGCTGCTTATGCCCAGCCCGAGGGCCTGCCGCGCCGCGATTATGGGGAAGGCTGGCGGCACGATCAATAGCGGTCCTGGTTGGCCCAGAGCCGCACCTGCTCTTCCACGCAGAAACTCTGCTCCGGCGTACGAGCGAACCGCGAATCCAGCGCGAAGGCTTGTGCTTCCAGAGGCACCATGATGTGAAGTCTGGTCCGGAAGAACCCGCGTACGAACAGCTCGACGTAGCGCTCCAGCCCGAGAACCTCGAACTGCACCGCGTGCACCAACCCATGAAAGAGCGCGCGTTCGCTCAACTTGTCGTTGAACACAATTAAATCGATAAACGTAAGAGAGCTCATATGCTTGATGGGGGGCAGGTTGGTCAACCCGAGTTGCAATGCATCCTTGTAGAAGGAAGGATTCGAAAGCCTACGGCCTTCCAGAGTCGCCACTCGCACTCGACTCAGAAGCTCTGGAGAAAAGAAGCGCTGCATCGCAGGAATGAGCGATCTGTCGAGTGCGGTTGCGTTCGGAAGGTGGAGTTCGCGCTGTGCCTTCAGGTATTCGCATACCAGAGACACGGCTCTGTCCACATGTTCCGGGCCGAGCTCGGACTCATTGAGTGCCGCCGGCTGAGTTCGGCGGGACCGTTTACGTAAGCTCGAGAAGTAATGGTTCAGCGAGGCGGCAGTTTTGATGGCTTTTGATAAGACGGCTTCGTTGGCAAATTCAGCGATGTCTGCGGTGGAAAATCGGAGACGCAAACGGTCGGTTGCGCACTCCGCACTCAGCAACTCCAGCTGCGCATGGCGCAGGTCCGCGTTCAGCTGCAGCAGCGCAACGCGTGCTTGCGGGTCTTCCCAGGAATACATCCTTCGAACTCCTTGTTTTTGTTTTTTTGGATTTACACACAGGGCCCGAGGGGAAACAAATCAATGATGTCTTATACTATGTTAAACTAACAGTGTCAAGGATATTAAATCGATGCTTTAGGGGAATTCTCCATGCCGCGCGCAGCCAACCCCGATCTCGAACGCCGCATTCTGGACGCAGCCCAGCAGTTGTGGGTCCAGGGCGGCGAAAAGTCCCTGACCATGCGTGCTGTCGCCCGCGCCGCCGGTACGACCACCCCCACCGTGTACCAGCGTTTCCAAAACCGGCGGGACATCCTTCGGGGGGTGATCCTGCGCATAAGGGACGGCGTCATCCAGATGCTGGACCAGGCAAGCTCACCAGAAGAGATGTGCGAACAGTATGTCCAGTGGGGACTGCATCACCCCCACGAGTACGATCTTTTTTTTACTCACAGCTACGAAATTCTTGGCGCGGTGCAGCGCAGCGCAAAATCGTTCCATGAGGCATATCCCGGTCGCGAATTGGTGAGAAAGAAGTTGGCGGAAGCTCTGGGCGGCAGCCCCGAAGACCACACCGAGCTGCACCTCGCCCTTTGGGCTACCCTGCACGGCGCCATCATGTTACTGAATTCGAAGACTGTCCACGGAACTCACGTTCGAGAATTGAGAAAATCCTGCCTGGCAGCGGTCAAGCTGATTTTGCGGGATCGCGCGACCTTCAACCAGAAGATAACAGCTGAGAAGAAAACTCAATTTTCCAGGTAGGCCTGCACCCAATCCTTGAGCCGCTTCCGGCGGTCATCGAGCAGATCGAAGCGGACTCCGTAGCTGTTCTTGGCACGCCAGCAGATGGTTCCATTGATGGACACGCGCGGCAACGTGAGCAGCGCGAAAGAGACTTCCAATTGTGTCCCAACCGCCATCTCGCTCTCGCAACTAATCGACATGCCCCCGGAGCTGACTTCTTTGCTGGTAGCGGTAAAGCGGCGCTTGGTTTTGTCCATCAGGGTCACTTCGGTGATCACCGGCAAGCGTACATAGCGCCGGAATTCATGCTGTACCAGCATCTGGGTGGCGCGCACCAGTTTCAGCGCGGCCTGCCGTTCGACCGGTTCGGTAAAGACAGCGTTGACACCGTACCTGGAGAAGCGCATCGCCTCTTGCGCGCTGCCACCGACACCGTAGATCACTATGCGGGCGTTGGAAGGAGAGCTGCGCGCCGCCTCCATCACGGGTTCGGCCTCGGGGCTTAGCGACAGCACACAGGCATCAAATTTTTGTTGCCGCAGGCACTCCGCCGCGTAGCCCATGATGGTGATCGCTTCCATGCCAAATTGTTTGAAGCAGTCGGTCAGGACAGAACGCGCCGGTTCCTGGATATCCAGCAATGCGATGCGGGCTGCGACTTTTCGGGCGGGGGGGATGGGAGCGATGCTGGAGCCGAGATTGCTGTCCATGATCTGCGCCATCTCCGTGAAATTCATTGTGGGGTGTAATCCCGCGATTCGTAAAGGATTAGAAGCGGTACAGCGAGTACAGAAGTGCTATTACCGAAGTGAACTGCTGGGTAATAAAGGCCTAAAGTCCGGAAATTTTCGTTACCGGCTGTCTATCGCCGCATCCGGCTGATCACGTATAACACGAGAGACAGCACCGCGCTGAGCAGAATCGATGTGGCCAGCGGAAAGTAAAAGGTGGTGTGCTTGCCACGGTATAGGATATCTCCCGGTAACCGCCCGAGAGGAAGATGAGTGCGGCCAAGGCCCACCAACACCAGCCCAAGTACCAGCAGCACGATGCCGAACAAGATGAGCAGCTTCCCGAATTCCGCCACGACTTCATTCTAGACTCTCTCAGGTCTCAGGTCTCAGGTCTCAGGTCTCAGCGTGCAGCCTGCATATCCCCGCGCTCGCTCCAGCCACAACTCTGTCATCCCGAGCGGAGCGAAGCGGAGTCAAGGGACCTTGTGTTTCAATCGCGGTAAGCTTCTGTTTCAGCAGGTGAAGGAGCACGGAAATAAGCAGATGCTAGAATCGCTCGCATGACGCGCAGCGTGCCCCTCTTTTTCGCACTCGTGGCTTTTGCCGTTCTCGCGCAACCGGCAACCGAAGTAGCGATTACCGCCGAGCCGCATCATCATCTCGCTCTTAAGAACAATTACGTGCGGGTGTTCAAGGTGGAAGTGCCGCCGCACCAGGCCACGCTGGTGCACCGCCATCAATACGATTACGCCTATGTAACCATCGGCCCGGTTGAACTTTCGAACGATGTCGAGGGCAAGGCGCCCGCCACTCTGAAGCTGCAGGATGGCGAGACCAGGTTTTCGCCCGGCAAATTCTCTCATGCTGTGCGCGTTCTCTCCGACACGCCCTTTCGTAATTTAACGATCGAGCTGCTAAAAAATACCGGCAAGGATCGACCCGTAGGTGGATGGACCGACCAGCGCGGACTGCAGATTCTAAGCGGCGGCACGCAGGACATTCTGTTTGTCAAAGATGGCGTGCGAGCCTCCGACGTGCAACTGAATCCGGGAGGCACGTTGCCTAAAGATCGTCACGGCACCCCGCAATTGATCGTCGCCGTCAGCAAGTGCACCCTCCAGACTGTACCCGGAACAAAGGCAAGTATGCCCTTGCAGGCCGGGGATTTTCGCTGGATGCAGGTCGCGCATGGCCTCATAAATAGCAGCAAGTACCCGGCCCGATTCATCAGTTTCGACTTTCGGTAAACAGCGCAAAAGCGAGCCGAAGTCCTCTTCCACCCAAAGCCACAATTGTCCATTCGTGCAATTTTGGCAGACTACAGGAACGTTCGTTTCTGGAGAGTGTGACCGGGGTAATCATAAATTGACGCTCGATCGAGCGATACAACCCACTGCCAGATAAGGACATATGCGAAGCTTGTCTTCGACCCTGGCTCTTTGATCGGCTCCCGGCTTCCCATTTCCCAAAATGAGTACGTCCCCATTACGCGGGTAACTTTGAGCCTTCTGTCTCCGAACCTGATAATCGCTCCAGTTTCGTGCAAGCCAAAACGGTTGGAAAAACGGGTACAGGAGACCACCACATGGACAGGGGAAACGGAAGATTGTTGCGAGTTCTTACGCTAGCAGTTCTGGTTGTGGGAATGTCGTCGTTGTTGTCGGCTCAGGCTATCAGCTCGGGGGCACAGCCGATCGCCCTGAATGCTCAGCTGGCTGAGTCTCTGACTTTGACACTGACTACTAACGCCGTGAACTTCAACTTGACCGCGGGCAGCGCCACCAACGCCGGCGCCCTCAACATCACCGCTACGACCGCATGGGTTTTGAAACCAGGCCGTACCGCCGTATCCCTTTATGCCTATTTCGCCAGCAATGCAGCCGCTCTGACCGACGGTGTCGGGGACAACATCCCCTCCTCCGCGTTCTATATCTCTGACAATGGCGGCGCCTCGGCTGCGCTTGTCAATTCGGTAGCCTTTGGCGGCGCGAATGCTGGCCTGCAGCTGAGCAATGTGGCCATCACCGGCGCGAACAAGAACAGCAGCCACGCCGATACGATGGCGTTCAATATCAACCTGAGCGCCCTGACTCAGCTGCCGGCAGCTACTTATACGGGCACCCTCAACATCCAGGCGCAAGCGACTCCGTAATTGCCTGCCCCTGGTCCAAGTGAAAACTGGCGAAGGGCAGCGGTGGCGCTGCCCTTCACTACTTAACGCAAACGAAAGATGCTGATGCTGAATTGCCGCACAATCCGCGCCGTCTTGCTACTGAGTTTCCTCGGCGCGCTGGCCAGCATCACTGCCGCCGCTCAGGTGCTCAACTCTGGCGCCGCTACCATCGCATTGAACGCCAACCTGAGCGAATCGGTTTCCCTGACACTATCGACGAGCGCGGTTAATTTCACCCTGATCGCGGGCAGCGCGACGAATGCCGGAAGTACGTCCGTGGTGGCGACGACTACCTGGACTTTGAAGCCCAGCCGCGGCAACTTGAACGTGTACGCTTTCTTCAGCAGTTCCGCTGCCGCGCTTACCGACGGCGCCGGCAATAACATTCCCTCATCCAGCTTCGAGATTTCCGATAATGGGGGCGCCTTCACGGCGCTGACCAACACGGTTCCGTTTGGCGGAGCCAATGCCGGATTGCAAGTGGCTACGGTCAAGATCCTGGGGAATAACAAGCAGGGCACGCGCACCGACAGCATGAACTTCAACATCAATCTGAGCGCTCTGCCCAACCTGCCGGCGGGCACGTACGCTGGAACGGTCACCATCCAGGTGCAGGTGATCTGATGCCTAGCCGCACATATCTCCCGTTCCATAAAGGAGCTGGGCTGATCCGGCCGTCCGCTTCAGCGGAGGGCGGGAGTTCGATCCGTGTTGATCCGTGCAAGTCCGTGGTCGCGGTCTTCGTGTTTCTACTCCTGGCTGCTGCTCAAATTTATGCCCAGACGGTGCGCCCGCTGATTGCCGAACTCGGCAATCCCGCCAAGGGCCGAGTGGAATACGTCAATGACAGCATGACTCCGCTGAACGTGGTGCTCACGGCCAAGAGCTTTACGGTCTCGGAAACGGGAGACCTTTCCTATCGCGCCCTCGACCCCGGTATTCACCTGAAATTGTCCACCACCAGTTTCCGAATTCAGCCGCAGCAGAGTTACTTCGTCTTTTATGAAGCCAGCGGCGATGCAGCGCCGGCGTGGTTTGTCATTTACGCGGCCTTCTCGGGCTTCCCATTTCGTACCCAGCAGGGCATGAATGTGCGCCTGGAGTTGCCGCACACGGTGTACCTGCTGCCCAAGCAATCGGTGGACAAATCGCAGGTGCGTGTGACTCGCGCCGAGTATCATCCCGACTCCAAAGCCGTCCTGGTCGAGGTCGAGAATACCGGCGACTACTTTGGCCGCGTGCAGCAGACATTCGTTGCCAGCAACAAGAAAAAGCAGGAAGCGCCTGGCTTTCCGCTCTTTCCCCACAGCCGCCGTCGTCTGGAAGTGCCGCTGGAAGAAGTTGAAAATCCCGACCGCGTCATCCTGAATTTCCCGAATTTCAAGGTTGAGGAGAAACTGGGCAGCCCCTAGCCCGGGTTCGTGGCATGCAACGTAACGCCACTTTCGCGATCATTCTGGCCTGCACCATCTTGCTGGTGCCGTTGTCTTCCGCGCAGATCTTCAAAGTCCAGGGCGGCGGTTCCACCATGGTGAACGCGGACGGCGGCTCGGTGGAGTTCCTCGGCCCCAACTACCAGGGCAGTTTCGGTTTGGGGTTTTTCGAAAACCGCTTCGGCGTCGGTGGCACCTTCCGCTCGCAATACCGCGGTTTTACGCTCATCGGCGGCGACGATACCGTGCCCTTCAATCTTCCAACCGACCTGTTCGATTCCAGCCACTATTTCACCGCCCGCGGCATAGGCATCGCGCGCAAGACTGACCACGGCAACCTCTTTATTATGGCGGGCACGACTTCGCTCGGCTTTGGAACCGGCTTTTTCCAGATTGCCCAGAGCCAGGATCGCGTGGGAATCGTCTTCGTGGAGCACCGCCTGAAGCACAACCTGCGGCTCTTCTCACGCAACATCGTGTCCGGCCGCATGACGACTTTGCAGGGATTGAACTGGGAACCGAAGAAATGGCTGGACGCCTCCGTGACTGGCGGCATTGGCTCAAACCAGCCCTATGCTGCCGCGGCCGCCGAGGTACACACGACGACATTCGCGGTCAAAGCCAGCTACGTGGATGCCAGTCCTGATTTCCGCCGGGTCACGATCGCCAGCCCGCTTTCTTCCGAGGTAAACCGGGAGAACGTCGAAGTGGCATACCAGCCAGTGCATGCGTTTTCCATTTCGGCGGGACATCACAACCTGCTGGAGCCTCTGACTCCGACAGCGCCCTTCTCCGCCGCATCGGTGAATGAAGTCGTCACGAACTTCAACGTAGCCCGGGTATTCTTTGGCGCCGGCTTTTTCAATTCCGAATATTCAGGCCGTACCACCACGGGCACAAACTTCTACGCGGGACGTCACCTCGGATCCCGCCTTGAACTGACCGGCAACTATTTTCGCAGCAACGCACAACTGGGCGGCACGACGAGCGCGTTGTCGGGCACCATCCGCGAAATCTTTTCGCAGCGTTTCAGCCTGTTACAGGTCGTGAGCCGATCCAATGGGCAGTCCACGGTTTCCTACGGGGGTGAGTTTTTCGCTAACCGATTCAAGATCAGCGCCGACTATCAGAACGTATATCTTCCCTTCCGGCCGGACCGTCCGTTCGAGCAGGCGCTGGCGCTGAATGCCTCGATGCGCGTGGTGGGCGCGTTTCAGTTGATTGGCGGAACCAATGTCGCTCCCGATGGCAGCCTGCGGTACACATTCGGGGCGAGTACGTTTCTATATCGCGAACGCGGCCTCTCGTTGCATTCCCGCGATGACGCCGCCAGCTACAGCTTTCCGAAATACGTGATTGAAGGCATAGTCCGCGATAGCGAGGGCTCCCCGCTGGAAGGCGTTGCCATCCACATCGGCAACGAACTCGCTTACACGGATGAAACCGGCCATTTTCTCCTGCGTTTCCGGCGCCGCAATCCCGTGCCTTTGCATGTGGCTGTAGAGGAGTTCCTGATTCCGGGGAATTTCGAAATCGTGCACGCGCCGCCGCTCGTGGCGCCCGACCCGGAAGATCATCCCATTGCGCTAACCATTGTTCTTAGACGTGTGCTGTCGACGGCAGCCAAGTCGCCGACACACGGATCATCAATGCCAGTGCAATAAGCCGTAGCCCCTTGCCTCAGCCGATCTGGGGAAGGATGTGAAATCCGCGCTTGTTAGCGCGGCGATAGACTGAGAAGTCGCGCCGATCCAGAGTGAAAATGGTATCAATACCGTCTCGTTCAGAGAGGTAAACCAGCGCCGCATCCGCCAACTGGGGGCGGATGTTCTCGTACTTAGCCATCAGTTCAGCGATGACCTTGGCATCAGCATTGGTCAAGCTGGCTAGTTGCAGAAACCCAGCACCGATGGCGGCGAAAAACTGCTGCTGAACTCGGGCATGGCGTCGAAGCAGCCATGCTACCTCGGTCAGCACTGGCCAACAGGAAACGAGAGGCCCCGGCAATTCACGAAGAGTGCTGACGCAAAGGTCATGGTGTTGGTCGTCTGTCGAGAGAATCGCCACCAGCGGACCGGTATCCACCAGAACTCGCCGCACTAGTCGCTCCCGAATCCTTCGAAATGAGCCGGGTTGATGCTGAGGTCTTTCGGGGCGCGACGGAGGCAGCCAATCAGGTTTGCTGCCTGGGCCAGCTCGTAGGCAGACGACTGCCCTGATGCTCGTTCCAGATATTGCTCTAACGCTTCGCGCACCAATTGCGATTCCGACTTGCTTTTCATAGCAGATATTCTGCGGAGGCGCTGTCCGAGCCCCGCCGGCACGCGAATGGTGATGCGGTCCAAAGCCATGTCAGACATTATATCATATTTGTCTGACTCCCCTTGAGGCCGCTTCTATGCCGTTCTCAGCGAGGCTGAAGTCGGACATGTGGTAAGAACGAACAGATTGTGTGCCAATCAAGTAACTTTCTTGATACTCCTCTTGCACAGTAGCAGGCCCGGTGGTATAAAAGATGAACCGAGAGCAAAGAGTGGCTGGCTGGGCAGGATTTTGAATCTCTCGTACGGACCCAGCATCTAAAGTAGTACAGCAGAAAGAGTCTGCAATTGACCCCGGCCACGGGGTTCTCATTCGGGGACAAGGTTCCTCGAAGGGTTTAGCGTAAGTCGCAAGAACCTCCAAGTGATCTTTTCTCAAGTTTGAACTCTTCCGCTTCGGCCTGTGCCGAAAATGGCATGGCTTTTAGGAGCGGAGGACGCGTTTTGCTGCGCTCAGATGAGCTCCTGCAAAGGAGTCGAGCTTCGCTCGACCGGACGGCCCAGACGGCCGTCCCTACTTGAATCGGTAGTAGCTCCCCATTGTGGATATCACGTGGAAATCATGTGAATTCAATGGGTTGACACTGTCCCGCAGCTCGCGATAAGTTTAAAAGGTTTCGAGGACAGACGGAATCTTTCCAGAAAGATGCGGACAGGAATGTCCGCGCTACTCTAGAAGATCCGTTCTGGACTGAAGGCGCGCCCCTCAGGGGGAAAGCGGTTCGGTCTTTGACAATAAGGTTGAACGTGCCAGTCGTGAGAGGAAAGCTCGAGCACAAGTTCGAGTGATCTCACAAGATAAGCCACCCGCCTTTCGAGCGCGAGTGGCGAGTCGGAGCAGTTTTACTGCTTCGGCGGTCTGCCTACTTCCGTCGGCAGACATCAGGTTTCAAACGAGAGTTTGATCCTGGCTCAGAATCAACGCTGGCGGCGTGCCTAACACATGCAAGTCGAACGGGAAAACAGGGGCAACTCTGTGAGTACAGTGGC
>DASUWH010000088.1:0-88117 GCA_036378535.1 Terriglobales bacterium | reverse complement strand
TTGAAAATGGTCGGGGAGAGAGGATTTGAACCTCCGACCCCCTGGTCCCGAACCAGGTGCTCTACCAGGCTGAGCCACTCCCCGACTCTATGAGCAGCTAGCGCCACATCTCGCGGTGAGAACCGCGTGGGCGCGCTCTGTTTTTGCATTATAGCATCGCCGCTGCTTTCATCTTCACCGCAACCAGTTAGGACCACGCACCCGTCAGGCGGCTTTTCTTGCTTGTGCTTGCTTCCTCACACCCGTCCTGTGATTGTCTCGTAACGACTTGATTATTGCGCCCAAGAATCCTAATCCTGCTGCTACCGCCAGCCATCCCGGATGCGTTTCCAGCCACAGTTCGCTGCTGTGTTCGCTGGCCCGGGAGTCGAATGCGCCATGAGCTCCATGGTCCCCAGGTACAGGTTCCCAAAGATTGTTGGGTCGGTTCGGATCTTCGAGCCCGTCGCACTGCTGCGAGTCGTAGCCCGTTCGTGCGAGGTAATGGTCCAGCAACGAGGGCGCCAGCTTGTTCCCGAAGATCGCCTCCACTGATGACCATGCCGGATAATACTCGCGGCGATTGGGGTGATGCGCGGCGTAGTAGATGGCGCGCGCCGCAACTTCTGGCTGATAGATGGGCGGAACCGGCTGCGCCCTGCGCGGCAATCGGCTCTTGACCCAGCCAAATTGCGGTGTATTCAGAGCCGGCATCTGGATCATGGTGGTACGCACCTTACTGCCGTCATGCAGAAGCTCGGTTCGCAGGGAAGCAAAAAATCCGAGCACGGCATGCTTGGCGGCGCAATAGGCGGCCTGCAACGGAATACTTCGATACGCCAGGGCTGAGCCGACGTGTACGATCGTGCCCCGGTCGCGTGGCAACATTCGTTTAAGCGCTGCCAGTGTGCCATATACGTATCCGAGGTACGTAACCTCCGTCACTCGTTTGAATTCCTCGGGAGTCATCTCCTTGATCGGCGAGAAGACGGACGCCATCGCATTGTTAACCCAGATATCGATTGGCCCCAGCCGGTTTTCCACTTCTGCCGCTGCCGCTTCCACCTGATCGGGATTCGCGACGTCCGTCGGAAGCACTAGTGCCTCTCCTCCCGCCTGTTCGACTTCACGGCGGGCGCCCTCCAGTCCATCGCGTCCCCGCGCCATCAGACCTATCGACGCGCCGTGCCGCGCAAATTCCCGCGCAGTTGCACGACCCACCCCTGCCGAGGCGCCAGTAATGACCACCACTTCGCGTTTGCCCACTTGTCCACCTCTATAATTTATTCCGGGCCCATCGTTTGGATGCGAGGTGCGAGATACCGTTTGCCAGATTTTTACGTACCGCACGCCAAAGCAGATCATCCTGAAAAAACTAATATCGCTATACGATATAAGCACCATCTTGGTGAAACCACGTTCTGTCATCCCGAGCAAGGGCGCAAGCCCGAGTCGAGGGACCTTGCGTTTGCCTTGCAAAAGCACGCCCTCACTTCAAATGGTAAAAGGCCCCCAATATCGCTCCAAAAATCGCATGAGAAACTATGATCGCAACCGGGGTTCGCATCCCATAGTGCAACGCCAGGAAACCCGGTGGTTCGAGCATGTTCTGTGCCTCGGGCCCATGTTGCTCACTGGCCATTCGTGGATGTAATCCCGGCAGCAGCCCCATAATCACAATTAACACGCTAAAACCGTGCATGATCCCGATGACCGCTCCCCGCCACCACCCGGCTCTGCCGAGTGATTCAAATATCAGTATGTAAAACAGGGAAAACAACCAGCCGATCGCCACGTGCATGAAGAATCCGTACAGCTTGGCCTTGTCCCGGTCCGGGGTGAAGATGGTTCCCAGCATGTACGGAAAATTCATGCGCGTCAGGCCGAATGCCTGCGTCGCCGAACTGATGATGGTCAACACAATGGTGGCAATGAAGCCCCACAAGATCCAGCCGCCCCAGTTCATGTGCGTGCCTTAGTTCGAGACGGTTTGACATCCGAGCCAACCTGCATCGCCGGATGCGGCTTGCCCCGTTCTTGTTCCGCAAGCGTTAGCGCAGCGCTGATCAGGCCGACGTGAGTGAAAGCCTGCGGCATATTGCCAAGCTCTTCCCCGCTTTCTGGATCGATTTCTTCAGCGTATAGGCCCAGGTCATTCTGGTAGGCGAGTAATTGCCGGAAAGCATCATGCGCCTGCTCCAACGTGCCGCCACCCAAGGCCAGTTGCTCCACACCCCAAAAACCGCAAACCCCGAAAGCTCCTTCCGGCGGATTGCGCTCATAGCGATAGAGCAAGCTGTCGCGCGGGCGGAGCTTCTCGCGGACTCGGCGGTACGTTTTTTTCATGCGATCCGAATCCGCATGTTCGAGCCCGTACCACGCCAGGCGAAGCAACGTGGCATCCATTTCGGATCCGTCCAGTACGCTCACATAGCTTTGCAGATCTTCGTTCCAGGCCCGCTCTTGAATCTGCTGCTTGATGCAATCTCGTTCCTGCCGGAACACATCTCTGGGCGCGCCTTCCAGAATCCCTTTATCACCTAAAGCCAACAGCCGATCCAGCGCCGTCCAGCACATCAGCCGCGAATGGGTGTGATGTTGCTGCCCAGATCGCGGCTCCCAAATGCCCTCGTCCGGGCGATCCCAATTCTGCGCCACATATTTGCCCAACCCCACGAGAACGCGTTGTGTAGTGCGGTCGAAACGGCCAACGTGTTCGGCGCATTGCGCAGCGGCATCAATCACTTCACCATAGATATCTAGTTGTATCTGTTGTCGCGCGCCATTCCCAACCCGGACGGGCCGGGACCCCGCATATCCGCTTAGGTGCGCAAGTTCTCTTTCCCGCGGAGCAATCTGCCCGAATACGCTGTACAGAACCCGCAGCTCCGGCTGGGTAAGGCGCGTAGCGTGCAGCAGCCATGACAGGAAACTCTCCACCTCTTCGCGATACCCGAGCCCCAGCATCGCGCGAACAGCAAGAGATGCATCGCGTAACCAGCAATAACGGTAGTCCCAGTTCAGGGAACCGCCGATCCGTTCCGGCAGAGAGGTTGTAGCCGCCGCCGCGATGGCCCCCGACGGCGAATACGACAGCAACTTCAACGTCAATGCGCTGCGTACCACGGCATCCCGGTAAGGACCCTCATACTTGGATCGTGCTGCCCACGCTTGCCACCATGCGATGGAGCGCTCGACTGCTTTTTGCGTGGCTTCGCCGAGAGCCGGCAGTACTGCGGGCGCTTCTTCCGTGTAGCTGAAAGAAAACTGCGCCCATTCGCCGCGCTTCAAGCGAATCGATGCGGTGGCGCGCCCACCCTCGCTATGCAGTCGAATCGTGCTCCGCAGCCAGTACGCGCCCCTACCCACATCCATTTTCATACCCAGCTTGCCGCGCTCCCTGATGCGCACCGGCTGCGACCCATAATTGGCGCGCGGATAAAATTCCACCTCGAGCCTGACCTCTCCTTCCATACACAAAACCTGCCGCACGATCTCATGATCCGGAACCAGTGCTCGTCGTTTGAACTCTTCCGATGCGACCGGCATAAGATCCATGAGAGTCGCCCGTCCCGAGCTGGTGATGAATTCTGTTTCCAGAACATTGGTGTCGTGGACGTACTCACGCTTGACCCGAAAGGCTTCGGATGGACGAATCGACCAGTGACCGCCTTTGTCGCGGTCGAGAATTGCCGCAAAAATGGAAGGGCTATCGAAGCGTGGCCAGCACAGCCAGTCCAGAGATCCATACCGCGACACTAAGGCTGCGGCGCGGCAATCGCCAATCACACCGTAATCGGCGATCTTGGCAACCTGTTCCGATTCCTGGTCCACCGTAGATAGATGGCAGTCCCGTGTCAAGCGATGCCAAGCCAGCAAGGGCCCTGTAAGCATCAAGGATGCTCACCCTTGAACTCCCTGAAACCATGAAACCTGCCTCGGAACATGACAGTACCAACCCCATCGTCACTTGGGCGCGACCCGTACCTGTCTGCACTCCATACGCGTGGTTGATATACTCTTCTTTGCCCTATATCCGGGCATTGGCTGGATGGAACTGTTCCTCAATTTCGTTTGGATCTTGCTGTTCGTGCCCGCCTGGTGGGTGTGGCGCCGGAACGGCCGGAACTTCAGTTCGGTGCGCTGCTTTCTGACCTTGGCTTGCGTGCTGGTTATCCTGTTCCCGGTCATCTCCGCAACGGACGATCTGCACGCTGCCCCTCAGGCCATGGAGGAAGCCAGTTCCACCAAACGTACTCTGAAGCACGGTAACTGCGGGAAGGCACAAAACCACCTCTCCAGTCCTCCGGCTCACGTAACCCTGACGCTAGATGTTTTTCCGCCGAACGACTCCTGTTCCGACGTTCAGTCAGTATCCTTTTCTCTGCCTCCTACACCTGGGAAATGGATCATTGGCGACCGAGCCCCGCCCAGCCTTTCCCTGATCTGAAAATCGTAGGCCATTGCGGCCTATTTCCTATCATTCCAGAAGTTAATTCATGCGGCTTGGCCATTTAAGCCGTGTTCGCGATGACGCTGCCTATGTTTTGGCGGGAGTAACTGATGCGCTACAGATTTTATTGGATTTTGATTTTATTACCGGCCTGTGCGGCTGTGGCACAGACCTCGCCTCCTCTGACGTGGGAGCAAGTGCGCCAGCGCTTTGAACAGAACAATCCCACGCTGGCAGCCGACCAGTTGACCGTCGATGAGTCGAAGGCCGACGAGATCACGGCCTATCTGCGCCCCAACCCCGAGTTCAACTTCAGCGTAGATGGGACTCAGATTTCTCCGAACAAAGGCGTTTGGCAGCCGTTCGTGGGTACCTTCGAGACCCCCGGCTTCAGCTACCTCCACGAACGACGGCACAAGCGCGAACTACGCCTGGATAGTGCCAAGAAATCGACGCTGATCGCCCAATCAAGCCATGCCGACCTTGACCGAACCCTCCTTTTCGATCTGCGTGGCGCTTTCGTCTCCACCCTGCAAGCCAAGGCGGTGCTGCAACTCGCCGGGGACAACCTGGCCTACTACGATCACGTGCTTGAGGTAAGCCGGACCCGTTTTCAGGCTGGCGACATCGCACAAATTGACCTCGACCGCCTCGAGTTGCAGCGTGTCCAGTACGAGTCCGACCTGCAGACGGCGCAAGTCAATTTGCGCACCGCCAAAATTCAGCTGCTCACGCTTTTGAACGATCGCACTCCGGTCGAGCAATTCGACGTCGCCGGCACTTTCGATTTCAGTGATCAGCTCGCACCCCGTGACCAGTTCCGTAACATGGCGCTGGACGCGCGCCCGGATCTCAAGGCCGCCATCGAAGCCATCGACAAGGCTCAGACCGACCACAGGCTGGCCATCGCCAACAGTTCGACCGATCCTACCCTCGGCGCCTGGTATACGCATAATTCCTCCACCAACAATCCCTTCGCCATAAATACCGTCGGCGCCAGTGTCAACTTCCCCCTCCGCATCTTCGATCGCAACCAGGGAGAAAAGCTGCGTACCGAACTCGACATCACCCGCACTCAAAAACTGCGACAGGCTTCCGAAGCGCAAGTATTTAGCGATGTTGATTCCGCCTATGCCGCCATCGATAGCAGCCTCGTGCTGCTCCGGCCATACAAGCAGAGATATTTGCAACAGGCGGTTCGCGTGCGTGACACCGTGGCTTTTGCCTACCAGCAGGGCGGAGCGTCGCTACTGGATTTTCTGAACGCCCAGGGTGAATACCGGGCCGTGGAACTCAGCTATGCCAATCTGGTCGGCTCTTATCTGACCGCGGCCGCCCAGCTCAACCTTGCCGTTGGGCGGGAGGTGATCCCATGAGATTCGCAACCCTCGCACTACTTGCTCTTTCCTTGCTGATGGCTGCCTGCTCGAATGACACCAAGGCCGCGCCCACCAAGGCGGAAATCAACCTCGAGCCCGGCGTTTACAACGTCGAGCATCCCGAGCTGTTCAAAATCGCCACCGCGGAGAGCAGGGAATTGCCGACCGTGCTGCATGCCAATGGCAGTGTCACCCCCGATGTCAATCGCACCATACACGTTACTTCGCAAGGCTCTGGACGCGTCACCGATCTGCGCGTGAAACTTGGCGATAATGTGAAGAAAGGCCAGGTGCTGCTCGTCATCTACAGCGCCGATCTGGCCTCCGCATTCTCCGATTATCAGAAAGCAGTCGCCGATGAGCGCCTCTCCAAGCGCGCTCTCGATCGCGCTCAACTGCTCTATTCGCATGGCGCGCTGGCGCAGAAAGATCTCGAGGTGGCCCAGGATACCGAGGATAAGTCCAAGGTTGACGTTCAGAATGCCAACGATCGAGTGCGGCTGCTGGGTGGCAATCCCGATCATCCCAGCTCATTGATCGAACTGCGCGCGCCGGTCTCCGGAACCATCGTCGAGCAGAATGTCGCCGGCTCCGAAGGCGTTAAGAGCCTCGACAACAGTCCTAACTTATTCACGATTGCGGACCTTTCCGAGGTTTGGGTCTTGTGCGATGTCTATGAAAATGACCTGGGCGAAGTGCATCTCAGTGATCCCGCCGAAATCCGGCTGAACGCGTATCCAGACAGAATCTTCCACGGCCGGGTCGTAGATATCTCGCGCGTCCTCGATCCCAACATCCGCGCCGCCAAGGTTCGCATTGTCCTTTCCAACCCTGATGGATCGTTGCGCCCCGGAATGTTCGCCGTCGCCACATTCCGTTCCCGCCGGCTCTTGCCCAGAGTCGTGGTCCCAGCTACTGCCATCATGCGCCTGCAGGACAAGGATTGGGTTTTCCGCAAGGACGGCACGAACACATTTCGCCGGCTGGAAGTGCGCGCGGTGGGATCGACCGAAGACGGCATGTCGGAAGTGCAGGGCGGCGTCAAGCCGGCCGACCGGTTGATTGCCAATGCCCTGGAATTCTCCACTGCCATGGCGGAGCAGGGTAAATGATCCGCTACTTAGTCGACTTTGCCCTGAAGAACCGCATCATGGTGCTTAGTCTTGCGGGGCTGCTGTTTATTTGGGGCGCGGTGTCGTTCCACAATCTCCCTATTGAAGCCTATCCCGACGTCGCCGACACCTACGTTCAGATCATCACCCAGTGGCCGGGCCACGCGGCTGAGGAAGTCGAGCAGCAGATCACTGTTCCCCTGGAAGTGCAGTTGAACGGCGTCTCGCACATGACCCACTTGCGGTCGGTGTCGCTCGCCGGGCTGTCTGTGGTCACCATAATTTACGACGACGAAATCACTACTTTCAACGCTCGCCAGGAGGTGTTGGACCGCCTGGCGCAGGCGGCCATGCCGGCCAACGTCAACCCCGGCTTGGGCCCCGATTACAGTCCCACGGGGCAGATCATGTTCTACACGCTCCAGAGCACCAATCCGAAATACGACGTGATGGAACTCAAGGCGCTGCAGGATTGGTTTGTGCTCAACCAATTGAAGTCAGTGCCCAATGTCGTGGACGTCAATATTTTTGGGGGTCCCACGCGCGAGTACCAGGTGCAGCTTGATCCCAATAAGCTGGTCTCCTACGGAATTTCGCTAACCCAGGTCGAACAGGCGCTCACGAATAACAACATCAATGCCGGCGGCGGATTCATCGAACGCGGCCAGCAGGCGCTCAACGTGCGCGCGGTCGGACTCATGCAGTACACCGACGATGCCGCCGCCACCGTGGTCAAAGTCGTGAACGGCACGCCCGTACGCGTGCGCGATCTGGGTGTGGTTATGCAAGGGCCCAAGGTGCGGCTGGGACAGTTAGGCAAGACCATTCGTCACCAGGATGGTACCGTCATTAATGATGACGATGTTGTCGAGGGCATCGTCCTATTGCGCAAAGGCGCCGAGGCCGAAACCACTCTGGCAGCGTTGCACAAGAAAATCGACCAACTCAACCACGGCTTGCTGCCGCCCGGCGTGAAGTTTGTTCCGCATCTCGACCGCGACGACTTGGTCCACTACACAACCCACACCGTGCTGCGCAACCTTACCGACGGCGTCCTGCTGGTCACGCTGGTTCTATTTCTGTTCTTAGGCAACGTCCGCAGCGCCCTGATTGTTACGATCACAATCCCATTCGCGCTTCTCTTCGCCGCCATTCTGCTGGATCTCAATCACATTCCTGCCAACCTGTTGTCCCTGGGCGCGCTCGACTTCGGCATGGTCGTCGACGGCTCGGTGGTGATGGTCGAGAACATCCTGCGGCACATGGAATATTCGCGTGAAGAGCGGCGGAGCCTGCTGCGCATATTGAGCACGGCCGCTCACGAAGTGCAGCGCCCGGTGTTTTTTGCCCGCATCATTATTATTGTCTCCTACCTTCCCATCTTCACCCTGCAACGCGTGGAAGGCCGCCTTTTTCGGCCTATGGCCTGGACCGTCGCCTTTGCCCTCCTCGGGGCTCTGATATTCGCCCTGCTGATCGCACCCGTACTCTGTAGCTACTTGTTTCGCGGCCGCATGTCGGAGTGGAAAAATCCGGCTCTGGACTGGCTTACCCGCTCCTATCGCGACACTCTGGACTGGTGCTTCTCGCATCTTCCCTTAACCCTGGGCATGGGACTGGCCATGCTCGCAATCATGCTGTTTCTCGGGTTTAGCGGCATGATCGGATCCGAATTCCTCCCTCATCTCGATGAAGGCGCCATCTGGGTGCGCGGTACTCTGGCCCCCAGCACTGGCCCGTCCACGGGAATTGAAGTTGCTAATCGGGCGCGTTTGATCCTTGCGAGTTTTCCTGAGGTCACCCAGGTGGTCAGCCAGGTCGGACGCCCCGATGATGGCACCGATGCCAGTGGCTTCTACAACACCGAGTTTTTCGTCGACTTATTGCCGCGCCGCCGCTGGCGCGCTGACTTCGACGGCAAGAAAGAAAATCTGATTGCCGCCATGGACCAGCAACTGAACCAGATTCCCGGTGTGGATTGGAACTTCTCCCAGCCTATCTCCGACAATGTTGAGGAAGCGGTCAGTGGCGTAAAGGGTGAACTCGCCGTCAAGTTGTTTGGCCGCGACCTGAAGACTCTGGAACAGAAGGCGGACGCAATTCAGGATGTCATGCGAAAGATTCCCGGCGTTGCCGATCTCGGAACATTTCAGGTGCGAGGTCAACCCAACGTTAACCTGGTCGTGGACCGCGCCGCTGCCGACCGCTTCGGCATCAATGTCAGCGATGTGCAGGATGCCGTCGAAACGGCGGTAGGCGGAAAAGCAGTCAGCCAGATTCTCATCGGCGAACAACGCTACGACCTCACGGTTCGTTACCAGGAACCGTTTCGCCGCACCGTCGAAGATATCGCGAGCATCCGAATCCTGGCGCCTTCCGGTGAGCGCGTCTCCCTCGGCCAGCTCTGCCAGGTCAAGCTCGAGGATGGCGCTTCGACCATCTACCGCGAAGCCAACTCCCGCTATATTGCCATTAAATACAGTGTGCGCGGGCGGGACTTGGGCAGCACCGTCCGTCGGGCGATTGGCGAAGTTCATCAGAAGGTGCAGCTGCCCGAAGGCTATCACCTCGACTGGACCGGCGAGTACGAGAGCCAGCAGCGCGCCAATCGCCGCCTGAGCATCATCGTCCCGATTACGATCCTGCTCATGGCCCTTATCCTCTATTCTGCCTTCAAATCCTGGAAGTGGGTGTGGCTGATCCTCGCCGTGGTTCTGCTTTCACCGTTGGGTGGGTTCATTAGTTTGCTGGTGACGGGAACCCATTTCAGCGTCTCCTCCGGTCTTGGCTTCCTCGCTTTGATGGGCGTCTCCGTCGAAATCGGCGTAATCATGGTCGAGTACATCAATCAGCTGCGCACGCGCGGCATGAGTCCACCTGAAGCCGCTCGTGAAGGCGCCTTGCTCCGGTTGCGTCCCATCATGATGACCATGCTGGTGGCCACCCTGGGACTGCTGCCGGCCGCCATGTCGCATGACATCGGCTCCGACTCGCAGCGCCCCTTTGCGATTGTCATCGTGGGCGGCTTGATTTTCGAATTGCTGATCAGCGTGATTCTGCTGCCTTCTCTCTACGTTTTCTGGGCCAGGCCGAACGATCAGCTCCCGCCCCCCGAGTTGGGTTTCTTCGGAGAAGGCGAGCATGTGGACTAATAACGTAGGCCGAGACCCCCACACGGAGGCCCCAGACCCCCACACGTAGGCCCAGACGCCCACACGTAGACCCAGACGCCCACGTCTGGGCAGGCGAGCGAAGCTCGCCTCTTGCTCGCTAAACCGCGCCCTTGGCCCGCAGGACGCTAATCTCCTCCGGCACCATACCCATTTCCCCAAGAATCGCTTCCGTATGCTCGCCCAACAACGGAGGCGCGCGATGATAACGTACTGGCGTTTCCGTCATGCGGATGGGATTGGCAATACTGCGCGCTTTTCCGATCGCAGGATGTTCCAGTTCCACGATCATGCCGCGAGCCAGCGCCTGCGGCGCCTTCAGCGCTTCGTCCACCGCATAGATCGGTCCTGCGGGAACACCCGTATCGCGGAACGTGGCGAGCCATTCCTCTGCCGGCTTCCTGGAAAAAATCTGTTGCAGAGCAGCAATCAGCTCCTCGCGATTCGCGATGCGCAATCGGTTATTGGCAAATCGCGGGTCCCGCGCAATGGTTTCTTCGATTCCCAGCGCCCGGCAGAAGCGCGCCCAAATTGCTTCCGTCCCGATTGCCACCATGATGTGGCGATCATCGCTAGTCTTGAACAGCTGGTAGGGCACGATGCTCGGGTGCGCATTTCCATGCCGGCTCGGCAACTCTTCTGCGTTCAGATAGCTGCTGCCGATGTTGGCCAGCCAGGTCATTTGCGAGTCCAATAGAGCCATATCCAGAAATTGACCCTTGCCGGAACGCTCGCGCGCCAGCAGCGCCGCCAGAATTCCCATCGCCGAATAGATCCCGCAGGTCACGTCGGCGATCGCGATTGGATAACGCATGGGCTCGCCCTCCGGTTCGCCCGTGAAGCTCATTACCCCGGCTTCCCCTTGCGCCAAAATGTCGTACCCAGGCAGTCCAGATTTGGGCCCGTTGATGCCGTAGCCGCTGATCGCGCAGTAGATCAATTTCGGATTCGCCCTGGACAGGGCTTCATAATCTAAGCCGCGCTTCACAAGGGACTCGCGACGAGGTTGATTCTGGATGAATACATCCGCCTGACTGACCAGTTGCTGCATGATCTTGCAGGCGCGCGCATCATCCAGATTCAGAGTTAATGAACGTTTGTTTCGATTCGCGCAAAGAAAATAAGCCGATTCAGATCCGACAAACGGCGGACCCCACCCGCGTGACTGATCGCCAACCCCCGGCCGTTCAACTTTGATGACGTCGGCCCCGAAATCCCCCAGCAGCATGGCGCAGTACGGCCCCGCCATGGCTTCGCTCCATTCGACAACACGAATTCCTTCGAGTACCTGCATGTCCCGCACTCAAGCGTTTACGACTTTGCCAACCAGTGTACCGTGCCCATCGCGGCTTTCAATGTATTCCGTAGCGCAAAAAAAAGGCACGGCCGCAGCCGTGCCCAAGCCAAAAGCAGAATTATCCATTCTTGTCAGACTTGCTGACGATCAAATGATTCTCAACCCCGAACGCGCCAAACACCTGGCGGGCGCGAATCCCCGCAATTTGCTTATCCATTGTGTTCGCAACCGTTCCAAAAAGTTCGATATGACCGCCATCAACAATAATGCGGATGGGTAGCGCCGGATCGATACTATACCGGCTCAGCACTGGATCGCGGTAAATCGCCCGCGCCGCACGCACTCTGACATCATCATCGAACGGCGACACCGGCGATACCGTAATCTCACTCACAACGTCCTTGACTCCCGGCGTCCTCTGCACGATCGATAAGGCTGAGTCGCGCCCCACATCGTTGTAAGTCTCGCCCCCAATCGTGACCACGCCATCGTTCACCGCAAGAGTGAAGTAGTTGAACAGGTTGTCGTAGCCAATGCGGTCATACCAGAGCTTCTCGTTCAGCTTGTCCTGCAGTTGCTGATCCGAAACTGCCGGTCCGGCCACCGCAATCAGGTTATGGACCGCAGCGGCGTGCTCGATTTTGCGGGCTTGTTTCCCCGCATCCACTTTCTGCTGGTACAAGTCCACCGTTCCTGCCAGCGTCACCACGCCGTTCGCGACCGTGGCTTGTACATTCTTGTATTCCTTCTTTGCCTCCAGCTTGTGCGTTAGCTGCTGCTGGATCGCACTGTCATAGCGGTTGCCGTTGGCCGCCTGCGCCAGCAAAAGGGAACTGAGCAGGGTCACTGCGGCCACAGAACCAATCACCTTCCGAAACCAGTACCTCATAGCCATCCTCCGACCCAACCGGCAGCATTGATTAACCGGTTAGTTAATTCATAAATTAGTAGATGCCCTCGAGCGAGGAAAGGATGCAGCACCCGAATCGCGTCCACCCCAGCCCCAGCCGCCCGCGTAATCCCTCACATTCTGTTAGACTTCCACGTTTGCCCTCAAGGACGTGGAAATGGCTGGCAACATCGAGAAAGTGGGAGTGGTTGGGGCGGGAACCATGGGTAATGGCATTGCCCATGTCTTCGCACGCAGCGGGTATGCCGTGGTTTTGTGCGACGTAGAACAGGCGTTCCTTGATAACGCCCTGGCCACCATCGCCAAGAACATAGACCGCGAAGTGGCGAAGGGCAAAGCCACTGCCGAGGAAAAAGCCGCTGCGCTCCAGCGCATTACTCCTTCGCTAGATCGCCGGGATTTGGCCCAGTGCGATTTCGTAGTCGAAGCGGCTACGGAAAAATTCGACATCAAGGCTCAACTCTTCCGCGATCTCGACGGCATCTGCCCTCCCGGCGTGATTCTCTCCTCGAACACCTCATCGATCTCGATCACCAAGCTGGGCGCATTAACCAAGCGGCCAGACAAGGTGATCGGAATGCATTTTTTTAACCCCGTGCCGGTGATGAAGTTGGTCGAAATCATCCGTGGGCTGGCTACGTCCGAGGAAGCCTTTCAGACGGTCCGCGAGTTGGCAACGAAACTCGGCAAGACCCCGGTCGAGGTCAATGACGCTCCCGGCTTCGTCTCCAACCGCGTGCTCATGCCGTTGCTGAACGAGGCCATGTACGCGGTAATGGAAGGAGTGGCCACGCCCGAGGCCATCGACGAAGTCTTCAAGCTGGGCATGGCCCACCCCATGGGCCCCTTAACTCTGGCCGACTTCATCGGCCTCGATGTTTGCCTCGACATCATGCGCGTCTTGCACGATGGTCTAGGCGATCCTAAGTACCGCCCCTGCCCACTGCTGATCAAAATGGTGGACGCCGGTTGGTTGGGCCGGAAAAGCGGCCGAGGCTTTTATCAATATTAGTGGTTGGTAATTAGCTGTTATCAAAGATCGTGGCTGCGTTCAATTTCTACCCTCCCAGGCATGCTCGATTCATTGGACAAATCGCAGCCGTCAGCCCCTGAAGGCCAACGACCAGCGACCAAAGACCAGCGACCATCTTCCGACATCTTCTACTACCTCCTAGCCATTGTTCTGGGCATTTTTGCCGGCTGGGCTGACGTAAAAGTAGGTGACTTGTTGTTCACCGCCTTGCTCGTTCTCGCGCCGTGCATTCTGCTGGGCGCGCTTCGTCCTAAGCGGCCCTGGCGCTGGACTCTCCTGGTCGGAATCTTTGTGCCGGTAGCGGACCTGCTGGCTTACCTGGTCATGACCCAGAAAGCGGATCGTGCCCAGATCTATGAATCTTTTCTCGCCTTCTTGCCCGGCCTGGTGGGTGCCTATGGGGGTGCTTTCATGCGCGCCGTGATCAATAATGTGCTGGGAAATCATTAGCCTGCGCCGGCTTGGCTGAATTCTTCCCTGATGCTCGAAAACAGAACGGATTTGCACAGGCACTCAGCGCGGAGCTCAGATTTTCCCTGGCGCCTGCTCAGCAATGCTAGCCATGAGGCAAGCCTTGTTCCCGCTCCACCAATGGTTTATGCGGGAATTGCTATTCAGCTCTGGACCGGCACCGTAGCAAATCTATAACGGTATTGCCTCTCTGCATCCGTAGACGTAACATGCGCATCTCAGGGATATGCCGCGGCTCATCGTCATCGACGCGATTGGGGCGATTGCGGTGCTGGCCCTGTGGTATCTCTGGTTCGCGCGCTATAACCGCCGTAAAGCGATTCGGGTCTTAAACTGGGTGCAAACCGCCTGCGCCGAACGCGGACGGGTCACAAAAGTCTGCTGGGCAGGGCCCAGCCGACTGCTTGCAGAATTGCGCTTTCCTCCTCATATCTTTGAGCATGCCCGCGTCGTGGTGCACTTGCTGCCGCGCTCTTCTCCGGTTTATTGGGCCATCAGCCGTTGGCGCCACCAGAAAGAAACCCTCGCTTTCGAAGCCGACTTGTCTGCCGCCCCTCGCTTCCATCTGGAAGTCCACAATCATCGCTGGAGCGGTCACAGCCGCAGATCATCGAGCAACCGGAACTGGACCATCTCGCGCCCCGGCCCGATTGTGCTTACCAGCCGGGCCAAGTGGGACCACGAGCTCAGCCCCGTGATCAGCGCTCTGCTGGCATCGCGCGACCGCAATTTTGTCACCGTCCGCTTCAGTCCCAGCTCGCCTCATTTTGCCGCAACTCTTGAGCTCGATTCCTTGCCCGAGCAGCCGGATGATGCGGGCTGGCTCGAAACCCTTCGCGAGCTTGCTACAGGATCGTCAACCTCCAGACACTGACACTTCATCCGTAGGCGCACCCCTCAGAATAAGGCTGCTCGCTCTACTCAGTCCCTTTCTTCTCTGGTTCCGCTATAAACCGGTATCCCACACCTCGCACCGTAAGCAGGTGGCGAGGACTGGACGGATTCTCCTCGATGTAACGCCGCAGCCTCACCACGAAGTTGTCGATGGCACGGGTGTCGGTGTCTTCGTGCAAGCCCCACACCTGTTCCAGAATGGCTTTCCGGGAAACCGCTTTCCCTCCATTTCGTATCAGATGACGGAGCAACTGGGCTTCCATCAATGTGAGCTGAATAGTGTTGCCATTGACGTGGAGTTCAAGTCGGCCGAAGTCTACGCTCTTGCCGTCGAAACGGAAGATGTCCTCGGATTCAGCCTTTGGTTGGGTTTCGGCGGAACGCAGCCACTCGCGGCGGCGCAGCAATCCCTGCAGGCGCGCCAGCAGAATGGCGAGCTCAAAAGGCTTGGGCAGATAATCGTCTGCCCCGGAAGCGAATCCTTGCAAAACGTCCTGCGGACGCCCCCGTGCCGTCAGCATCAGCACGGGCACGAAGTTCTTGGCCGCGCGTAATTCGCTGGCTACTTGGAACCCGTCTTTTCCGGGCAGCA
Organism: Terriglobales bacterium; assembly: GCA_036378535.1. Taxonomy (GTDB): domain Bacteria; phylum Acidobacteriota; class Terriglobia; order Terriglobales; family Acidobacteriaceae; genus Gp1-AA122. The sequence continues at coordinate 72,827 of DASUWH010000088.1, read as the reverse complement.
TGACATCCAGCACCACGGCGTCGAAATCCTCTCCTCGGTTCAGGAGCACCTGCAGCGCGGTCTCGCCATCGGGGACTACCTGGACAGAATGCCCCTCCGCCTCAAGGTTGAATTGCAGTCCCCGCGCCAGGTGAGCTTCGTCCTCGACGATCAGCACTCGGCTCATAACGCGCTCCGCGGCAATTCGAGAGTGATGGTCGCGCCCTTGCCTTCGCCTTCGCTGTATGCGGAGACCTTCCCGCCGTGCTTGCGTGCAATCGCACGCACGATGAACAGGCCCAATCCTGTGCCTTTGATTTGGCTCAAGTACCGGCTAGGCACGCGGTAAAAGCGCTTGAAGATGCGCTTCAGCTCGGAGGCCGGGATCCCAACCCCACGGTCGCGCACGCGCAGCAGCACTCGCTGCGTGTCCGGCATCTCCAGCTTCACACTTACGTCAACGCGATCGCCGGAATATTTCACGGCATTATCGAGTACGTTGAATACGGCAGTGCGAAGATCCTCGAGGTCCCCTCGAACCGTGGCATTGCCGTTTAAAGATGAGCTCTCCAGGCGCATCGCCTCGGGGGAAAGGTGATGACGGTTGCGGGCAAGCTCCACGCACTCTTTGACCAGGCCGCCAAAATCTATTTGCGTGGCGTAGAGTGGCGTGCGTTGGTGGCTGGCACGTCCCGCCTTGAGCACCTGCTCGACCGTGCCCAACAGGCGGTCATTGTCCAGGAGCATGAGCCGGTAGAAATCTTGGCGCTGGGCGTCGCTCAATTCGCGGCGCTGCAGGGTCTCCAGATAAAGACGGATCGAGGTTATTGGCGTTTTTAGTTCGTGAGTAACGGCATTGATGAAGCTGTCGTGTTGCTCATTGCGACGAATTTCGCGGATCAGAAAGATTGTGTTCAGGATCAGCCCGGCGGTGATAGCGCCGAAGAAGATCACGCCGAGAAATACCTTCAGGCCTTCCCGCCAGTTCAGGATGATCCAGCCAAACCCCACCGCCGCGGCGAAGGCGGCCAGACACACGCCCAGCGAGAGGAAGAAGGCTATCGCTTTTCTTCGACTCGTGATGCGCACTCAAGAATTCTAGCGGGATCACCATCAAACACAAAGGGGGGGACAAAGAAGTGGCCACGGATTCGCACGCACCACTACGGATCTAATCCGTGTCGTCCGTGAAAATCCGTGGCCAGACTACATGCTAACTTATGCTACTGGCTGTGTTTGCAGCACCTTCTCGCGTTCCTCCGCGTCCTGCTTCTCTTCGCGCGCATTGGAAGGCAGGGCCAGCTCGAGCACCTCATCGATGGTCTTCACGTAGTGAATACCGATGTTTTCCAGTTGCTCGGGCGTGAGATCCTCCTCGACATTCATCTGGTTTTCTGCCGGAAGAATCACGTCATGTACCCCCGCGCGCTTGGCCGCGAGGACTTTCTCCTTGATTCCGCCCACGGGCAGTACGTTCCCGCTGAGCGTGATTTCTCCTGTCATCGCCGTAAGCGGGCGAACCCGGCGATCACTCAGCAGCGAGACTAAGGTAGTGGCCATAGTCACGCCCGCCGAAGGGCCATCTTTTGGGATCGCTCCCGCCGGCACATGGATATGAATATCGTGCTGCGCGAAGAAATCCTCGTTGATGCCTAGTTGGCGAGCATGGGAACGCACCCAGGTCAAAGCCGCTTGCATGGACTCCTGCATGACTTGGCCGATCTGGCCGGTCATCGTGAATCCACCCTTGCCCTTCATGGTATTGGCCTCGATGAAGAGCACGTCGCCACCGGTCGGCGTCCAGGCTAATCCAACCGCAACTCCCGGGCGTTGTGTACGCTCGGCGATTTCGCCTTCGGTCCGCACCTTGATGCCGCCGAGAAAATCGTGAATGACCTCGTCGGTAACGACCAGTCTTTCGGACTTGCCCTCGGCCAGGCGCCGCGCCTGTTTGCGGCAGATGGTTCCGATATTCCGCTCCAGGTTACGTACTCCGGCTTCGCGGGTGTAGTGCCGAACTAAATGTCGAATTGCTTCTTCGGGAAATTCGATCTGCTCCGCCGTGATGCCGTTCTCTTCGATCTGGCGAGGGACCAGGTACTGAAAGGCAATGTGCACCTTTTCTTCTTCGGTGTAGCCTTGCAGTTCTATGATCTCCATGCGATCGCGCAACGGTTCGGCCACGGGATCGAGCATATTCGCGGTCGTGATGAACAACACCTTGGACAGATCGAAGGGAACATCCAGGTAGTTGTCACGGAATGTGCTGTTCTGCTCGGGATCGAGCGCTTCCAATAGTGCTGAGCCGGGGTCGCCGCGGAAATCCCGTCCAACTTTGTCCACTTCATCGAGCATGAAGACCGGATCTTTGGTCTCAGCCCGGCGGATGCCCTGGATGATTTGTCCCGGCAGAGCGCCAATGTAGGTACGGCGATGCCCGCGGATCTCGGCTTCATCATGCACGCCGCCCAGGGACAGGCGAACAAACTTGCGTCCCAGAGCACGCGCGATTGATTTACCCAGCGAGGTTTTGCCCACGCCCGGCGGTCCAACGAAGCACAGGATCGGCCCCTTCATGTTTGGCTTCAGCCGCCGAACCGACAGGTAATCCAGAATTCGATCTTTTACTTTTTTCAGATCGTAGTGATCGGCATCCAGGATTTCCTTGGCTTTCGGAATGTCGACTTCGCCGCCGGAAGTTTTGTTCCACGGCAGCACGGCCAGCCACTCGATGTAATTGCGAGTGACCGAGTAATCCGCCGCCATAGGCGACATGCGAGACAGCCGCCCCAATTCCTTCAGGGCTTCTTTCTTCACATCGTCCGGCATGCCGGCCGACTCGATCTTTTGGCGCAGATCTTCGGTATCGCGGGCGCCTTCGTCCTGCTCCCCCAGTTCTTTCTGAATAGCCTTCATCTGCTCGCGCAGGTAGTACTCGCGCTGGGTTTGCTGCACCCGGTCCTGCACCTCGGACTGGATTTTGTTGCGAAGCTGCTGGACCTCAAGTTCCTTGGCCAGATGCTGGTTGATCTTCTCCAAGCGGATGCGGACGTCGGTAGTCTCAAGAACGTCCTGCTTGTCCGCTGTGGTCAGCGAGGGCAGGGAAGAAGCTATGAAATCGACCAGGCGGCCGGGTTCTTCAATGTTCATGGCCACGGTCGAGAGTTCATCCGACAGCGTCGGCGACCCGGCCACTATCTGCTGAAAAAGGGTAAGAACATTGCGCTGTAAAGCTTCCAGTTCTGAACTTTTCGGCGGAATCGCTTCCGGCACGGTTTCCACCCGAGCCCGCATAAACGGCGTTAGCTGAGTAAACTCGGTGAGGCGAACCCGCTCCAGCCCTTCCGCGAAGACGAAAAGGCTCTGGTTCGGCATTTTGACCACTTTATGGACGACCGCCAGACTCCCGACCGTATAAAGGTCCGTCGGCTGCGGATTGTCGACCCGCGCCTCGCGCTGGGCCACCACAATGATGGTCTTGTCCTCACCTAAGGAATTGATTAATTGCACCGAACTTTCCCGCCCTACCGTGAGCGGGAGTACGGCATGAGGAAACAATACTGTGTCCCGAACGGGCAGCGCCGGCAGGGAACGTTCTTCTTCAGGAACTTCCTTTTCCTTGCTTTTAGGGGTAGCTGCGCGTTCGGAGCGTGCTTGCTGTGTCATGTTGCTCCTTGAGTGGAAGTCACTCAACCTTTGGATGACCGAGCCTGCCATAAAGATGCAGCCATCCGCGGTTCTGTTCGCTGTTAGAGCGAAGGGATTCTAAATCCTTTTCCCCAGCTTTGCCATGATGTCGGAAGTGTCATGCAAGAGTCACTCGGAAGCGCTCGGGTTGGCCTCGGAGCTATGACGTTTGGTCGAAAATATGTAAATTCCGGATCACACTGTCGAATTGGACCGCGCCGAGATGGCGCCAGACCTTCGCCCTGGACTGGGAGAATCCGTGTGACCCGAACCAGGAAGGGGCGATCTTCCTCTTGAGCGCCCCCTTCTGCTTAAGACTCGCTCTAGAAAACGTGCTTGGCCGTTTCGCCCCGGAACACGATTTCCTGCAGAATCCGCGCATTGCCCGCATCCTGGGTATAGAGCAGCTGGGTGCGCTCCGCCTTGTTATCCAGCTTCACCAGCTGGCACTTTACCCGCGCTTCGGCCGGATTGGCGACCTTCTGCTGCGTGAAGATCATGATGTGATTCTCGCCTTCCATCACGTGTTGTACCTTGTACTCACCCTTGGGTAGAACCACTTGTCCGATCTTCATCGGGTCACTAAAGGTCACCTTCTGGATATCGGCGACACCAAACTGGTTCAGCTCAGCCATTGCCATTGCCGCGATGGTCACCAGAGCCAAAACCGCCATAAATTTAACTAGGCGCATAAGTCCGTCCCTCCTCTATGTCGTCCCGCTCTACGGGATGATAAGAACAGCGTAAGTCTCTACCCAGCCGCTGACAGTGTGCCGCCTCACGTCGGAATGTGACCTGTGACCACGCCCCAGGACATGCACAATCGGGTAAATGAAAGCCGCCACCCGTGAACGGGGAGAGATCTCCGATCCCAAAAATCGATCGCATGTTATTGGGAATGAGGCGGCCGAACCTCTCCTCAGAGTGGAAACCCGCAGCAATCTTTATAATTCCTCGAATGTCCGACCCTGCTGCCGAACGCGAACGTCTCGCCGCGTCCATGCGCTCCATTGCGCGCCAGCTTTTCCTCCACGCTTTGGCCGAGGCTACCGTGGAGCGCGCCTTTCAGCGCCATGTTTCCTGCGAACGGGGCGTAGTTAGAGTTTGCGAGGACCTTTTCGATCTTCATTCGTACAGCCGTACCTTCGTCCTTTCCTTCGGCAAGGCCGGCCATACCATGGCGCGCGCTCTTTGTGACCAGGTTGGTGAATCGCTGCAGGGCATCGTCTCCACCCCAGTGATGCCCTCTTCGCAGGTTCCCGGATTCCGCTACTTTCTCGGAGGCCACCCCTTACCCAATGCTGAATCCCTGCGCGCCGCAGACGCTGCTCTTAAATCGCTCAATGCGCAGACCCCCGCCTCTCTCGTGATCTTTCTCCTGAGCGGCGGAGGTTCTTCGATCCTGGAAAAGCCCGTCGATGACCACATCTCCCTCGCCGATCTAATCGAGACCTATCGTGCCCTGGTGCTGTCCGGCGCTCCCATTGCCGAGATGAACGCGGTCCGCAAACATCTCTCCTCTATTAAAGGGGGCCGTCTGGCCCAGGCTGCCCATCCCGCTCAGCAGGTCTCGATCCTGGTTTCCGACGTTCCTGACAATGCTCCCGACGCCCTAGCCTCCGGTCCGACCATGCCGGATTCGACCAGTGTGCAGGATTGCTATTCCATCGTCGCCCAATACGGAATGCTGGGACATTTCCCGGCGTCGGTCCGCGAGCTTTTCGAAAGCCATGCTCTCCAGGAGACTCCTAAATCCGACGACCCAATTTTTCACCGTTCCCGCTGGTGGCCCGTTCTCTCCAACGCGGCCGCCGTAAAGATTGCTGCTGACGAAGCCCGCGGCCTGGGCTTCATGGTCGAGATCGACAATAGCTGTGACGACTGGGACTACCAGCGTACCGCCGATTATCTGCTGCAACGCCTGCGCGAACTGCGCAAGAAATCAGCGCGCGTTTGCTTGATTTCTGGTGGTGAGGTCACGGTAAGAGTGACAAACGGAGGAACGGGGGGGCGCAATCAACATCTCGCCCTGGCCATGGCGCGACAGATAAGCGGCGAAAACATAACCGCGCTCAGCGCCGGCACAGATGGAATCGACGGGAACAGTCCCGCCGCCGGCGCTATCGTGGATGGAACGACCTTGAGTCGCGCACGCGCGCACGGCCTGAACCCAGACTCAGCCCTGGCCAGCTTCGATGCGTTTCCCTTTTTCGACAAACTGGACAACGCCATCGTTACTGGGCCGACGGGCAACAATCTGCGAGATCTAAGAATTCTTCTGGCGTATTAGCTGAAAAAAATTGCGGGGGCGGACTGCCCCCGCGACATTCCCATGTAGCCCCCAGACGCCCTCGTGATATCCCCACGTAGACCCAGACGCCCTCGTCTGGGTAGGCGAGCAAGGCTCGCCTGTTCTATGCCGTCTTCCGCATAGCGCTCATGGCCTCATCCATGGCTGCTTTCATTTCATCTTGGGTCATATCCTTGATGTGGGTTGCCATCGTCCAGGTATGCCCGAACGGGTCTTGCACTTTTCCATAGCGGTCACCCCAGAACATATCCGCAGGCGGCATCTTAGCTTGTGCTCCAGCGCGGGTGGCGCGACCGAACAACTCGTCCACATTATCGACGTAGATGTGCAGCGCTATCCCGCTCTCGCCGGCCTTCGGGGCCACCACTCCCTGCGCGGGAAACTCGTCGTTGAGCATCAGAAGAGAGTCGCCGATTTTGACCATCGCGTGCATGACTTTGCCATCAGGCGCGTAGGCGATCCCACCTTGCAGTTGGGCGCCAAACGCTTTTTGATAAAAATCTATGGCTGCCTTCGAATCACGTACGATGAGGTGAGGGGTAATGGTATGGAAACCGTCCGGAATCGCTTTGACTTTGCTCATAGAAACTCCTCCGTCGGAAAATTCTACGCCTGATCTATTTAGCTGTTTGTAAAAGGTTGTTAAACCCGGTCAGGGCAGGTAATCCGAGCTCGCCGACCCGCATTGCGAGTTAATCGCGTCACGGTTTGTCCTACACAATCTGCGACACGGCGAAGCGGCATGTTCGTTCCCTCCGGTCACGACGAGCCGCGATCCTGACCGCTGACCCCGGCCAAAGGGGATTTTGAGTGGATATTGGGATTTTGCAACAATTTAGGTGCCCAAAAAAGGGTGCCGAACCTTCTTCTCGGCACCCGGAGATCTCAGATTGAGTGTTAGTCATCGCTGCTGCTAGTTAACCTTCTTCCTTCAACCGTGACGACGCTCGGTATACTAGTGCCATTAGAGAGCACCAGAGAAGTGATCATCCCTCGGATCTCGTTGCCGTTATCGTCAAAAACAACAGCGAAATCCACCGTGTGAGTTAACTGTCCCGCCTGGAAGACCTGGGCCGTCACTGTCCCGCTGCAGTTAGCATTCACGGCCAGGCTTCCGGCAATCGTCTCCTCGTTCAGAACACCACCCACACTTCTGGTCGCCGTACCCGAAAAGCTTCCATCAGCGCCGATCATATACGTACCTACGGCAACGACCGGAACCCCTCCTGTGGGAAGCAGAAAGCTCCCGCTGATCGTGAATCCCCCATGCCCGACAACAGAGCCCAGCGAACAAGTGGTCCCCGCCATCGCGGGCGATCCACAGGCCACAAACATACCAAGGAGCAAAAGAACTCTAGCGGTCTGTACGACGTAATTGTTTGTCATCGCGCTTCTCCTTCTCTTTCTCCCGCCTGCATCATTTCCCTAACCCGAATCTTCGACCTGGAAACCTGCAGTGTTCGGTGTCAGGACTTTTACGATGTTTGCGTTCCCCGAGTCGTGAAGAAGTGGTGGAATTGTGGTGGGGATTGGGTGAGGACAATTTGCCAAGTTTCCTGGCAGTTCTGAACAAGGGCTATAATCCATCTCCTTGGCTCGGCTGGAGGAGGTCGTGAGTGCTGAGTTCCGAGTGGGTGACTCGCTGGTTGAGCCCGGCCTGAACAGCATTTCCCGTAACGGCGCGATAGTTCATTTAGAGCCGAAGGTGATGGCGGTGCTGGTATGCCTGGCCGAGCACGCCGGCGAGACTCTCCCCAAAGAAAAGCTGCTACAGACCGTGTGGCCCGATACATTCGTCACCGACGACGCTCTGAAACACTGCATCTCTGAATTACGACGTGTATTCGACGACGATGCCCGTAACCCTCATGTGATTCAGACGATAGCCAAACGCGGCTATCGTTTTATAGCAGCCGTCAACCGGGCCGCTTTCGTCGCACCCGCTGTTCCGACCATCATCCGAGACTCTATCGTGGTTCTCCCTTTCATCAACTTAAGCCCTGATGCCGAGAACGAATTCTTTGCGGATGGGGTCACGGAAGAAATCATCAATGCGCTGGCTCACATCAGTGATCTCCACGTCGTAGCACGCAGTTCCGCCTTTTCCTTCAAAGGAAAACACTTTGACCCGCGTGTCATCGGCGAACGGCTTAATGTGCGAACCGTGCTGGAAGGCAGTGTGCGGCGGGTCGGGGATCGCCTGCGCATAACTGCACAGCTCGTTAATGCAGCCGATGGATTTCATCTGTGGTCTGAGCGCTACGACCGGGAGATGATCGATGTGTTTGCCGTTCAGGACGAGATTGCGCGTTCGATTGCTGGGCGACTGAAGATCACACTGGAAGGAGTCGCGGACGAAGCCATGGTGAGGGCCGGGACGAACAATCTGGATGCATATCAGCTCTATCTGAAAGGTCGGGCACTCCTTTATCGCCGAGGCAGAGCTCTTCGGATGGCCGGAGAGTGCTTTGAACAAGCGGTGAGCCTTGATCCTGACTACGCGTTAGCGTGGGCTGGAGTGGCAGACACGTACACCACCATCGGCTATTACGGATTGGCGTCCCCCGAGGCCAGCATGCCGAAAGCGCTCGAAGGTGCTCGACGTGCGGTCGCGCTAAACCCCTCCCTTGCGGAAGCGCACAATGCACTCGCGATCGCCTCGCTAGCTGGCGCGTGGGATATCGCACAAGCCGAGAAGGAGTTTGTTAAGGCTTTGGAGTTGAATCCAAGATACACGCAGGCGCGCTGCTGGTATGCCTTCAACTACCTCCAGCTTTCTGCGGGCCGATTGGAGGAAGGCGTGGTCCAGGCCAAGCTGGCGCTTGAATCCGACCCCCTTTCGAGTTATGCCAATGCGGTGTATAGCGAAACCTGCGTTGTTTCAGGCCGCCATCCAGAGTCGCTAGAGGTCGCACGACGTGCCGTGGAACTCGATCCCGAGTCTTTCCTGGCGTGGTTGACCGTCCAGGGTGTCTTGCATTACGAAGGGAAGTTCGAGGAGTCCGTGGCTGCTGGCGAAACCGCCTTGGCGATGTCCGGCCGACACCCCTGGTCTCTGGCTATGCTCGCAGTGGCTCTTGCAGATTGGCGCGGGCTTGCGGACGCCATGCCGATTTATGCAGAAATGCAGGCCAGGGCGTGCAGACAATATATGTCGCCGGCAGTAATGGCCATCGGAGCTTATGCCGCAGGATTAGAAGATGCTGCCATTCGCGATGCCAACAGGGCTTTCGATATCCGCGACCCTGCTTGCGCGTTCTTGTTCTCCAGACATTTCGTGCTCTGGGCGGAGCGATTGTACGCGTGTCCACGCTTTCGTGATGTGATCGCGAGAATGGGACGGAGCGACTGGTTGCGTAACTGAGGAATTTTGACGCCTAGCAAGGCAAATCGAGTTGTGAGAATCGAATCGCAGCCGCTTACCAGACTACAAGCAAACCGGGAGTCACTTGTTGTAACCAGGCCTTAACACTCAAAACCCTCGCTAGCCGGGCTTTGAGTGTGGCGTTTCTCACCAAGCGCCAGGCACTGATGCAGCCAACTACTAGCATTGGTTGACTTGCCACGACCTAAGCCCTAACATTCAGCGCGATGATCGGCCAGACCATATCCCACTACCGCGTTGTCGAGAAGTTGGGCAGCGGAGGGATGGGGGTTGTGTACAAAGCCGAGGATACCGACCTCGGCCGCTTCGTCGCCCTCAAGTTTCTACCGGATGCACTGCAGCGGGATCCGCAAGCACTGGAACGCTTCCGCCGGGAAGCGAGGGCTGCCTCTGCGTTGAACCATTCCAATATCTGCACCATCTATGAAATCGGAAAGCAAGCGGATCACTGTTTCATCGCGATGGAGTATCTGGAAGGAATGACCCTAAAGCATCGCATCACCGGGAGACCACTGGACACCGAAACAATTTTGTCCCTGGGGATCGACATCAGTGAGGGATTGGCCGCCGCTCATGCCAAAGGTATCATCCATCGCGACATCAAGCCCGCCAACATCTTCGTAACAAATCGGGGACAAGCGAAGATTCTCGATTTCGGGCTGGCGAAAGTCAGTTCTACTACGCAGAGCGGAACCTTAGGCGGGGCAACGATTGAGTCGCAAGAGCACCTCACCAGTCCGGGGAGCGCGCTGGGGACTATTGCCTACATGTCCCCCGAACAAGTGCAGGGCAAAGAGCTAGATCCCCGCACTGATCTGTTTTCTTTTGGCGCAGTTCTCTACGAAATGAGCACAGGCCTGCTTCCGTTTCGAGGCGACACATCGGGCATGATCTTTAAGGCGATCCTAGATGCGACACCGCCTTCATCGTTGCGCCTGAACCCAGATCTCCCGGTGGAATTGGAGAGCATCATCAGCAAATCTCTGGAGAAAGATCGCGAAATTCGTTGCCAGAGTGCGGCTGAGTTGTCTGCAGATTTGAAGCGGCTGAAGCGCGACAGCACTTCAGGCAGAACCAAAATAATGGTTGGTGAGCCTCGTCCCACGGCAGGAAAATGGAAGCTGGGAGTAGCGGTTCTGTTGAGCGTTCTCGCTCTGGCAGGCACCCTGGTTTGGCTGAACTCGCCACGTCCACCGCGAGTGCTCGCCACAATGCAGATCACACGCGACGGACTTCCGAAGGATGGGGTTCTTACCGATGGCTCCCGCATCTACACGACCGAGGTCAATCCGAATTTCCGGATCGTTCAGGCCTCGTCAACCGGCGGAGAAACTTCAACAATTTCAACTTCCTTCACCAACGTCATGGCTTTTAGCATTTCCCCTGACCATACCCAACTGTTGGTGGTTAGCTCGCTCGGCACAGAGGCAGAAGATCCGATGTGGATTCTGCCGCTTCCATCAGGAACCCCACGCCGGCTCGGCAATTTTGAAGCTCACGATGGCACTTGGTCTCTTGACGGCCAACATCTCATCCTTTGTAGGGGCTCCGACATCATTGAAACCAATGCCGACGGAACGCAGCCACATAAGCTGGCCTCTGTCTCCGGTACCACCCACAAGCCGAGGTTCTCTCCTGATGGCAAGCGCATTCGGTTCTGGGAGCAGATAGTTGGAACCGCGTCTGCCATTTGGGAGATGCAGGCAGATGGCAGCAACCTGCATCGTGTATTCCCCGGATGGCACACTCCGCCCAGCGAGTGCTGTGGTGATTGGACTCCCGACGGGCGGTATTACCTATTCATACAACAGTCCGTTTCCGGGGGAAATGTTTGGGCCGTGAAAGAACCAGGTCTGTTGGGCAGGTCCTTCGCTCCCTTGCCGCTTACAACTGGCCCAATGTGGTTCAATTCCTTGGCCCCCAGTGCTGATAGCAACAAAGTCTTTGTACAGGCGTTTCAGTCACGAGGCGAACTGGTGCGATACGATCCGAAGTCATCGCAGTTTCTGCCATTTCTCTCCGGGCTCTCCGCAGGCGAACTGGATTTCTCCCGCGACGGTCAATGGATTACCTATGTGTCTTATCCAGAGGGTGCGATCTGGCGCAGTCGGCCCGACGGGAGTGACCGCCTTCAGCTTACGTACCCCAACGGTCTGGATGGCTTGCCGCGTTGGTCTCCAGATGGCACTCGCGTCGCGTACGTCAGTATCCAGTTCGGCCGGCCCTGGAAGATTTTCCTGGTTTCGGCCCAGGGCGGGGCACCCGAGGAGTTGTTGCCCTCCGACGAAGGGGAAGCGGATCCCGTGTGGGCCCCGGATGGCAAGAGGATCTCGTTTGGGCGCCGTCGCCTGACTTCAGGGGGCATTTATATCGTGGATCTGAATACTCGCCAGATGTCCTTCCTTCCAGGCTCGGAAAATTTCTACAGTCCTCGTTGGTCACCGGATGGAAATTACCTTGCCGCCCTAAAGTCTGATTCCTCGGCACTGATGATCTTCAATTTCAACACTCGAAAGTGGTCAGAATGGATTAAAGAGCCGGGGATTGGCTTTCCCAACTGGTCGTCCGATGCGAAGTACGTCTACTACGACACGTCATTCGGCGATAACACTTACAGAAGGGCCAAAGTCGGCGAAGCTCACTCCGAGTTGGTAGTCGATCTCAAAAATCTTCACCGGTACAGCATGCCCCCAGCTTTCGGATGGAGCACAGTCAGTCCGGATGGATCGTGGATCTTTACACGGGATCTTACTACTGACGAGATTTATGCTCTCGATGTGGAATTGCCGTAAATGGGGTGAACCGTTGTTCCTCCTGCCGCCATTTTGAGCGTAATGGCGATTTTGCGCCAATTACCCGTAAAAGGAAATATCATGTGCCCATGAACCGCGCTCGCACTGCTTTCTTGTCCGTGGTGCTTGTTGCGGGTTTTTGGGTGGCGCTCAATGATCAGCAGGCTCTTCCACATCAAAGACGCGCCAGTACTTTCGCCAGTCCCGATGGCGCATTTCGTTTTGAATACTCACGTTCACTCGTATCCTGCGCGAGAAGTCCCAATCACGCGGACTGGTGGGTTCCCGATGACGCGTGTAATGCATTCACTCCTGTTTGCTCTAATTTTTCCTGTGACTCCAGCGGAACAGTTGCTTGCATTGCTTATCCCAGTAGTGAGATGAAGGGCACCAGCTTTCAGGCAGCGGCCTTCTCAGTTAACGAACTGAAAAACGCAACTACTGAAACGGAATGCCTGACGGTGGAAGAGCCACCGCCGCATGTTGGCAAGGCGCAGAACGAAACCATCGACGGCGTGAAATTTACGGTCACAGAGACGGACGGTGTAGAAACTGGGAACCTGATAGACGGTTACGTGTATCGCACTTTTCACCAGGCTAAATGTTACGAACTGGACATCAGAATCGCATATTCCAATCCCGCGTATGCCGATCCGGGCACGATGAAGGATTTCGACCTTAACGTCGTGCATCGCGATCTCAAGCGAGTGCTAGATACGTTCGTATTCCTTAAATAGAGCCACTTCGCCCTCACTCATGTAATCTCCCACGACCTGCAGTCGAATGGTGGTCGACGCTATCAGGCGTGGTTGTTGAAAAAGGCACTGAGATTAGCGGGTGAGATTTAACGAAAGCATGTTAGAACCTCGACATGCCATGCTGGCTCCGAAACGCCCCCCGGGTCGACGTTTGTTCGGACAAAAAGCTCGGAAAAAGGCAGGCGGCGTTTTACATCCAATGGACTGAGGACATGGTGGGAAAACCCGGATGAATACAGGAGAAAACGCGGGTTGCAGGCGCATCGTTCGAACCATTAAAAAAATCGGGTGATGCCTTCTTCCAGGACGACCACACGGTCCCTGATCCCCGCTGCTTCCGCTTCCTGCTCAAGCAGTTGCAGCGGTTCTTCGATGGGCTCATGCGACAGCCGGAAGGTACCGTAATGCATTGGGATCATCCAGCGCGCGTTCAAATCGAGAAAAGCGCGCGTGGCATCGGCAGGATCCGTATGAACGTTGCGGAATTGTGGCGGATTGTAAGCTCCGATCGGCAACAACGCGAGTTCCGGCGCCAGCCGCCGCCCAATCTCCCGGAACCCTGAAAAATACGCAGTATCACCGGCGTGGTAAAGCGAATGTTTGTGGTCACGCAGCACATAGCCCCCATACCCGCGGTGCGCGTCCTTCAGAATGCGCGCTCCCCAGTGCCGCGAGGGAACGTGGGTCACGGTCAGCCCGCCGTGGCGATAGCTGTTCCACCAGTCCAGCTCCACCACATCTTCGAATCCCAGGTCGGAAACCAAATCAAAAACATGATGGGGGACCACGATGATGGGACCGCGCCCGCTCTTGCGTCGCGTATTCTGAGCAATAGCGCGCAAAGACGGCCGGTGGAGATGATCAAAATGCGCGTGCGTGACCAGGACCACATCCATCGGCGGCAGGTCGCTGACCCGCACTCCCGGCTTGCGCAGCCGTTTCAGCACGAACAGCCAGCGCGCAAAATTAGGATCGATGATGGCGTTCTGCCCTGCCATCTGCACAAAAAAGCTGGAATGCCCGATGAAGGTCAGCCCCAGTTCGCCATTGCTTACCAGCATGGGTTTGTGCACGGAGCCGGTTCTCGGCGTAACGGCCGAGTGCCGGATCAGTTTTGTGAACGCACCCGCACGGCGCCGCAGCGAACGATTATTCAGGGTACTTTTGATCATCTATTAGATTTTGCGAATGAATTCGCCCGTATCCTACATCTGCGGGCGGCGTCCGTAAACGACGCATTTTAGTCCAACATTCTCACTTGGTTGGATGCGAATCACTTGACCACGGTTACAACGGTCATATCTAATCCATGCAGTGGAATCAATCAATTAGGAGACACTCCGGATGCGAGTTGCTTTTTTAGGGCTGGGAATCATGGGCCAAGCCATGGCAGCAAACCTGGTTAAAGCTGGCCACGATGTGGCCGTCTGGAATCGCACTCCGGGCAAGCAGGTGGAAGGCGCGCGCACCGCTGATTCTCCCGCCGACGCGGCTCGCGATCGCGAAGTCATCTGGATGTGTGTCTCCGATACCAAAGCTGTCGAGCAAGTTCTCTTTGGACCCAATGGCGCTGAGCCCTCGCTGGCTCCGGGCATGATCATTGCCGATTCCAGCACCATCTCTCCCTCCGCCACTCGCAGGTTTGCCGAGCGCGTCCGCACTCGCGGCGTGGATTGGGTCGATGCGCCCATGACCGGCTCCAAAATAGGAGCCGCCAACGCCGCCCTGATTTTTATGGTGGGCGGAGATCCTGCCGTCATCGAAAGAATCAAGCCTCTCTTCGAGGCCATGGGCAAGCAGGTATTCCGCATGGGCGAAACCAGTAAAGGCCAGGCCGCCAAGCTGGTGATGAACCTGCAGATTGCGCTCATCTTCGAAGGTTTTGCCGAAGCCCTCACCCTTGCCACTAAACTCGGCGTTGACGCCGCAACTCTTATTCCCCTGGTGCAAGCCACCATGGTTCGCTCCGGTGTGGTGGATTACAAGGCGCCTTTCATTCTTCACCGCGATTTCACTCCCAATTTCCCGCTTCGCCTGATGCATAAGGATATCCGCCTCGCGCTCGATGCTGCCCGCGAGTCCCGAATTAAGCTTCCCGGATTGGAGGCGGTTGAAGAAGTCTACGATCTGGCCAGCGAAGAAGGGCAGCAGGACCTCGATTACGCAGCCACCCTGACCCTGCTGGAAAAATGGGCGGGAGTAGAAGTAAAAGGGAATTCGCACTGAATCCTGCGCTTACCCCGGCCGCCGCGGGAATATGATATCGATCACTATCGATCTTCCGCCGCACTCCCTGCGCTCCGCACTTCAAACTTCCATGCCGGTTGGCAGGTCATATGCCCATCGCGCCGGGTCACGTCGGAATCCCGATCTTCACGCACCATGATGTACGTCCGCATCATGTAGCACACGTTGGCGTCGGATTGACTGCGGTCAAACGCGCGAAGATTCAGGCGCGGCCGCTGGCTATGCTTATTCACAGCGCTGCCGAAGTTAGATTCAACCCTGTCCTGCGGATTTGTGCCAACGCTCAAAGTCGCAATTGCGGCCTGGTCGCTCGCGCCGCACAGAAGGGAACCTGCCAGGAGAAAGCCGCCGAGGAGGGTGGGAACTCTCATGAGAGCACCTCCAGGGGGAATTATAAGCTCGGAACAGAAATCGCGGATCACAACCTGGGGACTGCCGTTGGCGGATATGATTGCTGATTTCGAAGCCGAGTCCATATCCACAGCCACACTACGAAATACGAGATCCCACTGACCACATTGTGAGCTAGGTTCCACGGCAATCCCGCGGCAAACAGAACATCCGAAACAGAGAGTCGAAACACGTTAAAGCAAAACAGGCCAGCCGCGACCGCTGTCATGAACAACGCATTTCGCTTCACACTTCTGCCCAGATTCCAGAGAAGCGGGATAGAGCCAAACCAGACATCCACAAACGTGCACGGGTTTTCGTAACGGTAGAGCACGCCTCGCCACATTACCGTGTCTGACGAGATTCTTTGCAAGTGAATGCCGGCGAGCAGGTCGAGCCGCAGGTTCGCTTCGGAGGTCCAGAGACGAAGAAGTTCCCAGCGAAAAAAATAACTCACCGCCACCGCCAGCGCAGCCAGCGTGAAACGGATGGCCAGAGCTCGGCTCTGCGATCTGTTCCGGCTGGACTGCGTCAGGACGGAAGCGTTGTGTACAGCTGTCGCTGACATTTGGACTAGAGCGTGCTAACCGCGCGCTTCTTGCGGCGCGTCACTTCCCACAGGGCTGCCAGGCCTAGGAAAGTCCCGAAGGCGATCTCGCCGCCGCCCTTGCTGTTGCCGCTGGCATTCCCACTGGTATTGTTTCCATTGGCATTGGCGCCGTTACCGCTGCCGCCGCCCATGTCACTGCTGTTGCTGCTGCTGCCCGCGCCATTGCTGGTGCCGGCGGTGCCGGTATTGCCGGACGTGCTGGAGCCGGTCTGGCCCGCGCTATCGGCTCCGTTCGTGGATTGTCCGGGCGTGGCCGACGTGCCATTGTTTGTCCCCTGGGCGCCCGGAGTGGTGCTGTTGCTGGTCCCGCTCTGGCCGCTCATGGAACCGCTGCCGGAGCTGCTTCCCGCGTTCGAGCCCGTTCCTGCGCTTGATTGCGCCACTACCCATGCGCTCGCTAATACCAGAATCGCTAGTACCTGGAGTAAACGCTTCATCTTAATCATCTCCTTAACGTGCTTTTTCGGAGCCAGCCGATTCGCGCCAATCATCATCTTGCCTGCGCTGGCGATCAGCACTGGTTTGCGATGACGCGAGACGAAGCTCTGGGAAAGGAATCCGCCAGCTCTTGCATCTTGAGTAAAGCAAGTCGTTGTGGGGCGAAACAATCAGGCGAACACTGAATAAGCGAAGGGGTCTAACCGTAGAGCCCTGTAGGTTCGTCTGCTCTGGATGGAAACACTCGGCTGCACACTCTACGCAGCCAGCTCTTCTTCGTCAGCGATTGCCAATGACTCATCAGCCGTCTGCGCTGACAGCAGCGGCTGTTCTGTCCTGAGCAGATGTTCCAGCCAGGCTCCGGCCGCCTGGCTGGTGAGCACAGCTACAATCACCAATGTCGTGTAAAAATTCGCGTTGATAATGCCCGCGTCGAACGCAACGCTGGCCAGCACGATACCCGGCCCTCCGCGGGCGTTCAGAGCAGCTGCCAGATTGATGCAATCGCGCGGGCTGAATCCAGCGATTCTCGCCCCTAATCCCGCCGAGAACAGTTTCATCAGGGATGAGCCCACCAGAAACACCGCTACCATTCCCAGCGAGAAACTCTTGCTCAGATCCAGCTTGTACCCAACCACCGCGAAATAGATGGGGATAAATACGGCAAAAGAGAAATCCGTCACCGAGGCAATCGCGTGTGCCTGATAATCTCTGCCGCTGGCAATTCCATATCCGGCAAGATAAGCGGCGAATACCAGGCTGATATCAAACAGCGACGCAATCCCGACATACGCAAGCAACACCACGATTACGTACGCCGTGGGCGAACTGCTCGCCAGGAAATTCCATCTCGCGTTTGTGAGTTTCTGCAGCACCTTGGGGGCCGCGAGCAATCCAATTCCGAAGTAAATGACGGTGGCCGCAATGTGGGCGGCGATTTGCCCCTGCGGCACGGTTCCTGATTTAGCCAGTGCGGTGGCAATGGCCAGTACCGCCCAAAGAACTATGTCCTCGATAACCGCAACTCCCAGCACCAGCCGCGCAAACCGGGTATGCAAAATTCCCAGATCGTGCAGGATCTTCGAAATAACTGGAATCGAGGTGACGGCTACGCCGATACTCACCACCAGCAGCAAAGGAGTGCGCCCGCCCGCCGGCCCGGTGAGCCGCCCTAAGGGAAGAAATCCACCGACTCCCAGCGCCAGCACAAAAGGCACACCCGTGCCCACGGCTCCGAGCCATGCAACTTCTCGCCTGTCCTCGCGATTGAACAGTCCCTTGGTTTCCGCGCCCGAAGCAAACATCAGCAGCAACAAGCCGAAGTTGTAGAGGAACGCCAGCACCGTCGCGTAAGGAGTTTGCGCCGCTCCGTGCTGCGGAAGTATGGCGGAGGCTAAAGTCGGCGCAAAGTGTCCCAGCAGAGATGGTCCGAGTAGTGTGCCGGCAAGGATTTCCCCGACCACGCGCGGCTGCCGCAGACGGCTGAAAAGATTGCCCAGAACCCGGGCCAGCGCCAGCAGCACGAAAAGAAAAAGCGTTAGCGACCCGAATTCGGCGTTTGACATATCTGCGACTCAGCCCGCCACTAGGATGCGAGTAGCACCTGCGGTGCTGCCAGCCGGCAGGATGTCCGCTGACTTCTTATACGTATGTTTGGAAACGGAGCCGGGTAAACCAAAGGCTACGCGACTAAAATGCCGGCTGTGCCCGGAAGGGAATTGTGACCACTGCTTCCAGGTCGACGGCGCTGCCCCCCTTGGTGGCAGGCCGGAAATGCCAGCGCGAGAGCGCCACGCGCGCGTACTCGTCCAGCCTCTCGTCCACGCTGTTCAGCACGCGCACCTCTCCGACGCTTCCGTCGCTGCGAATTACCGCATAGAGCATCACTTTCCCTTGAATCTGCGTGCGCATCAGTTCCAGCGGATAAGCGGGATCGACTTTACGGGTCGCCTCGGGCGCCATCAGATCGCCTTGCCCCGAGCCGTTCTTCAACTCGGCAAACCGTATCACCCAACTGCCTCCCGCCGAGTTCAGGTTGGGCATGTTCAGGATCATCGAATAAAGCCTTCGATTCCCGAATACCTCGCGTTCCTCTTCTGTCGGCGCCGAAGTGCTTACCATGGCGCGCCGCGGCGCCGGGCCGACTCGCAACGGCGCCTCTGCCTTCGCAACCAGCGGATTGGAATTTGAATTTGCATCGCCTCCGCTGTGCCCCGCACTCGCCTCGGGCTTGACCAGAAGCCCTGGAGGCAAGCCCGATCGTGAACCCACCGCCCCGTTACTTCTGCCTGCACGATCCTGAATATTCGGCGTTCCCGCCGCGCCCGGCTTACCCTTCTCCGCTGTCGCAAATGTGCCGCGCCGATTACCATTTGCGATCGGCGGTGCTACCGCAACCGGTTGCAGGTTAAGCGCGACAATCCTGTTCTTGGCATGATCGCTGCCAGCCACCGCCGGCGGTGGCGGAACAATCTCCGTCGCAGAAGTTCCTGCCCGTGCCCGTAAACGGGAAGCACCAACATTGTGAACGCTCGGCGGTGGCGGAATGACATCACTCGCCACATTTCCTTTCTCAATCGCGGCTTGGTAAGCGATCATCCGCTGCTCGCTGGTCGGAAGCTGTGGCGGCGGAGGAATGATCTCCGAGTGTCCAATGTTGATATCGCCCACCCGTCGAATGCGGCCCTCGACGACCGGAGGCGGTTCGATGATCGCCGCCTGCGGGGTCACCACCATATGAAGCGATACCGCAGACGAAGCATCGGGCGGCGGCGCGATCACAGCACTGCTCGGCAGATCCAGGCGATGGCGAGCCGCGGCTGCCTCGACTATTGGCGGCGGCGCTACAATTGCCGTAGACGGCTGAAGTGGTAGTTGCAATCGGCTGACTGCGGCGACCGGTACCGCCGGACTCACTGCATCCCACGCCACCACATTCGGCAAGGGAACGTCACGATTCAACTTGATGTCAGGAGCCGTAACTACTGTCTGCCTTCGGTTATCTGCTTCCGGTGGCACCGAAATAATGGCCTGCTTGCTGAATACCGGCTCACCTTTTTCCGCCGTGCGCGGGACGGCGTTCCCCGTATCGAGGGGCGGCAGATACTCCGACGCAGGAAAGTAAATAACATCGTGCTTGGAAAATACCATCGGCGGCAAAACCTGCGGTCGTAACAACCACGCTCGCGACGCGCCCCACACGCCTGCCAACACCAGCGCGTGCACCGCAAAGGATTCCAGAAAACGCCACCAGGGCAATCCCGAGGAGACGAATACATCCGACCAGAATTCCGGCGATTCCCTCGCTTCTGCTCGTCGGACCATTCGGCGAGGTAAGAGAACATCCCGGAGGTTTCGAATAAATATCCGGTGGGCGCGCTCTGGTTCGATCAGCAGTCTGGGCGTAAAAGCTTGCGGCAAGCCGGTGTCAGAGTCGGAACCCCTCAGAATGTCATTACTCATGGCTTGCCCGTACGCGAGGTTCTCATAATTATAGTTCAGGGCGGCAGTGATCTCTGAAATGAGAAGGGCGGTAAAAAGAACTGCCCAAGACAGACACTTGTAATACCATTAGCAGCTATGAACATCAGCCTACGGCTGAGCACGATCCTCCAAGTGATTGCCTGCTGCCTGCTGAGCGTCACGATCCTCGCCGCCCAGGACAGCGCGCCCCCAGCCCACCCACCTGACAAATCCGCCGAGTATTCCGGCATGTACAGTTTCTTGCGCGACGGCGAGTTTGTGCAGATCACCGTGGAAGATGCCGGTCAGGTCACTGGATTCGTCTCCCGCTTTGGCGATCTGGAGAGTGACAAAGACGCCTTTCTCGATCACTTCTTCAAGGAAGGGAAACTGAACGGCAACAAGCTGACCTTCACGACCGAGACTGTCCACGGTGTCTGGTTCGATTTCACCGGGACCGTGAACCGCGGATCTGGAAAGCAGCCCGGCGAGGAAGCTTATTACATTTTGAACGGCACCCTCGTCGAGCACACGACCGACGCCGACAAGAAGATTTCATCGCGCTCGCGTGAAGTAGCCTTCAAGTCTTTCCCGCAGGACATGGCGCCGTCGCTGCCAACCAAGGATTGAGCATGCCGGCAACTCGGGTGCTCCTCGCATCGGGGCAAAAAATGCCAGAATCTATGTGTCCGCATCTTAGAATGTTCAAACATGCCCACCGGTAAACAAGGCTCCATTCGCCTGTTCAGTTACTCGGGTATTGACGTGTTTCTCCACTGGTCCTGGTTTCTGGTGGCCGCCTACGAAATCAGCACCCGCTCCAGAAGTTATTCCTCTCTGACCTGGAACGTTCTCGAATATGTGTCACTTTTTCTGATCGTGTTGCTGCACGAGTTCGGCCACGCTCTGGCATGCCGGCAAGTGGGAGGAGAGGCAAATCAAATCATTCTTTGGCCACTCGGCGGGGTCGCCTATGTGAACCCGCCGCAGCGGCCCGGCGCTACGCTGTGGGCTATTGCCGCGGGCCCGCTGGTCAATGTTGCGCTGGTGCCGGTGCTCTTCGCCCTGGGGGCGGTCAGCCGATCGGCGGACTGGGCAATGACCTTGCCCAATGCCTATGCTCTCTTGAAGGCGGTCTTCTATATCAACGCCCTCTTGCTCATTTTCAACATGCTGCCTGTCTATCCTTTGGACGGCGGCCAGATTCTCCGCTCGCTGTTGTGGTTTGTCCTCGGCCGCGCCCGCAGTTTGATGGTCGCTACTGTCATCGGCTTGCTCGGCATAGCCGGATTCATCGTCTTTGCCATATACGTTCATTCAGCATGGCTAGGCATTCTTGCAGCGTTCATGCTGATGAATTGCTGGGGTGGACTGCAGCATGCCCGTGCCTTGGCGCGTTTCGCGAAGCTGCCGCGCCACGAAGGTTTTGCCTGTCCTCGTTGCAACACCGCACCGCCCATCGGCGCGTTCTGGAAGTGCGGCCAGTGCGGCCAACCCTTCGACACTTTTGTCACCCAGGCCAAGTGCCCCTACTGCTCAACCCAGTTTTCCGTGACCAAGTGCCTGGACTGCGGCGGCTTGATTCCCATAGAGACGTGGACTGCGCAAAAATTCGTCGCCTCCCAGCCGTAACATCTGCTTATGGACACCCTGCCGGCTCTCACGGCCGGAACAAGTACGACAACTTCACAAAGAATTGTCGGCCGTCGTTGATGAACGTATCTGGGGTAGTGAGCAGCCCGGTGGGCGTTGGAATCAGTCGCCGATCCAGGTTTTGCAAGTCGCTGTTATACCCCACGTATACGGCCGTGCCTGGATTGATCAGATAGGTGATGAGGAAGTCGCCATTGATATTTTTGGTCGGCGACAGGGAACTGATCAGGGGATTGGAGAGCACCGAGTTGTATTGGAGGATTACACGCGCCGATAGTTCGCGCGTGAACTGCCAATTCCATTTGCTGCGCACGATGTGGTTGGTAACCGCGGTTAACTGCGAGTCGCGCTCGCGCAGGTGCTCGAGCAGGTAAGTATTGTCGATGCGCAACCGCCCGCTGGCGTGAATCGTAAGCGTAACGTTGCCCTGATCTTCGTGACCGATCAGCGGGATGCGCCCGGCGGCAGGGTTGTAGTTCACGCCGGCGCCGGACACGAAAAACCAGCTCAGCTCAAGCTGCTTGAACCATGCGCTCGCTCCTTCGATACCCCAGAAAGGCTGAGGATACGAAGTCACGTGCGTGAGGCCCGCGTAGTCTTGGGGACGAAGATAGACACCATCGTAGCCGAAGGGATGAAAGTTGACCCAGGTTCCATGGGTCAGATCCACGCGCATACCGGGAAAAACAAAATAATCAAGCGCGGTGCCGTGATGGTCCCAAATGCTGAACTGCTGCCACGTCGGTCCCCACGAGATCAGGGTCTTTCCTTCCGGGCGAAAGTAATAACTTGCCTTGATCTGCTCCTGGCGAATGTCTGTACGGTTGACGAAACCCGTCTCGGTCACAAACCCGGGACTGTAGTCAAAGTACATGGATTGCCAATTGAATTTTCGGCCTGCACGTTCGGCGACTATTTTGTATCCCGGCCCTGCCGAATGCGAACCGTCGACGTCCAGCGTGGAACTGGTTACCGCTTGCCCTTGCACGCGCCAGTTCTCATTCAGCTTCAAATTGGCATCAATGCCGCCGACACGGTTGTATGCGCCGGCAAATTCCCGGTCCGTAAAGATCGCCCCGACGCTTGATTGCTGCAGTATGTCATGGCTCACGCGCGCGATCGTGAAGGTGGCCCGATCCCCGCTGTGTGGATCGCCAAGAGGAACAGTCTCGCCCGGAGACCGATCATCGCTGGTCAGCACGCCCAGCGCCCACGGTCCTGATTTGCCCGTGAGCCGCAATCCAAATTCGGGATGCGCAATGCGGCGCGTGAAAACCAGGTCGATGGGAGTCACGAAATAGTTGCTGTTCTCCAGAAAGAAGGGCCGCTTCTCCGGGAAAAACACTTCGAATCGCTGGTTGACCGTGATTTGCGGCTGGTCGGACTCGACTTGGCTGAAGTCGGGATTGATCGTCCCATCCAGCACAAAGCTGTCGTGGACAATGAACTTGGAATCCAACCCGACATCGCCCTTCACCCTTGCGCCTGTGAAGAAGGGCCGATTCGGGTCGCGCTGGTCAATGTCGCGAAAGCTTCGCAGCAGCGCGTACGGAATAAACTGCATGTTCCGGCTGGGAGAAATGTGTTCCAGTCCGATAGCCGTTGCAGCCTGATTAAATCGCCCCTGAATGCGAATCGAGATCCGCGGCCAGAACAGGTTTTCATTCGTCCGCGGGATACTGCGGTTCAATATGATTCCCCATTCCTGCGTGTCCGTGCGCGGGAATCGCAGGCTCTTGAAGGGGATGGCCATGAGCACAATGTAACCCCGTTTCGTGAGGCGTCCCTGCGAATGCCAGACGGTATCGAAGGAGGAATCAAATCCGCCGTAATCACCCGGAAGGCCATTCTGAATCGAACCTTCCGTCCATAACGCATCCCACTGGATGCCCAGCGGATTGGTGGCAAAGGCGTAGCCTCGGTGCGCGTCATGAA
Organism: Terriglobales bacterium; assembly: GCA_036378535.1. Lineage (GTDB taxonomy): Bacteria > Acidobacteriota > Terriglobia > Terriglobales > Acidobacteriaceae > Gp1-AA122. Next base: position 49,180 of record DASUWH010000088.1, on the reverse strand, counting down.
AGGTGTCGATCATGATCTCCGCCGAATCATCGGAGAAAATATCTTCCCGCCGAGTCAAGCGTGCCCTGATTTTCTCCGGTTCCTTGTCCCAGCAGACAAACACGGCGTACAAGTTGTGCTCGTCGTAGGCCAGGTATACGTCGGTGCTCTGCGTGGGCTCCGCTCCATCCGCAGGTTCACGGGCAATGAATCCGGTTACCTTTGACATCTGCGCCGCAACTCTCGGCCCGGGCTCCATTCCCTCGAAGTCGGCCAGTGTTGGCGGGCTCGAGATGCGCGGAATTTGAATGGAAGGCGTGGTGGCCCAGGCAACCGGCGCCAGAAGTAAGAGTAGGACAGACCGCCAGCAGCCTCGCCCCACAGTTTTTTCTTGTCTACGCAAACGAGAAGTATCGCACCAGAATGGCTGAATGCACTGACACCTAACAAGACGAACGAAACTTGTAGACGAAAGCAAGAAATCAGAGCTTCGGGCGAATTTCGCAACGCGAGTGACGGCGGGTCAGTTACGCCCAAGACCTACAGCCAAGTCATGAGCCGGGACGCTTTGCTATTTTGGTAGTTCACGACGCTAAGCCGCGCTGTCAGGCCAGCTTCGTTCCCCCGGAAGTCCTTCGCGCCGACGCCATCTTCTTCTGCAAACCATCGGTGTGGCCGCTTTCGAAGTCGACGAATTCCCGGTATAAGGTCTTCAACTCCGGATCCTCTGTCATTTCCGCCAGGCGGGTGTAGTAGCGAAGCGCGCCTTGCTCGGTCGTGATGGCGATTTCCAGCGCCATTTCCCGCGGCGAGCGACCTATCTTCAGTTTGCTGATGGTGAAGATTTCACCGTTTTCCAATCGCGGTACTTCGATGAAGTCACGCACGTCATCATCCGTCATGGCACAGGGGCGGGTGCCGTACCGATCGAAGTAGCGCTTCTGCAGCAGGGTTCCGTGCTGGCGCTCTTCGTTGGCCATATCCCAGAATGTGCTGGCAATTTCCAGCGATTCGGGATCGTGGAATTCGGCGAACATTTCCGCAAACTGGTGGTAGATCTCGGCGTTGCGCTCTTCGATGAAGATGGCAACGTGCAGGGCTTCCTGTGGTGTAAGTGAGGCGAAGTCGCGTTTCATGCGCGCTCCCGGGCCCGCAAGATTCCCTCCAGCATACCGTCTGTTGGTTGGTTTGGATATGTAAAGGAGGTTTCCAGCGAAAAAATGTTTCCCAATTTGAACCTCGGGAAGCAGTCTGTAGGAGGCTTTCCGGCGCTTAATCCCCGCCCGCTGTTGATCTACGCCGAAGGTGCCTGAGATTTGGCCGGAGCTATGGTTTGCAATCTTTGCGCCCGCTCCTTTTCTATGCGTTGGATGGTGTCCCTTAGCCAGTTCTTCACTGCTTCTTCCAGTTCGATCTGGGTATATTGGCGCTCCATGGTGTCCACTGTCTCGCCCGCCGCATTCAAGGGGATGTGGTGGCAGGGAACATTCTCTTCCCGATACTGCGCGGGTACCAAATCATTCAGCAAGCACTCCACGCAGGGATGCGGCCGTTCTGGATCGTTGAAGTTAATGCACGAGAGCGAGTCCTGGAAAATCGAAGTCGGTTTCCACGGGGTACGGACCGAGCGGCCATACCCGCCCTGCTCGAGGAAGTTCAATTCGAACTTGAGCACTTCCAGAATGTCGCGAGTATCGTTGGCCATGTCGCACCTCCGCCAGTGGGCCGGACAGTAGACTGATACGTCTCCCACCCCTGCACTCGCTTCCCATTGTGAATCTCCATAAACACGGGCGCTGTGACCATCCTCACAAGCGCTTGTGACCTCCCTCACGGGAGGCTCATCCCCAGAAAATCTGTCCCGTTTCTCTGCGGGGCGTCACTACCCGAAGTGACAGATTTCACTGCCCCATCCGGCGACTGCTGCTAGTGTCCCATCCAAGGAGACCGCCTATGCAGACTATCTACCGCTATCGCGCTCACGCCCATTGGACTATGCACAAACGCGGCATCCTGGAAGCCCAGGACATTCCTCGCACCGTCAACTTTGCCGCGCCACCAGAGTTCGGCGGCGAACCCGGTCTGTGGACGCCCGAGCACCTGCTCCTGGGATCGGTCGCCACCTGCTACGTGGCCACCTTCCGCGCGATCGCGGAAAAATCCAGGCTCGAGCTCGGCCGTCTCGAAGTCTTCGTGGAAGGCGTCATAACGAAGGACGAAGGCGGCTTCCGCTTTACCGAAATCGCGCTAAAACCGGCCATCACTGTCGAACGTGTGGACGACGTGGTTCGTGCCCAGCGGCTGGCCGAAAAAGCGGAACGCGCGTGTCTCATCTCCCGCTCGTTATCCGCGAAAATCGCGGTGCAAGCGAAGGTCGAAGTCGCCGAGCCAGTCGCCGCGGAGTAGGCGAACCGCAGAAAATGATCGTGATGGTAGGCCCCGAACCCATGGCATAGGAGCGCAACGAGGGATCTGGGTTCTGGGGGGCTATTGCCCGGCGCGAAGCGGGGAGATGAAAAGTCGGGCCGTCGCTTGAGCGCGATTTTCAGCGGTGTTCGCTCGCGCTCCAGGGGTGAGACTGTCTTCAGCCTTTGCCAGCAGTGCTGCCAGCCCTCGAATAGAGCGGCTGAGATCGCTTTCGTGCAAGATCAGTGGTTCGCCCCGGTCGATCGCCGATGCCACCGGATGGTAGCTGTTTGGCACTTTCCATGCCACCTTGCAGTTGGTGGCCTTTTGCACATCGTCTTCGCCGAATCCCGCAATTTTCTTATACCGGTTGAGCACAGCGCGGACCTTGCCGTCACGTCCGCTCTCATCTAGCCACGCACGCATCCGGTTCGTGCTCCATAGCGCGGCTACATCCGTTTGTGTCACCAGCAGCACCTCATGCGAGAGATCCGCGAGCATATGACTGATCTCGTCCATGCGGCTGGAACAGTCCACGACCACGTATTCATAATGACTGACCAGCAGATCAAACAATCTAGCCAACTCTGAAGTCGTCGGAACCAGGTTGGCGATCTGGTTCATGCCCGCTAAGAGGTGCAGATCGCGACGGCAGACGGTAATGAAGCCCTTCAACAAAGCCGCATCCATCCGGTGCAGGTTCTGCAAGGCGTCCAATAGCCCAAAAGCCGGCCGAACATTCAAATGAAGCGACGCGTGCCCCAGCGTCGCAAAATCCACCAGCAGCGTGGTTCCATGCTCCTGCTGCAAGGCGAGCGCCGTATTGACGGCCAGCGTCGTTGCCCCGGAACCACCCTTGGCATTCATGAAGGTCAGGACGCGCGCCCTCCCGGCCGCATTCACACTGCGTGCACGCATGGACAGGAAACGTCCGAGAGCTTCTTGTAAGGGAGATGAATCGGCGCTTCGTTCCAGATATTCGCAGGCTCCAGCTCGCATCGCCGCCACGATGGTCGCGGGGTGGTCCATATCGCCGAAGGCGAATATGGCCAGATCGTTGGTGCTGCTTTTCAGCAGTTCGATGGTGCTGATCGCGCGCTGGAAACGGCTCGGCTCGATATCGATGAGCACGATTTCCGCCCTTAAGTCCTGTATTTGTCGTAGGATAGGGTCGGTTGCACTGGAGGGGAACCCGGCCTGGCTGTACACGGTCCGAGCCGCGGTCGTTGATTCGACCCGGTGCTGCAGTACCGTCAGCCGGTCTCGGTCCTCGGCTAAGAGCGCGACCGATACGCCGTGCATGCCTTGTCCCTCGCTAGTGTCTTTTGCTGTTGGCATGTTATGAGGATCGTGCTGCCAGGCCAAGTGACTATGGTAACTTTCCCCAAAACTCGGTCTTCATGGCACCGGCGCCAGCCAGGAATCGACCAATTGAGGAAGTTGAGAAATCGGCAGACCCACTGCTCACGTCATTCTATGCGAACCCATCGCGGTTGGAAAGAGGTTCCCATTCCGGAAAATAGAAAATTCTTTCGCTGTACCCCTCTTTTCTTCCACGATTCTCCGCAACCCTCTTGTTCCAAAATCAGAACAGGTTCATACTACCTGTTCAATTTGACGCAATCGCTCAGGGGCCTTGTTCGGCTGGATTGTTGTCGACCGTACCCGTCTTTTTCCTAAGGAGTGCAAGAATGATAGGTGCAGGCCAGCAGCTTCGACTTCTGCGGGAGAAGTTGGGCTTGACCATGCGCGATGTTGAGATTGCCAGCGCTGCTATTGCCGGAAAGCATGGCAACGAGGATTTCTCCATCACTCTCAGCCGCCTTTCCGATATTGAAACCAAAGGTATTATTCCCAGTGTCTACCGCCTGTACTCCCTGGCCGTCGTCTACCGTTGCGACTTGAGCCAGATTCTGGCCTGGTATGGCGTCAATCTCAATGAGATTGCTTCTGATCTGAAGGTCATCTCACCCCCACGCTCTCACAAAACCGATACTCTGCAGTCTACGACCCAAGTGCGCATTCCCGTTCGCATGGATCCCGGCTTCGATCCGCGTCGCACTTCCAACCTCGGTCGTATGGTTGAGCAGTGGGGTCTGGTGCCCTTGTCCTACCTGGAACAGTTTGCGCAGAGCACATTTACTTACGGATACATCGGGACCGAAGATTTCACTATGTACCCGCTTCTGCCACCCGGCTCATTTATTCAAATCGACGAAGCCAGAAATAAGGTAGTGCAGGGCGTCTGGCGCTCCGAATACGAACGGCCTATTTACTTCGTGGAAACCCGTGCCGGCCACACCTGTTGCTGGTGCACCATGAAGGGCAGCGATCAGATCGTTCTGCAGCCACATCCGCTATCCCCTTTGCAGATCAGGGTATTGCGGCACCCGCAGGACGCTGAGGTGATTGGCCAGGTGGTAGGAGTGGCTATGCGTTTGGGCGAGTGGCGCGCCGTTGAGCCTTCGTCAGAGCCGAAAGTGCGCTCAGCACTGAATTGAAATGCCGCGTGGTGGCTGGTTTCGCCGCCTCCTCGGGAAGCAGGCTTGATTCTCGACGCGCTAGTTCTTCCAGGTAAGTAGGAGCTTCCCGTCCCTTGGCCGCACACGCGGCCTCGCTGTCCTCGACCAGCAATTCCAGCGGTGTCTGCAGTACTTCCCCCACCAACATTTTGTGGGCATCTACCAGGGCGCGCCGAGCCGCACGTTCTCCGTGCACCCGGGACAGGCCCCAGTGCCCGTAGCGGCCGTCGATCTTCAGTGAAGAGAGATATTCCAGGCGCGCCAGCATCCCTGGAATGGCAGCTAGCGTCCTGCTAAGCAAATCGTCAAGTGCCGAAAGTAGCGCCATAAGTTGTTCCATGTTCCGAACATGGAACAAAACATACGTAACCTATCCACCTGCCCACGCTTGCCGCACATTAGCACGGACTTTACTTTCCCGCAAAGGAGTATTTCCTTGAAAAAGATCGTTCGCATCCTACTCGTATTAGGGCTTTTAGCTTGTGCTATGCCGGTTCCCAACGCCGTCGCCGATGGCGTGCCCAAGTGTGGTGGGGGCAGTTGTTAGTCGAAATTTGTTGAGATTTCGTTTGCTGGTGCCCTCCCCCTCTGCGGTACCGAGCACGTAGTTAGTTGTGAGGACCAGGCTTCTGGGTTATATTGCCACCTGATCCATGCCGAACGTTCCTCTTCCCGCGCAGTTCTTCTGGATTGCTTCGGTCATCGTCCAGTTAGCGGTCGCCGTCGTCCTGATCCGCCGTCGCCTTCACCGGGAATTCCCGGTGTTTTTTGCCTACACCATCTTTCGTGCGAGTACTTCCGCGGCAATGTTTTTGCTGTATCGCGAGCATTTCTATGTTGGGCATTTGTATGGATATACCAACCTAGTTCATGAGACAGGTTGCATAATCCTTCGCTTCGCCGTTATTTACGAACTTTTTGTAGCCGTCCTTGGACGGTATCCTACCCTGCGCGACAGTGCAGGGCCGCTGTTCCGCTGGGGAACTGCGGCTCTTCTTGTAATAGCCGTTACAGTTGCCATCTATCACAAATTGGGACCTAACGGTAATGTGTTCGATGCTGCGTTGAACTTGATGGATCGAACAGCCGACATTATCCAATGTGGGCTGTTGCTTGCCCTGCTCGTGTTTTCCCGATATCTACGCCTGACCTGGCGCAACTATGCATTCGGAATTGCTGCCGGTTTGGGGATTTTTGCAACCGTCGATTTAGCCACCGCAGCAATCTTGATGGAATCGAGGAACATCCCACCAGAGCAACAATACCAACTGGCTATCAAGATGGACTTGATCAGTATGGCTGGATATCTCTTCTGTGTCCTTATCTGGCTGGCCTATGCTTTGCTGCCGGAACCAGCGGCTCAAGTCGCTGAACAAATCCCCGAGCACGATTTGGCTTCCTGGGATCACGAACTGGAACGCCTCTTACAGCGATGACCATCACTCTCATTCTCGTGATCGTGTCTGTTCTCGCCTTGGCATTTTTCTTGTTTGCCGCGGCACGAGGCCGGGCCGCCTCGGTCGCGGATGTTGTCGAACTTCCCGGCAAAACCGAGCCCGTTGACCTTCTCGCCTTCCGCAATCTCACCGATCCCGCCGAAGAGCAGTACCTGCGGGACCATCTGCCTTCAAGGACGTTTCGTGCTGTGCAAAGAAAACGTTTGTGGGCGGCCATCGCTTACCTCGATGCCGTCGCCCGCAACGCCGCCGTGCTGATTCGACTGGGCGAAGCCGCCCGTCAAAGTACCAATCCACAAGTTGCCCAGGCTGGTCTTCTGCTCGCTAACCATGCTCTGCGCGTCCGCCTCTATGCTACGTCCGCTCGCGCCCGCTTCTACGCCGGTCTCCTACTTCCCGGTATTCACATATCTCCTCCGGCAGTATCGGACTCCTACGAAAAACTCACTGGCGTCGCCGCGCGCCTCGGCTATCTTCAGAGCAGTACCCCAGCCCAACGTACTGCAGCCATTCTTTAGGGACAGCTGATTCTTAGGTAGAAAAAGTGCGGTTTTGCTCACCGCAAGTGAAAGCTCTTCAGTTCACTCTGAATTGAGACTGCCCTTAGTTGCGCCTGGTCAGGGCAGCCGGGGTTTCGTCCCCAAAAGGATGTTCATGCAGGGGAGCGATGCGATCGAAATCATTGCGAATCATTTTCTCGTCTGGCTTTTCGGTCAGATATTCGTATTCCAGCAACTCGACTGCCAGCCCAATCTTGTTCTTCACCGCGTCGCGATGCACCACCCTCAGCACCTTCCCCCGGCACCTTACCTGCATGCTTTCTGCCAGAGTGATTTCGGAAGGCATCTTGAACGTGAGGGCTACCGCAGCGCCTACATCCGCGGGGCAATCCGTGTAAAGAAACACCCCGCGGCCGCTCAAGTCCTGGGTGAAGGCTGGTTCATCGTGGTCGCTGCCGCTCATTCGTAACAGAACCGGGATTTGAAATTCGAAGCGTTGCCGGCTCCGGCGCTCGTGGTGCAAGGGCGTATCCATAGCGACTCCTTACCCGTTGCCAACATCAAAAGATTACCAGCCTGCTTCTATACTGGAACTAGCGACGCGCGGCCAGGCGGCAAGTAGCCGCACTTTATCGCATTTTTGCTCGTTCGGGAAGTCGGAACTTCGTTGCATTGGGCTTTCCGGTCCCTATTTCAGGAAGCTTCCGACTTCTGAGCTCGTTTAAGGATAGATTTGGCGCAAAGGAGCACAGTCAACTCCGCTACCGAAGGCGTGCCGCCCAGCCGCTGGCAGGTCGCGTTTCGGGCGCTTCGCCACCGCAACTTCCAGCTTTTTTTCGGCGGCCAGTTGATCTCCCTCACCGGCACCTGGATGCAGAACATCGCTCAGGCTTGGCTTGTCTACCGCCTGACCGGTTCTTCCCTCAAGCTTGGAGCTGTGGGTTTCTGCAGCCAGATCCCCGTTTTCCTTCTTGCTCCCCTGGGAGGAATTATTGCCGATCGCCGTAATCGTCAACATGTTGTGATCGCCACCCAAACTGCTTCCATGATCCTCGCATTTATCCTTTCTCTTCTTACTCTCACCCACACCGTCCATGTGTGGCACATTTTTGTCCTCGCCAGCCTGCTGGGAGTGGTCAACGCCTTCGACATACCGGCTCGTCAGTCATTCCTGGTCGAGATGGTGGGCAGGGAAGACCTCATGAATGCCATCGCTCTGAATTCATCCATGTTCAATGGCGCGCGCATCGTAGGCCCCGCTATTGCCGGCATCCTGGTGGCCAGCATCGGCGAGGGCTGGTGCTTCTTCGGCAATGGGGTCAGTTACATTGCGGTAATCATCGGCCTGGCACTCATGCGCGTCCAGGAGCGTCGACGGCCTGCCGCCGCCTCTCATTTGCAACACATTATCGAAGGATTTCAGTTCGCCCGGGGCGCCGCTCCCATTCGTGCCGTGCTGCTGCTGCTGGGTGTAGTCAGCCTGGTGGGAATGCCCTATTCGGTTCTGATGCCCATCTTCGCCGACAAAATTTTGCACGGCGGTGCCCGCGGCCTGGGCATCCTGATGGGTTGCACCGGAATCGGCGCACTGCTCGCTGCGCTGGCTCTAGCCGCAAAGTCCGGTTTAAAAGGCCTTAGTCGCTGGATCGCATTTGCCGCGGGCGGCTTTGGCGTATCTCTCGGCTTGTTCTCGCTGTCGCGTCATTTCTGGCTCTCTGCAGCTTTGTTGGTGCCGGTAGGATTCTGCATGATGTTGGAAACTTCTTCCTCCAACACTATCCTGCAGGCAATGGTGCCCGACGAATTGCGCGGCCGCGTGATGTCGCTTTATTCCATGATGTTCATGGGCATGGCGCCCTTTGGAGCCTTCTTCGGCGGAGCCTTGGCCGACCGCATCGGCGCCCCGCTCACGGTGTTGATCGGCGGCATCGTCTGTGTCGGCGCCGCCATCCTGTTCAGCCTCCGTCTGCCCACGATTCGCGTAGAAGCCCGACAGTTGATCCTCGCCCAAGCCATGGCTGGAGGCGAACCACCCGAGGAAATGACAACTAGAGTCGCTGATCAGTGAGTGTGGCGCGGCCGGCATTTCTCTTCGCTCGAGAAGATGGGTTTCAGTATCCCCGCAATGCCTTTGCCCGTTCCGCAATCTGTGCCGGAAACTGCGGCTCCCCTAAGGGAGGCTTTCCCTTAGTAATGGCCCAATGCACTAGCCAGCTGGTTCCTTCGACGCCAACGTATGTATCCGGCAAACTGTAGGCAGGATCTTCCAAAGCCTGTTCCAGCGTGATGAAACGGTATCCGCGTTTGCGGATCAGGTCCAGCAACTCAGCAATGTGATCTCCCTCCAGCTGATTCCCATGGAGCAGCAAGATCTGCCTCGGCTCATAGCCGACCACATCCCGCGACAGTTGTTCGCAATAAGCAAACATCGCGTCATGATGCGAGAGATACAATCGTACGACCTCCTGCATGACCGCCGTGTCTCCGCGTCGTTTCGCATCTTCATAGACACCGCCGAAATTCCAGTCCCATCCATCGACCGTCACCGGCGCGACCGAGTATCCCCGCCGGCTCAAAAATGCCTCCGCTTCGCGGCGTGTCTGCAAATCTGCTCCCGTGTCGAGATATGGATGCCGGAAGTACCTCAGTTTCATCTTGTGCTGCGACAGCAGGAGCTTGATAACCGGCTCACCCTGGATCGTGTCATCCTCCCACGCCTGCAATCCCGCGCGGTTCAATGACGTATGCCTGAAGGTGTGATTGCCCAGCTCAAAGCCCGAATCCAGCCACATATTCAGCACCTTGATACGGGCATCGGCCTCGCCCGTCTTGTAAAGCTTGACTTCGTTGACGAAACCCACAGCCGGAACATTTTGCTGCCGCAGCGCCGCAAGCAGCTTGGAGGTCATTTCCGTCAGGGTAGCCGCGTTCACCGACTCCGCGTCACTGGCGGGCAGATCGTCAATTGTAATGGCGACCTGTCGATCGGGTTGCGCCTGCGCTGCCGACCAACTCGTTGTTCCCGCCAATATAAGAGCCAGGCACGCACTCCTGAGTCGCCAAATCCTCATCGAATTCCTCCCCTCACTCACGTAGCGACGGCCGCTCCGGCCGTCCGGTCGCTCGCTTCCCGCACCGCCGCCCCAGCCGTCCGGTCGGAGAATACTGCCCGATTTTACGTTTCTAATTCTGCTACCACAATTTAGACTGATGTCCTCGCGCGCGTTTAGAAAATTACCTTTTTTCGTGCGAATCTGCAGTCGAAATCGCTAAGGCGGGGAAACCATGCGCAACCTCTGCATTGCATTCGTCCTGATGGCTGTCGCTGCCGTCGCTCAGGAACAGGATTTCAGCAAAGCCCAGATGAAAGTGACCAGGGTCGCGGGCAATGTATACATGCTGGAAGGCGCTGATGCCGGAAACATCGGCGCTTCGGTTGGTGACGACGGGATCGTCATCGTCGATGACCAATATGCGCCGTTAGCCGAGAAGATTCACGTCGCCCTCAAGGGCATCACCGATAAGCCCGTGCGTTTCGTAATCAACACGCATTATCACGGTGACCACACCGGTGGCAATTCTTATTTTCAGAAAAACGCTCCCATTATCGCCCACGACAATGTGCGCAAGCGCCTTGAGCAAGGCGGAGTTGCCGGCAACGGCAGTTCAGTTCACATGGAAGTCAAACCCGCGGCCCGGGACGCCTTGCCCATCATAACGTTCGATCACGACGTCACCGTGCATCTCAACGGCGAAGACATCCGCGCCCTGCATTTCCCCGCAGGCCATACCGACGGCGACTCCATGATCTTCTTCCCCAAATCCAATGTGGTTCACATGGGCGATGACTTCGTTACCTACGGTTTCCCCTTTATTGACGTCGACAGCGGCGGCAGTATCAACGGCATGATCGACGCCCTCGACAAAGTCGTCTCGCAACTGCCCGCCGACGTTAAAGTCATACCAGGTCATGGACCAGTTTCCACCCTCGATGATGTCCGCGCCTTTCTGCAAATGCTCAAGGACACGCGAAGCGCAGTTCAGATCGCGATCCAACAGGGGAAGAGTCTCGATCAGATGAAACAGGGAAAACTTCTTGATCCCTGGAAAAAATATTCGGGGGATTTTATCTCCGAAGACGCATTTCTCGAGACCGTCTACAACTCGCTCACTGGACATGCCAATGGCAGGTTCATCAAGCACAATTGAGCCATGAGCGTATCAGCTCTACCAGCGCTCACAGGCCTCTGTCCACACCCCGACGCGTTCGTCCTCAAGTGGAACGCCCCAGAACCCGTCTTCTGGCCCGAGGAATTCGACGCCCACGTGAATTTCCCGCGGTCCGACGGCGCGTACCCATACCACCTTGCACTTCGCGCGCTTGTGCTGGCGCTGCACCACCAGGATATCCCCCAGCTTGACCCGCTCGCGAAAGGCCCCGAGCTTGGCACCCAGACGGCTGAGATCCAATGTATGTACGACGGTAGAAGGTGCAGTGTTGCCTGCAGGGGAACTCTTCAGCGGCAGCACCATTTTCTTGCGCAGCGCGGTGCGCTTTTCTAGCGCTGGTTTCATTCACTTTCTCTTTCAGGCGGCCAACGGTCGGACCTTCCCAGCCGCGATGCCTGAGCATACATCTCCGAACTGCCTGTCCTGAATAGCACAACTGTTCGGTTACGGAAGTAACCTAGCTTGATCGGGTGGGTCAGAAATCAAAATTCAACTACTTACCGCGTTTCAGAACATTCCAGATTTTAGGTCGTTCTGCTGAACTCAATGAAAACAGGCCATCCGTCCCAGTCGCTGCCGAAACGGAATCCGTACCAGAATTGTCGTCCTCGGAGTTCCTGCTGTCCTGATTGGACTTGGAGTCGGTCTCCTCGTCGAGCATGGGCGCAACCATCTTCAGGCTGGTGATCTCGTGGCGGATTCGCGCCAGTTCCGCTTCCTTATGTCGCAAAACCTCGTAAGCGTCCTTCATCGATACTCCTTCGGAGGATCTACCGGCTGCTCCGGTTCGTGCAGGCTACACCCATAGGTACTCAGGTTCAACCCAAGCCGGAAGGGCGAAAAACGCGAAGGTACATGGTGCCAAATCGGACCGCGTACGAGGCTCGCTCCTTCGCCTGCGTGGGCCCTCTTCCCCCACCTTGACGCTAGCCGATCTTTGCGGCAAACTCAGCGAACATTCCGGGCCCTTGATTGAGCGTTTTTTGGCGTTGAGGAGGCTACGATGGCGACTCCGGTTCTCGCCCGCTCTGTGCGCAGCAGTCAGGTCCTGCTTCCGGCGGCTCTACTGATCGTCGGCGGCATTGTGTTGAAGTTTCTGGGCCACTATGCGCTGCCGTATTTCGCGTTCGATCCCAATTACTTCGACTACTACTGGCCGCACCGTTTCCGCCTGATGACGCACATCTGCGGCGGAATTCTCGCCTTAACCTGCGGTCCCTTTCAGTTCTGGACGGGATTGCGCCAGAAAGCGCTTAACGTGCACCGCTGGACCGGAATCCTGTACTTGCTGGGAGTGCTCGTCGGCGCAAGCGGCGCCGGCATGATGGCGGTTTTCAGTACGCCGCGGAATTTCGGAATTTCCCTGGCATTCATGGCGCTTGCTTGGCTCAGCGCAACTGCTGTTGCTTATCTGGCAATTCTTCGGCGGCAGATCACGCTGCACAAGGAATGGATGGTGCGTTCCTACCTGATCACCTTCGGCTTCGTCACTTTTCGCCTGATCAGTGACTATCCGCCTGGCGTGCATTGGGGCACGTTCGCTGACCGCGCCGCCACGGTTACCTGGGCTTGCTGGGCTGTACCTGTGATGGTCTACGAGGTGGTCCTCGCGACGAAGCGTTTGCAAGGCGCTGCCGCAAAGAGCTAGTCCGTCATCTAGGCAGGCGGTCCTGGCGAATCGCCATCAGCCGAGCTACGACTCTTTTCAGATCATCCAGATCAAGCGGTTTCACTGCGAAATGATCGACCGCCGTACCCACCGCCGATCTTACATTTTCGAGTGTTCCAAATCCGGTTATTAAGACAACCACCGGGCGGGGCTGTAGTTGGGCGGCCGCGTTCGCGACCCGCAATCCACTGCGGTCCTCCTCCATGCATAAATCCGTAATAACAGCGTCATACCGTGGCTCGACGTGAATCGCCTTGAGTGCGGCCAGGCAACTCTCTGCAGTCGTCACCTGATAACCGACCTCTTCGAAGACCAGTCGCAGCGTCAAAGCAACGTTGCTCTCATCATCCACGATGAGAATGGACGGGGCTCTTCTCGCCTCACTGTGCTTGAGTCCCGCCGTTTCTCCAACTGGTGTATTTCGCTGCGTCACGATTAGAAAGCGTAGAAAGAGGAGGCTAACAGCAATGTTTCCGAGCGTACATACGTGCAATCCTGTACGCCGCCTCTACGAAAATCAATAACTTAGATGAGTCAATGCTCGGAGAGGCGCTCAAAATTGCCACGCATCAGCGCGGCGCTCGTATTCCGGGTCTCGTGCTTGCAAGCAGACGTGGCCCCAGCGAGCTTACGTGCCCACCGCCGACGCTCGCTCACTGAACTGTTTCGCCGGAATCAGCAAAATCAGCGGTATGCCAACGACAGCGAAGATAGCCACCCCCAGAAGAAGATGTTCGCGATCGTTCCCATCCCGCGACACCATGATGGTCATAACTATGGCATGGGCAATGCTCGACCAACCCGCGAAGGCGATCAGGCTACGATGTGCGGATGGGTTTCGCACCGCCATTAACAACAGAATTCCCAGCGTGATATAGAGGCTACCCATCATGGCATCGGTGTATGCGGAGTGATCCCGCTCCCACAAAATCATCGTCACGGGATAAATCGCAGCCGTAAAAATCGATCCCACCAATACCAGCAGAATCTTTAGTGCTCGTTCTCGATTCATAGCATGTCCTCCCGAACGCTGCCGCTGTTCAAGACCGCGTGCCATCAGATCGGCCCACGATAGCGGCGCAGTCGCACCGCGGCAGCCAGGAATATCGCGGCTACCGCCAAGCCGATCCACAGACTGGGAGTGCTCAGAAACGTTCCCGGGGTGATGTGTGTCATTGGATTGGTGGGGAACATATCATCCGGCCTAAAACTAGTAACAGGTGCGTTGCCGATTAATCGGTACCCCACCAGCGCGGCGAAGCGCGCCGTGTGGAACACAAGTTCCTCGAAAGCAGTGATCGCCACCACCGGTACGATGGCCCATAGAAATGCGGCTCGGCGCGCCCATCCCGACACCAGCAGCAGCCAGCAATAAACCGGCGCTGGCCAGAGCGCGTGCGCGGTCACAATGTGGTAGAGCAGCAGCAGAGACATCGGAATTACCGGTAACTGTGCCCATAGCGGCGCCACCGGCTGCCCGCTTCCCAGCAGCACTATGCTGCTCAACAACAGCATGACCAAATGCAGGCCGGCGCCGATCACAGTGGCTATCACAGGCAGTATCACGAATGGAACGCTCGCCTTCGCCAGCACGGTCGTCAAATCCGACACCGGCAACGACTTCCAAAACAGAATGCTGCGATCCCGCCGCTCGCTGTGCAACGCGTCGATACAGTAAAAGACACTCACCAGTATCGTAGTGAACATCATCAGGCCCGCAGCGAAGTCGTAAGGCACGGCCATCCCTTCCCGGAAATGCATGGGATCGAGCCCCGATAGGGCACGCATTTTCGCCGGTAAATGCACAAGCGTGACCATGAATCCCAGGAGGAACACGCCCCCGACCGCCAGGGGCGCGAAATAGATCGAACGGTTCTCCCACAATTCGCGCCGCACTGACCAGTACAGCGGCCGAGTCGCCGATAACGCGCCGGGCGCCGCCCTCTGCGCCGGGAATGACTCTGGCATCGTGTCTGACTGTGTACTCATCTACGCCGCTCCTTGCGCCACGCCGGTCTGATTGCCCATCACGGCCACGAACAAGTCGGCGATGCTGGGCGTGCGCACCTCGCCGAGGGCCGCTACCTGCTGTCGACTCACACCAGCGAACAGCAGGACGTTTCGGCCGAGCCTCTGGCGCTCGTAAATCGGCTTGAGCGCCCGCGCGGCGGCCACATTTTCTGGAGTCACGGTCACTTCCACGTAGCGCGACTCGAATTCTTCCATGCTGCAGCCGAACACGATGCGGCCCCGGTTAATGAACATCACATCGGTGAGCACATCCTGGATCTCGTCCACCTGATGTGTGGTCACCACGATGGTGCGGCTGCGATCGAAGTAGTCGTTGAGCAGGGAATCGTAGAACTGCTTGCGAAAAAGGATGTCCAACCCCAGCGTGGGTTCGTCCAGAACCAGCAATCTCGCATCAATCGCCATAACCAGGGCAAGATGCAACTGCGTGACCATGCCCTTCGACAACTCGCGGATCTTGCTGCTCTGCCCGATGGTCGTCTTGCCGAGAAAACCTTCCGCCTTCGCGCGATCGAATCGCGGATGTACTCCTGCCACGTATTCCAGTGCCTGCGAAACCCGCATCCAGCGCGGCAGCACGGCGACATCCGCAATAAAAGACGCATCCCGCATCAGTTGATCGCGCTCCCTCCAGGGATCCCGCCCGAGTACCCTCAGATCCCCCTCATACGGGATGAGCCCAAGAATCGCGTTGAGCGCCGTGGTCTTGCCCGCGCCGTTCGGACCAATGAGTCCCAGGATCCGCCCCTCTTCCACCCGCAAATTCACACTGTCCAGTGCAACGGTGCTGCCGAAAGTCTTGCGGAGTCCGCGTGCTTCTATGCATGCCATTTGGTCAACGCTCCTCCTCTTTGGCCTTCGACTTCGACTGGCGCCCGCCGCCGTTCAGCAGGTCTTCTGCCTTGAGCCCCAGCCGTTGAATGGTGGCCTGGACCCGGGGCCATTCTTCCGCGAGAAATTTCTGCCGTTCCCCCTGCAGCAACAGATTGCGAGCTTTATCTTTGACGAACATTCCCAAACCCCGCCTGCTCTCTACGAGTTGCTCATCTACCAGTTCTTGATAGCCCTTCAGAACCGTGAGCGGATTGACCCGGTATTCCGCCGCCACACTGCGCACCGACGGCAACGGATCACCCTCCTTGAGCACCCCGTCGAGGATCATCGCCACGACCCGGTCTCGCAGTTGGCGGTAAATCGGCTGATTGTCGTTCCACTCACGGTCCATCCTGGTGCCCCAATCGTATTACTCGAGAGCTCTCCGTCATTTTGTCCGCTGCAAGTCCATGTGTGCATGCATGGGCTTGTCGCCGGGCATCAGATACGTCCAATCCTCGATGTGGTGGTTGGCATCGATATTGGTAAACACAGCATGGTACATGTGTCCGTACTGATTGCCACCGGAGAGATCCACAAAATCAAATTCCACCTTCTTGCCGTCCAGTGAAACTTTGCCCGTCATGCGCGGCCGGTTTCCCGCGTCACAATAGTGGATCAGTGTCAGGCGATCGCTATCCACATAAAACATCGTGACCGGATGGTCGTACTTGGTCGTATCCAATTCCGTTCCTGCTTCCTGCATCTCATGTACGAGCGCGTTTCCCCGCGAGGTAACCCTAAGCGAAACGTGTACCGGCTTGCCGTCGCTCATTTCGGGGGTTGGAGGATCGAGTACCACGGGGCCTTCCCACGATCCTGCGAATGTTTTCATTTTCTCGAACGACTTTTGCGCATCGGATTGCGCAAAAGCCATGGCGGAGAATGCTATCAACAGAACGCTCAGGCAAATTCGAATGGATTTCATGTTTCAATCTCCTTAAGAACTCGTTTACTTTCAGGTCAGCTTCCTTGCTCAACGCCGGAACCGCTGGCCGGATCGTTATAGTGTTATAGTTAACTACAACACTAGAAAAGAAGCAAGCTTTTTTTTAGATTTTTTTTCGGTCCGAGGATTGAATCCTCATGCACCGATCACGCTCCCACTTTTGCCTGATAAAGTGCGAAAGATTTACTGCCTTGTCCATTCTTAGGTTGATCGACTATGACCTCTCTGATCAGACTTGAGCTGGCTGTGACAGGATTGGCCTTCATGGTTTTGTTCACAATGGCGTGCAGGCGGAAGGCAATAGCCAATCCCCCTCCCACAACTTCCGTGACCCCGGTGGAGGAAGCATCCGAGCAACCGGACCAGGTGAACACGGCGGGATGGGACCGGGCTTGGACCAACCTGGTCAACGACGTAGAACAGGGTTTCACGCCGTCGCTCCCCAGACTGACCGCTGTCGAAGTAGAACTGGTAGTTGGTAATCCCGGCGCAAAGGCGGATGATCTGACCCTTAGTGTGCTGGACTCAACAGGACAGGTCCTGGCCGTTGCCACGCAAAGCGTATCAAGCGCGAACCCCGACCGGGTGATGTTCCAGTTCGCGCGAGGCGGAATAGAAGTTACACCTGGACAGATCTACCGATTGAGATTGAGCGGTGGACTTATGTTTGGCTGGAAGTATGTGGTAGGCGGCTACAAAAACGGCGAAGCCACATTTAACGGCAAGCCGCTGCTGGCACAGTCGCGAAGTACGTTCTTATTCCGAACCTTTGGATCGCAATAAAAGTGAAGGGGCCGAGTGTCCTTTTCTCGCGTGATTGGCACGCCAAAGTAGGCTTGGAACTTCTACGAATCCAATATCTGTGACGCAACCTCCTCAAGACCGGCTCCAGAGATAGAGATCTTGTGCAGGGTCGCACAATCAATTCCCCGGTTCATGTCCCGGCCCCTCGCCCGAAGCCCGGAAAGCCAGGTTGCGGCGACTGCTTTTCACGCGGCAGGGGTGCCCCACCCTTCCGCTTCAGCGGAGGGTGGGTTCCATATTTCTGACTCCGCAGGCTTGATCTTCAGGGCAGGCCGAGCCTTTAGCCTACTCCTGATACCGGTTCACCAGGCTGCCTACCATCTTCAAGAAAGATTCCACCGGTTCGGCTTTGCTCAGAAAACAGTTCACGTCGCCCAGATGCTCGGGCATAGTGCCCGAATAAAGCATAATGGGCACCCGAGGCTGGATCTGCCTGATCTTTTTGGCCAGTTCGGTTCCGGTCGTGTCTCCCAACAAGTGATCGGAAATTACCAGGGAAACGGGCGAGCGTCTCAGTTGTTCACAAGCTGCAGCAGCACTGACCGCGCTCAGGACGATGTAACCGTTTTTCTTCAGACACCCCGTCGCAGGCGCAGGTAGTCTTCATTATCCTCGATGCACAGGATGACTGCCTTCCGGTATGGAAGTCGCGGGCGCATACAGATGAGCGACCACAGGGAACCAGTCTATCGGGCCTTGGGCCATTCCGTGGGTCATCAGTTGGAGGCGAGTAGACGATCTGCTCGTAGGCAGCTGATAAAGAATGGAAGGATGGCACGAACCGTGACGCGCGGTCAAGCCCTCCAATCACTCTCGCCGGTAATGCGGTTTGTAGCGAGGGTACGGCTTTTTACAGGTTGCGGAAAAACTCCAACTGGGGCAGGGTTTGGGAAGGGCACGACTTCAGTCGTGCCCTTAGGCCGTTGAAATGGGAGCGCTTTAGCGCCTGAGGGTCGCCTTTTGATGTACGTGCGATCCGTGCCCGTCGGATGCCCCCAGGCTGCGGGCTTCGGCCCCGGAGTGTGCCCCAGTGGCATGCTCTTCGCGACCGACGCCAGCAATTGCCCCCTTCGCCGTACTGATTGAATCCACCATGGCGCCAATTACTTAGGTGCTCTCTGAGTACTATCGTCACCTTCCGAGTTGTCACTTCCCATCGTTGAATAAATCTCGAGCAGGAACACAGCCCTGTAATTCGCTTTTCGCTAGGAGAGTGCATGACTCAGATCAGACGTTTCGCCCTCGTCGTCTCTATGCTGGTGCTCGCCGTGAGTGCCCTGCACGCGGCCGATGTTCCCAAGCCGCTGCGCGCTAGGTTCGTAACCGGCGATGCGGTTTGGCGCGAACTGCCCGTCCGTGACGACCTGCAGAACCAGTACGACAAGGTTTGGCAGACTACCCTGAACACTATTCTGGAAAACAATTTCGACATCGCCACCATGGACAAGGAATCCGGCTATGTCCGCACCACCTGGAATGAAGGCGTGGTGGTCCTCGGCGGCAATTGGAACTACAAGGTTCAGATCAGCGTCAAAATGGTGCGCATGCCCGCCACCGATCCCACCAACCCAGCGGCGATCGAAGGCGTGCAGAAGATCCGCGTGCAGGTCGCCGGCGAGATTGCCAACACCTGGCGCGGCCAGTTGAAATCGTTTTTCCGTGGCTACGATCAGGTCCTGTTGCAGAACCTGTTCCAGGATCTCCAATCCAAGCTGGGAACTCGCTAGCGCTTACGCTGGATGTTCATGGATGACTGACTCTGGGCGCCCCAGGTCTCGTGCGTTCGAGACCTGGGATACTCAGCCGCCGCCTGCGGGCCACCGCAAAGTCTGATTCCAAAAGAGGGGTGCCCCGTCCAAGCTTTGCTTGAGCGGGGATTTTCTGCAATCACTGACAAGTACGTAAGGGAACTCTGACTAAGTTCATTTCTGTCATCCCGAGCACAGCAGAATTGCCGTTTTTCAGGCAATTCTGCGGAGTCGAGGGACCTTGCGTTTGTATTTGCCTCTTACACCGTGTCACTCGCAATGCGCAGGCTGAGTTGGAGCCGGGTGCCCCGTCCAAGCTTGGCTTGGGCGGGGTTGTTCAACTGTCACTGACAATTGAGTGTACAGAATCTAACCTTTCCTCGTGCCTTGGGGATTAAAGCCCTTTCAGCACACGCGCCAGCTTCACTTCATCACCTGCAGTTGTTTCCATCGGCGCCCGAAGTTCCCAACACCAAACTCTCGCGCGACGTTTGAACTGGCTCTGGAGCGGGCCCGCCAATCCTATGCCTTGTGCGTCTATGGATATGTGGTGATGCCCGAGCACGTACATCTGCTGTTCAGCGAACCCGAGCGGAATGACCTGGCACATGCTATGCAGTCGTTGAAGCAGGGGGTGGCGCGCACGCTTGCCTTGCGGGCGGAGGAACCCTTTTGGCAGGCGCGGTATTACGATCCCTCGGCGGGCTCGGGATTTCGGCAGCGGGCCCAGACGCCCGCTAGTCGCCTCAATTTTAATGTCTGGAACGAGAAGAAGTTTGTGCAGAAGCTGCGCTATATTCACCGCAATCCGGTGACCCGCGGGCTAGTGGAACGTCCTGAAGACTGGGAGTGGAGCAGCTTTCGTCATTACCTCACAGGACAAAGAGGGGTAGTCGAAATCGAGTCGCATTGGACGGCGCGCTTGCGCGAGAGCGCCGGCATTTTCCCGACAGTAAGGCTTCGCGCCGCCGAAAATCCCCGCCCAAGCGAAGCTTGGACGGGCCACCCCAGAGATTGATCTTGAATCGCACCGCAGAGCCTGAGAACAAAATGGGGTGCCCCATCCAAGCTCTGCTTGGGTGGGGGTGTTCGGTGGTGAGTGCAATGCGCTAGGCCGGGCCACCCGCCCCCCAGAGATTGATCTTGAAGCGCACCGCAGAACCTGAGAACAAAATGGGGTACCCCATCCAAGCTCTGCTTGGGTGCGGATGTTCGGTGGTGAGTTAACCCGGGCCACCCGCGGTGAGGCAGCCCTCCGAATTGCTCAAGGCCTTGTATTTTTCGGGCCGACGTCGTCGGGACCAAACATCAACGTTATATCGAAGCTCCTGTTACCTTTACAATCATAGGACCTTGCAGGTTTCTCGAATATGCTCTTGTTCTGCTTGATGTAGTTTAATACCGCAGGTGGAAGTTTCGCTGTGTCAAGATTCTTCGCAAATCCCAAGGAGGAAATCACAAATATTAAACTCCTGCGGTAGGGGCCCTTGATCGGAGTGGTGAACCCGGTGTCGTTCGATAGCGCTGATGTCCAGACAACATACTTTTGATTCCCAACATAGTCGATCGGATCGCTCAGACCTGAACCGGGGGCTTGCCCCACGGGGCTAAGCTGCCCGAGCGGAAATGAGTTCTCTCCAGGAGAAACTCTATCCGACGGGACTGCGACATAGAACTGTGCGCCTATAAAGTTTGTGTCGTTTAGGTCCGCGCCAAAGAATTCATCTCGACCGTATCCTCCAAAAATCGGGTCATTGAAGATTAACCCAAATACCAACTGACCTGAGAACTCAGCATCGGTAAGATCGGCACAAGCGAACGTAGTTCCCCAAACATTGCTGAGGTTTCTTGTTGCGTAACCAGCTTGAAGTTTATACGGAACCGTCTGAGGCTCTTCGGTCAGCTTTGCGTGCTTGAGGGAAGCACTAGTGAAATCGGTGTAAAAGAGGTCAGCGTTGGAAAATGATGAGCCGTCAAGATTCGTGCCAAAGAACTTCGCGTGGCGCAGGATTGACGAATCAAAGTTCACTCCAGAAAGATCAATCTTCTTGTCCGGCGAACTGCTGAAATCGCAGTCCTTACAAAATGTATGAGAGAGATCGCCGACTTTGGCTCCAGCGCGTACTAGAGCGGCGATAGCTCCCCCCGTAGCCATTAATTCATCTTTTTCCAGTTGGGGTACGGGGTCCATTGCTAGTTCGGGAAGATCTACATCAAACGAGGGCTTCGTTTTTGTTGCGGACCAAGGGCGACTAAACAAACGATTCAAGAGCGCTCGATTCCGATCTCTAGCAGCCAATAAACCCGCGTTTAGGGCAGAAGGAGCTACTCGGAGCTCTCGGAGGGAGTTGAACGTGTCAATCATCGCGCCGCGGACCGCAGGATCCGTCTCAATAGCAGTCGCGTTCACCAGGTATAGCAAAGCTGCCCTTTGTCGATCTGCATCGCCAGAAGTTAAGAACTGCTGTAGTCCGGCAAGGCCGGTCAACCGCTCAGGTGTATTACTACTTCCTACACGCGCAACTGAACGGTCGAATCGGTCGTCATCTCGCGAAATCCTAGATTCGCTCTGTTGGTAGAAAGCTACGGATAGCGTGCCAATCACTCCTAGAGCTGCTATGACGCTACCTACCGATTTGAAAATCTCAAGACGACTGCCCCAGCTTGCTTCGAATCTAAGCTTCTTGAGCTTTAGTTTGGTTTCTTCGTCGCCTGCTGTTTGGTTCATAGGCTCGCGTCGTGCTTCGCTGCTGGATACATCAGATCGGGCCTGCTCAATTTCTGCTTTGCGTTTCGGCGAGCGATCGCTTGTACCCCGGCCTCGCTTCATATCGAGAACTAGGTCAATTATGCCTCTCGTGGACGCGCTTCAGCTATTCCTCCGCGTACACCACGTCCTCATATCCCCGCGCGATGACCGCTTCCGAGTGCGACAGTCCATACTCGAACCCTTTCTCAAACGCTTTCAGGTTCAGCTCGCGGAAGGAAGAAGGCACGGAGTCGGAGACGGCTTTCGACACCGCGTCTTTACTCAGCAACTGGGTGACGGCGGTGAAGAAGCCGACCATGACGGAGTTCAGGACCATGCGTTTGCCGAGTTCTTCGGCGAGGCGGGTGGCGGGAATGCTGAAGACGCGGGTATTGGGCTTCAGTTCGGAGACGCGGACCAGGTCCTGCTCGACAATCAGCGTGCCCCCGTCTTTCAGCTCGGGAACGAAGCGGGTGTAGGCCTCCTGCGACATCACCACCAGGATGTCAGGGTTCGTGACATAGGGGTACAGGATCGGCGCTTCCGACAGGATGAGCTGGGCGCTGCAGGCGCCGCCGCGAGCTTCGGGGCCGAAGCTCTGGGTCATGGTGGCGAACGCGCCCTGATGAATCGATGCAGCGCGGCCCAGGATGATGGCGGAGAGAATCACGCCCTGGCCGCCGAATCCGGCTATGCGAATTTCGGTCAGTTGCATACGGTCTCTTTTCCCGGCTTGGTTTCGAATTCGGAACACGCGCCGTCGGAGCATTCGCCCTCCGAACATTCGCGCGATAACGAGCAGTCCACGTAGCGGTCGCCCAGCGCTTCCACATACTGGGCGCGCATGAGCGAGGCGTAGTCGGGACGGTCGCGGTCCACGAACTTGCCCACGATGATCTCG
Organism: Terriglobales bacterium; assembly: GCA_036378535.1. GTDB lineage: Bacteria > Acidobacteriota > Terriglobia > Terriglobales > Acidobacteriaceae > Gp1-AA122. Next base: position 26,362 of record DASUWH010000088.1, on the reverse strand, counting down.
CCGTTGAGCGTCAGCCCGACTTCGCTGGTGGGCGCGCCATGGCGGACCTTACTCTTCTCCTTGTAATACTTCATGGTGTCGAGGCCGTCGCCCATCTTGTTGCGGCGCTGGTAGAGCGTGGGGCAGGGCGAGAGGATTTCGATGAAGCCGAATCCTTTTTTCTTGAAGATCTCTGACATCGCCCGTGCCAACTGGCGGACGTGGAAGGTTGTCCACCGCGCCACATAGACGGCTCCCGACGCGTCCAGCAGATGCGGCAGGTTGAACGCAGGCTCGAAGGTTCCGTAAGGCGACGTCGCCGTAATCGCGTGCTCGGGCGTGGTGGGCGCGGTCTGCCCGCCGGTCATGGCATAAGTCAGGTTATTGACGCAGATCACTTTCAGGTCGATGTTGCGCCGGGCCGCATGAATCAGGTGATTGCCGCCGATGGCCGACAGATCGCCGTCGCCCGAATAGACGATCACGTTCAGCTTGGGATTCGCCAGCTTCAGTCCGGTGGCGAAGGGAACGGCGCGGCCATGCGTGGTGTGGAACGAGTCCAGCTTCACGTATCCCGCGACACGCCCGGTGCAGCCGATGCCGCTGACCACGGCGACGGAGTCGAGGTCCACCTTTGATTCGATCAGCGCGCGCGCGAAGCAGTTGACGGTTGTCCCAATGCCGCAACCGGGACACCAGATGTGCGGAATGCGATCCGTGCGCAGGAACTGCTCGACAGGATTGAGTGCGCTCATCGGGTAGCCTCCAGGATGGCGGAGAGAATGTCGTCGGGGCGGTGTACGCCGCCGCCGGGGTGCGGCACGGAGACCACACGACACCTGCCGCCGGCGGCACGCTCCACTTCGCGCACCATCTGTCCTAAGTTGAGTTCGGGCACAACCAGGGCCTTAGTGCGCGAAGCGAGATCACGGATCTTTTGCTCGGGGAAGGGCCAGGCCGTGATCAATCGGAATTTGCCGACTCTCAAATCGCGAGCGCGGGCCAGTTCGATGGCGCGCTGAGCCACGCGAGACGTAATTCCATAAGAGACGACGATTACGTCGGCGCTGTCAGTCTGCTCTTCTTCGAAGAGCGTGATGCGATCGGCGGCCGCGCGGATCTTATTCTGCAGGCGGCGCACTAACTGGTCCTGCACCTGCGGAGTCATGTTGGGATAGCCGCGCTCGTCGTGAGTTAGTCCAGTTACATGGAAGTGGTAGCCCTCGCCGGCAGCGGCGAAGTCGGGCACCATGTCACCGTTCGTGCCATAAGGAAGGTAGGCGCTGGCCAGGCTGCGGGTATGGCGGCGCGGCGTGACTTCGACCTGGTCGGCGGGTGGTATGACCACTTTCTCGGTCATGTGCCCGACTACTTCATCCATCATGAACATCACAGGCACGCGGAATTCCTCGGCGAAGTTGAAGGCGCGGATGGTGAGATCGAAACACTCCTGCGGCGAGTTGGGGCAGAGCGCGATGATTTCGTAATCGCCATGCGAGCCCCAACGGGCTTGCATCATGTCAGCCTGCGCGGGCAGTGTGGGCAGGCCGGTTGACGGTCCGCCGCGCTGGACGTCGACGAAAACGCAGGGCGTCTCGGTCATGGCGGCGTAGCCGATGTGCTCCATCATGAGCGAGAAGCCGGGCCCGGAAGTCACGGTAAATGCCTTGGCTCCGCCCCACACCGCTCCTTGCAGAGCGATGGAGGCGGCCAGTTCATCTTCCATCTGGATGAATGTGCCGCCGACAGTCGGGACCCGTGAAGCGAAGCGCTCGACCACTTCCGTCGAAGGGGTAATGGGATAACCGGCGGCAAAACGGGCTCCCGCCGCCAGGGCGCCTTCGCAACAGGCGTGATCGCCGTCGATGAAGTGCGTGCCCGTGAGCACGCCGCGGGGATCAGCTTTCATCCGACACCTCCGCGGCTCCCCCATTGCGATGGCCATAGATGGCGAAATCCGGGCAGTACATCCCGCACAGGTCGCAGCCGCTGCATTTTTCGGGAGCTACCACGTGCGGCGGGTGATAGCCCTTGGAGTTGAATGCTGACGACAGGGCGAGGACTTTGGTAGGACAGAACTCCACGCAGAATCCGCAGGCCTTACATCGTTCGACAATGATGCTGACGCTTCCTTTGGCCAAGGTCACCCCCCACGGTGAATGGGCTAGCGAACCTTAATTATCTAAAAGCAGGTACCTCCCGGGTGTGACAGCTGTCACGAGTGAATGTGAGGTTGGGCACAGGCCGGCATTCTTCTGACCAGGCTTATGCAGGGACGGCTGCCCCGGCCGGCTTATCGACTACTTACGGTTGACATTGGTACTGGTCGTTGCGCGCTGCGCCTGGCTTCTGCCGAGGGCCGTAAGGAATATTGCGCTCTTGCTCTCCGCATGGGGTGAGAAGAAGCGGACCACATCATCGTCGTAGAAAGTGAGTCCGGTAGCCCCGAGTCCTTGCGCGTAAGCCGCAAGATACAACTTGCCGCCGAGGATTCCAGCTTCCAGTTGTGCGGCGCGATACCCCCGGTTCCCGAAGCGGTCGAGAATCGAATGCAGATCCGCGAGGAAGAAAACGCAGACGCTGGCATCGGCCGGCAATGGTTGCTCCAGGCCGAGATAACCGGCCATTTTACGGAAATTGCCCTGCCGCAGGTGTTCCAGCGCATGCTGATCGCGATGATAGAAGTAAGCGCCGGATGGGATCGTCTCAACGTCATTGACGATCAGATAAAGATCGTTGAGACGCGAACCAAAGGGATCCAAAAAATCCGCAGGTACTCCACGAGTGGCCCGATCGAGCAACACGGAAAGCTGGGCTATCGTGATCGGCGCTTGGTTGAATTGGCGAGTTGATCCTCGCCGCAGAATCACCTGCTCGATCGAATCCTGCGGCAACTCGTTCTCGACAACCGGAGGAAGCGAAATCAGTTTGCCGCGCGGTGCAGGTGCTTCCACTCGCGGCATGTGGCCGCGCCAGGCCTTGACCTCGTCAGCGGACGCAAGCGAAGACGCTTCGTGCATTTCGCGCATGAGGGGATAATCAATTTCAACGTTAGAGGGTGCAATCATCGGCAATTGCAAAGTCAGGATATTACTTGCAGCTGGGGCAGGTTCCACATTGCTGTACCCGATTGGAAGAAGCGAGAAGGCTACCTCGCGGCGAGTATCGAGTCCAAGAAACTCATTGATCGGCTGATCTGCAAAACCGCCCATCAGCTTGGCTGGCAAGTTCAGAGCAGAGCTCACCGCCAGCATGTTGGCAATGATCGTGCCATTATCCCAGCCGAAGTGACGGTACGTGCGCGCCTGGTATTTCCAGGCGTTTCGCCAGTATGTGCCGGTGAAGATGATGGTCACGGGGGCATGAAGAATCGAGGGCTCATTGCTGACGAACTCGGCGATAGTTCGGCGATAGTCTCCCGCTCTTAGCTGGCGTAAGCCGAACTCGGCAACACCAAAGTGATAGAGGCCGGCGGGCAGGTCGCGGAGATCGCCGCAGGCCACATAAAGCTCAATTTCGTACAAAGCCCCAGTACACGCGGCCGCGCGGAAGAAAGTCTCTCCCCCCGGATACTTCTTGGCTTTGGTGATGCCGGCGGACAGAAAAAGTATTTGGGCGAGAGTTTCCAGGTCAGGAGCCGCTTCAGCAGCCGAGGTCACCGCGGTCGCAATCGCCGCCAGCGCCGGCACGCCCGTCGGTTTGGCTTCATTGGGTAGGCGGGTCACTTCCAGAGTGGGATACATCTTGTATTCCAGGGGTTTGTTTGCCCAATCCAGAGCGTGGGGATTGGTCCGCACGCTGGCGTAGGAATGCTTGGTGGCATTGTGGTACTTCCAGGCGGCAGCGGTGTCGCGGTTGCTCATGCGGTTGAAGTTATCCAGTGTAAGCCATGAGAGCACGTGCCAGGCCACGGCGGCAGCTGTTCACGAAGAATAAGCACGTAGGAGCGGGTGCCCACACCCGCCCCGCGGAGCGTCAGCTCCGCACTGTTTTGCATCAAAACCCTTTGCTCCGCAGAAAATTCGCGACCACCTCCTTAGCATCGCGGTGCTGTCCGTCGACGGCGTAGTTCAAATCCCGCATCTCTGCGTCAGATATCTTTCCGGCGAGGTCCTGCAGAGCCTCGCGCACTTCAGGATGCAGCCGCAGAGTTTCATCGCGTACTACCGGTACGGCCTCGTAGGGCGGAAAGTAATGCTGATCATCCTGCAAGACCGCGAGATCAAACGCGGGAATCAGACCATCGGTGGTATTGCCGGCGATCAGATCCACTTGCTTGTCTTTCAGAGCGCGGGTCAGCAGGCCGAGATCCATGATGCGAGGCGGTTCAGCAAATTGCAGGTGATAAGTCGAGACCAGCCCCTTGTATCCGTCCGGGCGTTCCATGAATTCGTAGCCGAAGCCGGGGCGCCATTTCGGGGAGAACGCGGCGGCTTGCGAGATGGTCTGCAGATGCAGGCGGCGGGCATCGTCGCCACGAATTTCGATCGCGAAAGTATCGTCAAAGCCCAGCGGAGGGCCGACTTCGAAGTGAAAACGGGCCGCGTATTCGTTTTTCACGCGATCGTAAACCTGGCGAGGATCGTTTCCAGGCAGCTCCTTAAGAATCGCGGTTAGCGCGGTACCGGTGTATTCGGGATACATATCGATACGGCCGGCCAGCATGCCCTGCTGGCATATGAACGTTCCGGCAAGGTAAAAGCGGCGATCAACCGGGATATGGGTCTTCGATTCGATATGCTGCGCCAGGATTTCACCCAGGATCAGTTGCTCCGTGAAATTCTTCGATCCGATCACAATGCGATTTTGATGGGAAGGTGCACAAGCGACGAGCGAGGCCAACACTAAAATTATTATCGCGAGGGAGGTCGCAGAGCGGCGCCCTTCCCGCCGCGCAACGTCCGCTTTGAATCGGAAGAGCATGACTAAAAGCGCTGCAGACGCTTCTCCAGCAGGCCCAGGCCGAAATCGGCCAATAAGGCCAGCAGGGCGGCGGGAATGGCGCCGGCCAGGATCACCGCATCGCTGACCATGGCCAGACCGCGAAAGATCAATTCTCCAAGACCCCCGGCTCCGATGGCGGCGGCAATGGTTGCGAGGCCGACAGAGATGACCGTGGCCACGCGTATGCCCGCGATAATCACGCCCAGCGAGAGCGGCAGCTGCACCTGCAACAGCATCTGGCGATCGGTCATGCCCATGCCCCGCGCTGCCTCTACCACCGCGGCGTCTACTCCTCGTATGCCGACATAAGTGTTGCGGATCAAGGGAAGCAGGGAATAGACCGTGAGCGCGAGAATGGCCATGCGGTCAGCGCGCTCACCGAACCAGGGCGCGGGCAGCAGAAAGCCAAACAGGGCAAGGCTGGGGATGGTCTGAATAATGTTGGCACTGCCCAGGATAGGCTTGTCGAGCGCCGGCCAGCGCGTGATCAGGATTCCTAGCGGGATGCCGATCACAATCGCGAACAGCATCGAGATGGCCACCAGCCACAAGTGTTCCAACGTTAGTTGGAAAACTTCAGCTCGATTCTGCGCCATGAAATGCCAAACGCTCATGCCTCACCTCGGTCGCAGCCATCCAAATCTGCGCCTGCCGATCGGACATAGGTGGCGACCAGCGGATCGCTGGAATGCAGGAATTCCTTGGGCGTGCAGAGCGCCATCAGCCGGCCGCTTTCCATCAGAGCAATGCGGTCGCTGAGCAGCAGCGCTTCGCGCACGTCGTGGGTGACGAACACAACCGTTTTTCGCAAGCGCTTCTGCAGCGCCGCAAATTCGGCCTGCAGGTCGGAACGCGTAATGGGATCGAGCGCGCCAAAGGGTTCGTCCATCAACAGAATCGGCGGATCAGCGGCAAGTGCGCGCGCCACGCCCACCCGCTGCCGTTGTCCGCCGGAAAGTTCACGCGGATAGCGCGGCGCAAGCTGCGGGTCGAGACCTACCAGCGATAGCAACTCCTTCAGCCGAGCCTGCACCCGTCCTACCGGCCAGCCCTCAAGGCGCGGAATCAACGTGATATTGCGTTCGACGGTGAAGTGCGGAAATAGACCGATGTCCTGGATCACATAACCGATGCGGCGGCGCAGGCGAATGATGTCCCACGTGCGCGTCGGATGATCTTCCACTATGACGTCGCCGCTGCTGGGAGAGACCAGGTTATTGATCAGTTTAAGCGAGGTGGTCTTGCCGGAACCGCTGCGCCCCAGCAGGGTCAGTGTTTCGCCCGCGTGAACGCGGAGATCCAAATCGTGCAGGATTTCCGCCGATCCTTCGGGACGATAGCTTACTTTGCGGAATTCGATGGCGGATTTGCTGTTAGTGCTCATTCATCACAAAGGGAACAAAGCGACACGCAGGATGAAATCGCCAAATTACAAGATTCCCGTAATTCGGATTCCGGCGCCGTGGGTCTTATAGCGCATGTTGATGGTGATCAGCAAAGCGGTGATCTGCTCCACGATGCGTGCGTTCTCCAGTTTTCCCCCGTCAATCGCGCGCACCCCGGGAATTTTGGCGGCAAGGCCGGCGGCGACTTTGCGAGCGTCATCGTCATCTGTGCAAATCACGGCGTCGCAATCCACGGTCCCGTCCCCACTCAGGATGTCAGAAGAGACGTTATGAAAAGCGGCGACAACGGTTACGCCCTTGGGGACCAGTTCGGCGGACTGCTGTGAAGCCGAACCTTGCCAGACGCCCAGCACACGACTGGCGCGTCCGCCTACGCTGGCCGCAAGTGGCACGGTGGTGTCAATGAGAACTGTACCCGGTTGGAATGCCGGCTTGAGTTGTTTCAGCAATCCGGCCTGGCTCTCGAAAGGAACCGTCAGCACGCACAGGTTTGTCGAAGCGCAGGCCGCGGAATTTTCCATTCCGGAGATGCGCGCCGAAGGCCCGACCTGTTCCGCAATCTTTTTGGCAGCCTCTTCTGCGCGCCGCTGGTCGCGGGAGCCAATGACGACGGTTTCCCCGGCCCGAGTCCAGCGCAGCGCCAGGCCGTGACCCTGCGCCCCGGTGCCGCCCAGGATCGCGATGGCGCGGCTCACGCGAACTCCGCCACCAGCGCCTGTTCACTGGTGAACTCCTGAGCCGGCAACTTGATGCTGATGCGGGTGTACGTCGTATTCCGCTCGGCGGGAATGCGGCCCGCCTCCAGAATCAAATTCTGGAAATCCTCCGGGCTGGTGTACTGGCCTGCCGTCGCCCCGGCTTCGCGAGAGATGTTTTCCTCCATCAACGTGCCGCCGTAATCGTTCGCCCCTGCCTCCAGGCAGAGTTGCGATAACTCCCGGTTCAATTTCACCCACGAGACCTGAATGTTATGGATCGCGCCGGCCAGCAGCACGCGCCCAAGCGCGTGGATTTTCAGGTGCTCTTCCAGCGTCGGGCCCGGCCGCGACAGTCCTTGCTGAAACAGCAATGTGTTGAAATGCACGAACCCTAAGGGGACGAACTCGGTGAAGCCTCCCGTTTCCGCCTGTATATCGCGCAGTAACAACAACTGATTCACCCAATGCGCTGGATTTTCGCGGTGCCCGTACATCAAGGTTGACGTGCTGCGAATTCCGCTGCGATGCGCGGTTCGGATTACCTCCCGCCATTGCGCGCTCGAAAGCTTGTTACGAGAGAGGACGAAACGAACCTCGTCATCGAGAATTTCTGCGGCGGTGCCAGGCAGGGTATCGAGACCGTTGTCGCGCAGCATGGCCAGATAATCCGCAAGGGCCATTCCGGTGAGCTCGATCCCGTACATAATCTCCATGGGCGAGAAGGCATGGATGTGCATGCCCGGCACTTCCTTCTTCACGGCGCGCAGAATATCGCGGTAGTAATAAGGAGGCAGGCCATGGGGCAAGCCACCCTGAATGCAAACCTCGGTGGCTCCCAGTTGGGACGCTGCCACAGCTTTAGCCGCGACATCGTCGGGCGTAAGGAAATAGGTGTCGGCCTCGCGCGGCCCGCGGCTGAAGGCGCAAAATTTGCAGCCCACAAAACAAATGTTCGTGAAATTGATATTGCGATTGACGACGTAGGTAACAATATTCCCCGCCAGCTCGCGTCGCAATTCGTTGGCAGCGACCAGCAGGCCCAGCAGGTCATCGCCTTCGGCATAGGCCAGCGCCAGGCCTTGCTCGCGCGTCAGTGTTCCTCCATCCTGCGTTTCCAGCACTCGCTCCAGTGCTGTGCGGCAGCCAACCCCCACTTGAGGCGCTATCAGGGACCAATCCAGGGCAGGGAAGTGTTTTAATTCGGAAGGCGGGAGAGTTCTTGCCACCGGCGGCCTCCTAGCGGAACAGGTCATTAGATGCAGGACGGATCAGGTCGCGTGCGCGCCCCCGTCCCGGTTGGTACTGGAACCCACGAATGATACACGCTGGAGTGCGGGCCAGCTTGCCGCAAACCAGGCCGGCCGCGCAAGCCAGTTCGTCGGCAACCGCGTCCACGCTCACTCGCAGAGGATAGCCGTGCGGATCGCGCCGCCCGCGATAATCGTGCAGTGCCTTCATTCCGGCTACTCCGATGGCCACCTCGGTCAGTCCTTCGCGCCACGGTCGCCCAAAACTGTCGCTGATGATTACCGGAACCGCGACCCGCAATTTCCGCTTCAGCTCACGATGCAGCTTCTCGGCCGATGCGTCCGGATCTTCCGGCAGCAAAAGAGCATGGCGTCCGCCATTTACATTGGATACGTCTACTCCGCTATTGGCGCAAATAAATCCGTGCCGGGTTTCGGTGATAAGCACGCCACGCCTGCGCCGCACCATGCGCTTGCTTTGCGAGAGCGCTACTTCGGCGACCCGGGCGTCCAGTCGATAGCGGCGCGCCCACGCGCGCGAATTCGCGGAAGGCCTTACTGTGTTCAGTTCGATCAATTGTCCCTCAGCTTTGGAAACAATCTTGTGTTTGACAACCAGCACGTCGCCTGCTGCGAGAGACAGCTTGGCTTTCCGCAAGGCGGAAATTAGTTGTTCCGAGATCGAATCGCCCGGCCTGATTTCATCCGGGAAGGGAACGGGGATGATTCGTAGTTCGTGCACGGGAGAGAGGCTTACTCGTTCGCAGCCAAGGGATATTCAGTTATATCCCATTGCCGGGCCAGGCGTTGGGAGCGAGTTTCTCCGGGAGCGTTAATCAGCTGGCGCAGATCGGCGGGATTGTCCACGTCCAGGCCGATGCCGGGCAAAGAAAGCACCACGCAAGGATAGCCGGTCTGTCGCGCCGCGTTCAGATGCGGTTTGAAACTATCATTGCCGAAGCGCAGGGGAAAAAGACTTGCCGGTTTACGAAACGCCGCGTTGGTGCCGCGCCGGTCGGCCGCTGGCACCAGAACCGAACCCCGCTCCGGAGCTGCCGCCAGGATCTGATTCAATTCCTGCGGTTGAATCAGCGGAATATCGCCGGGAATCACCAGCGTACTCTTAGCGCCTCGTGCCCCACAAACCGCAGTCGCCATTTCGATGGCTGCGGTTTCGCTGCTGTTCGCCTCATCGCAGATAATCTCGAAGCCAAAGTGATCGGCAAGCCCGCTGGCAAAACCATCATTGGTCACCACGGCCACTTCCGGCCGCGATTGGCAGTTTGCAATGGACTCCAGCACATCGTGAAGCATGGCTTGCGCCAGCGCGGTACGGGCGGGCTGATCAAGAATAGCCGCCAGGCGCTGCTTGGCGCTCTTCAGATTCTTTACCGGAACCAGGATCATACCGAGTCGGAGTCGCTGACCACCTGCGCGTTGGTCTGTCCTTTAATGAAGTCCAGGACAGCGCGCGCCAGATCGATGCGGTCATTCAATGATCGCATAAGCGTGTTGGTGCAGTGAACGTGTAACGTCGTAGTGGCAAGGCTCTCGCCCTCGGCCCGGTCCCGGTTATCGACGACCAGCACATCAAGAAAATCGGCATAGGTCTGGGCAATCCCCGAAATCGAAACCGGAAGGTTCTGCGAGGCCATCAAGATCCCCGCTGGCCCGGAGACCGCCGCTCCGCCAACGATAGGACTTATGCCGGCAATGATCGCCTTGGTATCGCGCAAGGCACCCCGAATTCCGGGCACCGCGAGAATGGGGAAGATGCTGCTTACCGGGTTACTTGGAGCTACCAGAACGATATCCGACCGGAGAATTGCATCAATTACGCCGGGTGCGGGCTCCGCGTCCGCAGCCCCCGCATAGCGCACCGACTCCACCGGATCCTGATACCAGCGCTGCACGAAGTATTCTTCGAAACTGAGCTCCCCAATGGGCGTGAGAACCCGCGTCTCCACCCGGGAATCGCTCATCGGCAGGATGCGCGCCGTGACCCCAAGCTTGCCTGAAATTTCAGCGGTGGCTTCGGTCAGAGTCTTGCCTTCAGCGAGCAGTTGCGAGCGAACCAGGTGCACAGCCAGATCGCGATCGCCGGCATGAAACCAGATCGGCTGGCCAAGCTGTCCCATCGCCTGCAGGCACTGAAAAGTATCGCCCTTTACTCCCCAGCCGCGTTCTTTGCTGAGCAGACCCGCGAGCACATAAGTAATCGAATCGATATCCGGGGAGACGTAGAGTCCCCACCAAAGCAGGTCATCGCCGGTGTTGACGATGATCGTCAGTTCTTCCGGGGGGACAACCTGGCGCAGGCCATCGACAAACTTCGCGCCCCCGGTGCCACCCGTCAAAACGGTAATCATGCAGCCCTCTGGGCGTATCCTTCCGCGTCCACCGCGCGCCCCAGTTTCTCGCTGAGCAGACCCGGACGCGCCCGCAGCTGTGGAATGAACTCAGGATATACCGGAAGCCGCTGTTTTAGCGTTTGTCCCTTTGATTCCGTGCGCCTTTGCAGATCCTGCAGGTGCGGCCACGGAGCCTCGGGATTGATGAAATCCGGCGTTACCGGCGACACCCCGCCCCAGTCGTTGATGCCCGCATCAATAAGTTCTTCGTAATAAGGTGCCGACAAATTAGGTGGCGCCTGCAGGTTCATCTCCGGCATCAGCAAACGGGCGACCGCGACCGTGCGCAACATGTCCGAGCGGCTGGGTTCAGGCCAGTTCGCCATCGGGATATTCGGCTTCACCCGGAAATTTTGAATGATTACTTCCTGAATATGCCCGTAGCGCTGGTGCAGGCCGCGGATCGCCAGCAGGCTGTCGACTCGGTCTTCTGGGCTTTCGCCAATGCCGATCAGTATGCCGGTCGTAAAGGGAATGCCAAGCTTTCCAGCCTCTTCGATGGTGTGCAGACGCTTGCGAGGAAGCTTATCGGGAGCATTGTCGTGAGCGGCTCCCGCCGCCATTAACTTTTCGTTAGTCGTTTCCAGCATCAGGCCGATGCTGGGCGAGTGCTTCGAGAGCCGCCTCAGCCACTCCGCGCTCAGCAGCCCCGGATTCGGATGCGGCAGCAGGCTGCTCTCGCGCAGCACCATTTCGCACATTGCCTCAAGATAATGCAGAGTCGAGCGGTAGCCGAGGCGCCGCAGCGTGTCGCGCATCTCGGGGAAGAGCAGTTCAGGCTTGTCGCCCAGGCTGAACAGAGCTTCGGTGCAGCCCAGCTTTTCACCCGCGCGGACAACATCCAGCACTTCATCGGGCGCCATCGTATGCGCGCCGGAGTCGCCCGGATCGCGGCGAAACGTGCAATAGCCGCAGTAGTCGCGGCAGAGATTGGTCAGTGGGATGAAGACTTTCCGCGAATACGTGATGACATTCGGCTTGAATCGTTCTTTCGCCGCTTGGGCTGCGAGCAGCAGGCCAGGCAACTCGGCATCGCCGGTGGACAGCAGCGCGATCGCCGTCTCCCGCGAGATCGGCGGCTCGAATGAAGCGCTATCGAGAGCCGAAGATACAGATAGCAAGTTCGAAGTTAGAGTCACAATAGAACGCCGACCCCGATGCGGTTCCCTAATTGTAATGGTTGCCGCGGATGCCAGCACCGACAGTGGCCATCCCTCTACTCACACCAGGTCCGCGGAAATTCGTGCCACCGTCGCCGTCTTCCATTGCTCAATTGTTCAACACTTGACAAGCTGAACAATCCAGAGCAGAATATCCGGCACTCTTTGCCGTCCGTGCGGAATTGATGGATCGGTCTCCCATTCATCGCGTCAGTGTCGCCGACCAGGTGGCGGGAATCCTGCGGCAGCGGGTTCTGGATGGCGAGTTGCGCCCGGGCAGTGCCCTCCCCGAAATTCCCTTGGCTGCCTCCTTAGGCGTCTCGCGTAACACCATGCGCGAGGCGGTGCGTATTCTGTCCCTCGAAGGTCTCCTCAAGCGCAACATCCATCGCGGCGTCACCGTCGCCCAGCTTTCCATGAGAGACGTGCAGGAAATCTACGACCTGCGGCGCATGATCGAGGTGCAGGCCATCCGGGGCGCGAAAAAGCGCCCGCCCGAGCTCATGCAGCAACTGGAGGCCGCCGTCGACGGCTACGAACGCACCGTGCGCTCGCGGGACTGGTCGCAGGCGGTCAACTGGGATTTGCAGTTTCATACTCTTATCATCCATCTGCGTGGCAACAAGCGGCTGGAAAACTTTTATCAGAAAGTCATCGGCGAACTTCGTGTCGGCATGGTGCTGGTGGACCGCAGTCATAACGATCCCGGAGCGCTGGTTCCGGTGCATCGCAAACTGTATCAACTGCTCAGCGCCGGCAAGTTAAAGCAATGTGCGGATCTTTTATTGCAGCATTTAGATGATTCGGAAGCGCGATTAGGCGGCATCATGGCGGGCGAGATCGATTCGCCCGCGCGCGGTAAAACGGCCAGGGGCAATCACAAGGCGGCGGATGAAAGCTCTTCGCGGGCTGCGGCCTTGTAGCGCGATAGCAAGGAGGACGGCGATGGCGGGAACAAGCTTTTCCAGGTCGGGTTGGCTGATGTGGCTGGTGCTTGCCGGAATCTGCGGTCTGTGGGCCCCGGCCTGCGCACAAACTCTAAACGTGTCGGTGCAAGGGCGCGTATACGACGCCAGTGGCGCGGCCATTCCTCAGCCCACGGTCACCGTCGTTAATAGCGCGACCGGGGCAACGCGCTCGGTCGACGGCGGCACCACGGGCGATTACCAGGTTACCGCGCTGCCAGCCGGCGACTACACCGTCACCGCTGAGAAAGCCGGCTTTCGCAAAATGGCCAAGAAGGTGCACCTGGATGTTGGCGGCACCGGCATTGTGGATTTCAATCTCGCCGTCGGAGAAATCAAGGAAGAGGTCACGGTCCAGGATGTGGGCGCCGCCGCCGAGCCTACCCGCACCATGGTGAGTTCCGTCATCGATGAGCAGAAAATTCAGGATTTGCCGGTCAACGGCCGCCAGTTCATCGATTTCGCCCTGCTCGCTCCCGGTGTCACGATCGGTGACACAACGTCGGGTAGCACGGATGTAATCATCGAGCCGGTCACCAAGCTCTCCTTTGCCGGCCAGAATATCCATTACAACTTTGTGGCCATTGACGGCGCCGACAATATGTCGACCGCCTCCGGCATTCAGAAGACCACGCCCTCGCAGGAGGCGGTGCAGGAATTCCGCGTTATCAACAGCGACTACAGCACCGAGTTCGGGCGCGCAGTCGGCGGCATCGTGAACATCGTCACCAAAAGCGGAACCAACACCTACCACGGATCCTTATACGAATATTTCCGCAACGACAAGATGGACGCCAAGAACCTGCTGGCCGCCGCCGGCGGTTTCAACAAGCTCCGGCAGAACCAGTTCGGCGCAACCTTGGGCGGCCCCATTCAGAAGGACAAGACTTTCTTTTTCGCCAACTGGGAAGGCCAGCGGCACAGCGAATCACCCTATTACAACTCGACCGTGCTGCAGAATATCAATGCCATCAACGCGGTCAAGACGAACGTCTTCGGCCTTGCGCCCGAGAACCTGTTCGTGAACCGCACCATCAACTATGACAACGGAATTCTCAAAATTGACCACAACTTTAATGCCAAGGAATCCATGTTTGTGCGCTACTTCATCAACGACCAGCGCAGCACGAACCTTTCCCCGCTGAATGACGGATTCGACCTGCCTTCGGGCTTCAAGAATAATTTCTTTCGCGATCAGTCGCTGGTGGGCAGTTTGACTTCCGTCTTCTCCAGTTCTCTAGTCAATAATTTCCGCCTGCAGTATGCTCACCGCTTCTTTGACTTCCCCACAGTGAGCACACAACCTCACCTGGAAGTCTCGAACGTCTTCACCATGGGCGTGAACCGCGGTAATCCTGACTTCTACGAAGAAGGGCGCTGGGAGATTGTCGACGACGTAACCAAGACTTTGGGCCGTCACACCATCACCTTTGGCGGCGATTTCAATCACGTGAACACCACCGAGTCCTTCCCCCTGTTTTATCCCTTTGAGGCAGACTTCGGAAGTCTGGGCGCTTTCCTGGGAACGGATCCGGCAGCACAGTTCCTTACCGGCGGACGTCCGCATCCCTTTGTAATTTTCTTTGAGCGTTTCAATGCGGCCATGGGATTCAATGAGCCCACGCTCAGCACATCGGTTTATCAGGGTGGGGCCATCTCTTCCGCGATTCGCAACCAGGCGAAAGGCGAAATGGGACACACCTATGAGGGACTTTACATTCAGGACAAATGGAGGACCACGCAGAATCTGACCATCGATTACGGATTGCGGTGGGAAGGGGAGACTTGGCCCAAGGCCGCGATTAACAATCCGCTGAAGAACTTTGATCCACGCGCCGGTTTTTCTTATGCGCTGGGCACGAGCCGCAATATTGTCATTCGCGGTGGCGCCGGCTTGTTCCATGGCATGATCCCATCGCCGCTGCTCATGTGCCAGATTCCATCCTGCGGCGGGATTATTGGAAAATTTCCGGGAAGAGAGAACAAGCAGGATGACTTGAATGCTAAAACCCGCCTGTCGGCGGCGGGCGCTGATCCCGCTACCATGTCATTTCTGTTGGGCCAGATGGTGGGTCCGGGCCTGACGACTGCGACCTATCCAAATCCGTCGCTGGATGCGGTCATAGTCCGCTTTGCCAAAGATCACAAGCCGCCCTATGGTGCGCAGGCCAGCTTTGGCATTGAATTCCAGCCGACCAGGGACACGGTCCTGGACGTTACCGGGATGCACGTACGCGGCATTCACCTCGGAAGTTTTTATAACGTTAACCAGCCAGATCCGAGTGGACAACTTCCTTTTCATGATTCGCGGGGCGATGTGGGGATGAAAGATATGTACTGCGCCAATTTCCCATGCGTGCCGCCGGTGATTGCGCCCGGAGTACGTTGTGCCGTTTTCAATCCCGTGCCTTGTCCCACCGGAACATTACCGCCGGGTTCGCTTGGATTCGCCGTCGACTTCGAGGCGGATTCGAAGTGGGATTCGCAATGGGACGGCCTGCTGGTGAACTTCAACAAGCGCATGGGCAAGCACGTGGGCTGGGGGCTGAGCTATACCTGGTCCAAAGGAATTGATAACGGTCCGAACCCGAGTTTTGTCCTGATTCCCCAGGATAGTTGTTGCTTCAACAAGGAGAGAGCGATTTCATCCGACAGCGTGGCGCACCGATTTGTAGGGAACGTCACCTTACAAGGCCCGACTAACATGAACCGCGTCATCAACAATTGGCAACTGGGCACGATCGTGACCCTGGAATCTCCGCACTACTTCACGAAGTTTGCGGGATTCGATATGAATGGCGACATCTTCGGTAACAACGATCGTGTCGGCATCGAGCCTCGTAACACGTTCAAAGGCGATAGTTATCAGACCGTCGATCTGCGGCTTTCGCGCACATTTGTGGTAACCGAGAAGGTGCACGTAGAGGCGATTGCCGAAGCCTTCAATCTGCTGAACACCTTGAACATTCACTTCTTCAATACTGCATATGGAGCGTCGGATTTCTGTCCGGCCGGTGGAGTTCAATACTGCGGCACTGGCCCCTTCTATACAGAAGGCTCGCCGAATCCCTCGTATGGAACGCCACGCTCGATTTTCAACCCACGGCAGATTCAACTGGCACTGCGCATGACGTGGTAAAAATACCAGGGGGCCGAAGCTGGCCCCTACTTCGAAATCAAGTCAGCCGTTATGCCAGAGGGGCCATCAACTTTAACCCAAGCCGCGTTTCGCAAGGCGCTGGGGCTCTTTGCCACCGGAGTGACCATAATCACGGTGGATCAGGAAGGTGAAGTGCACGGGATGACAGCCAACGCCTTTACCTCCGTTTCGCTGGATCCCATGCTGGTGCTGGTATGCGTGGATCACCGCGCCCGCACGCATGCTCATCTGCAAGCCAAAAAGCGATTCGGCATCAATGTTCTGGCCGAATCGCAACGTGCCGTTTCCGAGTATTACGCGCGTTCCACTGAAACTCACCAGCACGCCGAGGCGGCGGGTGCGCGCTTTGATCGCACGCCGCATGGCACGCCGATTCTGGGTGGCGCGCTGGCTTATCTCGAATGTCGTTTACAGACCGCGCACGATGCCGGGGATCACACGATTTTTATAGCCGAAGTCGAAGACGCAACCGTACGCGAAGGCAACCCGCTGCTGTTCTTCGGCGGCAAGTACCGGGAGATTGGAAAAGAAATCTAGCGTAGTGACAGTCGCCACATTGTAGTGACGGCCGCTTCGGCCGTCCAGCGGCGTGGAACTCCAGCAGATACGATATGCGATTTGGAATTTATTGCGAGATGCAGACCCCGCCCGGCAAGTCGCATTACGACTTGACCTGGGAGATCATGCGCCAGATCGAACATGCCGACCAGTGTGGATTCGACGTCTACTCGGTCATCGATCATCATTTTTTCCAGAAGTTTTCTATATCGGCGAATCCGCTGGCCATGTTTGCCGCCGCTGCACAGCGCACCGCCCGCATCCGCTTCCGCACCGCGTTGCACACACTCCCGCTGGAAAACCCTTTGCGCCTTGCGGGAATGATCGCAGAGACGGACATCCTGACGAATGGCCGCCTGGAGTGCGGGCTCGGGCGAGGGCACGCATGGCTGTTCGGACCGTCCTCAGTGCCGCTGGAAGAAAGCCGCCCGCGGTACAACGAGGCCGTCGACATCCTGGAACTGGCGTTGTCGCAAGAGCAATTTTCTTATGACGGCGAGTACTACAAGGTTAAGGATGTCAGGGTCGTGCCCCGGCCGCTGCAGCAGCCCCATCCGAAGTTCTACACGGGTGGGACCAGCGACATTACCTACCAGATGGCCGGCGCTAAAGGTTGGGGAATCTTCGTGCCGCCGCTGTTGCCGTGGAATGTGCTGGAAGCGCCGCTCAACATCTATAAGGAAGCCTGCGCCGAGCACGGACACACCCCTGACATCGTATACATCCGGCCGGTCTACCTGGACGAAGACGAGACGCAGATCCGTAAAGAAGTAGAACAGGCGATCTACAACTTTCTCGCTTTCAATGCTTCTCCGGTCGGATCCTTGCAGGACGAGCAGAAGAAAGCGGAGTTGCGGGCCAAGGGTTACGGCTTTTACGCGAGCGGTGCGTTGGAATCGCTGACGAAACTTTCCTATGAGCAGATTGTGGACCAGGAGATAGCCTTTATCGGAACTCCCGACAAAGTCATTGCCCAGATCAAGTCCCTGCAGCAAAAAGGCGGAATCGGAGAACTGGCGATTGTCTCCAATTTCGGCGGGCTGGAGCACTGGAAGAGCATCAAGATCCAACATATGTTCGCCAAATACGTAATGCCCGCGTTTCGCCAGGCCAGCGTGGCCCGGGCAGCGGATTAAAGCGGGAGTAGGTAGCCGGGAGTCGGTAGTCAGGAGTCAGCGGTCAATGTCACGCGCGGCGGGGACCATCGGCACGATCAGCATGCGGATAATAAGTACTCTAGCCCGCGAAGCGGGCGCAATTCATTAGCCCAGCGCGTAAGCGCTGGGAAAACCGGATCAAAAAGATCCGAACCCCGTAAGGGGTGAAATCAGTTTTCCAATTCATGGCAGGAACAGCAATCTCTTCTGTTTCGAAGACCGAATTCGCGCCCATGAGCGCGCAGCGCCTCCTCATTTTTGGCGGGATCGCGCTCATCATCGCAGGGATGTTGTTCGGCGATATTTTTGCGGTGTTCGTCCTCCATCAGAACGGAGGACGCACGGGCGAGACGTTGTTGGCCGCCGCGCAGGCGGCCGCTGACCGGGATGCGGCAGGAGTCCGCGACGCCTTCGGGCGCGTCGGAGCCCTGCTCGAGGACCGCGGCACCAAGATTGACACGCACGTTCATATGACCGATGCGGGTTATCTGGCCTTGCTGCTGGCACTGGTGCAGCCTTACGTAGCCCTCCCTTCCCAACGTAAGAAGCGTCTCGCCCAGACTTTTCTGGCTGGTTCGGTCATGTTGCCTGTCGGAATCTTCCTGATTCATTACGTCGGTCTCGCGTACAGCCCGTTTCCAGTGATCGGTTGGGCGAGCGTGCTCGCCGACGCCGGCGGCGCCGTGCTCATCGCAGCGGCGATCGGCGAGTTGTGGGGCCTCTGGAGGTATTTTCGTGGAGAACATTCTGACGTTGACCCGCTGGTCCCGCCAGTGCTTTCCTGGTCGGAACGCGCGTTGTTGGGCGGTGGGACCCTGCTGGTGTTGCTGGGATTCGCTTACGGCGCTTGGTACGCAGCGATTGATTTGTACCCCCACGAGCGCGCGGAAATCAGCATTCTGAACACCCTCGCCACGCAGGCCAGCGCGAATGACCGCGCCGGAATGGCCCGGGCGGTCGAGGAATATGGCGGTTTGGCGGCGGCTAAAGCCGTGTCAATCGCGGCCCATTCGCACATCATCGAGTTTGGATTGCTGGCGCTCCTGCTTTCCTTCATCCAGCCATATGTTTTTCTGAGCGAAACTTGGAAACGGCGCTGGGTGATGGCATTCCTCGCCGGTTCGCTTTTATTGCCCGTCTTCGTCCTGTTGGAGCTGAAGATAGGATTGCTGGCAGGCGGAATCGCCGATCTCGGAAGCCTGCTGGTGATCGTGGCCCTGATTGGCATGTTGGCGGGTGTGCTTCGCTACACGGGGCGCGCCGATACCGTGGGGGCGGCGTGAGCGGCTCGAGAAAAGTGCTCATCATCGGCGGCCTGGCGCTCGCCGCCGTCGGCATGCTGTATGGTTTGTATTACGCGCTGTTCATCGAGCACCAGACGCTGGACCGGATGGGTGCATCGCTCACCGCAGCTTTTGTTGCCGACGCCACCGGGAACATGACCCAGGCTCAGGCCGCGCTGCAGGAATATGGCGACACAAAATACAACTATGTTCGCCAGGTGGATGCGCATTCCCACTGGGGCGGACTGGCTATGCTGATGATCGTGCTGGGTGTGGTGTTTGATCGAGTGGCTTTTAGCGAGCATGCGCGCCGCTGGCTCGCGCTCACACTCTTACTCGGTTCGATTTTGTTCCCTTTAGCGGTGCTGCTCCAGGCGGCAACCCATGGTGGCGTGATTGCGTCTGCATTAGCAGCCGCCGGCGCTGCACTGGTCACAATTGCGCTGGCGGGGGTCGCGGGGGGATTTGTGCGGCACACAATTTGATATCGCAACGCCATCGCTCGATGGAGGAGCCGTGGCCCATTTAGTCATTTTGCTTAAGGAATAGGACAGAATGTTTCCGCGGGCGTTTCACTATCACCGGGCTCGATCTTTGAAGGAAGCCGCCGGCATGCTGGCGGACCTGGGCGAAGAGGCCAAACTGCTGGCCGGCGGACAGAGCTTGATCCCGCTTATGAAGCTGCGCTTCGCGAATCCCAAGCACCTCGTCGACCTCAACTTCATCCCTAAACTTTCCTATATCAAGGCTAAAAAGGATGAGCTTCGTTTTGGTGCTCTGACCCGCCATAGTGACATCGAAAATTCCGCCGCCGCGGCGAAGATTCCGATCATCCACGATTGTGCTGCGGGTATCGCTGACGTGCAGATCCGCAATCGCGGAACCATCGGCGGATCGCTGGCGGAAGCCGATCCGAGCGGCGACTGGGCCGTAGTTCTATCCACGCTGGAGACCACGGTTCGCTGCAGCGGCCGCCAGGGTGAACGCGCCATTGCGCTGAAAGACTTCATCACCGACGCTTACTCAACCGTGCTCGGGAAAGATGAGGTGGTCAGCGAGGTGCTGGTGAAAGTTCCTCCGAAAGGAAGCGGCAGCGCTTATATAGCGTTCAAGCGCTCAGCCCCGGTGTATCCGACAGCGAGCGCGGCGGTACACCTTGTCATTGAGGGTGACACATGTATGGAGGCGGCCATCGCGCTTGGCTGTGTGGGACTCATTCCCATTCAGGCTTCAGAAGCGGCTGCCGCTCTTCGTGGGCGCCCTGTCAACGATAAAACTATCAATGCAGCAGCGGAGGCGGCCCGCGCCGCAGCCGACCCCCAGCCCGATATGCGCGGCTCGGCGGAATACAAACGCACACTGGTCGCCGCGCTGGTAAAACGAGCCATTAACGCGGCTCTGGGCCGGGCCCGCGGCGAACGGGTCGAGGTGACTCATCTTTATGCCTGACACCACTGCCAAACCGAGGCGAGTCGCCAACCGCAAAAAGGCGTCCGGGTCGGAAATCGAGAAGGTTCCAATCACCGTAGCCGTGAATGGAAAATCTTATTCCATCAGCGTCGAGCCTCGCTTGCTGTTGGTGGAACTGTTGCGCGAGCAACTTGATCTGACCGGAACGCACATTGGTTGCGATACGACGTATTGCGGCGCCTGCACCGTCCTGCTAAATGGAAAAACGGTGAAGTCGTGCACGATGTTCGCCGTACAGGCGGATGGCGCTGAGGTCACGACCGTCGAAGGTCTGGCCCGGAATGGCGAGCTCCATCCCATCCAAAAAGCCTTCGGCGAGTCATACGGATTGCAATGCGGTTTCTGCACGCCGGGTTTAATGATGTCGGCTTATCAGCTGCTCTCGTCCAATGCGCAGCCCAGCGAGGCGCAGATTCGCAAAGCAATTGCCGGAAACACCTGCCGCTGTACCGGTTATCAGAATATTTTCAAGGCGATTCGGGCGGCAGCGCAGAAAAATAAGGGAGCCTAGGATGGCGATCAAGTTTTCCGGCGAATTCGAAGTCAAGAAAACGCCGGAACAGGTCTACGACTTTCTCACCGACCCGCAGAAGTTTGCGCCGCTGTTGCCCGATTACGAAGGCATGTCGGTGCAGGATTCGACCCACTTCACGGTGCAGGTGAAAGTTGGCATCTCTCATATCAAGGGCACGGCGAATGTGAAGATGGAACTGGCGCAGGCGGAACGCCCGGCCCGCGCCCAATATAAAGGACAGGCCGCGGTCGCCGGCGGTAGCGCTTCCATTCTCGCTGGATTCGATCTTTCGCCCAACCAGGCCGGAACCAAGGTCAATTGGCAAGGAGAGGCGCAGGTATTTGGACGTTTGATGTCCGTTGCCGGGGGCCTGCTCGATCCTCTCGCCAAGAAGAACATCAAGAGGTTGATTGACGCGTTGCAGGCTGCATTGACCGAAACCCAGCCAGCTACGCCCACGCAACCGCAAGGATCTGCCACGGAGACGCTGTGAGTTCTGCAACTGACAATAAGAACTGGGTGGGCAGGCCGCTGCCGCGCAAAGAAGAAGATCGACTGCTGCGCGGTCGCGGAAAATTTGCCGACGATGTAAAGATGCTCGAAATGCTTTACCTGCGCTTCGTGCGTTCACCCTATGCTCACGGCCGCATTGTCAGCATCGATGTTTCATCGGCCGAGGCTCTGCCGGGAGTGGTTTGCACGCTGACGGGAAAAGAAATCGAGCCGCTTACGCAGCCGTTTATCGAGATTGGTCCTGATCCCTGCGCCAAAATTCGCGATTATCCTCTGGCGGTCGATATAGTCCGCTATCAGGGGGAGCCAGTCGCTGCGGTCGTCGCCGTGTCTCCCCAGATTGCCGATGATGCCGCCGAACTGGTGCAGGTGGACTACGACCCGCTGGACCCGGTGATCGACGCCGAACAGGCGTTAACCGATGCCAGCATCTTGCACCAGAGCGCGGGAACCAACAAAGTCTGGAATGGCGTCTTCGAATACGGTGACGTGGAAGGCGCCTTCCGCGACGCGGCTTACGTGGTCAGCATTGACCGCATGCACTTC
Source organism: Terriglobales bacterium (assembly GCA_036378535.1). GTDB lineage: Bacteria > Acidobacteriota > Terriglobia > Terriglobales > Acidobacteriaceae > Gp1-AA122. The sequence goes on along the minus strand of DASUWH010000088.1, from coordinate 4,351 downwards.
CATCGTTTCTCGTCGACTCCCCTGGAGAATAATGTCGTCGTCGGCCAGTGGGATCCGAAAGACGACCACATCTATTATTCCTGCAACAATTCCTTCCCTTCGTTTGCCATTCAGTTCCTGGCCGCGCACCTGAATGTTCATATCGACAAGATTCGCGTGCAGACAGCGGATATCGGCGGCAGCTTCGGAATCAAGATCACCAGCTACCCGCAGATGGCGGTCTGCGCGCTGGCTTCGAAGAAAGCAGGTGGGCGGCCCATCAAGTGGGTGGAAACCCGGTCCGAGCACATGACCTCCAGCGCTCACGGAAACGAGCGCACCTTCCGCGACACGCGCGTCGCGCTCGATAAAGAGGGCGTGATTACCGCGATCAGTTCGCGGCATATAGACGATTGCGGCGCTTACCCGCGTTACGAGCCGCTCGGCTGCGTGATCTGGTCGCAGGTGGTCCCCGCTGTTTACCGGCTCAAGAACCTGCGCATTGATTTCACCCAGGCGGTCACGAATAAGTGTCCCGTGGGTCCCAATCGGGGATATTCCCGCATGCAGCACCTGTGGTTCATGGAACGCGTGGTCGATATCTGTGCTCATGAACTCGGCATTCCCAGTGACCAGATGCGCCTGCGGAACTACATTCGCCCCGAAGAATTTCCCTACACGACTCCGAATGGTTGTGTCTATGACTCCGGCAATTATCCCAAGATGCTGCAACGGGCGAAGGAACTGATTGACTGGGATGGCTGGAAGAAGAAGCAGGCCGAGGCGCGAGAGCAGGGGCGCTGGATCGGCATCGGCATCGGCACCACGCTCGACTCTGGCACCAACAATTTCGGGCAGTCGCAGATCGTGAATCCGAACGCGCCCTTTTCCGGCAACTCCCAGGGCGCCAATTGCAAGCTCGATATTTATGGCGAGGTGGTGGTGGCCGTCGGATCTTGTCCCCAGGGGCAGGGACATGAAACCACGGCGGCCCAGGTCGTTGCCGATGTGCTGAATATCTCGCCCGATCTTATCTCCGTGCGCACCGGTTTCGATACCGAACGCAACGTGCACACCGGATTCTCGGGAACCTACGCCAGCCAGTTCGCCGTGTCGGGTCTGTCGGCGGTTCATGGGGCAGCTCAGAAATTAAAAGCGGAGATGCGCCGCCTGGCCGCGTTTGTGCTCGAAACCAAAGAAGATGACATCGAGTTCGGAACCGGCGCCCAGGGGCCGGAACTACGCGCTAAGAGCACGGGAAAATCCATCAACTACTGGGGACTGGCCAACATCGTGAACGTCAACAGCGCCGTGCTGCCGACGGAGATGCACGACGTCACCTTGAACTGCCGCTATGTTTGGCGCGCGCCCTTCAAAGTTCCGGATAAGCAGAAAAAATTTGGGAATCTCACGCTCACTTATGCCTCCCAACTGCACGTGGCGGTCGTCGAGATCGAGCGCGACACATTCATTCCGAGAATTCTCGACTACGTTGCGGTGGACGATTGCGGCACCGTCATCAATCCGCCGATCGTCGAAGGCCAGGTCTATGGCGCGACCGCCCACGGGATCGGAGCCGCGTTGATGGAGACCTGCGTCTACGACAGCGTGGGCAACATGCTCACCAGCACATTCAGCGACTACACGCCCATCACCGCGGTGAACATGCCCAATGTCAGGTATGGGCACATCGAAACGCCCTCGCCCCACAGCTATAGTGGGGCCAAGGGAATGGGCGAGGGCGGAGCGGCCCCGATTCATACCATTTCCGCGGCCTTGCAGGACGCGCTGTTCTCGGAGGGAATCGTCATCGCAGATTCGTTTAATAACGCCGACGCGTTGTTCCGCGCCATTGTCGGAAAAGAAATTTATCAAGCGGATCAATTGGTGAAGGTGGAACGAAAGCCGTAGTGAGTTTTGGCCGTATAAAGCGCTGGGCCCGCGGGAGGCTTTGGCCCCGGCAGCTTAAACGCATGTTGAACCGGGTTTGCATTGTCGGGTGTGGCGCCATCGGCAGTCTTTACGCCGCACATTTAGCCCGCGTGGTGGAAGTCTGGGCCTTGGTCCGGCGCCGCGATCACGCTCGTGCTCTGAACCGCGATGGTATTCGCGTTTCAGGACGGCACGAATTTTCCGCTTCCTTGAAGGCGACTACGAAAGCAGATGAATTGCCGGAATTCGATCTTGGAATTGTGGCCACCAAAGCGACACAGGTAGAGGAGGCGATGGCGGAAGCCGGCAGCCGATTCGACCGAGGTGCGGTCCTGTCGGCTCAGAACGGCGTGGGCAGCGAGGAGATCATTGCAGCCCACACGCGCGGGCAGGTGATTCGCGCCACCACTTTCATGAGCGGCACCAAACATAGCGATACGCATGTGCAATACGAACTCGATACCGCAACCTGGCTGGGACCATTCGAGCCACGCGCGACTCCCATGTCCTTGGTCCAAGAGGTGGCGCAACTGATTAAGGCAGCAGGATTGAAAGCCGAACCACTCGAAGACGCCCGTCCGGCGCAATGGTCGAAGCTGATCTTCAATGCCTCCGTGAACGGGGTGTCGGCTCTGACCGGGCTGCCGCACTCGCCGCATTTCGCCGACGAGAGCGAACCCTCGAGCCTGGGTCACCTCTTGCACGCGCTGATTGAAGAAGGGAAGCGGGTTGCAGCCGCCGCCGGGGTGGTGCTCCACGAAGATCCATGGGCGATGAACAAAATCGGTGCCATGACCAATCACCCACCCTCGATGCTCTACGACATTCGGCATCAAGTTGCCACGGAAGTGGATTTCCTGAGCGGCGCGATTGCGCGCCAAGCCGAACGCGTCGGGGTGCCCGCGCCACTGCATACGGCGGTCTACCGCTTGATCAAGGGTAAAGAAGCATCGTGGTCGTTTGCCGACGAGAACAGAGCCGTAGCGGCTCATGAGAAATAGATCAGATATGCCGTGGCCAATCGACAACTCGAAGCTTGAGCGAGTGCGGGCCCTGATGAAGGATCAGAGTGTCAGCGCGCTGGTCGTGCGCGCGCCTGACAATGTCGTCTACCTCAGCAATTACTGGTGCATGAAGGGCTACGACGCCGTGGTCTTCCCGCAGAAGGGCGAGCCCATTCTCATCGCTCTCGAGCCGCAATTAGCCGATGCGCAACGGAATTCGTGGACCAGTGACATTCGCCTCTTTAAAGGCTATGACGGACGCGACCCGCGCCCCCCGCAGTATCGCGCCCTTGATATTGCGTTGCAGGTGCTGAAAGAAAAAGGCACGACCGACAAAGTTGCTGTCGAATTGAATATGGGCACCCAGAGCGCCGATCGCATGGTCGGGGAGCCCACCACGCCTACGCAGAATTATTTCGATGCCTTCAGGAAAGTGGCGGGCCAGGTCTTGGACGCGACTCCCTTGCTGAACGAGGCCCGTGCCGTCAAGACTGCGCAGGAAATCGAACGCATGCGGCTGGCCAACGAACTGGCAGCCTTGGCCATGGAGCACACGCGCGAGCATATGCGCCCGGGCATGAAAGAAAGCGAAGTTGGCGGAATGTACGAAGGCTTCGTACACGGCCTCGGCGTCGGTTACAAAGGCAAAGTCGAGATGGCGCGCGCCTTCACCCTGGTCTGGTCAGGAAAAGGAATCGCAACTTTCACGGCCACCGGCGATCGTCCCATTCAGAAGCATGAGCCCACTCTGTTCGAGATTTGGGTGTGCGTGGATGGCTACTGGACCGACCTGACTAAGAACGCCTGTCCCGGTGAACTCACCCCCGAGTATCACAAGCTGCTCGATCTCCTGCTGAACGTTTTCAACGAGGCGGTGTCCTACTCGAAAGACGGCGCCAGCTTTCCAGACTTGGACAAGCTCGTGCGGGCGCGCATCGCAGAAGGAGGATATCCTGGCCAGCCCTCGCATCCTATCTGCCACGGCGTGGGGGCTCGCGCGCATGAATTCCCGTACGCACATCAGGCCGGGACCGGCGTCATGAAAAAAGGGATGGTTCTCGCTATTGAGCCCGGCATTTACTGGCCGGGTGGCGGTGGATTGCGAGTTGAGGACAACTTCTGGATTACCGGTCAGGGCAACGAGAAGTTGTGCACGTACCCGGATGATTTTCGTTTAGCAGGGAAGAGCGTAAGCCAGCCTCTTTAAATGCTGCTCTGAAACTGGGGGGCGCTCAGTCGGCTGGCTGTGCGTGACGAAGTGTTTGACTAAATGTTAAGGCCCAGATGCTGCCGATGCCCCAGCCGCGGAGCGGCGAACCAAATTAGCCCAGGGCGTAAGCCCTGGGTAGAAGCACAATAACGATGGAAGCCCCGTAAGGGGCGGCACGAAAAATGCAGACACTCGTTCAACAACGCGCCTCCACTAACGAAGTCTT
>DASUWH010000087.1:0-4857 GCA_036378535.1 Terriglobales bacterium | reverse complement strand
ATCACTGGGCTGGCTTGCATGAAAGGGCGCCGGACTCGTGGTTTCCTTCTGGCATGAAAGCTTCCAGGTTGTGCCATTGTCTCCGGTTGACGTGGACAGCGTATTGATGGCGTCGCCAGAACAGTGCCAACTCGAGGACCCGCTTATCGATCCCAAGGGCACCGGAATCGTGCACGTACCGGCATTGCAGCGAGAATCAGCCGTCGGAGTCCATAGCAGATACATGGTCGCATTGAAAGATCGCGCGACCTCCCCCCAGCTTGCAGGCAAGCTTATGGCGGGATTGTCATTGGTGCTGTTGGAGGTGACAGGTGGGTACGGATATTGGTTATCGAGCTCTGGGTTCGAACTGGTCACAAACCCATTCGGCTCGCAGGTCTGCGAGCCGCTGCTGGTGACTATCGAAATATTGTCGTGGAGTAGCGAGAGACGCGAAGGTTGCAACCATCGGCCCCGGCATCAAGCGAAGGCGGAAGCCGAAGCCGACTTAGTCTTCTGGGCAGCGGCCAGCTTAGCCTCGCGAATTCCCGCGGCGATGCTCTGCTCCCAATCGAGATGTGGTACAGGAGACTTCTCCGCGGCTTCGAAAAGCTGCAGTGCCTTGTCCGGCCGGTTGAGTCGCTTCAGGCAAAGGCGAGCCGCTCCGAGCTGGGCCGCAATAGATTGCCGGTCACTCGGGTAAGCGATCACTAGTTTTTCGTATTCCTCCAGGGCACGATCCAGGTGTTGCAGCCGTTCGGCCACGCGGCAGATCTCAATCCAAGTCGCGGGCGGTAAGCTTTTGCCGCCGGCGCCCAGAAAATCTTCATAGCTGGTCCAGGCGAGTTCGTTTTCTCCGGCTTTGGCGTGGATTGCGCATAACTTGCTCAAGACTTCGACGCGAGTTGGCTGATCTTGTCGCTGCTGCGAGAGGTGGAGCAGCAGATTACAGGCATCTACGGAATTCGGTTGCTTGGCCAGATAATTTTTGAGAACGGTTTCAGCGGCTTCCAGCTGCCCTTTATCCATCAATTCGCTGGCCTGCTGGATTTCCGGATCGCTCTGCAGCGTCAATTCCTGCTCAATCTGCTCGTTGGCTTTATGCTCAAGACCGGAGTAGCGCAGGGCCAATGCCGCCAGCGCTCCGAAGGCAAAGCCGCCGACGTGGGCCCAGTGGGCTACGCCCGAACCCTGACCGACAACTGATCCGTAGAAAATTTCCATGAACAGCCACGCAGGCAAAAGCCAGTAGGCAGGGGCTGTGAATCGAAATCGAACGATGGCCCACCACAGCATCTGGATGCGCATTTTCGGAAAACGCACGAGGAACGCACCCATTAAAGCTGCCACCGCTCCCGAAGCCCCCAGGGTGGGAACCAGGCTACCCGCGTTGAGCCATGCGTGAAACTGCAACGCTGCGGCTCCTGCGACGAGATAGAACACGGTATAGAGGGAGCGGCCCCAAAAGTCTTCGAGCACAAATCCCGCCAACCACAAGAACCACATGTTGCCGATCAGGTGCAGCCAACCGCCGTGCAGGAAGTTAGCCGTGAGATAGGACATCGCAGTAGGATGCGCGGGCACGAACGCATACTTGTCGGCAATCGAATTGGCTTTGGCCTGCTGAAGTTGCTCGGCAAGCGAGTCCAACTCCGACTGCAACGTTTCCGTGTCCAGTGTCTTCTGCATCTGCGCGTCCCACGCGTCCAGAGCGCGCCGGTGGTGATCGCCGAGCGTCGCCCACTGTTTTGGGTACTGGTTCTTGACGGTATTGATTATTTCCTGTGCGTCGCTCGGGACGTTAAGGTCGGGATGTTCGGCAGCGAGCAACACGATGTGGAGTTCTAACTGGCCAACCTGCTTTTGCTCACTCTCCAGGCTTTGGAATGTGCCCAGAAACACGACGACGTTGATGGCGATGAGCGCGAAAGTGATCACCGGCCAACGCCGCGCGGACATATTTTCGTGCCGGATCGGAATCAGCATGCGTCCCTCACCGCCACACTTATATTCCTGGAGAGTTCGAGTAGTTTAGCCCGGCCGAGTTAGGCGGATTAGATAGAGAAAGTGTTAGTACGAAAGTAACGATACCCATTCCATTTAGAGGAGCGTCGCCCCAGTCTTGGCGCTTTGCCCAGGCTGGGGCGGATCAATGAGCGACTTTAGTCGTCCCCATACAGTGCGAATATATCCATGATTCTGTATTCGCCATCCAGCAGCATAATGCGGCCGCTCAGCACGGCGCGGAACCAGCCGTGGGGCACGGGCGGCAGACGGCGTTCACAGGATCGGGGAAGCAACTGGACACGCTTCTGCAGGCCCGGGGGTAGAGTGCCGTTGCGCTGCAGTTGGCGTTCCAGGCCCGGGGGCAGATGCCCGTTGCGTTTAGCTAATCCTGGAGGAAGATTGGAATAGTCCTCCGAATAGCAACCACGAATGATGCGGCGATCGTCATCGCTGAAGCCCTGGGGGTAGCGGCTTCGATCATCACCGTCGTCGCGCCGATAGCGGTCATCATCACGGTCGCGGTCGTCGCGGCGGTAGCGATCCTCATCACGATTGTCGTCATCGTCGTCCCTATCGTGCCGGCGATAGGCGGGTTGTTCGTCCTCGCGGTACTCGGCCTCTACCTGGCGTTGGGCGGGGCCGGGGCCGGGTTGCGCAGTCGGCTCTGGTTGCGGTGCGGGGGCCGGTTGCGCGACAACGGCGGTGACTGCACCGGCGGTTACAAAGGGCAACACGGCTTCCGATTCGACCCTGGCTTCCTTCTTACCGGTCGCGGCTGCGGCAGCGGTTCCGGCAGCGGCGCCAGCGCCGGCTCCAATCAGGGCTCCTTTGCCCCCACCGAAGATGGCGCCCAGCAGCGTGCCTGCAGCCGCAGTCCCGCCAATCTTGGCAACGTTAGACTTGGTGTGCGACTCGCCCTTGATGTGGAACACTTGTGTATCCAGGGTGGAGGAAGAGCGGCCACTGACGATCGAGACCAATTTCAAGTCCAACACCCCCGGATCGCTAAGCCTGCCGGAAGGATGGACGGCGACAATTTTCCCGGTTATCTGCGAGCCCTGGGGAAACAGCACTCGACCATTCGCCATGATGGGCTGTTCCAAAGTGCCATGGAATGCCTGCCCGACTTTGGCATTGGCGCTGCTGAGATTTTCGGTAATTCGGACCGAAAGCTGCGTGCCCGCAGGGATAGCGGCAGCAAAGCCGGAGGCTGCGAGAATCAAGATCACGAAAAATGCGGATATAGACAAAATGGTTCGTTTCATGGGAACCCTTTCCCAGCTGAGCTTCTGGTCCAGAGGAATGCCACGTCCGGGCAACCCTAAGGCACTACTTCCATGGTAAGAAGCCTGCCAGGCAGGAACAATGAAAGAGCGCACCCGTCGCGGTACGGAAGTAATGTGGCAGGAGGGAAACTGGCGTGCCGCGGGCGGGTGTCTCTGCGCCTACGTGGCCGAGTCCGATAAAATCACTAGTCCCCAAGATCGGGACTTCCTTCTTATGAAGCTTGCACAGATCGCATCAGTCCTCGGAGCGCGCTTGGAGAATGGCGCTGCGGAAACGGAAATCGTCGGGGTTGCCGGTATTGAAGAAGCGGTGCCGGGGCACATCACATTTGTAGCCAATCCGAAGTACGCCGGCATGGCGAAGACGACCTCGGCGTCGGCCGTGATCGTCACCGAAGATTTCCCGGCAATCCCGGCGGCGACCCTGCGCTGCAGAAATCCTTACCTTGCCTTCGCGCGCGCGGTGGAGTTGTTCTACAAGCCGCCGCAATACGCGCCGGGCGTTCATCCCACCGCGGTAGTGCATAGTTCAGCGCGCATTGGCGGAAGCGCCCATATCGGTCCTTACGTGGTGATCAATGAGGATGTCGATATTGGAACGAATGCGGTTTTGCTGGCGCATGTGGTGATCTACCGCGGCGCCAGGATCGGGAACAATTTTTTCGCGCATGCGCACGCGGTGGTTCGCGAGCATTGCCGGTTGGGCAATGACGTCATTTTGCAGAACGGAGCCGTAGTGGGCGCGGATGGATTCGGCTTCGCCAAAGACGATTCGGGAAAATGGGAAAAAATCGTGCAATCCGGCCCAGCGGTTCTCGACGATGAGGTGGAGGTCCAGGCAAACGCCTGTGTCGATCGTGCCAGTATTGGGCGAACCCACGTGGCCCGGGGAGCGAAGATCGACAATCTCGTTCAAGTCGGACACGGCTCCAGCGTTGGCGAAAACACGCTTCTGTGCGCCCAAGTCGGGCTGGCCGGATCAACCGAGGTCGGTAAAAATGTAATCCTCGCGGGCCAGGTCGGAGTCGCCGGACACTGCAAGATCGGGGACGGCGTCATCGCTACGGCACAAAGCGGAATCCCGAATGATGTCCCGGCAAAAGCGGTGGTCAGTGGCTATCCGGCAATAGACAACAAGCTATGGCTTCGGTGCGTGGCTGTTTTCAACCGGCTACCGGAAATCGCAAAGGCGCTACGAGCGAAAAAGGAATAAGCAGGCGGGAAGATTTACGCCGTTCTCGCGTCCCCGTCGTGATCCTTCGCGTCCTTGGTGGTGAAAACGGGTTGCTCCTGGTATTCCGCAGGCAGACCGCTGTTGATCACCTCTCGAACCTTCATCATCAATTCTTCACGGCTGCCGAAATCCTTCGGCTCGATGGGATCGTGAAAAATAATTTTCACGTCACCCGTTTTCACGGCGAACCTCCGTTTCGGCATCACGTAGTGAGTGCCGACCAGGGTAATCGGCACGACCGACACGTTGTTTTCTACAGCCAGATAGAATGGACCCTTCTTGAAGGGCAGCAGTTTGCCGTCGAAGGAGCGCTTCCCTTCCACAAAGATGCTCATGCTGATGCCCTGCTGT
>DASUWH010000086.1:0-15507 GCA_036378535.1 Terriglobales bacterium | reverse complement strand
CTGCGCCGCCCCCGTGATCATGTTCTTGATGTAATCGGCGTGGCCGGGGCAATCGACGTGCGCATAGTGCCGCTTGTCGGTCTCGTACTCGACGTGCGCCGTGGCGATGGTGATACCGCGCGCCTTCTCTTCCGGCGCGTTATCAATGCTGTCAAAAGACCGGAACTGAATCTTCGGGTTGTGCTTCTGCAATACCTTGGTGATGGCCGCCGTTAACGTGGTCTTGCCGTGATCAATGTGACCAATCGTCCCTACGTTCACGTGCGGCTTTGTTCTTTCAAATTTCTCTTTCGCCATAAGATTGCCGTGCCTCTCTTCTAGTAATAGCGGTACAGCTTTTGAAACTTCGCCCGGAGCCCCGGGTCGACTTCCTCAATTTTCGATAAATAAAACTCCCGTATCTGCGCCTGATCGGACGTGGGCAGAGCGTCGTACAGCTTGCGCCCGCCCAAACTCGCGAATCCGTCATCCAGCTTTTCCAATACACCGCTGGTAAGCACCAGATCAAAATCCCGAATCCGAACGCCCCTGCTCTGCAGGCCTTTGAGAAACCGCTCAACCGCATCGGGAGCGAATATCCGGGCTAGTCCGCCCTTCAGCTCCCCGAATTCCTTTTCTTTCGCGACCTTGATCGCTGCCTGTTCGAACGCCACGGACGATACTCGCAATCAAAACCTGGAGCGGGAGACGGGAATCGAACCCGCGACCAACAGCTTGGAAGGCTGTGACTCTACCACTGAGTTACTCCCGCCTTGACACCGGCTGTCAGCTTTCAGTCGTCAGCTTTCAGCTTCTCCAGCGCTCGCCTCTCGACGAGCTCGGCAACCGCCTCAACAGCCAAATCCCTGGAGCCGATGACCAGGATTGAACTGGTGACCTCTCCCTTACCAAGGGAGTGCTCTACCAACTGAGCTACATCGGCCCAACTACCCATTCCAAATTTGCTGATTTGTAATTGCGTAATTTGTAATTTGAACGCGACCACGCCGCCCTTGCGTCTTAAATTACAAAATTTACCCGATTACCAAATCACAAATTCCGAGCGGCGGAGCGAAGCTCCGCTACTCGTCCCTGCCGTGCATTACGCCCTTGCGATGCAACAACGTCTTTAGCGCAAACAATCCCAGGATGACAAACGTGACCATCCGTATCTTGCTGTCGCTCAGCGTGCTCCACGCCAGCACACCCAAGATGAAGTAGACCGCAAATGCAATCGCGAGACGATTCACAACCAAACCAAATGGTGCACAGGGGAGGATTCGAACCTCCGTAGCTCGCAAGGAGCGGCAGATTTACAGTCTGCTGCCATTAACCACTCGGCCACCTGTGCAGAAGCCGCTTTCTTTTGATTCAACCGGCACATACCGGGGCTCGCCTCGGGCGGCCACTGCGCGGCACATCGAAAGGAAAATCAAGACTCGTGCGAGACATACTTCCGCACAAGATCACTCGACGTCGGAAGATTCCTTTATGGAGTGCTTCTTGGTAACCTGCTGCGGTGCCGCCGCCCTACTCACTTGCGCAAACGCCCGTTTCCGGAAAGCGTTTTCTGGAGCTGGCGAAGGGATTCGAACCCATGACCCTCTGATTACAAATCAGATGCTCTACCAGCTGAGCTACGCCAGCAAACTCGGACTCCCCCGCCCTCGAGGCGCGAAAGGCCCTCCTGATCCCTTCCTGATGTCCGGGACAATTTTCTAAATTATCACAAGGGCCCTCTACGTGCAAACCGAAAGTCCCTCGATTTCAGAGTCTTACTCCCGATCGGCGTCTTCCGGCGCGAAGGCAAGCACCCGAGTGCTATGATGGGGCGTTTCTGGGGTGCTGTGGGGCTGGCCGTGGCAAGATCCCCAGGAAATCGGCCCAGCCGCTGCTCCATCTCCATGCGCATACGACGCCGCCTGCCCATCATTATTGGAGTGCTCGCTGTCATCGCGGCAATCGCGGTAGTTGTTGAACTACGGCGGCACGCCCCTCCCGAACCCGCGCGCCTTTTGCCCAGCGCCGATGCCTTCCTCTATGTAAACCTGCAGTGGATCCGCCGCTTCGGCGCCATCAAGCAGCTTCCGCCAGTTTCCCATGATCCTGAGTACGAAGCTTTCGTCCAGCAAACCGGAATCGAATTCGAGCGCGATCTGGATAGGGCCGCCGTCGCCATTCACTACCCGGCAACCTGGGGCGGAATCACGCAGGCAGCCAAGACTGACGAGCCCAGGTTTTCGGAAGTATTTGAAGGCAACATTCATCGCGACAAGCTGCTGCCTTACCTGCAGTCGACTGCCAAGTCGATCGACACCTATCGCTCTTCCCAGATCTTCAACATTCCTTTGGAAGGCCGAACGCTGCGGGTTTCGATTCTCGGGGTGGACACCCTGGCGGTTTCCAACAGCGATGATCCCAGCGTGATTCGCGGCATGATCGACCGCTCCCACAAGCTGGCCTCCCCCTTTGCCGGTCCCGCATTGCTGCGTCATTACTATAAGGAGGTCCCACTGGTCAGCCTGGCTTGGGGGATCGTGCATGTTAGCGGAAGCGATACCCGCTTCCCGCTCTCGAATGGGGTCTGGTCGCTGCTCTTTCAGAAGCCCGCAACCCTGGTTCTGTCTGCACGCTATCTCACCGCTCTGCACCTGCGCGCCGAGGCCATTGCTGAAACCAAGGACGAGGCGCAACGCATGGCCGATCAGGCTACGACCGTGCTGAACATCTTTCATGGCGCCGAGATCAACGCTGGCAGTCCGGACTCAGGCTCAGACAAGGATGTGAAGGAATTCTTTGACAGCCTCAAAGTCCAGCAGCATGACAGCCATGCGGTGTTAACCGCCATCCTGTCTCCGGCCTTCATTCGTAAGATTGTCGCCGAGCCCCCGGCCGAACTGCTGCCCCCGCCGGAAGCACCTAACCCGCCTCCCTCGACGCCGTCTAAACCTAAGAAGAAGCGCCGCAGCAAGGCGGGCCAGGGTTTATAACGTTTGCGGCTTGGCTGCATCTTCTAAGGAGAGGGGAGAATGACCTTTGCCCCGACGGTTACAATATAAGGATAATGTCGAGCCTTCCGCTTCCGATCGCCGCATTTGTTGCCGGGCTGGTCTCGTTTCTATCGCCATGCGTGCTGCCACTGGTGCCCGGCTATGTCTCCATGATCTCCGGCGTCGGCGTGGAGGAACTTAAATCACAGGAGTCGCACCAACTTCTTCGCCGCGTGATGCTGAATTCGGTGATGTTCATCCTGGGTTTTAGCATCGTATTCATCACGTTGGGAGCACTCTCGACGGGCATCGGACAGCTTCTCGCCATCTACAAAAACCGCCTTTCGGTCATTGCCGGCGTCATCATTATTCTGTTCGGCCTGCATTTAACAGGATTGGTCCCAATCAAAGCGCTGCTTGCGGACAAGCGCCTGCACAGTCTGAAAGGCGGCAGCTCCGGCTGGGGCGCATTCGTGATCGGCTTCGCCTTTGCTTTTGGCTGGACACCGTGCGTGGGCCCCATTCTGGCCGTGATTCTCACATTCGCGGCCGCTCAAGATTCGGTGATGAAGGGCATCATTCTGCTCGCGATATATTCCCTCGGTTTGGCCGTGCCGTTTCTGTTGACATCGCTGGGCATCGAACGTTTTCTGAAATTTTACAGCCGCTTCCGCGCCCACATGCATGCGGTGGAAGTCGCCAGCGGCGTGTTGCTGATCGCGCTGGGCGGATTGCTGGTGCTGGGCCGCTTCACGCTGATTTCGAATTACTTGTCTTTTCTGAACCGATTCGCACTATAAGAAGGTTGAACCGTGAGTAATGAACTTGAAAACAAACCGCCTGAACCTGCTGAGCCGGAACAGCCCGTAGCTAAGACATCGAAGCACAACTCATTCGTCTGGATCGTGGTCATCGTGGTGGTGGCCGTTATGCTGGCTTTCGCGCCTTACATGGCGCGACGCGCGCGCAACAACTCCGGAGGCGAGGGTGAACTGAAGGGCAAGTCCGCCCCTGAATTTTCCCTGGAGTCGCTTGACGGCAAGACCGTTCGCCTGGCGGACTATCGCGGTAAAGCTGTGCTGCTGAATTTCTGGGCGACCTGGTGCCAGCCCTGCAAAATCGAGATGCCCTGGTTTGAGGAAATGCAGCGCCAGTACGGGCCCGAAGGTTTGCAGGTGGTCGGCATAGCCATGGACGATGCCTCCAAAGAGGACATTGCCAAATTCGCCAAAGAAATGGGCGTCAATTATCCCATCCTCCTCGGCAAGGAAACAGTTGGAGATGCCTACGGAGGCGTGCAATTCCTTCCGTCGACCTTCTTTATCGATCGCGACGGTAAAATCGTGGACCGGGTTTTCGGCCTCAAAAGCCGCAGCGAGATCGAGGACGACATCAAACTTGCGCTGAGCCAAGGCAGTGTGGCCCCAGGTGAACGTTAGGACGTGCGCGAGCTCTCTCCTCCGTAACATGGCGGCTAACGGGGAAACCGGGTACATTTACACAGAATTAGTGGTTTAGTGGATAGCCAAACCCAAGCAAAACCCAACTAGCCACTAGCCCGTATCCACTCATGCGAACCCTCGCCAAACTCGGCCTGATCGCATTACTCACCCATCCCGCGTTATGGGCGCAGGACCTCGCCGGTCCCAAGGCTCCATCGGTAACCATGTCGCCTGCGTCCTTGACCAGCATTCCGGCAGGTAAACCGGGCCAGGTGGAATTGCGCTTTCGCGTCGCCCCCGGCTTTCACATCAACTCCAACACGCCGAAATCCGAATTTCTGATTGCCACCGTCCTCAAACTCGACGCACCGACCGACATCATGATCGGCAAAGTTAGTTATCCGAAAGGGGAAGAACTTAGCTTCCCCTTTGCTCCCGACGAAAAGCTCAGCGTCTATAGCGGCACGTTTGCGGTTGCGGTGGTGGTGCGGCCCTTGCACTCGGTCATTCCTATCAAGTACATGATTCACGGCAAGCTGCGTTACCAGGCCTGCGACAATGCGGCCTGTTACCCTCCCAAGAACCTGCCGGTCAGTTTCGAGATTAAGGTGGGGAAGCCGGAAGCGGCGCACAAGAAGAATCCGGCGCAGAGTCCACACATTCACAGGTAATTTCTTCGGAGAAGGAAGGATTTGAAAGCGTACCGTGCTGGCATCCCGAATAGCGGAAGCCACGTGATCTCTTGCGCGGCAACCGGGACGGCTAAAAGCCGTGCCCTCCCACGAGGGGCGACTCAGTTTCCTACGAAGCGCAAATACAGATCCCGATCATCCCGGCATTTCTCGGCCATTTCTTTCACCTTGCGCCAGGCCTCTTTCTGCGATTCGTCATGCGCGCGATCTTCGACTCGCGCCCATTCCTGAAGAAAGCCTTCCATCTGCAGATGGTTGAAAACCGTGTTGCCAAAGTGATCGATCCCGCGCAGCACCGGAAACAGCGTTTCCTCGCGGGCAGGCAATACATCATGCAGCATCACCCACTCCCCGTGCTCCCCGAGTTGATCTTCCAGCTTGACAACCACCGACATAAGGCACAGGCCAGGACTATCTTGCGCAATTTACCAATGGCCGGTGGGTTTGCCAATATGCCGGAAGTTACTTCTGGCCCGAAGTCGGTATTTACTTTCCAATGCAGAAGCTGCTGAAGATCAGGTTCAGAATGTCGTCCGTCGTGGTGGCCCCGGTGATCTCGTCCAGCGGACGCAAAGCGCCATACAGGTCGAGCAGCAGCATCTCGTGGGGCACGCGGTCTTTGACGGCACCGGTGGCGCGCTCTAGTCCAACTATCGCCTCCCGCACCAGCGCTTGATGACGCACATTCGTCAGGAAGCCGGTTTCGGCTTGCCCCAGGGAATTGCCGCCAATCTGATGAAGAATCTCTGATCGCAGATCGGCGATTCCTTCGCCCGTAATCGCCGATGTGCGCACCCGCGCCAACTGAGACGCGAGAACCGGGAACTGGGAACTGGCCAGATCGCTCTTATTCTCGACCGTGATCGCCGTCCGCCCCGCTACTTGCGCCAGCAGGTCGTGATCCTCTTCCACCAGCGGACCCGATACGTCGAGCACCACCAGCACCATGTCGGCATCGGCAAGCGCCTCTCTCGACTTCTTAACACCGATACTCTCGGCTTCATCCACCGTGCGGCGAATCCCAGCTGTATCCACCAGCTTCACCGGGATACCGCCGAGCGCCACGGTTTCAGTGACCAGGTCGCGAGTCGTTCCCGGAGTGGCGGTAACAATCGCGCGTTCACGCTCCACCAGCCGGTTGAAGAGGCTGGACTTGCCCACATTCGGCCGCCCCACGATAGCCAGAGTCATGCCTTCGTGAACAACTTTGCCGAAGCGGAAGCTGCCGGCCAGCTCCTGCAGCGGCGCCCGCACCTCGGCGATATGCTTCACGATCTGCTCGGACGGGAGCACCGCAACGTCGTCTTCGGCAAAATCAATCCCGGCTTCGAGCAGGGCAATCAGCTCCACTAGCTTCTGCTTGATTGGCTGCAGACGTTTCGACAGCGCGCCCTCGAGTTGCTGCGCCGCCACTTTGGCCTGAAACAGGGTCTGTGCTTCGATCAGGTCGCGCACCGCTTCCGCCTGGGTCAGGTCAATCCGCCCATTGAGGAAAGCGCGCATGGTGAATTCGCCAGGTTCAGCGAGCCTCGCCCCGCGATCCAACACCAGTTCCAGAATGTGCCGTAACACCACCGGCGAGCCGTGCGCGGAGATTTCGACAATGTCGTCTGTCGTATAGGAATGCGGCTTCTGGAAGTAGGTGACCACAACTTCGTCGATGCGGGTCCCGGGCACGTTCGCAGAAGCCGCAACCTCGACCGGACTCAGAGCTTCACCCTCTGGCTCGATCAGCTCCCCGAACACCGCGCGCCCAGGCTCCATCGCGTGCTTCAACCGCAGCATTGGCTCCGCAATGCGCCGGGCTTCGGGACCAGCCAGGCGGACAACCCCAATACCACCGCGTCCGGCGGGCGTCGCGATGGCGACGATGGTGTCGTCCAGGTTCATCAGACCAGTTTCGAGTTTCTGGTCTCCACTTGCAAGCGCGCAGCCACCAATTCGCAGGGATAGGCGCCGATCCAGGCGCTAAGAATCCGTGCACATCCGTGGAAATCCGTGGCCCGTGTTTGTGCTATGATGCGCGCCACTTCGACTCCCTATGTACTCGCATCAAGTATCCACAATCTTCGGCATGGTGTTAGCGCTCTTATTCGCGATTCCCGCCAGGGCCGCCCAAGTCCGCAACCCGCTTGCCGGAAGTGCCAAGGCCGCCAAAGCCGGCGAATACGAGTTCCGCATCAACTGCGCCCTCTGTCACGGATTGGGCGCCCGCGGCGGCGGACGCGGGCCCGATCTCACCATCGCCAAGAAGCCTCACGCCAAGACCGATGCCGACATGTTCCAGACCATCAGCAACGGCATTGCCGGCACCGCCATGCCCGCCAACGGCACCAACGGCCAAGGCGTGGGCATGACCGATGACGAGATCTGGGAGATTGTCACTTATATAAGGAGCATCGAGGTGAAGACTCCGGCCCAGCCGATCGGCAAGGCCGCCCACGGCAAGGAACTGTTCTACGGCGACGCCAACTGCTCGTCATGTCACATGGTGAACGGCAAGGGCGGCCGCATCGGCCCCGATCTCAGCGCCGTGGGCGGAAGTCGCAGAACCGACGCCCTGATCGAGTCGGTGAGAAAGCCCAGTGCGAAACTCGCCTGGGGATTAACCGAACCCACGAAAGAATTCCCGCAGGAGTACGAAGAAGTCACCGTCGTCACCGAAGACGGCCAGCAATTCAAAGGCACCACGCTGAACGAGGACAGCTTCACCCTCCAGATGATCGACACCTCCGAGAACCTGCACCTGTTCGATAAAGACAAGCTGAAGTCCTACGAAGTGACCCGCAAATCGCTGATGCCGGTCTATAACCAAGACATGCTCAGTGACAAAGATCTGAACGACATAATCGCGTTCCTGCAGAGCGCCGCCCAATGACGATTAAAAGTAGGAAGAACTACGTAGGGACAGGCGCCCCCGCCTGTCCAGCCGAGCGAAGCTCGGCTTGCTCTTTGGGCATAAAATCTGGCGAGCTGCGCTCGCCCACCCAGGCGGGGGCGCCTGGGCCTACGTGAGACATGTTTACCATTGACCATCAGCAAGTGTGGCGCGGACATTCCTGTCTGCGGCTTTTGATTTTTGTTTTCTTCTTTCTACCCTACCTCTGCCCAGCCCAGGTGACTTTCGACCGCCTGCGCGATTCGGCCAAAGAGCCCCAAAACTGGCTGATGTACTCCGGCGACTACGCCGGCCGCCGCTTCTCCCCGCTCGATCAAGTGAATAAAGAGAACGTGAAAACGCTAACCGCCAAGTGGGTCTACCAAACCGCCGCTACCGGCAAATTGGAAACCACGCCTCTGGTTGTCGACGGCGTCCTCTACGCCACCGGGCAGGACAATCGCGCCTTCGCCCTCGACGCCCGCACTGGCCGCCCCATCTGGCTCTACCAGCGCCAGGTTCCGAGTGACATTCGTCCCTGCTGCGGCCGCGTCAATCGCGGCGTCGCTATTCTCGGCGACAAGGTCTTCTTCGGCACCCTCGACGCCCATGTCCTCGCCCTCGACACCAAGACCGGCAACGTCGTCTGGGACGTCACCTCCGCCGACTACACCAAGGGTTACAGCTTTACCGTCGCCCCGCTCGTGGTGAAGGACCTGGTCATCATCGGTGTCTCCGGCGGCGAATACGGCATTCGCGGATTCATCGACGCCTACGACTCCTCCTCCGGCAAACGCCGCTGGCGCTTCTACACCGTTCCCGGTCCCGGCGAACCCGGCCACGACACCTGGGAAGCCGCTTCATGGAAAGTCGGCGGCGCTCCCGCCTGGATGACCGGCGTCTACGATCCCTCCACCAACCAGCTCTTCTGGCCCACCGGCAATCCTTCCCCCAGCAATCGCGGACAGGGCCGCGCCGGCGACAATCTCTACAGCAACTCCCTGCTCGCCCTCAATCCGGATACCGGCAAGCTCAACTGGTATTTTCAATTCACCAGGCATGACGAGCACGATTGGGACGCCACCCAGGTTCCTATCCTCGTCGACACCGGCGACAAGCACCTGATCGCCCAAGCCAACCGCAACGGATTCTTTTATGTCATCGATCGTGCCAGCGGCAAACTTCTGAACGCCACGCCTTACGGAAAAATCACCTGGAGTGACACGAAAGATGCGGAAGGCCGTCCTGTCGCCAAGCCCGAAGCCTCGCCCACGCCCAAGGGACACACCGTCTGCCCCGGCGCCCTGGGCGCCACCAACTGGATGTCCCCCAGCTACGACGCCCAGACCGGCCTCTTCTATGTAAGCGCGCGCGATCAGTGCGACATCTTCAGCACCGCCCCCCAGCCCTACGAGGCCGGACACGCCTACTACGGCAGCGCCTACTTTCCCTCCGATGAAGCCGAGCCCTACGTCGGCGCCGTCCGCGCCCTCGATCCCGCCACCGGCCAGCAGAAGTGGGAGTTCCGCCATCCCTCTCCGACCTGGTCCGGCGTCCTCTCCACCGCCGGAGGCCTCCTCTTCACCGGCGACGCCGAAGGCAACTTCATCGCCCTCGACGCCGCCACCGGCAAACCCCTCTGGCACTTCCAAACCGGAGGCGCCGTCTACGCCTCACCAATGGCCTTCGCCGTGGACGGCAAAGAGTACATCGCCATCGCGGCGGGAAGTTCGCTGTACGCGTTTGGATTGGAGTGAGGCAGTCGTTGGCTGTTCGTCGTTGGTCGTTAGCCGAACATCCAAAGGGTGCCCCATCCTACGCGCGCTTTTTGCGCGTAGGGTGGGGGTTTTAACTTTTGTGGACGACCCCAACTCTGTCATCCCGAGCGAACTCACGTATCGACCGCCGCCCCGGGGTGCCCCATGTCTCGCGAGTGCCCCATGTCTCGCGGGGTGCCCCATGTCTCGCCGCTTTTGCGAGACATGGGCTAGGTTCCCATCACCCAACCCTGTCATCCCGAGCGAAACTCACGTAGCGACGGCCGCCTCGGCCGTCTACCGAGCGAAGCGAGGCCCAATTAGCTAGTCATCCCGAGCGGAGCGAGGGATCTGGTTTTATTCGCCTCGGCCTTCAATAGCCTGCCCTGAGCGAAGTCGAATGGTGCCGAAATGTCGTCCGATAAGATTGCGGGCTTTAGCCCCCGAGGCACCTCAGGGCCCAAAGCCCCATCTTCTTCCGAATCTTATCGGCGAGGCTGAAGCCGCGCCCTTTCAATCCGAACACACCGACTTTCGCAGTGACGGCGACGCGCCCGCCGCCCCGCAGCATGCCCGCATCATGGATGACGCGATCAGCTCAGGCATGCACCACGGATACCGCTTTGCGATCCAGAACTGTGCCCCTCCCGGTGCGGCGGCCACCAGTTACCAGGTGTTGCGATTCCGGACAGGTTCAACCAGTCCGGCGTGCGCGCCTTCTGCGCGGATGAAGGCGGCCTCATCAAGTTCGACAGCACCGGCTCGCCCGAGGATTGCTTAAGCCACGGAACCGCGCTCGAGTGAGTGGATGCAGTCCGTGGCCGCCTACCCTTCGAAAAGCGCGAAGGGGCAAGCGGTTCATCGGTATTCAGAGAATGGGCCTGCCCTCTCGATGTCCGTAAAAACCGCAAGGATATTGCGTGTTCGTTTTTTCTTCGCTATGATATTACTTTTAACTGCGTTGTCGGTGATGGTACTCCCATGTTTTCATTCATTCCTCATTCCGCGCATTTCTGTAATACTCTCGTAGTCAGAAAAAGTTCATGAACTCTACGGCCGAGCTCCAAAAGTACGGCGTGAGCCGGGACTGCGTGCGCTCGTTTGCCTCGTCACCCAGCCCAGACCTAATTGATTACCTAGATCTTCTCCAAGCACGAGAGAAGGGAGAACTGGTTCCGGACGGAGTCGCTGAAACGCAGGGTCGTCCACTTCTCTTCTTCATTAACGAAAGCCGACTATCTCCGGGACCGGCGGAGCAGAACGACAAGCTTCGCATTCTCTGCCGTGACCTTGCCTGTCGCGGTGAACGGGCCTACTTGGCGCGAATTCTTCCAGGGGAGTTAAAGGTCGCTCCTGTAAGCCTGCAGGACCGCACCGCCCGCTGGAAGTTATACCAGCCCGGCACCTCCGAGGCGCTTACGTTCTTTTCCAATTTGGCGCTGGGACGCTACGAAGGTGACGGTGAGCCCGCCACTGCGGATGAAGTTTTTGGGGAGATGTTCGAACTTCTCGAACAAGGTGCCAATCGGCTTGCGGAATACAAAATTCCAGGTTCGACTGTTCTTTCACTTGTTGGGCGTGCGCTGTTCGTCAGATTTCTTTTAGATCGTCAAATCGTATCGGACGACGATATTTCTAAGATTCTCCCCAAGGCAGGCAGTGTGAAATCTTGCTTCGACACTCCACAAAATGCTGCTGCCATCTGTACTTGGCTCGATCGCACATTCAACGGCGACTTTCTACACCTACCTGAGAATGGCGGATTACGCTTCTTCCGTGATGTAGGTGCTAAAACAAACAACGCCGTGTTTGCGGTGCTTGGTGCAATCGTGCGCAGCGACGAATTCGTTGCGGAAGACGTGTATCAAAGCAAGTTTGACTGGGCAATTTTTAACTTCGCCCACATTCCGGTAGGACTGCTTAGCCAAGTCTACGAAAAATTCATCTGGCGATGGGAGCAACACAGTGCAAAAAGTACCAGCGTGCACTATACGCCAAAAAATATTGCAGCTACCTTGGTAGAAGAAGCATTTCATGACCTACCAGACGCGCAAAAAGCACGGGTCCTTGATCCCGCCTGTGGGGCAGGTGTCTTCCTCGTTTTAGCATTCCGCAAGCTATACCTTGAGACGTGGAGGGCTAGGGGCGCTCGGCCTAATACAAAGGTTATTCGAGACATCTTGGAAAAGCAACTAACTGGCTTAGACGTCAGTGAGTCAGCCCTGAAACTTTCAGCGCTCAGTCTTTACCTCACAGCGATCGAACTCGACCCTCACCCGGTTCCTCCAGAGAACCTCCGATTCAAAAATTTGCGAGGACGAGTGCTATTCAACCCAAGAAAAGAGCATCAGACCCATCCTAACTTTGAGATGGGCAGCTTGGTCTCTCCTTTGAATCTTCAACTGAGCAAAAGGTTTGACCTAGTCGTGAGCAATCCGCCGTGGACCAGCGTGCCAAAAAGTGAAAAGAGGCTCGCCACAGAATTCACTAAGGTAAGTCGTGATGTGATCAGGCGTCGAGGCACTGCACGTGTGGCAGAACGATATCAGAATCCTGATAATGCACCAGATCTTCCGTTCCTCTGGAAATCAACAGAATGGTGTAGAGTTGACGGCCGAATTGCGATGGCGCTACCAGCACGCATTCTGCTAAAGCAGGAAAACGTCCCGCGGCGTGCTCGTGAAACCATTTTTAACCTTCTCGATGTAACGGGGATCATCAATGGCTCAAATTTGTCGGATACCAACGTTTGGCCGGAGATGCAACAACCGTTCATCCTTCTCTTTGCACAGAACAGGCAGCCAAAGCCGGATCGTGTGATCCGATTCATCAACCTTCTTTATGACGACGAGTTGAGCCGCCTTGGCGAACTCAGGGTTGACTCAAAATCTGTTGAAGCAGTCGATCCAACAGTTGCCGCGGAAGAATCTTGGCTTTGGAAGGCACTGGCGGTCGGTACGTCTTTGGACATTGATGTCGTCCGCAAGCTTCAGGCTGCAAAGGGGCGTCCGCTGCGACAATACTGGGAAAAAGACCTTAGACTAGTCAGCCGCGATGGATATCAGATCAAACCTAATCAAGTTCAGCAGGATGCTTCATTTCTTCAGGGGCTCCCCGATTTAAACGACACGAAGCGGTTCGACTTCGTGGTGGATACAACCGTTTTGGACCGATTTCATCGACCGACTGTCTGTTGGCCACGTGAGCGCAAGGTTTACGCTGCACCATTGGTTCTCATCAAGGAGTCTCCCGGGCGCCGTGAGGAGGGCTGGGCTTTAATTAGTTTTGCCGACGTGGCCTTCAACCAAAGTTTCTATGGCTACTCTGCGGCAGGTCACCCAAACGGAGAAGTGCTAGTTCGATATGTTCACTTGCTCGTTCACAGCATTCTCTGGATGCATTATGCGTTACTAACAAGCCCCAAGTTTGGCGCCGAGCGAAGAAGTGTCTACAAAAGCGTCTTGGATGATTTTCCGGTGATTCCGTTGGACCGACTAACCTCAGCCCAGCACCGCGATCTACTTCGATTATCAAGCCGGCTCGAACAGTCCGATCGAAAGGTATTCTCAGAAATAGATGAGTTCTTCGCACGTATGTATCAGCTTGACGACCTCGACCTAGAGGTAATTCGAGATACATTGGACGTTGCTCTTCCATATAAAGAGTCTCGCGATAGAGCTTGTGCCGTCCCGACTACACGTGAACAGCGTGCATTCGGAACCAGACTTCAAGCCCTACTTGGTCCGTTTTTTGATGTTTTGAACAAGAAGCCGGAGGTAGGACTTCAATCTATAGACCATCTGCCCAACAATGCGGCTCCGTTTACGTTTCTGATTCTTCGCGCTCAAGGTGTTCAACCTGAAAAGATGAATGGCGAGTTACTCCGTGACCTGCTTTCACTTGCAGTCGAAACTGGAGCGACCCGAATGATTCATGAAAATAAGAGTGGAGTCATCGTTGGCCTATTGAATCAGTACCGCTACTGGACGCCAAGCAGGGCGCGCCTACTCGCGGCCGAGATACTTCGCCATCACATGGCATCTTTTGAGGTGAATTAGGGTGGCACTCGGGTTCTACAATGAGTCGTACCGTGCCGGCATTCCCCATGCTCCGATTCGAGTTGCCGTGCTCCTTGTAGTCGAAAAAGCTATTTCTGCTGCCTGGAAACTGGTTAAAACAACACCACGACCCGGTTTCGTGTTAGTTAGCGCTACGGAAGATGAAATCACTCATGAACTTTATGAGGTGCTATACGATCGTGTCTTCAATAAGGGAGTAGTAGCCGGCTTTGATCGGCAACTGTTCTCTGCAATTGATCGAGAGCCTAAGCTTCGAAGTTACAATTACAAATATCTCGACAAGATGCCGGATATCCTCGTTCGCCTGGTCGGACGACCTCGATCTGTACGCAATACTCAGGACGGCCTATTCATCGAATGCAAGCCGGTAGATGTGCGGCACGCCGTGGGCGGTCAATACTGTAAAAAAGTTTGGCCCGCTTCACACGAGGTGAATACGCTTGGGCAATGAGGAACGCGATGATGATTGGCTACACTATGTCGGGGTATACCATCCTGCCAAAATTAAGAGATGCGCTACTCAAAGCGCCATGGCGTAAATCCAACATGGGACTGCCTCTCCGTTGTGCATACTCCCGCCCCACATCCGAGAGCCAAGTCGTGTATGCAACGGTGCATAGGCGACGCTTCAGATATAAGGAAACGGGCAATCTGGCTCCGCCTATCATAATCAGACATCTTTGGCTACAGCGCGAGTAGTTGCCGGGTGGCCAATTGCTTGCCCTGAGCGTAGTCGAAGGGTCTCGCCGCCTTTGCGAGCCATGGGTGTCGGAATCAACGACGTACCATCACAACGAATCGCGCCCCCAAATCTTGTCAACCCCTTCAATTCTCCATTTTCCTCGCAACGCCTTCGTCCCACGGCAAATATTCTCTCGCCCCAACTGTCCCTTTCACCCCGCCCAACCTGTCATACTAAAATTAAGGGGTAGCCTGCCCTGAGCGCAGTCGAAGGAGCCTGCCCTGAGCGCAGTCGAAGGGTGTAGGACGACGTAGCTAGTAGTTGGCAGTTAGCAGTTAGGAAAAAGCGGGCGCATCCGGCCTAACCGCTAACTACCAACTACTAACTACCGTGTTTTGAATATTTTGATATCTAAGTCCTGCAAACTCAAAGATCTATACTCTGTCCCAAATCGGGCTTAATCAATTCAAAGATTTAGGAGGAAACAGGGGGGAGGGGTATATCCCCGGTACTTAACAGTTAATAGGTAAAACTACTCGCGACTCGGCTTCGAGACCGCGCGAGTTCCGTCGTGAAAGAGTCGCCTTCAGAAGGCGTGACCTTTCGCATCCGCGCAGCGAAAAAACGCAAGGTCCCCTTCGACTGCGCTCAGGGCAGGCTCTCGACTGCGTCCGACTGCGCTTCGCTTGTCGGACTTCGCGCGGCAGGACAAGCCTGTGGCCTTGCGACGAGTGATCCCATATCTCGCAACCCCGGCGAGACATGGGGCACCCGGCTCGAAATTATTTCCGAGTCTCGCCGGAGACCACTGCGTTGGCGGACAATTTTTCCTACTTCCTGTGTCCCCCCGGCACGGAACCCGAGGTGTTTTTCAGAATTGCCGTCTGCGTGATGCTGGTCGTCGGTCCGGACGAAAACGCAGAACCGCCAAACAGTCCCGGAGAACCGATATCCGTAGCGTTTCCGTTCAGATCCATTTCAAAAGGTCCGTTACACTGCACCGGCCCA
>DASUWH010000085.1:0-39249 GCA_036378535.1 Terriglobales bacterium | reverse complement strand
AGCGGCCAAGCGCTGAAGTGTGCGCACAGAACGATTCAGTTGCCGCGCGAGGTCGGCTTCGCTGACGTACCCGTCGAGTACTGAGTGGCTGGAACCGGAAAGGTCACCCACGGGCCTTTCCCCTTCTGTACAAATGGGCGGACAATAGCCGCCAGAGCTGACGAAATAATAGCCCAGAACGAGGGCCGGTTTCGAGTATTTCGAGTATGGCGATTATTTCGACTACGTGGGTTCAGCCTATTAGTTGGCGCGAAGGGCAAAGCTGCCGGGGCCGTCCGCTCGGTACGGCAGATTCATCGATTTGCGGACACAGTACGGACATGGCGAGGCCCGCGGACACAAGCGGACTTGGGATACTTCAGGAAAGGCGCATTAACATTGCTTAAGATTTGGCTGCCCCCCAGGGATTCGAACCCCGATATGCTGATCCAGAGTCAGCTGTCCTGCCGTTGAACGAGGGGGCAGCAAGTTGCAGCGTGGGAAGCCGCATTAACGCGCGATCTCTCTGATTCTAGGGGCTGCCCGGCTTTCGGTCAACCAACTCTGCGAACAGTGCAACTGGCAAGCAACGGGAGCGCTGGAACGGTCCATCTCACTGGAGCGAAAGGATCTGACATGAGCACAACAGCGAATCCGATCACCAGTAACAAGTGTGCGCATCCGGGATGTTCCTGCCAGGTTGAGCCTGGGCAGCAGTTCTGCAGCACTGCCTGCGCCGATTCCGTGAAGCAGGGCAAGAGCAGCTCGGAATGCGGATGCGATCACGCGGGCTGCGCCCTCGCCGCCTAAACACAAAGGAGTGGCCAGAGGGCCACTCCCTTTTTCCCAAACTTCCGATCTCGGTCCTACCACCCGCCGTTTCGCTCAGCACGCTCCACGTGATACCGGTTTCGTTTCCGGTAAGCCATGACTGTAAATCCCACCGACATGAACATCGGCGGAATGATCAGGATCAGAATTCCGCTGCGGAGCGCCTGAATGAACCGGGCCGTCGATTGCGCCGCCTGCGTATAGCAGAGCGCGCAATTTTGCGAAACGGCAGGGACCGATGCCGCCAGGAACAGCGCCAGCAAGCTAATGCGGAACAACCAATTGCGCTTCACTATTCCCCTCACTGCACAGTTCCAGTTTTATATTGCGAGTTGGGGACGCCGATCTCCATGCGGAAACTGTCAGTCCAGCCGTACTGCATGGCTAGCAAGACAAAGAAGGTGACCAGCGCCAGCCAGAATACGAAATTGCGTTTCTCGCTTCCGACGTGCATGAAGAACATGATCGCCAAGCCAGCTTCGGCCAGCGCGACAGCGAACATGCGGCCGAACATCTGCGCCCCATCCAGGTGAGAGTAGGCAATCAGGAATTGCAACCCCGCCAGGCCCAGGATGCAGAGATAGATGATCAGGAACTTCCCCATGCTGCCGGTGTATTGCGCCGCTCCGCCGTTGGTATCTGCTGTGTTCATGGATTCCGTCCTTATCTCAATGGGTAACGTTCATCAGGTACACGAAGGGAACGACGAACATCCACACCAGGTCCACAAAGTGCCAGTAGAGGCCGAGGATTTCGATGTCGTCGGAATTGTATCGGCCACCGCGGTAGCGCAATCCCACCGCGATCAAGGCTACGACGCCGCCCAGCACGTGCGTGAGGTGCAGGCCGGTAATGCTGAAAAAGGAGGCGCCAAATAGCGGCGTGCCCCAGGGATTGTGCCCAATGGTCGCGCCTTCCGCGATCATGCCCATCCATTCGCGAAGGTGCAGCAGCGCGAACAGAATGCCCAGGACGGCCGTAACTCCAATCCAGCGGAAGGCTCCCGCCTTGTTCCCCATTTTCGATTCACGCACTCCGAGCAGCATGGTCAGGCTGCTGCTGACCAGAATGAAGGTCATGATGCCGGCGTTGACCACGGTGGGCGTCTTGAACGGCGTAGGCCAATTCACGTTGCCGTTGCGCAGAAAGCCGTAAGCTACCAGGCAGGCCGCAAAGGTGGCCGCGTCGGCAACGATGAACAGCCACATCGCCAGCTTTTTCGTAGGAATCGAGAACGGCGAAGATCTCTCGTGTACCGATACGCCGTGCACTCCCAGGGCTACGTCGCTCACATGAGCCTCCTCAGTCAGGTGTCAGGCGTTCGGTCTAAGGTCTCAGGAAAATTGTCATCCTGCGACCTGACACCCGAGGCCCGAGACCGATTTACAACTTCATCCACAGCAACAACAACAGGTAAAGCCAAAGTACGTCCATGAAATGCCAGTAATACGATGCCGTATCCAGCGTGCTGCGCCGAAGCGTGGGAACACGCCGGCTCAGCCTCGAGATGACCAGCGTCAATCCTCCCAAGCCCCCCATCACATGCAGGGCGTGCATGGCCGTCAACACGTAGAAGAAGGCGCTGCTGGGATTGGTTGCCAGATAAAGCCCCTGCGTTTTGAGTTGCATCCACGCGGCATACTGACCTGCGACGAACAGCAATCCGAGACCCAGGGTCAGATACAGCCAACGCAACGGAACTGCCCGGCTCGGCTGTAGACCGCGCGCAAAAGCCGCGACCCGTTTGCGCGCGACTTCCAGCGCAAAACTGCTGCCGAACAGAACTGCGGTATTCAGGTAGAGAACGCCTGGCAAGCTGAAATGCCGCCAATCCATAGCCGCGCCCTGACGCACCACCAGCGCGCTGGTCAAGGCGGCAAAGGTCATGCAAATCCCGGCTACCCCGACCCAAATTCCTGTACGCGACGCTCCCGACGAGTGCTCCGCGAGCATACGCAGGTTATCGTCCCCAGGGCTGATGTTTCGCCGTCCGCCCTTGCCACCGCCCAACTCGGGCGCGCGCATGACTCCGATCTGTGGCGGTTCGTGAACTGTGGTTGCCATGTACTACACCTCTACTTCCCGGATTATTTCTCGTCGTGTACGGTTTGAATTTGCTCGGGTGAATCCTGCATCACGTAATCGCCGCTGGAACCTTCAACTCCGTACTGATACGGATCGTGGTAGACCACCGGCAGTTTTCCACCAAAGTTGTCGAACGGCGGAGGAGACGGAATGGTCCACTCCAGCGAAGTGGCTTCCCACGGATTCTGCGTAGCTTTCTCGCCCTTGAAGCGGCTGTAGATCAGGTTGTACAGGAAGATGAACTGCGCGAACCCGGTGACCACGGCGGCCACGCTGATGAACTTATGCAGAGGCATGAGAGGCCCCATGAAGTCATTCACGAACGCCTGGTAGCGCCGGACGTTCCCCGCCAAGCCCAGGTAATGAAACGGCATGAAGATACAGTAGGCGCCTACGAACGTGAGCCAGAAGTGGATCTTGCCCAGGGTCTCGTTCATCATCCTGCCGGTCACCTTCGAGAACCAGAAGTAGGTTCCCGAGAAGATGCCGAATATTGCGGCCACCGCCATAACCAGATGGAAGTGTCCCACCACGAAGTAGGTGGCGTGCAGAAGAAGGTCGAGCGAGGGTTGCGCCAGGAAGAAACCGCTTACGCCGCCGCTGACGAACAGGGAAATGAAGCCCAGCGCGAACAGGGAAGCCGCGTTAATCCGCAGCCTGGCGCCGTACAAACTGCCAATCCAGATCAACACGATGATGGTCGACGGGATGGTGATGGCCAGCGTCGGGAACGAGAACACGATTGACGAGAACGGATTCATTCCGCTCACGAACATGTGGTGTCCGTAGACCATGTAGCTGAGGAAGGCAAGCGCTGCCATGGAGTAGATCAGCACGCGATGGCTCAGCATCGGCCGCCGCATGTTGGTGATCAGAACGTGCGAAACCACGCCCATGGCGGGCACAATGGCGATGTAGACCTCAGGGTGTCCGAAGAACCAGAACAGGTGTTGCCACAGCAGCGTAGATCCGCCCGAGTGCGGCTGCAGTTGGTCGCTGACCACCAGGTTCGAAGCCACGAAGAAGCTGGTTCCGGCCACATGATCCAGAATGAGCAGGATGCATGCCGGCATAAGAACAGCGAATGCCGTCAAGCCCATCGCGGAAGTAATGAACCATGCCCACACCGTCAAGGGCATGCGCATCAGGCTCATGCCTTTGCACCGCATATCGAGCGTCGTGGATATGAAATTCAAGGCGCCTAATAGTTGCCCGATGCAAAAGATTCCGATCGATGACGCCCACAATATCTGGCCAAGCCCCTCGCCCGGACCCGCCACTGGCCCCAATGCGCTCAGAGGTGCGTAAGCCGTCCAACCGGCCAGCGGCGGTCCATCCGGAACAAAGAATGCCGCCACCGCCACGCAAAACGCCACGAACGTCACCCAGAATGACATCATGTTGAAATGGGGGAAGGGCATGTCCTCGGCGCCCACCTGGATCGGCAGAAAGTAATTGCCGAACGCGGCAAAGGGCGCGGTGGTGAGCACGAAGAACACCATGATGGTGCCGTGCATGGTCATCAACTGCAGGTAATACTCGGGCGTGGGCACGCCGCCGGGTGCGCCGTTCTTCGACAGCAATTCCAGCCCCGGTATCGACAGCGCCGGCCACGCCAGGTGCAGCCGCATGACCCAGGACAGCACCATGCCGATGAATACGGCCAGCAACGCCAGGCCGTAGTACTGGATACCAATCACCTTGTGATCCAGGCTGAAAAGATGGTTTCTTACAAATCCCTGCGGAGGGGCGTGATGGTGTGCTGCGGGGGCGTGCATGTCGTGCATAATTTGGCTCACCTCAGGGCGAAGCGTTGTGCCCGCTCGTGCGGGCCACTCACACAACCAATTACTGCTGACTGGCTTGCTGTTTCAACCACGCGTCGAAGTCTGACTGCGACATCACATTCAGGTACGCCTTCATGTTGTAGTGGCCCAGGCCGCACAGCTGCGTACACATAATTTCGTAGCGGCCCGTCTTGGTAGCGGTGAAATGCACCGAGACGTCGAGGCCGGGAACGAAGTCCTGCTGAATGCGCAACTCTCTTACGTCAAACGAGTGGCCCACATCCTTGGAATGCATCAGCAAATGGATTTCTTTATTGACCGGTATTCCCAGTTCAGCGGTGACAATGTCGTCTTTGGCATCGGGATCGTGATCGGGATCGAGGCCAAAAAAGTTCTGTGTGCCTTCATTCACCAGATCCGGGTGGAGGGGTCCGAATCTTCCATCCGGTCCGGGATAGCGGAAATAGAACGCGAACTGTCCCGCCTGCGCCTGGATGGGCATGGCGTCTGGTCCCGGAGGAGTGAAATAGACACTGGCCCAGGCCTTCACACCGAACGCGCCCAGCGCCATCGCTTCAATGCCCACCAGAACGATGGCCGCCGTCACTAATCCACGTGCGCCACCGGGGAAGCTACGCACCTTTCCTTCTTTCCGCGAAAACATCCACACAAAAATTGCCAGGATGATTTGCGCCGCCAGAAAGGAAATGCCAGCTTCGGCCATGGTCTCCGACATTTGTTCGTCGATCAGGGGTCCGTGCGTCGAAATATCAACCGGTGGACCCCAAGTGTGCATCAGGATGGGGATCGCTGATGCTATGGCTATCAGAATCACAGTCACTGCGAATACTTTCGCCATATTGCCTCGCCTGTACGCAGGTACTCTGGAAGATAAAAGCGCCGCCCCCAGGGCGGCGCTTATTCAGCTATTTCCCTTTGAACGTGAAATCGGCAGTTGCGGGTTTCCCCGCAGCGACCGTTACTTTTTGCGTTTGGGTTCCGAGTGTTTCCTGCCATGCAGTCACGGTATAGCTGCCGGGTGGAACACCCGTGATGGTGTAAGAACCCTTTTCATCGGTGACTGCGTTGGGTCCTTTTACCACGGCCATGTAGCCGTGCATCCAGGGGTGAATGTTGCACTTTACCGAAACTGCAATTTCCTCGGACGGCCACGTTGTATCGATCGCCGGAGACCCCGGGGGTTGTGACTTATTCCATTGATTGTTTCCGCCGCCCGGTCTTGGCATGGGATGGATGTTGTGCGAGGTGGGATCGCTGTTGGTGACCTCGAAATGTTGATTCGGATTCACCGCCATGACGTGTGGAATATACTGGCAGCCTTTCTGATCCCATTTCGGTTTTTCCGGCGCGGCGGCGCTCGCTGCCGATCCACTCAGCCCTTCGGAAATGTACAGCACTACAAATTGCAAACCACCGTCCGCTCCCGCAACTACGTTCTCTGTCTTGACCGGATTGCTGGCATGCAGTTTTTGACAATACGGTTCTTTTGACATGTCTATAGGCCGTTCATGCGGTGGTGTTCCCGTTAGCTTCACTGTACCCGTGATTTTTCCCTCTCCTGCGGCGCTCACATTCTGACTCGCCACCAGTGCGCTCACTGCCATCAACACGAGCGCGGAAAAAACTGCTGTTACTTTGTAGCGGATTTTCATTTCCTTCCTCTCTCCTGATCTGACGCGAAAATCTTCTCAATCCCTCATTGGGGATTGCTCCCTGCCTGCGCAGCGTTGGGGTTGATCGGTTTCAAACCGAGTTGGTTCGCGATCTGTTTCTCTTTGCTGTTCTGCGGCTGCAGCGTGCGCAAATAGAAGACCAAGTCCCACGCCTCGTCCGGCTTTACGTTGTCAGCGAACGAAGGCATCGGCGACCCGTCCAGACCGGTCATGAAGTCCTTGTACATCTGCCAATCTTCAGTGCCGCATTTGAACTTGGTGCTGTCATGAAAGTTGAACGGCTTGATGGGGCGGTTTTCATCGTCGGTTAAAGTATCCGCTGAAGGACCGTTGCCGCGACCTTCGGCTCCGTGGCACTTCCAGCATTCCAGTTTTTGGAAAAGCGCTTGCCCCGCCTTGATGCGCTCCGCTGTGGGTTCCGGTTCCTTAGGAATTTCGATGGGGGTTCCCGGCTTCTCTTTTTCCCAGCGCGGAGAGAAGTGTTTTACGTAGGCCGTAAGGTCAGCTCGGTCCTGGTTTGTCAGCGGCAACCAGTGCGGCATATTCGAATTGACCAGGCCGCGCCCAATGCTGTCGTAGATATCTTTATCCAAGGGTAGAGTTCCTGTGGGTGTCGAGCGGCAGCGAAAAGTAGCTACCGTGAAATTCCGCGGCTTGGGGTCAATCCACTGCGCATTCTCGCCCTGACCATCGCCGATAGGCCCGTGGCAACCTATGCAGAAGCGCTTATAAAGTGGCTGCCCTCGTCTCGCGCTGCCCGTCAGATGATCGATATGGGATTCCATTCCCAGGCGCTGGCTTTCGCTGTATTCCGTTTCTTGTGCCCACGCCGCCAGGCTCGTCAGAAGGAAAACTGCAACCGCACTTACAATCGCCAAATAAGTTGCTGCTTTTGTGCGCATCGTCAGTCCTCTTTAGAAGTCGAAGTCAGTGCCAAAGAACACGCTGCTGCTGGTTAGGTTCAGGCCGGTAACCGGCGCGGTGCCGATTTGTTTCACGATGGCGTACTCAGCGTGCAGTGCTAGTCCGGCGCGGCTAAACATAAATGGGTAATAGCGGACCCCGAATGTATACGCGTCGATATTGCCCAAGTCGGAGCGCGTCCCCGGGATGGCCTGCCGCGACATCCTCACAAATTCCGAGCGTTGCTCGAGCAGGAACTGTGAGTTCAGAACATAGTGAGTTTCAATAAAAGCCCCATTCCATGTCGGCGCTCTTGCCCCGATTGGCAGAGGCGGCAAAGTCAGCGACGTCGTTGTCGAAAAATCAGGGGACACATTGGTGGTGGCCGTTCCGAAATAAGCGTTATCCCAGCCGTGCTGATAAAAGACTGAGAAATCAAGCTTGTTGACGTAAAAAATCCCGAAAGCACCTTCCCGGCTGAAACCCTTGTTTACTCTTCCTGAGCCCGGAATGGGCGCTCCTCCCGAACTCAAGTAGAACACCGGCGCTTCACCGCCAAAGTAATAAACCCCAACACGATCAACACCACCGCGATATCCGGCGTTGAAGGCTTGACTGGCGGTGACGAACGCGCTGTACGAATTCCCGTTCGGAAGATTTACGTTGCCATCGTTGGAGCTGAGTACGGAAACCGAATATCGGCTTCGGTCATTCACCGAATGACCGCTGACTTCGATGCCCAGCTGGTTATCACCAAGCGCGCCGAACGCGTTGTTGTCCCCGACCGGGACGAAGTGATAGAGCTGGTAGAGCCCGCCGTTGTTAGACAGAGTCTCAATGCGCTTCTCCGAGATGATGTTGTCCAGTTCGAATTTCCCGAACTTAACGTTCAACCACGGGCTTTTCATTAGGTTGTCGAATCGTACCCATGCCGATTCGAAGTGGAAGCTTGCGGTGTTATCTGAGGACGGCGTCAAAAGGAAAGAAATATTGTTGTACAGAGTTCCGCCGGTCAAAATATCGAGACCCGACAAATCAAATCCATTTTGGGTGAGCTTGGTTTCGGCAGTGTTCTGCCCCGCCGCCGTGTCAATCGACACGCGATTCACGCTCTCGCGGTGCCAGTTGGGCGTGATGCGAAACGTCACCGGCCAGTACGACGGATTCTGCCAGATCGGCGAATCCCGATCGTTCATCAACTGGTAGCCGTTGTCTTTGAAGGTTTGCCCGAAAACGTTGAGTTTGGGCCAATTCTCGTGGCAGGCCGAGCAGGGCAGTCCGTACTTACGCGCAAATGCTGGAATTGCCTGGCTGCCGGTATTGGTTGCCAGCACAAAAAGGATTAGTGCAAAGGCGCTGGCCACACAGGAACTCAGAAGTGATATCTGCTTTTCGGAAACCACCGTAAAGCCAATCCGCATAGCATCTCCTGTTGGTTTCAGAAGCTCGCTGAACTACACGATCGACTCTCGTCGCATGAATAAAATTGTCTAATGGTCGGACCCCTATACCCCACAATGGGCCGGAATACTAAATCCGGCGACGATGAATTGCAAATGTTTTTTACAATTTTTTTACTTTGTTTTGACAAATCCGTGACAACTCTGAATCGTTTTCTTCCGCTACTTTGCACTTGACACGTAATGGCGCGTCACGATACCTATGCTTTCCACGTGTGTGGCGCACCGGGCCTGGGTCTCTAATGCAAGTTGTATCTGTGAAAACTAGTCGCAACTCTACGGCAGAAAAACTGCCCGCTGCTGGTCCGCTCCTGGTTGCCTTTCTGGTGGTTTCTTTTATTCCTCTTTTTGCATCCAAGTCTTCTGAGTCATTGGATGCCGGATTCCTGGTACAAGTGAACGCACCGGAAGCCGACGTAGTCCGCGCTGTGCAAGAAGTGGCGGAAGATCAAATCGTTCACGGCACGTTCTCATATGACAAGGAGCGAACCCTCTACGGTGCCCACGCCGCCGCCACTGCTCCTGTATTCGGAGCATGGGACCAACCGGGAAAGGCGTTCTACAAGATCGCGACCGGCATTCTCGCCCCTCGTTTCTTCAAGGACAGCGAGGATATCGGTACAATTTCCGTTCGTTATGTTGTACAGCCAGTAGAAGCGAACAGTACCAGCCTGCGCATCGATGCAGTCTTCGTTGATGCTCGCAATGTGAAGCACGCGTCCAGAGGTAGCGTCGAGGCCGCGGAATATGGCGCCATCCAGGAGCGAGTGCGAGCTATTCAGGCGGAACGAACGGAAACCGATCAGGCGGCTCAGCAAATCGCCGCGCAGCGAGCTCAGCCGCAGCGGGAACACCAGGACGTAAAACACGATGTCAGCGACTTCGGCGACTCCTGGGCTGTGGGTTTAGCTGTGCCGCAGCTGGAACAGCGAGTCAACGAGCTGCGACGTGAAGTCGAGTTGCAAGTCAAGGACACCGGCGCCTCCCTGAAGGCTGCACCTTTCCGTGCCGCTACCACGCTGGCTTCATTGCCGGCCAAAAGTGACGTTGTTATTGTTGTCCTGACGCCCTACTGGTATGGCGTGCAGACCGAAGACGGCCACCGCGGGTGGGTTCATCGCAGCGAACTGGAGCCTCTGGATTGAGCGTAATTCACCATCGTTTCTGTGTACGCATCGCGGGTCTCATCGGGTTCCTGTCCCTGATCGCTCCTCTGCTCGCTCAAGACAACACAACTCAGGAGCGTACATTTCACGCTTCGAAGGCCGTCGTCGAGAAGGCTCTTAGCGATTATCACGCCGGCTCGGGAGGCAAACTTCCTACACTGGAAGGGTTTGTAAACTCCGGGGGAGAGCCGGTCGATCGCTATCAGCGCGGCTACTACCAGTATTCTGTGACCCTTGTTTCGAAAAATCCTGCCGAAACTACGGTTCGCGTCAGCGCGAAGATTACGGCATGGTACAAGGGCGACTCGGCTGCCAATTCCGGCTACCGGGTTCTGCCGTCGAACGGCCGCCTCGAATCGGATCTCCTCGACAATGTCGAGGACGCGCTCAAGACGTCTCATGCGAGCGCGGCGCCGCCCGTTTCTTCGACATCACCGGCTGCATCGAACGCCAACCTGGCACCTGTCCCCGATTCACCTTCCAGGGTTCAGTCCAACTCCTCAGCTTTCCAAATTGCTCAGGCGGTAACGGCTGTCCCCTCGACAAGCAAATCGCAAACAGCGGCCGAGGATAGCGTCAACGAGCAGCGCGTCCAGCAACTTACCAAGGAGGGCGACAACCTTCGGGAAATCCTTCGCAACCAGTCGCGCCCTTCCAATCTGGTTGTAGTGAAGACTGCTAAGACTCCTTTGCTTGAGCGTCCCATTGAAGGCTCGAAGGTGGTTCTTCTTGCCAGTGCTCAAGACGAGTTCCAGATCGTAGACACGACGGGGGAATGGGTGCACGTTCAGGTCTCTGGCATTTCCAGAGGCTGGGTCCGGCGTGACCAGGTAGATTTACCCTCTGCTGCCGATGGCAGTTTGTCAACTTTGGAAAACGACCCTCGCACCTTCGATCGGGCGCCCGCCTTTCAGCAGACGCGGGAGGAAGTTTCCATCTTCCCCGGCAAGTGGGAGCCGCTGGATGGCAAGAAAGTGAAAATTATCTGGGTCCAGCCCTCCGACAAAAAGTCGTTTGGATCGGAGCCAAAACTGAATCTGGTCAAGAGCGTTTTCCGCAAGAATTTTACGGATGCTTCCAGTGCCACACCCGCGGTTGCCGGGGTTGTAGTGATTCTAGACTCGGAAGATGGCGGCATGGCCGCCGCCACCATGGCCGCTCTCCAGCAGTGGCACGCCGGGCACCTGCCCGATGGCGCTTTCTGGAAGCGCTGTTTGCTTGATCCTGCGGAAGCGTTCAAGACAGAATAGTAGTAGTTGCGATACACTCTGCTACTTGCCCCGCAGGGTGTGAGGAGCACGTAATGAGCACCGCCGCACAACCACTTTCATTTAGCCGTATGCGCGTCGCTACCATGTTGCGCGACTACGCCGAACTGACCAAGCTTCGCGTCACCACCCTGATCGTGATGACCGCCTGGTGCGGCTATTACTTCGCGGCGCACAAAGCCGGTTTCTCTTCGCTGTCATGGGGCTTATTTCACAGCTTGCTTGGTATCGCACTGGTCTCGAGCGGAACCGCAGCGCTTAACGAAGTCATGGAACATGACGTCGATCTGCACATGCGCCGCACCGCCCAACGTCCGATTCCAGCAGGGCGCATGAGCCTGTTGCATGGTTTCATCGCCGGAGAAATCCTCAGCGTCGGAGGCTCGCTCTATCTTGCTTTCTTCTGCAATCCGCTCACCGGAGTGCTGGCATTTCTGACTTCAGTTGTTTATCTGGCCGCCTACACGCCGCTTAAACGAATCTCACCGATTTGCACTTTCGTAGGCGCTTTCCCTGGCGCTATGCCCGGTGTGCTTGGTTGGACAGCCGCCCGTGGCCGCTTCGATTGGGGAACGCTGGTTCTTTTCGGCATCCTGTTCTTCTGGCAATTCCCGCATTTCTTTTCGATTGCCTGGCTGTATCGCGAAGACTATGCGCGCGGCGAAATCCGCATGCTCCCGGTGGTAGAAGAGAGCGGGCGCTCCACCGCTATTCGTATCCTGATCTATTCTCTGTTGCTGATTCCTGTCAGCCTGCTTCCCACGTTTCTGGGGATGGCTGGAAGGCTTTATCTGGTGAGCGCGTTTCTGCTCAGTGCTGGATTGCTTTACTTCGGAATTCGCCTGGTCACACTCAACAGTCCGCTGACCCATGCCGTTTCCAAGCTACGCGCCCGGCAACTGTTGCAGGCCACGGTCATTTACCTGCCTCTCCTGTTCGTAGTCATGATGACCAACTCAGTCGTTTCTTAACCAAGGGTTGGGAGCAGCCTTCCGTCGCGTCAGGGTTTCCCTGTAGATTCACAGGAATGTTCCCGTAGGAAGCAAAAAGCACTTGTTGTCCGCGGCCTTTCATACGATAAAAGCCGTATCGAGGCTTGTAATCATGAACGCCGCATCCACTCGTCCCTCGTGTCAGTGGCGTGACCTGTATAAGGCCGCTCTCTTCGAGGTTGACCGCTCGAAGTTACCTCAGAGAATCAGTGAAGCGCGAACTGCCGTCGTCCTTCGAGGAAGGGAACTCTTCAATTGCGGAGGTAATTTCGAAGAAAGCGAAGATCTCGAGGACGCGCTCTACGCGTTGCAGGCACTGGCCAGCTGTCTGCAAATGGGTACTCGAATCTCCGTTGCTGCCTGATCGTCCCCGTTAAAGTGGAACCTTGCTTGTCTCGTAAGTACCCCACTTATACTATTGCTGTGTGCGGGGGACCTCTGTCTCTCCGCAAAACTCAACATTGGAACACTCTCTGAGCCGGGCTCTCGAACTAGTTGGGGTAGTGTCGCTCGCGACCTGGACATACCTCCTCCTCTTTCGTGGCGGATTCTGGAGAATTCACGAAAGTTCAACTCCTCCAGTCAGTGAAACGCCAACAAAAGCGCGGGTCGTTGTTCTGATCCCTGCCCGCGACGAAGCGGCGTTTATTGGCAAGGCTGTCACCTCGCTTCTTACGCAAGAGTATGAAGGCCCTGTCGATGTCCTGGTAATTGACGACCATAGTTCTGATGGGACTCGCGACGAGGCTTGGCGGGCTGCAAAAGCTCTGAACGCGTCGGATCGTCTACGAGTGGTTTCGGCCGGCCCCCTCCCGCCCGGCTGGACCGGAAAATTATGGGCATTGTCTGAAGGGCTTCGCCACCTGCATGATTCCGATGCCGCTTATTTTCTGTTGTCGGACGCGGACATCACCCACTCTCCCACTAATATCAGCGAGCTGACTGCCCTTGCCGGTTCTGGCAATCTCGATCTGGTCTCTCTCATGGTCAGGCTGCACTGCGAATCGCAGGCGGAACGCGCGCTGATCCCCGCATTTTTATTCTTCTTCTTCATGCTGTATCCGCCTGCCTGGATTTCACAGCCACAGCGCCGGACAGCCGCCGCCGCGGGTGGATGTATCCTGATTCGCCCACCTGCGCTGGCTGAAATCGGGGGAATCCCCGCCATTCGCAGCGAATTGATTGACGATTGCGCGTTAGCCAAAAATGTCAAGAAAACTGGCGCTCGGATCTTTCTGGGAGCGACGGCCCAAACCCGCAGTTTGCGCGCCTATGGCAAGTGGTCCGATATCGAACAGATGATCTCCCGGACCGCTTTTACGCAATTGCAATATTCGCCCACTCTCTTAGTCGCCGCCTTGCTGGCGATGGCGGCTATTTTCATCGCACCGCCGCTCCTGCTGTTTGCCGGTTCGCTGCCGGCCTGGACTACTGGAGTGGCATCATGGCTCCTCATGTCGATCTGTTTCTGGCCGGCGGTGCGCTTCTATAATCTTTCACCTTTCCGGGCATTTTCCCTTCCGGCAGTGGCCTTGTTCTACGCGGCAGCCACGGTTCACTCGGCGCTTCTATACTGGCGCGGGCAAGGCGGTCTCTGGAAGGGAAGAGTTCAAGGCTCAGCCAGAGCCTAGGTCTTTCTGCCCAATTTCAGAGTTGCATCACCCCTGCGGGTTTCGGCTAGAATGGCACGCCGAAACAACTCGGCACCCAAGGGCTTCATCTCACTGGGCAAATCTCGCTCTTGCCGATGTCATCCACCTGCTTCGGGGAGTAAGCCACAATGGTTTCCAAGCGCGCCACGATCCTATGTATCGACGACGAAGAACCGGGCCTGCAAGTCCGCCGCATGCTGTTGGAGTCCGCCGGGTACCATGTGCTCTGTGCCCGCTCGGGAGCTGAGGGAATTAAGGTCTTTGAGTCGGCGCCAGTCGATGCCGTGGTGCTCGACTACTGGATGTCAGGAATGAATGGCATCGCCGTCGCCCGCGAGCTCAAGCGCATCAATCCTTCGACTCCTATCATGATTCTTTCCGCTTACGGCACTCTCCTTGACGAGACCCTCGGACTCGCCGACATATGGCTGCGCAAGGGCGAGGAGGAGCCGCAATACATTCTCAACAAGCTGCAAGAGTTGCTCGACAACAAGGCGGCAAAGCAAATCCAGGCTGCCCCCCCGGCTGCCAGCCAATAGACTCCGCCCTCGCGGCCTGGATCTGATTCCACCAACGGGGAACCTCTCTATCCTGCTCTCAATCCTGTAGAATTCCGGCGAATGAATCCGCTCGACATTTCTCCAGAACAAATCCGGCAACTGGTGGACGAAGCCACCAAATTGGTAACGCGTTATCTGGAGAATCTGGACGCGCAGCCGATTATGCCCAAGGTCAGTGGCGCCGAGCTTGCCCTGCCCAATGACTGGCCCAAGGAAGGATTGAAAAATGGCGCGCTGAGCCAGATGGATTCTGTGGTCCAGGCTGTGCGCGCACAGAACGGCCGCTTCTTCGGATATGTACTCGGCTCCGGCGATCCCGTGGCCGCGGTTGCGGACCTGATTGCCAGCGTGTTGAACCAGAATGTGACCGCCTGGCGCTCTTCTCCCGCAGCGGTCATGATCGAGAAAACTGTGGTGTCCTGGCTGGCCGACGCAATTGGATGCTCATCCTTCCACGGCAGCCTTACCGGCGGCGGCTCCGCTGCCAATCTGATGGCTTTGGCGATGGCCCGCGAGGCTAAGCTGTCGGCCAATGACCGGGGAATCGGTGACCGCCGCGGCATCGTTTACGCTTCGGAAGAAGTGCACATGTCGATTCCCAAGAGCATCGCACTGCTCGGAATTGGACGCGACAATTTGCGCCTCATATCCACGGATGAAACCTTCCACATCATCCCCGAAGAGTTGGAACGAGTCATGCTTCGTGACAACGACGCAGGGCTCGTCCCCATCGCCGTGGTTGCCTCTGCCGGGACGGTGAATACGGGAGCGGTCGATCCTCTGCCCCAGTTGTCACAGATTGCCCGTCGCCACGGAGCCTGGCTGCACGTGGATGGCGCTTACGGCGCGCTTGCGGCTATCGCCACCAGGAATCGTTTTCAAGGCCTGGAACTCGCCGACTCGGTTTCTCTGGATCCCCATAAATGGCTCTATCAACCGCTCGACTGCGGTTGCCTGCTGTATCGCGATCCCGCCGCCGCGCGCCAGGCATTTGCTCACACCGGGGAGTACGCCCGCACGCTCAGCAGCGATCCCGTCGAAGGATTCGCGTTCTTTGAAGAATCGATTGAGCTATCCCGCCGCTTCCGAGCGTTCAAGTTGTGGCTGTCATTGCGCTATCACGGACAGGACGCTTTTCGCCAGGCCATCAAGAACGATCTAAGTCACGCCCGCCGTCTCGCTGAGTCGATCGTGGAACAGCCTGAACTGCAACTGCTCGCCCCGGTGGAACTCAGCGCCGTCTGCTTTCGTTACCTGGGCAAAGGAGGCATGTCGGAAGCTGAGTTGAATCGCCTGAATCAGTCCATATTGAAGCGCCTGAACGAGCGCGGTCGAATATACCTGTCCAATGCGACTCTGCGCGCAAAGTTCTGCCTGCGCGCCTGCGTCGTTAACCACCGCACCACCGATACCGACATGGACGCGGTCGTCCCGGAAGTGCTCGCCGCCGCTGGTGAAGTAATGTCCTAGACTCGCAGACTACGGAAAAACTCCAGCTCGGGCAGGGTTGGGGAAGGGCACGACTTCAGTCGTGCCGTTAGGTCGTTGAAAATGAGGGTGCGCTTCAGCGCCTGAGGGTCCCCTTTTGATGTATGTGCAAGTTTTTCCGCAGCCTGCTAGACGAGGCCAGTGTCTCTCAGGTACAAACACGGCATGCCCCTCAACAAAGATGAGTTTCCCATAGTGGCGCAAGCCCCCTGCCGCGCCGACCTCGCTGGCAGCACCATGGATCTTTGGCCGCTCTACCTGTTTCATCCGGGCCCGGTCACGTTGAACTTTGCGCTGGAAATCCTGGCCGCCTGCCGCATACGCCCGCTCAAGGGAAAGCGCATCGAGTTACGCTCTCGCGACACGCGTCGTGGTGAAGAATTCGCCAGTATTGATGCGCTCAACGCAGCCAAGAAATTTGTCCATCCGGTGGCGGCTCGCCTGGTTCAGTTCTTCCTGCCGCAGCAGGGTCTCTATATGGAAACCGATTCGCAATCGCCCGCCGGCGCTGGTATCGCAGGCTCTTCCGCTCTCATGATCGCTACCACTGCCGCCCTGGCCCGCTTCACTGGCCGCAGCCTTGGCCTCGAGCAGATGCGTATCATCGCTCAGAACGTCGAAGCGCAAATCATCAATGTGCCCACCGGTTGCCAGGACTACTAT
Organism: Terriglobales bacterium; assembly: GCA_036378535.1. Lineage (GTDB taxonomy): Bacteria > Acidobacteriota > Terriglobia > Terriglobales > Acidobacteriaceae > Gp1-AA122. Next base: position 22,721 of record DASUWH010000085.1, on the reverse strand, counting down.
CCTGCCTTGTACGGCGGCGTCAGCGCCGTCCATCTCGATATTGATGGCATACACCGCGAAGCCATCCCCATGCAGCCCGGCGAAATCGAGTCGCGCTTCGTCCTGGCTTACACCGGAGCGCCGCGCCAGTCCGGCATTAATAACTGGGAAGTTTTCAAGTCGCACATCAATGGCGATCGCCGCGTGCACCGCAACTTCGATCAGATCGCCGACATCGCTCGCGCTATGCATAAAGCTCTCCTGCATCGCGACTGGGATGATGTTGCTCGTCTTCTCCGGCAGGAATGGAAGCTGCGTCGCACCAATGCCGCCGGGATCACGACTCCGCTCATCGACAAGCTCATTGCCTTAGCTGCCCGCCAAGGTGGTATGGGAGCCAAGGTCTGCGGCGCAGGTGGTGGCGGATGCGTCATATTCCTGGTTGATCCTGACGCTAAAGTACGGGTCGCCCAGGCTATCGGGGAACACGGCGCCCAGGTGCTTCCTCTGCGGGTCGCGAGTGAGGGCGTCAGAGTCGAAGTTCAATGAGCTGCCAGCTCCCGGCAAGGCTTGCTTCTTAGAGCGTGTTTCAAAAATAAATTTTCGGGAAGCCCAGGGCTTTTACAAGCAGTAAAAAAAGAACCAAGGTAAGTAAAATCGGGAAGGGCACGAGTTTACTCGTGCCGCTAAGCCGTTGAATTTACGTCCGCGCTTTAGCGCCTGAGGGCCCCTCTTTTCTCGGCGAGGGACTTTCTCAGCGGCCTCTTTGAGCCGTGCCCCACCGAGCCAACAAATGCGGGCTTTAGCCCCTGAGGGAACCTCGTATTGAACAGGACATTTTTGAACCACGCTCTAGGCAAACATAACCAAGAACAGCTGTTTTCTCGTCCATCCCTCTCCGCCGTATAATGAATCTAAGATTTCGGCGCCGGGGTCCCTATGAAGTCGCACCGCAACCTTCTCATCGCAGTCTCCCTCTTCCTGCCGGTACTAGTCAGCGCTGACAATCCCTCCACGCCTAAGCCTCTGGATCTGTCGAAAGCGCCGGCCATGTCGAAAGAGACGCGCCAAAATCTCATCCATGCCTTCGACGCCGAACTCGTCTACATCCGCACTCGATTCCCCATGGGGAGAGTAGGTCTAAAGCTGCACGACGGTGTCATCACTCCCAATGGTCAGGAACTGGAAATGATGATGTCCACCTACGGTCCCGCTGCCAAGCCCGGTGACCTGGCCCGCATCAGCGACATCCGTGTGGGCGATCGCAGCATCCGTTTCGAGATCAATGGTGGTCCGGTCAAGAAAAAGAAGTGGTATCAGAGAATTGAAGTCGGCGGTATGGGCGGTTCGACGCCAGTGGCTCCCAGTGATTCCAACGCCAATGCTCGCGGCTCCTTCGTTGACCTGATTTTTGATCGCTCCGTCCCGGAGATGACTCCGGACCAACTCAAGCAGTTGCTGTTGCCGGTTTTCGATTTCAATTCCAAATCCGTCGTCGAAGCTTACCTCGAGACGGTTCCCCCGAAAGTCAAGGATGCCATCAAGAAGCACGAAGTGCTGGTCGGGATGAACCATGAGATGGTGATCTATGCGAAGGGACGGGCACCGAAGAAGGACCGCGAGCGCGACGGCGACAGCGAATACGAAGAGTGGATCTACGGTGAGCCGCCGCAGGATGTAGAGTTCGTTCGCTTTGTCGGCGACGAGGTCGTGCGCGACGAGATCATGAAGGTCGGTGGCGACAAGGTTGTGAAGACCGAGAAGGAAGTGGATATCAAGAAGGAGCCGACGGAAGCCAAAGTGGGTGACCAGCCCCGGCCGGCAAACGCTCCGTCCTTGCGGCGTCCTGGGGAAACTTCCCCCGACGTCGCTCCCGCCGGAGGCGTCACCAACACTCGCCCAGCGTCTCCCTCCGCGGGACCGACTTCACCCGGCGACACCAACCCCACCGACGCGCCCCCAAACACGCCAGGCTCGACCACGCCCACCGGCACTCCTGACCCTGGTTCTCCGCCAAATTAGTCCCTGCTTTGCAGACGATTGAGAGTGTAGTCCGCCGAGGCGCTCGCTGAGCTCCTCGGCGGAACGTCATTATTGAGCTGGGTTGGATGGAGCCATGTTCTGCGCGCCAATGGCCTGACCGGAAACCACCAGGTTGACCCGCCGATTCTGCCGCCGTCCATCGGGCGAATCGTTGGAAGCGATGGGATCGTTCGGCCCAAACCCCTTCGCGTTCACTGATCCTGACGGGACTCCTTGCTGCACCAGATACGTCCGAACCGTCTCGGCGCGCTGTTCCGATAGCTGCTGGTTGTATGACAGGCTTCCTGTATTGTCCGTGTAGCCGTCAACTTCTACATTGATATCCGGATAGGCGATCAGAATTCCGGCTACCTTGGCCAGACGCTCGCGCGCTTCGGGCGTCAGGCTGGCACTGTTCAATTTGAACAGCACGTCAGGCATATTGACGATAAGCCCGCGCGCGCTGTCCTTGGTTTGCAACACCTGATTCAGCTGGCCGAGAAGCCGTTGCCGGACCTGCTCCTTATCGGCCTGCGCTTGCTGTACCTGCTGCTGGCTCTGCTGCAACTGCTGCTGAGAGGCCTGCGCCTGCTGCTCGGCTTGCTGTCGGGCCGCTTGCTCCTGCTGCAATTGTTGTTGCGCCTGCTGCGCGGCTGCTTGTTGCTGCTGCAATTGCTGCTCCGCCTGTTGTGCTAAACGCTCCTGATCCTGCGCCCGCTGCTGAGCAGCCGCAGCTTCCTGGCGGGCCTGATCCGCTTGAGCCTGGGCCTGCTGTGCCGCGGCTTGCTGGTCGGACTGCACCTGCTGGCCGTTGCTGGCCTGCTGCTGAATCTGTTGCTGCGCCGCTTGCGCCGCCTGAGCAGCCTGCTGGGCAGCCGCCTGCGCCTGGGCAGCTTGCTGTTCAGCAGCCTGGCGGGCTTGTTCTGCCTGCTGAGTCTGCTGCGCTTGAGCATCCGCCTGTGCCTTCGCCTGTTGCGCCTCACGAGCCTGGGCTTCGGCTTCCGCTTGGGCTCTGGCGGCTTTCTCCATTACTGCCTGCTTCTCTTGATCTATTTTGGCTTGCTGCTCTGCCTTGATCGCACTTACCCGCGCCGCTTCGGCAGCCGACGTAGCTTCTCTCGCCACCGTCTCTATTGATTTGGTGGGCTGCTTGCGCTGGTAGTAATCGTCGGCTTGGCTCAGCAGTTGCTGCGCCCGATCCAGCGGTGACGAAGCGTACTGCTCCGCCTGCGCAACTTTGGCGATGCGCATGGCATTACGCGCTTCTCTCAACGCCAGGGGAACATTCTTGTCAATTCCGTACACCGGCTCCTGGATGGATTGATTCTGAGCGGCGTACAAGCCGGCAGGTACCGCCTCATAATTCACGTTGACCGCTCGCACAAAGCCTTGCGCGTTATTTCCCGGTTCGTTCTGCGCCACCAGTTTTTCACTCGGCTGCGTGACCGCAAAGTACGGTTCAGCCGTGACGACCAGGGCGAACGCCTGCATGGGTGTGCTCGCGCGAATGGCGCCTTTGTCGCCATGCACGTCCAGTTCGCCTAAGTTAGATGGAATACCCTCCGGGCTTATGGCCCATAGAACGTAAGTAAGATATTCCAGCCCGAAACTGGTTGCTGGTTTCAGGCGATCCACTTCAACTCGCAGTTGCGTGGGAGTTGACTTAGTATCTACTTCCGCTTTCCCGACTATCTCTGCCATCTGTTCACTGCCTTTCATAGCGATCACGCTACGGCTGCCCTGGCGATAGTCGATGGCTTTGGTTGACTCGGCAACCTGTTGAACTGCATTCAAGTTGCTGGATACCTGGGAATTCTGATTCGCCTCCTGCTGTGTCCAGCCGAGCGCCGGCACTAAGAGGCTAAGCGCTAGAACTGTCTTTATGGATTTCATAATTCACCCCCGGAGATTAGCTGCCGCTGTCCTACGCTGATTCGCCTGTCAGTAGGGCGGACCCCTGATTGGTTAGACTATGTACGATGCAGCTCTGAATCGATCAGGAAGTTCTGGTAGGTTTCCAGCGAAAGGTGGTACTAACGCTTCTTACAGAGTGACACGATCCATGACAGGTCACGAGAACCGGCTACACTGCTTTCCCGCGTTCTTCCTCGAGAGCTAACGACAGCTCGCGCTCGACTTCCCGGATGCGCTCGCTGCGCCGAAAATATTCGTCCAGCTCACGCATAGCCAGCAGCCTGGGATCGTCCGAAATGGCCGGATTCAGAGTTCCGACCTGTTGCCTGTGGAGAGTTGCCAGCTGGTGCACGATGTCGGAAATGCGCTGCATAGGCCTTCCCCTCAACCTCACCCTAGCAGGCTGCGGACAAAAGAACCAGGTAAGTTAAATCGGCAAGGGCACGAGTTTACTAGCCTGTCCCGTGCGTAGTCGAAGGGGTGCCGCTAAGCCGTTGAGAATACGTCCGCCTTAGCGCCTCGGGCCTCCTGCCGGCAAGTACTCTTTCCCGCCTGCTAGGCCAATATCCCAGGACAGAAAATTACCGGGAAGCCCCCGGGGACGTTACAACCACGTTTTCGAGCTGCCACAGATTCCGGCCATCGCTGACCAGGGTAGCGCGAATATTGTCTCCCCGCTTGAGCCGGGGAAGCATAGCTGGATCCGAAATCCTGTACTCCATTTCCATCGCCTGCATAAACCCAGGAATGTTGTCGTTGTGGACGCTCGCGGTGCCGCTTTCCGGGTGCACAGCCACTACGAGGCCGGTCATTGAGTACCGCTTGACCTCCACTCTTCGTGCTGAATGGCCGGCAAACCACAGAATAAAGACCGCTACCACTACTCCGAAAAGAATAAGCGGAACTTTGAATCGGTTCGGCATTCAGACACTCACTCCGATTCCAGCCACCTGCTGAGAGCCATGAATTATACGCCCCGCTCCAGCACAGAATTTCGCCCATCGAAGCTCTAAATTTCTTTATGTGCATGCTGTGTTTTTGTCAAGAACGGTTACGGAGAAACAGGACCGGCCGCCCGCTTAAGCAAAGTTGGAGTTCAGGAGTTGAGTCCAGCTTTGATTTTTCCCAGAGGCACGGGAATCTGCTCGACAATCTCGATTCCGAAACCTTCAAGAGCCGCTACTCGACGGGGGTGGTTCGTCAGCAGCCGGATCCGGCGCAGGTTCAAATCCGAGAGAATTTGTGCGCCAATGCCAATTTCGCGCTGCGTCCGCCGCTCGCTCTCTGGGAGCGACGGTAAGCGACGCTCTCTATGGAAAGCGAGCATGCTGCGATCGCCGATTTTTTCAATCGAAAATCCCTTCGAGGTTTGGTGCAAGTAGATCAGAGCTCCACGCCCCTCATTGGCGATTGCCTGCATCGCGCCTTCGATCGTTGCTCGACAGTCGCACCCGGTTGCGCCAAAAACATCCCCTAACAGGCAGTGGGCGTGCATCCGAACCAGCACCGGGGCCGGATCCGCTTCGATGTCGCCACGAACCAGCGCGATGTGCGATTCGCCGCCATCGATCTCGCTCTCGTAGGCTACCAGCCGAAATTCCCCGTAGCCCGTGTCCACCAAGGCTTCACCCACGCGATTCACGTAGCGCTCATGCGCCATGCGGTAGCGGATCAGTGCGGCAACGGTGAGCATCTTGAGCTCGTGCACGCGGCAGAACTCAACCAGGTCGGGCACCCGCGCCATCGAGCCATCATCCTTCATAATCTCGCAAATAATGCCGGCGGGAATAAGGCCGGCGAGCCGCGCCAGGTCTACCGCGGCTTCCGTCTGCCCCGCCCGCACCAGTACGCCACCTTTGCGCGCACGAAGAGGGAAGACGTGGCCGGGGCGCGCCAGGTCGGCAGGACGGCTCATTGGATCGATCGCCACCTGGATGGTGCGCGCCCGGTCATAGGCGGAGATGCCGGTGGTCACGCCCTGCCGCGCATCGATGGCTTCGCAGAATGCGGTGCCATACTGCGAGGTGTTTTCCGCTGTCATCGGGCCGATACGGAGATGCTCCAGCCTCTCCTCCGTCATCGCCAGGCAGACCAGGCCGCGTCCGTGCTTGGCCATGAAGTTAATCGCTTCGGGGGTGACCCTTTCGGCGGCCAGAGTTAGATCGCCTTCATTCTCGCGGTCCTCGTCGTCGACGACGACGATCATGCGGCCGGCGCGAATCTCGTCAATAGCGGTGGCAACGTCGGTGAATGGCTGGCTGGCTCCCATTCACCAGGATTGTAGCAAATCAGCGCCCAGGCTTTTACAGGGATAGCTAGGGATCCTGCGAGGCAGATCCGCACAAATCCCCCTAAATCCCAGCTTACTCGTGAACCGGAGGAGTAACGGGAACTACTTCCGGTGATCCGGCGCCCGCCAGCGATTCGGGGTTGATCGCCTGCACGATATTGTTGCGAACCGCGTACAGCACCAGTTCGCTCACCGAATGCAGTCCCAGCTTCGACATGATATTGCTGCGATGCGTTTCCGCAGTCTTCACGCTGAGATCAAGAACCGTGGCTACCTCTTTCGTGCTCTTCCCCTCCGCCAGCAATTGCACCACCTGGCGTTCGCGGCGAGTGAGCACATCCTTCTCCTGATGCCGGTGATTGCCACGCAGATCGCTGCCCAGAGCCTGCGCCATGCGCGTATTGAAGAACGTCCCATTGCGCTGCAGGGCTTCTACCGCAGTGATCAGGTCCTTGCCCGCGTCGGACTTCAGGATGAGTCCCTTGGCTCCCACGGTGGACACCGAACGCGCCAGTTGCTCGGATTCATAAATGGTCAGAAACAGGATCTTCTGGCGCGGATCATTGCGCAGGATCTGGCGGGCCGCATCCAAGCCGTTAAGGTTCGGCATGCCCACATCGAGCGCGACTACGTCGGGATGCAGTTCGGCTGCTTTGGTCACCGCTTCCCAGCCATCGGCGGCTTCACCGCAGACTTCCCATCCCGGCCGCGATTGCAGCAGTGAGCGCAGCCCCTGGCGCACAATTTCATGATCGTCCGCGATCAAAATTCGGAGAGTTGGCATAATTCCTCGCTTGGTGATCCTGGGTTTGAACCTGGTCAGCTACCCGCACTGCGAATCGTTGCCCCAATAACCGAACCAGCCTAGGTCCGCGGGTACTCAGAGACAATGCCTGAAATCCCGTAGGACCCCCATGAATCTTCCGGTAGCCCTGCTTTCTTGTTACAGATCCCCGTACTTTATACAGTATTTACTGGACAGCAGTGCCGCAAACGGCACTTGGGGCCTGACCGCAGGACAGCCATACTTGAAAAGTGCCCAGGTCCGCCTCTAACCAGTCTATCGTGAAGCGGTTCATCGATTACTTGAAGATCGAGAAGGGCTTGGCTCGCCTTACCGTGGCGGCATATACCACCGATATCGGCCAATTTGCCGAATTCTTAGCGGGCCGTACCCGGATTTTGGTGACGGCGCAACGCGACGATGTTCGCCAATTCATTCAGCAACTCTTTTCCAATCAGGTAGACGGTCGCTCGGTCGGCCGAAAACTTTCGGCCTTGCGCCATCTCTACCGCTACCTTCTTCTCGACGGAGACATTCGCCACGACCCCACCTTGAACATCGATTCTCCCAGGCAATGGAAAGTGCTCCCCAAATCATTGGCTAGAAGTGAAGTGGAAGCTGCCCTGGCCAACCCGCGCATGAGCCATCGCAAGCTGGACACCGCCATCGCCCTGCGAGATCAAGCGATGCTGGAACTGCTCTATGCCTGCGGCCTGCGGGTTTCGGAAATTGTTAATGCAAAACTTGAAGATCTGAAGCTGGATATGGGCTACGTGCTGGTGCGTGGAAAAGGCGACAAGGAGAGAGTAACTCCCATCGGTACTCCGGCACTAAAACGACTCGAACAGTACTTGCAAGAGGCGCGCCCGGTGATTGCGGCTGGGAAGAGTTCGCCGTTGCTGTTCATTCGAAACGGCGCGAAACCGCTTACTCGCCAGAGAGTGTGGCAGATGGTGCAAGCCGCTGCCCGTTTGTCGGGAAGAAAGGCGAGTCCGCATATGCTCCGCCATAGCTGCGCGACTCATATGGTGGAGAATGGCGCCGACCTGCGCACGGTGCAAACGATCCTGGGCCACGCCGATATCTCCACCACCCAGGTTTATACGCATTTGGCCCTGGACCGGTTGAAAACCGTGTATCAGAAGCATCACCCAAGGGCCAAGGCGCGGTAGCAGTGGACGTTTCAGTCCCGCGTGGTCCTGCAGAACAACGTAGGGACAGGTGCCCTCACCTGTCCGGCCGAGCGAAGCTCGGCTGCGCGGGTCTAGGCGGGCTGGACGGTAAACGAAAAGGTCATGATGAGAGCAAAGGCAGAAACCCGCAGGACAATCGTAGAAAAAGCTGTCGACGACTTCCTGCGCGAGCTGCGGCAAAGGAATGCCTCGCCCCACACCATCAAGGGATACGCCAAGGATCTGGAGGTTTTCGCCGCCTACATCGGTTCGAGCGACTGGAACCGGATCGATCACATTCGAATTCGAGGCTTTCTCTCCCATTTGTACGAAAGCGGGTTGAGCAAACCTTCGGTGGCGCGTGCGCTGGCGGCAGTTCGTTCGTTATACCGTTGGTTGGCCCGCGAAGGAGTTGTCGAGCAGAATCCCGCCGCGCTTGTTTCTACCCCGAAGCTGCCGAAGAAACTTCCACGCGTACCTACCATCGAAGAAATGAATTCAGTCTTCAATGGCAACATGCCGGACACGTCTTCTTTCGCCGAGCGCGATCAGCTGATGCTGGAGTTGTTATACGGCTGCGGAATTCGGAATTCCGAACTCACAGGAATTAACGTTGAGGATGTACGCTTGGCGAACGAGGCGATTCTGATTCGGGGCAAAGGCAAAAAGGAGAGATACGTACCCTTTGGCGAGTCCGCCCGGAATGCACTCGCTGCTTACCTTCCGGCCCGGCAAAAGACGCTGGCGGAAACGCAAAAAGTCACGCCCGCCCTGCTCATCAACCAGCGCGGCGGACGTCTCACCACCCGCAGCGTTGGCCGGATCATAAAGAAGATAGCGGTGGCCAAGGGACTCTCCCCCGATGTTCACCCCCACACGTTGCGCCATGCCTTCGGCACCCACATGCTGGAGGAAGGCGCCGACCTGCGCGCCATCCAGGAACTGCTCGGCCACGAGCGCCTGTCCACCACCCAGCGCTACACCCAGCTTTCCATGAAGCATGTGCTGGCCGTCTATGACGCTACGCACCCCAGGGCGAAGTAGAGAGCTGTTCGAAGGCTTGGCCTGCAACCATAAGAAAAATAAGTAAGTTAATGGTGGCCAAGTGGCTGATTAAGAGAATGTGTTACTATTGTTACGTAAATTACTTGCTATTTTAACGGTATTCGCTCGATAATACTGAAATAGGAGACATGGCATGGCGGTGAGATCCCTTCCTCGTCCTGATCTGGCTGCTCATGACGAGTCACTTCGGTTAACTTTGCCGGAACTGATCAATAAGTTGACGAACTTGATTGGTCGAAAACTGACGGCGTACGTCGCCGGCGTTAAAGATGTGCGTGCATTGGATCGCTGGATGAGTGGTGCACAACCGTATGGTGACGCGGCCTCCCGCCTGCGGCTGGCCTTCCAGGTTGTTCGCACGTTGGCCGAGCATGATCCCCCTAGGATTGTGCAGGCGTGGCTGACAGGCGTGAATCCTGTACTGGGGGATCGCGTCCCACTGCGGCTTCTCCGCGAGGCAGCCATCGATATCGTTGGGCCGGAAGTGATGGCGGCAGCACGCGCATTCATCGCCGGAGGTTAGCTGCCACTTGGCGCTTGAGACGAGGATCCCGCCCCGCCCAATTTATCGCATCGGTCGTCTGCCGGGTGCGTGGCAGCCCCCGGATTGGTCTCAAGCCTCACCCGACGGAACCTTCGGTAACCGCTTCGACGATCCGAAGAGCTTCTACCGAGTTCTTTACGCCTCCAGCAAGCCCGTGGCATGCTTCATCGAAACATTGGCCTGGTACCGGCCTGATCTCGCGTTGCTCAAGGAACTGAACGCCATTGACGGCGAGAATGATTTCTCCCCGATCGGACAAGTTCTGCCGGAATGGAACGAGAGACGCCTGCTCGGATCTGCCGTCGCCTTCGGCGATGCCTATGCGGAGATTGCCGGGGCGGAGTGGATTACGCTTCTCCGTAGGGAACTGCTGGCTGACTGTCTACGGCTTGGTATCAAAGACATTGACGCCAGCGTACTTAAGGGCTCACAACGACGCATTACACAATTGGCGTCGCAGACTGTCTTTGAACACGAATATAAGGGCATCTGTTACCGATCGCGGTACGGGGAACAGTTTGAAAATTGGGCTCTGTTCGAGCCATTCCTCCTCAAAGATACTCATTCGTCTGCAATCGCTAAAGATGACCCCGCTCTGCTGGAAGCGGCCAAGATTCTCGGTCTCAACATGTGACCAAACCTGGCCACTGCCCAGGCGAGGTGAGATTCGAGACCATGATCACTGTGGCAGAAGTGCTTAGCCCACTGCTTTGCTCTGGCGGTTCTCACTTCGCAACTCCGTCCACATCTCCCTCACTTGCTGCTTGAGTTCTGAGGTGATCTGCGCGTATTGCGCTTCGCTTGGCTGCGAAGTGGATGGCGGGTAGATGGGCTCTCCGAAGGCCATCTTCACCGGGTACCGTGCCTGGAAGAACTTCTTGCCCCGCGGCCAAACTTCATATGCGCCTTCGATCGCTACTGGCACGATGGGCACGCGCAGGTGCACGGAAAGAATCGCCGCCCCTTTTTTGAAAACTTTCGGCGGACCGTCGATACTCCGTTCGCCCTCAGGAAAGAGCATCAATACGCGCCCCCGCCGCAGTCCATAGGCTCCGGCGCGCATCGCCGGAATGAGGTTGGCATCCGGGTCCACGACAATAACGCGCATAAAGTGAGCCACGCGGCGCATGATCGGCGAGCCGAAGATTTCGCTCGTTCCCACGGAAAACAGTTTGCGGAAGACGGGCCAGGGCATAACGCTGCCCACTAAAAAGGGGTCGATGAAGCTCTGGTGATTCGGACAGAGGATAAATGGGCCATCGGATGGAACTTTTTCGAGGCCGGTGACCTGCATCTGAAAAAGATCGCGGGCCACGACCTGCATGAGCCGAAACGCCAGTAACAGCACCGCCGCCGAAACTGGCCGCTCCTCTCCGAGAGCGAGTAGCTCGGGATCGTCAGTCTCAGCGGCAAAAATGCTCTCCCATGCCGCGGAATGCGCGCCGCCAGCCGCGCTCTTTCCCGCGCTCTCGCGGACCGCATCGACCAGCTCGCGCACGCTGTAGATTTCTGAGAGCCGGGATTCGTCTACGTTGCCGCCTAATGCCTGTTCCAGGGCGACCAGCAGTTCAACCCGCTGCATGGAGTCGAATCCTAAATCGAGCTCCAGGTTGTGATCGGGGCGAAGCGCAGCCGTGTTGTTTTTCGCCGCATCGCGAATCACCTCAAGGGCGCGCCCAACCTCGGGCTGGGCCAGCCAGGTTTCATCATCACAGGTCAGCGGCCGTTCTGAGGGCACTTCCGCCTCATCCCCCGGTCGCCTTTGATTCTCGCGAACGCGTTTTTCAATTTCGAATCTTTTAAGTTTTCGCGTGGTCGTGCGTGGCAGGTCCGTCTGCCAGATCTCGTAACTCAGGATGCGCTTGGTCGAGGGCAGTTGCTGCGACAGGGATTCGATGTCGAAGCGAATCACTTCCTTCGCGTTGACGATCTTGCGCTCTCTGAGGACTTCGAAATCCGGAACGATCACCGCATGCAGGCGCTCTGAAAAAGGTTCACCGGGCGGGCTTACCAGCCCGAGAACACAAATTTCTTTAATGAAAGGCGACTTCAGGTAATGCGCCTCAATTTCTTCCGGATAGATGTTCTTGCCGGAACTGAGGACAATCACTTCTTTCTTGCGGCCGGTGATGAACAGATTTCCATCGTCGTCGAAATAACCGAGGTCGCCGCTGCGGAGCCAACCGTCGCGCAGGATTTCAGCGGTGGCGTCCGGCCGATTCCAATAGCCCTTCATGACAATCGCACCGCCAATGGCAATTTCGCCAACCGCGGGGCCGCCTTCCTGCGGTTGCGGATCGAGGATGCGCGCTTCCACCCCGCGCAACGGTTTGCCTACTGATCCGATGATGTTGTCAAACGGGGGAGTGGCAAATGCGCCGCCCGTGGTTTCGGTCAGGCCGTAGGCTTGCAGAATGTCAATCCCGAGGCCATAGAAGTCGCGCCCTACTTGCGCATCCCAGCGCGAACCCCCCGTAACCAGATAGCGCATGTTATTGCCGAACATGCGGTGAATTGGGCGGAAGAATAGTTTTCCGCTGTTCCACCCAAAGGCACGCGTGAAGCGGTTTACGCCCATCAAGGTCCGCATCAGCATCCTGGCCAGCCACCCGCGCTCCTTCACGTCCTTTTGGATTCGCTCATGGATCAGATAGAAGAATTGCGGCACGCAGGCAAAAGCGGTTATATGCCGCTCTCGCAGAGCCCGCAGCAGCTCCGTGGTATTAAGCGTTTCGAGGTAAACAACGCGAGACCCACTGACCAGTGGCAGAAAAAGGTTCGCCATCTGGGCCAGCGCGTGAAACAAGGGCAGGACTCCGAGCAGCGCATCTTTGGGCCCGATGTGAGCCCAACCAAACACCGCTTCCGCTTCGCCCATGAGATTGGCGTGACTGAGCATCACGCCCTTCGGATCCGCCGTCGTTCCCGATGTGTATAGGAGTGCGGCTAAATCGTCGGGAGCGACCTCCGCAGGTTGAAATCCGGCGGTGGGAGGTGGGAAAGTCTCCGCTATCTCGAGTATCCCAACCCGGTCCTGAGATTTCGTTCTTTGAGGACGGCCGAGCGCAGCTGTCCCTGCATTTTCGGTGGCAGCGGCCTCTTTCGCTACCGCAAGATGTGCTTCATCACAGAAGAGCAGGGAACTGCCGCTATCCTTTAAGAGCTTCGCCACCTGTTGAGGGTTGAAACCGGTGTCCAGGGGCACTGCCACACAACCAGCGGCGATAATGCCAAGGTAAGTCGTGACCCATAAAGGATGGTTGGCGGCCAGAATCGCGCAGCGCGTGCCCACCCCGTAGCCGGACGAGATCAGCCAATAAGCTAACGACTCCGATAGCCGGCGAACTTCGGCATAGGTATAATCTTGCAGCCCGTCGCGAGTCTGGATTTCAAGGGCAACATTCTGCGGCCACTTCTGTGCGCATTCGGCGAAGCGATCGTAAAAGGTCTGCATCCCGTGCCCGGAATCTTACCACCCACGTGGCGCGGACATTCCTGTCCGCGTCTGTGCCCATGTGGCGCGGACATTCCTCTCCGCGTCTGTGCCCGCGAAAAGGTCTCGTTTGCATACCTGCTATGAAAAAAACCCGTGGAATACCCCCTCCCCCGATACCTCCCAGCGACTTACCGTTCGACCCCGCATCTAATATGCTAGGCTTTTGAAGAGAGCTGGGGTGTGCCCCCTCTGAAGGATCTCCGATTTGATTAACACCTTACTAGGCAAGGTTTTTGGGACCAAAAATGAGCGCGAAATCAAGCGCCTGATGCCCCGGGTTGAGGCTATCAACTCCCGCGAATCCCAGGTGCAGGCGCTCAGCGACGACCAACTGCGCGCCAAGACCGACGAATTTCGCAAGCGCATCCAGGATCGGATGAGCACCTTTCCGGACGAACCCGATGCGGATATTGACCGCGTCAAGCAACTGGAAGAGGAACGCAACGCAGCGTTGAAGGAGATCCTCGACGAAATCCTGGTCGAAGCCTTTGCGATCGCCCGCGAGGCTGGCCGCCGCGTCTTGAATATGCGGCATTTCGATGTGCAGTTGATGGGCGGCATGGTCCTGCACGAAGGCAAGATCGCCGAAATGAAGACCGGCGAGGGCAAGACCCTGGTCGCGACCCTGCCCGTTTATCTGAACGCTCTCGGCGGGCGCGGTGTTCACGTGGTCACCGTCAACGACTATCTCGCCAAGCGCGACTCGGAATGGATGGGCAAGCTCTATCGTTTTCTTGGCCTCAGCGTCGGCGTCATTGTCCACGACCTCGACGATGAAGAGCGTCGCGACGCCTACGCCGCCGACGTTACCTACGGTACCAACAACGAGTTCGGCTTCGACTACCTCCGCGACAACATGAAGTTTGACGTGAAGGATTGTGTCCAACGTGTTCACAACTACGCCATTGTGGACGAGGTTGACTCCATCCTGATCGACGAAGCCCGCACTCCTCTCATCATCAGCGGCTCCAGCGAAGAGTCCACCGATAAATATGATCGCGTCAATCGCATCATTCCGAAGCTGGAGCGCGGCGAAGAGATCGACACCGCTCCCGGCGAACCAAAACAGTTGACCGGCGATTTCGTCGTTGACGAAAAGCATAAGACCATCACCGTTACTGACGAAGGCTGGGAGAAGGTCGAAAAGCTGCTTGGTATCGGCAACATCGCCGACCCCGAGAACTGGGATCTGAAGCACCACGTCGAGACCGGCATCAAAGCGCACTCGCTCTATCACCGCGACGTCGAGTACGTAGTTAAGCCGAAGGAAGACAATCCCCGCGAAAAAGAAGTGATTATCGTAGACGAGTTCACCGGACGACTCATGCCCGGCCGCCGCTGGTCGGACGGCCTGCACCAGGCCATCGAAGCCAAGGAAGCCGTCAAGGTTGAGCGTGAGAACCAGACCCTGGCCACCATCACCTTCCAGAATTATTTCCGCATGTACAAGAAACTCTCGGGCATGACCGGTACGGCGGAAACTGAGGCAACCGAGTTCGAGAAGATCTACAAGCTCGAAGTCATGGTCGTCCCCACCAATCGTCCGCTGGTTCGAATCGAGAATCCCGACGTCGTGTACCGCACGGAAAAAGAGAAATATTTCGCGGCCGCTGACGAGATTCAGAAGTTAAATCAGACTGGGCAGCCGGTGCTGGTGGGCACAACCTCGATCGAGAAGTCCGAGCGCCTTTCCGATCTCCTCAAGAAGAAGAGCATTAAGCACGTCGTCCTCAACGCCAAGTTTCACGAGCGGGAAGCGGAAATTGTTGCGCAAGCCGGACGCAAAGGCTCAGTCACTATCGCTACCAACATGGCCGGCCGCGGCACCGACATCTTACTCGGCGGCAACCCCGAGTTCATGGCAAAACAAGAGTGCCTGAAGAAGGGAATCGCTCAGCCCGTCGCCGCCGCGGAAGGGAAGATCGAAGTTAAGGGCGACGACAGCAATACAACTTCCTGGTATTACAACGGTCACGAATTCGTCGTGCCGACGGCCCAATGGGAACAGATCCTGAGCCGCTACAAGGCCGAGACCGATAAAGAGCACGCGGAAGTGGTCGCGGCTGGTGGCTTGCATATCTTCGGCACCGAACGTCACGAGGCCCGCCGTATTGATAATCAGCTGCGTGGCCGTGCCGGCCGCCAGGGCGATCCTGGGTCCTCGCGTTTCTATTTGTCCCTGCAGGACGACCTGATGCGTATCTTCGCGAAAGAATGGGTCTCCACCCTGCTCCAGAAACTGGGCATGGAAGAGGGCATCCCCATCGAGTCGCGCCTGATCACCAAGCGAATCGAAGCAGCGCAGAAAGCAGTGGAAGGGCAAAACTTCGAGGCCCGCAAGCATCTGCTCGAATACGACGACGTGATGAACAAGCAGCGCGAGGCCGTTTACGGCCTGCGCCGTCAGCTGCTCGAGGGTCTCGATCAGAAAGATCTCATCCTGGAAGATTACGTTTCCAGTATTCTCAGCGAATTGCTCGACCAGCATGTGCCCCGCGAATCCCATCTTGAGGACTGGGACATCAAGGGTCTGAAGGACGCGATCTTCACCCGCTTCGGTGTCGACATCCTCGCCGAAGGCGTGCAGGCCGAAAAGTTGAATCGCCAGGAGCTTGGGGATTCGATCTTCGAAAAGCTCAAGCTCCGCTACGACGCCAAGGAGCAACTGATTGGCCCCGATGCCATGCGCCATCACGAGCGCATGATCATGCTCAGCGTGCTCGACTCCCAGTGGAAAGATCACCTGCTGAACATGGACCACCTCAAAGAGGGCATCGGCCTGCGCGGTTACGGGCAGCACGATCCCCTGGTCGAATACAAGCGCGAATCCTTCGATATGTTCGAGGCCATGATGAAGCGCTTCCAGGAGGACACCGTCAGGTATCTGTATCTCATGCAGATCCTGGAACGGCCGGCTGAGTTCGGCGGCGCTGAAGGTGGACCGAGCATGGAAGGCCCGGAAACCGGGGTGCCGGTTCTTCACGGAGACGGCAATGGCCGCCGGCCTCCACGCAGCGTGGCCACCTCGATTGACGAGATCGAAGAAGCGTTTCAGCGGCGCAAGCGCCGTGAACTGGAACAGGCGCGCATGGCCGGCGCCGGCGAATACCAACCCGTCCAGCAGGTCGTGCGTGGCGCCGCCAAGATCGGCCGCAACGATCCCTGTCCCTGCGGGTCCGGCAAGAAATACAAGAAGTGTTGCGGCGCCGGCGCCTGATTTAATTTGCCGGTCGGCATTGCTTAAGGTAAGTCTAATGTCGTCATCCTGAGCGAGGGCGTAAGCCCGAGTCGAAGGCCCCCATGCCCCCCAACCGGGCACAGGCTGGTCAGGGAATTCTCACCGCTTAGTTCAGCTTGATGGTGCTTGCTCGGCCTTCCCCTGTTTACCCGATTTATCCCCCCACTGCCAACATATCGTGACACGATGTGTTATGCTGCTGTTCTAATGACCGGCCGCATCTCTCCTGTGGCTGGCGGCATCTAATAAGTTGGTGAGGATTAATAATGATTGCTCTGCGTTTGGTGCGCCTGATTGAAGACCATTCCGGCGAGTTGGCGGAAGCCTTGCTTCAGAAATTCGGGAGTTCCCCGAGAACCCAGGATTTCCGCAATGTTCCAGTTCAGGAGCTGCGCGACCGCGTTCACGAGATTCTGCAGCACCTGGGCGAGTGGCTGCTGCACAAGAAAGACAGCGAGATTGAGGATCGTTATCGCGAAATCGGAGCACGCCGTGCCGCGCAACACGTTTCTCTATCCGACTATTGCTGGGCCATTGTGCTGACTAAGGAGCATATCTGGGAGTTTCTGCAGCGCCAGGGATTTCTGCAAAGTCCCATGGAGATTTACGGCGAGATGGAACTCCTGCGTTTCCTGGATCAATTTTTCGATAGGGCGCTCTATTACGTCATCGAAGGTTATGAGCACGCCGACGAGTCGACTCGCATGGCCGTAGGCCAGAAATCGGCTGCCGCACACCAGGTGAACGTTTAAGAGTTTCGATACTACGCAACTAACCCGAGCGCGCCCGCGCCACCACAGTGCTGCGTAGTCGCCATTCGTCAGCTGGACCGCGCCTTCACCGCCGCGAAGGTCATCTCGTCAGCGCGGCGTCGGGTTCGTCTTTTCCAGTCATAAAAAAGCTCGGCATAGCTGGAGGTGATGTATTGATCGCGCCTGATCCCCAAGGCCTTGGCTGTGCGGTCGATCCAGCGCGGCGGGCCCTCCACTTCGCCAAAGTTTCCGATTGGCGTTTCATCCACTACCACATGCCCGGTCCCATCCGACCACTCGGCGCGAAATTTTTCGTAGCGGAAAGATGGGCGGAAGCCCAGCCTGAGCAGAATCGCATCCATCTGCTTCCCGTCATCTACTCTCACTTCAGTCTCTTCGCGGGATTTGTGCGGGCCCGCCTTGCCTTTTGCCTTATGCGTCAGGATCCACTCTGATCCGTATTGTCGAAGCCGCAAGAGTTCTCCCTTGCGCCGAAGCGGCTGCCCGGGGAGGTCGTAGAGTGTGTTCACTTCATGCGTCCGACGTGTCTTCAGCCGGAAGCCCGCATCGCGCAACGCGCGCGTGAGTACGCGCAGATCCTCGATCCGAAATTTGATTTCGACTTCGTTGGGCATGGTAGCCAGTATATGAGAGCCTCTGCTCAGCTGAACGTGGGCAGATGGACGAGATCGTCGTGCGGGACCGACTCCAGCGGTTCTCCCGCCTTCCGCCACGCGGCCAGTCCGCCCACGATCACAAAAGCATTGAATCCTTTTTCTCGCAGCAGGTGCGCCACCCGGGCGCTCGTGGCTTCGCGCGCTCAAGTACAGTAGACGTAAATGTCTTTATCCTTGGGGAGATTCTTGAGTTCCTCGGACAGATGATTCGGTTCGATGCGGATAGACCCCTTGATGCGTTGCGCATCAGCGTCATAGTAACCGTGGCTGCGCACGTCGACGACCTGCACGTTAACGGCTTCATCGGACGCCAGCCGCCGCGCCAGTTCCTGTACTTGCACTCGGGGCACTACCCGAAAAATCCGATTCCTGTGGTAAAGCCATACGCGATATCCGATATAAACCGCAGCCGCCGCCGCGACTGTGATTCCCACCACATGCCCGGCGGTTCGGAATCCCCGTGTAATGTCGACGACAAAATCGCGAAAAACAAAACCCAGCAGCGTATAAGCGGCCGTGTATGCCGCAACTCCCAGGCCGTCGAGCCACAGGAACTGCTCATACCGCATCTTCATACTGCCAGCCAGCGGCGGGGCCATCGCGTTTACACCCGGAATAAACTTGGCGATGACCAGTGTCAACTTGCCTCGTTTATAGAACGACTCGGCAGACCGCAGAATGCAGGTCTCGGGATTGATGGAAATCTTGCACAGCACACCCAGCAAGGCCCAACCCATGTACCGGCCCAGGATGAACATCAGGGAGTCGCCCAACAGCATCGCCACGATGGCCGCAGCTAACACAGTCGGCAGATTAAGAAAGTGAGAAGCGGTGGCAGCCCCCGCGGCAACCAGCGCAACCGCCGCCGGAACCGGCAAATCCATCGCCTCCGCCAGCACCACCAGGAATAAGGCGAGGTATCCGTGCTGCGCGACAGTTGCTAGCAGATCGGTCATTTCTTAAAAGAAAATTAGATTGTAGCTGGGGAGAGAAGATTCAGACGAAATTACGCCGCCAGCACGTAGGGGCGGCCGCCTCGGCCACCCGCCGAGCAAAGCTCGGCTTCCTAGACGCGGGCTTCCCGTCGTTGACTACCAGAAGCACATCCGGACCGAGTTGACGTCGTCCAGTGGGCTATGGTCGAGAACGATGAGGGAACCACGTTAATTCGATCCGCCGAAATAGCCCTGCAGGACTCCCACCACCGGACTGATGCTGCCATCGGGCCGTACCGCCCACAAGCCGCGGCATTCCGAGTCGGTGGGTCGGTTCGGATCACCGATGAAAGTATCAATCGGTGCGCTCTGGCCATTCGTTTCGTGACACTCATTGTCGAAGACATTCCACATAAATGCCCCGGCCAGACCAGCCGCCTGGGCTGTCTTCAGCACAGTATTTGCACGCCATATAGTTTCGCCCTTCCGCTCATTTTCATAAAGGCCATACTCAGAGATGAGGACGCGCTTGGAGCCCAGCTTCAACGGATCCGGCTGCCAGTTGATAAATGGTATTAAGCGCCTGCGTCATAGCCGCCTGCATGGAATTCGGATCTGTACCGGCCAAAGTGGAATCGTATGAGGAGTAGGTGACCATGTCGGCGCCCACGAACGGAACCACCGCATTGATTACCCGATTCAACCCTTTCTGAGCGTAATCGAGCACACGGTTCACCTCCACGGCATTGAAAACGTTCACGCCGGAAGGATTGCCGGCATCCTGGCACGCGCGCGTAACGCCGAGTTGGCGAGCTCGGAGCCAGGTAACCATGTCATTCGCCATGTTCGAGGAAATATTCTGAGTAGTATCGCGGCTGCCCTGCAGGCCGATCCAGTCGCCTTCCCAGTTCTTCAGGATGAACGTCATCCCTGTATCGGCATAAGTGCGCAGCAGGTAAGTCGCGAGATTGTAAAACTCATCCTCTTCTGCCTGTGCATTGCCATGGGCGGCGAAGCCTGCCACGCGATCGTCATTTGCGAACGTGTAGGTCGTCAGAACGACCGTTTTGAACCCCATGCTAAGCACTTTCTTGTAGGGCTCGGCCTGGATAAGATCGGACAAATAACTCGGGTCCTGCGCCGGCCAGGAAGCGGAGCCTCTGTCCGGGTACTTGGTACGGAAGTTTGGGGTCAAGTAGATGAAAATGGAGTCAGAGCCAAGTTGCCGAATTCGTTCGGCTCCCTCCTGCAGATAATTCGCTGGAAGTGTTGGACACACTTGTATTAGTCGGGGTGCTGCCGCTGGAACTCGGCGCATTTTTCATAGAAGCCAGACTGCCTCCACCGCACGCGACCGTGGAGCCAAGCACCGTCAGGATTGCAAACAGGTAAACATAGGCTTTGTACGACATATTCCTGCCTTGGCGGGAACCGGCACACTGCGACTTACCGACGCGCTAAGCGCCAACCCGCGGGGGATAGTTTGTTTTTTGCGTGGAAGCGACCGACGCGATCCGACGCTGGGTAGTTCGGACTCCGTTTACCGGAGCGTTACTACCCTAAAGGTGAAGCCAATGTACCCGATTTCTTGTAGGAGATCAGGTGCCGTTGGTACATATTTGTCGCAAACTTTCTTGGCCGGATAAGGATGTATGGCAAAGCGCTAGCCATCCATTGGCACTGTCACTCTTGACAGGTTCTACTTGTATTTTCGACGTTGCCTAAGACGGGACAAAACTTAGGTTCTTCTACTCTTACTGTAATCCGGCAGCCACATTGAATCGTACTGCGGGATGTGACCATTCGTCGTTGCTCTAGAGCAGCGATCTCCATAGTTGGTGAAATATCCCGATCTCTAACACCTCGCAAACGACTTTTTGTTTAGCGAGACCAGCGTTGCGCGAATCCTGCAGGCCGACAATGCACCCGAGGTGATTCCTATGTAAGTTCTCGTGCGCCATTCCGCAGTCAGTCGAATGATTGCGGCTCGGGTGCCATTACCCATCATTGCGAAGATCGTAGGATGGGCTCCTGGCACGATGGCGAAGACGGCTGCGAGATATGGGAACTTCGGAACCGAGAACTGCGCCGGGCGGCGGAAGCCATCAGCAGCAACGTTGCGAATGGAAGCGTGTTTGGAGCAGGGTCCCTACAATTTTCACTACACTCAGAACGCGATCCCAGGAGCGGCCGCGCTGACTGACTAGAAACTTTGGTCGGCCCTAGCGGACGATTTTCGAACTTTTCTGCTGATGCGCGACGGTTGTGAGTCGATTTTTCAGCAGTTTGCGATCTGAATTTGGGTTTGCTTTGGTGTCAATGAGTGTAATCAGGATGTTTCGCCAGCTTGAAATCTCCATTTTTTCACCGCCTTGACTGCTTTCTCATCTCGGCCCATCCCGATTGGATCGGAAACTTTGATGTCCCCTGGAATCACGCCTTTCAGTGAGAAATATCACTGCACAAGCTTTGTCCCCGTGTTGCAATTGAGGCTTACGCAAGCGTCCATTAGAAACCCCAAAGCCAACCGCCTCGCAAGGCCATTACGTCGTCCGTACATAAATTCGGAGGCTCCCGTGAAAGCATTGAGAGTCGTGGCATTCGCACTCACCATTTTTGTCGCACTGTCCTCGGCTGCCCAGACCACTCCGGTAGTATTCAATCTAAATCCGATCAGGCTCACCAATGATTGGGTGATCAAGGGCACCATTACTACGGATGGCACCGTCGGGCCGCTCACTTTGGCCAATATCCTCGACTGGAATTTCAAAATCGTCCAAACCACCCAACGCGTGTGGACGGAAAAGGACAGCAACGACTGGAACATCTCAGGCGTTTCGACGAATGGTAAGAAGATCTTCGTTGCTACTTCGCCCGACGGCTTTCAGGACGGTGGCACGCTGTACTTCGGCCGCAGTGCCGGATGGTTCAATATTCCGACTAATGCAGTAATCGCCGACTTTACGCAGCTAAGCATGAATCTCGGTTACATCGGCGGCATCGCCGGCTGGCAAGACGAAATCTGGGGATTGAATTATGTCGGACTGAATCAACGGGATAATACCCAGTACCCTGCCGCATCCGCGCTCGCTAATCGTGTAAACACCTTTGCCGTTCGTGTTCCTACTCTCTCGACCAGCCCTCTTTTGATGACCCTGTTCGGCACGATCACGACGGATGGCACCCTTGGGACGCTGCTGCCGCAAAATATAATCGCCTGGAACATAACGGCGCGTAACCAGGACATCCGTTACATGGACAAAGCCAGCGGGTCCAGGGTTATCTCCGCCACCGCGTTGTCGAGCACGGGCAAGCTGCTGGGGGTGGCTCACGCCGGCGGCCAGCTCGTAATTGGCTTTCCCGGTTTCCGCCCAACCTTTGTTTCCCTCGCCGATTTCACGGATCCCACTATGCCCAATGGATTTGCGAACTACTATGTTGGGAATTATGGCGAGATGGGGAACAAGACACCCTTGGTCAATCGAATAGCGTTGACCCGTATCGTGGCCACAGCGCCTTGATATCTGTGTTCCACGGCCGGGCCACAACACCCTGGAGGCCGCACCCCGAAGCTCGGATCACAGGCGAGCCGGGTACCGAGGAGTGCGGCCTACCGACCCTTGCCTTCCCCAATGAAACAAGGCGGTTTGCGTGAGAAAAGGCGGTCAAGAAGTTTCGTCGCGACGGAACTTATCATAGTTGACGAAAACAGGCGTGTCTGTTGAAAAATCTCGGTTCACGACACGTTTTTTGTCCCTGCGAGTCTCCTGTTTACTCGCTTCTTTCGTTTCTTCAGGCCAGGTTCATGCAGTTGCCATCTGCGGGGTTGACTTACCGCGGAGGAATCGCACCA
>DASUWH010000084.1:0-104577 GCA_036378535.1 Terriglobales bacterium | reverse complement strand
GAAAGCATATTGGGGTTATGAAGACATTGGCATCTTCCTCGTTTTTGCCACCCTGCTTGGGTCGAGCATTCGACTGCTGGTTCACCTTCACTTATTGCCTCGCTCTGCGATCGCCAATCCAAGCGCAGCAGTTCAATTCGGTGTGATAGCACTCTTAAGTTGTGCCTTGTACACGATTCTGAAGGTCCGGTATCGCCGGCCCGTGCTTGTGGCCTTGGGCTGGATAGTGCCAGGTTTCAACTACGGGATCGTTTCCGTCTTGATGGGAATCGGATTCGGATGTGGAATCGCGCTCTACGTTCGTTCCTTCAACCACGCCCTCTCACACTTTGCTTTCGATGAACTGCTGTTAGCCGCCATCTTTGGCCCGCTTCTCGAAGAATCCTTTTTTCGCGGTTGCTTGTTGCCGCTGCTCGCGCAGACAAGTGGCAGGGCTGCCGCGATCATCGTCACAGCCTTAGCTTTCGCGCTCTTCCACTCTCCAGTCGACGTCGAACACTGGGCCTGGTTTACTCTCACCGGCCTGGTGTACGGGTGCCTGCGCCTGGCCTCAGGATCCACTGCGGCGGCGGCCATCATGCATGCTTGTTACAACCTGACGCTATTCGTGGTAGCCCTATCACAGTGAGCCCGGCAATCGGATACCTGCCCAACGAAAAAACATCAACTGCCCAACCTAGGCAGTTCGTCCTAGTACGATCGATCTGTCCCGCTCGTGTGGTGGCATCCGGCGGCGCAGCCACTCTGCTAGAACTTGAGGGTCGAATCGGATTGCACCGGCCACCCTAAAGGAAGGAATCGTTCCTTTTGCTGCCATCTTGTAGATGTGCTGACGGGTCACTTGAAACAGCGCCGCCACTTCTCGAGCACGAAGAACGCTTGTCCGGTGTTCCAAGCTTTCGATAAGAGTCATAAGATCGCTTTCCTCCATTGACGCGAGAAAACCTCGTACTACAAGCGGTCCGAGGCGCGCTTTGTCGTCCTTGTCTACTTTCGTTTGTGGATTTAGTCAAACAGGAGGGCTGGCCTGCGCCCGCCGCCAAGAAATGGCCGAGCGCAGGCCCCAACTCTAAGAAGCGTAAGCTGCGAGGGTTCCGGCGTTCACCTTTGCCACCGCATCTTTCGATTGCACTCCCTTCAAGTAGACCATCGTCGACTTTATGTCTCGATGGCCCATCCAACCCTGAAGGGTCCTGATATCGATTCCCGATCGCAGGTGTTCCGTGGCGAACGTATGCCGGAATTTGTGCAGAAAGTAGTTTTGGCAATACGGGCCAGCTGCACATTTGTTTCCGTGTTCTGTCACACACCTTCCACAGTTGAGTTTGGCCCGCTCCGCGACGCGCTTGATGATTCCGTCCATCTCACTATCGGGGTTGCCGCGGGAATTGGGGAACACCAGTCGGCCAGGCGCTCCGTCGTTTTGGCTTTTAAGCTTACGTAGACGGTCCATCAAGCCGGAAGGCAGGGGTACAACTCGCTCCTCCCAGTTCTTGGGCGTAAAACCCCATTGCCGCTTGGCCGCCACGCGGACCAGGTTATTGCGGAAGTCTACGTCCCGCCATTCCACGAACCTCGCTTCCTGATCGCGAAACCCGGAGCAGAGCAAGAACTTGATCAGCGTGGCCTCGCGTTCGGTGGCGATCTTTAACATCGCCTCCAGTTCCTCGGCTTCGTAGATCGGCCGGATCGCGTCGACGTAATCCGGCCAATCACCTGACCGCAAAAGCTTAGTCTGCCCATAACGTTTGAAAAGCTGGAGGACCACGACCAACTTGTCGTAAACCGTCCGCTTGCCCAGGCCCAGTTTGTAGCAGTCGGTCATGAAGGCAAGAATGTCTTCGCGCGTGACCTGGTCGACGAGAGGTTTTGAGTAAGATTTCCGGAGCAGCGTGTCGAGCGTGTAGCGGTAGGTGATGTGCGTCCGTTTCTTGCGATGCGCCTTGATGAAGTCCAGGTATTCGTCGATGGCCTGACCGATGGTGATACGCTCTGGCTGCGTTTCCTGTTCGCTGTGAATAATGCCGGCTCTGAGGGCGCTCACCTCGATGGATTTGCGGCGGGCGGCATCGACGACCTGGACAAATTCCGACACCGCCTGACGGCGTCGCTTGCCGCCCTCGTACCATTCGAGGTAGTACCGGCCTTCTGGATGATGCTCATCGCGACCTGAAACCCAGACGTGATCGCGCACCAACTTGCCGTTTTTCTCCACTACCGGAGCAAAAGGCCAGCGATCGCCAACCTTGATTCGTTTAATGACATTGACCCGGCCCGCATACTGTCTCGTCCTGCCCATTTGCCCGCCTCCTTGGGAGGGGACATGTAACATGGAGCGGGAAAGCCATCAAACGGAGGCGAAAGCAGGAGAAGTGGACAGCATGACGGACAGCACGGCGGCTAGACGTATGAAAAGAAAGGAAAGTTGTTAGAAGGCAGCGTTCTAACCAACTGAACTACGTCCCCACTCGCTGTCGAGCGCGAATTCGCGCCGATGGTGGTCTTCCGGTCGCAGAACACGTCTTTCCTTTGCGGCGAGATCGTAACCGCTAATCCGCCGACGTTGAACACAGGCTGACGTTTCTTGCGACTACACGCATTGTATCAGAAGGCTTCCGTGTCGCCCGGGGTGCAAGCGCCAGGAAGGACAAGCAACCCAGGACTCAGGAAGATCAATCCTATTTGGGAGAACTTCGTTCCAGCACATGGGTTTAAACTAGCGGGAAGGCAAACTCCATATGAAGACCTCTAACTTCGGCAAGAGCTTGCAGAGGTGGCTGTTATCGTGTTCTGCCGTCTTACTGGGCCTGTGTGCTTACTCCGCATGGGGCACGCTGGGGCGTGACGCGAAGTCGGTGCAGGATGACGAGGCGCACATGAAGGCGGTGCACCGGGTTGCGCGCAGTGAAGCGGCCTACACCGTCCACGAACTCAAGACTCCCACCGGAACGGTCGTGCGCGAATACGTTTCTCCCTCGGGCAAAGTATTTGGAGTGGCATGGCAAGGTCCGTGGCTTCCCGATTTCCGGCAAGTTCTGGGCGACTACTTCGATCCTGTAATGCAGACGCCTCGCGATCGGCGCCAGGGGCGCGGGCCCCTGGTCGTCAATCAGCCGGGCGTAGTGTTTCAGTCAGCCGGCCACATGCGGTCCTTCTTCGGAAGAGCCTACGTGCCCAATATGCTGCCGCAGGGCGTCAGCGCGGATGTAGTTCAGTAACAACTCAGCACAACAGGAGGAAACGCGTGCGCAAGTTACGAGCCGTAGCTGTGTTCGGAGCACTGAGTTTGACGCTGGCTTGCGGAGGCGGCAGCGGTGGTGGCGGTGGGAATGGCGGTGGAGGTGGTGGAGGCGGAATCGCGGGTTGCAGCAATGGCACATCGCCGGGACCGAGCGGCAACGCGATAGCCGTCTCAGCCGTAAACGTCGCCGCCATCACGGTGGATGGCGGATTGCCGAACACCGGCTACGTGAATGGAGTGTTTACGACCGTCATAGTGTGCTTTCCAGGTAGCAAGTCCAACTGTAATACGATTAGTCACGTGTTGGTCGACACCGGATCCTATGGCTTGAGGCTTCTGCAGGGTCCCACCACCAGCACCGCCGGCGGTGAACTAACTGTGGCCCTTCCGCCACAAACGGACGCTTTGGGCAACAGCATCGCTGAATGCGCTCAGTTCTCCGACGGCATTACCTGGGGATCGGTCCGCATGGCCGACATCTATATTGGCGGAACCGCGCCTATGGCAGGCGAGTCGGCATTAAATGTGCCAGTTCAAGTGATCGGAGATCCGGGCTTCAATACAGTTCCCTCAGCTTGCACCAGCTTTGGCACTCCAGAAGATACGCTCTCGAAGTTGCTCGCTAACGGCATTATCGGAGTTGGGCCGTTCCCTCAGGATTGCGGCTTCGGCTGTGCGCCGGGAACCACCAGTAATCCTGGGCTCTACTATGCCTGCCCCTCTGGAGGCTGCACCACGAGCAGCCAACCGACCACTGAACCGGTGAACGCCCAGGTACAGAACCCGGTCGCGGTGTTCAGCACCATTTCGCCAGCCACTACGGCTGACAATAACGGAGACATCGTCGAATTGCCCAGCGTTCCGGCCACCGGCCTGGCGGTGGTCAACGGCTCTCTCGTGTTCGGGATCGGCACCAGGAACAACAACGGTCTCGGAAGTACACCCGTTTACACAGCCGACCCAAACACCTCGAACATTACCACCGTGTTTGGCGGCCAGACGTATGCCTCCAGTTTCATCGACAGCGGCTCCAACGGATATTTCTTTCCCAGCACCATACCGAAGTGTACGAACAACGCAGGGTTTTATTGCCCTACGACGAACCTGACCTGCTCCGCAACCAGCACGGGCACGAACGCCAAGCAGACCACGATCAACTTCAATGTTGCCAATGCTGATCAGCTATCCGGCGCCGACAATGCCTTCAACAACCTCGCCGGCCCTAATAACCCTCCGCCCGGCGGATCCACCGGGTTCGATTGGGGACTTCCCTTCTTCTACGGCAGAAATGTTTACACCGGAATGGAAGGCGCGACTATGCCGGCAGGAGTTCCGCCAGGACCGTTCTACGCGTATTGACTCCGCGACGCGGGACCGATCGCCAGCCGACGCTCGGTTCCGCGACCACCGAGCGTTCTCCGTGCCGAGTGGCAACTTCTCTATCCAAATGCCTTCTGCAATTCTCTATCCTACCAGTCCGTGTAATCCCGAACGGATAGGTTGTTACGCCAACACGCTCCTCATTTTTCACTCAGCTGCCCTCAAAACGTAGAGGCCTCATCCATCAGCATCAATCACTTGCATAAGTATTCTGCTCTGGACGCACTTTCGCGTGTTTTGGCATGCTGCATGCCCTTATCTGGTCAGGCGACGCAAGCTCGCCAGCTGTTTCGAGACGCAAGACTGGTTAGAGGGGGAACGTCCTCGATGCAACACTCGACACAAATAAGGAGGAGATATGAAAAAGCAACTGTTCCCCTTGCTCGCAATGCTTCTGCTGGCAACGGGATTGGCTAACGCACAACTGGGCCGGCAAGCGGTAAAGGCAAATATTCCCTTTGACTTTATGACGGGCAACACCGCGCTGCCCGCAGGCGAATACCGCGTCTCGGCCATTTCTGAAATGGGTACTCTGTCGGTCATCGGCGGAGCTTCTGACCATAGCCTGGTAAGCTCGCACGCTGTTTTAGCGAATGAAGCATCGACCAGTACCAAGCTGATCTTTCACCGCTATGGCGACCAATACTTCCTGAGTCAAATCTGGGTGCAGGGTGAAAGCCGCGGACGTGAATTGCCCCAGACTCGCCTCGAAAAGGAGTTGGCAAGTAACACGAGATTCAACACTGTAGCCGTGCTGGCTCACAGGTGATCTGCACAGCCAGTTGCCTGGGGAACAAACCGGTTTCCTAACTTGTGGCTGATATGTTCAGGGAGGTCACGAACCTGTGATCTCCCTGACGCTGCTCGCGCAAACTGAATCCGCACGTACTGCACCGCACAAGTAAATCTTCTACAACGATTCCACCACTGGCCACCACAGGCGCCGAGGCATTAGACTAGTAGGAGTTCCCTGCCATGGGCGGTTAGCTCAGTTGGTTAGAGCGCGTGCCTTACAAGCACGAGGTCGCAGGTTCGAGCCCTGCACTGCCCACCATTTAGACCTCTGATTGCCGGGTCTCTTCACCGCTGTCGTTTTCCCCGCTGTGCCCAATTTTCTGCCCACTCAGCGCGTCCGCGTGCATGGTCTCACCCCGATATCCATGTTGCTAACGCTGGTCGCAAAGAATTCCCTGCTCAACTCCCTGTCCCGCCGAGGTCTGCAGAAACCTCTCGGCGGCGCGGGAGCAGCGAGGACAATCACCGTCCCTCTCTTTCCTCTTGCACCAGCCTCTTGCACCAGGCGAGCAGCAGCGAATTTGACCCTAACTGGCGCAACTTTACTAACGCGCGAGCGCCGCCGCGAAGGAGTGTTGAGTGGTACTCTTTCAGCGGGACTGACTCGCTGGGCACCGTTTCTCTCGTATCGCTGATGTGGCAACTGGCTGGTTGACTCTTGTCGTCGGTGGCGTAAACCCAGCAGCCACCCGTGCAGGGCTGTGATCCCGCTTCAGCCTCCGCTCGGCGATCAGGAGTTCTATCTCCTTCTGCACGCTGCGCTCCAGTGAATCAATGAGGGTCACGCGCACGGGAACGAGCCCGTGATACGTTTCCGGAATCGGCTCACAGCCGTAGGCAATAATTACACCTTCGACCATGTCACCGCGGAA
Organism: Terriglobales bacterium; assembly: GCA_036378535.1. GTDB lineage: Bacteria > Acidobacteriota > Terriglobia > Terriglobales > Acidobacteriaceae > Gp1-AA122. The sequence goes on along the minus strand of DASUWH010000084.1, from coordinate 98,289 downwards.
GTTGAAGCGAAGCCCACGTTCGAGCTGATCGTTGAGTACCTCCTTGACTGCATAGTCGAGCGGCCCGAACTTATAGCGCCCGCGGGTCTCATGGAGATCCGGCAGCTCGATTGATCCTTCATCCCATTCGGAACTGATCTCGTGCCCTGGCACTATCACCCGACATTGACTCACAATTCGGACCCAAATAGCGTAGCCGGTATTGCCTCCCCCCAGATCGCAGACTATGCCTGGCTGGCGGCCCGGCGTAATACTTAAAGGGCAAACTTCCTGCCATTCATCGGGAATGTCGACATCAATGCCTTCCCCTTGCAGTTGCCGAAGCCGGGCGTAAGCCTCCTTTTGCTGCGCTCGGCTGAGCCGCAGCTTTCGACTACTCATTGCAGCCTCCCTGAACTACACAAATGCCACCACCCTTCACTAGCCTTCTTGGCTGCACATTCGGGAGAGCCTACCCCAACTGCAGTCCTTAGAAGCCTCCGATAATCTCGTTCTTCGACCCTGTTTAGCCGCTTCTTCCGGATTCACAACAAAACTTCACAAACTTCATTTACTGCACTCATCCTTTAGTACAGTCTGTGCAATCCTCAAACCTACGCAAATTCAATTGAAACTTGCTTGCGAGCTGATGAACTTGGTGCCGTACCTCCTGTAAAAACCGGAGATGCATGCCGTCGCCGGTGCGCTCACGAGGAAGACACAGGTTTCTTAGCTTCCAGCCGACCACTCGTGAATCTAACTCGCTGGTCTCCCCGCGCGACCGCAGAATGTCGTTTACTCGTTTAGTCAATTCTGTGATCGAGATTTTCTTCGCTTCGTGTGAGGGCGACCAAATCGACTCGAGGATCACACGGTAGGGATCACGCTGCTCGCATTCCCGCATCTCTGCCTGCTGCGCGTCGAGAATGGGTATCATGCTGGCCACGATTTCCGGCTCCTCTCGAAGGCCGGACAAGAGGTTTCCGGCAGCTCCGTAGTTTAAAGATTGATCCTTCTGCTGCGGTGGTCCTGCATTTATCTGCCGCAGATATTCCAAGCGGAACCTAAGAAACTTTGGCTGATATTCTGCGGCAATTTGCGTCATCTCTTGTTCACTTATCGATGAAAGTCGCGGATACGGGAGCAGCCGGAACCGGCACACGCCTGAGCCCCACGCCAGTCCAAAGTTCTCGTTGTCGGTAAACAGAACTCTCGTGCCCCCGAGGCTCTCAACCGCGCCCGCGCGGGTAGGGACCTGAACACCAGGTATATTCGAAGCGCGCCAAAATGCGGACTGCTTGGCCGATAGCTCCGCGGACAAGATCAATAATGTCGGCCGCAAGTCGAAGGGCAGACATCGGCTGAGTTCCGGCACCATAAGTCCTCGGCGGCATACACATGAGAATACTTTGAACAGGATGGCAACCTGATCTATGTCGGAGCCACTCACCACAAGCGTGAGCAGGGTGGGAAAGAGTTCAGGCACCCAAGAGCTCAATGCAATAAAGGACCAAAAATAGGCGTCGTCCTGGCTGGCACCCCATTGCTTGAAAATTTTCGACGTATCCTCAAACAGGGCGGGCCGACTGCCGTACTCGAGCGCGCTGGCGGGAAACCGCATAGCTCGGTACAGGCTCGGCTGCACCGTCGGCGGTCGATACACCACACCATCCGATTCGAAATATGGAACAATGAGAAACTCACTGCCGTCCCAGTGGCAAAGCATCAATCTATCGCCGTCTGCCACTAAATCGAGTACGCTGCCGTCGCGCAACACCTCGCCACATGAGGTCCTGACCGTTGGTTTTCCGGGAAAAGGGCCGGGGGTGGGAAAGGAATCGTCCGCCATGATTTGCTCCTAAGCAGCGCCCTGGGCGAGCTCTGATACACGAGAGCGTTACTCCAGGGCAGCCGCAACATTGAATTGGAACGTTGGGGACGATTCGTACCGGTTACAAACAGTAAAGGAAGGCTCTCCCCGCCGAGAGAACCTGAACTTCTGTTTATTAAACTAAATAGTAGCCCGTTACGCAAGACCAAAAACGCCTGCACAAATACAGTCCAGTCATCATAGGAAAGTCCTGTCATGAACGATGCCTTGGTGACGGGCAAGCAACCTGCAGTTCGCAACCAATATTCGAGCAGAGCCCGGCGCCGCTTGACTCTTGCTGTGTCGCGCTTGAGCATGACCAGTTTCCAGATCAATACACAACGCTTTGCCCATCTACCGAACTCATAACTTCCGAAGTGCCGACAAACCGGCGGTGATTGCCAGGGCGCCTATGGGATGCCTGGAGCTGGCGTAGAGAGGCCCCTGCCAGTTATGTGAAGTTGAGCGCCTCCAGGCCCCCGCAATGCGCGGCCCGGAAGCACATCCGGCACGATCTCGCCTTGGTCGACAACCACGATTCCTCCGACGACCAAATAGCGGACTCCTGCGCCCGGCTCCATCGGCTTGGCGAAGGTGGCGCGGTCAGTGATGGTCGCGGCGTCGAACACAACAATGTCGGCGTCTGCGCCCTCCTGCAATCTGCCCTTTCGCAATGCCGCCGGGGGTGAGCGGCCGAGCATCTGCGCCGGCATGAGACTCATTTTTCTCAGCGCATCCATCAGAGTTAAAGTCCCTTTTTCGCGCACGTATTGGGCCAGCACACGCGAATAGGTTCCCGCGTTACGGGGATGGTTTGGGAGGCCGTCGCTGGCGATCATCACCAGCGGGTGACGGATCACTTTGTCCAGCGCCTCCTGCGTATTGGAGAAGATCAGCACCGTGGTAGGGGTGCTTGAATTGTGGAGTTCGTCGAAACGCTCTTTGGTAAGGTGCTCGCCAGTGCCAGGAAGAACCAGATCGTTGTAGCTGATGCCGCCTTCTTTTTCCTGCCAGCCGGGATTGAAAAGCGCGGAGTTGATAAACGTCATACCTGCGATGTAGGGATAGGCTTCGGTAGTGACGTCGAGGCCGCGGGCGCGCGCGCCTTCAACCATGGAGAGGCATTCGGGTGCATCGCGCAGGCAAGAACTGTTGATGTGTACAATGTGCAATGGAGCGCCAGTGATGGCGGACGCTCCGATTACTTCACTTAAGGACTCGATGGAGGAGCCGGGATCGACGCGGCTGGAGCTGCGCACGTGAGTGTAAACCGGAACTCTCCGCTCGGCGGCGAGACGGAAGGTATCAATGATTTCCCAGCGGGTGGCTCCGGGGGTGTACTGGATGCCCATGCCGATGGACAAGCCGCCAGCGTCCAGTTCGTAGCGCAGGCGATCTTCGATCCGCGAGAGTTGTTCTGGTGTCGCGCGCTGGTCGGTCGCGGGTCCGCTCTTGGGAAGAATTTCACCCGCTGGAATTGGAGTGCCGAATACCAGAGCTCGCGCTGCAGCATGGCTGGCGGAGGTGCCGTAGTGAATGAGCGAGCGCCCCTCTTTCGCTTTGAGGAACTGAGCGACATCGGGCGCGCCGATTTCCAGTTCGAGCGCGGTGGTCACGCCGTCGAGCGCTTTCACCCGCTGGCTCTCCATCTCCTGACCGTGCTGATGCAGGTCAATAAATCCGGGAGCGACGACCAGGCCGCTGGCTCGGATGATACGGCGTCCGCTCAGCGCGTCGGACGAGACGCGGACAATCTTGCCGTCGAGGATGCCAACGTTGCGAACGGCATCGAGGCCGGTTTCGGGATCCATAACACGTCCGCCTTCGAGCACGAGGTCGAACTGTTGCGCGGACACGATGGTGGTTGATAACGCGAGAAAGAAGAGAAAGAGAATCAGCTTGCGCATGGTTGCTCCGACTGATGAGCGATCATAGCAGGAGGGCTCCATTTGCAGGCTTTCCTCCGTTACGGACGTATAACGGGCAATCCGGAAACGGGACATATTTCCGGTTTTCTGACCAGTCATCCGGAATAACTGCGCAACTTCAATCGGAGGGAAAGCGCCTCAAACAGAGACTGGCCAACCGGAGCAAGTAAGCCTGAATTCATTGGGGTAAAGGCCGTTGGACCACTGCCGGCCTTTCATTCTGGAGCCGGTTGCGACAGTGCTGCGTTGGAAATCCCATCATCCTTTTTTCCGCGCCAGCGGTAAAAGAACGGAATGCCGGCCAGAATCACCAGCACTCCCAAGGATGATCGCACGGGACGCTCTGTCCATAAGTTCACCGTGAGTGCGATGGCCGCCACCAGAAAAATAAGCGGGATCCACGGATACCCCCACACTCGATATGGCCGCACGAGATTCGGGTCCTTGTGCCGCAAACGCATCAACGCAATTGCCGTCAGCGCAAAGAAAATCCAAACCGCGAAGACAAACAATGAGTACAGTTCTTCGAAGGTGCCCGTCAGTGCGAGCAGAGTCGCGACTAATCCCAGGAAAATGAGGGAGCCGCTAGGCGTGTGGAATCTGGGGTGAATCCGCTGCGTGAAGCGGAAGAAGACTCCATCGCGTGCCATCGCATATGGAATTCTCGCTCCTGTCAGCACGACGACATGAAGCGCTCCGAGTGCCGATAGTGCCATGGCAAGCGTGAGCCACGTGGCACCTGCCGAGCCCCAGAACGCGCGCACTACATCGGAAGCGACATGCGGGGACGCAGCCACAGATGCGAATGGCAAAACATGGAAGTAAGCCACATTCGCCAGCAGATACAGACCAGCAACAGTGAGTAATCCCAGGATGATGGCGCGCGGAATATTCTTGTGCGGTTCTTTGATCTCCTCACCTAGATCACCGAGATCGTTGAAGCCGTTATAAGCCCACATGGCGGGGACGAGAGCCGTCAACAAGACAATTACTGTCTGAAAGGTGAACGGAGAGACCACTCGAGAAGGTGCTCCCGCTGCGTTTTTACGGAAGAATATGCCTCCCACGACAATAATCAAGATCGTGCAGATCTTCAGGGTCGTGATCAAAGCCTGAATTGCGCCGCCGATCCGTATGCTCAGATAGTTCACGGCTATAACAATGATGACTAAAAGCGCGGCGAGTGGCTGAGCGGTAGTGAAAGTGAATTCGTAACTCCCCATATGCACTGTGAACCACGGCGCAGCGAACGGCGGAAACAGATAACTCAAGAATCGCACGAAGCCTGCGGCCAGGGTCGCCATGGCCACCGGGCGGTCGAGCAGCGAACTCATCCAGCCGAACAGGAATCCCCAGAGCGGGCCGAGTCCTTTGCTTAGGTAGACGTACGGCCCCCCGGCTCTTGGAAACGCCGCGCCCAATTCTGCGTAACAGAACGCACCGAACAGAACGATGACTCCACCGATGACCCAGGCGAGCAAAACACGCGCCGGCGATCCGGCGATGCGCGCCATATCGCTCGTAACCAGAAATACTCCGGTGCCGATTGTGTCCCCGATGACGATCGCCGTGGCAGACCACAGCGTCAGACCGCGAACCAGTCCCGGCCCTCCCGCGTCCTTCTGAGGATCAGCAGACATGAGGAGTTTCGAGCCTACTCTGGCCTGCGAAGTCCCGTCAATTCGATGCAGCGCGTGTTCGCTGGCGTTGATGGCTTGGTCAGACTATGATCAAGCCTGCGTAAATACTATGCTGACGACCTATCCATGGGACGAAAAATACCGTGTGCTGGACGTGAATGATGTGCTCACCCCCGCACTCGTCGTGTATCCGAACGTCATCGCTGCGAACATTGCGCGGACGCTTCGTTTGCTCGATCAGAAGGGGGAGCGCTGGCGCGCCCACATTAAGACATCAAAGCTGGGATTTACTTTCCGGATGCTGCTCGAACATGGTGTCCTAAATTTTAAGTGCGCGACGACACTCGAGCTACTCACGGCATGCTCCCTCGGAGCCGAGGATGTCCTCGTTGCGTATCCGGTCATGGAGGCCAATGCACGTCGCGTGCGTGCGATCGCAGAGCAATTTCCAACGGTGCGGATTTCCGTGCTCGCCGAGACTCCGGAGCAAGTCATGCAATGGCACGATAGTCGCGTGGGCATCTTCCTTGATATCAATCCGGGTATGAACCGCACGGGAATTGAGCAAACCAATTCGACCCGAGTCATGCAACTCATCCGCGAGATCCAAAGCACCCAGCTGGAATTTCGTGGCCTGCACTATTACGACGGACAGTACGGTAGTATGGACAAGGACGAACGAACATCAGCGGCGCACACGGGCTATGACCGGCTGCAGGATCTGGTGCACGAGATTCAACGGAATGGATTTAATGTCGCCGAGATCGTCACTGCAGGTACTCCCACATTCCCGTGTTCACTCACATACCCGGGATTTCAGAAGTCTGATTGTGTACACCGAGTCTCGCCCGGGACGCTCGTCTACAACGATGCAACCAGCCTGGCGCAGCTTCCTCAAGAATTCGGCTATGAACCTGCAGTGCTGGTGCTATCGCGCATTGTGAGTTGTCCTGCGGACAACATCATCACCTGCGACGCAGGACACAAAGCTGTTTCTGCTGATGCCGGCGCGCCCACTTGCGTAGTGATGGGACGCTCTAAACTTATGCCACTTTCACCCAGCGAAGAACATCTCCCACTGCAGTTGAACGAATTGCGAGGACCGTCGTTAGGCGAGGTGTTATATCTGCTGCCTCGGCACGTGTGCCCGACGGTAAACAACTTCGATCTCGCGCTTGCGGTACGAGGTGGCAAGATCGACTCGGTGGAAAAAGTCACTGCGCGAGGTCGTGAGGCGCCGCTAGCCGACCGCATCTCAGGGGTGGCCAGCCTCGATCTAGTCGAAGCTTCCGCCGCGAAAAGCTGATAGCAAATCCGACTATCTCCGAACCTTCCCCTTTTTCGCCTTTGGCGTCGTTCTCGTATTCACTTTCCTCACAGAAGGAGGCACAATCAATTCACGCTGTTTGCGGCGAATAACCGCCGCTGACCCGCCACTCCGTGACAGATGTAACAGAGATGCCCACTCCGCTGGTTGACATTCAAGAGCATGTAGCCAGAATCGGAGCCAGTTCAGGCTTCAGTAACTCGGAGCGGCTACGCGCACTGCTGCGATATACCGTGACGGAGCCGAGACAGAGAGGAACCGATTCTTCGGGAGCACGTGGAACAACTCGTACGGGCCTTCCGATCATTTCGCCCCGTGTGCGTCTGAGAACAATCGTGCCGCCTGCTCTGGATTTCGAACCGAGTAGCCGTTTATTGATGGACGTCGGGTGCTTTGCGCGTTTAACCTAAGCCAATCGACCAAATACTGTTGCGGTGAGGCTTTTTTTCATGGAGCACAATTTCGAGACTCCGTTTGACAACATCGAGAGCGCGCAAGAGTACCTCGCGCTATTGTCTCAGGCGCTAGAGGAAGCCACCGCCAACGCCGAGGCCGATATCCTCGGAGAAGCAAACGCTCACAGTGCGCGCCGTGGCGATGCCTTGCGTTTGGTTCTGTACAAATTGGAGAAACTCGAACAGCACATTAAGGTCAGCCGCCGCTTGCTCAATGACCTGCGCACGCTTCGTCGGCTGCTTCTGGACGAAAGAGCTGAGGCGGTAGGTGCGAGTTCCGAGATAAGAGAACAAGCCAGCTGACGCTCAACCAGCACCAACATCCGTATCGAGGTAGTCATGGGCCGGCTTTTCGCCAGCCCTATTTTCGTGGCCGCACTTTTTAAGTATTAATACTCATCGATAATTAGCAAAGAGGTTTGTATCATTCCCTGCCGACGCGTCTGGCTACTGAGACCAGACTTGGGCTGTCCCGAGCGCCACTTGAAACTGAATGTACTCCGGGCATGTCCAGCCACATCTGCTGCTCGGTTTTGTCTGGCTGACTTGGGGCTGTGGTTGCCCATGTTTGACTTCACGGTACCGAGCAGGGTAACTGTAGCCCCTTTCCCATAAGTTCCGTCCCTGTCAGTGCTGACACTCCATCTCTCGCTTGCAATTCCTATGCCTGGCCGCAACAAGAATTTCGTTTGACCGTAGCTCGATGCGCAGATTACCGGAGCTAGAGCCACTTGCGTGTGAAGTAGATTCTTAGTTTTCATTACCATTCTCCCAGCAACTGGATGAACTCTCTATTACTCTTCATTCCTTTTCCGTTTGCTCACCCTTAACGCGCAAGTCTCTCGTTGGAGGGATCAGTAAGAGTGGAAAAATCTGCCGGGACATGGTACTCCGCCCCAGTTGGGTCAGGGCTCTGAGAACGTGGCAAGGGCAAGCCTGCTCCTGGCAGATAACCGTTACAGTCGCGAAACGCAGGTTCTGCGGGACGACAAAGGCGGTCCTGTTTGGAACTGCAGTGATACGGTCTTGGTACGTCTGTCGAGACTATTGGCGGCGTTCGGCAGGCGTAAAATTTTCCTTTGACAAGGGCGGCATTTAGACGTATTTTTTTGCACAGTTTTGCGTCCTTATTCCCCCTAAAGCCTAGTCTCCCGCACGAGTCGGCAGTATGAACCCGGGTTTCGATGTCATAAATACGTCTGCAATTTTGTAGTTGCGGGAGGTAAACATGACCCGGCCCTCTGAAGAAGCAGACCGACTCGTCTATTCTGGTACTGGATCGCGAAGTGGCAGCGAAAGCTTTTCACGTCTGCTCGGCATCCTGCTGATGCTTTTTGTTGTGCCAGCATTGGCTCTCGGCCAAAGCGATATCTGGCTCGGCGGCGCTGGAAATTGGAGCAACAGTGCCAAATGGAGTACTGGCGTCCCCACGTCTTCTTCCAACGTGTTCATCGATAACAGCAACGCCCAGGCCTCACCGGTCGCGATGGACATTCAGGGTCTAGCTAGCGATTTGACGATCGACAGCGACGATAGTTTGTCGTTCAATAACGGCACCAATCTGACAATTAGCGGCAACAGTATCAGCAATGCGGGAGTGATCTCGCTGAACTCCCTTGGAAACCTTACCTATCTGTTTATCGCGAACGGCGCTAACCTCACTGGGGCCGGCACTGTGACGATGTCCAACAATTCACAAAATGCCATTGACGGGAATAGCGGAGCCTTGTTGACCAACAAGAGCACGATCCAAGGGGCAGGCCAGATCGGCCCTCACTTTACGCTGGCCAATCAGGGGATCATTAATGCCAATGTGAGCGGCGCGGCCCTACTGGTGAACCAGCAGGCCAACGCTATTGATACCAACACGGCGACGATGGAAGCCACCAATGGCGGCATTTTGCAGCTTGCCACCGGTGGCAGCAGCAGCATCAACAACGCCGGGGGGACAATCAAGGCGGTAGGCACTGGTTCTCAGGTCCAGCTCTCCGGGCAAGGAACAACCATCAGCGGTGGGACCTTGACCACCAGCAGCGGCGGAAGCATCGTGGTACCTGCAGGAACCGGCGTGACCTTGAGTGGCGTAACTAATGCCGGAACTTTCTCAATTCTGAACAATTCCACTGTCAACCTGGGCGGGACAATCGCCATTAGCGGCACAATTCAGCTGAACTCCGCTGGCAGTCTTACCACTTTGTTCACGCCAAGCAGTGCCACCCTTACCGGGGCCGGCACCGTGACCATGTCCAACAACTCACAAAACGCCGTTGATGGGAATGGCGGGGCCACGCTGATCAACCAGAGCACGATCCAGGGGGTCGGCCAGATCGGCCCTCACTTCACGCTGGCGAACCAGGGGACCATAAATGCCAATGTGAGCGGTGCGGCCCTGCTGGTAAGCCAGCAGTCGGGAGCTATCGATACGAACACAGCGACGATGGAAGCCACCAATGGCGGCATTTTGCAGCTTGCCACCGGTGGCAGCAGCAGCATCAACAATGGCACCGGAACCATTAAGGCCGTAGGCACCGGTTCTCAGGTCCAGCTCTCCGGGCAAGGAACGACCATCAGCGGTGGGACCTTGACCACCAGCAGCGGCGGAAGCATCGTGGTGCCTGCAGGAACCGGCGTGACCTTGAGTGGCGTAACTAACGCCGGAACCTTCTCAATTCTGAACAACGCCACTGTCAACCTAAACGGAACAATCACTAACAGTGGCACCATCAATTTGAACTCAACCGGTGGCCTCACTGAGCTATTTCTCCCAAGCACGAACGTGACCCTCGCCGGCAAAGGCCGGGTCGTGCTCAACAACAATCCCAATAGCGCTATCGACGGCAGCGGCGGCCTCACTCTTACAAATCAGAGCACAATACAGGGCGGTGGCACTATCGGCCCACACTTCACCTTTTTTAACCAAGGTACGCTTAATGTGACCGCGGGGAAGACTCTGAACATAAATGCTCCATTCGCAAATTTCAATGGCAGTATGCTTACGGGTGGAGCTTACACGATCGGCGGCACTCTAGAGTTCACAAACGCAAATATCATCACCAACGCCGCAAAGATTATCCTGTCCGGGAGCAATGCGAAGATCTTGAATCAGAGTACGGTAAACGCGCTCACCGGCATTGCCTCGAATACAAAAGGCTCAATGCTTTCGCTCGTTGCTGGGCAGGTACTGACGACCTCAGGTGACGCTACTACGGGAGCGTTCACGAACGCCGGAACCGTGAAGATAGGAACCGGGAGCGCGTTTCAAATTTCCCCCGCGTCGCCACTGACCGGCAGCTACAAACAGAGCGCCGGGGGCACTACTGTGGACGGGCTTCTAAAAGTCGCGGTAGTGCAAATCAGTGCAGGGACTCTACTGGGCGAGGGTATGATAGTCGGAAGCGTGACATCCAGCGGATCGCTTACGGCTGGAGACTCGGCGACCAAACCCGGAATCCTTGCGCCCAGCACTTACATTCAAAACTCTACGGGTAAGCTAAACATTGCGATCGGGGGGACAACTGTTGGTGCGCAATATGGGCAGCTGGCCGTCGCGAATGGGGCCACTCTTAACGGTACGCTCAACATTAAGCTGATTAACGGCTTCGTTCCCGCCATTGGCAACAGCTTCACTGTTGTAACTGCCAGTCCGGTTAACGGAAGCTTCAGCACCGTGAATGGGTTGAGCATCAATTCTGGTGAGCACTTCATGATTGCGTACAATTCTAATAACGTGACACTGACTGCGGTTAGCGGTCCATAATATGCCATTTGAGGCAGAAGTTTTGGATAGAACGAGAACGAGCAAATTGCGTTCGAATCTTCTGGGGAACGCTCGATTGATACCGGCTGAAACCATTCTTACGAAAACGGGATAGCTTGATGATAACGACAGCTACAGGCGAAAAAGAGGAACTATAGAAAGTACAGCCGAAGTTGCTCTAAGACCCGTGAACCCATCCTGGCTAGCTTAGTGCGACCATGTCAACACCGCACGCAGCTGGCACAGATGCATGGCGCACGAGTGGGAGGAGGTTGCCCTCGTTCGTCGTTTGCTGCCTCAACGAAACCCAAGTTCGCCACCTCTTTGGTAGTACAAGTCGGTTCCCTAACATTGCCGATTTAGATCTTCGTCCTAGTCGATTGTCTCCAAGTCGACGCGCTGATACAGGAAAAGCGTATGCAACACGACCCCGTTCTGGTCTTTCTCAACCAGTGCGGCGGGCCGGAACCCCTTGCGATGCCACCTGATCAGTGTCTCCGGCTTCACGATCATCAACTATTGCGCAGTGAAAGGATGGCTACCTTCCACCCCGAGCTGCAAGCCTGTCGCTTCGCAAAGAGAGAAGCCGCGCCAGAACATTTTTAAAGTCATCTATGTCAATCGGTTTCATCGCGAAGTGATCTGCCGCATTCTCCAACGCTCCAGTCTCGTTCTCAGCAGTCCCAAAGCCGGTGAAGATGATGATCACAGGGCGTGGCCGAAGTTGAGCGGCTGCTCTCGCAACTGCTAACCCACTCTGATCGTTCTCCATGGACATGTCGGTGAGGATGGCATCAAACTCTCCGGGTTTTCGCAACACTTGTATAGCTTGTGCCTCACTGTCAGCGGTAGTGACAACATAGCCCGCGTCCTGAAAAACGAGGTGTAGTGTGAACAGGACCCCGGCCTCATCATCCACAATCAAAAGAGAGGGTTTCTCAGCCATTTAATGCCTTTGCCTTAGCCGCTGCTGGGAAACGTCTTCGAGCAGTTTCCACAACTCCTCATCCGATTTCCCGGGATCGCCGCAACTTGGGCAGAATACGTATTGTTGCTGGCGTGCCACTCCCTCCCCTCCGATGCAGACTCAAAGCACTTTGCCGGAGCGCTCGAATTCCGCGTGGTCACTGAGGTGAGCGGCGGATATGGCGAGTTCAAACCGGACCCAGTTTGCACAATCCATTCAGTTTGGGAAGGTGTCGCCATACCGTGCAATGATGTAGTGCGCTGGAATGTGGTTGTTGGCGTGAATGGCCTTGTATACGCCTGACGTGTGGGCCGTTTCTCCGGCTGCAAAGCTCTTGGTCATTGGGGGTATTCCTTTAGTCCGATCTTTTGATAGCGAATCGTCGGCTTGGAGGATCACTGTATGAAACCGGACAAACAGCAACAATGGCCCGAAAGTGCTAAGTACACGAACCACACACGACGGTTGCCCCTCGGCGACTGTCGGCTACGGTTCACGCCCGCGCTCTCTTCCTCTCCTGGGCATGCCCTACCCACGAGGAGAGCTTCTCCGCCGACGGGAAGGTCGCTGCCTTGGCGCCCACTTCGGCAATGATCTGCTGTGCCGAATCCACCCCGAGTCCGGGGACCACGGCCAGCCTCCCAACTGCATCCTGATGCTCGCGGAGTAGGCCCGCCATCTCCTGGTCCAGTTGAACGATCTGCTGCTCGACAAATTGCAATCCCTCGAGCGTCATCTTCACCAGCCGCCGATAGACCGGATTGAGCTCCATGCAGGCACCCAGCGCGTCCTGCAACTGTGCCGGCGTGGCGCGTAAGCGCTGATCGGCCAAGGCAGCCAGAGCCGCAGGATCGGTCTCTCCTTCGGCTAGCGCTTTCAACATACGACGTGCACTCACACCCAACAGATCTGAAACCAGACTGGACAACTTGATGTGGGCTTCTTCCAGCAGGGACTCCAATTGATTTTGCAAACGTACCTTGTCACGCGTCCGTTGATATCTCGTGCGTGTTAGTGTTCGCCACATTCGCTGTTCGGTATCGGGCACGAAGCTCAGGACCAACTCCTGTGATACAAGCCGTTTCACTAAACGTTCCGCGTTTCGGAAGTCCTTCTTGCGCCCGCGCCGCCCGCGGTTAGACAACGCTTGTGCCAGATGCAGTGTTCCACACATTCAACCCGCACCTTCCCGACTCTGAGTCCTCGGCTTCCAATACCGCTCCAGCGCTCCCCAAACCGGCTTCCAATACTGCGCTGTTGATTCCATCACCACTTTTTCGATCTGATGCTCGATGAGCCACTCCGACAGCACCCGCAACTGCTCCGGATCGCTACCGTACCAACGTCGCTCAAATTGATATTCACCTTCGACTTCGACATCAGCGACCACCACAGCCAGCGTCTTTTTATGCACATCGATTCCCGCTACCCTGTAAGCCATACAGGCTTCCTCCTGGCGGGAGCGGAGAGCGTGCTGGAGATTACATTAACCTGGGTCGCGGGCTATCGCCGCTCCCACAGGGGGAGAAACGACGCACCATTCATTCGCTCGATCACGCACGCTCAGGATCAAACTTACATTCGGCTTTAGCCTCTCCACTCTCTTTTTCGATCTCGCCAACTCCACCCCGTTGTGGATTATTGCTGGGATCGAAACCATTTTCATAGAATTTCGGGCTGAAGGCCCTAGTCAACTTACATGGATGTCGGACCGCCGACATTGCTTTCGTTATGAAGCGATTAGCAGGCTGGTGCGCCGCGTGTGTGCCGTAGATAGAAAAGTAGCGACTCCTAACTTCCGAATAGCCCGCCGGGAGATATATCAAAGACAAATCTGATTGTGTACAATTACAGCGACTATCCCGAACCTTTATTTTGCCGGTAGCCTGACAATATTCGAGTATGCTGAGGAACCGTTCGCGTTGAGCGCACGGACCCGGTAGGCCGGGAACGGTTCCCCTTTTCTGAGATCCTTATCCGAGTACTTCACCGCGTTCGCCGGCAAGTTGGCGATTTGGCTCCAACTTCCGCGTCCACCATTCTGGCTGTCAACACGCCGTTCCACCACAATCGAATTAGTGTCTCCGTCATGAATTGCCCAACTCAGGTTGGCGCAATTATTCGCCATGCTCGCGGTGAGCGAACTCGGCGCCTCGGGTAATACCGGCCAATCAAAGTAGTTTTCGTCGGTGATTGCCATAATGCTGTCTTTGACGGGCAGTAACTCCAACGTATTGGTGGTGCCCTTTTTCCATTGGACAGGCCTGATTTCGCCAGAGGTGATGTCGACTAGAATCGGATGCATAATGCCAGTATTTGTCAACGATATGGTCGCATAAAGGGGCGGGAAAGAATTGCCCGGCATACTGTGAGCCGCAAGCCAATAGGCAACTACCGACTTTCCACTGCGGTTCCGGAAACCATAGCCCATGAATGGGAAACCAGTGTGGCGGCGCAGCGCCGGAAGATCTGGGCTGCTGATTTCGATCTCGGGGGCGAACTTCGTGTCAGAAAAGAGAGCATTGGTGTTCTGCAAGGCATAAAACACCGGGCGAGGAGTCCAGTCGGTCTCGTGATTGGTTAACCCATGGACAAGCCCGAAATCGTCATATTCATTTCCATCAGTGCCCGCAGCAAGAAGCCACACAAATGTTTTCACTCCAGCGGCCAGGTTGTACACGAAACCACGGGGCACGTATTTTGATTGCACGGATTCATCCGAACCTACCCAGGACGGAATCGAGTTGAACTCGTCATCAAAGAAGGGAATATCAGGTTTAATCCCGGGGTAATGCGTGACCAGGTCGCGCAACTGCTTCGGCGATTCATTCAGATAGGCGCCGTAATCCATAGCCTCCGGATTAAGGTTCTGCCCATAACCGGGATAGGTGTGGTAGGCATACACGTCAATCCCCGCTACGCACTTGCATGTGTCGAGCGCGCGCTGGGTAAATTCGCGGCTTGGGTCCGCCTGGCCGCCATATATGACCTTTGCCTGCGGATCCGCTCTGTGCACCGTCTCGATAAAAGGAGCCAGCAACTTCCCATACTCCTCAGGATTTCCCCATGGGTTCCAATAACCAATGTCCTGCTCATTCCACAATGCCCAGTAGTGAATGCGATCCTTGAAGTGATGGACCATCCAGGCTGCGTATCGGTTGAAGGCGGCAATCTGCTCGGGGGTGGTGGGAGCGTAATAAACCGAATACAGGCTGCGATCGTCATTATGAAACGAGCCCGGTTCGGGCGTGCTGACGTCGGGACGTTCGCCGCTTGGCGATGTGTACATCACGTTTCCATAGAGCAGTTGAACCTGGATGTTGATACCGTTGTCGGCCAGCGAATCGATAGCATCCTCCAGTAGGGGCGAAGCAGAGTAGACGCCGCGCTTCTGCTCGATCCAGTCCCAGCTTGTGTAGTCCGAGCTGTTCTCGTATTGCCCAATGCGAATCCATTTAAAGCCAGCATCAAACATGCGCGTCCACCACCAACGATCCCAAGGCAGGTAAGGCTCGCGCGGCAGGTCGGAGTTGATGCCGAACCCATCCTGAATCTGCGAAGACCGCTTAGGCGGAATGTGATCCGGCACATGGCGTTGGCTTTGCGCGAAGCTGGGAGGAGTAATAATGATGGACAGAAACACCACTGAGCAAATCAGAACCACACCTCTGACATAACGACACGCTCCGTATAGCATGATTCCTCCTAAACCCATGTGACCAACATCAGAGCTGAAACCTGCACTGTCATCCCGAGCGAGCGAAGCGAGTCGAGGGACCTTGCGTTTGGCGGCTCGGAGTGTCAACTTTCGTGGCACCCGATTCGCGGCACCACTACCGTTCGAATCCAATTTTCATCTTCCCCGGCGGGCACGTTGGCAAACAGCTGCCACCTTTCTTCATGCGATACCTGCTCGCCTGGATTTAGAACCACCTTCGGACCTAATGTTTCTAACTCCAGAAACTCGCGGTTGGTAAACACTTCGAAGTTGCAGCCAAAATCTGGATATATAGCACCCGAGATGACCGCGGCCTGCTTTACAAACAAAATAGAATTCGAAAAGTAAGCGCCCCAACCCGCCGGATTAAAGATCCCGGTCATCTGTTCTTCGAAACGGCCGGCAAGGGTCGTTGATTGAAGCAGTTGAATGAATTCCGTCCCCAAGCGCCAGCGCGGGTCAGCAAGATCCGTAAATGACCAGAGTGTCAATGGACCAACCGAGAGATAGTGCTCCTTATCCATGGGGGCTCGCGGCGGCAATGGCAGGATGGCCCGCCCTCCGGCCACCATCATGGTCGGCGCCCAGGGAGCGAGTTCGGTCGTGCGCGTGTCAAGATTGATGACACGATGCGTGAGACAAAGACATGATCCACTCTGCTCCAATGCCAGTTCTAGCTGCTTCTGCAGGTTCGTACCCGGAGCAGCATCCTCGACCGGCGCCGTGAAAAGAATCCGATCCCCTTCCTGTTCGACGGTGACGGGGCCATTATCCGGAAAGTACGTACGCTCAACTTCGGGTGAAACCCATAGGCGATGTCCACCATACAGACGAAATTCATTACCGCCGGTCAGGCCGATTTCATCCGCGACCTCGTGCAGGACGTTGTCGCCGTCTTTGATCCCATACCAGATAATGCGGGGGCCAACATCCGCGACTACCAGGACTTGAACTGTTGCATTCCAGATCCGAAAAACATTCTTCCAGCCGCGCCAACTGATCTTCTCGACCATGGAGTGGTTGGTTATCGGACCGCGTGCACTGGAGCGGCCTCTGTTTCGTGCGATGCGAGATCCTTCGCATTCCGCTGAATTTTTGAAATCGCCGTCACGATCTCGTGCATGTCCTGCTCGTCGCCCAGCAATGCCGGTTGCGGAATCCACACTGTTTCCCATGCAGCACGCTGGGTGTTTGGAAACGAATGCTTAAGATACGAATGCTCTTCCCTCGCCTGCGACCCGCTCAGGCACTTGCGGTATTCGCCATTGCGGAACATATGCAACTCATGCAACGGCGGATAACTGGCCTGATTGGGGATGCCCTCGGCATTGATGGCCTCAATGAAGCATTCCGTCGAAATGCGTGCGAACTCCTTATTATCGAAGTGAAATATATAAGCGTACTGGCCATTGCGGGTACAGCGCTCATCCAGTTTCTGCGGAGTGATTCCCGGAATCTTGCCCAGTTCACGATCGAGTACGCGGCAGTTCTGATGGCGCTTGCGGGTCTGCTGGTCGAGACGGCCCAGTTGCGCCGTGAGCACGGCTCCCTGCCACTCGCTGAGACGATAGTTGGAACCATAGAAAAAGTGGCTATAGAACCACTCGCCCGGCATGCGTCCGCAATCGTGAACCGATCGCGCGTTGCGCTCGAAGCTGTCGTCATTGCAGATGATCATTCCGCCTTCGCCGGCTGTCATCAGTTTGCTGGACTGAAAGCTGAAGGTACCGGCGACCCCGTACGTGCCGATGCGCTTGCCCCACCATTCACTCGCGTGGGCGTGGGAAGAGTCTTCGACTAGCACGAGCCCCTTCCTGCGCGCCAGATCGGTCAAGGCATCCAGATCAGCGGGATGTCCGCCCATATGGACAGCGATGATCGCCTTGGTTCTTGGAGTGATTGCCGCTTCCGCAAGTTTGGGATCGATGCAATGCGTATCGGGAAGCACATCAACCAGCACGGGCAAGGCGTTCGCGAACAGAACAGCGCTGGCGGTGGCAACGAAGGTGAAGTCCGGAACAATCACTTCATCTCCGGCTCCAATCCCGAGCGCTGCCATAGCCACTTCCAGTGCTGCGGTGCCGTTGGTGACGGCCACTCCGTGGCGGGCGCCGTGAAAACGCGCGAATGCCTGCTCAAATGCCAGCGTCTTCGTGCCTGGCGTGCGCCACCACACACGGCTCTCCAGTACTTCATTCAGAGCTTTACGTTCCGCATCATCGAACTGGGGCCACAGGGGAAACGGTTTCGTTTTCGCTTTTCTGCCACCGAGCAATGCCAGTTCCGACATAGGTGAACTCCTTCCGAAGGCAGGTTAGTATTGCACGAAGCCGGTCGCGTAGCGAAATGCCTCCACATAATGCCCGTCTTTTTTGGGCTGCTCGTGACGCATTGCATCTTTGGCCTTCTTCAGATCTTCGGGCGTCCAATCCGGCCGATATTTGTTGACAGCAGGTTCGAACTGGCTGACTTGCTTGGCCGCCGCGTCAAATTTCAGCTCGGCTGTGTCATCAATATTGACGAAATAGTTCGCCTCTTGCGGCGATGGGTAAAAGAAATACATCTCAGGCACTTTATAAGGTTGAAGGTGCTGTTCGAGTTTTTGATTGGGGAAGTAAAGCCAGAACTCAGCCGCGCGCACCGCGTCAATGGTGTTGAAGGCGGCCATGCGATGGTCGCTCTTATGCCAGCGCTCGTACCACTCGCCCGGATCCACACTCAGCAGCACATCCGGGCGAATGCGCCTGATGATAGCGGTGGCCTCTTCGGTTAGTTTGGGTTGCGGCGCGTACTCCAGCATGCCGTCGTCATAGCCCATCCACATGATGTTTTCTTTGGGCGTGCCCAATTGGCCCTCGGACACTTCCTGCTCCTCCTTGCGGATCTCGGCAAGACGCTGCGAGTTCATGTCGGGATCATAGGATCCCTTGTCATCGTTCGTGTACACGACAATGTAGAGCTTATTGTGATTCCGGTTGAGCAGCGCGATCGTGCCGCCGGCGCCAAATACGTCGTCATCGGGATGAGGCGTGAAAACCAGGATAGTTTTGTTCTGCAGATCTTCCAGTCGCACCTGCTGGGCCTGTAGTGCGCCAACACTCAGCAGCAGGGACCAGAACAGGGCAAGCGGATTCTTCATGGCAGTCTCCGGCACTGCACCAGTGTAGCCCGCCAAGATAAATCAAATTTGATGCCTCGTCGAACCTAAATATTTCTGTCCGCAGGTCAAAGATCGGGGTGATTCAAATCCTTGACATGCTCTCTCCAATGATGTAACAGTTCTCCGCCCCCCAAGTCGCTTTCGCTTAAGAAGAGCAGATTCTCCCGTGCGAGGAGGCCTTATGCTGCGTCGTTCCCAAACTGCCTTGTTTGCCTTTCTGTTCTGCCTGGTCACTCTAGCGCCAACTACTGTCGCAGCCCAACTCGATCGTGGCAGCATCGTGGGCGCGATTACGGATCCGACGGGTGCGCGTGTTGGCGGCGCGCAGGTGACCGTGACTAATCTGGCGACGAACCAGTCGGTGCGGGTCACGACCGACGATGCCGGGAACTATAAGGCTGATCTCCTACGCATCGGCACCTATTCGGTGGCGGTCGAAAAGCAGGGCTTCCAACGAGCAGTCGTGCCCAGTGTTGACGTGGTCGTCAATCAATCCGCGCGCCTGGATTTTGCGTTGCGCTTAGGGTCGGTCAGCCAGACCGCGGAGGTGAGCGCCTCAGCTCCTCTGCTCGAAACAGAAGCGTCCTCTCTGGGGACGGTCGAGACCGAGCGCCGTATCTCCTTGCTCCCGCTGAACGGAAGAAACTTCATACAGCTGGCCTATCTGGGACCGGGGGCTAACGGAGGGGAAACCGGTAGCAACGTCAGCGGAGGCGTTTTTGAAAACGAGCGCGCTAATGAGGCGGTATCGGTAAACGGTTTGCGCGTTTCCAACAATAATTTCTTATTGAACGGTGTGGACAACAATGAATTCGGATTGGGCGGCGTGGTCGTTCTCCCGCCGCCGGACGCTATTCAGGAATTTCGCACCGAAGAAAATTCTATGAGCGCCGAATTCGGTCGCGGTGGCGCTGCCGTCAATGTGGTGCTGAAGTCGGGGACCAACCAGGTTCACGGCGGTCTCTACGAATTCATCCGCAACGATAAGCTCGATGCCGTGAACTACTTCAACCAGGGCAAGCAGCCTTTCAAGCGCAACCAGTTCGGCGCCCTCCTGGGTGGTCCTATCATTAAGAACAAAACCTTCCTATTCGGCGATTATCAGGGATCCAGGCTGCGCGAGAGCCAACCCTTCATTTCTACCGTTCCGACCGCGGCCGAGCGCGCGGGCGACTTCCGTGATCGCTTGACCAAGAACTACTTTTCGCCCTGCGGGGATACTTCCGCTGGGGACCCATCCTTCGATACCGGCACAATTTTCGATCCCACCACGACGGCCGACTACAACTGCTTGAATGGCGCGGGCACGATCTCTCTACGCCAGCCAATCTCATACAACAATGTCATCAATCTGCTGCCACCGGGCATGATCGATGCCATTGGCTCCAACGTAGCCAACTTCTATCCGCTTCCCAATCAACCCGGCATCACCAACAACTATCTGGCAAATCAGAACCACGTTAATAATCAGGATCAGTTCGATGTCCGCCTGGACCACCGTTTCCGCGACGACGACCAGATTTTCGCCTCCTACAGCTTTGGCGACGTGCGCAGCCAGCGCCCCGGCCCGCTGGGACCGTTATGGGGTGGCAACGATTGTTGTCCTAGCGTCAGCAACTCCCGTTCGCAGCATCTCGGCTTGGGTTACACACACACATTTTCAAGCCGTTTGCTGAACGACCTGCATGGCGGCTATTTCCGCTACGCCGTGAATGCTCTCCCCTTCAACTACGGCAAGGATCTCGGTACTCAGCTCGGAATTCCTAACACCAATCGTCCGGGGTACCCCAATTCCACCGGACTTCCAAATATTGATGTGGCCGGCTTTACCTCCTTGGGCGATTCGCAATGGCTGCCCGAACACGTGTATGAGAACATCTTCCAGATCGCCGATTCAGTCACCTGGATCCGGGGACGCCATTCATTGAAGTTCGGCGCCGATTTCCGCCGCCAGCAGCGAAATTTCTTCCAACTCTCCAGTCCCAGAGGTTATTTCGTCTTCGGCGGTGGTTATACGAACGACTTGACGACGGCAAACGGCGGCAATGGCTTGGCCGACCTGCTGATCGGTGCTCCCATCTTTACTGACCAGGATTTCCTGGCCGGACTTTATCCCACGCGTTACTGGGACCTGGCCGAATTCATACAGGACGACTTTCACCCCCGCTCCAATCTCACCATCAATCTGGGACTGCGCTATGAAATTACCTCGCCTGCGAACGGCCGTGTAGGCAATTTCGATCTGAATCGGGCGGTCGTTGTCACTTCGTACGGTCCTAATGCCATTCCTCACGCCGGGGTGCGGTTCGACAAGAAAGACCTGGCACCTCGACTGGGTATCGCTTGGTCAGTAGGACCCAAAACCGTCGTACACAGCGCGTTTGGCATGTTTTATTCCGCCGAAGGAAACATCTTCGATGATCTTGGCTTAAATCCGCCGCAACTCGCCTTCTATCAGAACAACTACAACCCCACCGTCATCCAGCCGGGACAACTAATCTCCAATGGCTTCCCAGCGGCGGTGCCGGTTGGCGACGCCATCAACATCAATGGGCCGGTGAAGACCACCGGTCCGGTTCGGCTCGTGCCACGCATCATGGAATGGAACCTGAGTGTACAGCACGAGTTTGCACAGAACTGGGTGGCGCAAGTCGGCTATGTGGGTACGCGGGCCTATCATCTATGGAACCATGAAGCCAGCGATCTTAATCAACCGCCGCAACCGTTGGACAGCAACTTCTGCGGTCCCAATTGCGCCTATCCCAATTACGGTCGTCGCTATTTTGCGCAGCAACCTAATCTCACCCAGGTCCTGCCACTGGACTATCCGCAGTTGCAGATGTTCTACGACGCATTCCAGGCCTCGTTAAATAAGCGCTTCGCCAACGGTTTCAATTTTCTGGCCGCCTATACGTTTGCCAAGAACCTTGGCAATGCTGATGGAAACGTCGGTGGCTTTATTCAGAATTCATACCGCCCCGACCTGGAGCATGGTCCGGTAACACCAGACCTGCGCCACCGATTCACCATCAGTTATCTTTATGAACTCCCCGTCGGGCGCGGAAAACGCTGGCTCGGCAGTGCAAGCGGCATCGCCGACGCATTGCTCGGCGGCTGGCAGTTGGCCGGTATCACGACGGCGCAAAGTGGAGAGGCCCTTACCGCCAGCATGTCTACCGACCTGAGTAACACCGGAAGCTTCAGTTACAGGCCTGACCAGGTCGCCAATCCTTATGACTTTTCATTCAACCCCGCCTCGCAAGCGACCGATTTTGCCTGCACTAATCCCGGGCATCAGACGCTCGATTGCTGGTTCAATCAGGCAGCCTTCGTTGCTCCTCCGCTCGCGCCCGGACAGCAGTCCGCACATATGTTCGGAAACTCTCGTATCGGAAATCTCCGCGGACCTGACTTGGTGGACTTCGATTTCGTGCTGCAGAAGAATTTCAAAGTGCGCGAATCTCAGGCACTCGAATTCCGCGCCGAATTTTTCAACCTCTTCAATCATCCCAACTTCGGCTTACCCGGAGGTGGTTCGGGTGGCCAAATCGCCGTCGACGTGACTGGGGGCGCGGCCATTACCAACACCGCTACCGACAACCGGCAAATCGAGTTTGCTCTGAAATATACGTTTTAACTCCTCCTTTGCGCCTGCCAGGCAAGGGAGCCAATCAGATTCCCAGAGCGACTCCCCGGATGGGCGGGTACAATCATTGAGAATGGTCGGCCTTCATTCACTATTTTGAACCAACTGGCACAACTCCGAGCCTTACTGGTGCGGTTTAGCCCCGATGCAAGATGTGGGTAATCACTGGGACAAACTGTGCAATGTGCTGCACAAGTTCAGACCTGCTCGGCATCATTCAGGAGGTTCACAACCCTTGAGGTCGGCTACGAAAGCGCGACCCAATTCAATCGCGAATACAACCGCTTCTTCGGCCAACCTCCGATGCGAGACGTTCGAGCGCTTCTTTCTCCGGGCGCACCGGAGCTTGAATTGGTCGGTAATCTCTGAATTTTGATAGTTCATCGTCTTAGTTCATACCCTCATGCCGCGTACCGATCTTTCCCTTTCTGAGCATGGCGTCTTTTGCAAGTAGATTGGCGCAATCCGCTAGTGCCACAGTTTCCAGCCCACATCTAAAGTGGTGAATTAAACCGTGAGGTTAGAACTTATGAATCTTTCCTTTGTTAACAAAGTGGCGCTCGTGACCGGCGCAGCATCTGGATTGGGTCTCGCGACATGCGCTAATGCGAGCCAAGCAGCTTGACGCCGCCTTGAGCGAGGCTCGCTTGAGGAGCCCAGCCGGATAAAGCGGACCTGCATGAGGCCCTCGGGGCTGCCTACCGGCTTAAGGGCATGGAGAGAGAAGCCGCTCACGAATGGGAAATCTCCCGCCGGCTTGCGGGTGATACTGATTCCGCTCGTGCGCTACAACAGGCTTTCAAACGCGGTGGACTAACAGCGGTCTACGAATTGCAACTGGATGAGCTGAGGAAAAAAGCTGCTAGCGAATATGTATCCCCGCTTGAGTTTGCAAGTGTTTATGCGAGTTTGAAGCACAGACAAGAAGCACTCGATTATCTCGAAGAAGCCTACCGGGAACATACACCTTGGCTGGTGCGCATTCAGAGCGATCCGGGTTTTGACTTCCTACACAGCGATCCCCGTAATCAGGCGATCGTCAGAAAGGTGGGGCTACCTGCCGAGCAATGACACTTGGCTCGTCTCCCTTCTCCTTAGCAAGGTCCGCTTGCTGGCAAACCCGTCCTTTGCTGAAGCGTAATATGAGTCACCCATTACGCATAAGAGCGGCGGTCGAGAAGTGAGCATCGAATCACCACTTGAACTGCTCCGTCACTGACAGCTCGACCTATTGGGTGTAAAAGAAGAATTACGAAACGCAATTGACCGCGTTCAGCGCTGATCTTCTGCAGACAAGGCTGGGGTTTATCTTCCAACCTTCTATTTGGCCTGCAACTTCTGTGCGGAGGTCCGCCGATGCTCCTAAACTGTGCAAATCCCAAGTGCAGCGCAGAGTTCCTGCACCTCTATGATGGAGAGCTGATCGTAATCGAACTACCGGATCGAACCGTGCAGCGCTACTGGCTGTGTGGAGCGTGCGCACCCTATATGAATGTAGTGTATGACCCGGTCGAGGGAATCAAGATCGTTCCGAAGGATGTGCAATTACAGCAACCACCAGACAGTGAAACAGACTGTCACGGTTCGTTCCGCAAGGTTGCTTGAGTTTCGACCGGGATACGGGAACAGGACCGACACTGGCGGGAAGAATTGGCTAAATTTAGACAAAAGAGGAAATCATGATTACTTTGCTTCGCAGTCTGATATTGAATGACGAAGGTCAGGATATTGCCGAGTACGCTGTTATGGTCGCGGCGATTCTGATCGTTGTGATCGGCACAATTCGTTTGATCGGGAGTAACGCGAACACTGTATTCTCAAGTGTCGCCAGTTCCGTTCAATGAGCAGGTTTGCGCATAGAGCCAACCACAATGGTAAAGGCTTACGGCGGGCCAAAGCTAAAGCCAGCGGCTTGCTTGTTCTGATTGTGGAACAGAAAAGATATTGTTCGTTCTGCGATGCCTCACCAAGGTTGAAATCCCGACGGGGCGCGAGTATCAGGCTGCCGGGGAGAATGTGTTGCCGAACGCGGTAGCGCAATTCGGCCCCTGAGTGAAGGTCACGGTTACGAAATCGTTCGGGAGAACCTGCTGAGCGAGATCTCCGCAGAACTCGGTCACGGTCGGAGTGAAATCAGGAAGAAAGGTAATGCTCCTGATAGCAAATGGGCTGTTCGGGATGGACACAAAGTCAATGAAGAGAATAACCCCTATGATGCTGAATTGAGTATCGGATCGGAACGTCGCTTGGAATCGGGCTCCGCCGTAGCCACACAGACTAAAGGATGAGAAGCATGGCCAAGAAACATCGCATGGCCCCGCCTCCTGTAAAGGATTGTTATTTACACGCTATACGGTTGAGACCACCGCAAGTGTCACCACGGTCTAAAATTTCAATCCCGTCGCCTTTGCTTCTTCTGCTGCTGATCTCCAATGAACAGATCGCTTACGTTTTTCACCCCATGTGTCTCGGCCACCATGTGCTCCAGTTTCCTGCGAGCTTCATACCCGCGATCCCAGGCCTTCTCGCAAAAACTGTGCATGACCACGTTTGACCCGAGCTTCTGCCACGGCCAAATCCGTGCATCGCAACCAATGCATCTTTTCATTTGTTACATGCCTGCACTGCGAATAGCTGCCGTCACGAATCTTATTCCCGTTCGATCCGCCTGAGTTCTTCCAAAATGGCGCTCATGATCCGCTCCGAGGTGCGTTTCCCGTTGGCAACCCGGCTTACGTACGACATGTCGATCCTTAGTCTTTTCGCAACACGGGCATAAAGCCCCGCATGCAGACGATGCTTTCTGAGAAGAGACTGCAGCTTATCTTGACCCGTGCGTTTGCTGCGTGGCATGGCCGGTGACTCTAGCACAAAAAGTTACGGTGAGCACTAGGCGCTGCAAGTAGTCAAAATCATGCCGCTTTCCGCAGCGGATGGTTCTTGCGAAACTCACGTATCGTGGTGAGCGAGCGCTCCACCCGCTTTGCTATGATTTTTCTTTGTGTGCGTGGCATTTTCACGATCGCTAAGACAACCCCAATGATGAACATGCCCGTGACCGCAATGCCGGTGTACAGGTCCTCTGTGGGCATGGGCACCCCCTTGAAGAGAGTGGGCGATCAGCAAGAAGTGGCGTCGCGAACGCTAGCTGCGACAGAGTATCCGTCCGAGTTTCATGCACGTCAAGGCCCAAATACGTTGGGCCGCGCCGCTTTTTCAGGCGCCACGGTTTTTCCTCGCCCCAAATCCGAGAAGGATCATCGTACTGAATACAACTATGATGCGGCGGCTGCCACGGCTCCGCCGAGTTTCAGCAGGCCACTTCGGTCCATTCGGCCTTCTTGGCATAGCCTCGACTGCGGATACTGCGAGACATAAGATAGGTTTTAAGTTCCGAGGCTGGTAGTTGCAGAGTGATCGCGGAACATTCCGGACACTCGAACATCCAGTATTCCGGCTGCTTAGGGGGATAGCGCACAATATTCGGCATGCTTGCAAGAATGACACTGTCACATTCAAAGCAACGTAGACCCCTATAGATTCTCATGCGTGGCCTCCACATCGTTGGGCAGAAATTTATGTCGTGGGAGGATACGGTTTCAGTGACTAATGTCACGTAATCATGTGACTACATCTAATCAGAAATATTCCGCCGACCCCCCTAAGGGCTGCGGCTGTCGGTGCAGTGGGCTGAACGGATATGAAAAAGGTTGAAGCTGAATGTTCGGCCAAATAATGCCGTGGAGTTGCGGATGCGCGAGATGGTTGCGCATCCGCTAAACACAACGAGACGTGCGGTCGCTAGAAGATGATCTTAACCGCGAGTTGCATATTGAACGGCTCGCCCGGTCCGAGCCCAGGAGCACCATTGAAATCGCCGATGGTGTCGCTGACGTAACCATTGGAACCCACCGACCCGGCTCCAGTCGCGAGGTTTTTGCGGTTAAAGAGATTGAACATCTCCGCGCGAAGCTGCAACTTTAGTCGTTCCTTGATAGGGATGTTCTTGAAAACCGACAAATCCACATCGGCGAAGCCAGGCCCGAAGAACCGATTCCGACGGACATCGCCATTGGGATCGGAAGGACCGGGGCAGCCGGCCGCGCCCGGCGTGCAGAATGCCAGTGGGTTAACCCACGGCATGCCGCCTTTGGCCGCACTGAACGTGTGGGAAACGCCAGCGAACGGATCGCTGACGAGGTTCACGCCTGGGCGTTGCGTTCCTGCATTCCAGTTGAAGGGCTGGCCCCCGTGGAAGGAAAACAAGCCGCTTAATTGCCAGCCATGAGTGAGGATCTTAGGGCCATAGGATGACCCCGGCACGTCATAGCTCCAGTAAGTGGTAAAGTTGTGCCGCGTGTCGAAATCGCCATTCCCGTACTCTTGCTTCAAATTGAAACTGTCCAAGGGAATAACCCCGCGGTACTCGGTTACCTCGTCCAACGCGTGCGCCCAGGTATAGGCAAACTGGGATGTGAACCCATGCCAGGACCTGATCTTTAGAGTGGACTGCAGAGCATTGTAGTTGGAAGTCCCAATGCTATTCAGCTGTAGCACCGAGCCGATGTTTGCATATTGAGCGTCGAACGCGCCATTTTGGTTAATGTTGAGCATCACCGAGAGTTTGCGCCCCTCGCTCCCGACATAACCGATCTGCCAAACCGCCGCGTTGCCGAATCCTTTCTCAACGTTGAGGTTGTAATTGTAGAAATAGGGGGCGCGGAAATTCTGGCTGACGGAGTAAACGTTGTACTTATTGGCACCGCAACCACTAAGAGTCGGACAGGTCGTTGCCGGGCTAAAGACGGAATTGCCTCCCGCTTGAATCGCATCCCAGTTATATGACACAGCGCCCAGCCGGTCGGTGTTGTAATTGTCGACCGGTGCCGGACCGATAGGATTGTCCTGCAAACCATCCGCGCCGTGAGATCCGGGGCGGAAATCGAGGAAGGGGTTCATGTTGATCTGATCGTAGTAAACCCCGATTCCGCCGCGCACGACCAGATCGCTACGTTCCATTGGCTCATAGGCAAAGCCGAACCTCGGCGCTATGTTGTTGCGGTCGGGAGGGAATATGGAATCGATCCCGCTGCCCTGGATCAGAAGACCCTTCGCCGGGACAAAGACCGCGAGATTCTTGTCACCATTATGCAGCGGCCCGAAGTACTCATAGCGTAAGCCGAGATTCAGATTCAGCTTGCGAGTCAATTGCCAGTTATCCTGGCCAAATAAATTGAAGGCATTGACTGTGACAGTCCTCTCTGCATTGCCGATCGCAATGGAGGAACTGGCAACGTCTCCGGCGAGAAAGTCGGCCAAGGCACACGTGGGATCGCCGGAAGCGCAGGAACCTGCCCAAGGTCCCTGTGATCCATCGAACGTGAAGCTACCGAGCGAGCGTCGGTAGTAAAACTCGTTGACCCGACCCTGCCGGACTTCACCCCCGAAGCGGAACTGATGCTTGCCGGCGATATAGGAAATGATGTCGCCGAGGTGCCCGGTGGCGTCGACTCGGCCTTCGGGCGGAGTGATTCCTACCTGGTCAAAACCGGAAATAGCGATGTTAGAAGCTCCGGGAACCGGCTGCCCTCCCTTGAGCGCATCCGGGCTCAAGAATAAGCCCAGATTCTTCATCTGGAACTTATTATTGGCATCATGGAAGATCTGGTTGAAGTAGCTGATGCCGAACAGGACCTGGTTAGTCATTTTCGAGCTCAGCACCGAGTTCAGGACGAGCGAATAGTTTTGAACGTGAAGAGGAGCAACCTCGAAATAGTATCCCAGGTTTGAGCTTGCAGTTGCCAACGCTAAGCTGGCCCCAGGCGGCTGCGTCTGACTACCTTGCCCGATGAACCAGTGGAAGGAGAGACGTTCCTTGTCGCTAAAATTATGGTCCAGCTTCACCACCCCGTTATAGCTGTACCCGGTGCCCGGGACGGTAGCGAAGTAATTGTTGAGTGTCGCAGGAAGACTGCTGATTGAACTTGGCCAAAGGTTGGCCAGAAGATTCTGGGAAACAGGGCTGGGAGATATGCCATTGGCGGTCAGCAGGGATTGGGCCTTCTGCGCCCATGCAGCGGACGGTTCTGTGGATAAGCCCGTCAGCCCAAAAATGTAATCCTGTTTTTCGTAGCCCAGAAAAAAGAAAGTTTTGTCCTTGATGATCGGGCCGCCGACCGTGAATCCGTAATTCTCATTTCGGAGCCTGGGTGCTTTGGGGAATTGAGGACTGGGCACGAAAAAGGGAGATCGCGCCGCATAGAACTCGTTGCGATTGTAGTAGTACACGCTGCCATGCAAGGTGTTTGTGCCCGACTTGATGGTCAGGTTCACCGTCCCGCCGGCATTCCGCCCAGTCTCTGCGTTCGACTGGGTCTGCGCTGAGAATTCGTCAATCGCGTCTACTGGCATTACCACTCCGGCAATTCCCGAAACGCCGCCCTGATTAACCGCGGGAATGTTGTGCCAGAGGTCGTTGTTGTCCGTGCCGTCGATTTGCCAGTTCATCTGGTTGGCACGTGTCCCATTCAGGGAGCCGAAACCACCAACCGAGTAGCCACCATAACCCGGTGCGGCCGCAATCAGCTGTGAGAAATCTCTGCCGTTCATGGGAATATTCTGAACGGCCTCCTCAGGAATGGTGTCGCTTTGGGTCACCGTAGTGGTGTCCAGAGCCACCGCTGCGGCGGAAACCTCTATCGTGGTCGCCTCCTGCCCGACCGAGAGCTTTACAGGAAGGGTATAAACCGATCCCGCCGTCACCGGTACCTTATCGAAGGTAGTATCACGAAATCCTTTTGCGGAGACGGTAACCCTATAGCTCCCCAGCGGAAGGTCTTGAAGCGCAAACTGGCCGTCCGTTGTTGTAAAAATACTGTGATTCACGCCAGTCGCAACGTCGGTCGCTTTTACATTCGCACCGGCGACTACTGCTCCCGACGGATCGGTGACCGTGCCGTTAATTGCGCCGCGGAAGGTCTGCGCCTGCAAAGCAGCTCCTACCAGAAGGAGGATGGAGAAGGTTTCCAAAACCCGACGTACCATAGACTTCACCTCATCAAGAGAAAATGGAAACAGTCCTGGAGTGCTTAAAAAATACCTCTTCCCGCACGCGAATCTTTCGATCACGATGGACGGCGGCATCTAGTTGCAGTTGTATTAAGCGGCAGATGCTAAGAAATGTCAGAACAGTGTGCAATCAGAATGCCACGATTATGGGTGCCCATAATCAATAACATAGAACACATGTATCATTCAAAGTATACATTTTTGTGGAATTAACACCTGAGATCTATGAACTGTCATAGCGCAAGCTCGACGACTGGTTATCTGGTTTACAGTTGGTGCGACAAAGCCCGTTCCTAATCGCGCTGACCTTCTTGCTGACGCTGGAAGATCGTTTCCGCAAGAGCCGGGATGTGGGCTGCTATCTGGGCCTGCAGCCAGGCAGAAGAAACTCCGGCCAGAGCGAACCGCAGATGCATCAGCAAGGAAGGTGATGCCTATCTGCGCACGCCGCGGGTGCAAGGAGCGCAGCACATCTTGGGTCCGTTCGGTCCCGAAAAGCGAGCCATCATTGCCACAGCCTGGAAGTTAGCCGTCTTACTGCATCGCCTATGGGCGAGCGGAGAAGTCTACGAACCCTTGCGCAATCGTCAGCAATTAGCCATGGCCGCATAAGTCAAGCATCTGCGAAAGGGAGAAAAGCTCAAAGCCGAGTTCCGGTGACTGCGTTAATCGCTTGGCCCAACTTCGAAGTCACCGAAGCCAAGGTCGATAATCAGGTGGCAGCACCGGGCTTAAACCAAGAACACTCAACTGGCACCGAGCGAAAAAAACGCATATGAAGGGGTGCGGATGCAAGGGTGGCGACAGCGGTACTGACTCGGCAGAGACAAGGAACAAAAGCTGGTGCGATCAAAATTAGGTTGACATAGACCGGCCGTCTCATGGAAGGCGATTACACTCATCTCCTTCGCCTGAGACTTGCTACGGCTCCTCTTCAGGCTCTTCCAGTGCTACTGCTCCCGCGCCTGATCGCGGCCGTGGTTTGACCCGAGCGAAGACGTTCGCGTCAGCCGGTGGACTGGCAGACTCATGTGGGAAAGACGAGCTACAAATCGCCATACGAATGTGAGGATCAGCACCACGAGGACCGAACGGTTTGATGGTAATTTGACATGTGTATAACATGAAAGTATGCTTGTCACATGTCAAAGATGATTCAACTTCGCAATGTACCCGATCCCCTTCATCGCAGGTTGAAAGCGCGAGCAGCCATGGCCGGCATGTCGCTATCTGATTATTTGTTGGCCGAGATCAAAGAGATTGC
Source organism: Terriglobales bacterium (assembly GCA_036378535.1). Lineage (GTDB taxonomy): Bacteria > Acidobacteriota > Terriglobia > Terriglobales > Acidobacteriaceae > Gp1-AA122. The sequence continues at coordinate 67,510 of DASUWH010000084.1, read as the reverse complement.
CAATAAGCCAACCTTGAAGGAACTGAGCGAACGCCTGCACACGCGCAAGCCAGTTACAGTCGAATTCGATGCTGCTCGCCTGGTGCAGCAGGAAAGAGAAGCCCGGTGATTGTCCTCGATGCCTCTGCGGCCATCGAGTGGCTTCTCCAAACCTCAGCGGGCGGGCGCGTTGAACAGCGAATCTTTTCACACAGTGAATCGCTACATGCTCCTCATCTGCTAGACGTTGAAGTCATCCAGGTGCTGCGGAGACTAGTTCGGGACAGGGTCTTGTCAATACCCCGTGCCGATCAGGCAATCACGGATCTGATGGATCTTCGGATAAATCGGTATCCTCATTTCGTATTGCTGCCCCGTATTTGGCAACTCCGCCACAATTTGTCAGCTTACGACGCGGCCTATGTCGCGCTCGCGGAAGAAATCGACGCAATTTTGCTAACGCGGGATCAACGCCTCGCGTCAGCTTCGGGCCACTCGGCCCGAATCCAGGTATTGTGATTCCGCATTTATTCGATAGTTCCCTTCCCTGTACTGCCACTTAGGCCCGGGGCGTAAGGTGTTTGCCATTAGAGTCGCACCTGAAAACAAACAACTTCTTGGCTTCGTTTGGTTTACTCGCCCATTCCATCGCGCCGAGAAGAATTCACCGCTGCCGGACTGGGCCCGGCGCACCTCGTCAGCCGCCGTCGATGGGGTTGGAGTGGTCGCCAGTTTGCTTAACAACTGGCTTCCCCGATTCCGCAAATCACGGATGGGGAATATCCGGCTCACTTCCGGAGGTTTCATTCGTCAGCAATTGGATGTTCGGCCGAAGCGGGATCAGCTGACATCGCTCGATCCCGTACTCCGGACATAGTCATGAAAAGCATCGCGTGCCGGCGATCAATGGATGCGTTGTACCTCAGAACATTCCGCAGTACCTCGAACGACGGGAGCGACTGACGAGCTTCGAAAATAGCTAGTTCATGATCTCTTCCGCACACGCCGATTGCAGCGGTTCCATGTACTCGTTGATGACCTTCAGCTTCTCCTTCCGTCTTAGTGCCTCATTCGCATCGGTTGTTGCACCTGACAACTGATCCGGCGCCGATCCGCTCTGGCCTTGTTCCGGCAGATCTGGCAACCCTGCTTTAGCTAATTTCCGGTGAAACTCCTGGAGGGCGGCGGCCTGCATGACCGACTCCAAGCTCTGGGCAGTTTCCCCGCGCAGTACGCCAAAACGTTTGATGTCAGCTTTGGCTTTTTTAAAGCACGCTAGTAGCTCCCGACTTTCCGGACTGATGGTGTCGTATCTTTCACGAAACTCACGCCTCGCCAGTTCAACTTGCCTGTGCATTTCACCACTCTCGTAGCGATAAAGATATTTCCTGCGCAAAGCACAGACGGCAATTTCTTCAACCAAAAACTCTTCGTAAGCTCCCTCCGGCCGAAACGGCTCGCGCAGACTCTGAACCAGACGCTTGTACTCGGCCTTTTCTTTTGCTTTGAGGAAAAGCGCGCTGCCCAGGATTCCATGCTTGGCAGCGTTGTGACGACTGACGTTCTTGCCCCGCTCGGTCCGTGGTCCGGTAGACTTGAGGGCATTCTGCCGGTTGGCTTCACGCTTGCGTTGCGACACCCCAGCTTGCGATTGCTCGGCAAGAGCCGTTGGAGCGGCAAGGTCGTGCGCTGATGTTTCCTGCATTGCTGACCTCCGTCAGATTTCCAAAACTTGAGCTCACCTCGGAGGAAGCCTCGGGCCTTTCTTGCCGAAGGCGTTGGGAGTATTGCGGATCCAAGCCTGTTGCGCCCAGATGTTCATGGGCATTATTGGTGCGCCCGGCATGTTAAACGTTGGCCGCTGTTGAAAGACGCCCGGTTTCATGAAGCCAGGTATCTCGCGCGCTGCGGGGCTCGGGGACGAGGAGAAGGCCTGCGGAGAAAACGCCCCGCTAGGAAAGGCCCGCGGATAGCTGGGACCAGCAGTCGCTCTGCCCATATGTTCCTCGCACAAGTTGTTTTTGAAATGCGCCGTCTTGACGGCGCCCCAGGTAGGCGGGACGCAGATCGCTGGGAGTACTAAACGTATCTCCCTACGGCGGCAATTGCAAGTGTTTTTTGCGACGGTCCGGATGGCCTCGTTCGCGATCACTGCTTTCTAAATCTGCGGACAGAATCGTCGGACCCGCCAACTCTCGCAAGCGATGCCGCAACATTTCATCGAATATCTTCCGGCTCTGGTAGCGTAAGGTGTTCACCGCCAACTTGACCAGCCTCGCCGCGTGTCGCTCACTGACCTCGTAGGCCTCCTGCGCCCAGCGCGCCAACTTCCGACGCGCACGAGGCCTTAGAGCTTTTTGGAGACAATCTCCTGCAGGATCTGCCGGTCCATACCCAGATCCGCTACCAGCCGCTTCAGCCGCCCATTCTCCTCGCCCAACTGTCGCAGCTCACGCACTTCGCTCACCCCTACCCCGGAATACTTCCGTTTCCACAGATAGTAAGTCGCCTGGCTAATCCCCACCTTGCGGCATACCTCGTCCACTCGCGCTCCTGCTTCCACCTGCCGCAATACCGCCACGATTTGTTCTTCCGCGTGGGCTTTCTTGGGCATCGTCCTTGTCTCCTCGTCCGGACTTCTGCCCCAGCTTACCTTTAATATCCTCTGTGTTAGTTTTTGGGTTTTGGGTCAATTGCAACGCTCGCACTACTTGGCTTTGAAGCTTTGATTTCCCGAGAGTATGCCTGCGACGTGTCGAAGATGATTCAACTTCGAACGTGACCGATTCTCTTCATCGCCAAATGAGGGCGCGTGCCGTTATCAGATTGACTCGACTGTCGCGTCGGTAAGCGCGCAGTGCGTACTCCTTTCGAAACACCCGGATGTCTGTTCTGTTATTCATGTGCACACGTCTGCGATTAGCAGACTTGTGCATTGTGACGACAGCAGAGCGGGAAGACAGCCGACAGGTCCCAGACGAAGAATTCGTTCAGTTCTGTTAAATTAAATCAGCATACATGGCCATTGCAGTTGTTGTTGTTCTGCGAAACGTTCCCGCCACCGTCGTAGAAGTCGTTGGTGTTGTTCAGCAGGCTATTGCTGCCATACACTGCATCGGACGCGAGCAATCCGTAGAGGTTGTTGGATAGGACATTGCCGACAACGCTTCCACCAGAAAAGACGCCCATGCCATTTTCATTGTCAATGGCTGTGTTGCGTTCGGCAATGCCGCCGCCAGAGATGTAAATGCCGTAGAAGCCGTTCTGGTTGGCCGAACTCAGCCGAACGGTGCCACCGCCAGCCACGATGATCCCGTCGTTTGCGTTCCACCTTGCATGAATAGCTTCGATCAATGTGCCTGAGCCCTCAGGGTCCGTTCCATTCTCAAATCCGACAATACATCCGTTGCGAATGCCGATATTTCGATACAACATTTTGGCACCTAATCCAGCTACAGTAGGCAGATTTTTGCATTCTCCGGCTGCACATTCCTGACAATGTGCAGAGCATTGCGGACAGGTTTTGGCTCTATTGCGGTAGGATGAACTTGGCCCGTGCGGCAAAACCAGAAGATTCTCCTGGCCCAGCCAGGCGCACGACCTTGCCCCGTGAGCTTAGCCTCAAACCAGAGCCGACTACTCCATTCAAATCGGGGAGTTGCACCTCGAGCCAGATCTCGTCACCAAGGGCAGGGGTTTCCGCAGAGACAACAAAAACTCCCGATTCCGCAATATCGCGAGTGAGACCTACGAGTTCTCGTTCAGTACTTGCCTCGTTCCATCGTATGCTCACCGGAACCTCTAGCCGGAATCGGCTATGGGCCCGGGCAGAGACATTGCGGGCGTGTCCTGGCTTAGCCGTCACGATACCAAAACATACAGCAAGTCACGGTCCCTTCTTGTCGGCGAGAAGACTAGCTAACATTTTTGAGCTACTCGGGGGCGCCTTGGAGAGGCGCCGGTCGCGTCCGAGGACATTTGCGCCGGCTGTTAGCTCGCAGAATTCCTGTTTCCGGACGACGCGCGCTGGCTTTGCGCGTACAGCACTAGCTCAACCCGGCTGGAAACGCCTAGCTTATTGAAGATTCGGAACATGTAGTTCTTAACCGTATGTTCACTAAGGCTGAGCTTCTGGGCTATTTCCCGGTTGCTCATTCCCTCAGCAACGAACCCGACTACCTGCTGCTCGCGGCTGGACAGCAGTGATTCGCCTTCGGCACTTACCAGATTTGTGATCGGCGCCTCCGCCAATGCTTCCACCACGTATGCAAGCATTTCTGCATTTGCCCAGATCTGATTCTCATACACGCTGCGCACGCACTTGGGCAGCAATTTCAAGGAATCGCAGCGGCAAAACACTCCACGGGCTCCCCAGCGGAACGATTGCACGACAAGATCTCGAACTGGAGCATCCAGTAGCATTACTGCTCTGCACTCTGGGCACGAGGATTTGACGGCCTGCAAAAGCTCGAACCCGTTCGGTGCGCCGTTTTCCAGGTCAGCACTTATAACAGCCACCTCGGGCTTCAGGCTGGATGCAATTCGCATTGGATCTGCCGTTGCATCGGTGACCACAAGGCGCTTGTCGTGTTTTAACAGATCGGACAGCATCTGCCCGCTCATCCGAGTGCTCTCGGCTAGAGCAACACGAATTACTGACTGCTTATTGGGAGAAGCCCGCATATATCTGGCAAAGGGCCCGGGCACTCAGCGGTCGGCTAAGCTTCCTCGCAACTCTATCGCGGGGGAGCCTTGTGGGGGATTTAAACGTTCTTTAAGTTATTATGCGCTAGTTCTCAAAGACTAGCGATCGATACCACGATACCAATCACTCTGATAATTCTTCTCAAATTCGCGCTTCCGAAGCAGCTAAATGGCCTGGGAACACTCTAAATGAAAGTGTGCGATTGCAAATAGCCCAGAGGTGCCATCTACCACGATCGAGCACCTTCGACGATTTGGCTTGCTGCTTCTTCTCCCCGCTCCGTTTTCTCCACGATGGCGTAGTTATACTGGCGCTGCTTCGCCTAATTTTAGGGGATAAAGAAATAACGGTAACGTTTCCTTCTCAACACCATTCTTCCAGACGCCCGGCGCTTCCACAGATTATTGCGCCGCGAATTAGCAACTTTCGAGAAAACAACGTCAGCGACTACAGCAGAACAATTCAACCAGTAGTACTGTTTGAAAATTACGCTTTCGCGGGCCTCACTTGCGAGCATGGATCCGTGCTCTGCGGTAGTCGTCGGCCGTAGTTCGAAAGCACGGCATTTTCGTCTGTGGGCGACCCGAGTACCCACCGCCAAGCACTTCCTCAGGTCGCGATGCCAGTGAGGCGCCGGCACCCGACATCACTTGCGCTAGAGTCTCGTCGCAAGTAATGTCTCGCTTGACCCGGAGCCTGTCTACGTCGGGGTAGTTCGGACCGTCGTCTGAAAGCCGCCGCTGATAAGGGAGGAAATCATAAACGAGCTTTATAAGGCGTGTTCGCTGCTTGCTGAGTCGCTCTTCTGCGATAAAGATTTCGCTACTGGAAAAATACGAAGAGCTTGGCAAAGGTAACGCGGCGCCGATGACTGCGACACTTATCTCCTCCGGACGGGTAGACTTTTGTTCACCGCTACTCCCTTCCTCGTCGACCTGGCTAGCTGAACTGGGGTTCGACTTAAATGGCCGGTTCTCTACCGTGCCGCTCTCGCTGCGCACTGGTGGCTTAGCCGAGAGCACTTCTGACGCGTCGAGGGGCTGCAGTCTTGTGTACCTGCTTGTATTCTCGACACCGCTCAACGATGGAGGAGGTGGAACAACCGCTGAAGGTGTGCTTCTCTGAGTCGACGAACTTGAGTTCCCCAGGCCAAGAAGCTGAGGAGGCGGCGGCACAATCTGAGTAGCAGCTGACACCCCGCCTATCGATGGGCCATCTGTACTCTTGAGACTTTCAAGCGATGGCGGAGGATCAACGACCGAGGTCAAAGCGCTGCGTAAACCTGCCTCCAGAGTAGTGAGAACTGACTTCGGCCCCTGCGCGGGTATCTGGGGCGCTGGACTGATAACTTCCGTCAGACCAATGCCGGAACTGCCAGTGCGGAGTAATGAACTGCGTACCAATGGCGGCGGTTCAATGACTGCTGCGGCTGGGGCTCTCAATGCGCGTACGGTCGCCGGCCCCGAGACTTGCGGGGGCGGCCCAATCGGATCAACGAGAGTAGCGGGCGTAAAGAGCTGAGACCGGCTAACGGCCGAAGAGGGCGCAGTTGGCGGTACGGAAGTCCACGCGATAATACGGAGGACGCGTATATTGCCCTTCAGCTTGATATCGGGTGCGGAGATCTTGGTCTGTGTTCTGCTACGCTGCTCCCGTGGTATTAAGTGTATTTTCTTCGCCACCTCGACCCGTTGTGTTTTTGATGTTGCCGAGAACACTTTGCTTCTGTCGGGACGGACATACTCGGCTGGTAAGTAGTAGAGAACATCCGGTCTGTTGAGCACTGGGGGAACAAATCGAGGGCGGGATAAATCCAGTTTCAGAAGACTTCCCAGCGTAACAAGGATCATGATGTGCAACAGCATCGACTCGGCAAAGCTTTGCCATCGCAAGTGGGAACTGACGAACACATCGGGCCAGAACTGAGCTGGCGAAGAAGTCAGCTGAACCGGAGCTTGCGCTCGCGATCGTAGCGCTTCGATCAGGTTGCCAAAGAAAATTCTAAGAGTGGGTTCCGTTTCGACCAGCAGTTTCGGAGCCGAGATGGGCCTAGATGCAAGCGGGCTGAGTAACAGGGTATGTGCCAGGGCTTTCAAGCCGACAACATGGCGGTCATCAAAGGCATTGGGTTTCGGAGAGAAGATCTCTATGATCCCAATCACTTGACCCTTGAGGCGGATGGGGGCGGCCAGAATGGATCGGATTCCGAGTCGTCGGCAGCTTGCGAGATCCACTCGGAGATCGTTTTCGGAGTCGTCACAGCGAAGAGTTCTGCCGCTACGTACACACTGTCCGGAAAAACCAGACGTCACGTCCACGTGGCAGCCGAGCGGTGGTGCGCTTGGTCCTATGCTGGCTCGGCAAATCATTGATTGATTGTGCGCGAGTGCAATGGCGACGCCGGTCGCACCCGTCAGCGCCTGAGCGCGACGGCTTGCCGATTGAAGGACGGTATTTAGATCAAGAGTCTCCGTTGCAGGCACAGGGGACATTTGCTTTAACAATTAAGAGCCTGCGGCAGGAGTCCTAAAGTTAACTCCTGGGCAGCCCTTCGAAGATTACCGGCCGAGCATTTTCACATGAAACCTGCGGCGTTGCACATCTGAGAAGTGCTGATGGGATTCTGATGCCAGAATGGTCGGCTATCATCTTCGAAAAGGCGCGGTGGAGTCACGAAAGTAACCAGGAGGTTCAAACAGCGCCTGCCGAGTACCGGATGACGGAGGAAATGGGTAGCCCAGGCGTTGCCCTGGGATCACTCAGAGTTAAATCCTGGATTACCTATCAACGGAAGCTGCACCCGAACTGACCGGGTTTTGTCGCTTCAGAATACGATGTTTCAGGCGTGTACCGACGACAGAAATGACGACTACTCCTGCAGCGGCTAATGCATAGGTGCGCCAATTCATCGGCGCCGGGGTTTTCGTGATCACAATAACCGCCCAAAACGCCGCCATAACCTGAAAGCAGGCATTAATGACCTTGGCTCTTATCATGTGTGAGAACTCCATCAACCTGGTTTCTGCTACGTAAAGATGGTCTATTGTATGGAGCTGGCCACGTTGGAAAAAACAGTATTGGAATTAGAGCCAATCAGACGAATGGTTCCAACCACCACGATCAGGATGACTGCCACCATTACGGCGTATTCGGCAATATCCTGTCCTTGCTCGTCAGACCACGCTGCAGTAAGCCACCCGAACATGTTTCCTCCTATGAGAGCTGGGTGATAAACAAAGACCAGTGCCAGCCGCTGTTTATATTGGCTTTGGGTGCTACACGAGTAAATGGCACCTTCGTGCCATATGACTATCGAGAAGATCAACTATGCTTGGGTTCGGGTGAATGGCCACAAGAGGGCGTGTGCAGTAGCCAGACGTGGCAGGCTCACCGCTTCAGCCATTCACCCTTCAATAGCGATCCCCACAACTCTACCTTTTTATCCATTTTTGCAAATAGCCCAGACGTGCTACCCGCGTGGCACCAATGGTGTCGAGGAGCCAAACCACTAACCGCCGGCGACGCTCTACCTGCCGATCGCCGCAGCCGAGCAGCGCGAAGCAGTACGAACCCAGCCTCTCGATGGGGCTCTGTCCCACCTAATCCAGCGCCTTATGGAATCGCAACACCGCCGCCGTCAGTAGCACGGCGCCGAGCACCCCCATGGCCAGCATTTGGGGCCACAAAATCCCCAGCCCCACGCCTTTCAAGTAGGTGCCGCGAAGCACGACCAAGAAATATCGTAAGGGACTGGCATACGTCAGGTACTGCAGCCACGGCGGCATCGTGCTGATGGGAAATCCAAACCCTGAGAAGGTGATCGCGGGCATGATGAAGAAGAAAGCTGTCACCAGCGCTTGCTGTTGGGTGGCTGAAACGGTTGAGATCAGCAACCCGACGCCAAGCATGCAGAGCAGGAAGAGAATCGCTCCGATGAACAGGACGAGAACGCTTCCCTGGAAAGGAACGCGGAACCACAGCGTGCCGACAGTCGCGATCAGGGAGACGTCGAATAAGCCAATCAGAAAGAAAGGCAAGGTTTTGCCGAGGATAAACTCCGCCGGCCGGATCGGCGTCACCATGATCTGCTCGAGCGTGCCAATCTCGCGTTCGCGCACCACGGCAAATGCGGTCAAGTTGACCACCAGCACCAGCGTCAGGCTGCCCACAATGCCCGGAATGAAGAACCAGCGGCTGCGCAGGTCCGGGTTGTACCACGGTCTCTGCTCGAGTTGGACGGATGGCAGCTTCTCGATCATCTGCGGTGAGATTCGGTTGATGCGGTCCTGCTGGTAGTCCTTTCCGAAGCCGAGGGCGATTTGGTTAATGTAACCGGAAGCAATCAAGGCTGTATTGGAGTTAGTCGCGTCCACGATCACCTGCAGAGGAGCCGTTTTTCCCTTGCGAAGATTCTGGGCGAATCCTGCATTAATCTGCAGGGCAACCGTGGCTTTTCCGCGATCAATCAGATCTCCCACCTGACGATAATCGTTGAGTTCGCGTTGCACGTCGAAGTACGGGCTTGAGGTAAAGCGGGAAACCAGTTCCCTGCTTTCCTGGCTGTGATCGAGATCGAGCACAACCGTGGCCACGTGATGGATCTCGAAAGTCGCGGCATAGCCGAAGATAAGCATCTGGATGATCGGCGGCCCGAAGAGCAAGAACCGGGTGCGCTGGTCGCGGAAAACCTGGATGAATTCCTTGATCAGCATCTGCTTGAGCCGCGCCAGCATAATCGTCTCCTAGGTCAACCTCTTGTGGAACGAGTGCGTGGCCAGCAGAGCCAATACCACGGCGAACGCCGCGAGCGGTACCAGATCGGCGTACAGCAAAGCGCTGGGCGTTCCCTTCAGAAAAATCTTCTTAAGGACCGACACGTAATAGCGCGCCGGCAGCACCCGTGTGATCCCCTGCAAAACAACTGGCATCTGCTCAATCGCGTATAGGAATCCCGACAGCAAAAAAGCGGGAAGAAATGTTGCCAGCAAAGCCATCTGGCTGGCAGCCAGTTGATTCTTGGCGATTACGGATATAAAGAATCCCATCGATAGCACGACGATCATGAACATCGCCGAACTGATCAACAGCGTGAGAAACGAGCCCCGGAAGGGCACGTGAAACCAGAACAGAGCAATGAGCGCGCAGACAATGACGTCGATCATGCCAATGGCGAAGTAAGGCACGAGCTTGCCCAGCATGATTTCCAGCGGCGTCACTGGAGTCGAGACCAGCTGTTCCATGGTGCCGCGTTCCCATTCGCGGGCAATGGTCAGCGAAGTAAGAAACGCGCCGATCACCGACATCACCAGGGCGAGCACCCCCGGGATGATGAAGGCACTGCTTTCAAGGTCCTCGTTATACCAGGTACGCGTCTCGATGCTCAGGAACGCGGGTTGCACGGTTTGTCCGCGGTCGCGCAACCAGTCGAGTTGAACCGCCGACGAGTAGCCCTGCACCACGGCCTGGGTGTAGCCGATCACGACGTTAGCCGTGTTATCGTCTGTCGCATCCACCAGCGCCTGCACCTGCACCGGACGCCCATCCTGAAGGCGCTGTGAGAAATCCCAGGGGATGACGATTCCCATCTTGGCGTGGCCGTCGTCGATGGCGCGGGTCAATTCGGAGTAGCTGCTAACCACGCCTCCAATTTCGAAGTAATCGCTGGCCTGAAAACGCTTCAACAAATCCTGGCTCTGCTGGCTGCCGTCGCGATCGTAGACATAAATATGGAGATACTTCAGATCGAGGTTGACGCCGTATCCGAAGAGCAAAACCAGGATGACCGGCATGATGAGAACGATGGTCAGGCTGCGCGAGTCGCGAAGCACCTGCACAATTTCTTTTTTCGCCACCGCGAGGAACCGAGTCCAGCTCATGAAGCCCTCCGCTCCTTTCCGTTCTTCGCCTCGGTTGTGAGCGACACGAACACGTCCTCGAGACTGGGATGGATCTTCTCAACCTGCCGCACAGAGATGTTGCGATCAGCCAAATATTGGTTCACTTGCGGAATAGCGGCCTCAGCCTTTTGCACGACCAGGTGCAGCGCGCTGCCGAACACAGCAGCGTCCATGACGAAAGGCGCAGTCTGCAGCAGCTCGACGGCTGGCCCCAGCGGTTCGCATTCGACCAGGAGCAGTTCGCCTTTCATCGATTTCTGCTTGAGCTCGGAGGGCGTGCCCAGGGCAACGATCTTTCCCCGAAAGATCAGCGCCAGCCGGTTGCAGTACTCAGCTTCCTCCATGTAGTGCGTGGTCACGAACACGGTCACCCCTTCTCCCGCCATGCGATGGATCAGGTCCCAGAACTGACGCCGCGAGATCGGATCCACCCCGGAAGTGGGCTCGTCCAGAAAGATGATGGGCGGCTTGTGCAGCACCGCGCAGCCCAAGGCCAGCCGTTGCTTCCACCCGCCCGGAAGCGTGCCCACAATCAGATTCTCCTGACCTTTCAGGTTGGCCATAGTGAGCGCCCACTCGATGCGCTCCGTCAGCTTGTCGGAAGGCACGCTGTAAAGCCCGGCGAAGAGCCGGATGTTCTCGATGACCTTGAGATCGTTGTACAAAGAAAATTTCTGCGACATGTAGCCGATGTTCTGGCGCACTGATTCCGGCTGTTGCGCTACGTCATACCCGGCAACCGTGGCGCGGCCCGAGGTCGGCTTCAATAAACCGCACAACATCCGAATGGTGGTGGATTTCCCGGCGCCGTTCGGTCCCAGAAAGCCGAAAATCTCGCCTCTTCGAGTTTGCAGGCTGATGTGATCGACAGCCACAAAATCTCCGAACCTCTTAACCAGCTGTTCGATCACTACCGAACTATGGTTCTCAGGCATGCCGCGGTTCTCCACCCAGGCTGGTGACAGCGTCGACAAAGAGATCTTCGATGGTAGGCGTGACCTGATGAATGCCCTGGAAAGGAACTCCCGCGTTCTGCAGCCGAGTCTCCAATTCCGGAATGCGGCGGCCAGCGTCATCTACCACCACGTGCAGGCCATCGCCGGTCAGCATGAGACTCGAAATGCCCTCGGCGTGTTCGATCACTTCGCGCAAGCGGCGCCCATCCGGCGAAATCACCGACAGCACACCCTTGCGGAGCTTGGACTTGAGATTATTCGGTGTATCACAAAAGAGTAGCGTCCCCTGATGCAGCAATGCGACCCGGTGGCAGCGCTCTGCTTCATCGAGGTAGGCCGTCGAAGTGAGGATGGCTACGCCTTCCGCGATCAATTCATAAAGGATGCGCCAGAAATCGCGCCGTGAAACTGGATCGACGCCCGTAGTGGGCTCGTCCAGGAGAATCACCTTGGGCCGATGAATGAGAGCACACACCAGGCCCAGCTTCTGCTTCATTCCTCCCGACAGCTTCCCCGCGAGGCGCTTGCGGAACTCGCTCATGCCCGCCGCGCGCAGCAGCTGCGTACCACGCTCGCCACGCTCCGTTTTTCGTACCCCAAACAGATCGGCATAGAAATCGATGTTTTCGTCGACCGTGAGATCCTCGTAAAGTCCGAAGCGCTGCGGCATGTAGCTGAGGTGATGCTTGGCGCCTTCAGGGTCGTGGACGACGTTGGTCCCTGCCACAATCGCCTTTCCCTCGTCGGGAGGCATGACCCCCGCCAGCATGCGAAGGGTTGTCGTCTTACCCGCGCCATCTGGCCCCACCAAGCCGAAGATTTCGCCGGGACGCACATCAAAGCTGAGACCATCCACAGCGCTCACACCGGGAAACCTCTTGGTAAGTCCTTCGGCCACAATCGCGGATTGGAACTGCTCAGACATCAATTCTCCGGTTTCCCGGCCTGGCTCTGAGTCGGTGCGCTATGCGCGGCTAGCGTGATGTGAGCGTCCGCCGGCATACCGGGTTTGAGTTCATGGTTTGGATTATCAATGTCAATCTTGATCCGATAGACCAGCGTGACCCGCTCCTTATAAGTCTGCACGCTCTTGGGCGTGAACTCTGCGTCCGAGGCTATGAACGAAATGCGGCCGTGATAGCGCTTGCCGGGGTAAGTGTCTGTGGTCACCTGGGCGTCTTGTCCCCAATGAATGCGGCCCAGATCAATTTCAGCGATGTACGCACGCAGCCAGATGTGATCGAGATCGGCCAGAGTGACTACGGGTGTGCCGGGCACCACAACTTCTCCGAGCTCAGCCTGCCGAACGGTAATGACTCCAGCCGAGGGAGCGCGCAGAATCGTGTAGTCAAGATTGACGTGCGACATGCCGAGATTGGCATTCGCTTCCTTGAGATTCGCTTCCGCGATCGCAATGTCTTCTTTACGGCTGCCTTCCACCGCCTGGCTGTAACGTTGCTCAGCCGCTTCGAAACTTGCCTGCGCCCGTTTTACCGCGGTATCGGCAAGGTCACGATCCTGAGCCGAGATGGCATCTTCGCTGAACAGCCGCTGCGCCCGCTCGTAGTCGAGCTTTTTCTGCTTCAGGTCAGCTTGCGCGTCCAGCATCGCCTGCTGCGCTGCATTGATCTCCTGCTGGCGGGTGCCTGCGAGGGTCAGTGCCAGGTTCGCTTGCCGAACCCGAACACTGGCCTCATCGATGCGGACTCTCTGCTTGTAGTCCTCGTCGTCCAGACGGGCGAGGAGAGCGCCGGACGAAACGGTCTGCCCTTCTTCGACTGGCAGATCAATGATTCGACCGGGCACCTTGAAGCTGACCAAACTCTCGTGGGTTTCGATGTTGCCGGAGAGAACAATTTCGTTCGCCGGTTTCGAGTCCTGTACAAGACGCGGATAGAAGTACACGGCGGCAGCCATCGCTGCAATCAGGACGATCACGATTGTTGATGTTCTTTTCATGCTTCCGACCTCGCGGGCTGACACGCGCCTCGCTCACAACTAGGGATTGCCAAGATATTGATCCATGTTTTTCTCGGTGCCGCCGGCGGCTCGGGCCAGCGCGAATTTCGCGTCCACGTAACTGGAGACCGCCAGGATGTAGTTCTCCTGCGCACGCGCCAACTCGTCCTGCGCCGTAACCACCTCAACATTGTTCGTGACCCCGGAGCGGAATCGGTCCTGGGTGAGCTGCAACTCGCGCTGGGCCAAGTCTTGCCCTTGCTGCGCCACCGCGACCTGATCGGCAGTTGACTGCAGATTCAAGAGCGCGGAACGAATATCCTGTTCAATGCCGCGGTGCAGATCGGCGATCTGATCGTCAATTCGCCGAACGCGGCTGGCCAGCTCCTGAGCTTCACCGCTGCGGTCGCGATCAAAAACAGTGAAGTCGATCTGTCCCTGAATGAGATAAGTTGCCTGAGCGCCGCCAATGCTGCGGCCGAGTTCCCCGATATTCCCACTGACGCCAAGCTTGGGTAGATAGCGAGCACGGCTGGCGCGCTGCTGCTCCACAAGTTCCTCTCTTTGACTGGCAAGCGACAGGTAATCAGGGCGCGCCACGAGCGCGGATCCAACCAGCGTCTCGGCGGTGGCCGCAGCCAGCGGCTGGTAGACCAACTGCTCTGCCAATTCCAGCGGAGTGTTCGGGTTCATCCCCAGATTGCGGGCCAGAACCAGCAGCGATTGCTTGTACTGGTTCTGCGCTGCCAGCAGCGCCTGCTTATCGTTCGCCAGCTGCACCTGCGAGCGCAACAGATCGACCCCGGTTGCTGTGCCTGCGTTGTGCTTGCTATTGGCCAGCTGATACAAAACTTGCGAGTCATTCACGCGGGATTGCGCCGCATTGACCCGCGCAGCCGCCGATTGCGCCTCCAGGTAAAGCCCGGCGATGGCGCGGACAATAAGGTCGCGCGCATCCTGGTAATCCATCTTGCTGGCTTCGACGGCGTCCTGGCTCGCCTTCCAGCCATGGTAGCTTTGCAGATCGAAGACATTCTGGTCTGCGGCCACGCGGAAGTCGTAATTGGAGAAAGGCCCCACCACCCCAGGAAAGCCGGGAGCCGAGATACCGAACGCCCGCAAATTGCGATTCTGAAAATTAGCGTAGCTTTGCGCGCGGACACGAGGCAGCAATGCCGCCGAAAACCGCCGCATGCGCGTACCTTCCGCCTCCTCGACGCGTGTGTCCGCGACCAATACGCTGAGATTCGCCTGCAATCCCTTCTCAATAGCCTCACGTAATGTGATCCGGTAAGCGGAGGTCTGCTGGGCGGCGACCGTCCCAACGCAACTCAAAGTCGTTATTGCTACGGAGATCAAAACAATCGGATTTCGTCGCATTGCTTTTGCTCTTAATGAGAACTGGCAATCGCTCTCCAAAAATGCTGGAAGCTGGCCTCGAGCGCCGTCTCGAGCTTGGGCTCGCCGAGCAGGGACCACAGCACCAGCGTCCCCATAAAAGTCTGCTGCAGATGCAGCGCAACTTCTTCTTTTTTCAGCTTGGGATCGATTTCACCGCGCCTCTGACCTAAGTGGATGATCTGCGCGGCCATTCGGCGTCCCTCGGACATGTTGCGGGCCATGTGCTCGCGAATGTACTTGCTCGCCAGGAACGACGAGATCACGGCACGAGCCAGTTCCGGAGAGCGCCCCGGCTCCTCGCCCACTCTCTGGAATAGCTGACGCAACACGGATTGGATCGGCTGCTCTCCCGCAGTGGCCCGCTCGAAAGCTTCGCGCACCTTGCCCAGCTGGATCTCCGCCATTACCCCCAGGATCTGATCTTTGCTTTCGAAATAATTGAAGAAAGTTCCCTTGCCCACGTCGGCGGCTTCGGTGATTTGCTCGATGGTGACGTTGGGGAACCCGCGCTCGGCAAACAATCCCAGGGCACATCTAAACAGGCGCAAACGAGTCTCCGCGGCGCGCCGCTCCCGCCTTCCCATGTGCTTCAAGTGCGGCAGATCCTCGCAGGCAAGCGCCTCGATCAGTTCAGCGAATTCAGATACGTGACTGTCTGTCATATATGACCAATACCCATACTTGACTTACAGTCGGTATTATGCAGCTCCCCTGCTGGCCTGTCAACTTAAAAAAAGGCCTTGATCTACTCTCATGGCCGCGGCCAAGTGACGGTCTATCTCGGCTGCTCGATGTTCCGCTTCCGGTGATCTATGGGCGTAGAGCCGATGACAGCCATTTCCTGAAGGCAGGACTTTTGCCGAGCGAGCGCCACGTTCCATTGCGACTGCCTATGCGCGATCCCCTGCTAAACTGCCTCGGTGCGCAGGCTCATTATTAATGCCGATGATTTCGGCCTAACCCTGGGGATCAATCGGGCCATCGTGGAAGCGCACACGCGCGGAATGGTCACCTCGACAACCTTGATGGCAAATGGAGCCGCTCGCGATGCAGCCACGGAACTGGTCGCCTCGAATTCCCATCTCAGCGTCGGCTGCCATATCGTTCTGGTGGATGGCAAGCCCATCCTGGCTCCGGAAAAAATCGCGAGCCTCGTTGAGAACAGAGGGAATGCGGCGCAGTTGCGCGAGAAGCTGGCCGGCATGGCAGCGAATGCGCTCCTGGGGCGGCTAGATCCGGAACACATCGAGGCCGAAGCAACCGCGCAAATCCGCCTGCTGCAGGAAAAAGGAATCAGCCTCACCCATTTCGACACCCATAAGCACACCCATATCGTTCCCTCAGTGCTGCGCCCATTATTGCGTGCTGCCAAAGCGTGCGGAATCGGTGCTCTTCGTAATCCGTTTGGGCCACGCCTGCCCTTGTCTCTTCGCGACCTGCGCCAGCGCCCGAACCTGTGGAAGCGTTTCCTCGAAGTGAAAGTTCTGGCAACCTTCGCCTCCTCTTTCCGGCGCACCGTTGCTCAGTTCGGTTTATGCACTCCGGACGGAAGCTTTGGCGTAGTTTCGACGGGGGCACTGGACTCCGAACTATTCGCAGCAATCGTGGACTGCATTCCCGACGGTACCTGGGAATTTGTTTGCCACCCCGGCTACAACGACTCCGAATTGGCGAGCGTGCGGACCCGCTTGCGGGAATCGCGCCAAAAGGAACTGGAGGTCTTAACCTCGGCGGCCGCCCGCGAAGCGCTTGACCGGCGCGGTATCCAACTGATTTCCTATCGAGAACTCTAGCCCGGCCACCGCCTCTTTCAAGCGCGCATCGGCAGGTCGTGTCCCGAATTCGAAATTGGGGAGTACCTCAGTAAGTCACACCGTGCCACTGTTTTCTAGGCTTTACCCTGAGTTCGTGGTTGAATAACAAGGAGTAGACGGGCCCCGTTTCAAATGAGGGTAGACTATGCCGGAGCAGCGGCCTGAGCCCCGCATTGACACCGATCTCACCATCCGGGCTTGGGGTATGGACTCAGCGGGCAAGCCCTTTACCCAACCCGCCAAAGCACACAACATCAGTAGTCAAGGCGCATTAGTCTCTGGGATCGACGCGCCGCTGAAGCCCGGCGACATCATCGGGATTCAATACGAGCAGAAGAAAGCTCGGTGTCGCGTTGTCTGGGTGGTGGACGCGGGAGGAATTCTCAAGACCCAGGCAGGGCTGCAGTTGCTCGAAGGTCAGGAATGTCCGTGGAAAGAAGTTTTGGCACGGCCGCCTGCGCCCGGTAGGGTCGCCACCGCGCAGGGTATTAATCGCCGCCGCCGTCAGCGCCACAGGATCAGTTTCCACCTCGAGCTTCGCGACGAGCGCACCTCCGTTCCTTTGCGTGTCACCGCCACTGACATCAGCGGGAACGGCTGCTACATTGAAACCCTGACGCCGTTCGCCATTGGCACTAACCTGAAAGTCCAATTCTGGCTTGAGGACGAACGCATCGACAGCACTGCGGTAGTGCGCACCTGCGACCCGGCGGTGGGCATGGGCATCGAGTTTGTTGGTCTCACGCCGGTGTTGCAGGACCGCTTTCAGCATATCCTCGACAAGATGGACCCTGTGGGGATTGCTGGACCAGCGCATCCCGCGGCAGAGCCCGAAACCCCCAAAAACTGAATCTTTGTCGGCCTTTACCCATCGAATCCACAGGAGTGCTGCGGAGAATCAGGGATGAAAATTGGGATCACCTGCTACCCAACCTACGGTGGCAGCGGGGTGGTAGCGACCGAACTAGGGCTGGAACTGGCGCAGCGTGGACACCAGATTCACTTCATCTCCTATTCTCAACCTATCCGTCTGACGGCGCCGCAGCCCAACATTCATTACCACGAGGTGGAAGTATCGCGTTACCCGCTGTTCGACTACCCGCCGTACGATTTGGCGCTCGCCACCCGTATGGCCGAAGTGGCCGAACTCTACGATCTCGATTTGCTGCACGTGCACTATGCCATCCCGCACTCGGTGAGCGCCATGCTGGCGAAGCAGATGTTGGCGGCCAAGCCCCGGGGACGGCGCTTGCCCTTCGTCACCACGCTGCACGGAACGGACATCACGCTGGTTGGCCTGGACCGTTCCTACCTGCCGATCACGCGCTTTTCCATCGAGCAGAGCGATGGCGTGACTGCGATTTCGAATTATTTGCGTGATCGCACTTTGCGCGAATTCGACATCGGCAACCACATCGAAGTTATTTACAACTTCGTGAATTGCGACACCTATTGCCGGGATGAAGGCGCGGCGGAACGGCGCGTCGAATATGCGCGGCCAGACGAAAAGATTCTTGTCCATCTTTCCAATTTCCGTCCTGTGAAACGCCTCACCGATGTGATCGAGATCTTCGATCGAGTACACAAGAAGATCCCGTCCAAGCTGCTGCTGATCGGCGATGGGCCTGACCGTTCTCAGGCCGAGTGGCTGGCGGTTCAAAGAGGCATTCACGATGACGTCATTTTCCTGGGCAAGCAGGATCGGGTGAACGAAAAACTCGCCATCGCCGACGTCATGCTTCTGCCCAGCCAGCTGGAATCGTTTGGGCTGGCCGCGCTCGAAGCCATGGCCTCGCAAGTGGTACCGATTGCGACCAACGTGGGCGGCCTGCCCGAAGTGGTAGAGCACGGAAAGAGCGGCTTCCTCGCCGAAGTCGGGGATGTCGAGACGATGGCCGGGTATGCCATCGACCTTCTTAGCAACGAGAGCAAACTGCAGGCGCTGGCGAAAGCGGCTCGCTGCTCGGCGCAAGCGCGCTTCTGCACCACCCGGATCATTCCTCAATATGAAGAGTTCTACCGGCGGGTGCTGGCCTCATAGCTGCCGGCCGGAATCGAGCCCTCGGTTGGCAGGATAGGCAAGCGCAGGCGGATGAGGGTGCCGCGCCCTTCACGGCTGTCGATGTGCATGCGAGCGGTATCGCCGTACAGCACCTTAAGCCGTCCGGCGACATTGGCCATGCCGATGCCGCTGCCACCCAGTCCGGTTGGTCGTTCCAGCAGTTGCACGGCCGCCATGCCGATACCATCGTCTTCGACTTCGATAATCAGCGACGAATCATTCACCCGGCTGCGCAAGAAGATGCTGCCGCCTTCCACTTTCGACGCCAGCCCGTGCTTGATCGAGTTCTCGACCAGTGGCTGCAGCAGCATGCTCGGAACCATGACATCGAGCGAGGCGCTATCCAGATCTTTGATGACCTGCAGTTTCTCCCGCCCGAACCGCACTACCTCGATATCCAGATAATCATCGATGAAGGCGAGTTCATCCCGCAACGGAACGAATGCATCGGAGCTGTGCAGCAGGCGGCGCAGGATGTTGGCCAGCTTGATAATCAGTTCGCGCGCTGTGTCCGGATCGAAACGCACCAGCGAAGAGACGGAGTTGAGAGTATTGAAAAGGAAGTGGGGATTGATCTGGTTCTGCAGCGCCTCCATGCGGGCATGCAGCAGCAAGCGTTCCTGTTCTTCCAGTTTGATCTGGATGCGCACACTGTGCCAGATCTTCAACTCCGTCCCGATCACGACAAGCGAAGTCAGGTAGATAAGGCATTCGACCCACCAGGTCGGACTTTCCAGAGAAAACGTTAACCGCGGAAAGAAGCGATAGAGTTCCGTGTGCACGAAGCGCAGGCCGACAATGGTGAGGAACAGAACAATCTGCCAATCGAACAGCCGCGGCTTGGGAAAATTTCTTCGGATCCAGCGATAGATACTGAGATCGATAAAGGGCGAGAAGGACCAGATCTCTTCGCGATCCGCAACAAAGGTTCGCAACTGGCCGGCAACAAAACCGGACAAAACGGTAAAGGGCAGCGTTGCCCATTCCCCATGAAGAGCCGCCGGTAATCCCAGCAGCGTTCCACCGGCAATCCCGCAGAAACGTCCGCCAACGACGCCGAGTAGAACAGCAGTCTCGAAGGATAAGTCTCCGGCTAGAAAACTGCGCACACTGAAGCGGATCCATACCCCGACGGCGATGGGCCCGGCCAGGCATAGAGTCAGATAAATCTTCTGGGTGAGAGTGCGCTCTTCCCGGAACAGCAGGTTCTTGAATTCGACCGAACGCACCAGGCTGCTCGCGACCGCAGCGGCGACGCCCACTTTCAGTAATAAATGGATGAGCAGAACACGTTGTTCCATGCTAATTCTGGAGCTTCAACTTTAGCACGTCCGCAGTGTGTACAAAGGAGTTAGCGTCCTTCCAACAAATGCTAATAGTCTTGATTAATTCTTTTAATGAGGTTTTAACGGTCAATCCGGTACCCTGAACATCCAATGTTCATGAGCGAAAGATTGACCAAACAGTATCTGTTCGCCAGCGACTTTGACCAGACTCTGACCTTCAACGATTCTGGCTACGCGCTTGCCGAACTGGTGGGCATCTCCACCGAGGAGTTCGAGCGCAAAGCCGCCGGCATGGCAAGACTCAATCTGGTGCAGCAAGGGGCTGAACTGGCTTACCTGCTGCTGCACGATCCACAGTTTCGCGGCAGCGTGCGCAAACAGCACCTCTGGGAAGTCGGCAAGCGCATTCGCCTGAAACGCAATATCAAGCAACTGTACAAGATATTGAATAGCGGAATTGAAGGCTACCATTTCGACTTCTACGTGCTTTCCGCGGCCCCGGTGGAGGTGATCCAGTCCGCGCTGGAGGATATCGTTCCCCGCGATCACATCTTTGGTACCGAATTTCGCTACACCGCTTCCGGCGAGATTGAGTCCATTGTGCGGGCCACTGCGGGATACGGCAAAGTGGCGGCCCTCGATCGCTTGCAAGCCGACACTGGCGTGGGCCCCGACCACATTGTCTATGTGGGCGACGGCAGTTCCGACCTGCATGTCATGCTGCATGTGAACGGTCGCGATGGGTTCACGATCTCGGTATCTGAGGCCCGCCATGTCTCGCATGTAGCGAAGAGAACGGTGCTGGGCAGCAACGCACTTTCTGTGCTCGTTCCGATATTGGAGGATATCGTCCGCTGGCCTCGTCTCCGGATACGCGAACTCTTCGAGCGCTACGGATTCTTGATCCAGGAGTGGGAAAGCGTCCGCACAGACTGGCTCACGCTACGCCCCTCGAACGAGGTGGGTTCGCCGCAACCAGTCGACGAAAAAGAAGACAAAGCCGAAGCAGCCGAAGCCAGCTAACGAAGATGCCGCGGGGACGGTCATCCCGGCCGTCCAGCCTCACATTGGCAGTGTCCACGTAGGGACGGGCGCCCCGCCCGTCCACCGAGCGGAGCGAGGCTCTGTTCCGAAATCTAATGCGGGGAACCCGTCCACCGAGCGAAGCGCGGCACTGCTCTGAAATCTGCGGCGCGCGGCCGCCGATCGCACCTACAATTTCGATCGCAGCAAGCTGATAACGTCATCAGAAGTGATCACCCCAACCAATTGCCCGTCGTCATCCACTACGGGCAAGGTCAGCAGGTTGTACTTATCGAACCGTTCAGCCACCTCATTCTCGCGGGTTTCTGGATGACAGGTAATCAGCGGCTCCTGCGCCAGCGAAATCAGCAGCTCCTGCGACTCGGCGAGCACAAGCTTGGCCAGCGGCACTGCGGCTCGAAGCTTGCCATCGCCGGACACCACGAAAAACGTGCTCACGGTCTCGATCCCGCCCTCAAAATTCCGCAAGGCATCGATCGCTTCCTCGACTGTGGCATCTTCGCCGAGCGCGATATATTCGGTGGTCATCCGACCGGCTGCTGTGTTCTCGGGAAATTCCAGCAGCCCTGAAACTTCATCCCGTTCTTCGGGAGCCATTTCCTCCAGAATCTTTTCCGTATGCTCCTCGGGAAGATCTTTGAGCAGGTCAGCGGCAGCGTCGGGATCCATCTCTTCGACAATGTCGGCTGCCCGGTCAGAATCCAGGGATTCCACAATGGCTTTTTGCAGCTTGGGCTCGACTTCCTCCAGAGCCTCTGCCGCAACTTCCTCGTCCAGAGTCTCGAAGACGGCTTCGCGTTCATCCGGTGCCAGATCCTCGATAATGTCGGCAATATCCGCCGGATGCAGCTTGGCCAGCCGCTCGTGAGATATTTTCAGCCTTACCCGCCGCGCCGGATCGGTTTCGATAAGATCCACGAATTCCCACGGAATTGCTCGCGGAGGAATACGTTTCAGCAGCAAATAGAGCGCGGCATGAGGGACGACTCCCTTGAGGAGGCGGCGAATAGCGCCTCGCGCGCCGACGTCCACCGAACCTACCTTCAGCACTACTCGGTTGCCGGTCACTTCCTCATGCAGATCAACATCGTTAACCCGCACCACTTTCCGGCCATTCACATCAATGACTTGCTGATCGAGCAGGTCCCGCTCCAGCAGGAATAGTCCTTCCATGCCGACATCGCGTGGCCAGTCATCTTCCTTGGTTTCGGTCCGGACCCCGCCATTGATGGATCTGATCGAACTGAATGCCAGAAGGCGGTTTCCCCCGCGCGTCTTAACGATCAGGGTGGAGACCCGCGCCGGATCTTCCTGTGGCGAGACCGCCACTTCGCGCACACGTCCACGGATGGCTCCCGCCGCGTCGTACACCTTGGAGCCCAGCAGTTCCGTCAGCGCCAGCGTGTGATTCATTCCAGAGCGCAGCATACTGCAACCGAGATGCTGGAATCCACCGTGTTTTCTGGCAGAAGCCGGCGTGACACGCTGTAGAACGCGGGAGTCAGGAGTCAGTAGTCAGCCGTTGGACGTCGGCAGGACAGGGGTATGCCATCCGTTCAGGGCTTCGAACCGGGCTTCTTCGTTGCTCCATGCGCGCCTGGAGTGCGGCTGACCACTGACCCCTGACTACTGACGACTGACGACTGACGACTGCCTTCCGGCTTGCGCGTTGACATTTACCCTTCCCGACAGGCAAACTACCGGATTCGTTAGCCGCGTGGCTGCTGCGTGGTGTCTAATGCAGTAGGGGCGGTGCGCCTTGGCGTGTGCGGCTGGCGAATCGGTTGCACGTTGCAGGATTGCGGTGAGTTCAAAACCAGTTGCCATGAGCCAGAAACGGGTCTCCTTCATGCTCGATTCGACCCTGGAGACCGTCAACAACGCCGAAGCAACCGCCAGCGACATGGCAACCGAAGCCGGTTTTGGCGACGAGGAGATCATGAAAATCGCCATGGCCGTGCGCGAGGCTGCCATTAACGCGGTTCTGCACGGCAATGCGTACGATCCGGCCAAGAAGGTTTCGTTACAGTTCGAACGGACAGGCAGGGATTTGGTCATTACTATAAAGGACCAGGGAAAGGGGATTGACCTGAAGTCTATTCCCGACCCGCTGGCCCCGGAGAACCTGCTCAAGACCTCGGGACGCGGTATTTTTCTTATTCGCTCGTTTATGGACGAGGTCGAGATCAACCCGTCCGCGGCGGGCACCGAAATCAAACTCATCAAGCACGTTCACGGTCCAGCCGTGGGCGGCAAGGAGGCCTCGCAGTGACCATGAAAAGCAATACCCGGCAAGTGGATGGTGTCACCATCGTGGATCTTAGCGGCCGCATTACCCTGGGCGAAGGCAGCGTCGTCCTGCGCGACACGGTCCGTGAGCTGATCGGCAAAGGCAACAAAAAGATCCTTCTCAACCTCGGCGATGTCAATTACATCGACAGCTCCGGCATCGGCGAGCTGGTCAGCGCCTTCACCACCGTGCGCAACCAGGGCGGCGAACTCAAGCTGTTGAACCTCACCAAGAAAGTTCACGATCTGCTGCAGATCACCAAGCTGTACACCGTCTTCGACGTCAAGGACGACGAGACGTCCGCAGTCAAATCTTTTGCTCGTTAGCCAAGCTAAGTAGGGACGGCCCCCGGGCCGTCCCGTTCCAACCTCAGGAAGGGATTGCGTAGCCCGTCAGAGCTCACGTAGGGACGGGCGCCGCGCCCGTCCGACCGAGCGACGCGAGGCCCATAAACCGAAATCACCGGCCCTGCTCCGTCAGGGCGCTTCCCCTGCCCTGCCTCTTACTCCGAATACAGCTCCTGCAACAGCTCGTAAGCACGCCGCATATGAGGAATTACAATGCTTCCACCCACGATCAGCCCCACATTCACCGCCTCCTCCTGCTCCGGCCGACTGGCCCCCAGCCGGTACGACTGCACAATGTGGTAGTTGATGCAGTCATCGCAGCGCAGTCCCAGCGACACCGCCAGCCCCATCAGCTCCTTATACTTGGCCGGAATCGCGCCTTCGAGATAGGTGTTGTGATCAAGGTTGTAAAAGCGCTTGATCAGGAAATTGTCGGCTTTATCGACGTTGAGGTTCAGGCGGCTGCGCGTCTCGATGAACCGCCGCGCTATCTCGCTCTTCTCCGCCACCTGCTTTTCCGTGAATACATAGGTTGGTTCTTTTCGTTCCGGAATCATGCGGGAAGAGTACCAGAGGTCGATTTGCCACCGACACCAATCGCCTGGCCTTCGACGTAGTCACGCCCAGCGGCGGCACGGGCCAATAGCAGGCGGAGCGGCTGGGCATGATCCACAGAGCCAATCCGACCACAAGAGGTTGTGGTTTTCTGACAAGTCGAGGAAACCACAAGATGTTGTATGGGCTTGGCTAAGTCCTTGATTTCAGGGATTTGGGGATTTCGGATTTTTAGGTGGCAAATTCCTGAAAAGAAAGGATGAGGGCGGCGCAGTATCCGCAAAATCCGTGATCTTAAGGAGTTACAGGTAAAATCCGTGATTTACAGGACTTAGGCCAGACATTAACCAAGTGGTTATAACCAGCGCAGATTTTCAAAGATCTTTTGTGGCCGGGAGCGCCGGCAGGAGGGAAAGGCGCGACTGCCTACACCTCTCCTTATTCTAAGTATGACTGATTGGGTAGGGTGAATGAGACAAATTGGCGGATGAAATAATTGTCGTGGAGTTGTGGAGTTAGGGGGAATTGATGGTTATCGGGGGCTTGACATCTCTAATGACTGTCGTTATGCGATCAAGAATTCAGGGACGACGGCCGCCGGGGAGAGGACATTCTTGATCGCAGGTTAGCGCCCAAAATCGGGGCGCGAACCTAGGGGGGCTGGCCCACCCTTCGCAAAACCACTCCCTTGGTTGCCCCACCCTTCGCGGTTTTCGAAGGGTGGGCACGGTAATGCCGGCAGAGGATGGGTTGGCGGTCACAGCGCCAGAAGCCAGGTTGTTTCTAATCTAAGCGAGTGCCGCTACGTCTGCATCGATACTACGGCGCCGGCTACCTCCATTTCATTACCACGAGTTGTTATCAGAGGCTGCCCTTATTGCGCACCCCCAAGGCGCGCGACCTGTTTGTGGCGGTGCTGGAACAGGTCCGCCGGCGGTATCATTTCGTGGTCGTCGGCTTCGTGGTGATGCCGGAGCATGTGCACCTGCTGATTAGCGAGCCCGAGCGGGGAAATCCCTCCACGGTGATGCAGGCGCTGAAACAGAGTTTTGCCCGCCGCTGGCTGCGCCAGCATGGTGCGCGAGAGGACGCGCGGCAAGGCTCCTTGTGGGACCTGGCGCTGGACCATGGACACGTGTGGCAACGGCGGTTCTACGATTTCGTGGTGTGGAACGAGCGCAAGCGGGTGCAGAAGTTGCATTACATGCACCGTAATCCGGTTACCCGAAGATTAGTACTAGAACCGGAGCAGTGGCGCTGGAGCAGTTATCGGCATTATGCTTACGGAGAATCGGGGGCGTGTTAGTGAATGAGATACAGAGGGCGGAACTGAAGTGTGCGCCAGCAGCAGTGGTGCCCACCCTTCGAAAACCGCGAAGGGTGGGGCAACCAAGTTAGTGGTTGCGCCAAGAGTGGGCCAGCCCCCGGTGCATTGGCGTTGATTTGTGTTTGGGTTTTTTTTCACGGTACGTTTTTGTGGTTGGCCCTTTTCATAATCGGCGCTATCAAGCGCCACGGCAAAGTCGGAACGTACCCTTGGTTGCAGATGGTATCCCTGGCGTGTTTAGAAGTGCTGGTCGGGTGGGGCATCGCTCACCAATGGCGGACGGAGAAGAGGGTGCCCACCCTTCGAAAACCGCGAAGGGTGGGGCAACCAAGTTAGTGGTTACGCGAAGGGTGGGCCAGCTCCCATCGGTCCCCACCTTTGCAAAAACCGCAAAGGTGGGCACCCACCGTTCTGGTAACCCCGAGAACGAGCCCTCATGGGCCATACGGTCTGTTCCTCCTGGGCATTGCTGGCGCAGTGATTCTGGGGTTCATCGCTGCCGGCAAGTGAAGATGAGGCAACTGGGCGGCGACAACGGGTAGGAGACACGGTGGCAGAAAACACTACTGGCACGGTTGTGATAACCGGGGCATTCAGCTACACCGGCAAGTACACGACGCGGCTCCTGCTGAGTCGCGGATATGGAATCCGCACTCTGACGTACCATCCTGAGAGGGAAAATCCCTTCGGCGAGAGCGTTCGGGTCTTTCACTACAACTTCGACCGTCCCGATCAACTCAGAGAAAGCCTTCGTGGTGCATCTGCTCTGATCAATACATACTGGGTTCGATTCCCGCATGGAGAGTCAACCTTCGAGACGGCGGTTCAAAACACTCGAACGCTGATCGCGGCGGCAAGAGATGCTGGGGTGAAACGGATCGTGCATGTCAGCATCGCGAATCCATCGGCCGATTCTCCGCTGGGCTACTACAAGGGCAAGGCGCAACTGGAACAGGCTGTGATCGAGTGCGGGCTCTCGTATGCCATCGTGCGACCTACCGTCATCTTCGGCGTGGAAGACATACTCATCAATAACATTGCTTGGTTCGTCCGTCGTTTCCCGGCGTTTGGCATCCCCGGTGATGGGCGCTACGCTATCCGCCCCATCTACGTCGAAGACATGGCGCGCTTGCTTGCCGATGCTGTAGAGCAGTCAGGCAATACCGTGGTCGACGCTGTGGGACCGGAAACGTTCAGCTTCGAGGAACTGGTAAAGCTCGTTGCAGCGAAGATCCGGCGATCTGTGCGCCTTGTTCACTTGCCGACGCCCCTGGCCTATGTTTCGACCCTCGTCACGGGTTGGTTCGTGGGGGATGTTGTCCTGACCTGGGAGGAGTACAAGGGGTTAATGGGTAATCTGCTGGCTCCGCAGGGACCCTCGACCGGCCAAACTCGACTGAGTGAATGGCTGGCAGAGAACCATGAGCGCGTTGGAAGGCGGTATGCCTCAGAGGTAGCCCGCCACTTCGCAAAGTCTTCCCAGAATCCGGCCTGAAAGTTTTTCCTCTAGCCAAGGTGGCCCATGACGAACCGTCGCGGCTAACACAAGGTCCCTCGACTCCGCTCGGGATGACAAAATTAGAGAGCCGCACAACGGCGCGCTCTTGGACTGGGCTCAGGGCGTAGCGGCGAGCCTTTTCAAACCGAGCTCGACATTTTCCGCAGTTCTAACTATCCGCAGTCATTGCGTGTGTCACCATCATGGCGTGACCGTGAAGGCTGTGGGGCTGGTCGCTGTGCCGCCTTTTGTAGTCACGACAACCTTTCCGGTGACTGCCCCTGTGGGAACGATGGCTGTAATTTGTGAATCGGAGTTGACGGTAAATACTGTCGCCTTGACGCCCCCGAACTTTACCGCGGTAGTCTGCAAAAAGCTGGTTCCCGTGATCACAACGGATGTTCCAACCTGGCCGCTGGACGGATTAAACCCGGAAATTGTGGGTATCACCTTGAAGGTTTGTGGAGACGCCAGATTCCCGGCTGGTTCGAGCACCGTGACATGGCCGGTAGTTGAGCCTGTGGCTACGGTGGCGGTCATATAGGTATCGTTTCCGGCCACGAAAGTGCCGGGGCCCGTACCGAATTTCACACCCGTAGCATTGGAAAAACCTTGGCCCAAGATATCCAGCGAATTGCCGAGCTTGCCCGACCAGATGACAAACAGCGAAGCGAACGGCTTCAAAGCGTTGTCAAAGCTGTAGAAAACGCCCTGGTGGAAAGCACCTCCCGACATGGTCATGCCATAGATTTTTCCGTTGGTGGCAAGGATGGGTGTGCTCGTGGGATTGGCTCCGCTGACGCCATCGAAGTTGTGCAAGACCTGAAAGGTGCTGCCTGTGGTGTTGATCCTGAAGAGAGTGCCAAAACCGCTGGCGCCACCATTGGGGTTCACACCATAGAGGAATCCGTCGCTCCCCTGAACGAGGCCGGCCAGGGGACCGTAGCCATCAGTCGCAGGCGCGGCGGCGGCGAAGCTGCGCAGGACCTTGTATCCGCCCGCAGTGGTCAGTTGAAAGAGAACGCCGCCGCTGGAGCTGCCACCGTTAGGTGTCGTTCCGTAGAGCTTTCCGTCACTGGCTTGCATGAGGCCGCCGGTTGGATTGAAGCCGGTGCTCTGGGATGAGCCAAAACTGTAAATGATCTTCACTTTGGGTATCTTTCCCAAGGTGAGCTGAAACACGGTACCGCCGTTGTATGTGCCGCCAAAATTTGTGACTCCATAAAGTTTGCCATCGGTGGCGAGGAGCAAGGGGGCGTAGCTGTATCCCGGAGCAGTGGCGACGGGAGTGAAAGTTCCGGAGGGGGTGACGCGATAAACGACATAGTTCGTGCCGTTGCCTGTTACTCCATAGAGGTTGCCGTCAGGGGCCGGGATGGGAGGCTGGCGCGGGTAGGCTCCGTCGGTAGTGTTAGCAAAATTGTGGAGTATCGTGGGCGGTCCGCCGGGAGTGAACTTGAAGAGAACACCTACGCCAGGACTGGCGCCGCCCAAGTATGTGGTGCCATAAAAATTCCCGTCGAAACCCATGGCGAGCCCGGCCTGCGGACCCTGGCCATGGGGAATGTCGAAGCTGTACAACGTGGATAAGAATCCGGTTGAAAGGTTCATGACGAAAACGGTGCCGTAGGTGTTGGTACCGCCATTTTGAGTCGTGCCGTAAAGGTTGCCATCTCGCCCCTGGGCGAGGACTCCCGGGTAGGATGGGCAGCATCCGTTCGCGTCCACAAAATCGAACATATCAACATAGGTTTGCGCGTGCGCTGGCAAAGTTGCCACGAGAATTAACATCGCGAAAAGACCGCAGAGGACGCGGGTTGCTTTAATCATGAATCGCTCCTTGCCGGGGTGCTCCGACTGATCCGCTTTGCGAATTATCTTTTCTGAGGCCCTACCGCCAATCATCCTGAAGAGAGCCCATCGGAGAGTGACGAGAGGACTGCGTCAACATCTCTCCTAAAGGCTCAGGAAACGACCCGCTACTGCAGGGAAGAAGCGAACACAATGGGCTCAAAGGGGGCGAACGGATTGAGCCATCATGATGCAGGTCTACTTCGGAATCGATGGGCAGTTTACCCTTATTGCAGGTTTGTGACTAGAGTGAAAAAGATTTCATAACTGCGAATTTGCGCACCCGTCGGACAGAACGTCTCTGCGGCACTGCGTCACCCGAGTACCGGGATCGGCAGGCCCCAAATAGGGAGAGACGGCAAGTCATCGGGGCGGGTGGCCCACCGATGTGCACGCTCGCGATACTCAAGAAAGCCGACTGGCCGACACCAACGTGGCATCTGTTTTCAATGCCACCGCACGAAGGAGTGCGAGAAAGTGCAGGGCAGCGTCCAAATCCCGACGCTCCCGCACCTCATATGATTGTGAGTTCCAAAGTTCCAGCGCTCGCTGCTGAATTGCCTTTTCAGCTTCTTCAATGCGAGAGCAAAGCTGGTCGTAGTCAGTTTCGAATAAAGCCTGTTTGTAGAGTTCCGGCCAATCTTTTTCGCGGGGAGTGTCCATCATTGCCAAGGTCCTCTTCGCGCGAACGGTAGTCGCGCGGTCCAAACGGTTTTTGTAATGGGAGGCCGGGACTGGTTTTGATATTTGAGGAGGACTGGGAGCTAACAACGAAGTAGGCAATGCAACAGAGGGTTCGATCGCGACTCCCGGGCAGGCAAACTAGACGAGTCTTCTCGAGGAGCACCCGCAACCACGGTCGTCGGAGCTACGGCACAACCAGGTTGCGATTCATGTTCTTCTCGCATCTGTTCTGAACTGCCAAGTGAGGGGCAGCCAGGCGTGGTTGCCACTGCCCGGCATAGACCCTCTCCATCATCAATCGTCGCCTGAGTCACGGGTGCAGCCAGCAGCAGCACTCCGGCAATACTGACAAATACGATGGCTCGGAGCGGACAAATCATTGGCGATATCGAAGACACTGTAGAAAGAACCTGCGTACTCTATGCAACTCTCTTGATACACTACTCAACCGCTCGCAACAAATTAGAAATTTGCAACTGCAGCGTTAGATTTCTTGAAAGTATTGCTCGCACGGTTTGAGGCTTTGAATGAGCGATCACTTAGAGTGCGAGCGCGCTCGCATACCGCGGCTACGGCTGGATGATGCACTTGGCGTTCGATTGAGATCGCGTAAAAGCGAACCCTGATATCGGCGGTTTCCCCGATCTTGGTGAAGCCGTAACGCCGCATCTGCTTTTCCATGATGCTCGGCACTGCAAATGCCCCATATCCCTGTTCGGCAAAAACCCTCAGCAAAGCCAAATCGGCAAATTCACCTATGACTCTGGGCATTACTTTGTGAACGTGGAACCATTCTTCAAGATCACGACGCAGGGCCGTGTTATCCAATGGAAGCAGAAAAGGTGCTTCATTTAGTGATTCGGGAAACCGTTTGCGTAGAGGCGCGAGTGCTTTGGGCGCTAAGAAAGTGACGCCACACTCTTCCAGCAGGTGATTGAAGGCGCGTATGTTCGATGCCGGGCTCGCTGGAGCGTCGGATAGAATGACATCCACATCGTGAACCGCTAAATCGGCAAGCAGGTGATCCGGTCGGTCTTCCCGACATACAAGATGCAGGGAACCGCGTAGGCGCAGTGCCGGTTCGATCAACCTGAACGCGATCGTTTTCGGCAGTACGTCTGCAATTCCGACACAAAACTTAATCGGACGCCCTGTTGGGCGCTCCTTCATCGTGTTCGTGAATTCTTGTCCAAGGGAAAAGATCTCGTCGGCATAACGCATGGCAATCCTGCCCATTTCCGTCAGTACGAGCTTGCGCCCAGAACGTCGCAGCAGTTGTTCGCCCAGACTGTCCTCCAGCTTGCGTATCTGGTTGCTGATAGTCGGTGACGCCAACCGGAGCTCTTGACTGGCTGCCGCAATGCTTCCTCTGCGAGCGACCGTCCAGAAATAGTAAAGGTGATGGTAGTTGAGCCATTCCATAGCTCGCCTCCAATCTTTCAAAAAACCTAGCAATATACATCAAAGTTTCTACTTTTTCTAAGCTCGCATCAAGCGTATTAGGAACAGCAGAAGGACAAAGTAGAAACGTGATGTTGAAATTCACAACACGAAGCATTCTGGTCATTTGCTTGCTTTGGTGGGCGGTCGCATTCAGTGTTGCTGACGTTCAGTCGAGCAAGTCGCAGCCGAGAGTGCCACAACCGAAGATCGAGAAAGACAGCAAGGATGACATCGATGCCATAGGCAGCCGAGACATCGGAGGTCGAGGACTGGGGAACTGGTACTCCCTGGAGCGCGAGATCCGAATCGGCAAAGAATATGCGCAAATGATCGAGAACAGCACCAAGCTGGTACAAGATCCCGCCGTTACCGAGTACGTTAATCGGATCGGTCAAAACGTAGTCCACAACTCTGATTCCAGGGTGCCATTCGCCATAAAAGTGATCGATGCTGATGAAATCAATGCCTTCGCACTCCCTGGCGGCTTCTTATACATCCATTCCGGTCTGATCTTAGCGGCTGACGAGGAAGCGGAACTCGCTGGAGTGATCGCGCACGAGGTCGCACATGTCGCGGCGCGCCACGCTATGCGCCAGATGACTCGTTCGACATGGGCGAATATCGCCTCCATTCCCTTGATCTTCGTTGGCGGCGGAGTTGGTTATGCAGCTCGCTCTGCTGCAGGACTAGGGCTACCGGTGACGTTCTTGAAGTTTTCGCGAGGATTCGAAGAGGAGGCGGACTACTTGGGTCTGCAGTACATGTTCAAAGCGGGGTATGACCCGCAGTCTTTCATGAGCTTCTTTGAGAAATTACAGGCAAAAGAGAAACAGAAACCAGGCACTTTGGCCAAGGTATTCGCCTCGCATCCGCCTATTGAAGATCGGATCGCAAGAACCCAGAAGCAAATTGAAACGAAACTACCATCACGGCCGCACTACGTAGTCACAAAGTCAGAATTTGAAGAGGTGCGAGTACGGCTCGCGTCGCTCGAGAAGCGGCACAAGATTATTGATGCAACGAACAATAAGCCAACGCTGCGACGCGCCCCAAAGACAAGCGATGATACCAAAATAGAAGATGATCGACCAACATTGAAACGGCGCGACAACTCGGATTAGTGATCGCCTTATGCATACAGGAAAAGAACATACCGAACCAGTACGAAAGCGGGTCCTGGTGGCCGACTGTCATGAAGAGGTGCTCATCATACTGGAGCGAATGCTCGAGGATGCTGGGTTCGACACCACCACTGTTTGGACCGCCGAGGACGCGCTGAATGTTCTAGATTCGAAGTCTTTCGACTTAATCTTAGTTAATGAGTACCTGCCAGATGCTGAATGCGAGGACGTGTTGAATGCATTACACAAAAAAGGAAAGGAAATACCCTGCATTGTCATGCAGCCGAGTGCTCCGGAGATTACCGATTTCACTCACCTCGAGGCCTTGGGGGCTCGTGAAATCGTTTACAAATACGCGTATCGGCAGATCGTCAAGACCGTTGCCGAGTGCCTCCTTTGTAACGGAAAAACCCGGATGGTGGCTTGAACGAAGAATTCAGTAAACCTGCAACGCACGCTTGAACGAGCGCAGAACGGAGATGAAGCCATGTTCGGCAATCTGGATGAACAAATCGATGCCACTGTGGGTGCGACGCCTAAACCTGGTCAAAAAATAATGCGTTATTTAATCGTGGCAGTTGTCTCAATGATCGTGTTCGGTGGAGTCTTCATGGGTATTTGGTTCCTGGAATATTAGCGTTTAGGAGAAGGATGCGCTAGCAGCGAACAGCGGTGAGAGTGAGGTACTGCGATGAATCCAGATTATATGCTCGCCTGCGGTATTGTCTGGTGTAAAGCGGCGGACCCGGAAGCAGGATGGGAACTCATCGAAGGTCTGAAATGCTCCGATCCCCATGTGCGTTCACTAGCGCAGAAATTGCTGCTTGAGAACGGCGAGGAATCAATGCACCTTTTGGAGTGTGCGCTCACAAACGGTGAAGTCAGTCCTGAGACCGCCGGGCCGTGTATTGCCGAAATCCTCCGCATTCAATTGATAAAACCAACATATGCAGCAGCGCCACGAACCCACATGTTCGACGTGTCACTTTGTTGATGTGAGGATCTCCCGGCCGAGTTCGACGAACTGGTCGAGTTCGGCATCCTAGCCAGCCGACGCAAGCCCTTCGATCCTATGATCTCGGCAGCGGGTATTCCTGCCAAAGTCGCCGTACCGTTGCCGTTGCCTTGAAAGTCACGCCGCTTGACGTTCGGGGTGGGAAAAAGGGCCGATCCTCTACTGCTGCGTCTTCGTGCGTTTGGATAGCTTTAATCGTTCGGGCACTGCGCTGCCCTCGAACGTCACATCCGCTTCGAGCATTCCGTTCTCTGGGAAAGGCCGTAGGCGCGGGCTAAAGCGCTCCCCCATTTTCAACGACCTAGCGGCAGGACTGAAGTCGTGCCCTTTTCAAACGAGCTGCTTCCAGGTGATCTAGCTACTTTCCCTTTATGGCCGCTTCGGTTTATAGTCTCAACCCGGCTCGAAAGGGGACCGAAATGGCTACACAGACCAGACCAGAAGCCCATGCCAAGAGTTTTGGGCAGAACATTGAGACCGATCTCGCTCTGGAATTGCTCCGGGTGGTGGAGAAGGCGGCGATCGCCTCGGCGCGCACCATGGGACAGGGGGACCGCAAGCTCGCCGACCAGGTCGCTACCGAAGCCATGCGCGAGACCATGGACACGGTGCCCATGCGCGGCACCATCGTGATCGGGGAGGGCGAGCGCGACGAGGCGCCCATGCTGTATATCGGCGAGAAGGTGGGGGCGCGATTCCCGGACGGCATGGAGGTTCCCGAGGTCGACATCGCGGTCGATCCGCTGGAAGGAACGAATCTGTGCGCCACGGGAGCGCCCGGGGCCATCACGGTGCTGGCGGCATCGGAACGCGGCGGGCTGTTGAATGCTCCCGATTGCTACATGGAGAAGATCGTGGTCGGGCCGTCGTGCAAGAACTGTGTCGACCTGGACGCCCCGGTGGCGGAAAACCTGAAGAACATCGCCCAGCGTCTGGAACGGGATGTCGAAGACCTGGTTGTCATCGTTCTTGACCGGCCGCGGCACGAGAAGCTGATCAACGATATTCGCAGCGCCGGGGCGCGCATCCGGCTGATCGGGGACGGCGACCTGTCGGCGGGAATTGCGGCGGCGGTTATTGGGACGGGCGTGCATGCGGTCATGGGATCGGGAGGCGCGCCGGAAGGGGTGATCACGGCGGCGGCCATCCGCTGCCTGAACGGCTACATGCTGGGCCGATTGGTGATCGACAAGCCGGAACTGGAAGAGCGGATCGTCCGCATGGGCATCAAAGACAAGAAGAAGATTTATACCGCCGAAGAGCTAGCTCCAGGCAAGCAGATGATTTTCGCGGCGACCGGGGTGACCGAGGGGGCGCTCATGCGCGGAGTGCGATTCTTCGGCGAAGGCACCAGAACGTCGTCAGTGATCATGACGCTGAATACCGGCAAGGTGAGGTTTATCGAGAGCATCCATCTGGAGAAGAAGCCGGATGTGAAGGTGAGGTTCGCGTAAAAAAGTAGTCAGGAGTCAGGAGTCAGCCTAGAATGTGGAAGCGCGCTAAAGCTCTTCGAAGATGGATGGAATTTTGTTCGTGGAGACAAAACGTCACGACATTGAATCGCTGATGCGAAGCCTCAAGCATGCGCGGTCAGCAGGTCCCTAGCAGGTTGCGGAAAAACTCGCACGAACATCAAAAAGCGACCCTCAGGCGCTGAAGCGCGGACGTATTCTCAACGGCTTACCGGCACGAGTAAACTCGTGTCCTTCCCGATTTTTTTACTTACGTGGTTCTTTTTCCGCAGCCTGCTAGAGCCGCGAGGAGATGAATCAGCGCGGCTGAATGCAACTGTCCTGCGGCTGTTTTGCTGACTCCTGACTCCTGACTACTGACTACTTGAGATACTCCGAATTCTTTTTCAGCTCCTCCGGAATTTTCGGGAAGGGCGGAAATTCCTGGGAATAGCCCTTAAATAAAGGTGTGGCGATTTCCGCGCGCTTGGTGCCGTCGTGGATGGCGATCTTGTGCGGATGGCCTGGCGAATATCCTTCCCAGAGCGAGACGCCGGCATAGGCGCCATCTTTGCGCAGGATGTAGTAAGTCATATCCACGAAGCGCAGCTTGTTCGTATCGTTGTTGTAATTGCGAGCAATGCGCTTGAGGGCGTCCAAGCCGGCTTCGTGCGGAGACATGCCGTGGCGCATGTTTTCGACGATGGTATGGGCGCCGGCAACCTTGATGTTCTCTTCCCCGCTGCCGGTGGCGCCGGCAGAGCCCACGTCCTGATCGGTGTAGCAGCCCGCGCCAATGATGGGCGAGTCGCCGACACGGCCCGGCAACTTGAAGGCTAAGCCGCTGGTGGTGGTGCAACCGGAGATCTCTCCTTTTTCATTCAGAGCTGAGCAGTGAATGGTTCCGGTTGGAGGAAAGAGCACTTTGTGGATCGCGCTGGCCCGCAGTTCTGGCTCGATGCCAACGTCAGCGGCCATGTGCTCGAGTTTCTTCCAGCGCTCGGGCCAGAGTTCGGACTGAGGCTTGCTTTCGGGCGCCTGCCAGTAAGGACTGGTGAGACCGGGCCCCCACCAGTCACCGCTGGAATGGAACTCCTTCCAGAGGAACCAGATTTTGCGCGAGTGCTCGGTGAGCAGGTTCTCGCGGGGGAATCCGGCCGCCACGGCGAAGCGTTCCGCGCCTTCGCCAACGAGCATCACGTGGCCGGTGTGCTCCATGACAGCCTTAGCCACCAAGGATACGTTCTTGATATTGCGCACTCCGCCGACGGATCCGGCGCGACGTGTGGGACCGTGCATGCAGCAGGAATCCAGTTCTACGACTCCTTCTTCATTGGGAAGACCGCCGAGGCCGACGCTGTCGTCATTGGGATCATCTTCCGGACCGCGCACTACGCGCAGAGCGGCATCGAGAGTGTCGGCGCCGCCGTGAAGCATGTTGTAGGCATCATCGAGGTAGTTGAAGCCATTATTGGCGCAGATGATGATGGGCTTTTTGCCTTGACCCGACCCGGTGGGCTGATTCGCCGGTGATGAACTCGTCTGTGCTTGCGTTCTTAGTCCAAGCGCCAACGAACCGGCGGCAGCTGTGGTCAGGAATTCCCGGCGAGAGAAAGGCATATCACCTCCGTGAGGAGAACTGCGGCGGCGGATCAACAGGGATATCTATGCGAATCCGGCGGGCGCGTTTAAGAAACGGCAGCCAGAATATCAGCTTGGGCGTGCAGGTGGGAATGTGGAATCACTCGTGGCACGATCTTCCTGGCGTGTCCTTTGTGTTAAAGAACAGAATCTTCACGACCAAGGTTCTGGGTGACTGAAAGGGCCCGCTGGCGAGCGGGCCCCGGGACAGCTGTTCTTATCAGGAGGCCGCCAGAATAGCGGGTTTATTCTGGTCGGCACGGAAACGGAGCAAGGCTGCGATGTTTCCGACGCGGTCCAGATCCGGATCCTCCTTGACGTAAAACAACTCTATGTCGCGGCGAATGGCCTGCGGGATGATGGCATCACAAACGTCCTCGAGTTCACGCGTTTCGTGGGCGCAGACCGGGCAGGAGCGCACGATGTGAGCGTCCAGGTGGCCGCAGTTTGGGCATTCGATAGCGCGGGCATGGAACTTGTCGCCGAGGAGAAGGATCTGCACCTCTCCCAGTTCGAGCGAGCGCAAGACGCGGCGCAGACCGGTTACGCCGTTGCCGTCTCGTTGTGCCTGGCCCAGAACTTCGCGAACCAGCTTTTGCCGGCGCTGTTCCTGCCAATTCTGCAGAAGGTGGTGGCACTGTTCGCGAATCTGCTCGCTGGAGATGCTGGCGAGGTCGGCGGAAAAATGCCCCAAGAGTCGTTGCTTGGTATAGGGATGCAGATGGGGTTCGAGCTCCGGCCATACGCTTTCGTGGCACCCGATGATGAGCCGCTCAAACTGGCCTTTCTCGAATCCGTCCTTGAGGCGTTCGGCGACATTCTTGAAATGGTGCATAGCGTCGTCTTCGAAACGGCGCTCGGCGTGGCCGGCATCATAGCCGCCAAAACCATCGGAGCGGCCGCGGCGCGGGAGGTCGTGAAAGGCGGCTTCGCGTTCGGAGAGCTCGTCGAGACGCAAGTCGAAAAAGCGGGCGCGTTTGCGATCGGCGAGCACAACCCACAACCTGGGCTGCGCGCCTAGTAATGCCGCTAACGGTTTCAGATGAAAACGTTGGTTCAGGAAAAGCTGGGTAGCGGGCAACATGGGAGGAAGATCGAATTCGAGCCAGAGATTCCTGGCCGCGCACGCGAAGATGGCTTTAGCCTTGGCCTGGTTGCCGTGCAGGCGACCGGCAAGGTCGAGAATGCGGTTCAGGTCCGCCCGCATGGTGCCGTTTTTTCCATTCTTTTCGGCCTCGCGCAGGGCATTGCGGACGAGATCCTTGGCCAGAATAGCTTCTTCGCGATGCGACTTGTTCTGCGGCGTTTGCGGCTGGAAGTAAAAAGTGAGAGCGCAGGCCTCTCCGGCCGCTTGAAATTGCGCCAGCTCACGGACTTGTTCGCGCGTGATCATATTCACGTTCTCCTGAGTGCCGAAGCTTAGAGTGTGCCCGTCTTTTGTAGCAATTTATCCCGCAGGCGGTTGGTTAGCGGGGGAGATTTTCGCAGTTGCTCGCGCGCGGCCAGGATGGAGGCTCGAACCTCGTCGGGCTTACGCTCGCTGATGGCTGCGATTTCCTCAATGGTGAAACCCTCCATGGCATTAAGAATGAAAGCTTCGCGGTCGGTATCCGTAGCGCTGCGCAAAGCCAGATAAACCAGGGCCACCATCTCGTCGGAGGCAGCGATGTCCTCAGGGGTAGCCACGCGATCATCGGCAATGGTGTTTTCACGGGTCAGAGTTTCATCGGGCTGGTGATACTGAAGGTGAGGCTCGTCCGATGCGCGAACATTGGACTTGCGAGTAGAGTCCTGCAGGCGCACGGAAGCGGCACTTTCGCCATTGGAAGAAGCAAGTTGATCCAGCACCCGCATGGAAAGCTGATAGAGCCAGGGCTCGAGGGCGAGACGCTCCGGTTTGTCGGTACCATCACTGAGGGCGCGAGCCACAGCCTCGTCAATTACCTCTTCCTTCGTGATGCTGTCGAGGGGCAACAGATCGGTGACTTCCCGGTACTGGATTTCGCGATCGACGAATCTTTCCAGCCGGGAGAGATTCGCATTGACATACAAGCGAATGTCTTCGAGCGTCACGGTAAGCGGTTGAACCGCCGCGATGGTCTGCTCAAAGGGCACTCCCTGAGGCTCCGAACGGGTTGAGCCCGAGCGCCGGCGCGCCCACTTGTGGGAGCTGCGCAGCATGTCTTTGTGCTTGGTGAGCTGCTTGAGGAGCTCGTCGAACGCGGTTTTCAGAGCCGTACTGGCCACGGGCGCGGTTTCCTGCACGGCCATCTGCCCGGAAGGCAGGCGCAAGTTCAGGGACACCAGAAATCCCTCGCGGGGGGAATTCTGCTCGACGATTCCCTTCAGGTGGATCAATTCGGGGCGGAACACCTGCAGGCGCTTTCTCAATTTTTCGACTTGGTGGTTGATGTCTTTTTCGATATCGGGAGTTTTATTGACCTTATAACTGAAATGGACATTCATTCGAGCCTCGGAAGACGGGGAGAAGATCCCGTGAAGCTTGTCCCTCAAATGAGATGATACACCCGACGGCAACGGCGGGAACGCAATTCGCGAGTGGTTGGGTGGTGGGCAGCTTACCATTTTGGGAGCGTCATGTACTTTCTGTTATTGACAAGTGGAGGGTTTGGCCATAATTTTGCTAAACGCCGCCTCGCCGAAACCCTCTGCGATTTTCGGTTACGGAGCGACTCAACATGGCAGATTTTGGCTCGGGTCCCCACCTCCCCTCCCGAGATGCTCAGGAGCGCACTCCTGGGCCGCCTTGGCAAGCACCCACCTCCAACGAGCAAAACGATTCTAGTTCCAAGGCATCTCTCGCGCTGGCTATCCTCAGCGAAAAGATCAAGTCGGGTGCGCTGCGGCGCGACGAATTGATGAACCGGCTGGTGGCGCAAGCCTCGGTCGCGACCGGCGCCAATGGTGTCGCTCTGGCGCTCCGCCGTGAGGGTGACGGCCGGGTTGTGTGTACCGCCGCAACCGGAGACATGGCTCCGCCGTCGGGAACAATTTTAGATGAGGGCTCAGGGTTTACCGCCGAGTGCCTGCGGAACGGGGTGCTCATGATCTGCGAAGACACGGACACCGATTCGCGGGTAGATGGGGTGGCATGCCGCCGACTGGGAGTGCGTTCGATTGTGGCTGCGCCAATCGAAAACGATGGAGCGACGGTCGGCGTTCTGGAAGCACTATCGGAGCAGCAGGCGGCCTTCACCAAGCAGCATATCGAGCTTTTGCTGACGCTGGCATGCTTTGCCAAGTCGGCAGTCGCGCCCAAGAACGCCGCTGTCGGGCCGAGCCTGGCAAGTGCGATCGCGGCCGTCGCACCGACGGTCGCTGAGGGTCCACCAGTTCTGGAAGCGGATGACCTGCGTGAAGCTGACCTCCTGGAACGGATAGAAGACACTCGAAGGTGGTCCGAGCGCGTGCCCCCGCGACTACGATTGGCGATTGCGTTCGGGGTGGCGGCTGCGCTGTTACTGGGGCTTTTTGCTACGGCGATTTTCATCTGGATGTGGCGGCACGACTCCACTACGGATATGAGCAAGGCGCAAAAAGCCGAGCCGGAGCGAGTAGTCGCCGCCAAACCGCCTGCCAGCCGGGGTGGGGCGGCCACCCCATTTTCGGCGCGGGTTAATCGCAACAATCATGCTAGCGGACGTAAGTCTCCGATCGTGAATGCATCGGCAGTTGAAAAGATTTCCAGCGGAGAAGGGTCGAGGATTGTGAGCGCGAATCCGTCGGCTGCAGCATCGCCATCCGAGGATGATGTGGCTGCTCCGGAGGCGCTGACGCCGGTCGGCAAAGGCGATACGGCGGAACTGGGCAGCGTTCTGTCGGTTCCGGCGCGGGTACCGGCTCCGGCCCTACCGACGTTTGAAGGAGTGA
Organism: Terriglobales bacterium; assembly: GCA_036378535.1. Lineage (GTDB taxonomy): Bacteria > Acidobacteriota > Terriglobia > Terriglobales > Acidobacteriaceae > Gp1-AA122. The sequence continues at coordinate 27,293 of DASUWH010000084.1, read as the reverse complement.
CGCCGGCCCGCCTGCAGTACCGAGTTGAACCTGTATATCCCGCGGAAGCGAGGCATCAACGCATCGAGGGTGCGGTAGTGCTACGCGCGGCCATAGATGCCGTGGGAAATGTCCATTCTGTGGGTGTAGTAAAAGGAAGTCCAGTACTGGCGCGGGCAGCGATGGCAGCGGTACGGCAGTGGCGCTACCAGCCTTCAGAATTGAATCACCGGCCGACGGCCAGTACTACCGAAATCACGATCATGTTTCACCTGGACTAGATGGTGGGTGGCTCTGTTGACACCCTCGATTAACCCGAGTTTTGTCATCCCCACGGGATGTGCAGTTCGCGGCCGGAAATGCAGATTCCTCGCTCATCCTCGCCTGCGGCTACGGACGGCTCGGAATGACAAGGCCCCTGGGAAGGAAAGGAAGTCAACAGAGCCAGGGTGGGACTAGACCGCGACGGTCACGGAGGTTTCGGTGCGCGTTACCGGGCGATAGAGGGTGTCTCGCTCGACGGGCTCACGTCCCGCCTCGCGGATCAAGCGGATCAACTCCTGGCGACGCATGCCTTGCGGAGTGGTGGCGCCGGCGTCGTGATAAATCTTCTCTTCCACCACGGTCCCATCAATATCATCCGCTCCGAAACGTAGCGAAATCTGCGCGATCTTTGGCGTGAGCATCTGCCAATAGGCTTTGATATGCGGGAAATTGTCGAGCACCAGGCGGCTGACCGCGATCTGCTTGATGTCGAGCATGCCGGTGGTCTTGGGCAGGTGCTGTAAGGGAGTGTTATCGGGATGGAAGGCGAGGGGGATGAAGGTCTGGAATCCTCCTGTCTCGTCCTGAAGAGCCCTGAGTTTGAGCAGGTGATCGACGCGATCTTCGTCGTTCTCCACGTGGCCGTAGAGCATGGTGGCATTGGATTTGAGGCCGAGTTGGTGAGCCAATCTGGCTGTTTCCAGCCACTGATCTCCATCAATCTTGTGATCGCAAATGATGTGGCGGACGCGGTTAGAAAAGATTTCGGCGCCGCCGCCCGGTAACGAATCCACACCCGAGGCTTTCAATTGCAGGAGCGTGTCCCTGATGGAGAGCTTGGCGCGTTTGGCCAGGTAGGCAACTTCCACCATGGTGAATGCCTTGAGGTGTACCTGAGGGAAGCGTTCTTTGAGTCCTGAACAGAGATCCAGGAAATATTGAAAAGGCAGATCAGGGTGCAGGCCGCCGACGATGTGAAACTCGGTAACGGCCTCGTTGTAGCCGGAGGCGGCGGTCTGAAAGGCTTCCTCGAGGGCCATGGTATAGGCGCCGGGTGTGTCCTTTTTCCGGCCAAAGGCGCACAGGCGGCAAGCAGCCACGCATACGTTGGTGGGATTGAGGTGGCGATTGACGTTGAAGTAAGTCTTGTCGCCGTGCATCCGCTCTCGAACTGTGTTCGCCAGCCAACCTACGGCCAGGACATCGCAGGTGCGATACAAGGTCACGGCATCGGCGGCGGTGAGCCGTTCTCCAGCGAGAACTTTGTCCGCAATAGGAAAAAGACGGGAATCGTCGCTCTGAAATGGATGCGGGGTAGCCATCAACAGTGATGATAGCGCACCTGTACCCTGCACGTCACAGCGCAGGCTGGTAGGAAACCAGCCTGTAATCTATACAAATCATGCAGCTTCATCGCTGCGAGACGCACGAGAAGTTCGCGTAGTGGCTCTCGGGTGCCGAAGCCGGCAGACGGCGCCCGGTTCCGGCGCCTCGGCGACGCTTTTCAGATCCGGTTCGGGCAATCGCCGGCCGGAGAGGAGGTCAAGGGCGGAATCTGCCAGGCATGCCAGAAGGCTCCAGGCCAGCGTGGTGGCCGCAAGCACAGTGTCCAGCCCGGTTTTGATTCCTTCCGGCAATCGCATGCCTCGCGTTGCTCTGTGATTCGGGAGCTGGGCCTTGCAGTTGTATGTGAGCCGACTCAGCTGATGGCATGCAAGAGTTCCGAAGTGGAAAGCGAGCCGAGCGTTGCTCGGCTGGACAGGTGGGGGCACCTGTCCCTACGCGGCACAGATCGTGCCAAGGTCAGCATAGGCGAGCTTCGCTCGCCTGCCCAGACGGGGCGTCTGGGCCTACGTTGGCGCTTAATGAGCCATGACTGCGCCGGCTCGCTTGGGCTTCTTCATCAGCAGGACTAAGGGCGCCATCATCAGAAAGACCATCGAGAGAATGAAGAAGACATCGTTATAAGACTGCATGGCGGCCTGGCGGTTGAGCAGGCCCCACACGGCATCGTAAGCGCGCTTGGTGGCGGTGGCCGGGTCCGCGCCCTGCGCCATGAAATTTTGCTTCAGGCCGGAAATCATGCTTTGAGCTTTCAAATTCGAGGGAGAGATGTACTTGTCCAGCGCGTTGATGTGTCGCTGCAAGGAACGGTATTGGAGCGTTTCGACGATAGAAATACCGATGCTGGCCCCGATATTGCGCATGACGTTGAAAATACTGGTTGCGTTACCGAGCTTCTCCCGCGGAATGGGGTCATGAGTAACGGTAGTGAGGGGAACGAAAATCAGGCCCAAGGCAGCGCCCTGCAGCATCAGAGGCCACCAGAAGTTCCAGAATCCGACATCCAGGCTGAGACGTGAGAGCAGATACATGGCGCCCGCCGACAAGACCACGCCCGAGAACAGGAGCTTGCGAGTATCCACTCTGTTAGTCAGGATGCCGATGAAGGGCATGGCGAGGAAGGATGCAAATCCACGGGGAAAATTAGTGACCCCGGCATGGGTAGCGGTGTAGCCGAGCAGCTCCTGCATAAGCAAGGGCAGCAGTACGGTGCTGCCATAGAGGACAAATCCGACTACCGTCATCAGGAATGTGCCAATGGCGTAGGAGCGGTATTTGAAAACGCTTAAGTCGATGATCGGGTTGGCCGTCATCAGTTCACGAAGAATGAGTCCGCCGAGGCCCACAATGGCGAACAGGGCGAGAGCGGCGATGAAGTGAGAGGCGAACCAGTCTTCTTCCTGACCTTTATCCAGCATGATCTGCAGGCATCCCATCCCGAGCACGAGCAAGCCGATTCCCCAGTAGTCGATGCTGGTGGCCTTGCGCCGCAGGTATGCGGGATCAAAGACGAACATTTGGGTGAGAATGATGGCCATGACCCCGATGGGGACGTTGATGTAGAAGACCCAGCGCCAGCTGTAATTGTCGGTGATCCAGCCACCAGCAACGGGCCCGAGCATGGGAGCGACAACAATTCCCAGAGCCCAGAAGGCCATGGCCTGGCCACGCTTTTCGGGAGGAAACGCTTCCAGCAGGATGGCCTGGGAAAGAGGCTGCAATCCTCCTCCGCAAGCCCCCTGAATGACCCGGAAAATAATCAAGAAAGGCAGCGACGGCGCCAGCCCGCAAAAGAAAGAAGCAACGGTGAAGCCGATGACCGATGCCATGAGGAGCCGCTTGCGGCCGAAATTGTTGGCCAGCCATCCGGTCATGGGAAGGATAATGGCGTTGGCCACGAGATAGGAGGTCAGAGTCCAGGTCGCCTCATCCACGCTGGAAGAGAGGCTGCCGGCGATATGGGGCAGCGATACATTCACGACGGTGGTATCCAGCACTTCCATGAAGGTGCTGGACATGACCGCGACGGCGATCAGCCAGGGATTGATCTCAGGTACGGGTTGGGCGGTGGTAGGACTTGCCATCTTTCAGTACCGAAACAATGTTAGACGTTGCCGGGTTGCCTCAGGATTCTGGCTGACCGGGACGGGGATTACACCTGCGTGATGCGGCTTAGTGCCGCCAGACCTTGGCGAGCTTCGCTCGCCCGCCCAGACGAGGGCGTCTGGGCCTACGTGTGGGCCGCTCACCTTAGACGAGGGCGTCTGGGCCTACGTCGGGCGCGATTGGGCAATTTCGGCAATGGCTTCTTCTGTCGACAGCAGGCGCGCTCCTCTGGAAGCCAGGTCTGAGACCGTTCCCTCCCCTTCTTCTTTTTTAAGCGTCTCAATGGCGTCTCGGACAATGGCAACGCGGCGTTTGCGTTCGAGTAAGCCCTTGGCCGCGAATTGAACGCAGTACTCGGTTACTACTCCGAACACAAAGAACTCAGCATTGGCGGGCAGTTGTTCGAGAAGCTTCGCCGTATTCGGGTTTGTGAACACATCCAGAACCTGTTTTTCGAGCAGAACCTGCCCGTAGCCGAACCAATCGTTCGGGAAAGAAAAAGACTTGTCGTTGGGAATTCTCAACATTTTGTTGGTCGCCGCTTCTGGCACCAGTTGCGCACCGGGTGTTCCGCGAACGCAATGCGGGGGGAAGAGCTTGAATTCGGGATCGTCGGGTGTGTGTTGACAGGCACTGGAGATCAGTAAGGCGCTGCCTGTGCGGGATAGGTCAACGAGGTTGTTGATCTTCGGAAGAAGCTTCTCTGCGCCGGGAACGTATAAGGCGCCTCCGGGAAGCATGAAATCGCGCTGAATGTCGACCGCCCACAGCACTCGATTTTTCTGAGTCGCCACTCTGAATGCCCTCGGGATCGCGATGACGCTGGCACGACTCTAGCACACGTAGACCCGGCGGGGATTTTGGATTGACTTTGCCGCGCTTGGGCCCCTAGAGTTGCGGCTTCCCATGCCTGAACCTGAAATGACAGCGGTTGTCCCGGAACGATCGAAGGGAACCAGCGCCGTGGAGAGCTACTTTCGCCTCGGCGAAAATCACACCACGGTGCGGCAAGAGTTGCTGGGCGGACTCACTACCTTCATGACCATGGCCTACATCGTGGTCGTGAACCCGCAAATTCTGTCACAAGCGGGAATGCCGCGTGATGGCGTACTGTTCGCGACCTGCATCTCGGCGGCAATTGCGACGCTGGTCATGGGCCTGTACGCGAATTACCCGATCGCGCTCGCACCGGGCATGTCGCTGAATGCGTATTTCACGTATTCGGTGTGCCTCGGCATGCACGTTCCCTGGCGTACTGCCCTGGGAGTAATTTTCTTTTCGGGCATGCTCTTTGTCCTGATTACGGTTACCAGGATTCGCGAGCAGATCGTTAATGGCATTCCCGATTGCCTGAAGCATTCGACCGCAGCCGGTATCGGCATCTTCATCGCATTTGTGGGCATGCGCAATGCGAAGTTAGTGGTCGCGAACCCGGCAACTTTTTTGAGCCTGGGCAATTTGTCTGATCGCGAGTTGCAGGCCGCCTGCTTCGGCCTGCTGCTCACACTTGTGCTGATAGTGCGCAAAATCAATGGCAGCATCCTGCTCGGCATTCTGGGTACGACGGTATTCGGTATTGTTCGCGGCATTGCTCACCGGCCGGCAAGCTATGTTTCCATGCCTCACCCGTCCGGCACTCTTCTGCAACTGGACTTGCGCGGCGCTTTGCACCTGGGACTTTGGGAAATTATCTTTGCCTTCCTGTTTGTGGACCTGTTCGACAACATTGGAACGTTGATGGGTGTGTGCGCGCAGGCAGGGTTCGTGAAAAACGGAAAGATTCCGCGGGTCGGAAGAGTATTGCTGGCCGACGGCATTGGAACGGTCGTAGGAGCCTTAACGGGAACATCGACGGTCACCAGCTACATCGAGAGCGCGGCCGGTGTGGCCGCGGGCGCGCGCACCGGCTTGAGCAACCTTGTCGTAGCCGCGCTATTTCTGGTGGCCGTCTTCTTCTCGCCATTGGCTGCGGCCATACCCGCGTTCGCTACAGCGCCGGCCCTCATTCTGGTGGGTGGGTTGATGATGCAGGCAGTCTCGGAAATTGCCTGGGCGGATTTGTCGGAAGCATTTCCCGCTTTCGTGACCGTGGTGGCCATGCCACTGACCTTCAGCATTGCCGCCGGACTGAGTTTCGGAGTGATCACTTATACGGTTGTAAAACTGGCTGCCGGAAAGCACAGGGAAGTCAGTATTGTGTTGTGGATTCTGACTATCCTTTTTATTATTCGGGATGTTTATCTGGCGGTTGGATAGACGAGCCAGCGATGCCTGGGACGCGGAGTCACTGCCTACTTACTCTGGTAGCTCACAGAACAGCGGAGCCGCGCTCCGCTGGACGGCCGGAGCGGCCGTCGCTACGTGGGCCAGGTCGGCCGTCGCCAAGTTATCCGTTGGCGCGGGCTACCAGCAAGATTGCGAGGCCGTAGAAAATAAACATCAGCACAAGATAAGCTTTGGCGCGGCTACCTCCGCCGGCGAACTCTTTCCAGGCCAGGATTCCCCACAGCGCCCCCACCATAGGCGCAGACTGGCCAATCGCGTAAGAGATCGCGAAGCTGGTTGACTTGCCCGCAACCACGTTAAACACGGTGCCGATTCCCCACACGACTCCGCCAATGAACCCGAGCAGGTGGCCGGAACCGGCGGCTCTGAAAAATCCACCAAAATTGACAGGCTCGCCCACCAGCGGCTTCTTCATGAAATAAATGTTCCAGATGAAACACGAGAGCAGCGCGCCCAGAGTCAAAAAGAAGCAGGAACTGTAGGGGGTCAGGGCATTGCCCCGGGTCGCGCCGTAGGCGACAAAGGGATTCCACAGTCCCATGAGCACGCCCGAAACGATGCAGATGATGATGCTCTTGCGCGATGCGGAACGTGCGCCGGTGAGGCTGCCAAACGCCTTGCCATCGAAGATGACCGCAACCAGGGCGCAGACCACGCCCAAACTCAGGAATAGGAAGTTGCCTTTCGGTTGCAGACTGTAGCTCAGGACCGTGCCAACCACGAGAGCAATTCCAATAGAAACGGGCAGCGCAACCGCGAGCCCAGCCATATCGATGCCGGCGACAAGCAAGAGATTAGCCAGGTTAAACAGGGCCCCGCCAAGCATGGTCCAGTAGATGTTCGCGGGGTCAGCCGAGCGCACATTATTCAGAAAACTCAGCTCATCATGGCCGGTGCTGCCCATGGTAAGCGCCAGTACGAGCGAGATCAGGAAAATGCCAATGGCATAGTCCCAGTAAAAAAGCTCGAAGCGGTAGTTCTTGACGCCTTTGTAGGTATTGGCCCACGATCCCCAGCAGATGGCGCTGGTGATCATCATGAGGAGAGCAGCTCCGAGAGAATGAGGTGTGAACATGGTTATCTACCCCGCTGCGGGGCTCGAAGCCCCGCCCCACCCAGCGCGCCAGGCTTCGTGCTTACTTGCCTTGAATACGCGACACAAATAATTGCAAAAATCTGTCCGCCTCAACATCTACACAAACTTTGGCATTGGGCGTGACGCGGTCTACGCCCTCGATCACGTAACGGTCTCCGTGCAAGACGTTCCGCTCGATGTACCCGTGGCGGTTGGCAACGGTTTCGCCGCGAGTAAATTCGCCTTTGGTTTCGACATCCACGTGCATCTCGGGAGCTTTCACCAGGGTGGCATCGAGGGCGACGCCGACGGCGAGCGGATCGTACATGGGTGTTCCCGGAGAATTGAACTGCGCCGACAGTCCGATCAGATACTTTGCGACCGCGTAAATGAAATCGTTCACCGGCCCGTGTGTTCGGCCGAGTTGATCGAGATATTTCTGAGAGAGGAGAGTCTTGTCGCCCACGTCCAGACCGACCATGGTGAGCGGCCAGCCTGCCTGAAAGACGATCTGCGCGGCTTCCGGGTCGTTATAGATGTTTGCCTCGGCGGCGGCATTCACGTTTCCGCCGGAGATGGAGCCGCCCATCAGGATCACTTCTTTGACGAGGGGAACAATCGAAGGATCCTCCGAAACTGCCAAAGCGATATTGGTCAAGGGGCCAACTGGCACGAGTGTGATCTGGTGCGGCGCCGCATGCACCATCTGGATGATGAGATCGGACGCAAAATGGCCGTCCACCTTGCATTTGCTGGGGGGCAGCTCGATATTAGCCAGACCATTTCTGCCATGCCAGAACTCGGCGGTAATTAGTTTCTGGAATAGAGGATGCTGGGCGCCAGCGGCAACAGGAATATCGCAGCGCTTGGCCAAGGAGACCATACGCAGCGCAATGTCGAGTCCCTGGGTGGCCGTGACATTGCCCGGAACGACGGTAATGGCGCGCACGTCCAGCTCGGGCGAGTTCAGGGCCAGCATCATGGCCATGGCATCATCGGTGCCGGGATCGGTGTCGAGAATGATTTTCCTGGAAGCGGCGTGGGCGGGCACGGCAAAGAGCACAGCCAATGCAACGAGAGGTCCTACCAGGAAAGACAGAAGCTTGCGCAAATTGGCAACGTCGAAGCGTTTTAGAATGACGGTCTCCGGTGACTTGCGACGAGCCTAGCGGTCGCGTGGAAATGCTGTCAAGGACAAAGTCTGGCAACGGCTCCCCCCATCTGACGTACAATGCAGGTCGTGGCACGCGAGAAAGCAATCCAGTATTCGCAACCGGATGCGCCGTTTGCGGTTCTATCGGGGCGGCCGCTCCTGTCCAATCGCGGGGTTCCCCTGAATCTGGATTGGGTGAAGCAGGTGCGCGTCAACACCAGTGCGGTGGAGCGCAGGGCGCAGACTCACGTGGCGCGGCGCACCGTAAAAAAAGAGTGGCAAGCGGCGTGGTTGCTGCGGGCGATCACCTGCCTGGATCTGACAACGCTGTCGGGCGATGACACGGATGAGCGTGTCCGGCGTCTTTGCGCCAAGGCTCGGCAACCGATCCGGCATGACCTGGAGAAGCAACTCGGCATCGAGGAACTCGAGATCAAGGTGGCGGCGGTTTGCGTTTACCACCGGTTTGTGGAGACCGCGCTGAGGGCGGTGGAGGGCAGCGGGATTCGAGTGGCTGCGGTCTCCACCGGATTCCCCGCGGGTCTTTCGCCGGTCGAAGAGCGAGTGGCTGAGATCCGGCGATCGGTGGCGGCGGGCGCACACGAAATCGATACCGTGATCACGCGCGCCCACGTCTTCGGCGGGCGCTGGCAGCAGCTTTATGACGAAGTTGCCGAGTTCAAACAAGCCTGCGGCGGCGCTCACATGAAAGTGATCCTGGGCACGGGCGACCTCATGACTTTGAGGAACGTTGCGCGCGCCAGTCTCGTTGCCATGATGGCGGGCGCGGACTTCATCAAGACGTCTACGGGCAAGGAATCCGTCAATGCCACCCTGCCGGTCGGGTTTGTCATGACACGTGCCATCCGCGAATATGCGCAGGAAACCGGCATGGCGGTGGGATTCAAACCGGCGGGCGGCATCCGCACGGCCAAACAGTCTACCGAGTGGCTGGCGCTGATGAAAGAAGAACTGGGAACGCCGTGGATGAAGGCTGAACTGTTTCGCTTAGGAGTAAGCAGTTTGTTGAATGATATCGAGCGACAGCTGGAGCACTTCGCTACGGGAAGATATTCGGCGGATTACCGGCATCCGATTGCTTAGCGAAATGAACTTTATCTTGAAATTGAACCGGCAAGATAAGAAAACACAAGGTCCCTCCACTCCGCTTCGCTCCGGTCGGGATGACAGTAATGGAAAATGGAAAGAGTTGCCGTGGGTGCATTGAAAACACCAAACCGCGAACCGAAACACAAGGTCCCTCCACTCCGCTTCGCTTCGGTCGGGATGGCAGTAATGGGAAATGGAAAGAGTTGCCATGAGCATCGCTGAAAACTTTCTTACCATGGAGTATGGTCCGGCGCCGGAAGATCCCAAGGAGGCGATGGGATGGCTGGATCGTCACCAGCGTCGCTTCGGACATTTCATTGCGGGAGCGTGGCAGCCACCGGCTGAGGGTGTGTACTTCGATTCTGTTGATCCGGCAACAGGTGAGAAGATCGCGGAGATCTCTCAAGGTTCATCGGCAGACATCGACGCAGCGGTGCGGGCGGCGCGCGATGCATCTCCCAAGTGGCAGGCCTTGCGTGGACATGAGCGCGCACGCTACCTGTACGCCCTGGCGCGAGCGGTGCAGAGGCATTCGCGGCGGCTGGCGGTTTTGGAAACTATCGACAACGGCAAGCCGATTCGCGAAAGCCGTGATATTGACATTCCGCTGGTAGCGCGCCACTTCTACCATCACGCGGGCTGGGCGCAAGTGCTGGATCGCGAATTTCCCGATTACACCGCTTGCGGCGTGGTGGGGCAAATCATTCCGTGGAATTTCCCCCTGCTGATGCTGGCGTGGAAAATTGCGCCAGCGCTAGCGACGGGTAATACAGTCGTTCTCAAGCCGGCGGAATTCACTCCCCTGACGGCTTTGGCGTTTGCCGAAATTTGTCATGAGATCGGACTGCCTGCCGGGGTGGTGAATATCGTCACCGGGGATGGTTCCACGGGAGAAGCACTGGTTAAGAATTCCGGCGTCGATAAGATTGCGTTCACCGGGTCGACGGAGGTGGGCCGCGCCATTCGCAGCGCCACAGCCAATACCCACAAACGACTTTCTCTCGAGCTGGGTGGTAAATCGCCATTCATCATTTTCGAAGACGCGGATCTCGATAGCGCGGTCGAGGGACTGGTGGACGGAATATGGTTCAACCAGGGACAGGTTTGTTGCGCCGGTTCTCGGCTGCTGATGCAGGAAAGCATTGCCGAGGCACTGATCGAAAAAGTTCAGCAGCGCATGAGTACGTTGCGAATCGGGCCGCCTCTCGATAAGGCAATCGACATTGGCGCGATCGTGGCTCCGGTGCAGTTGGAGCGCATACGGCGCATGGTGGATCAGGGCGTGGCCGAAGGGGCAACGTGCTGGCAACCCGAGGTGAAATTGCCGGCGCGCGGACTCTTCTTTCCGCCGACGTTGCTGAGCAACGTGCATCCGACTTCCATCGTCGCGCAGCAGGAAATTTTCGGTCCGGTGCTTGCGGCGATGAGCTTCCGAACTCCCGCCGAGGCTGCGGAACTGGCTAACAATACTGCGTATGGGCTGGCCGCCAGCGTGTGGAGCGAGAGCATCAACGTGGCATTGCAGGTGGCGGCACAGATTAAAGCGGGAGTGGTTTGGGTAAACTCGACGAATCTGTTCGACGCCAGTTGCGGATTCGGGGGCTACCGGGAGAGCGGTTTCGGACGCGAAGGCGGACGCGAAGGCCTGCTCGAATACCTGGAGCCTGCCTGGTTTAAGAACGCCCCCGCGCTGCGCTCTTCCCCATTGCGCAGCGCCCCGGCTGAAAATGGGAACGAACTGGGCGGCGGCATCGATCGCACGGTGAAGCTCTATATCGGCGGCAAACAGGCGAGGCCGGATTCCGGATACAGCTTTGAGGTTCACGGAAAAGACGGCGAGTTGCTGGGCGAAGCACCGCTCGGAAACCGGAAAGATATTCGGAATGCGGTGGAGGCGGCCCGTAAAGCCAGCGGCTGGGCCAAGGCTACGGCGCATACACGCGCGCAGGTTCTTTACTACATGGCCGAAAATCTTTCGCTGCGCGCTAGAGAGATCAGCGAACGGCTCGGACGCGCGGTTGGCCGGTCCCAGGCAGAAAAAGAGGTAAATCTCGGCATCGAGCGCATCTTCAGTTATGCGGCCTGGGCCGACAAGTTTGACGGCGCGGTTCACAACCCGCCGTTTCGGATGATCGCAATCGCCATGCACGAACCCATCGGCACGGTTGGGATCGTTTGTCCTGATGAAACGCCGCTGCTCGGGCTGCTTTCTCTCGTGCTGCCGGTGCTGGCCATGGGCAACACTGCGGTCGTGGTCCCATCTGAGACCTACCCGCTGATAGCGGGCGATCTGTATCAGCTTTTCGACACCAGCGACTTGCCGGGCGGGGCGGTGAATATCGTGACCGGCTATACTTCGCAGCTTCTGAAAACGGTTGCCGAACATGATGACGTGGACGCGATCTGGTGCTTTGCCGACGCTGCCAGCGCCGCCACGGCTAAAGCCGCTTCCATTGGGAACCTGAAGCAGGTGTTCACGAATGAAGGCCGCGTCATCGACTGGTTCGATAGCAAGCAGGGCGAAGGACGATGGTTCCTGCAGCACGCCACGCAGGTAAAAAATATATGGGTTCCCTATGGCGAGTAGCTGATTTTAACCTGTGTATTCTTTGCGGTGAGTCCTGTCTTCTGCCTGGCGTTTGACAGCACCAAGCCTGCTGGCTAAAGCATTTTTAGAATCAGTGTGGCCGGCGGGGGAACACAAGGTCCCCTTCGACAAGCTCAGGGCAGGCTCTCCACGCGCCCATGGATTGGCTTTCGCCAATCCATGGACTTGGTCGGGATGACAATCAGTGGGGATACAGTAAATGTGAAAATGCGCTAGACTCGCCGTTCCTGCATTTTCCTGGAAATCATTTATGTCGAAGCATCCTCGAATCGCCGTGGTAGGCAGCGCCAATATTGATCTCACGACGTTTACCGACCAGTTCCCCAAACCTGGGCAAACAATCTTCGCGCAGAAATTCGACTTGGGATTCGGCGGTAAAGGCGCCAATCAGGCTGTAGCGGCGCGCCTCTGCGGCGCCGACGTCTTCATGGTGGCCCGTGTGGGCAGCGATCTATTCGGGCCCGCAACGATCGAAAATTTTAAAAAGCTCGGCATCGATACGACGCACGTGAAGCAGGTCGAAGGGCTTTCCAGCGGAGTCGCTCCCATTTTTGTGGACCCGCAGGGGCAGAATCGCATTCTCGTGGTCAAGGGCGCGAATGATGCGATCAAACCTGCCGACGTGGAGGCAGCCGCGGAAACGCTCAAGAAATCCGACTGTATCGTTCTGCAATTTGAGATCCCGCTGGAGACGGTGTACTACACGGTTGCGTTCGCGCGGAAGCACGGCATCCGCTGCATTGTGAACCCCGCGCCGGGTCAGCCGGTGGATATGGCATCGCTCAAAGGACTGGACTACCTGGTTCCAAACGAAAGTGAGGCGGAGGCGATCAGCGGGCTTCCGGTGCGCAATGTCGAGGATGCGAAGAAGTGCGCCGGGAAACTGCTGGCCGGCGGGATACGGTGCGTGCTTATCACACTGGGTGCGAACGGAAGTCTGGTGGCGCGATCCGGCGCGATCGATCATGCTCCCCCTTTTCCGGTTAAGAGCATCGACAGCACCGGCGCGGGTGACGCATTCATCGGCAGCTTTGCGGTGTTTCTTGCCGAGGGCGTACCGGAACTGGAGGCGGTACGGCGCGCCAACTTGTATGCGGGGCTTTCCACGACGGGCGTCGGCACGCAAAAGTCTTTTTACCATCGGAACCGATTTGATCGGGAGTGGCAGGCGCAGGCGAAGACGAGCACGGTATCCAGCACGTCGTGAGGAACGTTTCCGGTCTCGGGTGTCCGGTTTCAGGTGTCGGGTGTCGGGTCGCAGGTAAAACTTTCTAAGACCGGACACCTGAGGCCTGACCACCGAGACCTGAGACCGTTACAATTTTTGGAATCCTCCTCTGGAAATACGGACGTGGTTTGCAAGCACTTAGCTGTCCGCAATACTTCTTGACTTTAGTCTGAAATTTTATTTAGATGGCCTGCCGTCTCCAAGGGACATCTGCGCGTCGGTGAGGAGCAGTCAGTCCCATTGTGTTCTGTGAAGTGTCCGCCAAAAAGGGGTTAATCATGCTGGCCAAGAAAGCACTGCTCGGAGTGTTTGTGGGTACGCTTCTTCTCTGCCCTCTGGTTTACGGACAGGCGAACGGAAGTTTTTCCGGCACCGTCGTTGACAAGACCGGGTCCGTAATCAGTGGCGCGCAGGTCAAGGTCACGTCGCAAGGGACCGGTGTAGTGCGTGAAGCCAAGACGGATGACTCCGGCCACTACCTGATCCCGCTGCTGCCGGTGGCGACTTACACCGTGGGCGTCCAATCGGGAGGTTTCCAGCCTGCGTCAGAGAAGGATATTAAGCTGCAGGTTGATGAGCATCGCGAAGTGAACTTCACCCTGGCGCCGGCGTCGGTCACCGAGCAAGTGGAGGTCAGCGCCACCGAAGTGGCTGTGCAGACGACGAACCCGACTCTCGGGCAAGTCATCACCGAGCAGCAAGTGGCGGATCTGCCGTTGAACGGCCGCGATTTTGTGCAACTGGCAACGCTGACGCCGGGGACGACGCAAGAGACCAACCCGAACAGCTTTTTTAATGGCGGAGCGAGCAGCGAGGTGTCGGCACGTGGCACGTACTCGCTGTCGGTTGGGGGATCGCGCGCGCAGAGTACCGACTGGCTGCTCGACGGCAATGACAACAACGAACTAACCGCGGGAGGCATAGCGATCTTGCCTTCCATCGACGCAATCCAGGAATTTAAGGTTCTCACTTACAACTATTCCGCGGAATACGGAACCCGTGCGGGTCCGGCCGTGCTGGTAACGACCAAATCGGGCAGCAACGCCTGGCACGGTTCATTATTTGAGTTCTTCCGCAACACGAAGCTGGATGCCCGTAGCTTCTTCGCCGCGACCAAGGACAAGTTCAATCTGAACCAGTTCGGCGGTTCCTTCGGGGGAGCGATTCAGAAGGACAAAACTTTCTTCTTCATCGACTATGAAGGTAAGAGACAGCGCCGCGGCATTCCATTCACCGGCTTGATTCCTACACCGGCGATGATGAACGGAGATTTCACGCTCGACCCTTACGGCGTTGCGCGCGGGCCAAACAATCCGTCCGGCTTCGGGAACTTGACGAATCCCTACACAGGTTCCGCGTTCCAATGCGATCCGGTCACAGGGAATCCTTTACCTGGTGATTCCACGGGAGCACAGGCCAGTGGCATCGCATGCAACAAGATTCCCAGCAACTTGTTCGATCCTGCCGGCAAAGGCATGGTTGACCTATATCCGCAAGCCAATGCGAGCAATGCAGCGCTGGGTTTCAACTACACCAACGTGCCCACGAGGAGTCTGAACGAAGGGAAGTTCGACATTCGCTTAGATCACAATTTCTCGGCGAAAGACTCTGCCTTCGCTCGCTTCAGCTATGACCAGGCGGTTTCCTTCGTTCCTGGCGGCTCCCCTGGTTTTGCCGAAGCCAATGCCTTTGGAAGCACCCAGAACATCACCAATCACGGCCGCAATGTTGCGATATCCGAAACCCACATTCTGAATGATCGCAACATCAACCAGTTCAATGCAGGGTTCAACCGCATCTTCAACCACATTAAGTCATTCGGAGATGCGAGCTGCGAGTCGGCCAACCTTGGGATCCTGGGAGCCAACTTGAACAGCAAATGTCCCAATGCGCCGGCAGGGCTTATCAATCAGTCCAACAAAGATTGCATGAGCTGTGGATTGACTTCGACGTTGATGGGGCAGTATTGGGCATTGGGCGACAGAGGTTTCGCTCCATTCCTGGGAGGGACCAACATTTACACGGCGTCCGATACCTTCGACATGATCCGAGGAAATCACAATGTGCGCGTCGGTTTCCAAGTTCGTGCTCAGCAGATGAACGTATCCACGAATGGTTTCCAGGACGGATTCCTGCTGGTTTTCGGTACGGCCACAGGCGATCCTGCAGCTGATCTGCTTCTCGGTCAAGTTGACGGCGCCATTCACGACCAGACTTTCCAGGGAGCCGAGACTGGCCGCCGCTGGAAGCTGTTCCGGCCCTTTGTGCAGGACGATTGGCGCGTAACCCCGAACTTGACGGTAAACCTCGGTCTGGCTTGGGCGCTCGTCACACCCATCACTGAAGCGGCCAATCGCCAGGCAAATTTTGATTTCGCGAGCGGGAAATTTTACGTGGCAGGATCCAGTTCAGCGATCAACGGGTGCGCAATCTGCGTCCGCAGCGATGGGGCAGTCGGGATTAAGATGGACAAAACTGCATTCGAACCGCGGATCGGAATTGCATGGAAACCCTTTGGGAGTAGCAATACGGCGGTTCGAGCCGGTTATGCTATCTTTCACGATTCCTCGTGGAACCAGGGCGCGCAGGGCCTTTGGCAGAATCCTCCCTACTATGCTGAAATCGATAACTTCAATGGCTTCGGTGGAGCGTGTCCATTCCAGAGTTTGGGCGTGGTCCCAGGCTGCGGGCTGAGAACTGTATTTCTGCCGGCCATTACATCAGAGCCTGTACCTACATCGTTCCCAGGAACCATTCAGTCGCAGAACCTGAACTTCAAACAGGGAATGGTGCAACAATTTAACATCAACGTCGAACACCAGATTCCCGGCAATATTGTGCTGACCGCCGGTTATGCAGGTTCACGCAGCTCGCGCATCCTGGTGGATGGGCTTAATCTGAACGTCGGTTCGCCGGCCGCTTGCGGAACTGTCGCAGGTTACACCTTGGGTTGTGGTGCTGGAGGAACGGCGTTCGGTCCCAAGTATGGTCCTCCGACGTTCTTCTTTCCGCCCGTCGTAGCGAATAACAACGATGTTGGCGCGGCTCACTACAACTCGTTCGAAGTGAAAGCGGAGACTAAGAGCAGCCGGCACGGAATCTACGCTCTGTTGGGTTACACCTACTCACGAACCTATGACTCTGGTTTGCCCGATGGCTTAGGGACGTTCCCTGGGGCGCTTTACTGGCCCTTACCCGGAACGCAAAAGCTGGATTGGGGCCTATCTCAGATCAATCTGAACCACCAATTTACGGCCAGCATCCTCTACGACCTGCCTTTCGGTAAAGGTAAACACTTCGGAAACAATTGGAGTGCTCCTGTGAACGCAGTTGCAGGCAATTGGGAAGTTGACGTGATCGAGAAGGCCACCTCTGGGTTTCCGTTGTTCGTTGTGAACAGCGCCAACTCTTCCGGCGTCAATTTCCAGTGGAACGGCAGCAGCTTGAATCGTCCGGAACTGATTGGAGATCCAAACAGAGCAGGCGCAGTTGCGGCGAACCCAACTTGCACTGCGCCCTCGCAGATACACACTCTGACAGCCTGGTTCAATCCGTGTGCTTTTGCCCAGGCCACGCCTGGAGAACTGGGTAACTCTCCGCGCGCTCCGGTTTCCGGTCCACGCTTTGTAAACAGTGATCTCTCGCTGATCAAGCACTTCCCGATTCGCGAAAGCATGCGCCTCGATTTCCGGGCTGAGTTCTTCAACGTGCTTAACCATCCCCAGTTCTATCTGCAAGGTGGCAGCAGCGTGAGCGGGATGCAGGATATAAGCGAAGCCAACAGCTTCGGAGTGGTCAACGGAACGGTGAACAATCCGCGCCTCATTCAATTTGCCGTCAAGCTTATGTTCTAGCGCACCCGGCATATTTCGCGGCAGATTGGGAAACTGGAATATTCCGGTTCTACCCGGTCTGCCCGCGTAATTTAGACTTGCAGTTGGGGAAATAATGAAGAATTGGAGATCAGTTCTTGTATTCCTTTTAGTCCTCCCGTCATTCAGTTTCGCCCAGAAAATCAAAGTCATCGTCGATCAGGACGCGCGCGGGCCGGGGACCAGCGACCAGCAGGCCATTCTGGTTTTTCTTCAGTCCGACAAGTTCGACGTGCTCGGGATCACGACCGTCAGCGGCGATCAGTGGGTTAAGGAAGAGACCCAGCACACCCTGCGCATGGTGGAGATTGCCGGGCGCACCGATGTGCCCGTCATCGAAGGCGCCGAACTTCCCTTGCTCAATTCCAAGGAAGAGAGCGAGCGCTGGGAAGCGATGTATGGGAAGCTCGAATACAAGGGGGCGTGGACGGAGCGGTTTGCTGCCAAGCGATCCGTTATTTATGAGATGCCTTACCATCCGCCCGATGTAGTGCCGCCCTTGCCCGAGGGTGAGCCGCATATCAAGGCGACGCCGGGCACGGCCGCAGAATTCATCGTGAAGATGGTGCACAAGTATCCGGGAGAAGTAGTTCTTTGGGCGGGCGGACCTCTTACTAACTACGCCTTGGCGCTGCGGCTGGATCCCTCGATCGCCAGCTTGGCGAAGGAGTTCGTGATGATGGGCGGGGGACTTTACGCCGACAAAGGCGCGATCGATGCCGGGGCGATTGACGCGCGGCGCGAGTTCAACTGGTGGTTCGATCCTGAGGCGGCGCGGATTGTGCTGCGCGCGCCGTGGAAGAAAGTCACGATTACGCCCATCGATATTTCCGTCAAGACTCGTTTCACATCGGAAATGAAGGCTACGATTGCGAAAGCGCATACTCCGGTCACGGATTATTTAGACAAGTATTCCCTGCCCGGCTACATGTGGGATGAAATCGCGGGCGCGGTTTTGCTGGACCCTTCGATCATTACAGTCCAGAAGCAGCTCTACATGGATATCGATGTAGACCACGGGGCGAGCTATGGAAAGACTTTGTTCTGGGACTCGAAAGCGCAGGTCCCGCCTTACCTGCACCTGGCTAGTGTGCAATTCGATCTGGACACGGAGAAGTTCTACAAACTGTTCGTTGACCTTATGACCCGGGCTCCTCGCCAATGATCAAGTCTCGATGGTTCCGCCTTATTTTGTTTTTTCTGACCGCCAGCGCATTGGTCTCAGCCCAACCGCGGCGCAAGATCATCATTAACGAGGACTGCGCCGGGCCTGCAGGGAGTAACCTGCAGACGGTGGCGATGTTGATCCAGTCTCCGCAGGTGGAAGTTCTCGGAATTACCGTGGTCAGCGGAGACCAGTGGCGCGACGAGGAGGTCGCGCATACGCTGCGCTTGCTGGAGATCATGGGGCGCACGGATATTCCGGTGGTGCCCGGAGCGGTTTTCCCGCTGGTGCGGCGTCGTGACGAAACCCAGCTATGGCAGCAGCGCTATGGTAAATCAGCGTACTCGGGAGCGTGGGATGATCGCTGGTGGCATGAGCCCTTCGTAGTGCCGCCGCTGCCGGAAGGGCAGCCGACCGCGAAGGCCGCGGACGATGATGCGGCACACTTCATCCTTCGCATGGTTCACCGCTATCCGCATGAAGTAACGATTTACGAAGGTGGGCCGATGACTAATCTGGCTGTGGCCCTTACGATCGACGCTTCCCTGCCGGATTTAGCGCAGGGGCTGGTATTTATGGGCGGCAGCGTGTCACCGCAGACGGATTATGCGGAATTCGTAAACAATCCCCGGCACGAGTTCAATTTCTGGTTCGATCCCGAAGCGGCATATACGGTGCTGCGCGCGCCCTGGAAGAAGATCGTGTGCACGCCTGTAGATATTTCGATCAAGACCACCCTGGGTGGGGGACTGGTGAAACAGATTGAAGCCAGCGGCACTCCGTTGGCGCGTTATATAGCGAAGTATCATCAGGAAGGCGTCGGCGTGAATTTCATGTGGGACGAGCTGGCCGGGGCGGCATGGATGGACCCAACCATCATCACCAAAAGCGAGACTCGCTACATGAGTGTGGATATCGATCACGGCGCGGGCTATGGCAACACTCTCACCTGGACGGACAGTGACAAGCCCAAGGTCACAGTACAACCGGTGGAAATCCAGATGGACCTCGACAAAGACAAGTTCTACCGGATGTTTGCCGAATTAATGAGCGCCCCAACGCCACGGCCACACTAGAAGGTAGGCCCGTCCCGTCAGGGCTAAAGACCCAATCTTTATTTGGCTGCGGACGGCGCGGCGGGAAAAAGTCAGATTGCATTCTCGAGGCATCCCTCAGCGGCTATAGAGGCTGCTGAAGAAGTCCCGTTGCCGGCAAAAACGGCCCTCAGGCGCTAAAGCGCGGACGTATTCTCAACGGCTTAGCGGTACCCTTCGACTACGCTCAGGGCAGGCGAGTAAACTCGTGCCCTTCCCGATTTTACTAATCGGGTTCTTTTTTTCAGGGGCCTGTGAAGGTGCGTATCTTTCAAAACGAACTCGGAGTTGAGTTTTCAGCAGCCTGCGAAGGTGCGCCCTTTCAAAACCTATCAGATAGGTGGAAAGTTTCTAGCCTGGTATGGGGCGAAGCTATTGCTGTCGGTCGGGGGCGGGAGCCTGCACGGTGTAGACGAACTGCCGGATTTCTCGCCGGTCTCGGTCTATCTGCTCGGCTTTGGTTTTGGAGACGGCCTTGTATCGCTCGATCTCTTGCTGGCCCTTAGCGGTTTGTCCGCTAGCGAAGTAGGCCTGGGCGAGACGGTAATGAGCTTCTTCCAGTTGAGGACCTGTCTCGATTGCCTTTTCATACGAGGCGATGGCGGCAGGTAAATCCTTGCGCTCCGCGTACAGAACTCCCAATTGAAAATAGCCTTGCGCCAGAGTTGGATCCAGGCGCACAGCCTTTTTGAGCGAGCCCTCAACCTGGGTCGAGGTGGCCAAGTCCTGCGGACCCTTGCGGCGCTTCCAGAGAGCCAGCGCGTAGTAATAGTTGGCCCAGGCGTTTTCGGGCTGAAGCTGCACGAAGCGCGCGAGCCGGGCCAGGGACGCGGATTGACCATTGTCCGCATTCTGCATCTTGCCCAAGAGCAAATAAGGAGCAGGATCGCCGGGATTCAAGTCGGCGGCTTCACAGACCTGTTGCAGAGCTTGATCGTAAGCTCCCGCATCGTACGAGGCGACCGCCAGTCCGCTCATCATGCGCGCCGACTGCGGGAATCGACGCTGGCCGTTGCGGAAAACTTCCATAGCTGGCTCGACAGCGCGATGGGTCAGCAGTTCCAGGCCCCAGTCGAACAGGTTAGTTTCGCTTGGGTCAAGTTTTGCGGCTTGCTGGTATTCCCTCTCGGCTTCGAGGGCATGGCCGGATTTTTCCTCGACGTTCGCAAGCAGATGATGCAGCTCAGCGCGGTTCTGCCCGGCAAGCATATTCGCAATCAGGTCGCGCGCATTGGCGTAATCGGCAGCGGCGGCATAAGCCTGAGCCAATAGATAGGAATTGTCATAATTTTTGGGTTGGATCCGGGACGCTCGTTGCAGATAGGGCATGGCGTCGCGAGGTTTGCGGTTCTCCAGAAGCAATCGGCCCGCTGAATGATTTGCCTGGAAGTCGCCGGGGCTGTTGTCGGCTTGTGCGCGGGCGGCCTGCTCCAGCGCGGCATTGGAAGCCGGAGCGGGCCGGGTCGCGCCAAGCGGGACAATCTCCTTCGATAATGAGTCCGCGGCCGGTCCTCGCATGGCGGAGGCGTGCCCACCGAGGTTGGTCGTATCGGTCACGCCTGAGATGGTGAATTGTGGCTGGTCGAAAAATTCGGGCGCGCCCAGCGCAGTCTGAGCGTGAGTGTTGGGCTGAAGGTGAAAGTCAATTCTTTTCGCTTCGGCCTGGGCGAGTGTGAAAGGACCGGCACTCCCGGTCTGGAAACCTTGGAATTCGACGCGAATCCGATAAGTCCCTTTTGCAATCTTGGAAAATTGATAGGCTCCGAGAGAATCACTTTGCGTTAAGAGAATACCTGCTTCACCCGTGAGGTGAACTTGGGCCCCGGGCAGAGGTTGCCCGTGTGCGTCGTTTACGTAACCTTGCACCACGGCCTGCGTTCCGGCGGAGTTCGAAGAGGACGGGCTTTGAGCCGCTAGCGAGAGAAAGGACAGAGTAATTCCGATAACGCAGCCGGCAAGCAGCCGATGTTTTGCGAGCCACTTATGGACAGTCACGACGAAAGAAAACCCGAAAGATCAACGGACCAGCTTATTCTATTGTGCAGATACGGGCCGCGGCAATTCGGCCTGATCAAGGGACCACAACGGAGCTAAACATTGCCGATTACGAGACGGGAATTCGTAAGATCTTCGAGCGCAACCTTGGCCGCGGCTGGATTTCTGAGGCCGCATGTGGAATTGGGCAACGAGACCAGACCGCCCGGCGGATCTTCGCGCGTCATCATTGATACCGATCCTGGTGTGGACGATGCCTTCGCGCTCCTGCTCGCCATGCGCTCCCCGGAACTACAGATTGAAGGCATTACTCCGGTCGCCGGAAATGTCCCTCTGGAACTGGCGCTCAGCAACGCGTTGCGCATGGTCGAGGTGGCCGGGCGAACTGATATTCCCGTTGCCGCGGGAGCAGTGGCGCCGCTGGTGCGCCGCTTGGTCACCGCAACTTATGCACATGGGGAAAACGGATTGGGGGGAACGGTCTTTCCCGAGCCCAAGACAAAGCCGGTCGCACAGCGCGCTGCAGAATTCATTCGCGACAGGGTTCGGAAATATCCCGGAGAGATAACTCTGATCACGCTGGGCCCGCTCACGAATATTGCCACGGCCCTCACCATGGATGGTGAGTTGGCTCACCTGGTTCGCGGGCTGGTCATGATGGGCGGTTCGCTCTCGGGCGGCAACATTACGCCGGCGGCGGAGTTCAACGTTTATGTCGATCCGGAGGCGGCGCGCGTCGTCTTTCAATCGGAAATTGCGATCACCATGGTTGGGCTCGACGTCACGCGGAAAACAACTCTAACCGACGCGCATGTGCGCACGCTGGAGGGAGAGCAGAATCCTGTCAGCCAGGCCGCTGCCAGAATCGGGCGGAACGCCATTAACCACGCGCGCGAACAGGGGTTCCTTTCAGGACCGAACATGCACGATTCGCTTGCCGTGGCGGCATTCATCGACAGGTCGCTGCTGCAATGGAGGGATTACTACGTTGACGTCGAAACCAGCGGCGAGCTGACCTCCGGCGAAACCCTGGGTTACAGCTCGAGGGCGGGCGATCTGCGGCGGACGCCCGAGATGGAAAAGCAGGCTGCCCTGACTATGCAAATTCGCGGATCGGCGCCGACGCTGGCCAGCACGCGGACCTCGCCGGTGATCCGTGATAAATTCGTTCCCAATGCGAGGGTGGCGATCGGGGTTGAGAGCGAACGCTTCTTTGATCTGCTGATTGGGCGATTAACGGGGCGCAAGAGATAACAAAAGAAACTAAGGCTGCAACTTCCGTATTAATATACCGGTCAAAGCGCTGCGTCCGATTGGCCTGCCTGTGAGCGTTTCAAAACGGGGACCAGGAAAGTCTCAGCCGGGGGCTGCCCCGATATGAGAAGAATCTTCTTTAACGCCCGCGGCTTACGCGCCGGTTGGCGCCTCCTCATTTTTGTGGGCATTTTCGTGGGACTCGGATTCCTGGCGAACTGGATCATTCCGAAGATCTTCCATCCCAAGGAGCGGCCGTTCCTTGATCCAGTGGGCACGATCGTCGACGAGTTGCAGGCGCTCATCCAGGTACTGATTGCCACATGGATTATGATGCGCATCGAGCGCCGTCGCTTCGCCGATTACGGCATTCCGGTGCGCAACGCCTTCGGAGTCGATTTCCGGGTGGGACTTGCCTGGGGCGCGGCTTCCACTTCTTTGCTCGTGGGCCTGATTGCGGTCTTCGGTGGATATCGGATTCTCGGGCTGGCTCTGCATGGCGGCGCGATCTGGTACTTTTTTGGCCTATGGATCATTGCCAACCTGCTCATCGGATTTTCGGAGGAACTCCAATTCCGTGCTTATATTCTCGCCACGCTCGCCGATGGCATCGGATTCTGGCCAGCATCCATTTTGCTCTCCATCGGCTTCGGTGCGCTGCACTATTTCCTGAAGCCACACGAACGCTGGGAAGACTTCGTGTCCACCGGTCTGCTGGGCCTGTTCGTGTGTCTTACGCTGCGCCGCACGGGCTCGCTGGCCTTCGCCATCGGGTTCCACGCCGCCTTTGATTTAGCCAACGTGTTCGTATGGTCAGGGCAAAATGCCGGCGAGTACGCCGTTGGCCACCTTCTTGAAACCCGCTGGCAGGGCTCGCAGTGGCTAACCGGGGGCCTGCTAGGTCCTGAAGCCAGCTGGATGGTCTTTGTGGTAATCGTGCTGATGTTTTTGATCTTTGATCGATGCTATCGGCAGAAGAAATTTCCACTGTGAGATTCCCCGACGTGTGGCGGGTTACCATATGACTCCTGGCCTCGGGTTGTTGGCGAAAACATCCTGTTAGCAACACTAATTCTCCCTAGGCACAATGCGCAGCGGGAGGTGTCTAATACGAGTAGGCAGCCGAATCCGCAGGAGCGAGGAGAAAGATGCACCAAGAGCAGCCGGTTGGATGGGACCCGATTGGCATTGACTACCATGCGCCTCTAGCGTCGAGGCTTTTCTTCTTTTACCTCATTGTTGTTGTCGCAATATGGCTCGCGAGATTCATCAGTGCCACTCGGCAGCTCAGGCCTTTAAAACATTACATGATGACCTTGTCTGACAGTCCGAAAACTCTCACAGCCTGGAGGGTTTGTTGGGGCCACTTGCGGTGGATGAAAAGACTCACCGTGCTGACGGCATTTGTAGCGTTTCTTTCAGCATCTTGGCAGGCGAGAGAGGCACTAGTGAACTGGGTTACCTACAAAACAGGGCCGATTGCCCTCGCTGGTGCGATGGCGGAAGTCTGTGGCCTATTCGCGCTTGGCATGTTGGTATGTGCAGTGACGTTCGCAGCTTACGTAATCTGCGACGGCATCCTCATGAGACGAACACCAATCTCCGAATCAAAGTTGTAGCGCCGTACGCAGCTCAGTGAAACCGAGTAACTGGTGAAGAATCGCGATTAAACTCAGAGTCCCTCGGCAGGAGTTTTGAGCGCTATTGCCTGGTTACATCAACAATCAATTCCGCTTCGGTCACTCCCTCGGCAGTCCAACGGGTTGGAGTCGAATGCTGGCCGACGGCATTGCGTTCTGCCGCTCAGAGACAGAAGAAGCGCCGACACCCCCAATTCGAGGGTGTCGGGCGTTCTATGCTGACTATCCACCCGCGCTGGGAGCGTGGCAACGAAAAGGAACCTACTGTTTCACCGCTACGAAGTGGCTGGTGGTTCCGTGCAGTTTGTCTTCGACCGACATTTTCGCGGTTTTGCCATCGGGCTCCAACGTCATTTTCGAGACACTAATCACTTTGTCGCCGCGTTTGTCGGTTTCCTCAAGAGTGTTTTTGCCCATCATCTTCACCGAGACGCCGTCGGTTCCGGGATCACCTTTGTACGATGCTGCCGTGCCGTCCAGTTTCGCGGTGTAGGATTGGCCGGTCGGATTTGTCATGGTCAACTCGTCGCCGCTGACCTTGTACGTCCAGGTAATCGCGTTGTCGGAAATGGTCTCGAATTTCAAAATTCGCCAAGAACCAGAAATAGCGTGCGATCCAGCAGGACCTTTGGCCACGCGGGTGTCCTCGCCCTTGCCGGTAACCGGCGCGGCATTGGTATTACTACTGTCGCTAAATTCGAACATCAGTGTGTTGCCATCCGGCGAAACCGTCGTCTTCGAAGTTGCGACCGTCTTGCCGTTCTTCTTGTCGGTTTCCTCGATCTCATGGTCGCTTATGACCTTGATCGCCGCCGTGTCGTAATACGGGTGTCCCGCGATTGTCTGGTCCTGTCCGTCAGCTTTGATCTTGACTGACGGAGCACACGTCTTGCATTCGTACATGCCATTTTGCAGCAGGTAAACGTCAGGCTTCTTCGGAAGCTCCACCTTGTTCATATCAATCTTCCACGTTCCGTCGAAGGCACTTTGGGCCAGCAACAAGACGGGCGTGAGCAGTAACATTAGCAACGCAATCAGAGAAAGCTTCGTCATTAGCATCCTCCATCGGTTTGACCGAGAACGGAACGGATTGTATACCCGTTCTTAGCCGGGGCAGCGTATCCCGGTCGTTGGCGAAATATAACTCAAAATGCGCCAAAGCGAGGATTTTGAGCGTAAACGCCTGATTGCGGCACTCATTGATTTCTTTCTTAAAGACGAATCATTGCCCCATTGGCACAATCGCTACAGGCAATGGGTGTCTGGGAAACACTTTAGCGTCGCGTCCGCCCACTTTTTTGCCTTGACACAGCGAAAGGTAAAGTTTTAGCTTAGTGCGCGTCTTTTTTACTCTCCCCCACGGGTCCCCGATCCACAAGCTAAGGCTCTAGTTCCAAAGGTTCCCGTTTCGTCGTTGGTGCAGGACTCCGGGGTGTCTGCCGCATCCTCCCCTTGACCAGCCCCAACCAGGAAGAATATCTGTTCGGCCGAACCCGCAAATTATAAAGATGCTGTATCAGGCCTAATTCAGGGAATCATTTTGACTTGGGGGTGAGAAAAATGGGCACAAGTACGTCAATCCGTGTAATCGCTGCGACATTGTTCGCGGCGGCAATCTTGGGCGTAGCCGCAGCACAAACACAAAACCAGGCTCAACAGAACCAGACGCAAAATCAAAACCAACCGCAGCAAACTCAGCCACAAAAGAAAAAGAGCTTCTGGGACAAGATCAAAGAGTCCGCTGCGCAAGGAGCTCAGAACACCACGCAACAGGGCGCGAACGCCGCCCAAGGCGCTGTTCAACAAGGAACCAATGCCGTGCAGAACGGAGCGCAGCAGATGCAAGGCGGCGCCCAGCAAGGAATGCAAGGCGCGCAGCAGACGGCCTTCCCCGGTGCTCAGGGGAGTGGCGCATTCAGCGGCGGAGGCGGAGGGGCCGGCGCCTGCGGGCCGAGCTGCTTTGACGCTGGTCCATTCCAGGCCAACGTGTCGCAGATGACGATGAGCCAGCAAGGCGCCTATCACATCATTCGCATGAATGTTCAGTTCCACAATTCAACCAATCAGCCCCTGGTGATTGCTTATCACGAAGGATCCATGGTGATGGTCGACAACAACGGAGCCAGCTATCAGGGTGCGGGAGGCCAGCCCGGAGAGTTACAGGGTATGGGCATTGATCGTGGAAATCAGACCGACTCGCAATTTGTACTCGCCCCCGGACAAACCGGCAATGCGCTGTTCTCTACAGCGCGATGGCGAGACCAGACGAGCCCGATTGGCACGGGCTACTCCTACAATCTGACCATTGACGAACTGCAGACGCAAAATGGGGCGATGGCGATACCAGTGCGCACGTATAACCTGAATTTTCCGACTCTGGCACCAAGCACCGTCAGCAGTAACGCGGCATTCCCAGGTGCTGGAGCGGCAGGGAACAGCTACGCCGGAGGAGGCGTGATGCGGCCGCAAGGCGCAGCACCCGCTTCGACCGGCGCGCAACCGCGAGCCGTGAATGCAGCAGCGACGACCAGGCCTGGCGGCGCAGTAAGTAATGCCGCGATGAAATCGGCCATCTCTCCGACTGCGACGAAGCCGAGCCCGGTGGTCAAACCAGTTCCGGCAGCGGGAAAGACAACCGCGCCCGCAAAGAAGACTACCGCGACTACATCGACAACCACGACCAGCAAGTGAACTTGTGGGCCGGCGCAGGCTCCGATAAACTTGCGCCGGCATCAAGTCGCAGTTACAGGCCGCGCTGGGGCCGCGGCCTTGGGTGCTGCTGCAATACTGCGTCAACCAGCTCGTGTCTACAGTAAGCTACATCAGATTGGTGATGGCAGCTTGCCGTTTGATCCCGGCTTACAGCCGACTGTTGCATTCCCTTAGAACTCAAACAGGGCCAATCTGTACATCCGGGGTAACAAATTGCAATAGCTTTGGAGGGCGATCTCCAGATTCGGCGGGTTGACGAAAAATCCTGATCTCTAACAATGTCGGCCGTTGTCAACTGGTTTTGAGCAACACTTCTGTATGCACTCATCGAAGAGCGCCATTTCACTCTCGTAGTCGGTTTGCGCTTTCCCACCTGGGCTCGCTGTGAATCGTTCGGGTCAGGAACTC
>DASUWH010000083.1:0-29293 GCA_036378535.1 Terriglobales bacterium | reverse complement strand
TACCAGGTTGTTATCGGGACCGAGAATGTCGAACTCGTAATCGTTATCTCCTGCTATCGAAGGCTCGTGGTCCTCGAATCGCAGAGAACCATCAATTTCGACCGGGAACCAATTCATGTGGTAGCCGCCACAGAGTGGGTTGCCTTGATTGATGTGCAGGGACTGATTTGTGCACCGTGAATCTTCCGACCAAAGTTCGGGAGAATTTACTCCACACGGGCAGAAGTCACAGACGTCAAATGAGGTTCCTCCCGTAGTTAGCCCCCACCACCATTGAGGGTTGCGGAAGAAGCCGTTGGTATCCAGGCCGTCTTTCGATGCGACCACATCCCAAGGGCGAGGCGGGGGTGGGGGCGGAGTTTGTTGAGGTCGGGAAACGTCACAATTGCGCTTGTAGCAATCCAGCTTGCATAGTTCAACCTGATGTGGATTCGTGAAGGCCTGCGTGCAACTTGCGTCGCATTTTTGGTGACACGTTTGCGCCGACGCGATAGCTCCGAATCCCCCCAGCATGCAGATGACTAACAACTGAATCTTCATGTGACTACCCTTCATTGAATCTTTCGACGTAGCGAGAACGGGCCTCGTCCAGTTCACGATTTCCGCAGTTATCAAACCGGAATTTCTTTATAACTTCAAAAACGGCACTAACTATACATCTGTTTTGCCTGTTGTCATAGTGGGACAAACTTTTCATTTGGATGTTCACAGGTCTGATCTGCGCCTATCGATTTCGCTATGGCTTGGCGGGCGCCCCGGGGACGATTTCCAGATTGCCAGCCATCCCGAAGCGAACCAGATTTTTTTTGGATGATCCCTTGCTAACCGAGGGGAGCCAGATCCAGTCTAACTCGGTAACCGAGAGGAGACTTCGTGAGCAAGCCTTCCGACCTGGTCCAGGGGACGCTGGACATGTTGATTCTCAAAATACTGGCGCTCCAGCCCTTGAATGGATGGGCCCTCAGCCAGCGTCTGAAACAGATCTCCAGCGAGGTGCTAGGCGTCAGCGACGGATCCCTCTACCCTGCCCTGCACAAGCTGGAACATCGCGGTTGGATTCGAGCGCAGTGGAAAGCGAGTGAAAACAACCGCCGCGCCAAATTCTATTCGCTGACCCGATTGGGGGAAAAGCAACTGGAGCGAGAGACAGCCAACTGGAACCGCGTCTCCGCCGCAATCTCCGGCATAGTAAAGCTCAAAGAGGCTTGAATATGGGTATCAAACAATGGTTGTATTCGTTCCCCGTGCGTTTGCGCTCCTTGTTCCATCCCCATCAGGTAGATCAGGAGCTGAAAGAGGAGATCCGCGAGCATCTCGAGCAGCAAATCGAGGAGAACGTAGCGAGTGGGATGTCAGCGGAGGAGGCGCGACGCGCGGCCGTGCATAGTCTGGGCGGGATAACGCAGATTGAACAGCAGTGCCGAGACGCTCGCGGCGGCAACGTAGTAGAGGACTTTTTTCAGGATTTGCGTTACGGGCTCCGGCAACTGTGCCGTAGCCCGGGCTTTTCTGCGCTGGCAATTCTGTGCCTGACGTTGGGCATTGGCGCAAATGCCGCTGTGTTCAGCTGGCTGGAAGGGATTCTATTCCGTCCTTATCCCGCAGTCGCACACCAGGATCGGCTATACGCGGTTGCCGCAACGGTACAGGGACAGAGTCACCCGGACATGATTTCCTGGCCGGACTTCCTGGATGTGCGGAGGAGTTGCACGTCCTGTGAGGAATCCTTTGTGACCAAGATAACCGGCAGCACTCTGAGTATCGGAGACCGCGCCGAGATCGCGACCGGTAGCATCGTCTCGGCCAACTATTTCGGGGCGATCGGGGTTCGGCCTATTCTCGGGCGTGGCTTTGAACCGGCCGAGGATGTAGGCAAGGACTCTCATCCGGTCGTAGTGATCAGCTATCAGCTGTGGCGCAAGCGTTTCCAAGGAGATCCGGAAATCATTGGCAAGATGCAGCGGTTAAATAATGTGCCGCACACCATTATTGGCGTAGCGCCAGAGGGATTCTATGGGACTTTCGTAGGCAGGGCGATACAGTTCTGGGTTCCCGTATCGATGCAGGAAACCTTCAGCGGCGGGGGTTACAAGCTCGAGAATCGCGGCGCGCGTTGGATTGAGTCCTATGTGCGCCTGAAGCCCGGCGTCAGTCGGGCACAAGCACAACAGGAAATCTCCGCCATCTCGGCACGACTGCAGAAGGAGTATCCGGCCACCAACCGCGGGCGCAGCATCGGGCTGTGGGCGCTGTGGCAAACCCCCTTCAACCATGCCGGCGAACTGCTGCCCACGCTGGAGGTTATGGTTGGCGTAGTCGCGTTTGTGCTGCTCATCGCCTGCGCCAACGTCGGCAATCTGCTGCTGGTGCGGTCGTTTGTTCGACGCCATGAAATGAGCGTGCGTCTGGCAATTGGAGCCAGCCGCGGACGTCTGTTGAAACAACTCCTCACGGAAGGACTCATCCTCTCCGCGCTGGGAACAGCCGGGGGATTTTTGATGGCGTATTGGTGCCGGCACCTGTTGGTGATGTTGCTGCCCGTGCGCGAGGGAGAAGCCATGTACTTGCCGGGAGCGATCGACGGACGTGTGGTAGGCATGGGGGCCGGCGTGTGCTTGCTGGTGACCTTGATTGTGGGGGTGATTCCCGCCTTTCAAATACGTCACCTCGATGTGGCGGGGCCTTTGAAGGCCGACTCCTATGGTGTGGTCGGGGCCCGGGGAAGAGCTTGGATGCGTTCCGGCCTCGTCGTATTCCAGGTTGGTCTCAGCTTCATTCTGCTGGTGGGAGCGGCTTTGTTGCTCGAGAGTCTGGAAAAAATCCGAAGCACAAGCCCCGGCTTCACAACCACTAGCGTGGTGACGACGGGGGTCACATTAGTGGCAGCGGGATACGATGCCCCGCGAGCGAAGACGTTTCAGCAGGAACTGATCAATCGGCTCGATGCGCTTCCGGGAGTGGAGTCCGCCGCTTTCGGGGGGGTCACGCCATTGGGCTACGCTACGTACCCTTCGACGCCGATCATGGTGGACGGCTACGAGCCTTCTGCAAACGAGCAACCTGAGGTGGAATACAACCAGGTCAGTCCAAGTTATTTCTCGACTTTAGGGATTCCTCTTTTCTCCGGTCGTGAATTCACGCACAGCGACGACGAGAATGCGCCGCCGGTAGCCATCGTGAATCGAACCATGGTGGAGCGGTACTGGCGTGGTCAGGATGCGATGGGACGTCGACTCCAAGTGAAGGGCCGCTGGGCGCGAGTGGTCGGCGTAGTCGCCGATTCGAAATACGAGAGCATAGGCGAGACGCCCAAACCATTCTTCTATGTGCCGCTGCGGCAGGATTTCGTGCGAGAGCCAGATTTGTATATCCGCACCACGCAACCGCTGCACAGTGTTTTGGCCGCAGTCGTCCGCGAGGTGCACGCTTTGGACGCAAACCTTGCACTTTACGAGATGATCCCACTCCAGCAACAAGTAAACCGCTCGACCTCGTCGGAACTGGTAGCGGTCACGTTGGTGTCGACTTTGGGCGGGCTGGCGCTTCTGCTTGCCGCCGTGGGACTTTACGGAGTGATGTCTTACGCGGTGGCGCAAAGCAGGCGTGAATTAGGCCTACGCATGGCCCTTGGCGCCGACGCGGCGAACCTGCTTCGCCTGATCATGTCGCGCGGCCTGCGATTAACGGCCGGAGGTGTTCTGTTTGGCTCCGCCGCAGCGCTCGCTCTGACCCGGCTGCTCGGACAGCTTCTCTACAACGTGAGCCCGCATGATCCATGGGTATTGGGATCGGCGCTGGCCGTCATGATGATGACCGCAATTTCAGCTTGCCTGTTACCCGCCTGGCGCGCGACTCGGACCGATCCCGCCCGCGTATTGCGGGATTAGGGTGCGTAGGCTGATAGGCCGACAGCAGGACGAATCTCACACCGAAAAAGATACAAAAAGGATGCGGACTCTGGCAGCGGTTGCAGACGAGATGATCCTCAACTGTAAGTTCGACGGTATCGCTTTGGCCGACGACAATCGCGTCGTAGAAGGGGCGCAGAGTATCGAGTCGTCGCCCATTAATGGCAATAATCTGATCTCCTGCGTTTCACGAAGCCTTCTTTCTTCGATAGGGAATCGTGCGTTTCTGCAGAATCAAATCGGACATCTGCTCGCTGGCGTACGCACGTAGGATTGCCTGCTTGTCCTCGACCGGCATGTTGAGAAAGTCTCTGGCCAGCATTTCCAGGAAGCTTTCGACGGCTCCGCCCAGCACGATGCCCGCGATTCTCAATGCCGGCTGTGAAGCCGACGAGCTTCGATTCGCCAACTCGAGAAGATAAGAGAGTGCGCCGGCAAGAGCCGTTTCTGGCTCACCCATGTCGAAATAGTAGGTTATGGGAAATTGCGCCATCTGGTTGCGCAACGACGCGAGGTGCGCGCCGATGGCCATGATCCAATCCTCAGCTCTGTCAGGCGCATCCCGAACGATGTCGAGGTGGCTCTCACGCTCGCTGTGGTGCAGCAGTGTGGCTTGTTGGGCAAGAGCCCGGCGTGATTCGAGCACGGGATAAATTGAGAGCAACCACGAAACGCTTGCTGTCAGCAACCCAAACCCGATGACTGCCTCAGCGCCTTGCGCCAGTTGCAACCAATGAATCTTGGCGTAAGAGCCTTCGGATAGCGTGATCAATGCAGCGACGGAAAGGCTCATAGATTCGACAATTCCGACGTGCGCACTGCCGCCAGGAACTTGGCTGAAGGCAAAGCCGTGCGGCAGTTGAGGAAAATAGATGAGAGCAAACCCGAACCAAGTCAGGCCGGCCCAACTCATGATTATCAGCACAATTGCAGTTGGGCCTGCGTAAGTCAGCAGTCGCGGATTCGTCCTAGCCATCGTTCGGAACGCACGCCAGGTAAGCTTTGCTGTCCTATCGCTCATTGCACCCCGGCCAGCGGGATGGAAGAGAGTTTGAAAGATGTCGACGAGAGCTGCGGCAATCAGCAGTACTCCAACAGCAGTGACAAGAACCGCCATGGATTATTGAGGTGCGCAGCCCTTCCCGAGTTGTACGGAGGAGCAAACGCCAACAAACGCCACCCCCAAGTATGTCGCATTACGACATGCCGCTTATGACCTTCGGCTTAGGCCACCTTTCCTCAAAGAGCGCATCAAAAGAACGTCGCAAGATGCGCACGTTTGCTCAATGCGATGTAAGCCGTCCCCGAGTTTGGAATGTCGCCATTCTCCTTTTTTCGTTGATTGTTCTGCTCTGCGTGACACCCAATGGCCGTACTGCCAGAGCTGATTCCAAGAGCCACACATCCGGCATGCTCATGCCGGAGAGCGAATCGAATTATCAGCCGCGCCCATACTCCGGCAAGCTGGCCCCGGATGATGGCCAATGGGTGCGTCCCGCGAAGGATTACGCCAGCACCCGCTACAGCACGCTGGATCAAATCAACAACGGCAATGTTCAGAATCTCAAGCTGGCATTCACGTTTTCTACCGGGCTGACGCGAGGTCACGAAGCCGCTCCTCTGGTTGTGAACAACACGATGTATGTCGTGACGCCGTGGCCGAACAAACTTTACGCCCTCGATCTGACCAAGCCGGGCGCTCCCATGAAGTGGCAGTATCAACCCCTGCCTACGCCCGCTGCTCAAGGAGTTGCGTGTTGTGATGTGGTGAATCGAGGCGCCTCCTATGACAACGGCAAAATCTACTACAACACGCTCGATGACCAGACGGTATGCGTTGATGCCGACACCGGCAAGGAAGTCTGGAAGACGCGGGTCGGCGACATTAATAAGGGCGAGAGCATCACCATGGCACCACTGGTCGCCAAAGGTAAGGTCCTTGTCGGCGTTAGCGGCGGTGAATTCGGTGTTCGCGGATGGTTAAAAGCTCTCGACGCAAAAACCGGGAAAGTCGCGTGGACTGGTTATACAGCCGGCCCGGACAAAGACGTTCTGATCGGTCCACGATTCAAGCCGTTCTACGCGCAGGATCGTGGCCAGGATCTTGGCGTAAAGAGTTGGCCTCCGGACGCATGGAAAATCGGCGGCGGCGGCGCATGGGCATGGATCTCTTACGACCCTGAACTCAACCTTATTTACTACGGCACGGCGAATCCGGGACCGTGGGACTCTGACGCCCGTCCCGGCGATAACAAATTCACCGCGGGCATCTTTGCTCGCGATGTGGACACCGGCGAGGCAGTTTGGTTTTACCAGTACAGTCCGCACGATCTCTATGACTACGACGCCGTAAACGAAAACATCCTGCTCGACCTTCCGATCAATGGGCAGACGCGAAAAGTGCTGGTTCATCCTGATCGCAACGGCTACGTCTACGTTATGGATCGCACGAACGGAGAGGTGCTGATGGCAAGTCCGTTTGCACCGATCACAACCAGCCGCGGTGTCGATCTCAAAACTGGCCTGCTCCAATACGTCGAAGAAAAGAAGCCCACGCGCGGCAAAGTGGCGCGCGGCCTCTGTCCCACGGCTCCAGGTGCGAAGGATTGGCAGCCTTCGGCCTTTTCCGCAAAAACCGGATTGCTTTACATTCCGCATAACCACCTTTGCATGGATGAAGAAGACGTGGCGGTGAACTATATTGCGGGAACACCCTATGTTGGCGCGAATGTTGTGATGTACGACGCCCCAGGGGGATACGGCGGTGAGTTCACTGCATGGGATCCCGTAACGGGGAAAGTCGTCTGGAACATTCCTGATCACTTTCCGGTTTGGAGCGGTGCGCTCGCGACGGCCGGGAACATCGTGTTCTACGGAACAATGGATGGCTGGTTTCGCGCGGTGGACGCAGCTAACGGCAAGGTTCTTTGGCAATTCAAGACAGGTTCAGGGATCATCGGGCAACCGGTCACTTATAGAGGACCGGACGGCAAGCAGTACATTGCGATTCTTTCGGGCGTAGGCGGGTGG
The DNA here is from genome assembly GCA_036378535.1 of Terriglobales bacterium. Taxonomy (GTDB): domain Bacteria; phylum Acidobacteriota; class Terriglobia; order Terriglobales; family Acidobacteriaceae; genus Gp1-AA122. Next base: position 22,355 of record DASUWH010000083.1, on the reverse strand, counting down.
GCAGGTGCGATTGTTGCCGGAGGGTTGGACGCCCGCGATAAATCGGCAGCGCTGGGTTTTGCCGGCGTGATGCAGGACCTGCCGAAGTATACGAACCAGGGGGGCATGCTGTATGTCTTCCAGCTTCCGTAGGCTGGTTTGTGCTTTTGCGCTCGTCTTGAGTTCGGCTGCCTTCGCACGCGATATGCGCGTGTGTGCCGATCCCGACAATCTTCCTTTTTCCAACAGCAAGCAGCAGGGATTCGAAAATCGTATTGCCGAACTGGTGGCGCACGACCTTCACGCCAACCTGCGTTACCAATGGCAGCGAATGGGGCGAGGATTCGTTCGCGATTACTTGAACGCAGGCCAATGCGACGCATTGATCGCCATTCCCGCGAACTTCAAGCCGGTGCTGACGACCACTCCTTATTACAGATCGAGTTATGTGTTCGTGACCCGAAAGGACGGAAAGCTGAGGCCAGCTTCCCTCGACGATCCCGCACTCCATCAACTCAAGATCGGCGTACAGGTGCTGGAAGAAGACTACACGCCTCCGGCGACAGCACTTGCGCGGCGGCATCTCCAGGACCAGATTGTCGGATTCGAAACCATGGGTGAAAATGCCGACTCCATCATTCGCGCCGTAGCGGATCGCAAAGTAGATACGGCGATCGTCTGGGGACCACTGGCAGGCTTTTTCGTAAAGAAGTATCACGGCTTACAACTCACACCAGTAGAGCCGGAGGTGGACCCGCCTGCCCTGCCCTTCACGTTTGCGATCGCCATGGGAGTACGCAAGGGCAATATCCCGTTGCGTAACGAGCTCGAAGCCGTGATCGAGAAGCGACAAGGCGAGATCAGCGCCATTCTCGACCGCTACGGAGTGCCCCGACTGGAAATGGCGCCGCGACTTGCCGCAGAGTCCCGCGGAGGTACGCAATGAATCCCACGCGACTCATAATTGCGATATCCTTGGCCGCCTCGGCTCTAATGGTGGCCTGCTCGCGCGAGGAACGCGTTCTGCGTCCCTCGCCTTCCGCTTCACAGGTTGTGAACGAGGCCCAGGTCAGCGGCCTCAACCCCGGGGCGAATCCGCTGCCGACACCGCCGACACCCTCGATATATGAAGAGAGCGCTTACGCCGTCTCAGAAGGCAAGACTCTGTTTGGACAATACAACTGTTCTGGCTGTCATGCGAACGGAGGCGGTGGCATCGGACCGCCGCTCATGGACAACAACTGGATCTACGGCAGCGAGCCGCAAAACATATTCACAACCATCGTTCAAGGGCGGCCGAATGGAATGCCCTCGTTTCGTAATCGCATTCCGGAATACCAGGTGTGGGAGCTTGTCGCGTTTGTTCGCTCACTCAGCGGGCTGCTTCCCAAAGATGTGGCGCCATCGCGGAATGACCAGCTCTATGTGAAACCGCCAGAAGCATCGATGCCGAAGCAGACGCCGGTCGGAATCACAGGGAAGCCGAGCCAATGATCGCAGCGTCCAATTCCGTCCGCGTGGCGGCCATTCTCGCTTCTTTCTTTCAGGGCGAGCACAACAGCCTGCATCCCGCGGGCCCGTTTTCGACCAACATTGAGTGGCTGTACTGGGCCATCTTCTGGATTGTCTTTGTCGCTTTCGTGCTGACCATCCTGGCGTTTGCACGCGCCTCCGCCAAGACCTACAGCCGTTCGGAAGAAATGCTTCCGATCATGAAAAACGAAGAAGGCGATCGCAAAGCAAAGTGGGCTGTCGGAACCGCGATCACTATCACCCTGCTCACACTCTTTGCAGTTCTCTTTATGAGCGTGATCACGGGCAAGAAAGTCGAAGGAATGAGTTCCAGCAATCCGGTCACGATCCAGATCACCGGTCATCAGTGGTGGTGGGAAGTGACGTATCCGAACCCGCAGGCGGACCAGACGGTAATCACCGCGAATGAAATCCATATTCCTGTCGGTAAGCCGGTTGTCATTCTGACCAGTTCTGCAGACGTGATTCATAGCTTTTGGGCGCCCAGTGTCCACGGCAAGCGCGACCTGATTCCGGGATATTCGTCAGCGTTCTGGATCCAGGCGGATCAGCCGGGGACTTATCCGGGGCGCTGCGCCGAGTTCTGCGGATTGCAGCACGCGCACATGGGTTTCTCAATCATTGCTGAGGATGAAGCCACATTCGAGGCTTGGGAGCAGCAGCAACTGCAACCCGCATCAGACCCGCAGAGTGCTGAAACGCAGCACGGGCGCGAGGTCTTCCTGACTCACACCTGCGTGATGTGTCACACGATTCGCGGCACGGATGCGGGGTCACGCGTTGGCCCTGACCTGACGCATCTTGCCAGCCGCAAGATGATCGCGGCGGAAACTCTGCCTAACACAACCGGCGCGTTAGCCGGGTGGATCGTCGACCCGCAGGGGATCAAGCCGGGCAACAAGATGACACCCAACCCGCTCGCGGCAGATGACCTCAATGCGCTGGTTACGTATCTGCGAACGCTCCAATGAGGACCCGTGGCGATTAGCGAAGCAATCGTACTGCCGCAGGAAACCAGCGAGGCTCGGCTCGAGCGAACCTGGGGCCGTCCACGCGGCTTTTGGGGCTGGTTCATGAACGTACACCACACCGCCATCGGTGTGCGCTTCATGGTGACGTCTTTCATCTTCTTTCTGCTCGGCGGGGTGCTCGCGGCGATGATGCGGTTCCAGTTATCTCGCCCCGAGAACAACGCGATTGGCCCGGATCTTTACAACCAGATCTTCACCGTCCACGGCAGCACTATGATCTTTCTTTTCGCCGTGCCAATGATGTTCCAGGGCTTCGGTGTGTATGTTGTGCCACTGATCTGCGGAACACGCAACATAGCCTTCCCGCGACTGAACGCTTTCAGCTACTACATCTACGTAGTCGGTGGATTGCTGTTGTGGGTTGGATTATTTCTCAAGACCGGCGCCGATGCAGGCTGGTTTTCGTACGTTCCACTCTCCGGTCCCGAATTCACACCCGGCAAGCGCTCTGACTTCTGGGCGCAGATGATCACCTTCACGGAAGTTTCTGCATTGGGCGTAGCGATCTGCCTTGCGACGACGATCCTGCGTCAACGCGCTCCGGGCATGACGCTGAACCGCATGCCGGTCATCCTCTGGGAAAAGCTGGTCATCTCGTTCATGGTGATCTTCGCTATGCCCGCCGTGATGGTAGTCAGCTCGATGCTGCTGATGGACCGCACCGTCAACACGCAATTTTTCAATCCGGCGAACGGCGGCGACGTCTTGCTCTATCAACACCTGTTCTGGTTTTTTGGACATCCGGAGGTGTACATCATCTTTTTGCCGGGAGCGACGATCGTCTCCACACTGGTGCCTGTATTTTCGCGGCGGCACATTTTCGGCTACACCGCGATCATTACGTCCGTGGTCGCTACCGGCTTTCTTGGCTTCGGCGTGTGGGTACATCATATGTTTGCGACCGGCATCCCACAGATGAGCGCCAGTTTCTTCACTGCGGCGACGCTGATGATTGTCATACCCACCGCCGTGCAGTTCTATTGCTGGATCGCCACCATATGGAACGGTAGGCTGCAATTGAAATTGCCGATGCTGTGGGTCTTCGGCTTCTTCTTCGTCTTCCTGATCGGCGGCCTCTCCGGTGTGATGCTCGCCTCGGTTCCGGTGGATTGGCAGGTGCACGACACATTTTTCGTCGTCGCACATTTCCACTACGTCCTGATCGGTGGTGCCCTCTTCCCCATGTTCGCCGGTCTTTACTACTGGATCCCAAAGATGACCGGCCGCATGATGAATGACCTCCTCGGGAAGATTCACTTCTGGTTGTTCTTCATCGGATTCAACTTGACGTTCTTCACTATGCATTTCCTCGGACTGCGCGGAATGCCGCGCCGTGTTTACACCTATCCGGCGGAGATGGATTGGGGCGGCTTAAACATGCTAGCCAGCATTGGTGCGATCTTCATGACGGCTGGGCTTCTCGTGTTCATGGTCAACTTCTTCCAAAGCAAGGCGACCGGAAAGCTGGCGGGACGTGACCCATGGAAGGCAGGCACGCTGGATTGGGCCGTGCCGTCACCTCCTCCGGCTTACAACTTCCTTGAACTGCCGACGGTGAACGGACGTGAAGCGCTTTGGGATGCGGCACCGAATCAACCCATCGTGACCGGCGTGCGCGACGACATTCCCGAGGTGCTGATCACCAACAGCCTGGATTCGGAACCTCAACATAAGGAAGAATTGCCCGGAGCGAGCATTTGGCCCTTTCTCACTTCGATCACGGTTTCGATCGCGTTCATCTGGTCAATCTTCAGCCCCTGGGGAATTGCCTATGGTGCGATTCCCGTGGTCGTCACGCTAATTGGCTGGCTATGGCCGCGTGGACACTCGCCTTCGCCGCGCCAGTCGGTGCTGGAGGGCAAATGGACCAGGTAAGAGAACGCCCAGTGCTCGACGTTTCCGGCCTCCCCAGTGTGGCGTTCGGCAAGAGCAACACGACGTGGCTGGGAAACGTGTTCTACATGATGATCGAGGGCACAATGTTCGCCCTGCTGTTCGCAAGCTACTTCTACTTGCGAACGCGCACCGACAGTTGGCCCCCGGTTCAGGATCCACCGCTTTTAACTTATGGCGTGATCAACGGAATCGTCTTCCTGCTCAGCCTGATCCCCGCGAGGTATGCGCAGAAAGTCGCGCCTACGGGCGATCGCGGCAGAATTCGCCTGGCGCTTGCTGGACTGGCAATGTTTGCAATCGTCAATATGATTGTGCGCGGATTCGAACTAGCGAACTTGAACTGCCGCTGGTACGACAACGCCTATGGTTCGATCATCTGGTCCCTGATCGGACTTCACACCGGGCATTTGATCACCGAATTCATTGAGACGGTTTCGATCCTTGGGATTGCCTTCACCCCGAAGATGGAAGGTACGAGGCTCGCCGACGCGGCCATCAACTCGGATTACTGGTACTTCGTCGTGGTGACGGCGGTGTTGATGGATTTCATCATTTACGGCACGACGCGATTTTTGTGATTTATGGCACAGCTTGAACACACAGTCCGCGAAGGAGAGGCGCCGGGTCTGATCTGGTGGGCTATGTTCGGCGGCCCCGTCGCCTGGGCCTGCGATCTTGGCTTTAGCTACGTGCTTCAGCAGCACGCGTGCTCCACCGGACATCATTATGTGCTCCACGTCATCACCGTGGTTTGCGGCGTCATTGCGCTCACAGGATTGTTGGCGGGAATGGCTGCTTACAAGCGAATTCCGGAGGACGCCAATGATCACGGCGTGCGGCCGATGGACAGAACTCATTTTCAGGTTCTCTTCGGGATCGTCTTTAGCGTCGCGTTCACCATCGTGATCATTGCCGAGGCCGTTCCACGCTGGATTTTGCACCCATGTCAGTGAAATGAAAACATGTCTCCAGTTCGCAGCAGGATTCGCGCTCATGCTCACGAGCACTAGCCTATTCGCGGGCACTAATGAGGCAGCAGCGAGTCGTTTGACTGCGTGGACCTGGTCTCCGTATATCATCATCCCGCTCTTTGCTGTCGCACTGATGTACGTCATGGGCCTGCTTCAGATGCGGCGACGAGGCGCAAAGCTTCACACGTTTTCCATTCTTTGTTTCGCCAGCGGGTGGCTTTCGCTATTCCTCGCGCTGGACTCTCCCGTGCATGAAATCAGCGAGCAACTTTTCTGGGCGCACATGACGCAGCACGAGATCCTGATGCTCGTCTCAGCGCCTCTGCTGATTCTCAGCCGGCCCGCTGGTCCCTTCTTCTTCGCAGTTCCGGAACGCTGGCGTGTTCCGATAGCGAATGTCGGCAAGGCCAAGATTATCGAACGCACATGGTTGCTGGTTTCCGCGCCGCTGGCCGCGTGGATGCTGCACGCAATCGCGCTATGGGCGTGGCATGCTCCGAGCCTGTTCGACGCTACGCTGCAAAGTGATTGGATGCACGCCGCGCAGCATACCAGTTTCTTTGGCACAGCCCTGCTGTTCTGGTGGACGCTGCTCCACAAGCATGCCGGACGGCTTGGCTATGGCGGGGCAATTCTGTACGTCTTCACCACCGCAGTTCACACGAGCGCACTGGGGGCATTGCTCACATTCTCTCCGCACGCCTGGTACGCGCCCTATACACATACTGCGCCACTTTGGGGTGTTACTGCTCTCCAGGACCAGCAGATCGGCGGCCTGATCATGTGGATCCCGGCAGGCACCCTCCTGACGGTTGTCGCTCTCGTGCTCCTTGCCAAGTGGATGAGTCACTCGGACACGCGCTGGGAATACACCCGGGCAGCGGCGCTGATCCGCGCGTCACAAGGAGCGGCAGAATGAGGCCGGCACTTGCGATCTCAATGCTGGTGTTGCTGACCGGCCTTTTCACGTCCTGCGACAACCTCAGCGACAGTCGCGTGCGCGCCGCCTACATCACAACCAGCGGCGGCAACGCCCGAACCGGACGCGAGACCATTCGTAGGTATGGCTGCTACGCCTGCCACACCATCGACGGAGTACCAGGCGCACACGGTCTTGTTGGACCTCCGCTTGATGGTGTCGGCAATCGCGAGTTCATCGCGGGCGAGTTGCCGAATACGCCTGCAAATCTCATGCGCTGGATTCAGCACCCGCGGCAGGTTGAACCGCATACGGTGATGCCGGAAATGGGTGTCACGGAGCAGGACAGCCGCGACATCGTTGCGTATCTGTATACGTTGCGCAGCACGCCGTAATTCGGCGTATTCAGGATTGAACGGAGAAGAATATGGTTCGAAGAGTACTTCTTAGATCTTTGGTGATTCTCTTGTTTTCCACCGCGACGGCGTTCGCACAAAAGTCGACCGACAATCCCGACCCGCATGACTGCTCAAAGCTGCCCGACTACAACAAGCTGAAGGGCGCGCTCACCGAAGCGGTCAAGCAAGGCAAAGAGGCGAACGGTGGCCTGGGAAATCAGGAGTGGGGCACGGTCGTGAATCGCGATGGGATTGTGTGCGCGGTAGTGTTCACCGGCCCGAATCGCGCCGCCGAATGGCCCGGCAGCCGCGTGATTTCCGCGATGAAGGCGAATACGGCGAATGCACTCAGCACCAACAATTTCGCGCTATCCACCGGCAACCTATATGCAGGCGCGCAACCCGGGGGATCACTCTACGGACTCAATACTCCTCCCAATCCAAACGTAGCTTACGCCGGAAATCCCGAGGAGTTCGGGATGCAGAACGACCCCATGGCCGGTAAAGCCATCGGCGGCGTGATCGTTTTCGGCGGAGGCCTCGCGCTCTACACCAAGAAAGGCGAACTTATCGGCGGCCTTGGCGTCAGTGGCGATACCGCTTGTGCCGATCACGTCATCGCCTGGAAAACTCGCCGCTCTCTCGGACTTGACGCCGTTCCCATGGGAGTCGCTCCCGGGCCTAGCGACAATCTGATCTTCGACATTCAGAATGGCGTCAGCGCCAGCGGCTTCGGGCACCCCGATTGCAAGGGCGGCAATCCCAGCAAGGGCATCATCGAGCAACTCAACCAGAAGCTACCGACCGGACCGAAATGAAAGCTTGAAATTTCGATAATCGCGGCCATGGACATAAAGCTCAATATCGCTGCTCAGGTCTTACAACCGAGTAGAAAGCAGCAAACGCGACAATAGATTCCGGCATCTCTGACTCATGGCCGGCCGGAAGGCTGGAATCGGTCACATCGCTCTCCCGCGTTCCGCCATTCGTACCGTTCCTGGTTGGACGCGATCGGAACTCCGGTCGGTGTGCAACAGCGGCTCATGCGGCACGCGGACACTCGGACGACTATGAACGTGTACGGAACCGCGCTCAAGAACGACATGCGAGTCGCTCACGAGAAAGTCGTGAGTCTCGTCAGGGTTTCAGAAGGTTTCAAGGCGAGTTAAGTCGTTTGATTTGTGGGGTGGGAGATGGGAATCGAACCCACAACGTCCGGAGCCACAGTCCGGTGCTCTGCCAGTTGAGCTACTCCCACCGCGATTTTCTGATTATAACAAGTTCGCTGGCCGGTTTTTTATACGCGAGAATCTGCGCAGGATAACGGCCTGGCGTGAGCCCAATGGATGACCTATCGGCCCCGGCGTCGAGTTCCTGCGTTTGGAAGAGCAGACGGCTGGAATCAGCTTCTGCCTATGCCTACGTACTGATAGCCCATGGCTCGCAAACGGGCGCCGTCGAGGAGATTCTTGGTATCCAGGATGACCGGGTGTTTGAGTAGTTTCTTGATGCGATCGAAATCCAGCAAGCGGAATTCGGGCCAGCCGGTGCCGATGACCAGGGCGTCGGCTTTCTCGGCGGCAGCGTAGGCGGACTCACAATATTTCACTGCGCCATTCAACTGCAATTTGGCTTCGGGAATGGCGACGGGATCATAAGCGTGTACGCGGGCGCCACGGGCCAGGAGGCTTTGCGCGAGTTGGACCGATGAAGATCCGGCTACCGAGTTGGTGTGCGGCTTGAACGAGAGGCCCAGGATACCGAGTTCCTTGTTTTCCAGGGATTTGAGCATCTGGGCGATTTTGTTGACCAATCGTTCGGCAAGGCTGCTATTGACCTCGCGAGCGGCGGTGAGGACTTTCAGGTCCACGCCCTTGTTGCCGGCTAATGCGGCCAGGGAATCCATGTCGGTGTGGGCGAAACGTCCGCCCATGCCGGCTCCCGCTTGCAGACAACGAGGACCTATTTTCTTGTCCAGTCCGAGAGCGAGCGAGAGGTGCACGGCGTCGGCATTGATGTGTTCGCACAAAGTCGCCAGCTCGTTAATAAAGGAGATCTTTGTGGCGATGAAAGCAGTGGCCGCCTCGCGCACCAGCTCCGCAGTCTCGTGATTGGTGACAATGACAGGAACCCCGCGCATTACCAAAGGATGGAAAATCTGCTTAAGTGCCTGCACGGCGTCGTTCGAGGCTGTCCCCAGCACGATGCGATCGGGCCAGTTGAAATCTTCTACGGCACAGCCATTGGTAAAGAAAACGGGCTGCGAAACCAGGGTGGCTTTCTTGCCGGCCGCGGCTAGTTGTTGCTCGACGCGCGCGGCGCTGCCCACTGGAGCAGGAGTAACGATAACCAGCACGGGCGGCTTATAGGCCAGCTCGGCAATACGAACGGCGATGTCACCCAGTTTCTCTGGATTATCTTCGGCCAGGAAAATGACGCCGGCCCGGCGGGCGAAGGACTCAATATCGGTCGAATAGGCAAGCCGCCCGGAACGCACATTCCGGCGGATGACCTCTTTCAGATTCTTCTCGAAGAAAGGAATATTCCCCTGCGCCATCTCGACAATGGTGGAACTATCGGAATGACAGCAGGTTACTGGAGTACCAAAGTCGGCGAGGCAGGCAGAAATGACGGTTCCGAGATAACCCGAGCCGTAAACGCCGATCTGCATTCTGCCCCTCCCGGAAAGGCGAAAGCCGCGTAACAGCTGGAGTTCTACAGCATGAGCGCGGGCCCACCTCTTTATCTACCCCGGCAGAGGAGGCTTCGCAACACACGGGAGGGTCGTGTACTAACGGACAGTGACCGAAAGGATTTTAGGTTTTGGCGGGTGCGTCCGCTTATTTGTGGGTTTTTGAGACCATGCTGCGTCCCAAGTGGACGGGAGCAAGATCGACCCAAGTGTTGCTGGCGCCTTCACGAACAAACGTGACTTCTTCGATGGCAATGCGGCGGCTCCCGGTGTACTGGCCCCAGCGTTCGGTAGCGGTCTGGAAAGCGGTCATGGCCTGGCCTTCGTCGCCCATTTTGACTATGGTCAGATGAGGCATGTAAGGCCACTGCTCCTCGCAATGCAACATCCCGGTATTCAGACGGTCGTGTAGTTCGCGGAGGCGATAAGCACCGTGGGCAACGCGGATAAAGTCGGTCGGCGTAACCGGCACGAAAGTCTCCACATCGCCCAAAACGATCTCGAACGGATCGATGTCGCGGCACATCTGCGCCAGAGCCTCTAATGCGCGATTCTCGCGGATCTGCTCGGAAACGTCCGACGAACCAACCAGGACACGGGGAGGCAAAATCGTAATATGGGCAGGGAGATGAGCAAGATCGGGATGGAGTTCCCGCCGCAGTCTCTCGATGAACTCGCCTACCGGGTGCCGAACGTAAGCCACCAACGCGTAATGCGGATTGTGCATGGTCCGCTTGGCATTATAGCGCTGCCTTGGAGGCTTCGCAGTTGGAAGCCGGGTGCGAGAGGAGGGCGGCAAACGACCGTGCACTTTTTGCTTTGTCCTTCCGGTGCATTCGGCACGCTACATGCAGTGCTACACTCCAGGCGTTCACTTCGCTAAAACTTGAAAGCTTCGCGGTTTCGGTCCGCGATCCAGAGGATTGGACCGTTGCACCATCGGCAAGAGGGCGTAGAAGTATGCTCGCTTCGCAAAACCGAAGCGGGACAAAATAGACAAGGCACTCGAACAGCTGGCTGCGTGCGCTCGCTGGGCACGTTGTTGGCGCCCATTCTCCTGGGATTTTTATTCGTCACAACTGCGGGTGCGCAGATCTCGCCTGGCCCCCTCTCGCGGGCGCACAAGACCCTCGATAGCGCAGTCAATTGCACGACTTGTCACAAGCTGGGTGCGACCCGCACTCTGAAATGCCTTGAATGTCATAGCGAAATTGCGGCGCGGCTGCGGACGAGCCGTGGTCTGCACGCCTCGTATGGATTAAAGGCAGACTCCAGCCAGGAGTGCGCGCGCTGTCACTCCGAGCACAATGGCGAAGATTTTGCGATCGTGAAATGGACGCCGACGCCCACCGGATTCGATCACGCGAAGACCGGTTACAACCTGTCAGGCAAACACGCGGGCCTCACCTGTAATCGCTGCCACACGCCGGAGCACATCACGCGCACCGAATTGTTCTCCATCCAGGTTCGCGATAAGACACGCACTTTTCTGGGGGTGTCGCCGGCCTGCGTGAATTGTCACAAAGATGAGCATGGTGGCCGGCTGGGACAAAACTGCCAGCAGTGCCATAACTTCGAAGACTGGAAAAATGTCACGCAATTCGACCACAACAAGACGCGCTATCCGCTGAGCGGCCTGCATGCGCAAGTAGCCTGCGCCAAGTGTCATACGCCCGGAGCGGATAACAAGCCGCGCTATGTGGGCCTGGCATTTAACAGCTGTACGGATTGCCACGCGGATCCGCATCACGGCAGTTTTGCGCAGCAGAGCTGCCAGTCATGCCACAACACCTCCGGATGGAAACGGGTTTCGCTGGAAACCATCAACCAGCGTTTCGATCACGCTAAAACCAAGTATCCGCTGGAAGGCAAGCATCAGGCGGTCGATTGCTTGCGGTGTCACAGCAGCGGCGATTTCAAGAAGCCACTCGCCTTTCAGCGCTGCCTGGACTGCCACAAGGACGAGCACAACGGCCAGTTCGTGAAGCGGGCAGATAAGGGCGAGTGCGCCTCCTGTCACAACGTCCAGGGATTTAAGCCGACCACCTTCGGGGTCAAGGAACACGCCACGACGGCCTACCCCTTACTGCAGAAGCACGCCGCAGTGGAGTGCGCGAAGTGTCATATTCCAAAGGGTAGGGATACCGTTTACCTGGTTAAGTTTGCGAATTGCACGGATTGTCACAAGGACGATCACCGGGGGCAGTTTGCCGGGGTTCCCTACCTTAACCGTTGCGAACAGTGTCACGACCTGAAGGGTTACAGGCCTGCGACGTTCACACTGGCCAAGCACAGGCAGACGCGTTTTCAGCTGACCGGCGGGCATCTGGCAACGCCGTGCGCCGATTGCCATAAGCCGTGGTCGTCGCTCAAAGGAGAGCCAGAGCGCATAGCACAATACCGGCAATTGGAGAATGCTGCGGTTTTTCACTTTGAGGATCGCTCCTGCGCCGTATGCCATGCCGATCCGCATAAGGGGCAGTTCAAAGAACGCATGCAGTTGATCGGCGCAAGCGGGGTACCGGCCGGTTGCGAAGCCTGCCACAACACTGACTCGTGGCACGACCTGAGGGCGTTCGATCACTCCAGGACGTCCTTTCCCCTCCTGGGCGCGCATCGCGGGACAGCTTGTATCGATTGTCATAAGCCGCCGGATCTGGGAACCAGGCTGGTGCAGGCCGATTTCAAGGCGGCTCCGAGCAAGTGTGAGCAATGCCATGAAAACATCCACGGAGGGCAATTCGCCAATGGCAGCAGGGTGACGGCGTGCGCTGAGTGCCATAACAGCTTCAAATGGAAGCCATCGTTATTCGACCACGAAACGCGCACCAGCTTTTCCCTGAAGGGAGCGCATCAGAATGTACGGTGCGGGGCCTGCCATAAGAATGTCCAGATGATCAGCGGGAGAACGGTGCTCTTATACAAGCCTACGCCCAAGGACTGCGCAGCCTGCCATGGCGCGGCGATTCCCGCAAAAAAGACGTAAATAGGCCGCCAGGCCGCAGGAATGGACATGGTGCAATCCGAGGGTGTGGCAGCAAGTGACGTCGAGATTTCTGTACGTGTGTGACGGGCATGCGTCCAAATTTTTGAACTTTAGAATCAGCGAAGTAAATTGTTCGCCGCGCGCTGGAAACATTTACCTGCGTAAATATATCTTTCATCCCGCCAGGAATTTGTACGAGGGGCGCTGCCCGCCTGAACACGGCCTTGGGTAACGTGTTCGGAATGTGCACTTCTGATTACTCTTCTTGGATAGGGAATTGCTTCCATACAACCAAATGCATGTCACTCGTGCTCGTACTGTTTACATAGATTTTCATTCCGGATTTATTCGGCAGTCTTAGCGGTCGACATTTCTGGTGGGTGAGGCAGCGTGGTTCCGACCATTCTGATCAGTCTGCTGTTAGCGTGGGCGCCTGGCGGAGCAAGTGCCGCCGCGGGACAAGGGCAGGTGTACGCGCAAACGCGCAGCCCGCATGGACCGCTGAATTTGCCATGCACGGATTGCCATACCTCGCTGGGCTGGAAACCGATCCGCGGCATTCCTGAGTTCGATCACAATCAGACCAAGTTTCCCTTGCGCGGCATGCACCAGGGAGTCATGTGCACGCAGTGTCATATCAAGCCGGTGTTTTCTAACGTGGGGACGCAGTGCGCCGAATGCCACGCCGATATTCATCGCGGCAAGATGGGGGCGCGCTGTGAGCAGTGTCATAGCGTTAACGGCTGGAACGTTTCGGTAAAGGCGATCCAGAACCACAACAACCGCTTTCCCTTGATGGGAGCGCACGCGGCGCTGGACTGCGATGCCTGCCACAAGAATGGGGCCCTGAGTAATTACACCACGATGTCGACGGAGTGTTACTCCTGCCATGCCCAGGATTTCCAGAAGACGACAGGACCGAGCCACGTGGCTGCGGGATTCTCGCCTGCGTGCCAGCAGTGCCACGACATGAACACGTGGTTCAACGTGAACTTTGACCACCTGAAGTTCACCGGTTTCGCCTTGACGGGGATGCACGCGACCCTGCAATGCACGGCCTGTCATATCGGCGGAAGGTTCAAGGGCACACCCGCGAATTGCGTGGGCTGTCACATGCCGGATTTCCAGAAGACCAACAATCCCAATCACGTGGCGCTGGGAATGCCGCAGACCTGCCAGCAGTGCCACACGACCTCAGCCTGGCAGCCAGCCACCTTCGATCACAACATGGTGGGCTTCCCCCTGACCGGGGCACACGCGACCTTGCAGTGCAACCAGTGCCACTCGAATGGAAATTTCAACCTGACGACTAAGGCGTGTGTGTCGTGCCACCTGAAAGATTATCAGGGCACGAATAATCCCAATCACGCGCAGCAAGGATTCCCCCAGAGTTGTGAAGTCTGCCACAGCACGGCGGCGTGGATACCGGCGCAGTTCAATCATGCCGCCTCAGGGTTCCCGCTGACGGGAGCACACGCGACCACGCCCTGCGCCTCCTGCCATGTGAACAACAACTATCACCTGACCAGCACGGCTTGCGTGACCTGTCACTTGAAGGATTTCCAGAGCACGACCAGCCCGAATCACGTCAGTGTGGGATTCCCGCAGCAATGCAATGTTTGCCACAACACGACGGCATGGATTCCCGCGACGTTCAATCACAACAACACGGCCTTCCCGTTGACGGGAGCGCATACAACCGTTCCCTGCGCCAGTTGCCACGTGAACAACAACTACACGACGTTGCCCACGGACTGCTATTCGTGCCACAAGGCTGACTACAGCGGCACGACGAATCCGAACCACGTGGCCGCGGGCTTCCCGACTACCTGCACCACGTGCCACAACACCACCGCGTGGATCCCGGCGAACTGGAACCATACATATTTCCCGATGAATCACGGGAACGCCAACGGCGTATGTGCGACCTGCCACACCAATCCAAGTAATTACGCTGTTTTCACGTGCACCAACTGCCACACGAAGGCGAATACCGACCCGCAGCATCAAGGCGTCGGCGGATACGTTTACAACAGCATCAACTGCTACCAGTGTCATCAGAACCCGAGCGGCGGGGGATAGACCAAAAACAAGGGAAGTAATGAAACTCAAGCAAGTCCTATTCCTCACCCCGTTCCTGCTCATTGGCTGGGCCGTAGCACAAGATAGCCCTCCAGGCGAAATCCACGATGTTGCGGTGGTACGCAGCGGCAGTGGCACGCAGATACAGGTGAGCCTCACCACGCCAGCGCAACCCAAGGTAATCGCCGCCACGAATCCGCCTCGACTGGTGCTGGAATTCAGCAGCATTACAGCCGGCAGCGAGCAACGTCAGATTGCAGTGGGCCAAGACGGAATCCGCTCGATCCGGATCGGATTGCATAGCGCGAATCCACCGGTGACGCGCGTGGTCGTCGACCTGGAAACGGCGCGGCCGTATGGGTTGAGCACAAACGGAAATCAGGTTGTACTGACAGTGTTGCCGGAGACTGCTGTATCGAATTCACGCAGAAATAGCGGAGCTCCTGGGGCCGCGGGAGTCCCCTTATTCGGCAGGCTGCACCACAACAAGCGCACGCCCTCGGTGGCGGACAAGGTTGCGCCTGCTCCAGTACCACCTGCAGCGCCATCGGGACCTCCCATAAGTATCGCCGATGCTTCCCCTCAATCCGCTGCCCTTGCACAACGCCCTGCGCAAGGGCAGCGGCCAACCGCGGCGCATCCCAATGTGGGCAGTTTGCAGGAAGGAACGGTTTTTCCCGGCATGGGATCACCGGGAACAGGCGTAGTGCCGCCAGCGGTCAATTCAAGCGCGGACGGTCAGCAGAACACTAGTGTCGGCACCTCGCCAATCGTGACAGAATCGGCCGCAAAGCCAGCGCAGGCTGCGGGGCAACAAAGACAAAGCCAAGTCGCGACGAGCCAGCCTAATCCGGCGCCAGGGATGGAAGCGGCAGGTCAGACTCTGCAATCAGATGTGCCCAAACCGGCCTCCGCTGGCGTCACTCAATCCAAGACACCAGCAGTGGCTGCAACGATGACGGTTACGCCTCCGGCGGAGCCGGCCACTGCGTCCGTTGCCGCAGTGGGGGAGCCGGAAAAATTATCGGCCACCGGGCAAACAGCCTCGCAGCCGACAACAGTTCCGGTGCAGGTCAATCCAGCTCCGGCGCCGGCTACTGAGGCTGACCCTCAGCTTCCCGTGCTCACGACCCGGCAGCCGAATGCGGATGTGCGCACCGCATTCAAGATTAAATATGTGGCTGAGGGTGCGGCTTATCTCGATGCCGGCCGCAGCTCGGGCTTGTCGGAGGGCATGAAGCTGGAAGTCCGCGATACCGACCTGGCCACCGCGCAAAGTCCCGGCAATAACTCCGCCGGGGTGCATGTAGTAGCGGAGTTGAAGATTATTTCCGTGGCCGAAACTTCTGCCGTCGCCGAGATCAGCGCTCCGACCCGAGATGTGAAGCCTGGCGATCTGGCCTACCTGTCGTCGGAAGATACCGAGTCCCTCGTCGCCCAGCGGTCTCTGAGCCCCACGCGGAAGTATCCCACCGTGATTTCGTTCACCGAGGGCGATCCGCTAGAGGAAGAGGCCCGCGAAGAAGTGCCGCGGCCACCGCTGCCGGAAGTGAATCGAGCACGCGGGCGTATTGGCTTCGACTACAGCGGCATCGTGAGCCACGGCCAGTTTTCGTCCACCAGTTCGAATGTCGGCATGGTGATTCGGACCGACGTTACGCGCATCGGCGGCAGCTACTGGAATATGAGCGGGTATTGGCGCGGTCGTTTCATGACCAACACGGCCGCAAACCAGCCCACGCTTCAGGACTTGCTCAACCGCACCTATACGATCGGGCTGACCTATGACAATCCGAAATCGCCGTGGGTCGCGGGTGTCGGGCGACTCTATCTGCCTTGGGCTACGAGTCTGGATACTCTCGACGGTGGCTACATCGGCCGGAAGGTCAGCGAAATCGCCACCGTGGGACTGTTTGCGGGGTCAACCCCCGATCCGACCTCGTGGAGTTACGCGCCCGATCAGCAGATGAGCGGTATGTTCGTCAATTTTCAAGGCGGCAGCTTCGACGCTTTACGGTACTCCAGCACCTCCGGTATGGGAATCCAGATGCTGAAGTGGAAGATCAACCGGCCGTTCGTGTTTTTCGAAAACGGGTTCTACTACAAGCGCTATTTCTCGCTCTACAGCGCGGTGCAGGCCGACAAGCCCGCGAGCAATCCGGTGGTCACTTCGCCGGGAGCGGGTATCAGCCGCAGTTTCACGACGCTGCGAATTCAGCCTATCGACCGGTTTGAGTTTGACATCAATCACACTTACTTTCGCGATGTACCGAATTTCGATCCCCAGCTGATCGGCACCGGCCTGCTGGACAAGTACCTTTTTCAAGGGTTCAGCGCCGGCCCACGAATTGAAGTAGTCAAGCAGATCTGGGTTTATGCCACTCTGGGCAAGAGTAATCGATCGGGCGAGACCAAATCCTCCCTGAACCAGCTGTACGGCATCACCTTTGGCGATTTGCCGTTCCGGTTCCACGCGGACGTACGTTACTCGCGCTTCAATAGCTCGTTCGGGGGCGGCGACTACAAGGCTTTTTCCATATCACGGAATTTCCGTGACAGTTTCCGCTGGGAAGTGCTGGCGGGGCAGCAGACTTATACGTCCACGCTGGCATCGGCCAACAAATCGAAATTTGTGAACGCCAATATCGAAGCGCCTCTAGGCCCGCACTACTTCCTGCAGGGCGGCTGGACGGTGAACCGTGGGGGCACCCTCAATTACGACCAATGGTTCGGCACCTTTGGTTATCGTTTCGACTCGTGGCATCGGGGAGCAAAATGATGGGACGCATGAGCAGCTTTCGGCCTCTCCGAACGGAGTCTATCAAGCGGCATCGCGCCGCGGCGCTCGGCATTGTCGTGGCGCTTGCGGTGATGACTTCGCCCTGCGCGCGTGCCGAAGACAAGCGTCTCGATGACCTGCTCGCGCTCACGACGCAACAAGTTTCCGGGTTTGTGGAGCAGTTTTCGGAGGTCAAATGCACCGAGCATGTGCTCCAGGAAAAGCTCGGCGAAAACAACAAGGTGGAGCGCAAAGCGGAGTCTACTTACGACTACCTGGTGATATTGACGAATACCGGGGGCGAACTCAGCTTGGATGAATCGCGGCTCGCGGTGCATGAGGAAAAGGCCGGCAACCATAGAAAGGAAGTTGCCCCGCTGCTTATCAGCAATGGCTTCGCGACCCTGTTCCTGATTTTTCATCCTTATTATGCCGGGAGCTTTCAATTTACGCCTGAGGGAACGGAAGCCATCGAGGGCAGGCAGTTGACGAAGATTCACTTCGCACACGTTGCCAACACCAAGTCGGTTGCTGCTTTGGCGGTACGTGGGCGCGAATATCCTCTGGAACTATCGGGAACCGCCTGGATCGATCCGGGCACGGGCGCGATTGCGAGGATCAGCGCCGGCGTGGATCGCGGGATCGAAGACATCGGCATGAAAAGCTTGCGATCCGAGGTGGACTATGCGCCGGTGCACTTCGGACAGCAGCTAAGCCCTTACTGGTTTCCGCAGCAGGCCAGGGTAGAGGTCGAAACTCCGCGCCAGCACTGGCGGAATACGCATACATTTCTTGACTACAAGAAGTTTTCGGTGAGCACGGAGGAGCAGGTCGCAAACCAATGAGCACCGCAATCGCACCAGCCCGAGCGGTAGCCGCAGTTCGCAATGGCGAGCGGGCCCATCACTTTATTGTGATCGGGGGCTACGTTATAGCCATTTGCTTTCTTTTGGGCTTGGCGGTCTATGGCTGGGATTACTACACCCTCGATATAGCTCAGCGGCCCTTCTCGGCGAAGCACAGCCTGCTGAAGCCGAGTGGAGTGATCGGGCTCAAACTGGGTTTTCTTGGCCTTGCCGTATTCTTCGCTATTTTTCTGTATCCGCTGCGCAAGCACTGGCCGTGGCTGATGAGACAGGGCAGCACCCGCCACTGGCTTGACATTCATGTGCTCCTGGGTCTTTCGGCTCCCTTCATTATTGCCTTCCATTCTTCTTTCAAGTTCCAGGGATTTGCCGGGGTCGCCTTCTGGATCATGGCGGCGGTATCGGCCAGCGGGGTGGTCGGGCGGTATCTTTATTCCCAGATACCGCGCAGGGTCAACGCTGCCGAGCTTTCGCGCAAAGAGATCCAGGAATTACAGGGGCAACTGGGCGCCGAATTGGCAGAGCAGCGACTGCTGCCACAAGCCGACTTGCGGCGAATGCTGCACCTGCCCAGCGCACAGACCGTGGACCGCTTGCCGATCGTCGTGGCGATCATCTACATGATGCTGCTCGACGTAGGTCGAGTATTTCGCGTGGCGAAGTTGCGGCGGCGCGCGCTGCATGGGTTTCAGTACCTGACCACGCTGTTGGGAGTCTTCCCTACCCGCAATCGAGCGCTGGAACGCGCCATCGCAACGGCAAAGGAGGAGGCAGCGTTATCGAAGCGCATCCTCTTCCTGTCGCGCTCGGAGAAGGTGTTCCACCTGTGGCATGTTGTCCACAAACCGTTCAGTTATACATTCGCCGTGCTGGCGATCATCCATATCGCGGTCGTGATGATGATGGGTTACATGTAGATGAATACGCTGATTGCACTGGCCGTGGCTGCCGCCATTACGCTCTTCTTTCTACGAGGGTACCTGAAAGGACTGAAGGAAAGAGACCAGCGCGCCCGCGCGGCGATGGAGAAAGGCAAGCTGTTTTCCGAAGGCCCGAAAGCCCAGCATCCGCATATTGACAACGCTCAATGCATCGGCTGCGCCACGTGTACGACCGTGTGCCCCGAGGGCGATGTGCTGGCTATGGTCGGCGCCAAAGCCGCGATCGTGAACGGCTATAAATGCATTGGCCACGGCCTGTGCGCAGAGGCTTGCCCGGTAGGCGCGATCACGATGGTAATGGCCAGCCCCAGCATGGGCGCCGACATGCCCTTCATGACTCCCGAACACGAGACCAGCCTGCGGAATTTGTTCATTGTGGGCGAACTCGGCGGACTGGCTCTGATCAAGAACGCCGTCAATCAGGGTCGAGAATGCATCGATACGATTACGGCGCGCATTCAACCCGGGCAACGATCGTCTGCCATCCACGATGTGCTGATTGTGGGCGCGGGACCGGCCGGGATCAGCGCTTCTCTCCGGGCCATCGAGAACAAGCTGAATTACGTCACCCTCGAGCAGGATGAAATCGGCGGAACGGTGGCCAAGTATCCGCGACAGAAACTGGTGATGACCAGTCCGGTGGAATTTCCCATGTACGGGAAGTTCAATAAGACCGAGTTGTCCAAAGAGAACCTGCTGGCGTTCTGGGACATGGTGCTGAATCGCGCCGACTTCAACGTGCGCACGGGAGAAAAGGTCGAAAGTATC
Source organism: Terriglobales bacterium (assembly GCA_036378535.1). Lineage (GTDB taxonomy): Bacteria > Acidobacteriota > Terriglobia > Terriglobales > Acidobacteriaceae > Gp1-AA122. The sequence goes on along the minus strand of DASUWH010000083.1, from coordinate 2,514 downwards.
GCCAGAGGCGAGGGCGATATTTTCACGGTCTCCACGGCCAATAATCAATACCGTACGCGGGCCGTGGTGCTGGCGCTGGGGCGGACGGGCACGCCGCGAAAGTTGGGCGTGAAGGGCGAAGAACTGCCCAAGGTGATGTACCGCCTGATCGAGGCGGATCACTACGTGAACAAACGGATTTTGGTGGTCGGCGGCGGCGACAGCGCCGTCGAAGCGGCCATGGGACTCGCCAACCAGGTCGGCAATCAAGTGACGCTCTCGTACCGCAAGGAGCAGTTCAGCCGCATCAAGGAGCGCAACGCCAAGCGGATTGAAGAATGCATGCGCAAGGGGACGGTCAAAGTTGTTTTCAACTCCGCGCCGACAGAGATTCGCGCGGACTCGGTGCTGCTCGAGGTAGCCGGCCAAATCCAGACGATAGCGAACGACTATGTCTGGATCTTTGCCGGAGGCACCCCGCCATACGACTTCCTGAAAAAGATCGGCGTACGATTCGGCATGCACGACCTGACCGCCGAAGGCAGCCAGGAAGCTAAACACACCCAAACCGCGAAACTCGAGCTGGCACAAACGGCACGGTAGGCAGCCAGGTCTCTGACTCCGGCCAGCGTCTTGCAGTCTATCTTGCAATGATGCTGTAAAGCCGGGGCAGCAGGCGGAAAGCTGTGCGTGGTGCGTTTGGCGGAACTCGTTTAAAATTGGTGAGAGTCGGGGCGTAGCGCAGCCTGGTAGCGCACCTGCCTTGGGCGCAGGGGGTCGTTGGTTCAAATCCAATCGCCCCGACCATAAAAATCAGCCCCTCCTTATCAGGGATTTACGGAAGTACCCATCCTTCGCTTTTGAATTCAACACGAGGTCAATGAGTGAAATCGCCTGTGTCTGTTGAAAAAGTCCCTCAGTAGATGCTTGTGCCGGAGCAGGGTTCACGTTATAAGCAGGCCAGAGTTCCCGATACTGCTGTTCACCGCTATCTTCGGAGGCCTGCTATCCATGATGGGAAACCACTCGCGCTCGGAGTCGCTGTTCTACTACTTCCGTCTGGAAGATCAAGTTCCGGAAAATCATCTGTTACGCCTGATCGATCGCCATGTCAGCTTCGATTTCGTACGCGCGAAGTTGAAAGCTTCCTATAGTGACACGGGTCGACCCTCCATCGACCCCGAACTGCTGCTACGCATACTTCTGGTGGGATACCTTTACGGAGTGACGAGCGAAAGGAAACTGTTGGAAGAGTTACGCATGCATCTGGCGTGGCGATGGTTCACGGGACTGGGGTTCGATCAGGAGATTCCGCACCACTCCACATTTTCCAAGAACCGGCATGGACGATTCCAGGAATCGAATCTGTTTCAGGAACTGTTTGAGGAGATCGTTACTCGCTGTGTGGCCGCGGGATTGGTGAAGGGGGAGCACATGTCGGTGGACGGCAGTTTCATCCAGGCCAATGCCGATCATCACAGCCGGGTGCCCCGCGAGCAACTGGTGGAAGTGGCGAAGGTAAACCACAGGGTGCGGGAGTATTTAGCGGAGTTGGAGCGGGAGAATCCGGTCGAACCTGCGGTGGAGCAGCAAGATAAAGTCTCCACTACGGATCCCGACTCGACCTTCGCGACCAAAGGCGGTCCAGCGCGGCTCGGATACTACGACAATTATCTGGTGGATAACGCCAGTTGCGTCATCGTGGGAGTGCAAGCTACGCCGGCGCGGTTGAGTCACGAGAGTGTGGCGGCGCGAGACATGATCGAACGCTATCGCGAACGTCACGGCTATCTGCCGCAGACTCTGGCCGCGGATACCACCTACGGTAACGGCGAAATGCTGCAATGGCTCGACGACCGCGGCATCGCAGGTTACATCCGGGTGAAAGAAAATCCCAATGGCCAACCGACGGATCTCTATGGCATCGAGCAGTTCACCTACATGCCTGAAGAGAACTGTTTTATCTGCCCTGAAGGCAAAGTCCTGAAATACACCGGAATCAATAAGCGCAACAACACCCATGTGTATTTTTCGACGCCGAAGCGCTGTCGCGAATGCTCGCAGAAGAGCCGCTGTACGCGAGGCAAGTATCGGACGATCGCCATCCATACTTGTGAAGAGGCACGGCGGCGTGCCAAGGCGCGGGCCGAGACGCCGGAGTTCGCGATCTCGCAACGGGCTCGGCGAAAGGTGGAAGCACTGTTTGCAGAGCTGAAGAATTACATCGGACTACGCCGCCTAAGGCTACGCCGGATGCGCTTCGTAAGCGAACAGTTCTACCTGGCGGCCACAGTACAAAATCTTAAACGGCTTGTGCGCTTTCTCAGTAAGCCAGCCCCGCAGATCGCAACTGCATAAACGTGGCGCGAAGAACTAGAAAGCAAATAGCCGGACAGGCGCAGTAGGGAGAACAACGTCTTGTAACCCCGAGTTTTTCAACACTCACTCCCCATATCACTCAAAACCCCACAAACGCCTTCGGATTCAGAGCTCAAGGTAGTGTTCTCCTATACTGTGCAGCACGGCGATTCCTAA
>DASUWH010000082.1:0-12310 GCA_036378535.1 Terriglobales bacterium | reverse complement strand
AAAGTAAGATGAGCATTTCTCCGGATGGCCTACTGACATTTGATCTCCCGCCTGCATATGGGAAGTGCGGTTTTGTAGGCGATTTGACGATGGGAAGCGAGCCTCTCACGGTCCTCGCAGCAGCGACTGGACCGACTGCGCGAGTTCTCCACTCCCGAACCCATGTCGCAGAAGACGCAGAGGAAGCGCTCGCGGCGAAGGTTAACATGCTCGATCCAGCCGCTCGGCGCGAACTTGAGAAGCAGGTGGCGGAGCTAACGAAACCAGCTGGGAAAAATTCAACGATCCGCCAAATCAAGCTGGCGGAACTGACCCAGGCGCCGTCGCCGACCAAGCCTCCCCTGGCTGCGACGCGGACCTTCAAAGCGGTTGTCAATCCTGCATGGCAGGACCAGGAGAGGAAAAAGCGTCAAATCATAGACGGCTTCCTGAAGGCGCACGGTATCCAGTAACTGCACCAACTTTGCGACTTCTGGAACTGTCTTTGTAGACTGGCGGCTCTCACGAAACATGGCCAGAGGGAACTCACACTACTCGCTCTTCGATGGTGTGATTCGAATCTACGATAGAAAACAATGCTCCTGACCCGATCGTGACCAATACCGCCAGGTCCAGGGCCCGTCCCCATCCTTGATGAACCGAAACCGCGGCCGTCACCGTCGAGGAAACCACGCCGCCCAGGCTGCCCACCGTATTCATGAGCGCTGAAAGCGACGCCGAATACCCCGGTGCCAGGTCAATGCACGAAGCCCAGAACACCGCCGCGGCAAACATTGTGAAACCAGCGGCCAGCGCAATCATGGGCAGCGCGATAGCCGTCGTCTTCAGATGGTTGCCGGTATACAGCAGGAAAGCCGCGACTCCCATGCCGAGCCACACCGCGGCAGTGCGGCCCTTGCGGCGATCCGTAACCCTGGCTACGCGATCCGAGAACCACCCGCCCACCGGCGACAACAGCGCCATGGCGAGAAAGGGCGCCGAAGTCCACTCCGCCGCTCGCATCGTGTCCAGCCCGCGCACCTTCACCGCGTAAAAATAGAACCAGTTGTAGTACACATAAAACGCGTAGCCCTGAAAACCATAGCCGAGAATGAGGCCCCACACCGAGCTGCTCCTGAACATTTTGAACCAGGGCACAGCGGTTGCGACCTGCTGCGGACGGGGAACGCCCTCCTCCAGCCCAGGATGAATAGCCTGCAACTCGAGTTTATTGACCCGCGGATGCTCCTCCGGCCAGTCGGTCGCATAATTGTGCCAAATGGCAACAACGACGAAGGCCAGCACGGCACAGATCGCAAACGACGCTCGCCATCCCCAGTGAATCATCGTCCATGCGATGGCAACTGGAGTGAGGGTTCCTCCCAGGCCCAGGCCGCACACCTGCAGGCCGCTGGCAAATCCGCGCTCCTTTAACGCGGTCCACGACGCAATCACCCGCGTCACATTCGAAGAAACCGCGGCCTCCCCCACGCCGGTAAGAAACCGCACCAGCCGGAAAGCTGCCAGCGCGCTGATACCCGTGAGCGCAGCCAGCCGCGGCACAACCACCATCGCACCCGCACCCACCGCAAAACAAAGAATGGAAGCGGTCAACGTGCGGCGTGGGCCGATGCGGTCACAGATATATCCCCAGGGAATCTGGAAGAGCGCGTAGCCCCACAGAAAGGCGCTGAATATCAGGCCCATTCCGATGGTATCGAAGGAAAACTCCTCTTCGATGTACTTGCCCGCAATGCTCAGGTTCAGGCGATTCAGCGCGGTCACGGCCATGATGGCCATGACGATGCTCATCACTATCCAGCGCACGTGCGTTGGCCGCTGGGCCGCATCCGAAAAGCCCGTGCGCTCGACTTCTAGCTTGAGTTCGTTATTCGTGGGCACGGGATTTCACATCTTCTCCTTCTCCAAGAGGTGAGTGCGCGGGCAACCAGCGGAAGGTCTTTTCATGCAGTCCTTCCGCCGGTGTTCCTTAGGGAAGCTCTGATTAAGTCCATCTCTGTCATCCCGAGCGCAGCAGAATTGCCGCTTTTCAGGCAATTTCTGCCGAGTCGAGAGCCTGCCCCGAGCGAAGCCGAGGGGGACCTTGCGTTTGTTGCTGCCGTACTTAATCAGAGTCTTCCTAGAAGATCAGCTTCAGTCCCAACTGAATTTGTCGGGAAGTGGTCGAGGTCTGGTTTAGTGCCGTCGCCAGGGGAGTACCGTCGAAATCGTAGACCGAGTTATTCTGACCAAACGTGTTCAGGAATCCTGGAGACAGAAAGTTCGTGTGATTCAGAACGTTAAAGAACTCTGCCCTGAACTGGACATTGAAGTTCTCCGAGATCCTGGTCACGCGGATATTCTTGAATACCGAGAAATCCACGGTGGTCAATCCGGGTCCATAGAATCGGTTTCGTCCTGCATTCCCCAGCACATTCGAACAGAACTGCGTGCCGGAAGGTGGCGCCACCGGTGACGCTGGGTAGGAAGCTGGCGCACATCCATACGGATTGGCGGCGCTTGCGATGGGCAACGAAAGCGGCGCCGTTGGTGGCGTGAAACAATTCGTATTCAGATAATTCACGCCGCCGTGAATTGGGTTACACCCGGGAATCACGCTGGCAAAATCCATCGAGAAGTCGCCGTTGAACCCGGTTCCCAGGGGATCGTTGCCGTCTCCCACCGTGGCGGTGAAGGGCGCGCCGCTGGTGGCGGTCACGATTGTGCCCAGTTCCCAACCCCCGGTCAGTGCAGAAATCAGGACTGAGGACCTCTTGAAAGTTGGGATATCCCAAAGAACCGTTCCCGACAGGACGTGGCGCACATCGAAGTCGCACGCTCCCAGCCGTGCCGATCGGATCAGCATCAGCGGTACCGCGATGGAATTCAGGTAGCTGTCGCCCGTAACCGGAGCAGAACTGTAGTCACGGCATTTTCCAAAGGTGTAGGAGACTTGTCCCTGCACGCCTTGAGCGAAGGTCTTTTTCAGTTGAGTCTGGAATGCGTTGTAAGAAGAAGCGCCATCGTAGAGCACCGGCCGAATCCCGGCTCCACCACCCCAGTTGGAATCGATACGCGTGCCCGTCTGCTGGTCGGCGCAGGTATTCCCAGCGGAAAGTGCGGAAGGAATACATGGAAAAACTAAACCCACGCCAGGAACAGCTGCCGGCTGTACCAGGTTGATGTCATCCGAAGCCGCAGACAGGTGCAGAGACCGCGAGCCTACATATCCCACCATCAAGGTGTAATGCTGTCCCAGTTCACGCTGGATATTGAAGTTCCAGTTCATCACATAAGCGCGCTTGGGATATGCGTCAATGAATCGATTGCGGATCCTCTGCCGCTTGAAGTTCACGCTGTTATCGATTCCGCCTCCGAGGGTTGCCCCGGGCGCGGCGCCGATAATTTGAAACGGCGCTGTGGCGGCGGTGTTCAGCCCGAACTCGTAGGGTAGCGGTAGAACATCGAACATCCCGAATCCCCCGCGCACCACAGTCTTGCCGCTCTTGAAGGGATCCCACTCAAACCCGATTCTCGGTTCGAAATTCTTGCTTGTCGGATTTCGGAGTATAGGGCTGTTCACCCCAACCGGGCCGCAAGCGGTCGGACTGGATTGGCAATTCGACAGGCTGAGGATTTCCTGGAACCCGGCGGGCTGGACAGTATATCCATTCACCGTGTATCCGGGCACCGTGTTGGCATCGGTCGGGCGGGTGGTGGCTTCATAGCGCAAGCCCAGGTTGATCGTCAGGTTCGGTCGCATCCGCCAGTCGTCCTGGAAATATCCTGCGAATAACTCTTCCCGCAGGCCGACCTCGTGCGATCCGCCCGGAGCCAGGGCATTCAGCTGATCGGGGGCATTGCTGAGAAATGCGGCCAGGCTCGGATAGCTGCTCATTCTTCCGTTCGGGCTCAACTTCTCGAGTACGTTGTACTGCATGTACTCGAAAGCAAAGCCAAATTTGATGGAGTGCGTTCCGTGCGTCAGGAAAGCATCATCGTCCGCTTGTACGGAATTCCACGCGTGATTGAATCGGTTGAATCCCCCCAGGCCGTAGGCCGTGGTCAGACCTGACACCGGAATCTGCGGAGGCGCGCTCGCTCCCGGCGCAATGGCTAAAGCTGAATCTTTCGCAACCGAGTCTCCCGAAATGGGGTTATTGATCAATCCCAGAGCCCGGCTGTATCCCAACCGCACCGTATTTACCAATTGAGGACTAAAAATGTGAGTTTCCTCAAAAGTTCCCGTTTGCCGGCGCGAGAAAACTTCATGGACCGTGTTTGCCAGTGGATCGGCTTGCGTCTGCGGTCCCGAGTCAATGAAGTAGCTGCCGTTCAGGCTGTCGGTGTTCGAAAGCTTGTGGTCCAACCGGGTTATGAAGTAATTCTCGCTGGCTACCGTCGCCACGCTCACATTCATGGTTTGAATGCCATTGGCGTCAGGCGCTCCAGCCGGAGCGACGGGCCACAAAGCAAGATAAGGCTGAATCGCCGGAACCGCTGCTGCTCGTGAAGCAGCGTCAGGCACGTGAATCGTTCCCGAAGCTGACTGGTTCTGTCGGAAACCTTCGTACGAACCAAAAATAAAAGTTTTGTCTTTGATGATGGGACCGCCGGCGGAGCCGCCAAATTGGATGCGCCGGAAGGGAGCGATCGTGGGCCCATCAAAGTAGTTGCGCGCATCAAAAACGCTATCGCGGTCGAAAAAGAATCCGGTCCCGTGAAACTGGTTGGTTCCTGACTTGGTGATGGCATTGACCACCGCACCCGAGGTTCGACCGTATTCCGCCGTGTACCCGGTTGTAATCACCGAGAATTCCTGGACTGCGTCCACGCCCAGGTTTAAGCCCGTGGAGCCTCCAGGCGCCGAATTGGTGTAGTCATTAATGGAGACGCCGTTGAGCCGATAACTGTTCTCATTCGGCCGGTGCCCCGAGTCCGTGAGCTGGTTGCCAAACCCGCGGTTACCTTTATTGGCGTTGAACGAGGATGTGGCCTGGTTGGGAATGCTTGCCACTCCCGGCTCCAGAGTCGCCAAGCTCGTCCAGTCGCGACCATTCAGCGGCAACTCGCGGACGGTTTTCGATTCCACCGTCGAGCTGATCGCTGTCGTCGTTGTCTGAACATCCGGGGGCTGGTCCAATACCTCAACTACCTCGTTGACCTCGCCCGGCTTGAGATTGAAATTCAAAGCCTGTTGGGCGCCGACGGTAAGCGTGATCCCCTTCTGCACCAACTTCGTAAAGCCCTTCGCTTTAGCCGTTACATCATAGGAGCCAGGCAAGAGATTCGGCGCCGAATAGAATCCGTCACCGTTGGTGGGCACATCCCGCAGCTCCCCGGTACCTACGTTTTTTACCGAGACCGTGGCATTGGGGATCGCCGCACCCGAAGAGTCCTCCACCAACCCGGACAGCGTCGCGCCAGCCACTTGCGCGCTTGCCGAGATGGACCACAGGACACTGAAGCAAATCACCAGCCCCCCAACGACTGTCAGCACCTTTACCTTCATTGGCTTCTCCATAGTCGTCTCCCTATTCCCGCTTCTTCCTACCACTGGGACGAAACTCCTCTCGGCGCACACAGCGCCGCTCAAAACCCCTGTCCGTATCTTGAAGACTCTCCCCCGCGAACAATACCTGAGGGAACTCTGATTAAGTTCATTTCTGTCATCCCGAGCGCAGCAGAATTGCCGCGTTTCAGGCAATTCTGCGGAGTCGAGAGCCTGCCCCGAGTGGAACTGAGGGGACCTTGCGTTTGTGTTCGCCTGCTGAATCAGAGTGTCCTTAAGGCTGCGTAATGGAACCCACGCGCAGCCCAACCCGGTGTTGCGCCACTGTGGCGAAACCCATTCCCGCAGCGCAATACTCAATTCATCCAATCGCAAGCATTTCTATATCTTCGACTTTCTTATTGAAACGACAGGGAATACAGCTCCCGCTCCCATTTTGACCTGAGGCTCGGACCGAGCTATACTCCCTCGCTAGTCTCGTTTGAGGCCCATGGCAACTCCTGTTTCGACTGCGAAGATATTTCGTTTCGGCGTCTTCGAAGTCGATCTCAAGGCTGGTGAGCTGCGCAAGCACGGCCTCAGGCTCAAGCTTTCCGAACAACCCCTCCAGGTTCTGGCCTTCCTTCTGGAAAACCCCGGTGAGATCGTCACCCGCGAAGAGCTACGCAGTCGCCTGTGGCAGGGCGACACCTTCGTTGACTTCGATCACGGGCTGAACAATGCCGTCATGCGACTAAGGGAAGTTCTGGGCGACTCCTCGGAGAACCCGCGCTTCGTTGAGACTGTCCCTCGTCGCGGGTATCGCTTTATCGCGCCGGTAGAGGAGGCTTTCTTCCCAGCGCCGCCGGCCGTGGTATCGGACAAGCCCATGGTGTCCGCGCCAGTCGAGACACCTGCGCCGGAACTCGCCCCCTCGGTGACGCGGCCTGCCAGCGTGCACTTGGTCTCGCCGCAACGGCGCGCGCCGCGATTCATTATTCCCGCCGCCGCTCTCCTCTTCGCCTTCGTCTCGGTTGCCATCGTTTGGTACCAGTTCCGTCAGGCGTCGGCCAACCACCTGATTCACAACAAGTCCCTGATCGTGCTGCCTCTTGAGAATCTTTCTGGCGACAAAGATCAGGACTACTTTGCCGACGGCATGACCGACGATCTCATCGCCAATCTGGCCAAAATTCGCTCGTTGCGCGTCATTTCGCGGTCCACCGCGATGGCCTACAAGGGCACGCGCAAGCCTCTTTCGGAGATCGCAAAAGAACTGAATGTAGACGCGGTCGTAGAGGGTACGGTTCTGCGCGTCGGCAACCGCGTAAGAATTACTGCGGAACTGGTGCAGGTGGCCACTGACCAGCATCTCTGGGCCGACACCTACGAGAGCCAGATCGAGGATGTCCTGGCCTTGCAGAACCGTGTCTCGTCCGCCATCGTCAATGAAATCCGCATCAACCTGACACCGGAAGAAGAAGAACGCCTTGCCCGCAATCCCGCCGTCGCCCCCGACGCTTATGAGAACTATCTGAAAGGACGGTACTACTGGAATAAAAGGTCCGATGAGAATCTGACCAAGGCGATTGCATACTTCGAACAGGCAACGCATCAGGATCCGCAATATGCGCTGGCCTATGCCGGTCTCTCCGATTGCTACGCCATCATCAGCGCCGAAATCTTCGGAACCATGGCCGCCGCGGATGCCGCTCCCAAAGCCAAAGCCGCCGCCTTGCGCGCCCTCCAGATCGATCCGGCCATGGCTGAGGCCGAAACCTCATTAGCTACCGTGAAATTTAACTATGACTGGGATTGGGCGGGTGCCGCCGCCGGTTTCCAGCAGGCCATTCAGCACAACCCCAGTTATGCCACGGCCTACCAGCGCTACTCGCTTTACTTGACTGCGATGGGACGTTCCCAGGACAGCTTCGAGCAAATCAACAAGGCCCGCGACCTCGACCCTCTTTCCATCAGCATCAACTTCAGCCTGGGCTGGCGCCTCTACATGGCGCGTCAGTATGATCGTGCCATTCAGCAGTTGCGCAATACCGCGGAGATGGACCCATCCTACGAACTACCTCACCTGATTCTTGGGATGTCTTACACTCAGAAGGGCGATTTCGCACGCGCCATCCCCGAACTGCAAAAGGCGGTCGAACTTTCTCACGGAACTCCGCTCATGGTTTCAGCCCTGGCCAACGCCTATGGGCGCGCCGGTAATAAACCCGAAGCCGAAAAGCTTCTCGCCCAGCTTGCCGCTCAGTCGAAGATGCAGTATGTCTCTCCTTATTATTTCGCGATTGCTGGCCTCGGACTCGGTCAATCCGAAGCCGCCCTGGATTGGCTGGAAAAAGCTTTCAACGATCGCTCCAACGGTCTGGTCTTCCTCAAGGTGGAACCCGCTCTCGACAGCCTTCGCCAGAACCCGCGTTTTCTGGCCCTGCAGCACAAGCTGAATTTTCCAAACTGAAGTCGTGCTACGATTCGGCTCTCTAAGGGGATCAGGATCTTATGTCAGCTCTTCAGGAATTCCGCTGCGAAATCTGCGGTACCGTGACTAATAACCCGATGCACTGGTTCGTGATTCAGTGCGGTGATTCGCAGCTTACTGTTCTCCGCTGGAACCTGGAGACGGCAAATGCTGCAGGCGCAAGGCATTTCTGCGGGGAAGCGCACGCCCAGGTTTACATCAGCCGCTGGTTTGATTCCGTATGCTGGCCGCCTAAGCCCGACTTCACGAAGTCGGCAACACCACGATAAGTTCAAAAGATGAACTTTACCTGCAGTTCCAGACGGCGGTTGTTGGCCGATTCCAGGAACCCTGTTCCTCCCAGGCCGGTGGCGCCATAGCTCTGGTTGGCTCGTCCGAAGAGTGGAGAGGTGATGTCGCCGATGATCGGGCCCGCGTTGTTGTGGTTCAGCAGGTTGCGCATGGAGGCGGCAAGAGAAATTGTGTAGCGCTGGCCCTCCGACGTGCCCGCTTTTCCCTTGCTCGCGGCCCCCCGTGCCTCTGAGCGCCCGCCGAATTCGAAAAGCTTCGTCAGCCGCAGGTTCAACAGAATGTATCCCGGCCCCCGGCCGTAATTTCGCGAAAGCGTCGCTTCGCCCGGCGTCGGATTGGGGTCGAGCAGCCCATACTTCGTCGCAATCAGTCCCGGCTTATTCGGATCAGGCGAGATGCCCGGTCGCCCGTTGAATAGCGTGTCGCCGTATATGTCGGCTCCCGTCGTGATATCGAACGGCGGCCCGGAACGCATGGTCAGCATCGGAGCGATGCGGAATTTCCACCGTTCATACGATCCCCCCACAACCACCGAGTTCCGGATGTCCGTGATGGCCGGCCCATACTCACCCGCGAAATTATACGGATTCGCCGGAATTGTGCTCAGGCTGTCGGTATTGCTGAGCGCGTGGCTGAAGGTGTAGGTGCTAAAAAAAGAAAACGCGGCGTTCAGCCGCGAATTCAGATTGGCGACTACCTGATTCTGATTGTAGAGCCCATTCGACGCCATCTGAAATACCGGGGCGGCGAACCCGAGCGGAAATACGCCGCTGCCTGGGACCGCCGGATTGAAGGTTCCGGGTAGCGGAGCGTTCCTGTCCTCCGTGCGCAGCTGGTGCAGTCCGTGCGTGTTGGAATACGTGACTGCGACCGTGGTATTTCGCGCCAGTTGCCGCTCCACGCTCAACACGGATTGCATCAGGTACGGCGCGCGCAACGACGGGCTGAGCTCCTGAATGCTCGAAGGCACCGTGATCTGAGGTGTGTTGGGAAAGGAATCGGGGTTGTAGACCGCGTACTGCTGCTGAACCACCCCGTTGAAGCGAAGCGCCGTTATCACATTGGCCAGGGCAAAGCGGTCATAGAAAATGCCAAAACCGGCGCGGAGCACGAATCTGGATTTGTCCGGCTGCCACGAGACTCCCAGCCGGGGAGCGAAATCGCGCCAGTCACCGAGGTTGCTCTGCCACTCATACCGAATGCCGGGAGTAATGATCAGATTCGGCCTCACGCGCCACTCGTCCCCGAAGAATCCTCCGATGTCGACCTGGTTCGCTGACAGCGCCGGGTTTCCCGCATTGGACACGAACTGTGTTGCGCCGCCTCCCAGCGCGCGAATCTGCGCGGGAGAATAGCCCAGTTGCTGAAAGAGCAACGTGCGCTGATAGCGCTCGATGGATTGCAACGGGACCAGAATCGGATTGCCTGCGCTATCCAGAACCGGCTGGTTATTTGCGTTCAATTCCGGACCGAATCCGCCTGCAAACGTGAACATTCCAGCAAAGTTTGCTTTGGAAAAATTGGAGTCGCTTGTCTCCCGCACCCTGACGCCAAAATGAAAGCTATGACGTTGGTGAATCAGCGTGACGTAGTCCTGCACTTCGAAATTGTTCTGCGTGTCAAAGACGGGGCCGAGTTGCGAGCCGCCGCCATTGAAGGCGCCGAGAACCTGAACCTGTGAGCCGGGTGTGTTGGGCAGAGTCGAACTGCCAATCCGGAAAAACTGGAATCTCGCCTGGTTCACCAGGTGGTCTCCCACCGCCGCTGTTTCGCTGGCCTGAAAGGTGTTGCTTAGAAAATGAACATGGTTCGAGAGCGACTCCAGATTCAGGCTTCCCACACCGGCGTCGCGTATGTTGGCCTGCTCTACCCGGTATAGAAACGAAAACGTGTGGTTCGCAGTGAGTTTGTAATCCAGCCGCGGTGAGACGATGATTCGCTCCTGTGGCACGGTAAAGACCGAGTTGAACGGACTGATCGCGAAACCGGGCTGCTCGACCACAAAGCCATTGATAATTGCCCCGTTGTCAATCGCCGCTCCCTGCACATCCAGAAAATAAGCCAGCGATCGGTTTAGCGGCCCTCCTACATTTCCCCCATACTCTCGCAGCAGGAACGGAGCCTTTTCCTGAGCGTAGGGATCGCGTGAATTCCATACGCTATCGCCAAAGCTGAAGAAGGTTAGCCCGTGAACTTGGTCACTGCCCGCTTTGGTCGAGATCTCAATGCGTCCGTAGCCCAGCTTGTCGTACTCGGGAGAAAACGGATTCTGGTTGATCTTGATCTCTCGAATAGATTCCTTGCTGGGTAGAGTGCCTCCGCTGAATCCATCTACAAATAGCTCGCCGCCACTCGGCCCGGCAGACGGTCCAGCCAGGGCTTGCAGATCCTGAGCCAGATCTTCCTGGCTATCGCCCAGCGATTGCAAATCATTGCCTTGGAGAACAATGGAACTGGCGTTGTTAACGTTCTCCGCGCTGATCGTCGGCCCAGACTGTTCTTCGACCTCCACTTTCTGTTTCGCAGCCTGGACCAGCAGCATCAGATTCACATTCTGCACGCCCGCCTTCACAGTCACCGATAAAGGCTCTTCCATCCCCATACCCGGCGCCGATGCTTGCAGCCTGTAAGCACCCGGCGCTAGCAGGGGAAGGGAATAGACACCATTCGGATCGGAAGTTACCGTCCGCCCCGCGCCAGAATCATCTGTCAGCGTGACCGTAGCGTCGGGGACTCTGGCTCCTGTTTGGTCCGTCACCGTTCCACGTAAAGTGGCATTCTGGCCTGCGGCGGCGGAGACAATCATGATGACCGCCGCGTACCACGAGAACAGGCTCGGAACTCTTAGCCTGGCGGCAGTTGCGAGAGCAGTTTGAGGTCCTGTCGACAAGCCGTTCAAATCCCCACGATTTGAGGGTTCGGAGAATCGTCCAATTATCGCATTCGGACCTGAAGCGGACCTGAACTGTAGTTTGTGCACATAGACATTAGTGCGGGTGCGGGAACCACTGCCTCGTTAAGCCCAATATGAAAATTTCTGTTACTGGCCTACTTTGAAGATGGGCCTCGTAGTCTGCGAACGAAGGCTATGACGCAAAGACCACCAACGACATAGATGAAGATGCCGCCAAAGACAACGTATGGCTCGATGCGGGCTGGATAGGGATGACCTAACGCACGAGGCAAGACCGCCACCATGAATACAAAGAGGAGTACAGCCCATAAAAGGCGGATCAGGTTCTTGCCCTTTGGCATCATTCCGGTGGATTTTACACCTGGTTACCACTCCGCTAGTTCTCGTAGTGGGTGCTATCAGCTGAGGGCGACAGCCACCCGTCTATGTTGACTCGCTCATTGCCAGTTTCAGGATGGAGTGCACAAATTCCTGCTTCCCGTTTGTGTACGCATTGCGGTCATTTGGAAATCTGGCCGCAAGGGCTTGCTTCAGTTCCCGGTACTGCTTCGCTGCATCGGCATGTGTTTCCAGGTAGTCGCGAAAAAGGATATGCTTTGTCCAAAAGAGGCCGTGCAGCTCACAGAAATTCAAATGATGTGTCCTCTGCTCCTCCGCGCCTTTCACAAAGTATCTGCGCCCAGGCTCGCCGCCGTCTGCTTTGTCTTCGTAGCCGATCCGGTTCAGATCGCCTGCGAACGCTTCAACAGTAGCCAACGCCTTGACTCCAACAAGAATGTCCAAAATGGGTTTGGCGGGCATCCCCACGATAGACGTGCTGCCAATGTGACGAATATCGAGCGCCTCCTCTCCTAAGATCTTAAGAAGAAGCTCTCTTTCCTCGCGGTAGCATTCCGCCCACTGGGGACGGTAAGGCACTATTCTTACCGTCCCTCGACGTAACCCGATTTGGCCTTCGTGTGCCACAGACTCCGACTGCCGCGTCAATGAGTGTAATGAGTCCATAAACAATGTCGGCTCCCAGGCCCGAGTAGACTTTGGAAGCGCAAACCGCCAAAGGGCTCGGAGGAAAGGAGCCGAACATGTTCATTATAGGTTGTGACTATCATCCGGGCTTCCAACAAATTGCGTGCCTTGACAC
>DASUWH010000081.1:0-44767 GCA_036378535.1 Terriglobales bacterium | reverse complement strand
CTGCGCCGCCCCCGTGATCATGTTCTTGATGTAATCGGCGTGGCCGGGGCAATCGACGTGCGCATAGTGCCGCTTGTCGGTCTCGTACTCGACGTGCGCCGTGGCGATGGTGATACCGCGCGCCTTCTCTTCCGGCGCGTTGTCGATCGAATCGAACGAGCGGAACTGAATCTTCGGGTTGTGCTTCTGCAGAACCTTGGTGATGGCCGCCGTCAACGTGGTCTTGCCGTGATCAATATGACCAATCGTCCCTACGTTCACGTGCGGCTTAGTGCGTTCAAATTTCTCTTTCGCCATTTCTCGTTTCCTCGAGGGCCGAAGCCCGCAAAGTTGTTACTTCGTTGTTGCCTTCCCTTGCACTCGGGCAATAATTTCTTCCGACACCGACCGCGGCGCCTCTTCGTATCGCGCAAAGTGCATCGAGTAGGTCGCTCGGCCCTGGGTCGACGAGCGCATGTGCGTCGCATAACCGAACATTTCCGCCAGCGGCACGATCGCCTTGATCACCTGCGAACCAGCGCGGTGCTCCATACCTTCGATCCGCCCGCGACGCGAACTCAGGTCGCCCATGATCGCTCCGGCAAAATCTTCCGGAACCACCACTTCGACCGACATCACCGGCTCCAGAATCACCGGGCTCGCTTTACGAGCAGCTTCCTTGAAGGCCATCGAGCCCGCGATCTTGAACGCCATTTCGTTCGAGTCAACCTCGTGATAGCTGCCGTCGTAGAGCGTGGCTTTCACGTCCACCATGGGGTAGCCGGCGAGCACGCCGCCTTCCATGGCTTCCTGCATGCCCTGATCGATGGGCTTGATATATTCCTTGGGCACAACGCCGCCCACGATTTCGTTCACGAATTCGTAACCCTTGCCGGCCTCGTTCGGTTCCAGGCGGATCTTCGCGTGACCATACTGGCCCCGGCCGCCCGTCTGGCGAATGTATTTGCCTTCGGCTTCGCTCTTCTTGCGGATGGTTTCGCGATAGGCTACCTGCGGCTTACCGACATTGGCTTCGACGCTGAACTCGCGCATCATGCGGTCAATAATGATTTCCAGGTGCAGCTCACCCATGCCGCTGATAATGGTCTGCCCGCTATCCGGATCGGTGTGAACCTTGAAGGTCGGGTCTTCCTGCGCCAGTTTCGAGAGTGCAATGCCCATCTTTTCCTGGTCGCCCTTGGTCTTGGGCTCAACCGCTACCGCTATGACCGGAGTTGGGAACTCGATTGATTCGAGCAGAACGGGATGGTCCTCATCGCAGATCGTGTCACCTGTGGTGATATTGCGCAGGCCGACGCACGCACAAATATCGCCAGCGTAAATCTCGCTGATCTCCTCGCGCTTGTTGGCGTGCATTTTCAGCAAGCGGCCGATGCGCTCGCTGCGCTGCTTGCCGGTGAGGTAAACCGAGTCGCCGGTCTTCAGCTGTCCTGAATAGACACGGATGAAGGTCAACTGGCCCACAAAGGGGTCAGTCATGATCTTGAATGCGAGAGCGGAAAACGGCGCCTTGTCGTCAGCGGCCCGCTCTATTTCCTTGCCACTGTTGGGATCGATACCCTTAATGGGCGGCACGTCGAGCGGCGATGGCAGAAAATCCACCACTGCATCCAGTAACGGCTGCACGCCTTTGTTTTTAAACGCCGTTCCGCAAATGACCGGGAACAGCTTCATCGCGATCACGCTCTTACGAAGAGACTTCTTCAGTTCTTCGGGGGTGATGGTCTCGCCTTCCATGTACTTGTGCAGAAGATCGTCATCGTTCTCAACAATGGTTTCGACCATCTGGTTATGGAATGCGGTGGCTTTCTTGGTTAATTCTGCGGGAATCTCTTCGACTACATATTCGGCGCCCATGGTCTCGTCTTTCCAGATGATCGCTTTCATCTGGAACAGATCGATGACGCCCTTGAACTTGTCTTCTTGTCCGATGGGAAGCTGAATAGCGACAGGGCGGGCATTCAGGCGCTTGCGGATAGTGTCGATGGCGTGCTCGAAATCGGCGCCCATCTTATCCATCTTGTTGATGAAGCAAATGCGCGGAACTTCGTACTTGTCGGCCTGGCGCCACACCGTCTCTGACTGCGGCTCGACGCCGTGAACCGCGTCAAATACAGCGCAGGCGCCGTCGAGAACGCGCAGAGAGCGCTCGACTTCGGCTGTGAAATCGACGTGGCCGGGCGTATCGATGATGTTGATGCGGATGTCGCGCCAAACGCACGTAGTCGCGGCAGACGTGATGGTGATGCCGCGCTCCTGTTCCTGCTCCATCCAATCCATGGTGGCCGTGCCCTCATGGACCTCTCCGATGCGGTGCGTCCTTCCCGTATAGAAAAGAATGCGCTCCGTCGTAGTGGTCTTACCGGCATCGATGTGGGCCATGATGCCGATGTTCCTGCACCGATCTAATGGGACTTGTCTGGGCACGGATTTCTCAGTTCTTTCCTGAAACTCTCTTCATGCTTGATTTTGTAATTTTGTAATCGGGTAATTTCGTAATTTAAGACTCACTTTGTCGGGCTAGCGTTAAATTACAAAATTTCAAAATTCCGCAATTACAAAATTGCGTTTACCACCGGTAGTGCGCGAAGGCCTTGTTCGCTTCCGCCATGCGATGGACGTCTTCTTTCTTCTTGATGGCGGCGCCGCGGTTGTTGGCGGCATCCAGCAACTCGTTCGTCAATTTGTCGACCATTCCTTTTTCGCCGCGTCCACGGGCATAGGTGATGATCCAGCGAATCGCCAGCGAGGTGCGCCGGTCCGGGTTCACTTCCACCGGAACCTGGTAGTTCGCGCCACCCACGCGGCGGGTCTTTACTTCCAGCAGAGGCTTCGCATTCTCCACGGCCTTCTTGAACAGCTTGAGCGACTCGTCGCCACCCTTCTGCTGCAGCTGCTCCATAGCCTTGTAGAAGATGCCCTGGGCGGTGCTCTTCTTGCCCTGCCACATCATGGAGTTGATGAACTTATTCACCAGGTCCGATCCGAATACCGGATCAGCCTCGGTACCGCGCTTGGAAATGTGTCCTTTTCGAGGCATTTGCTTAAGCTCTCAGCTTTCAGCCGTCAGCTTTCAGCCGCTGGCCAACGACCAACGACCAAAGACCAACAGCTATTTCGGTCTCTTCGCTCCGTACTTCGAACGGCTCTGCTTACGGTTAGCCACGCCGACCGCATCGAGCGTTCCGCGAACCACGTGATAACGAACGCCCGGCAGGTCCTTCACACGACCCCCGCGGATCAGCACAATTGAGTGTTCCTGCAGGTTGTGGCCAATGCCGGGAATGTAGGTCGTAACCTCAATCCCGTTGGTCAGGCGCACGCGCGCTACTTTGCGAAGAGCCGAGTTCGGCTTCTTCGGGGTTTGCGTATACACGCGGGTGCAAACGCCCCGCTTCTGCGGGCAGCCCTGCAAGGCCGGACTCGCCGTCTTGTATCGCGGCGCCTTACGGCCGCTACGCACTAACTGATGAAAAGTAGGCACTCCTGCCGCTCCTTCAGCGCGGCAACGCACGCCTATCCGGCGCACGGAACCGCACTAAATCTTTCTTTATCCTCTGTGGGAGGCTGGCTAGCCTGGGGCCGCCATGCTTCTTACCGGAGACACAACCCGCCGGAAGAACGTTTTGGTTTCCTTAATAGCTGCGACGGTGGCGCCTAGCTCAAGGTAGGCACTCCGTTTCGCTAGCTTTGCCCTGCATACCCTTCCTTTGCGGGAAGGCAGCGCAGGATCTGTTTCAGCGAGGATGTTCCCGGCCTGCGTGGGAACCCATTCCTAAAAGCTCGGTCGCACAGCGATTGTACCCTGGGCGCCTATACGCACGGGGCACAGCCTACAGACAAGCTAATCCTGACTCGCGGAACCTTTCAAATATAACAACTCTCATGCACAGCGTCAACAATTGCGACGCGCATCCAACGAGAATAGCGGAACGCGGAACCACGAACAGCGGCGGACAACCAGATACTGTATCGGATGCTCGCCAAGGGTTACGGATTCATCGCGCAGAGACCCGGTTTGGCAACGTCTTCACAGAAGCATAGTTCGTCAGGGATCCCGCGAATTCGTCCGCCAATTCGGCGCGCGCCCCGCCGCGCAATACTTCAAGTTGCTGAAAATAAGTCCAGCCTCTAGACTGAGAGGTTTCCGATCCACTGAAAGGACATCTCGCCTGACGAAGATGGTCAGGCGGGGAGGGTTCATGCGTAGGTTGCGGCATATTCTGACTGCGGCGATGGTGTCTGCTTCGCTCGCGCCTTTTGTCGGCTGCGGAAGCAGCGTACCGCCGACGCCTGGATTCGGAGTACCGTCGGTCATACGGTTGCAACCGGCTCCCACGGCTTCAGTTGATCTGGGTAGTACGACCCAATTCTCAGCGAGTGCCCTCAGTGGTGCCAAAACCCCGTTGAACACGACTTTTTCCTACAGCACCAGTAATCCAAACGTTGTGAGCATCGCCAATAACGGCCTGGTTTGTGCGGGCACTTGGGACAACGTTGCGGCTCCCGTCGTTTGTACGCCGGGCGGGGTGGGAAAGGCCCAGGTCACCGCTTCCGCAGCCGGCGTCACGAGTGCGCCGACAACCGTCTACGTACATCAGCCCATCGCACAGATCAGAGTGGCGGCTATCCCGCTGCAAACACCGCCCTTTGTGGACCCAACCTTGAACTGCTACACCTCGCTGGCGGGTTCTGTTATCACGCCACACTCGCAGGATTATCAGGCTTCCGCATTGGCTGACGATGCTACTGGCCACCCCACGGTAGACATTACTCCCAGCGTGGGCCCCTTTTCCTGGGCAGAATCTCAGTCCTCTGTGGCCACAATGACCACGTTGAGCTCGTTCGGGCTTCCCAACGGGCAGGTACAGCTCGCCGCGCGCACTCCGGGAATGACCCAGATTTTTGCTTCCATCGCCGATACCACGAGCGGCCCAGTATCGTTCACCACCTGCCCGGTTCAGTCCATCTCGCTGGCGGTCAACGGCACCGGGGGAACTACGATCGCTGGCAACAAAGGAACCAGTTCCAGCGTGGCGGCGACGGTCAGCGACATAGCTGGGAATCTGATCGCTCCTACGTTGACGTGGAGTTCGTCCGCCAGTGCCGTGGCCGCAGTTAGCACCGCCGGTGGAGTCACCAGCCCGGGAGCGGGTGGCGCGAGCATCACCGCGTCCTGTATTGCGCCCGCGTGCAACATCAATCTGTCGCCGCCGCAATCCATTTATCCCCCAACCCCGATCAGCGCTACGTACACGAGTACGACGCCAACAGCCTTCAACGTGTTCGCCGCCAGCTCCAACGCGACTTGTGCCGCCAACGTGAACTGTGTCTCGTCGCTGGTGCCCATCAGCGGCACCCCTCCGGTCGCCGGGACTGCTGCCCCGTTGCCGAGCGTCCCCAATTCCATCCGGTTCCTGCCCAGCGGCGCCACCGCTTTTCTGGGTAGCCAGAAGGGACTGATAGCACTGTCTACCGCAGCGACGCCGCCCACCGCGAAAATCAGCCCCACCGTCACCGGGAAAGTGCTGGCGGTCTCGCCCGACGGCAAAAAGGTGATCATTGCGGACACATCGTCGCCCGTAAACCAGGTATTTGTTTTCGACACGACCGCGAGCACCGCCTCCAGCTTGCTGATCTCGGGAGCCGCCGCGGCAGCGTTTTCGCCAGATTCATTGAAGGCATTTATTCTGGCCGCCACCGTGGCACAAAACGTAGTGACCACCACGCTTTACGTTTACTCGACTCAGTCCGCATTGCAAACCATACAGCTGACTACAGGAACACCCGCCCCACCGCCGCCCATGGATGCGGCTTTCCTCGCCAATGGAATGTTCGGCTATGCCTCGGCAGGAAACTTGGGGACTTTCGATCTGGCTACGTGCGACGATCCGACCCAGCCTTTGGCTCCCCAAGTCCAGTCCGTGGGCGCCTCGATTTCTTCTATCAGGCCGCTGCCGGATGGATCAGGTTTTCTCGGCCTGGCAGTTCCCAACCTGACTTTCATCAACACCGCCATCAACGGCTTTCCGCTTTCCTCAGGTCAGTCCGGGTGCCCGGCGCCTTTCCAGCATCCCCCGGGTGTATTGACTGCAACCAACACGGTAACCTCGGTTCCCCTCAGCGGCAGCGCCTTCACCCCGGTGGCGTTTCTTCTCTCGTCGGACGCACAGAAGATCTACATCGTCGTTCAGAACAGCACCACAATTATCGTCTTTGACGTGTTACGGCAGGTCCAGTCTGCTCTGACGCTGGTCGGAAATCTCAACCCCCTCGCGGCCGCGCTGGCCCCCGATGGACAGACTTTGTACGTCAGCGGAACCGATAGCAAGGTGCATTTCGTCAACACTGTTTCCGGCGGCGACGTCTATCAGGTAGACGTGCTGCCGTCCACCTTGTGCACCATCACGACAGGCGGTACGCAGCCACCGTGTCTGCCGGATTTACTGGCGGTAAGACCCTAGCAGCCTACGGAAAAGCTCGACTCCGAGTGCGTTTGAAAAGACCTGGTGCCAGCCGGGCCTTTCGATTGATAAAAACAACAGATGCGCTCAGCTTATTCGTCTTGCTGACGACTAACGACTGACGACTGACGACTTTGTTCCAAGTCTTTCGCCACACTATCCAGCACGCCGTTGATGAATTGCGCGGATTCGGGGCTGGAGAATTTTCTGGCGATCTCGATAGCTTCGTTGATAATCACCGGCTTCGGTGTCGTGGGATAGCCGAGAAATTCGGCAACACTGCCCCGCAATAGATTGCGATCGACAGCAGCCATGCGGTCCATGCGCCAGTGTTCGGCGTGACGCTCGATCAGAGCGTTGATCTCGCCAGAGCGATCGGTGGCGATCCGAAACAGGTCGTCGGCGAATCCGCGCGTATCTTTATCTACTGTTCCGCGCTCGGCCCAGAACGTGCGGCGCACGTCGTCGTAGCCCTGCTTGCCCATGTCGGACTGAAACAGCATTTGCAGCAGCAGTTCGCGGGATTTGCGGCGGGTTCCCATGGGAAAGTCGTCAGTCCTCAGTCGTCAGCAAAAACTCCCTTTCAGATCTGCTATCGGTTGCCGGTTCTCAGTTTAACGCGGTTGGCGACGGACGTTCTTATGTTTGTCATTCCGAGCGGAGCGGGGAATCTGCTTTTTCTTGCCGACTGCCGAATGCTGACTGCTGAGTGCTTTCTTGTTGACGACTGACGACCGCCGGCTGCGGGCTTTCTTGCTGACGACTGGCGACTGACGACTGACGACTTGGCTGGCGAAGGACGACTGACCACTGATAGCTTTCCCCAGATTCGCCATCTCGACCGCTGCCAGCGCCGCCTCAAAACCCTTGTTGCCGCTCTTCAGGCCTGCGCGATCGATCGCCTGCTCCAGAGTGTCGCAGGTGAGCACGCCGAATGCGTGGGGAACTCCGGTTTCCTGCGCCGACTGTCCGATCCCCCGCGTGACTTCGTTGGCGATGACGTCATAGTGCAAGGTGTCGCCACGGAGAAGACAGCCGATGCAGATGATCGCGTCATATTTCCCGGTTTCGGCGAGGCTGCGGGCAGCGGATGGAATTTCGAAAGCGCCGGGGACGCGGGCCAGATCTATTTCCGACTTCTTTGCTCCCAGTCGCAGAAGGCCATCGGTAGCGCTCTGCAGCAGGCGTTCTGTTATGAATTCATTGAATCGGGAGACGACGATTGCAAATCGCCTGCCTGCGGCGCTCAGTGTGCTTTTTACCGCAGGTACGGTTGCTTCAGGAACCTTTTCAATCTTGATTTGTGTTTCGCGATTCTTGGCCGTAATTGACTTGTCCTTAATAGCCGATTTATTTTCCTTTGAACTGCGCCTGCCGCTTTTCCAGGAACGCAGTCGTGCCTTCCTTCTTGTCCTCGGTTGCACAGCACACCGCAAAGAGCGTCGCTTCCAGATATAAACCTTCCGCCAGCGGCATCTCCATTCCCTTGTTGACGGCTTCCAGCGCATACTGTACGGCAAGAGGGGCATTGGCGATAATTTTCTGGGCGATCGCTTCCGCCCGCGGGATCAGTTCGGCAGGCGCGGTGACCTCGTTGACCAGGCCTATACGGTGCGCTTCCTGCGCGCTGATCTGTTCACCGGTAAGTAACAGTTGCATAGCCAGGCCCTTGCCCACGAGCCGCGGCAGGCGCTGAGTGCCGCCGTATCCGGGCATGATGCCCAGCATGACTTCGGGCTGCCCGAGCTTGGCGTTATCGCTAGCCAGGCGCATGGTGCACGCCATCGCAATCTCGCAGCCGCCGCCCAGAGCGAAGCCATTGATACAGGCGATCACCGGCTTCCCCAGGTTCTCAATCAGGTTAAGAACCGATTGTCCACGATGAGTGTATTCCTTAGCGCTCACCGGGTCGTGCTTGGCCAGTTCGGATATATCGGCGCCGGCAATAAATGCCTTGTCTCCGGATCCGGTCAGAATCACCACCCGCACTCCGGCATCGTTCTTTAGATTGTGGAACGCTGATCGCAGTTCTTCCATAGTCGCCATGTTCAAAGCGTTCCGAACCTTGGGCCGGTTCACGGTGACGTAAGCTATCGCGCCTTTTTTCTCGAAGACAATGTTCTCGTAGTTCATGAACTCAAAATCCTCGACCAAGGATTTTACGGACACACAAGGAAAAAACAAAACCTACGCCAGAGTTACAGAGACACGTAGAAAACCATTCCTATCTTCGTTTCTCTGTGCCTCCGTGCCTGGTGGAGGTTCTTAGAATGTCCCCGGCACCGGATTATTCGGGTCCGAATAATCGTAAAAACCCTTGCCGGTCTTTCGTCCATACCAGCCCGCCATTACCAACCGCTTCAGTAACGGCGGAGAAGCGAAGCGGCGCTCTTTGAACTCCTCGTACATGACATGAGTGATGTAATACGTGGTGTCCAGGCCGACGAAATCCAGCAGCGTGAACGGGCCCATCGGATATCCGCAGCCGAGCTTCATGGCATTGTCGATGTCGGGAATCGAACCCACTCCCTCTTCGTAGGCGCGGATGGCATCCAGCAGATACGGCACCAGCAACCGATTGACGATGAAGCCGGTCTTGTCGCTGGTTCGGACCGGAACTTTGCCTAATTTCTTTCCAAATTCGTAAGCCGCATCGTAGACTTCCGGCGCCGTGGCAATCGTCTTCACCACTTCCACCAGCTTCATCAACGGCACCGGATTGAAAAAATGCATGCCGATCACGCGCTCCGGGCGCCTGCTGGCGGACAGCAGTTCGGTTACGGAGATCGAGGATGTATTAGTAGCAAAAATGGCATCCTTCTTCACGATCGGGTCAAGAGAAGCGAACATCTGCTTTTTGTCGCCCACGTTCTCGATGATGGCTTCGATCACGATCTCGCAATGCGCCAGGTCGTGCTTGTTGGTAGTCCCCTTCAGGCGAGCGCGAACGCTTTCGGGTTTCTCTTTGAGCGTGCCCTTTTCCGCAAACTTCGCCAGCGACTTCTCAATACCGGCGAAGCCTTTGTCGAGGAATTTCTGCTCGACTTCCAGCACAGTCACCTCGAAACCCGCGGTGGCACACACCTGCGCAATGCCCGACCCCATCAGACCGCAGCCTAGAACGCCTACTTTCTTGATTTCCATGGATCTCCCCGCTCTGTCGCCGGTCGTCAGTCTTCAGTCGTCAGCAAAGGCGCGCCAGCGTTCGCTGACGACTGACGATTGAAAGCTGACGGCTAAGTCACACCGGCTCTTTGTAGCTTTCGACAATCACGGCGATGCCTTGACCGCCGCCAATGCAAGCCGTCGCCAGCCCGTACTTCTTGTTTCTACGCTTCAGTTCGTAAAGCAGGGTGATCACCAGCCGAGTTCCAGTCGCGCCCAGGGGATGCCCCAGCGCAATCGCACCGCCGTTGACGTTCACCTTTTCGCGATCCAGGCCTAGCTCTTTTTCCACCCCGAGATACTGCGCAGCGAAGGCTTCATTCACTTCGATCAAGTCGAGATAGTCGAGCGTCAGTCCGGCCTTCTGCAGTGCGACCTTGGTCGCCGGAACCGGGCCGCGGCCCATGATTTTAGGATCGACGCCGGCAATTCCCCAGCCCACCAGGCGGCCCAGAGGCTTGAGACCGCGTTTCAGGGCATTCTCGATCGACATCAACACGACCGCTGCCCCGCCATCCACGATGCCGCTGGCATTACCCGCGGTGACGGTCCCATTCTTACCGAATGCAGGCTTGAGCTTGGCCAGGCCTTCCATAGTCGTCTGCGGACGGCGGTGATCGTCCTCAGTAAACATCTCCCCGGTCGGCTCGCCACGGCTGTTCTTCAACGGAACGGGAGTGAGTTCTTCCTGGATTCGGCCGGCCTTATAAGCGTCGTCGGCACAGCGCTGGGAACGCAGAGCAAACTCATCCTGCATCTGCCGCGTGATGCCCTGCTGCTCACCGTACAGTTCCGCCGTGTTGGCCATGTAGAGGCCGCAATAAGTGTCAAGCAGAGCCACCATCAGCGAATCTTCCAGCTTGCCTTCGCCAAGACCCAGCCCCCAGCGAGCGCCGCGGATAACATGGGGCGCCTGCGACATCGATTCCATGCCACCGGCCAGCACCACGTTCGCCTCACCGCACTGGATCATCTGCGCCCCGCTCACGATCGCCTGCATGCCGGAGCCGCACAGGCGATTGACCGTCAGCGCTGGAGTTTCCATGGGCAGTCCGGCCTTGAGCGCAACATGGCGCGCCCCATAAAGCGCATCCCCCGAGGTCTGCTGGGCATTGCCGAAGACGGCGTGGTCAAAATCTTTGGGCTCGAGACCTGCCCGCTCGATAGCGGCCGTGCTGGCCACGGCGGCCAAGTCCATGGCGGTAAAGTCACGCAACTTGCCACAGTAACGCCCCATCGGGGTACGCGCCCCGCTTAGGATTGCAATGTCACCTGGTTTCAACATGAGTGCCTGGATTACAGAAGGGATGCGGACGTAATTAACTACCTAGTCTAGCAGTTTCCAGTTTCGGGGCGGTAGGCTCCTGGCGGAGGTCAGCAAATGAAGTAGCAAGCCTGCTGACTGGAATCGGGATTTAACATCAACTATCGAAGGCTGGCCCCGATTCCGCGGTCTAATATTAGACTGCACCGAAATGGTGCCACTTCGCTGTGTGAATTGGGGCAGGAGGAGCGAACGATGATCATTCGCGTCTGGCGAGGCCGAACCAGTACTGCTGATGCAGAGGGGTACGAGCGCTTCCTGAAGGAGATGGCATATCCCGACTACGGTGAGGTGCCGGGTAATCGCGGGTGGATACTCCTCCGGCGTACTGTCTTAGACAACGTCGAATTCATGTTCGTGTCGTTCTGGGATTCGATGGACGCGCTGACCCAGTACACGGGGGGCGACCCGGAGCGACCGAAGTACTACCCCGAGGATCGAGCTGCCCTCCTGGAGCTGCCGGAAGCAGTAGAGCACTATCAAGTAGTGGACCTGCAGGCTCGCTGGTGAGGGCACCGTTTGTTCGCCTTTTACTGGCTCAATGAATGTAATACGGATATTTCGGCAATTACGACGACACGACTGCGGCCTGCTCTCCCCTTGGTAGTAAGAGTGCCAGCAAAATTCCGCCTATGACGCCGAAGAGAACCACATCCCCAAACTGCCGGTGAACGCCGTGCTTCCACGCTTCTACAGTTTGCACAGCCATTACCGACGCGTGGGCCCAGCACTGGCACGCGGCAAACGCAATCAGCGAGCGGTGCGACGCGGGTTTTCTGGCGGCCAGCAGCAGAAACGGCCCGAGCGCGATGAACCAACTCAGAAACATCGGCTCGCATTCGTTGTTCATTTCCAGAAGCCACTTGGAATGCCACAAGTCGGTATACAGCGGATAAATCGGCCAGAAATAGAACAGGCCCAAGAGTCCCACAACAACTTGCAACATGCGTTCGCGTTTCATCACGGCTCCTTTACGAAAGGCTACTCACGCGCCAGAGCTAATGAAGCCACTCTCAGGCAATCGAAATAGGCTACTGCAATGCCCATTGCCCTGGCACATTAAAACTGAGGTCACGAGGATGCCGCCGTTGTTAATGTGTACCAATAAGATCGTGAACCTGCGGAGACTCCTCCCCTCACATCCGCCAACCCCGACGCTCCCCGCTAGTCGACCCTCTAGAAATGGTCAAAGCGCTTTCAAAGAGAGAACGTGATCCTGATCACAGACACCCGTGACCTGGTTTGCGCATAATCGCACCCCATCTGGGGCTCTTGGGCGCACGCGAATCGTGGTCAGCCACCACGGCGGGGTCTGATCCAATTGCAGGTTGTAAGTGCCGCCGCCGGAAGCGGAGCCCACGGGCAAAATGTCCTGATTGCGAGGCTGAAGGAAGTGGCATATGCGACAGGCGAAGGTCCTCGTTACGCGCTACGGTGGACCGGAGGTCATCACTGTCGCCGAACAAGAATGCCCTACGCCAATGCCTGGCGAGGTTCGAGTGAAGGTGCTGGCTGCGGGCGTAAGCTTGCCTGACGTACTGGCCCGCGAGGGCGTCCATCCCGAAACACCGCGCCTGCCGTACACGCCCGGTTGGGACCTGGTCGGCATTGTAGATCAGATCGGCGAAGGCGTCTCCGGTTTCCAACTGGGTCAGACGCTTGCGGCCATGCCGATCAGCGGCTGTTACGCGCAGTATGTTTGCTTGCCGCGACGCAAGTTCATTCCAGTGCCCGAAGGTTTGGATCCTGCGGAAGCGGTCGCGGTCGTCTTGAACTACATTACGGCATACCAGATGTTGCATCGTTCGGCGAAGGTAAAGCCAGGGCAGCGTGTATTGATTCACGGCGCCTCAGGCGGCGTCGGCTCTGCGTTCCTGCAACTGGGGCGGCTCGCCGGCGTAGAAATGTACGGAACCTGTTCGGCAAAGGCGGCAGAGGTAGTTAAGGAACTGGGCGCTACTCCCATCGACTACCGCAATTCTGACTTTGTCCAGGAAATCCGCCGCCTCACCGGTGACGGTGTGGATGCTGTTTTCGACGGCATTGGGGGAGACAATCTATGGCGTTCGCGCCAAGCGCTCCGCGAAGGCGGCCGCGTGGTGGTCTACGGATTTCAGGCCAAGCTGCACGGAGGACGGATGGCTTCGGGCGCTCCAAGCGGCCGGCACCCGATTCGCCAATCAGCGATCCTGGGGTGGTACATCCTCCGGAACTGGTTTCTGCCGGGCCGCAAGCGCATGGCGCCGTACAGTATCCAATGGCTGATGCGGCTGAAGCCGGCTTGGTTCCGACACGACCTGCTCACGCTGTTCGACCTACTGCAGCAGAACAAGATCAAGCCGCTGATCGCACAACGTTTGCCTCTCGAGCAAGCGCGGCACGCACACGAATTGCTGGGAAAAGGAGGCGTGATAGGTAAGATTGTGCTGATGCCGAACGGGTGAGTGTTTAAGTCAACCGATTACGCTTAAAAGGCCGGACTAGGCCACCGCCGCTGCTGCCGCACCGGGCGGCAAGGCAGCTACTTTGTTGGGTGTAGTACGAGCGGCGTCCAGTGCCTGCTCGGCGCGGTTGATCACTTCCGTCACGATATCGATGGAATCGTATGTTTGCTTCAGCACTGCCTGAGCTAAACCTGCCGAAAAAGTGACCGGCTGGTCCTTGCCGGGCAAGCGAATCTCGGCCAGCAGCTTGCGCAATTTCTCGAGCGCCATCAGCCCTTCCTTTTCCGCAGTCTCGCCAAGAACCAACGCAAGCGTCGCGGGCGCGTAACGAAAGGCTAGGTCATTCTGCCGGATGTTGGCGGAGATCATCTTGCCGATCTGCTGCATGACCGACTCCAGTCCCTGCTCGCCCAATTCTTTCGCAAGATGTGTGCCCTTGCCGAATTGCATAAGCATCACCGTGATTGGCGTGGCCTGTTGCAACGCGCGACGCGTTTCCGCCTGCAACAGGTCCAGGTACGAAGCCCGGTTCAGCAGGCCGGAACCTTCGTCGGTGACCGATAGATTCTTTACCAGCCGGCGCAAGCCGACATTGTTAAGTGCAATCGTAATCTGTTCGGCAATGGTTTTCAGGACAACTACATCGCTGGAACTCCAGGCGCGCGCGGTGTTCTGCAGGAGCACCAGCAACCCTACGTGCTCTGGGCCATCCATTAAGGGAAGGGCCAGCAGCGAGGTGGAGGCTAATTCCGCAATCAAGTCGCGAACCGGCTGCAGTTCGGAAGAGGCCAGCGCGTCCGGAATATTGATGGGCCCGCGCGCGATGGAAAGCTCGTGTACGAATGAAACCAATTTCGCCAGGGGCGAGGCGTCGCCGGCACGGACGTCGTCCGTACAGTACTCCTGCACGGCAGTGGGAGGCAGGCCCGGCTTGCGCATCGCCGCGATGCAGCGTGTCGCCTTCCATTGGGCTCCAATTTCATTCACCGCCGTCGTCAGTACATTGTTAGCCGTGCTCTGCTTGTAAAGCTTGCGGGTGATTTCGGCAACCCTCGTGAAGTTGCTCATGTCCGAACCGGCTGCTGACGCCGGACTCGCCGGCGTGTTGGCGGCGACCGAAGGTAGTTCAACCGGAAGCACCGGTGCCGCACCCGCATACTTCGGTGTCATTCCAGCGGAGAGATACAGCCGCTGCAGATCCTCGTTGCGCTCTTCTTCGTGCGGAAAAAGTTCCTGGATGCGTTGCAGCCGCTCGATCGCTTTGGACCGCATGCCGTATTGCACCAGAATTTCCGCCTGCAGCATCAGATCCTGCAAGGCTGCATTTCCCAGGGTGTGGTCTGGTTTCTTTTCCGGCTGCGTGTTGGTGGCGCTGGTGAACCGGGACGCGATTACCTGAAAACGATTCTCGTCAATCTTGCCCTTCAGCATCTGCAAACGTTTCTGGTGGCCTGACTCGTAGGGATCGACTTCGGCAGCGCGATCCAGGCATTCGCCGGCTTTCGCGAAATTTCCGTTTTCGCAGTACAGATCAAAAAGCTTCAGCAAGGTTTGCGAATAGTCGGATTCGCGATTGGAAGAGTTGAACAGCTCTCCCATGAATTCCAGGACGTCGGCCGAAGGGCGGTGCTTATTCGCCAGTTCCTGCATCTGGGTGACGAAAGCTTTGCGCTCGCCGCGCTTGCGCTGGAACTGTTCCAGCTTTTTCGCCAGGGCCACGGCCTCGGCATCGAGTTTGGAGTCGATCATGGCCGCAATCAAGTCCAGCACCTGCTGCCCGCGCGCAGGATGCTGCTCGAAAAGCTCCCAGACCACCGGCTCAGCGTCACTGAGTCGATTCGCTCCCAGCAAGGCACGCGCATAAGCGTCGCGTATTTCGATAGTCGCTCCGCCGGCAAGAACTACGGGTTCGAAAACAAAAATTGCTGCGCCCACTTGGCCTTCCTTCATCAGCCCGTTGCCATACTCCAAGACTACTTTGGGGTCGGAAGCGTCCTCGGTATACGCCCGCTCATACCACTGCTGAGCATCCTTTCCAGCAGCGGCAACGATTTCAGCAACTTGCGCAAAAGCGCTGGCGGCAGCTTTCTTATCACCAAGCTTGGATGACAGCTCTCCCAGCTTCAGCAGGTTCTTCTCGCTGGGGTCAAGGTTTACGATTGCCTTCAAAATCGAAAGCCCATCCCGCTCTATCCCTAGCTTCATCTGGTCGGCGAGCGCCGATTCGTAGGTCTCGAGAGCAAGTTTCTTGTTCGAGCCCTCCATCAGCTGCGCGAAACGAAACTTTTGATCGTAAGCCGGATTTACCAGCCGGGCTAACCGCTTGTACGTGAGGGACGCCCGCGAGGCGTCGCTGGCCGCCGTCTGACGATCAAACAATTGCCCTAGGAGCTTGATTGCCTCCTGGGTGCGGTTCAGGGACACGCACAAGTCGGCTGCCATCTGGCGAACGCTGTCGTTTTCCGGGTCTTCGACCAGCACGGCCAGGAATTCATCCAGGGCGTCGGCCGTCTTGCCTTTTTGCAGGAATTTCTCTGCGCGATCGACGCGCTTGGCGATTTCCGCTCGGTCTGGACGTTTGGCAATATCGGCCATGGCAGGAGGTACAGTGGTCCGAGTCGATTTTAGGTCCCCCGGCATAGGCGGACAACGCAGTAACGGCCACCGCGGGTTACGAAGGTCACGCTTGCCGATAACTCTTTGGCACAGAACGCATTTCTGGTATAAGCGGCTGCGTGGATGCCAACACCGAGATTCGCCAGGAACACGGCCTTCATCATCAACTTAGCGCCGGGCAGATGACGATGGTGGCGGTAGGGGGCTCAATAGGCACCGGTCTCCTTCTGGGCTCCGCTAATGCTATCGATCTGGCCGGTCCCGCCGTCATTCTCAGCTTCTTGCTCGCCGCATTCTTCAGCTGGCTGGTCACCGTGGCTCTAGGGGAGCTGGCCAGCAGCCATCCCGCCGCCGGCTCCTTTGGCGTTTACGGTGATCTCTACCTCAATGAATGGGCTGGCTTTATCGGGCGAGCCGGATATTGGGCGGCTATTGCCGTCTCCGTAGGCGCGGAACTGGTCGCCTCGGCCACCTACATGAGCTACTGGTTTCCCCAGGTTCCGTCCCTCGTCTGGGTGGCGATCTTCTCCGCCTTGCTCTTGTTGGTAAACCTTTGGGATGTGGTTCGGTATGGCCGGTTTGAGTTCTGGTTCGCCATGATCAAGGTAGCGGTCATTGCTGCCTTCGTTCTGCTCGGAGCGGGATTGCTGTTCACCGGTCGCGTGTCGCCCCAGTACACAGCGCAAGGCGGATTCTTCGCACGCGGCGCCTGGGCGCCTCTGCTGGCCATGACCTTCGCCATCTACACCTTCGGCGGAGTCGAATTCGTTGCCGTCACTTCTGGCGAATCGCGATCTCCAAGGGAAGTGGCTAAGGCAGTGTGGATGACCTTCTCGATGCTGACGACGATCTATGTCGGCGCCATCGTGGTTTTGGTTGGCGTAATGCCCTGGAATCGCGCGGGAGTGACGGAGAGCCCCTTTGTCAGCGTGTTCCGCTTGGCCAAGGTTCCCGGCGCCGCGTCGTTGATGAATTTCGTGGTGCTGACCGCCGCCTTATCGGGCGCGAATGCAGCGCTTTATATATCGTCGCGCATGCTTTTTTCGCTGGCGAGGAGCGGTTGGGCGCCGGTGCGCCTGGGGCATTTGAATAAGGCCGGATCTCCGAATCTGGCCTTGCTCGTATCTGCCTACGGCATAGTGGCCGCGCTCGTGCTCGAGAAATGGGCTCCGGCCAACGCCTTCGACTATATCTTGCGAGGCGCATTCTTTGGCTTAATCCTTTCCTGGTTTGTATCTCTCGCAGCCCACGTTTCCTTTCGTAGAAAGATCACCGCCGAACAAGCCAAAGCGCTGCCCGTGCGCTCTCCGCTGGGCGCTTGGGGCTCGGCCATCGGGTTCCTGGTCATCGCTGCTGCCGTTCTCAAGACCTGGTGGGATTCGCGCGTTAACCTGATCACCGGTCTCGTCTACCTGATCGCGCTCACGGTCAGTTATTTCGTGATTCGCGCCACCCGCTCAACCTCCAGAGAAGCCGCAGATCAGTTTTGAAGGGCCGCGGCTTCAGCTGCGCCGAATAAGTGTCTTGTTTTTGCCATTCCGAGCGGGCTTTAGCCCAGCGAGGAATCCGCTTTTCGGAGTTGTTCAGCCACGCCTCCCAACCCGTATATAGACTGTGCTTTCGCCTCGATGACGGGAATCCACTCGTTTACTTCATTAATAACTTTCGTGCCCCATGCTGTCCTTTCGTAACCGCCGAACGTAATAGTTTTGTATTTTCGGTCTTCTGTCACTGCAGTCCCGTCGCTGCCTGCTTACCATCGCGAGCAGGGGGCTTTGTGCAGACTCATCCCAAAGGAAGCAGTGCGCGAGTGCTGCTGACTTCCGTTTTCGGGCCTTACGCGCAAGACGATGAATTTGGCAGCCGGGCCATCAACCCCATGGAGCTGTATCACAACCAGGTCACCCGCGCCCAGGGCAGCTTCTCCATCCGCATGTTTCATCGTTCCTGGGGCATCATGATGATTCAGGCCAATATCACCGCGCCCTGCACGCTGTTGGATTTTCCCCGGCGCGCAGACTTCGAGCGCGAGCTGATCGAGAATCACTACGACGTGGTTGGCATTTCATCGATCATCGTCAATCTAGGCAAGGTGAAGGAAATGTGCCGCATCGTTCGCCGGCTTTCGCCACAGTCGGTGATTGTGGTGGGCGGACATGTCGCCGCTTTGGACAACCTGCGCGACACCATCGACGCCGACTACATCGTGCGAGGAGAAGGAATCTCCTGGATGCGGCGATACTTGGGCGAGGATGAGCACGCACCCATCCGGCACCCGGCAATTGTGTCGGGCCTGCAGACCCGTGTCATGGGCATCCGCCTGCCGGAACGCAAGGGTGCCACTGCGGCTACACTCATTCCTTCCGTGGGCTGCCCCATGGGTTGCAACTTCTGCACTACGTCGGCCTTCTTTGGAGGCAAAGGTAAATTCATCAACTTCTTCGAAACCGGAGATGAGCTGTTTCGTGTGATGAGCGCTCTGGAAGCGGAATTGAAGGTCAACTCTTTCTTCGTGATGGACGAGAACTTTTTGCTGCATCGTCCGCGAGCCCTCCGTTTGCTCGAGTTGATGAAAGCTGCCGGAAAAAGCTGGGAGCTCTCCGTCTTCGCTTCCGCGAATGCGATCCGCAAGTACAGCATGCAAGAACTCGTGGAACTGGGAGTTTCGTGGCTGTGGATGGGCCTGGAATCCCCGCGTTCCAGCTACGGCAAGCTGCACAATACTGACACGCTCCAACTGACGCGGGAACTGCGTGCCCACGGCATCCGCGTCCAGGGTTCCACGATTATCGGCCTCGAGCATCACACCCCGGGCAATCTCGCCGAGGAGATTGAGCATGCCGTCGATCATCGAACCGATTTCCATCAGTTTATGTTGTATACGCCCGTCCCCGGAACTCCGCTTTATAAGGAAATTGCCGCTCAGGGCCGCTTGCTCGATGAAGTCGATCCGGCCGATATCCACGGCCAGTACAAATTCAATTTCCGGCATGCGGCTGTCTCGCGCGACGACTCCAAGCGCTTTCTCGATTGGGCCTTCTGGCGCGATTTCGAGCGTAACGGGCCCAGCCTCTATCGCATGTGCCGCACCATCCTGGAGGGCTGGAAGCGCTACAAGGACTACCCGGACGGACGGGTCCGCGAGCGCTTCAACCGCGAAATATCCAAGGTGAGGACCGCCTATCATGCCGCTCTCTGGGCTATGGAGCGGCAGTTCCGCAGAGTGGACCGGCAGGTGAGTGACGATATCCGTTCACTCCGCCATGAAATTGAAAAAGAATTCCCCCTCGTTACCCGGCTCACGGGCGGTGTTCTGGGGCCGATTCTCTTGTGGACCACACGCCGCGAAGAAAAGCGGCTGGCCGCCGGACGCACCTACGAACCGCCGGTTATCGTTGACCGTACCAACTGGGCTTCCGCGGGTTAAAACGAGGTAACACTCTTGCCCCGAAACACGAATGTCCTGTGACTCGGGCTGCCCTGCGTAACTGCGCCGCTACACGAACCGCCGACCCTCCAAACCGAAGTACAATAACGCAATGGCTGACGACCTTCTTCGCTACCGTTCGGAATTCCCCATCCTTGATCGCACGACTTATCTGATCAGCAACTCTCTCGGAGCCATGCCGAAAGGCGTTTATGACGCCATGCACGGCTATGCGGAAATGTGGGCAACGCGCGGCGTCCGCGCCTGGGAAGAGAGATGGTGGATGTTGGCGGCGGAGGTAGGCGACCAGATCGGTATCTTGATGAATGCGCCCAAGAGTTCCGTCTCCACTCACCAGAATGTGACGACCTGCCAGGCTGTAATCGCATCGTGCTTCGACTTTTCCCGAGAGCGCAACAAGATCGTCTACTCCGACCTGAATTTCCCGTCGGTGATGTACTTCTGGGAAGCACAGCGCCAGCGCGGCGCTCGCGTTCACATGGTAAAGACGGATGATGGGATTACGGTCCCGCTCGAGCGGCTGCTGGCTGCCATCGATGAAAAAACGCTGCTGGTGCCCATCTCGCACGTGATCTTCCGCAGCGCCTATATCAACCATGCCAAAGCCATTGTCGAGAGAGCTCACAAGGTCGGCGCCATGGTTGTGCTCGATACCTTCCAGTCGCTGGGAACGGTTCCCGTCGACGTTCAGGAGTTGAATGTCGATTTTGCCTGCGGCGGAGTTCTGAAATGGCTGTGTGGAGGGCCCGGAGTTGCTTATCTATATGTTCGCCCCGATTTGGGAGGAAAGTTGCGGCCCACGTTCACCGGCTGGACCGCGCATGAGGATCCCTTCGCCTTTGAGGTCGGCTCGATTCGCTATACCAATCCGCCTTACCGCTTCATGAATGGAACCCCGCATGTGCCTGCCCTCGAAGCTTGTCGCCCCGGGCTGAAGATCATCACGGAAGTTGGGGTAAACAGGATTCGTGAGAAATCCAAACGTCAAACCGCAAAGCTGATCGAACTAGCGGACCAACACGCATGGCGCGTCAACACCCCTCGCAATCCCGAGCAACGAGGCGGCACGGTCTCGATCGATATGCCCGATTCCCAGGAGGTCTGCCGCGAACTGCTGCGCCGCGACATTCTCGTGGACTGGCGCCCCAAGGCGGGAGTGCGCATGTCGCCGCACTTCTACAACACGGATGAGGAGCTGGAGACCGGCATCCGCGCGGTCGAGGAGATTCTTAAGGATCGCCAAGTCGCTACCACCTGACTTCCTATTCACCGGAGAAACGCCCCTCACAGCCGCGAAGAGGAGTGCCTCATTACTTGGAGTTACCGAAGTAAGCGTTGATTGCGGTTTTCTGCTGCGCGCTTTCTGCCGCTCACTTACGCTCAACTGGAAGACAGTCGTGTGTCTCATGTCTGAGCGGAAGATCGCTTGAACTGCGCTGCCATACTCCTCGTTCGCCTTGATCAGTTGTGGCTCTGGGCCGTTGTGGGCGCACTGGGCGGTCTTGTTCTTTTTTATCGTGGCTTTCGCATCCTTCAGCGTAAGCGCCTGATCCTCAACACCCCCACATCCAAAGTCCGCAGCGCGTCGTTAGGTCTGATCGAGGTCAGCGGCTTGGCTGCTGGTCCGTATTTCATCAAGGCCCCGGTAACAGGAAAATCCTGCTTCTTCTACCGCACCATTGCCTGGGAGCTACGAAAGTCGGGCAGGAGCGAGCAATGGAAGAAAGTTGCCGACGAAAGCCTCCACGTCCCTTTCTACCTGGACGACACGACTGGCCTCGTGATGGTTAATCCCCAAGGCGCGGAAACCGATCTTCATCGTGACTTTCGCGAGGAGTACAGCAATTCTTTCTTCTCCAGCGACGAGATGCCTCAGGCCGTGCGGGGCTTTCTGCTTCGCTACGGCGTCTCCGGCGAGCATAAGGTGCGGGTCGAGGAGTATTGCATCAAGCCGGAGAACGCGCTGTTTATCCTGGGAACTCTGGCCGAGAACCCCGGCATTGAAGCCGCAGCGACGCCGGTAAAAACGCAAGCCCCAGACATCACCGCTTTCAACATCAATATTGGGGGCAGGAACGAAAAAGTGGGAGTGGCGCTCGAAGCGACTCCGGGGGCCCTCCTACCCAGCGTAACGGTCAATACAGCGACGGAACGGGAAATAATTAATCTCACCCCAAGGCGACCGATCCTGAGTGCCGCCGAGATGACACAACAAGGCAAGATCGCCGCCGCCTTGCTAAAAGCTGGAATCAGCAATCCTGCAGCCTGGAATGCCGCGGGCATCGATGATCCCGCGGCCGCCGTGGCCATGGCTTCGGGTCGCGACCCCGGTTCAGCTTCGCCCGGAGGCGCCAGCGCCAGCCCCGCCCCCGCGCCCGAACAGTTTGATCTACATCCAAAAGTAGTGTTGATGAAAGGGGACAACAACCCCGCCTTCTTCATTTCGTGGCGAAGCCAGCGCGAGGTGGTCAGTTCGCTGGGTTGGAAAGCCATCGCCTACATTTGGGGTGGTCCCGCGCTGACCCTGGTCAGTGTCTACATTCTGCTGGCGCGTCTGGAATGGTTGTAGTCTTCCTTTTACCTCTGTGGTGAATCCGCGCTTTTCAACACAAAGGGCACCAAGCTTCAAGAAGTCCTACTCATACCGCAGAGACTCGATCGGGTCCAGGTTCGCCGCCTTCCAGGCAGGATAAATTCCAAATACAAGTCCGATCGCAGCGGCGGCGGAGAACGCAAAGGTCGACCACGCGACCGACATTGTAGCCGGCAACGACGGCCAGATCACCGGAATAGTCCAGGTAATGATCGACCCCACCAGCAATCCCAATATTCCGCCCATAGCTGTCAGCATGATCGCTTCCAGCGTGAATTGCAGCAGGATGTCGCGCCTGCGGGCGCCAATAGCTTTGCGCACACCTATTTCACGAGTGCGTTCGGTCACTGAAACCAGCATGATGTTCATCACGCCCACGCCGCCCACAATCAGGCCCACGCTGGACACAGCGAACATGAAGATGAACACCATGCTGGTGAGCTGATTCCATACATCAGAAATCGAATCCTGGGTAAACACAGCGAAATTATCCGGCTTGTCCACGGGAACCCGCCGGCGCCGGCGCAGCAGTTCTCGCATCTCGTCCATCGCCTTCGGCATGTCCTCGTGAGACGTGGCTTTCACGCTGATCCAGTGCTGCTTCAGTTCGGGATGCAGTTTCTTAAAGGTGGTCAGGGGAAAGTAAATGATGTTGTCTTCCGGATTTTTGCCGCTGTTGAAGACGCTCTTGCGCTGCTCGGCGACACCGATCACTTGAAACAGCTGGCCTTCGATGTTGATTTCCTTGCCCAGGGGATTTTCGCTGGCAAATAGTTCATTGGCGGTATCGTATCCGATGATGATCACCGGGGAGTGGCGCTCTTCATCGATATCGCTGAACCAGCGGCCAGATTTCATGTTGATGTCGTATACATTTTTCACCGCGGCCGTATCGCCCTCGAGGATCGTGTTCTTGGCTTTGCGGCCTTCGTATTTCACCGCGTAAGTGCCCACCCCGAACTCCGGCCGGAAAAAGCGCACCCCGGCAGTCACCGCCTTGACGTGCGGCAGAGCCTTCATGGCTTCCGAGTCTTCGAAGGTCAACTCGCGGCGGAGCCGTACCTCCTCAGGGGGTCGGCCGAACGTAAAGGGCTCCATGTGAAAGGCAAAGATGATATTCGAGCCCATGCTGCTGACCAGGTTGCGCACATTGTCGTTCAGGCCGCGCACGATGGACGAAATTCCAATTACGACTGCGACCCCGATCACGATACCCAGCACCGTCAGAGCCGAACGCAGCTTGTTGCTGCGGATGGTGTCCACCGCCATGCGGACAATTTCACCGAGATCGTGACGATGTAGAGGCATTTTGTAATTTGGTAATTGTGTAATTTTGTAATTTAAGGCCAGGCACTTTCAGAACTTCCGAGGTTCTTAAATTACCCAATTACCAAATTACACAATCCTGTTTACATCTCAAATCGCAGCGCGGCGATGGGGTCCAGTTTGGCCGCGCGGCGGGCAGGATAGACACCGAAAAAAATCCCCACGCTGGCCGACACCAACAATCCCGCGGCGATGGCCCACAACTTGATCGATGAAGGCATGCCGATCGCCAGGGTTACTCCTTTTGCGATCAGGATGCCAAACATCACTCCCACCGCGCCGCCCACTAATGCCATGGTGCTCGATTCGATCAGGAACTGCATCATCACATCGGCGCGCTTGGCGCCCATTGCCTTGCGAATGCCGATCTCGCGCGTGCGCTCCGTGACCGACACCAGCATGATGTTCATGATGACGATTCCGCCGACCACCAGCGAAATGGCGGCAATGCCTATCATCGCGTAGAAAAAAGTGCTGCTGAAATTTGACCAGATGCTGAGCAGGCTGGCATTCGTTTCGATATCGAAACTGTCTTCCGCGCCAGGCAGGTCGTGGCGCCGCGCCCGCAGCGCGACCCGGGCTTCGTCAATGGCGCTCTCCAGCGCGCTGCCCACTCCCGCTGATTTACCCGAAATGCGAATGTTAGCGTGATGTTCGCCATATTGCTTCAGGTAAGAAGTGATGGGAATCATCACGAAATTGTCCAGGCTTTGGCCGAGCGCTTTGCCTTTCTTCTTGCCAATTCCGACTACGCGGTAGGTCCAGCCATCCACCCGAATTTCTTTTCCCAGCGGATCCCTGCCCGGCATGAGGTTGTCCACAATGTCGGTGCCGATTACCGCAACATTTGACTTGGTATCGAGATCGTTTTCCGTCAGCATGCGCCCCGCGCCCAGATCAATGTCCAGAATGCTGGCCATGGTAGGGGTTACGCCCTGGATTCGGGTATCGCTGCTCGACTGCTGCGCGTATTTGACATGACCATTTTCGTTACGCACGTACGCGCCCACATAATCGCACGACTTGCAGGCCTCAACTACCGCCTGGTAATCGTCGAGAGTAAGATCTTTGCGTTTTTCGCCTTCCAGGAAATGGTCAACGTTGGTGACAGCTGGCGAGACCTTGAAGGCGATAAAAACATCGGCTCCCAGGTTGAATACCTTCTCCGCAAAATACCCGTTAATCCCATTCACGAACGTGACCACCGCTATGACCGCGGCCACGCCGATGACCACTCCAATCAGGGTCAGCGCCGAGCGCAGTTTGTTCGCCCATAGCGACTGCAGAGCAATACGGATGGCTTCGGAGGTGTTCACGCGCAGGTCTCAGATCTCATAAATGATTTTTGAAAGAGCACGACTTCACAGGTCGCGGGGAAAAAAGAACCGATTAGTAAACTCGGGAAGGCACGAGTTTACTAGCCTGCCCTGAGCGTAGTCGAAGGGCGCCGCCAAGCCGTTGAGAATACGTCCGCGCTTTAGCGCCGGAGGGCCGTTTCCTGCCGGCAAAGTACTTTTCCGCGGCCTCTTCAGCCGTGCCGAACAAGTGTTTTGTTTTTGTCATTCCGAGCGGGCTTTAGCCCGCGAGGAAACTGCCTCTCGGCTTCTCAGGTCTCAGGAACGCTAACCCTGCCCGCTCAATAGTCAAGTGTAGCAGTCGGCTCTCATGTTTTTCTGTGATACCGGCGCATGCCCCTGGTCAACGTCTGCTGGCAGTTTATGCCCGGTTCTTCCGATCTTAGGTATGTCTGAGGCCTGAGACCGGCCCCCGAAACCCGCGGCTGCCGACAGCCGCATCCCATATAATGATGTAGTTGGCAGCTGGACCGGACGGTCGCTGCCGTCCGTCGAGGACGGTAGAGGAAAGTCCGAACTCCACAGAGCAGTGTGCCGGATAACGTCCGGGAGGCCGGGTTCAAGCCCGTCCGACGGAAAGTGCCACAGAAAACATACCGCCCCGCCGGTTCGGCAGGCTCCGATGGCTGCTACGGAGTCTACCGAACCGGCGGGGTAAGGGTGAAAAGGTGCGGTAAGAGCGCACCGCCGTTGCAGTGATGCAGCGGGCATGGCAAACCCCACACGGAGCAAGACCAAATAGGGAGGAAGTTCCCGCCGCTTCGGTAGGTTCTGAAACTTGGGCACGGACCTACGGAACCGGCGGGATGCGCGCTGGCTCGGCACGCCAAACCTCCGGGTAGGTCGCTTGAGCCTCGCAGTAATCCGCGGCCCAGAGGAATGACCGTCCTGCTGGTCTCCAGCAGACAGAATTCGGCTTACAGGTCCGGCTGCCACAAACCTTTCGTTTCCAGTATTTGCCAGCCCCACAATCTGATCGTGACGCCGGCGTGACGCACTCCAATCTCTCGGCAGAAAAACGATGATCTTCCATCGGCCTGTCTCTGTCCGAAAAACGCAATCCTTGGGACACGCGGGCGTCTCACAAAATGCGAGACAAGTCCGATGGCACAACTTCCCGTTTGCCGACCCCCGCCTGCCAGGCCGACGTCAACATCACAGTGTTTACCACGCAGCGAATCAAAAGCTATCTGGCGACAACTTGCCGCCCGCGAGCACGATCCTTATCGTGTTGCATTGAGTGTTCCCCGACCCGGGCCCATAAGGCCTCTGCGAAAATTCCCAGGAACATTTGCTTTGGGGGCATGTCCGCCGCGGTTTCGGGCTGCCAGCGCCTCGTCATTCGAACCATCGACCGGGGACGCCAGGAATGCATGAATCGTACCGGTTTTCAGGTCCGTAGCCATGCCCGAAATCTGCCCGTGCGAATTAATCCTGTTCGCCATGGTCACGTATAGATAAGAGTTGGCTGGGAGCAACGTGTTCAGGTCAGTCATCACACCGTCCTGCCAGATGAATCCGTGCGTGAAGTTGAAATTGGCATCAAGATTACTTCCGACGATTTGACCCTTGTCGTTGATACCGGTGGCGAAGGATGCAAAATCACCGGGAAGAGTGCCTAAATTCGTGACGGCAC
This sequence comes from Terriglobales bacterium, assembly GCA_036378535.1. GTDB lineage: Bacteria > Acidobacteriota > Terriglobia > Terriglobales > Acidobacteriaceae > Gp1-AA122. The sequence continues at coordinate 18,396 of DASUWH010000081.1, read as the reverse complement.
CTTCCTGCCAGAGGACGGCGTAGAAGGTTGTGCCATCCGCGCTGGCAACCTGGCCGACAACCTGCCCGCGATTGTTGATCGCATACGCCGTGTTGGAAGATTCCGTTCCGAGGTTCGGAAGTTCCACCGCTCTGTTGTTATCCCACAGCACCGCGTGAAGTGCCTGCGTGCAGGTTCCCGTGTAGCCCACCGCCTGTCCACGATCATTCAGGCCAAAAGCGATTCCGTCAGGATCGCCTGCGATTGTCGGAAGTTGCTGCGCATTACCTTTTGTCCATAATACCGGCGGCGCCGTCTGGTATGGAGGGCAGCCCGCATCGGGCATCGTGGTTTCCGCGGTACCGGAAATTTGGCCACGACTATTGATGGCGCTGGCCTGCCCGTTATTACCGCCCAAAGTCGGCAGCTGGCTCATATTGCCCTGATGCCACAGAAAAGGCCGGCAGGTGAGTTGCGTGCCGAAGAAGCAGAAGTCTTCGCCATTCGGATCGGGTTGCGGTGTTTCAGCATAGCCCACGGCATCACCGCGTTCATTGATTCCGCCCCAATTAGTCCAACTGTTAGGGCCGCCAAACGTGCCCAGATCGATTTTCAAGCCATTGATTCGGACACTGGCACGAAGTAGCAGGTTGCCCGAGCCGGGATCCAGCAGCGTATCCATGACTTCCGTCCAGCCTTTGTTGTTGAGGCCCATCGCGCAGCCGAAAACGCCACCTCTTAACGTTCCTAAATCGTCGATGCGGTAGCGGGACTGGGCGATTGCTGCATGAACCAGAAGGACCACGATCGCGAGTCCGAAAGCAGACCTGAAGTTTCGCCGGATACTCACATAGCTCATATTTTTCATTGTTACCCTCCCAGATGAGTGTGGAGTTTTGGCGGATATCTCCCCTTTTTGCGGGTCACCCCCCGTGCCGCCCTAAAAATCTCCCCATCTGTTAAGGCGCAAATTGCCGAAGAAAAGTGCAAGAGCAGTCTCAAACCGCCAAGAGACGAGCGGTGAAAACCGTAGATAAGTATGCTAAGCTTCGCCGCGATAAAGGTGGGAACGAGCCAAAGAACGGGTTAAGTCCGAAAGCTGCAAGGATTTATATGCCTTTGAGTTCGGCCCAGGATGTGACCCGGCTGCTGAAAGCCTGGAGTGCCGGGGACGAATCTGCACTGCAAGAGCTCATTCCGCTGGTGTATGCAGAATTGCGCCGCGCAGCCCGGCACTACATGGCTGGCGAGCGGCCCGAACACACGCTTCAAACCACCGCTCTCATTCATGAAGCCTACCTGCGATTGGTGGACTTGCAGCACATCTCCTGGCAGAATCGAGCGCAATTTTTTGCCATCTGTGCGCAGCTCATGCGCCGGATCCTGGTGGACTTCGCACGTTCCCGTGCGGCCAAGAAGAGAGGCGGCAACGGGTCTCGTTTAGCTCTTGACGAAGGATTAATCGTGAGTGCGGAGCCGCGGGCGGACCTTGTCGCATTGGATGATGCTCTTAAGGCCTTGGCCATAATTGACGAACGCAAGAGCCGTGTTATAGAGCTGCGTTTTTTTGGCGGCTTAAGTGTGCAAGAAACGGCCGCGGTCCTGAACGTTTCCGACGAGACTGTTAAACGGGATTGGCGACTGGCCAAAGTATGGCTGCTACGCGAATTCCGCAAGCAGAATGCCTATGGTGCCTGAACGGTGGGCGCGAATTGAGCACTTATATCACTCGGCGCTTGCCGTCGACGAAGCCGAGCGCGCTCATTTTCTGGAGGCCACCTGCGCTGGTGATGAGAGTTTACGCCGCGAAGTGGAATCGCTGCTTGCCGGAGAAAAGCAGGCGCAGAACTTCCTGGAATCTCCTGCCGTGCAGCTCGCCGTTAAGACCGTCACCTCAGATGCCGCTCGGGCCCAGAGTCCCAAAGCAGATGACCTTCAGCTGATCGGCAAAACCATTTCGCATTACCGGGTTCTCAGCAAGCTGGGCGGCGGCGGAATGGGGATCGTCTACAAAGCAGAAGATTTCAAGTTGGGGCGTTTAGTGGCGCTCAAGTTCGTTCCCAACAGTCTTCTTCACGATCCACGCGCCCTTCAGCAGCTGCAATTGGAGGCGCAAGCAGCCTCGGCCCTGAACCATCCTCACATCTGCACGGTGCACGATACCGACGAATATGAGGGACGCCCGTTCATCGTAATGGAGATGTTGGAGGGAGAAACGCTGAAGCAGCGGCTGAGCGGCCGCGAGCTGGCCGTCGCTCAAGTCGTCGAGTTCGGCATCGAGATCGCCGATGCCATCGATGCGGCCCACGCCAAAGGCATTATTCACCGGGACATCAAAGCGGCGAACATTTTTGTCACAACCAGGGGACAGGTGAAGGTCCTTGATTTTGGTTTAGCCAAGTTATTGCCGCCCGGCACGGACCCCAGCCTCACCGCCAGCATAGCCGAGACTCTTGCCTTTGCCGGGACTTTGCCCTATATGGCCCCTGAACAACTGCAGGGCCGCAAATCTGACATGCGCAGTGATGTGTACGCGATTGGCGCTGTACTGTACGAAATGGCCACGGGCCGGCTGCCATTCCCGAATGAAACCACAATGCAGCTGGTGGATGACATCTTGCATAAAGCACCGCTACCACCCAGCCGTCTCAATTCTCGGATAGATCCGGGTCTGGAGCGGGTTATCCTGAAGTGCCTGGAGAAGAAGCCTGGCGACCGCTATCAGTCGGCCGCGGAGTTGATGTCTGAACTCGAGCAACTTACTCCGGCGCAGTTTCCACCCGCGCCGCTGTCACAGCCGCAATCGCGCCGTCGGCGCATAGCCCGGGTTGTGATCCTTACTGCCCTCACCCTCTTGATTGCGAGTTCATTGTGGCTTGGATGGAATTCTCGAATCGCTCATGGCTCGCCCGATATTCGTTCGTTGGCCGTGCTTCCGCTTGCGAATCTTTCGCGCGATTCTGATCAGGATTATTTTGCGGATGGCATGACCGAACAGCTCACAACCGACCTCGGGCAGATCAGCGCCTTACGAGTGATTTCAAGGACTTCAGCCATGCATTACAAGGGCACGAATCGGAAGCTGCCGGATATCGCTCGTGAGCTGGGCGTGGACGCCGTGGTTGAGGGATCCGTTGAGCGCGCCGGCAACCAGGTTCGAATCACTGCACAATTAATCGAGGCAGCAACCGATCGCCACCTGTGGGCCAGCAGCTACGAAGGAGATCTGCGAAATGTCCTCAGTTTGCAGGACGATGTCGCGCAGGCAATTGCAAATGAGATCAAGATCAAACTCACCGCTCAAGAGCGAGCCCATCTGGCGACGGCTCGTGCGGTGGATCCCCAGGCGCACGAAGCCTATTTGCGGGGCCTTCACGAACTGCATGGCATGACGGCTGAGCCCACGGAAGTTCTGAGGGGGCAATCGCTTGAAAGAGCTGTTCGCTATTTCCAAGAGGCCGTCGACCGCGATCCCAAAGATGCTCTTGCCTATTCCGGATTAGCCGACGCCTACGACGACATGAGCACGCATTATCGAGCCCCGCTGCAGGTCATGCCGAATGCCAAGGCGGCCGCGATAAAAGCCGTTGAACTGGACGATACCCTGGCGGAGGCACATGCCTCGCTTGGGTATGTCGCGTTTTCTTTCGACTGGGACTGGAGCCGCGCGGAACATGAATTTCGCCGCGCGCTGGAACTCAATCCCAGCCTGGCACGAGCGCACGCTGGATATGCAGAATATCTCCTCTTCGTAGCCCGTCGTAGCAACGAAGCACTGCAGGAACTACAACGCGCGTATGCTCTGGATCCGCTCTTACCCCTATCACACGGCGACTTGGCCTGGCTCTCGTTTCTGGCCAGGCGTTACAACGAAGCTATCGACGCTGGTAAGAGAGTTGGACACGATGACAATGTCGAGGCGCTCTCTTATGCCGAACTTGGGCAATACGGACCGGCACTGGCCGCGGCCGAGCACGGCGAGAAATCCACGCACAGTCCGGTTATCCTCTCGCAGATAGCCGCTGCCTACGCGCTTGCCGGCAGGAAAGACAAGGCTCGTGCGATGCTTCCCGGCATTGAAGGACAGGCACGACAACGCTACGTATGCGGCTTCAACGTAGCTGGCGTCTATGCCAGCCTGGGCGATAAAGATCAAGCCTTGGCCTGGCTGGAGAAAGCCTACCTCGCACGCTCAGATTGACTACCATCTACCGGGGTGGATCCCCGGCTCGACCCGCTGCGGGAAGACTCGCGCTTCAAGGATTTGCTACGGAGGATTGGCCTTCCCTCATAAAGTTTGTCATTAAGCAAGCGACGACTGTTCGTGGCCTCAAGGATGGGCAAGATAGGAGGCCCGTATCTGAGCGCAAACACCTCCACTGACGCCTATTCTCCTCACTCGGCCCCCCGGTGAATACCGACAGCCTGCCTGTCACTGCGCCGTGAAGTAGAACGCATTCGCACCCGAGCGAAGGTCCTTGCCATACGTGAAGGTGAGCCCTACGGCGAGGACGCGGAATTTCACCTGCATGCCGGTATCGAATAACCACTTTCGCGATCCGAGGGATGCATTCGGATCTGTAATCTTCCCGGCGTCCAGGAAGGGGCTCAGCCGGATTCCGAACAGGCCGTTATCATAAACGTTCTTGTTAATCTCCCAATTGGAGAGAAAGTAGTTTTGTCCCAGGGGAGCGCTGCCTTTCCGGCCATCGCGGGTGCCGATGTGGGCGCGCATGGACAGATCGTTGTCGCGTTCCAATCCCAGCATGAAGAGTTCGTCAAACGGAACCTGCCCGAAGGTTTTTCCCGCCCTGATTTTTTCGTCTAATTCATAGTCGTTGCCTTCAGAACGAGGAAGCCAGTGCGCCACGAACGATCCCTGCAGCTTCAGAAATGACTCGGCCGGGGTTGACCACACCCGTGCAGCTTGTTCCGAAGCCCCGGCGCTCACTCCCAAGCGGCGTTCGGGAACGCGCAAAATTGTCCCGTGGACTTCAGCAAGTTGCTTCAGTTGGAATCCGCTCAGGAGAAGATCGGGCGTCAGCGCGGTGCCGGGGAAGACGCTGCGGTAATCGCGATGCGACAATTCCATTCCCGTCGACCAGCCCCAACGGCCGCTGTTCAGCGAGAAAATCTGCCCGGTAGCACCTTCCCGGCGAAGATTGAGTGCGCCCAGCAACGTAGCCGGGTCCGTGAAGGATGTGAGCACATCCCAGTTCTCATTGCGCAAGTCGACGCTGGCGGCATAGCGAAACTTGGGATTCCGCCACAGTGGGCCCGCGATTGTGCCCGCAGCGCGGCGCTTCTGCTCATCCCATCGCAGCAGCGATGTGAAATTCGTGGCTGAACCGTGCAGGTTGAAGTATTCGGGATAGATGGTTTCGTAAAACACGCCGCGAAAGGTCGAGAGCAGCGCATCCCACCAGTTGGCGCCCCAGCCATTTCTCTCCGTGGCGCGAAATACCAGATCAAAGTTGTTGTCCGGCCGCGCATTCAGCTGAAACTTGTATACCGGAAAGACTCCCAGACCTTCAATTCGGGTTTCGCTGGTAAGCAGATCGGGTAGACGAAGCACGCTCGCGGGAGCAAAAGCGAAGGCATGATCGAGCAATGCTGGATCGATGCGCAACTCCAGGTTTTCGTTAACGTTTTCAACCCGGGGCTTGTCCACTCGGTTCCAGAATTTGAGCGCAGCCTCGAGATTCCCCTGCAGGAAATAGATAGTTGCGAGAAAGTCAGTGGCATAAGAGTCGTGCGGATCAAGCCTGAGCGCCCGCCGCAGCCACCTCTCGGCGCTGTTGTATTTTTTTTCTTTGAAAGCCACTCCGGCGAGCTCGGTAGGAAAACGCTTTTCCCGCGGTTGCTGTTGGTAGCCCGCATGAAGAGCACGCGCCGCTTGTTCATATTGGCCGAGCTGGGCCAGAGCAATGCCGTAATAATAATTTTGATCGGCATTCCGCGAGGGAACCGCTTGCAGCTGCTCGACAATCTCCTGCCACCGCTGCTCCTGAACTAACCGCTGCAACTCGGCAGTTTTTTCGGCAGGATCAGAAAAGCCGTGAATCGCCGGAGTCAGAACTGCGAACAGAAATAAAAGTGCCAAGTATTTCCGCGGACCCCCACGGGTCAAATCCGCCCAAATCCGTGTGGGTCCATGGCTGACTGGTAAGCCCGAATCAAACGTCACCGTTGCGGAACAGCCAGCAGGGTCCAGTTTCCGGCGGCTTTCCATTGTTTTTCGAAATCGGAGCGGTCCTGCTTGAGAAGCTTACGCTGCGCCGGGTCGTTCATCAGCACGATCCTGGCTTGCGCATCGACACCCGTAATCACGACGTAGTGCAGCGGGTCGCTGCGTCGGGGCTTCAGCGCCAGCAGCAGCGGGCGTCCCTTCGCCAGATTCGATTCCAGGTCGCTCCATTCGCCGCGAAAAGCAAAGGTGCGGAACCCATGCTCGTCCAGATAGTGTTCGAGATCGGAGGCGTAAATACCATGCGCCTTTTTGGAATAGAGCACGCGCTGAATCTGATCGGGATCGCTGGCCGCGGCCGGCGAGTCGTGCTGCTGCTGCCGCCAGTACTGCATGATCATGGCAATACTGGCGGCGCCGCACCCATTTTTCTCCTGTTTCACGAACGGAACATCCAGCCAGACATTGGCGCCCACGCTGCCGAACAGGGCGCTCGCGAGCCCCAGAACGACAACCGAATTCCTGAGCCGGCGTAGAAGCATACAAGCTTCAGTGACGGACCGCGACGATAATCAGAATCAGCGCCAGGACCGCAACCAGAATGATCAACAGGTCGTGATCCGTGATGTTGCCGGCCGCAAAATCGGCCTGGGCCTTATCCGCGCGCGCGGCCAATTGCGTGAGTTCTTCATCGCTCAACGAAGCCACCGCGGCGCTCACCCGGCTGGCATCGGTGTGCAGAGAACTGAACGCTTTTTCTGCGGTCGGCGTGGACAGAAACTGCTGCACGGTCGCCAAATTCTTCTGCCGGACCTGGCTGGCAGCCAACAGGTGTTGCTGCAAATCGGTCGAGCTGACGATGTGTGCCTGCGCACGCAAGCTGGGGGGAACGGCAAAAATCGTAACTAGAACGCAAGCGCTAACCACTCGCAGGAACTGCCGCAGCAAAGATGCCATCAGGATCTTTTCCTCCGTAGAGAAATGCGGCCAGAGCGACGAAGTGACTCGATTATACAGAGCCACCGGCCGCCAGCCGCAATTCACAAGTGCAATCCGGAGTACCAAGAGTGCCGGAACGGTGCGCTTCGCGTTCGCCGTGCTCTTACACCTTAACCGCTATGATGATGATGATTACAATGACAATTGCAATCACGATCAGCAGCAGCAGGTGATCGCTGATGGAGCCGGCTGCGAAATCTTTTTGCGCTTTGTCGGCGCGAGCAGCCAGCTTTGCTAAATCCTGGTCGCTCAGGTTTGAAATCGCTGTCTTGACCTGGGTGGCGTCTGCATGCGCCTCTTGCAGCGCTTTCTGTCCAACCGGAGACGAGAGCACGTCATTAAGCCGCGCCATATTGGCTTGCCGCGATTGTGTAGCCGCTACCGTAGCCTGCTGCAGATCGGTTGGGCTGACCACGTGCGTCTGAGCAAACATACTTTGGGGCGCGAGGGCGAAAAGCGAGACCATGAGGCAAGCTATGACTAACCGAACAGACGACCAGAAGTTGAAAGACATCGTGCAGAGCTCCTTACAGACTTAGCGGGCTGGCGTATACGTTCGAATACGCCGCCCCTCTTGGATTGTGTCCAGGGTGGGTGGGTTGTACCAGGACGCATTCCGCTTGCCACCCAGCCACTCGGTCTGCAGCTTGGCTAAGAGTTACCTTCGTACGCTCACTTTGTGCATGTCCGGCGATCTCAGGTCGGAGGCGATAATGCATCCACCGTGGATCGTTCCGCCAAAGTGGGGATTGCTGCTGTCTGCTTGTTCGCTGTTGCTTTCGGCATAGCCGGCATTTCGATGCTTAGCTCCGCCGCGCGCCAGTCCATGAGCGGCAGCTCGCCTTCCGTGTTTCTGATGATTAGCGTTGGCCTTACATTTGCCGTCGTCGGCTTGGGTTTGGGATTAGCTGCTGCTTACGGATCTCGTAACCTTCGCACTCGTCAGCCACTACAGGCCGAGAACCCAGCCGAACCCTGGATGTGGCGTGAGGACTGGAAGCAGGGCCGATGCAACAGCCGCACTAAGCCCGCCATGATCCAGGCTTGGGCCTTTGCCATTCTTTGCAATCTGATCGCTTCACCGACCCTGTTCGTCATTCCCAGAGCTATGCAGCAGCAGCCACTGGCCGTGCTCGGTTTCCTCTTCCCTCTGGCCGGCATCGGACTGCTGATTCGCGCGCTGCGTTTTACTCTGGCCTGGCTCGAGTTCGGCGTGACCTGGTTCGAAATGACAGCCACGCCTCTAGCGATTGGCTGTGAATTCCGCGGCAATGTGCAGGCGCGATTTCCTCATGGCGCCGATCACGGTGTCCGCCTCAAGCTCTCATGCGTAAACCGCATGGTGACGGGAACAGGGAAAAGCGAGACCGTAACCGAAAAAATTCTTTGGCGAGACGAAAAGAGTGTCTCCTCGGCCGAACTATGCCCCGGCCCGCTCGGAACTCTGATTCCGGTAAGTTTCCGTGTCCCCTGGAATTCGCTGCCGACGGACGGCAGCAATCCACGCAATGCCATCCTGTGGCTGCTCGAAGCGGATGCCGATGTGCCCGGCGTGAACTATAAAGACATTTTCGAACTGCCCGTGTTCCGCACCAAAGACACGCCCGCCAGCCCTGCAGCCGAGACGATTAGGGAACAACCCGCCTTTACAGCTCCGAGCCAGCATACGGTAGTGGTCACACCCACTGCGGAAGGAAGCGAGTTCTACTTCCCGGCAGCTCGCAACCCCAGATTTGCGATGGGAGTCACCACTTTCTCCATGCTGTGGAGCGGCGTCGTGGCGTTGATCATTTACCTGCACGCGCCCTTGATATTTCCCGTCGTATTCGGATTCTTCGACCTCCTGCTCCTGACCGGGGCGGCTCAGCTCTGGCTGGCTACTTCGCGGGTCAAAGTCGATTGCTCTTCCATCCGGGTGCAGACGGGCCTGCTGGGCGGCGGCAGATGGCGCGAATATCCGAAGTCGCAAATACTCGACATCCAGGCGGTCATTACCGCGCAGCAAGGCGGCGCAACGGGAACGCCCTATTACGATATCCAGCTGCTTCAAACTGAGCATCAGAATGTCACGCTGGGACGCACCATTCGCGATAAGGACGAGGCGGAGTGGCTCGTCTCCGAAATGCGAAAAGCGCTAAAACTTCGCGCGGCCGCTGCAGCCGCGGGCAACTCTTTCTAGCGCTGCGCGCCACTGATTCGCACAAATTCAACCGATGAAAGCCATTCCTGGGAGCTCGCTATAGGTTCTCCACCCGCGCTCGTAATTCTTCGGCAATGCTGCCTGGATCAGGTCTGAAGTCAAACCGGATCGGCTCGCCAATGCGCACTGTTATTTTCCCCGGCAGAGCAAACTTCTTCCCCGCCTGCTTCACTTCGTACAAGCCATCGATTCGCATCGGCACAACAGGGATTTTCAAACTGTTGACCAGAATTCCGCTCCCCGCGCGAAACGGCAGCAATTCTCCGGTCGTAGTATGACGCCCTTCTGGGAAGATCAGAATGTTGTAGCCGCGGTCTACGGCTTCGCCGGCGTATTCAAAGCTTTGCCGGAAACCGGCCTCGCGAGGAAGTGGGAATAGATTCAGCAGGGCCGCACCCAAAATCCACTTCAGGCGATCGTACACGCGGCCGAACCATCCCCGGCTGGCCGGCGGAGTTCGCAGGCTTTCCATCGCTTCGCCGCCGGTTGCCGTCGCCAGGCGATTCCGCAATCGCGCCGGCAATGCAGTGAGGACGAAGCCCACGTCCACGTCTCCGATGTGATTGCAGATCACCAGGACGGGGCCGTGCACGCCGCGCAGGTGCTCGCGCCCATAGACGCGCGGCCAGCCCAGGAGAAATACGGCCGGCCGCAACAGCAGATAATGCGCTGCCAGCCGTATCCAGGTAACCGGCCAGCGCAGGACCCATCGCGGATAGTGATAGTGCACCCGCGCAGGTGCTTCCCCGCGCATCATCTTTTCCAGATCACCTACCGTGCGCGCGCTGGCGAAGCTGGTCTCACCCAGATCAATCTGGTAACGATCCTCAAGCGCGCTCATCAGTTCCACCCGATCGAGGGAGCTGAGATTGAGATCAGCTTCAAGGTCGGCGTTCGCGCGAAGTTCGCCAGCCGTGCGCCCGGTAATGCGGGCAATCATCTGCGCAAGAGGACTCGTCGCAGCGCCTGCTGAACCGCTGCTCAAGCGGTCCTGCACCAGTTTCTGAATTACGGCAATCCTGGGTTTCTGCGTTGAGGTGCGCGGAAAATCATGGTCCGGCCACACATACCATGCGCGCATGCGCTGGTAGTCGGCCAGGTTTTCATTCGCCCGCGCCACGACGGCGGCAGGATCGCTCGTGTCGCGAAGAATAAGCACCGCGCACGGCTCGGCACTTCCACCCTGCTCCAGACCAATAACCACACAATCTCTAACTTCCGGCTGCTTGCGCAGCGATGCCTCCAGATCCTCCGGATAAATGTTCATCCCGGCAGAGGTAACGATTACGTCCTTCTTGCGTCCCTTGAAATACAAGTTGCCTTGTTCGTCGAGTTCGCCAATATCCCCGGTTCGATACCAGCCCTCGCCCTCGGCAACGGACTGCATCTGCTTCCCGCTCCAGTAGGCCGTTGCCACCCCACCACCGCGCACCATGATTTCCCCGTTGGAATCGAGTTTGACCTCGCGTCCGGCTAGAACTTTGCCCACCGATCCTTTCCCCAGCTTGAAGGGATGATTGACGCTGATCAGCGACGTGGTTTCCGTCAAGCCATAGCCCTGCACCACCGCATATCCGAGCCGTCCCCAGAACTCCTCGGTGGCGCGATCGAGCGCGGCGCCTCCGCAGATAAATGCCCAGAATTTCCAGCCAAACTGGCGATGAATACCCCGGAACGTCCACCACCGCCGCAGGAAGTGTTGGCCTTCGCTTCTCTGCATCGTGTTCCGGAATTCATCGAGCTTGCCCTGTTCCGCCAGATCGCGCTCGATCTTTTCTTTCAGTGATTGCAGAACTCGGGGAACGGCCACCACCACCGATATTCTCTCCCGATGAACCGTCCGCATGATTTCCGAGGGATTAAGCGAGTCCTGAAAGATCACCGTAGCAGCCATTAATTGAGGCAAGAAAATGGCGAGAAACTGCCCAAACACGTGGCTGAGCGGCAGCAGGTTCAGAAACCGGACTGGATGAACCAGACGTTCATACTTCAGATAGTTCCGGATTTCCTGTTCCAGCGGCTCGAGATTGGCGAGGACATTGCCATGCGTGATCACCACGCCCTTCGGTTCGGCGGTCGTGCCTGACGTGAAGACAATTTCCAGCGTGTCCTCGCGCCCCAGATCCGGTCCTGCCTTGAATTCGTTAGCATGATTGGGTCTCTGCGCCTGCAGTTCCTCCATCCCAATCGTCGGAAAATTCGAGTCAGGCAAAGAGTGTTTCTTCGAAACGACCAGCAGCTTGGCCTCGACCTGCTGCGCCACCCGCCCGGCAAAGTCAGGGCTGGCCACGTCGTCCATCGGCACCACCACCACCCCGCGCAGCACGCATCCCCAAAACGCGGCAACCCATTCGGCGCAGTTCTCGCCCCAGAGCAGGACCCGGTCGCCTTTGCGGATCGCCCGCTGCTCCAGTTCACCCGCGAACCGGCGCGCTAGATTGAGAACCTGAGCATACGTCCAGCGCACGTTCCGGTAATCGCGCCGGTTAATGAAGGCGCACTCGGAACCGTGCCGCTCAAAGTCGGCGAGATACTCGATTAATGAGAGATGTGGCATCAGCGGGCGGCGTCAATGCCTCCGGTGCCCGGCGTGTCTCCCGGCCCTCACCACTACGCTCACGAGGAACGCAATCGGGAGCACATAACCGGCGAACGTTACGGGCGCCCAACTCGGGATCTCGAGTTCCGGGTGGGTTGTGGCGAGCCCCCAGATGAAGAAGTAGGTAGCCGTCGCAAAAGCAAGGGCCAGCAACAGGCTGCGCCATAAATAGCCATAGAGCCGCGGTTCCATAAGCACCCCCGGCGACTGTTCCTGAATCCTAAAGATAATTCTAGTAGCATTGTTTGCGGGTTTCACCTGAACAGTGACGATTAAAAGACAAGTGCTCGCATGCTTCTCGGCGCTTGTGCTGAGCTCTCTTCTTTTCGTGTCTGCCTGTCAGCGGCCCCCGCAGGCGAACCATAACGAGCCGCAAGCCCAGTCTGCGCCGGTGAGCCACGACTTATCACAGGATGAAGCTGCCGGGGGACACACACTGCGCCGTCATGTGGGCCGAAGCGATGCCGAATTGAGACAGCGCCTGGAGCGCGAACCCGACATCTCCGCCGCCTCTGCCTACACCGACCGGGAGACCGCGGAACGCGTTGTGGGCACGGTTTTGCAGGAGCAGCCTGCGAAAATCGAGCGCTGGTTCGGCCGGCCTGGAGGCCACCCAAACCTGGTGCTCGATTATCGTGGTGATCCGGCACATCCCATCGGACGCACGCTTCACCGCGGCGAAACCGCGGCGCAGCCGTGCTCCAACGCCATCGTCGTCCTCCGCTGGGATGGCGATCGCCACTACCACGTCCTGACTTCCTACCCGGAGTGCCGCTAATGGATAAGACAGATAAGGCGCCTCGGGACTTTGCCGCGCTTCACGACTTTCTGCGCGGATATCTCCACCAGGACTGGAAGCTGGAGCACGGGTCGCCAGAACAGGCTGCCCAACACTTTTGGGATGACGCCGACCCGGAGCAGCGTGCCCAACTCAGAGCCCAATGGCAAGAATTCGTTGCATCTGCGAAGAACCAGCCCTTGGAGGAGATCGCTCGCCGGCTAACAAAATTGGGAAGCGCGTGGCAGCCATCCCGCGCTTCCGACCTTGACGATATCACCCGCGTCCTGCGGCGCTATCCCTCTGGGTGACGGTTGCTTCCCGCCCTACCCCCAGCGCGTCGGCTACCCGGTTGATGTAGTTGAACCACGATGCGATGAGCGTGATCTGCAAAATGCCTCTGTCATCGAACCCGGCATCCCGCAGGCGCTCGTGATCTTCGGGGCGGACCTTGGTGGCGTCCTTGGTGAGCTTAATGACGTAATCGAGCATCACCCGCTCCTGCCGGTTAATCGGAGCCTTCTCGTAATTCGTCTCCAGGGCGCGAACCATTTCTTCGTCGAGCGTAACCCTACGCAGAAACTCTGCGTGCGACTCGATTCAATACACGCACCGGTTGGTGACCGACACCATGGTGGCGATCATCTCGTGCTGGCGCCGGCTCAGCGGCAGATCAGGCGACATGAGGACCCCGAAGGTGGAAAAGGCGTGATAAAGCGCCTCCGGAATCAGGCTATGCGAGGCCACGATCTGCGCCGCTTCGCCCTCGGGCACCGGATGCGTCGGGGTTGCATACTCCTTGGGATACAGGTTCCTCTGGGACTGCATGGCCTCGAGCAGTTTCGCGTCCGCTTCCGAAACGGGAATGGTCTTGATCCAGGTCATTTAAAAGCTTGCCCTTTGTGGGATATTTTGCCTACAATTTGACACGGTTCCAAGCTACACGCTAGGCGGTAGGTAAGCCAAGTCCCAGGCATGAGCCTGTGGCATGGCCCGTTGTTCGCGAATTCCCCTGCGCGAGGATCGAGTCATGAGTTTTATGGTTTGGAAACTAATGCGGCGGCTGCCTCGGCCGGCGCTCCTGGTCGTGTTGATCTTTGTTCTGACCTCGCTGGCAAAAGCGTAAGCCTGTACTTCTCTCGCCGAAGTTTGTTCTCAGTTAAGGCGCGTAACTTTTTCTGTGCGCGAACTTCTCGTTCTTGCCCTCCACGAACGCTCACCAGGTGAATGCCACCGGCCCGTCGGTAGAGGACATCACACGACCGTCGTGGACGATCGGAACCGAAATACGCGCAAGCCAACCTGGTACGAATAATGCAGAAAACCCGACTGCCCAGTAAAAAAAAGAAGCCACGCCCGATCGGACGTAGCTCCGCAATCTGCGGCAGTGTTGTCAAGCCGCTCGGCGCTCCTGGGTGGCTCTGGGGTTCACCGATGTTTCGCCGATCTGCGTCAGTTTGGCGTCGGCGGCTTTCTCCTCGTTCAATGTCTGTTGCAGGAGGGCAACAACATCAGTCCGGCCAAGATGCCGGGCAAAAGCTTCGAGCGATCCGTAGAGTGCCATCTCATAGTGTTCGACCGCGTTGCCGGCGACGACCAGTCCAGCGTCGCGCAGCAGGGAACCGTCCTCGGTGTCGCTCACGATGTGCTTGGCGGCGGTCATCATCTTGTCGATGATGTCATTGTCTTCGGTCTTGGCTTCGATGCCCAGCGTGCTGAAGATTCGTTCCAGGCGGGAAATGTGCTCGCGCGTCTCCTGCAGATGCTGGTTAAGCGCAGTCCGCAGTTCCGGCGAGGTGCATTTCTCGATCATCTCGGGCAAACCTTTTTTGACCAGCTTCTGCTCGCAGTCATAGGCATAGCGCAGTCCGTTCTCAAACAGATCCTGAAAAGTTCGGATTTTCATTGTCAACTCCTTTGTATGATGTCGTGCTCGGTTGCGGTTGAGAGTGGAATACGACCTGGCGAACTTATTGAGATGGCGAAAAGGGTAGAGCGTTTACTGCGGGCCGGGAGCTTCGGTCAAGAGCGCTGGATATCCGAGATCACTTCGATTGCAGCCAATGTGCCCTGCGCGAACCGTCAAGGTCGAACGCAGGAGCCGCTGGCATGCGTTGTGCGAGGGAATTCTTTGTCTTACATATGGTATAATGTAAGACATGAAAGACCTAAGTGGGACGTTTACCTCGAAGGGCCAACTTGTCGTGCCGGCGGAACTCCGCCGCAAGCACGGGATCAAGGCGGGCACCAAGGTCAAATTTCTGGAGGACCAGTACGGACGTATCGTGCTGCAGCCGATTTCGGAAGAATATATTGGGCGTCTACGAGGATGTTTGCGGGGATCTGACCTGGTCTCCGAGTGGATGCGAGAACACCGCCAGGAAGGTGAGCGCGATCGGTGAAGACTTACGCGTTGGATGCCAGCGCCCTGCTCGCCTTCCTTGAGGACAAGCCCGCCGCCAGCAAGGTAGATGAGCTTCTAAGAGAAGCGCTGCAAGGGCGAATTGAGATCCTGATGTCCGCCATCAACTACGGCGAGGCGTACGGCGTAGTCATTCGCAAGCAAGGCTTTGATCAGGCAACAACTACGATGAGCGCGGTGCGCCCGTTGCCAATTCAGGTTGTCGATGTCACGCCAGAGCGAGCCTGTCGCGCCGTCGAGATCAAGGCAAAACATAAGCTCTATTACGTCGACAGTTTCGCCGCCGCCCTCGCCATGGAATACAAAGCCACGCTGGTCACCAGCGATTCCGATTTCCGGAAGTTAGGGAATGGGGTTGCGATATTGTGGTTGAGAACATGATCGCGGCGATCACCGACCTTGAAGACAGAGCTGAGGGGGAAGCGAGTTTGATGTCAGGGCCTACAGCTTTACAAAGACGCAAAGCTGAGCCGCGGCCACGCCTCAAGCTGCCGCAGTTGTTTTTTAGGGGGTGTAGAGTAGAGTATTGTTCCTTATGACTCAAGGCTTACACGCCCCAACTCGCGAGACCGCACGCATCGAGCAGCTGAGCGTGAAAAATTACCGTGCTCTAAGAAATGTTGAGCTACGGGAGATCACACCGTTGACAGTGCTATTGGGGCCAAACGGAAGCGGGAAATCGACCCTATTTGACGTTTTTAATTTCCTTTCCGAGTGCTTCCAGTATGGACTGCGCCACGCATGGGATCGACGAGGGCGTTCGAAAGAAATAATGAGTAGAGGGCAGACTGGGCCAGACTGGGCCAGACTGGGCCACTTGTTATCGAACTGAAGTACCGGGAGAGACCCGGCGATCCTCTGATTACCTACCATCTTGCGATTGAAGAGCGAGAAAAAGGCCCGATTGTTGTCGAAGAGTGGTTGCAGTGGCGTCGCCTGAACTATGGACGTCCCTTTCGCTTTTTGGACTATCGTGCCGGCCAAGGCAGCGCGGTTAGCGGCGATCTACCAGATGAAAGCGACAAGAGAATTGATATCCCACTGAGGTCACCGGACCTAATTGCCGTCAATACACTTGGTCAGTTCGCCGAACATCCGCGTGTCGCTGCCCTTCGAGAGTTCATCACAGACTGGTATGTCTCTTACCTTTCTCTTGACGATACTCGTAGCCAGCCCGAAGCAGGGCCACAGGAGCGGTTAAGTAAGTCGGGCGGCAACCTTCCCAACGTAGTGCAATACCTGAAGGAACGTCATCCCGAGCGACTCGAAGCAATCTTTCGAGCCTTGTCGATGCGCATCCCTCGTGTTGAGAGTGTCTTGGCCGAGCCAATGCCTGATGGAAGACTCCTTCTACAAATCAAGGATGCACCATTCGAACGTCCCGTGCTTTCCCGATTCGCGTCAGATGGCACGCTGAAAATGCTGGCCTACTTAGTCGTCCTCTACGATCCTGAGGCGCCGCGATTCATCGGAATTGAAGAACCGGAAAACTTCCTACATCCCAGACTCTTGCCTGGCCTAGGAGAGGAGTGTCGTACGGCAAGTGAGCATTCTCAACTCCTCGTAACCACGCACTCTCCGTACTTCCTAAGCACTATGCGAGCTGAAGAGGTTAGGGTCCTATATCGAGACCTTGATGGTTTCACCAGGGTGTTGCGGGCAGTAGACATCGACGGGGTTCGAGAGTTTATGAAAGAAGGAGCATCTCTGGGTCATCTTTGGTCAGAGGGACGCTTTGGCGTCGGCGACCCCTTAGTAAATTCGGGAGCTCCAAGGGACAAAGGGAGCACGAGGAATGCCCATTAATCACCTCGAAGTCCTGGTAGAAGAACCCTCGATGGAAGCGGCTTTACGAGGACTACTTCCTCAACTAATCGGCGGTATTTCGTTTGAAATATATCGTCAACAATGCAAGGAAGAATTACTGTTGGAATTGCCTCGTCGTCTTCGAGGATATTCACACTTTATGCCTCGAGACTGGAGGGTCCTGGTTGTTGTTGATCGAGACGATGACGACTGTAACGCCCTCAAACGCCGGCTGGAACAGAGCGCGTTTGTCGCCGGACTTCCTACGCGTTCGTCAGCGGGACGAGATTACGTGGTGCTAAACCGAATTGCGATTGAGGAATTGGAGGCTTGGTATTTTGGGGACTGGCAAGCTGTCGGGGAGGTTTATCCTAGGCTTCCTGAAACTATTCCTCAGAGAGCCAAATATAGAGACTCCGATCAAATCCGCGGTGGTACGTGGGAAGCTTTTGAACGTCTGTGTCAAAAGGCTGGCTACTTTAAAACAGGATTGAGGAAGATCGAGGTCGCGACCATGATTGCGCCTCGAATGAACCCGGCAAGAAATACATCGCGAAGTTTTCAAGTACTCAGAGATGCGCTGGCTGAGATGACAACCCCCTGAAAGGAAAAGGCCGACCATGTTTCCATGATCGGCCTTTATTTATGCCGGCAACGACCTACTCTCCCACACACTTTCGCGTGCAGTACAATCGGCCCGGCGGGGCTTAACTTCCGTGTTCGGGATGGGAACGGGTGGATCCCCCGCGGTAAGATTACCGACAAGTCGTAGCTGCTAGCTATTAGCTCTTAGCCTTTAGCTTGATTCCGGTGAAGCAGCTTATCGCTCCATCTCTAGGAATCGTCGCAGCAAACTTTCAAAGATCCTGAGGGCAATGCCTCACAACTGAATAGATTGGGAACAGCAGATTCCTCGCACGTTCTGGTCGCTTGCGCGGCTGCGAACGGCTCGGAATGCCAAACTGTTTGCTACATCGGCTTTTCGTCGGCGCGAAGCTCCAGCTGAACTTCTTTCTTCTGCTCAGGTTCTAGCTAGGAGCTAGAAGCTAGCAGCTAGGAGCTTCGATGCACCGAGTAAATTTTATGGTCAAGCCGAACGGGCGATTAGTACAGGTAAGCTACGCGTATTACTACGCTTGCACATCCTGCCTATCAACCAGGTAGTCTTCCTGGGCCCTTCTTATCCCTTACGGGTTGGGAGATCTCATCTTGGGGAGTGCTTCCCGCTTATATGCATTCAGCGGTTATCACAACCGAACTTCGCTACCCAGCTATGCCACAGGCGTGACAGCTGGAACACAAGAGGTTCGTTCATCCCGGTCCTCTCGTACTAAGGACAAGCCCCCTCAAATCTCCTGCGCCCACAACAGATAGGGACCGAACTGTCTCGCGACGTTCTGAACCCAGCTCACGTACCGCTTTAATA
>DASUWH010000080.1:0-138482 GCA_036378535.1 Terriglobales bacterium | reverse complement strand
CTAATGATTTCGGTAAATCCTGAGGGACATTTTCATGGGTGGATATGGCAGCGGACAGCGTTGCAACAGCAAAGAAACAACCTCTCGGTATAAGCCAATCGATGTTCGAGAGTGGTTTCGTGAAGGACTGATGACTCCCTTTCGATGCTTCTTCAAGGGTATATGGCGCATTGAAGTGGGTCCTGCTTGGAATGCAAAGAGACCGACATGCGTGATCCTCACGCACCTAGACGGCGGGAGTAAGAACGTAGGTGTACCGCTGCAATGGACAGCCTGCAATTACGGCAATTCACGACCATGGTTTCTGTGCCCGAACCGAGCCTGCAGAAGACGCGTGGCAATTCTCTACTGTGATCGCACGGTGGCATGCCGGCACTGTCGAGGACTTGCTTACGATACTCAGCAGATGTCGGCGGCGAATCGAGCTTTTCACATTGCCTCCCAGATTAGGATGTTGCTCGGCGGCTCGGGAAGCTTGGCAGAACCCTTCCCGGAGCGACCGAAGGGGATGCATTGGCGAAGATATAGCAGACTTCTTGTACGAGCAGAAAGGCTTGAAACTGCGTTCTTCAGTGGGTTCCTGGGCGTATTAGGCGTCAACGATTTCAAATTTGACTGATATGAGACACCGCCGGCAAGCTGTGGAGTTTTGAAGGGATGAGCACTGTCCCAGAAACGGATGTGTACGCGCGCTGGTAAGTGGTTGTAGTCATGACACCTTAGAAGACTTGCAATGGAGTTCCATAAACAAGTGATTTCTGAACAACAACACGGGTACGTGCACCGCGAATGGCTCGATTTAAAGACCCTTCATGAGTATGCCTGTGTTTCGGAGCGCACGCTCCGTGAGTGGATCCATCGGCCGGTTAATCCTCTACCGGCTGTGCGTGTCGGTACAAAGATTCTAGTGCGCAGAAGTGTCTTCGATGCGTGGCTGGAGGAGCATCGACTGCAAATAGTTGACGTCGGATGTATCGTGGAGGAACTTGTGAGCGGAGTCGTGGGACGAAGCTAATGGGCGTAAAGCTGAAAAAACGCGGCCGCAAGTGGTATGTCTTCGTGAACTATCATGGCCGCCGCAAAGCCAAATGCGTGGGCGACAGCCGAAGTGTCGCTGAGAAGGTGAAGCGCATCCTCGAAGCAAAGCTCGCACTCGGCGACATGGATATCTTCGGCACCGAAGACAAGATGCCGAGTTTCGACGGGTATGCAGATCGCTGGATGAAGGATTACGCCCGCGTGGAATGCAAATCTTCCACTGCGAATGGCTACGAAGGAGTTTTAAGGCAATATCTGCGTCCTCGGTTCGGACCTAAGCGGCTGGATGAAATCAGGCGGGATGACATCAAGCTTATGATCAGCGAACTGATTTCGAAAGGATTATCCCGCAACACGATTCGCAACGCATTATGTGTTATTCGCGGGATGTTCAACCAGGCAATCGAGTCTGGTCTGCTGGAATCGAATCCGGCGGCTCGTCTAGGACGCTTCACCCGCACAGCAAAGACGGCAGAAGCGAAAGGTACCGCTCTGACGGCCACTGAGGTGCAAATATTTTTGGATGCCGCAAAGGTTGTCTGTGAAGAGTACCACCCTCTGTTCCTGACGGCTCTGCGGGCGGGTCTGCGCCGAGGCGAATTAGTGGCGCTCCGGTGGGGAGACATTCAGTTCGGCAAGGACGGCGCTGACTCGAACCGTTTCATCCTAGTACGGCACAACTACGTGCGTCGCGAACACACGACGACTAAGAGCAAGAAAAGCCGCCGAGTCGATCTTTCCCGCGAGTTGCGCAAGAGTCTTGTCGAACTTCGGGATAAACGGCTCCTTGAAGCGTTCCTCAAAGGAAGGAACGACATCTCGGAGGAAGTGGTCTTCCCCTCGCCGGATGGCACGATCCTTGACCCCGATAATCTATATCACCGCTATTTTCTGCCAGTCCTGACAAAGGCAGGCATCCGGAAGGTTCGTTTTCACGATCTCCGGCATACCTTCGGGTCGTTACTGATTCAGAACGGCGCGTCTATCGTGTACGTGAAGGAACAGATGGGACACAGCTCAATCCAGGTCACAGTCGACATTTACGGGCACCTCATCCCGGGTGCAAACGTGTCTTTCGTAGATACCCTAGACGTCGCTTCCAAGCAGGTAGAGCAAACAGGTCAGCAACAATCTGCAACTCCCGCGCAACCATGCGAAGAGAAGGAAACCGAGATTCCCTCCGAAGTTGTTGATTTAATTGGTGGCGGCGGTAGGACTCGAACCTACGACCTACGGATTATGAGACCGTCGCTCTAACCACCTGAGCTACACCGCCACGGTGCTACGACGAGAAAGAAGAGGGGTAAAAACCACTCTCGTCCGAAAAGGAGTTCACGAGACCGAATGGAACAAGCTGAGCCCGGTCGACCCCGCCAACGATTTGATTCTAAGGGGCACCCTGGGAGGTGTCAAACCTGCTATCGCCGCTGTCTGGCGTCGATCCTGCTTGAAAAATGTGCCTCGCAGACCTGACACTACCAATCATGAAAGCGATCGCGGTTATCCCGGCACGACTGGCTTCCACACGGCTGCCGCGCAAGATGCTGCGGCTGATTGCCGGAGAAACGCTGCTGGCGCGGGTGTATAACGCGGTTCGTCAGTCGCCGCTGCTGGAGGATGTGATTATCGCGACCGATGCTGACGAAATTATGCATCTCTGCCGCGAGCGAGGATGGAATGTGCGCATGACCTCTGCCTCTCACCGCAATGGCACCGAGCGGGTTCACGAGATTGCGCAGTCGGTCGCGGCCGATGTTTACGTGTGTATTCAGGGCGATGAGCCGCTGACCCGTCCTGAACATATCGCGGCCTTGGTGGAGATCATGAAAGATAACTCCGTCCAAGTGGGGACGCTTAAGGTGAAGGCGGGTGCTGCCGATATCCATAATCCGCACGCGGTCAAGGTTGTGAGCGATAGCCGTGGACGCGCTTTGTATTTTTCACGGGCAACGATTCCCTTTGACCGCGATGGCGCCGGGGCGACTTACTACAAGCATCTCGGTTTTTATGCGTACCGTAGGGCCGCGCTGGATCAATTCGTGGCTTGGCCGGAAGCGGCGCTGGAACAACTGGAACGGCTCGAGCAACTGCGATTCCTCGAGAATGGTGTTTCTATTCAAGTCGGCGAAACGCCATTTGACACCATCGGCGTGGACACGGAAGCTGATCTGCTGCGAGTCGAGGCAATCATCAACCAGAAGAGCTCGCGATGACTTAATTGCCTATGCCGGCCGGTAACTCTACCGGGTTTCGGTAACTGGCTTCGGACGTGTCCAGGATTCGGCGGCGGCGACTCGTTTCGTGATCGCCGGATGCGAATGGAAGAACCACTCCACCCATTTAGAGGGGGCGCGCTCGGCCAGGTTCTGCTCCGCAAGTTTATTCATGGACGAGATGAACGGGGCCACACTGCTGATGGACTGGAAGCAGTAGCGGTCGGCCTGGCGCTCGTTAAAGCGGGAATAGGCGTTGAGCACTGGCATCAGCATAAAGGACAGGACGGTTGAGACCAGCACCAGCAGAGGTAGACTGGCGAAGTCCGAGAGCGTTTCGAATATGTGCTGCTGTTCTACGGCATAGCGCAGCACCAGGTTCGCGGCCCAGAATCCCACAAAAGTGATCGCCACCTGCACGAGGATGCTCTTGGGAATGTGTTTGTGGACGTGATGCCCGAGTTCATGAGCAAGAACGGCTTCGATCTCGTCGTCAGAATAGTTGTTCAGCAAGGTGTCGGCGAGAATGATGCGGCGGGTGGCGCCTAATCCCGTGAGCGCGGCGTTGGCCTTCTTGCTCTTTTCCGAAAGCTTCCATTCATAGACGCCGCGGACGCGGGTTCCGGCACGCTCGCTCAGCCGAACCAGCCGCTCTTTGAGTTCCTCGCGTTCCAGCGGTTCGAACTTATAGAACAGGGGCAGCAACACCACCGGGGCGATCTGGGCGAAGAAGATGAAGAGGCCCATGAAAATGGCCCAGGCGATCAGCCACCAGTGCTGGGGCCATTCCCGAATCGTGAAATACAAAACCTCGACCAGAATGGTGGCCAGCGCCAAGCCAACCAGCCAGCCCTTGAACTCGTCCCAGAGCCAGGAGCCTAGTTTCTGATTGGAGAGGTGGTAGCGATGTTCAAGGCGGAAGCTGTAATAATCCAGCCCGGAACCGAGCAACTTGCTGAGGATCAGCAACATGGCAGCATACAGGAAAACCGCCAAGGTGTAAGACTGCCCAGCGGAGCGGTAGGCAAGGTCACGGAGGCTGCCGCTCCAGCCCGTGACCAGCAGCACAATCAACATGACGAGGCCGATGATGAAGTCGGCTACGCTCAACCAGCGCCGGATACGGTTATAGCGCCGCGCCTCCGGAGTATCGGCGGACGCCCCCCATGTGCTCGCCAAAGCCATGTTTATTGATTATCACCTAATTTCGTATTTACGGTATATCCAGGCGGAGGCAGGAAGCTCAGGTCATAACAGTATCGCCCCTTACGGAGCTTGAATCTTTGCCTCCGGTTGACCCAGCGAGTACGCGCTGGGCTAACTGGTGCCGCACTGCGGGCTGGATTCGTTGGCAGTCTCCTTGCATTGTCCAACGCTCGCGTCCCGCCGCGGATTGGCTGCCATCCCGCAGGGCACGGGCTGAATTCGGGTTATATGTGGCGCGCAGCTAGGTGCCGCTGTTCACAAAGGCCTCGCCGCTGGCCAGGATTTCGCGGGTTAGTTCCGGCGATGCAGCTTCTGCGTAGAGACGAAGAAGGGGCTCGGTTCCGGAGGCGCGAAACAAGATCCACGGCTCGGCGCCTTTTCCGTTTGTGGGAGCGTTCAGAAAAAATTTGATACCGTCGAGGCCTTCCTTCTTGATGACCTTGTACTTGCCCAGGCTGGTAGTCCCGTCAGCGCGAGCGCGCTGAATGGCGCTTTGCTTGACGTCTTCGGGAATATGCATGTCGCGGCGGCCGTAGTGGTGCTCGCCATACTCGCGCTGCAGATCCGCGACCAGTTGTCCGAGCGGCTTGCGCTCTTCCGCCATGACATTGGCCAGGAGAAGACAATTGAGAACGCCGTCGCGCTCGGGCAAGAAACGCGAGTAGCCGATACCGCCGGACTCTTCGCCGCCGATCAGGATTTCACGCTCCATCATGAGATCGGCAATGTGTTTGAAGCCAATGGAACATTCGTTGAGCTTGCGGCCGTGGCAGGCGGCGATGCGATCCAGCATCTTGGTGGTATTGAAAGCCCGCACTACTTCGCCGGACCATTTTTTTCGCGTCAGCAGCCATTGCAGCAGGATGGAAAATATTTTGTGCGAGTCGACGAAGGATCCGTCTTCGGCGACCGCGCCAATGCGGTCGGCGTCACCGTCGGTAGCGAGGCCGGCATGGCATTTTTCCTTCACTACGGTTTCCTGCAATTTCGCGACGTGCGGCTCGATCGGCTCGGGATTGATTCCGGGGAACAGCGGATTCAAATCCTGGCGGATAGCAATGTGCTCGATGCCGTGCTCGGAAAAAATCTTGCCTAATACTCCACGGCCGGAGCCGTGCATGGCATCGACCACAAACTTAAACTTTGCTTTCGCGATGAGGCCGAGGTCGGCGAATTTGCAGATCGCCTCCACGTATGCCGGCTTGAGATCGACTGCTTCGACCGGCGCCTGGCGGCCATTGGGCATGGCGCCGGCGCGGACCTGGTCCTCGATAACTTTCATGATGGCGGGAGTCGCGGAGCCGCCGAATTTCGCTTTGAACTTCACGCCATTCCAATTCCAGGGATTATGACTGGAGGTGACAACGACGCCGCCGGCAGCGCCGAGATTTTTCACTGCATAAGAAATCGCTGGGGTGGGTGTGTAATCGTTAGCAAGCTTCACCGGAATGCCTGCACCGGCAATGACCTGGGAGGCAATGCGGGCGGCATTTTGCGAGGCAAAGCGGGTGTCGTAACCGATGATTACGCCGCGCTTGGGATCTTCGTGGGTCAGGACATAGGACGCGATCGCGCCGGCGACTTTGCGCACATTGTCGAAAGTGAAGTCGTCGGCAATCACGCCGCGCCAACCGTCGGTACCGAATCTGATTTCTGCCATAAAACAACTGTAACTCCTCTCGGCCGCGCTTGTTAGATGCAGGCTGCAGAACCGATGTTTGTCCACGTAGAGGCAGGCGCCCTCACCGTGCCTAGTCGAGCTAAGCACGGCCACCCAGACTAGGGCGTCTGGGCCTACGCGCGACTCGCCTCTTCAAACCAGCTTTGCGAGCTTCTTCTCGTCCAGATACTTCACAACTTTGCCTACATCCTGAGAATGCTCGCGGGTGGTGATCAGCAGGGCATCGTCGGTTTCGACTACGACAATATTATTCACGCCCACCGTCGCCACGAATTTTCCGGGAGCGTGCACGTAATTTCCCTGGGCGTTTAAGGTAAAACTGCCTTCACTGCGGATCAAGTTGCAATCCGGCGGCTGCGCTTTGGCACTGTGATGTTCGTGAAGGGCAGTCCAGGAGCCGAGATCGTTCCATCCGAAATCCGCTGGAATGCAGTAAATATTGGAGTCCCGCTCGCCTCTGGTCGAGCGCGGTTCGAGGACAGCATAATCCACGCTGATGTTTTCGCACTTGGGATAAAGCCTACGAAACGTACTCTCAAATTTACGCGTGCCGAAGGCGGCGGCAATTTGCTCGAGCAGCGGCGCTGTCCGGGGAAGATGCTCACTCAGCGCATCCGCCAGGGTTTGGGCGCGCCAGAGAAACATGCCACTGTTCCAGAAATAATTTCCGGCGCGGAGGAATTCGGCGGCGCGGTCAGCATTTGGCTTCTCGGTGAAGCGTCGAACGCGGGAGACTTCTTTGTTGAATGGCGCTCCGGCCTCGATATAGCCGTAGCCCGTTTCGGGGCGTGTCGGCTTTATGCCCAACGCAATAATATTGGCTCCGTCAGCTGCCAAGGCACCGCCTCGCGAGAGGACTTCGCGGTAATGCTTCTCATCTCCGATAACGTGATCAGAAGGAAAAAGGCCGAGAACTGCGTCGGGATCCTCTCGCAACAGCAGGAAGGCGGCCAGTCCGATGGCCGGAGCCGTGTTGCGACCGACCGGCTCGGCGATGACCTGTTTTTTTGGCAACCGCGGGAGCTGGCGGACGATTTCCGCGCGCAGGTCATCATTCGTGATCACCCAGAAATTTTTGGCTGGGGCCAGCGGCAGAAGGCGAGCGACGGTCTGCTGCAGCATGGTTTGCTTGCCGTCGAGGGCGAGCAGTTGCTTGGCGCGGCGCTTGCGGCTGAGGGGCCAGAAGCGCGTTCCCCGGCCGCCAGCGAGAATTATGGGATAGAAGTGATTGAACACGATTTTATGGATCGAACCCGAGCTCCCTCGCTTCGCTTGGGAGCTGTCTGTTACGACGGGAAGCTACATTGTCGTTTTCGGCTCCGGTAGCGGTTTTCCGGGGACATGGGCCATGATGAACTCGACTTCCCCTTGCGGCCGCACCTCGAAATTCCACGTGGCGGCTGGGATCACGACGGCGTCGCTTTTTCCAAAGGTGACGGGTTCGGAGCCATGGGCCTGGACCACTCCGCAGCCATCTAAACCAACCAGGATCTGCACGGATCTAATGCCAGACTCGTCGACAGTCGAAAACGGCTTCTGCTCTTTCAAGGCGAATTTCTCGACTACAAAATACGGAGCCGCCACCAGTTCTTCGCAGAAAAAGCCATTGCGAGCTGCCTGCGCGGCTGGGCGCACTACTTTGCCCGACCCCACGACTTCCTTCACCGCCGCCAGACCTTCCTTCAGATGGAGCTCACGGGGCCGGCCATAATCATACAGGCGATAGGTGGTGTCGGACTGCTGCTGGGTTTCGACCAGCACCGAACCGGGGCCGAGGGTGTGAACCGTTCCTCCGGCCACATAAATCAGATCCCCGCGTTGAACGTCGACCCAGTTGAGCAGGCCTTCAGCGCGATGGTCGTGAATTGCCTGCTCCAGCTGTTCGCAGGTCACGCCCGGCTTGAGACCTAGCGCCACCTGCGCTCCAGGCTTGGCGTCGGCGACGTACCAGCACTCGGTTTTGCCCCAGGGTTGCCCGACCTGCTGGGCACATTCGTCGTCGGGATGAACCTGAACTGAGAGCTTTTCGTGGGGAAAAAGGAATTTCAGCAGCAGCGGGAAGCGCTTGGGATCGCGTGCGGCTTCGCCGACCAGTTCGGGACCAAATTTTTCGCTCAATTCCGCCAACGAGAGTCCTTTGAGCGGGCCGTTCGCGACTTCGCAGGCATCCCCGGTCAGCCAGGATTCGCCGATCTTTTCGGTGAACTTCTGACCGGGATATATGGGAGACAAGTCCAATGTGCCCCAGGGTCGAGGATCAAAGACAGGAGACATCAATAAAGGATACAGTTCGCTCATGCAGGTCGTTGGTCGTTAGCCGTTTGCTGGCCTGCAGCCGCAGTCCCGCGTCGGCAGTGCGTTAGAAGCATACGACAGCTGAGAGGCTGCCTCAAAAGTTTACGGCCACGGATTGGAACGGATTACCACGGATCAGAGCGCTTTATCCGTGAAAATCGGTATAAAAATCCGTAGCCCACGCCTACAGAGAAGCTAAGAACTTGCGCATGCGCTCCAGGCCGCGGTCCAATTCTGCGGCCGAGGTCGCGTACGAGATGCGGATATGCTCTCTGGTTCCGAAGCCTTCGCCCGGTACGGTGGCAAGGTGCGCTTCGCGCAGTAATTTGCCGGCCACGTCCGCGGCGGAGTTCACCCCAGACCGCCCGAAGAAAGACGAGATATTCGGGTAGGCATAGAAGGCGCCCTGAGGCAGGGTGCAGCGAACTCCGGGGATCGAACGCAGACCGTTGACCACGTGATCGCGCAGGCGGATGTACTCCTGCCGCATGTCTTCGACACACTGCTGGGGACCTTTCAAACCGGCAACCGCAGCCTTCTGCACGATCGACGTCGGGTTCGAGGTCGACTGGCTCTGCAGCTTCTGCATAGCGCTGATTACCGGGGCGGGAGCAAGGGCGTATCCGAGGCGCCAGCCGGTCATCGCATATGTCTTGGAAAGAGAGCCGACAACGATCATGCGTTCGCGGCACTCGCGCAACGAGCCGACCGAGAAACGCTTGCCGGAGTAGTTGAGATAAACGTAGCACTCGTCCGAGATCACCCAGATGCCGCGCTCGGTAGCCGGTTTCACGATGGCGGTCATCTCCTGCGGGCTCATCACCGCCCCCGATGGGTTCGAAGGCGAATTGAGAATGATCATCCTCGTGCGCGGGGTAATGGCGCGCTCGACCATCTGCGGAGTGAGCGCGAAGTCACGGCTTTCATCGGTTTCGACCAGCACGGGGTTACCGCCGGCGTAACGAATAATGTCTTTGAACGAAACCCAGTACGGAACGGGCAGGATGACTTCGTCACCGTGGTCCACAAGGACATTAATGGCATTAAAAAGGACATGCTTGCCGCCGACCGAGGCCATTGATTCCTCGCGGCGGTAGTCAGAATCGAAATCGACTGCGTGACGATGCACGATGGCATCGCGCAGTTCGGCCGTGCCCCCGACCGCCGTATATTTGGTGAAGTTGCCCTGAATGGCAGCGATAGCGGCATCCTTAATGTGCTGCGGCGTGGCGAAATGGGGCTCGCCGGCGCCGAAATCGACCACATCGATGCCCTGGGTGCGCAGCTTGTCAGCTTCGGCAACCACGGCCATGGTGGCGGAGGGTTCGATGCGGTTGATTCTTTCCGTCAGCTTCAAAGCGAAGGTCGGTTCTGTGGCTACGGTCATCTCTTTTTGGTCCTCGCTTTCCTACGCGCTTCCAGATTATCGAACTTGTGCGCCGGGTCCATTTTTTCCTTCAGCCGCTGCTGGACTAGCTCCGGCACCAGGCCGCCGATGTTGCCGCCCAGCTGAGCAATCTCGCGAACCAGGCGAGAGCTCAGGTAGGAATAGGCTTCGGCGGGCATCATAAAGACGGTTTCCAGGTTCGGCGCCAGTTTCCGGTTCATCAGGGCCATCTGCAACTCATACTCATAGTCGCTGATGGCGCGAATGCCGCGCAGCACGGCCGACGCCTTCACGCTGACGGCGTAGTCCACCATCAAGCCGTCGAAAGTGTCCACGGTTACATTGTCCCAGCGTTCGGTCATGGCGGCCATCATTTCTTTGCGTTCGGCCAAGCTAAATAATGGTTGCTTTTCGGGATTGCGCAGGATCGCCACGACCAGCTCGTCGAAGATCTTGCTGCCGCGTTCGATGAGATCGAGGTGGCCGTTAGTCAAGGGATCGAACGAGCCGGGGTAGATGGCTGTGACCTTTTTCAATAAGCCTCGCGCCGCAGTGGGGAGTGAAGAACGATTTTATGCGGCGGGAAATGGGGTTGGCAAATTAAAGCGGTCGTTGGCCAAAGACCAAGGACCAACGGCCGCTCTTACCTTCTCGCCGCCGGCACTTTCGTCGCTTCCGGCGGTGCCGAGGGCATAGTTGTCACCCTCCCGCCAGCTGCCGCCTGGGCTTGGGCTTGGGGAGCAGGCTCTTTTGAACTGAGCCCTAGCTGCTTGCGGACTTCGTGGTCGATCTTGGCAAGCGTGTCCTTGTTGTCCTTGAGGAACTGGCGGGCGTTCTCCCGGCCCTGGCCGATGCGCTCGCCTTTGTAGCTGAACCAGGAGCCGGACTTCTCGACCAGGTTGTTATTGACGGCGATATCCAGCAGATCGCCTTCGCGTGAAATACCCTCACCATAGAGGATGTCGAACTCAGCCTCACGGAACGGGGCTGCCACCTTGTTCTTGACCACCTTCACGCGGGTGCGCGAACCGGTGACCAGGTCGCCTTCCTTAATGGCGGCAATGCGGCGGATGTCAATGCGAACGCTGGCATAGAACTTCAGCGCGCGCCCACCGGTGGTGGTTTCAGGATTGCCGAACATCACGCCGATTTTTTCGCGAATCTGGTTGATGAAGATCAGGCAGGTACGGGACTTGGAGACGATGCCGGTCAGTTTGCGGAGCGCCTGCGACATCAAGCGTGCCTGCAGGCCCATGTGGCTGTCTCCCATCTCGCCATCGAGTTCGGCCTTGGGGACGAGGGCGGCGACGGAATCGACGACCAGAACGTCCAGCGCGCCGGAGCGGACCAGGGCCTCGGCGATTTCGAGCGCCTGCTCACCGTAATCCGGTTGTGAAACCAGAAGATTGTCGACGTCTACACCTAGCTTCTTCGCGTAGCCGGGATCGAGCGCGTGCTCGGCATCCACGAATGCAGCCATGCCACCGCTTTTCTGCGCTTCGGCGATCACTTGCAAGGCGATGGTGGTTTTGCCGGAGGATTCAGGCCCGAAAATTTCGACCACACGTCCACGCGGAAATCCGCCCACGCCCAGGGCAGCGTCGAACGAAATCGCGCCGGTAGGAATCACGGATATGGGAACGACCGCCTCTTTCGAGCCGAGGCGCATGATGGAGCCTTTGCCGAACTGTTTTTCGATCTGGGAGAAAGCCAGATCCAGAGCTTTGCTTCGTTCATCGGCCATGATGATTGCCCGCCTTTGTCCCGTCTGGGAGTTTTATAAACCTAGCGTACAACGCGGCTGGAGATACGTCAGGTCACAAATCACATGGATTTCCACAGTGATTCGTTTTTGGGACTATAGCACAAGAGGCGAAAGGAAGGCGAATAATGTACGGATCGGTACCTCGATGGCAAATAGCAAGAGGCATTAGACCGGCGATGAACTGGGACGAAAGAATAGTAGGTTGAGGAGGAGCTTTGCGCTCCTCCTCGATTTTGCCACCTGTCAGAGTTGAGCAAGTATCTCGTTCAGCAGAGTGACAATTTGATTGAGTGGCGGGGGAACCTGGTTGAGCAGGTTTGCGACCGCGCATAGCAAGTTACCAAGCAAATTCCCAGGAGCTTCTACCGCAGTGATGCTGAGATGAATCGTGTTGGTCCTAACAACCAGCCCCAACAAATTTAAATTTATCGGACCTATGGTGAGATTCAGAATCGGGCATGTCGTGGCCGCTGCGGTTGCGGGGCTCGTGCCTGATGCGGGTGCGGTCGTGGTGGCGGTCAATGGAGCATTGTTGAAAGTACCGACCAGCGTACCATTGGGCGTGTTCACAAATGCAATGCCGCTCGCCAGAAGGTGTCCAGTGGTAGTCGACTTTACCGCGGTAATCTTTACGCCAGTCAGGGTTCCAACTCCATTGTTTCCCAGGTTGAGGGATTGCGGAGTCACAGGAATAAAGCTGCTCTGGGCGGAAGCTGCCGGCGCCCAGGCCGCGAAGACTAGTGCGACGGCCAGAATTGCAAGCAGAAGTGTACGCATTTTCATAGAGAGGGTCTCCTCATTCATTCGGTAGGTTGGTTTACTGCAAGGTAAACCTTCGTTGTGCGCGCAGTAAGATGCACGCATTGGAAGAGGGTCGCCCGAAATTCGAGAGTATCGCAAGAATCCCCAGACCACGCGGGTTCCGCACCAGTGTAGCGAATAGTTATAGATGACTGGTTAATGATCAGTAAGTACATGCTGGAGTATGTAATCGAACATATCGGAAGTACGTACTTGAATTCATCGAACGGAGCCGCACTAAGCGGCTCCCGTGGAATACAAGAGAGCCGCTATGCTTCCGGTTCCGTACATAACTACCATGAGTAATGCACCGTGTATGTAACTACCTGTTCGCCGTCGGCAGCGACGGTCACAGGAAACTCAACTGTCTGCGCGTCTTTCTTGGTGTATGTGGTGGATTTGTCCTGGATCTCCCAATTCGACCAGCGGTAAAGATGCTCGACGATACGCAGCTGGGCAGGCTGTTTTTTATGGTTGCGCACGCGAATCTCGAAACTCTCGTCGATCCAGCGCTGGCGGCTGTCGACATGGAAGCTGGTGCGCTTGCGTTCGCCGGTGACGTCAAAGGCATTCCCGGTGTAGACACGCACGGTTTCATCCTTGGGAGTGTGATCGATACTGTTTTCTCCGATAAACTCCAGACGTCCGTCCGTGTCACGGCGATAAAAACGCAGACGGCCTTTCGGTAAAGGCATGCCCAGGTGATTGGCTTGTGAATTTTTGAACTCCTGCATCACCCAGACTTTGGGGTTCGACTGGGTGCCGTAGTTGGCATCCTGGACAGCCTGCTCGCCGCCGTAATATCCGTAGACTGGCAGATTGGCTCCATCGTAGATATACAGCCGCTGAGAATAAATATCAGCGGCGTGTACGAATTCGACCTGCTTGGTTTCTTCATCGTGCAAGGTGGTCGAGCGCTCGAGCGTGTACAGGTGGAACTCGTCAAAGGATTTCTCGCGTACGGGTGGCGCGGCCATATCAGCAGCCATCGCCTTGGCCTCGGCCCGATAGATTCCTCCGCCAACCGGCGGCTGAATCTTGTTGACGTCGCCGGCCAGCAGTTTGATAAGCGCGTTCTCAAACGTCTTGCCGCTATGATTCTGCATGGTGATCCAGCCGACGAGGTCCACGAGATTGGAGGAGCTGTTCCCTTCTGTCTTGTCGCTGACCACCAGGTTGTAATCCGCATTCCATGACATGCCTCCGCTTACGTAGGAAATCTCAGCGTCGGAGGCGCCCGGCCGATCGGTCTGCAACTGCCAATTGAGCGTGGGCTTGAGGATGGAATCGTCGGCGAGCGCGGGAAAAAGCGGCTGGCCCGGAAGTCCGAAACGAAGGACGCCATCCACTTCGATGATCGGCTGCGTGGAAGCTGTAGTCGGATAGCTCTGGTTGTACGGCGAGGCTGGAACGTATCCGCTGCGGATGATCCTGCCTTTCACAGTTTCGAATTTCCCGTTGTTCTGCCCGATGATGAAGTCGATGGTTTTGCCCTCGTAACGCGAGAGCAGAAGTTCTTGCGAAACCGGGTCGTTGCGATAGTTCTGCTCGAGCACCTGCAGCATGCGGCCGGTGGGGTCACGAAGGATGACGGAATCCGGCTCCAGGTGCGAAGTTACCCCGTTAAAGGTCACAACGTTCACTCCGGATTTCAGGTCCAGCGGCACGTGCTCGCGCACCACCACGAAATTCTGGTTGTAGATGGTCAAAGCCGGCTGGCTCTGCTTCTGATCGGCAAGTGCGGCACCGCACAAGCAAAGCACAACGACAAGAAAGCGTTTCATGGTTCCCCCTGATGTTCTTCAGATCGGATAGAGGAGCTGTTTTCCGGTCTTGTGAGTAGAACGATTGCCCCTGAGGATCTTGCGAGGCTAGGTGTAGCCCGGAGGTAATCGGCAGGTAATCAGGAGTTGCGTTCTTCCAGGTCCCACAGGAACACGCAAGACGGCCTTTGTAGAATTGAGAGAGACCGCCTTGGTGGCGCTGAGGCCGAGACGCGGCCCATTTGCTGAATCCTGAGGGAGTTCGGTAGAATCTAAGATTCGCACCGAGGATTATCAGACCATGAAAGCAGCTATCCATCCCGCTTATAACGAAGTGCGCGTACATTGCGCATGCGGCAACACTTTTATGACCCGTTCGGCTCACAAGGGCGACATCCATGTGGAAATCTGCTCGCAGTGCCACCCCTTCTTCACCGGCAAGCAGAAGCTGGTGGACACCGCCGGCCGCGTCGAGCGCTTCCGCCGCAAGTACGCCAAACCGGGCGACAAGAAGTAAGACGTCACGGATCAAAATAGATTTAAAGCCCCTGTGCGAGCAGGGGCTTCGCTTTGTCAGGCTAAAATAACGGCATGCGGAAGCAGTGGGACAGTTCGGGTGTGGCGCGGGCATTCCTGCCCGCGGCTTTGGTCGCAGTTCCCTCTGTTCTGACGATCGGCAATGTCGACGTCCGTCCCGCCACCGTTCTGGCTCCGATGGCCGGCGTGACCGACACCGTTTTTCGCCGCTTCATTCGCAACCTCGGCGGCTGCGGGCTGATCATGACAGAGTTCACGTCGGCTGACGGCGTGCTCCGGGCCAAGGACAAAAAGGCCAAGCGCTACCTGCATTTCTATGACGACGAGCACCCGATCTCGGCGCAGTTGTTCGGCAGCGACCCGCAGGTAATGGCCGAGGCGTCGCGCATGGTCGAGGGTTTGGGATTCGACCTGGTTGACCTGAACCTGGGCTGCCCGGCGAAGAAAGTCGTTAAGTGCAACGGCGGATCGGGGCTGTTACGCGATCTGCCCGCGATTGGCCGCATTTTCGAAGCGGTGCGCCGGGCGGTTTCGATTCCGTTTACCGTCAAGTTCCGCGCCGGCTGGAAAGATGAAGAGATCGTCTGCGTCGAGCTGGCCAGAATGGCCGAGGACTGTGGCTTGAATGCTGTTGCCCTGCATGCCCGCACGCGCGAGCAGGGATACAGCGGCAATGCCCGCTGGGACTGGATTGCGGCTATAAAGGACACGGTCAAGATTCCCGTCATCGGTAACGGCGACATCCGCACGCCCGAAGACGCGTGCGCCATGGTCGCGCAGACCGGTTGCGATGCGGTGATGATTGGGCGCACTGCGCCGGCGAATCCCTGGATCTTTCGGCAGATTGAGCAGTTCTGTGGCGGAGCTTGGCTCCGCTCCGCAGGTGAGGGCCCCCTTCGGCAGGCTCAGGGCAGGCTCAGCGGTTTCGCGACTCGTGGCGATGCCGAGGAGGGGGCTAGCGCCGACGTAGGGGCAGGCGCCCACACCTGCCCAGCCGAGCGAAGCTCGGCTCTTTGCAGGCTCTATGACGAACCCAGCGAATCGGATCGTTACCAGATGATCCGCACCTACTTTCAAATGCTGATCGAAGAAGAAATGCCCGGAGCAGCGGGCAAGATGAAGCAGTTCGCATCGTGGTTCACGCATGGCGTGGCGGGAGGAGCGGCGCTAAGAAAAGCCATCTACGAAGCGAGATCTGAACGCGAGATTCTCATGCGGGTAGAGGAGTTTTTCGAGCGCATCCTGCAGCCGGCCTCGGTT
This sequence comes from Terriglobales bacterium, assembly GCA_036378535.1. Classification (GTDB taxonomy): domain Bacteria; phylum Acidobacteriota; class Terriglobia; order Terriglobales; family Acidobacteriaceae; genus Gp1-AA122. The sequence continues at coordinate 122,536 of DASUWH010000080.1, read as the reverse complement.
CAAGTCCCGTAGCAACGGCCGCCTCGGCCATCACCGCGCTACCTTTCGATGAGCGGCCGTGCCACCATCTTCCCTTGCGCATCCCTCTCCACATAGGCCCACGGCGTGTGCGGATCATGAGTGAAGATGGTCAGCCACTTCCCGGGGATGGACTCGGCGTAGTATTTCTTTCGGCTTTCGATGGTGTCGACAGGATAGAGATCAAAAGCCATCCCCCACGTCAATTCGATGTGCGCGGTCGTGGGGATCAGGTCTGAGATGTAGCAGGCTTTGCGGTCGCCACTTTCGAGTATTACAGCCTGCATGTGCGCGGTGTGTCCCGGGTAAACGCGCACCGAGATTCCGGGGACAATCTCGCGATCACCCTTTAGCAGTTCCATTTGACCAGTATTGATCAGCGGATCATAGTTCTCGCTGATGTAGCTGATGCGGTCGCGTTCGAACTGGCGGCGAGCATGTTGCCACTCGCCTTCCTGGACATAGTATTTTGCTTGGGGAAATGTAGGGACGATGCCATCGCCGCGGCGCACGGTATTCCAGCCGCAGTGATCGAAGTGCAGGTGCGTGTTGATGACGATGTCGATCTCGTCGGGTGAAACGCCGCCAGCGCTCAGATTGTCCAGCAACTCGGCAGGTTGACCGTAGAACTTCTTCATCCTGTCCGAGAGCTTGTTGCCGATGCCGGTCTCGATCAGGACATTCTGTTTGCCGGTACGGACCAGTACAGAATTCAGTCCCGAGGGGATGCGATTCTCGGCATCGGCTGGAACCTTCTTCTGCCACATGACTTTGGGAACGACGCCGAAGAAAGCGCCGCCGTCGAAGTAGTAGACGCCGTCGGAGAAGATCGTCAGTTCGAAATCGCCGAGAGTGGTGCGCTGCAAATTGTGCTCCTGGGAGAGAAAGCGTAGAGGCAGGTGCCCTCACCTGCCTTGCCGAGCGAAGCTCGGCTGCCCAGACGCGGGTGTCTGGGCCTACGTGGTTATTTCAAATTCTCCTCGAAGAAATCCTGCATCATGTGGAACAGGTGAATGCGCGCATCTCCGGTTACCCCGTGTGTTTTGCCCGGATACAGCATCAGGCGGAACTGTTTTTTGGCATTGATGAGGCCATTGATCATCTGAATGCTGTTCTGGATATGCACGTTGTCATCACTGGTGCCATGGATCAGCAGCAGGGAATCGTTCAGATTCGCGGCGGCTGCAGGCATGGATGATTCGTCATAGACCTTCGGATTGTCTTTCGGCAGTCCGAGATAGCGCTCGGTGTAGATGGAATCGTATAAATGCCAGTCGGTGACCGGAGCTCCAGAGATTCCGCATTTATAGGCGCGGGAGTGCAGCAGGGAATACATCGTCATCGAGCCGCCGTTGCTCCAGCCCCAGATGCAGACGCGGGTTTTGTCCAGCGACGGGTTCTGGGCAAAAAGCTGATCGAGCGCGGTCAGCTGATCCTTGAGTTCGACGCCGCCGAATTGATGACGAATAGCCGAGGCCATGAAGTCGCGGCCACGGTTGGGGGTGCCTCGGTTGTCTACTGAGAAGATGGCGTATCCGTGCTCCGCCATCATTTGGTTGAAGGGATCGGTGACGCCGTCTGCCCAGGTGTTACGCACCGTCTGCCCGGCCGGGCCGCCATAGATGTAGACAATCAGTGGAACTTTGTCGCTGGGCGGCGCGCTCGGCATCACCAGCTGTGCGTACATGGTGGTGGCGCCGTCGCCGGCCTTGAGTTCGATATCCTTGGGCGCGATCCAATCGTATTGAGCGATGCTGCGCGATTCCCAGAACGGATAGCACGGGGAACCCGTGGCTGCGCAAACAGACCGCTTGGGTGGAACCAGGTTCGCGGAATAAGTATCGACATAATGTTTGCCATCATCGGCAAACGTTACCGTATGGGTGCCAGGTTCTTTTGAGACCTGCTGCAAGCCTGACCCGTCGAGCTTAACCGAGTAGAGCTGCTCCTGGCGCGGATCATCTTTATTTGCTGAAACGTAAACCGTCCTGGCTTCCTCATCGATGCCCTGCACGCCCAGCATCTCGTAGCTGCCGTCTTCGAGTTGTTTCTCGAGCTTGGCGTCGGCAGCTAGCGGATTGTTCTTGTCGAAACTGTAGAGATAAAGGTGCGTGTGCCCGGTACGCCAGCTGGACCAGGTGAAGCGGTCCCCCGACTTGAGCACATGGAAGTCATTATTCACGTCAACCCAGGCATCTTTGCTGGATTCGCTCAGCACCTTGTGCGAGCGCCCGGACTTTGCCTCGATGAAGTAGAGATCCAGCGTGTCTTGCGTGCGGTTCAATACTTCTGCCCAGAGCACGCCATCGCGCACCCAGCCGAAGCGCGGAACGTAGGTATCGGGATTATCCGTTAGCGAGATCCACTTCACCCCGCCGCCTTTAACGCTTGCCACGCCCAGCCGCACGATGGGATTGGGATCGCCGGGCTTGGGATATTTTTCGTTTTGAACTTCGGCGTTGACTGGAAGGTAGTCGGTGATCGGGTACGTGGGAACGCGGGTCTCATCCATCTGCAGGAAAACGATGGCGCTGCTGTCGGGTGACCAGAAGTAGTTGCTGCGGACGTTTAGCTCTTCTTCATAGACCCAGTCCACTTCCCCGTTGAGGATGTCGTCGTCTTTGGCATCTTTCTTGTCATTGCGGGTGAGCTGCTTTTCGTCGCCTCCCCCGGACGGCCGCACATATAGGTTGTGCTGGCGCAGATACGCGACCCGCGCTCCGTCCGGCGAAAACTTGGGATCTTCGCTGGGCTGGGGAGCGGAGGTGAATTGAACGGCGGTACCGGTGTCGAGGCTATACATCCAGAGCTGTCCGAGGGAATCGAACAGCAAATGCTTGGAGTCCGGTGACCAGTGGTAAGCCGCGACCGAATAGCGGGTAATCTTCTCGCGCTGGATTTCGTTCTTGATCTTGTTCACGTCAGGAGCGAGGGATGCGAGTTTGCCTTCGCTGACTAAGACCTTCTTCTCGCCGGTGTTCGGGTCGATGTACCACAACTCACCATGCTCGCCGGAATCATCGCGCTGGACGTAGGAGAGCCTCTTGCCGTCCGGGCTCCATTGAATATTCTCAGGCGCGCGACCGGTTAGGCCGCCGGGGGCGACGATCGCTTCCACGGTCAAAGGCTTTTTGCCTTGCTGTTGGGCGAGTGCAGGAATGGATGCGAGCAGGACAACGACGAAGGGGACGATCCTTTTCATGAAACGTATCTCCGTAGGCAGAAGCAGCAAAACTGAAAAGTGTACACTGCCGGGCAAAGGGAGGTCAGCTAAGGACAAAACCAGGTAGGGACAGGTGCCCTCACCTGTCCGCCGAGCGCAGCTCGGCTCCGCTTTTCGGTAGAGCAGAGGAAGGCGAGCTTTGCTCGCCTGCCCAGACGGGGCGTCTGGGCTCACGTAATGATCTAACGTACTGCTGCCGCATTTCGGCTCAACCCGGGAAGTTGAGCCCGTCCCGCGGCCCGGGCGTTGTGCTCGGCGAAGTGCAGTATTTCCTCTTCTCGGTCGGATACAATCGCGGGTCTTTGATAAGTTCCTACTAGTTCTTGCACTCTTCTACTGGCACGGCCTAGAACATCAAGACCTTCGACATTCATTCCGCGATCGATCACGTCTGAGGGGAAATGCTGCTCTTTACGGAACAGTGCTCGGGTTTCCGTGAGCTTCAGGAAGTCGCCATGCAGGCCGGTCTGCGCGAACATAGCCAAGGCCAGCGATTCCGTTCTTGGCTCAATACCTTCGAGCAAGCGCTGGGCGGAGGCGATCGCCTCGGCGTCGATGACCAGCTTTTCGATGCTATGGCAGGCAAGAAAATCGAGCATGCCGGCGCCGGAGATCATGTTGATTCCTGCCAGCGCTCCGAGTACTGCCGAAATTCCGCTCTCCATCTCAGTTTGAGCATCTATCAGCTTGCCGTCGCCAGCGACCAAATATCCGTGTGTGGGTACTCCAACAGATTTCCCGACCTGGGCGCAAGCCATGTCGAGCATGGCGGTTTCAATGGCGCCCATGGGAGTCTTCCCGGTACGCATGTCGAAGATGGCTGGGGCGGCACCCCAGACAATTGGGGCGCCCGCATTTGCCAGTTGATGCAGGGTGATGCCGCTGAGGCATTCGGCGGTGTGTTGGACCACCGATCCGGCCAGGGTCACGGGGGCAGTTGCGCCGGCCAGGGGCATGCTGACGATTTCGGCAGGGACACCGGCGCGCGCAAGTTCCACAATATTTTCCGAGGCGAACTCCGACCAGTTCAGCGGCGGTGACGGGCAAACATCGAACACAGCTCGCGGCCTTTCCTGCAATGCAGTCCGGCCACCGCTCTCGATGGCCAGCAGCTCCAGCATGATTTGCAGCGTTGCTGCGGAAAACGCTCCGGTCACAACGGGCTTATTTGAATGCCAGAGCACCAGGAGCAAGCGGTACCAGTCGCCCATCTCTGCTGGGACGTCATTGCACACAAGGGCCGTAGATTGGGCGGCATACTGGGGCAGCATCTCAGCGACTTGCACCAGCCGGACCAGGTCGTCGGACATTGCAGGACGCGGCTGCTGGGTGTCGGAATCGAGGATATTCAGGCAAGATGATCCGGGATCGAAGTGAACGTCGTTGCCTCCGTAATGCACCGCAGGATGCCCGGCTCGGTCGTACAGGAAAAAATCCCGCGGAACCGACGCCAGGGCTTTCCGGGCTACAGCTTCGGGGATGTGGGCGACGCCGTTATCTACGGGCACTCCCGCGGATGAAAGTAGTTCGAAGACAGCCGGAGCAACGCGCACTCCCGGATCTTGGATCAGGGCGAAGGCTTCGCCGAGAATGCGATCAATCAGCGGGCGATCGAGAAGTTCGAGTTTGGGTCTCACAAGTACTCCGTAGCAAATGCCAAACGCAAGGTCCCTCGACTCGGGCTTATGCACTCTTTCGGGATGACAAGTCAGACAGCGACTACGGTTGTGGACTTTTGCGCCATAAGTTCTTGTGCCAGGCCAACCGCGCTCATGGCATCTTTGGCGTAGCCATCGGCGCCGATCTCTTCGGCCCAACGCTTGGTTACAGGGGCGCCGCCGACCATGATCTTCACTTTGGGCCGCAACTGGGCGCGATCGAGAGCTTCCACCACACTTCTCTGGTTCTTCATGGTGGTGGTGAGCAGGGCGGAAACTCCGACGATGTCGGCTTTCAAATCGCGCGCCTTAGCGGCGAATTGCTCCCCGGGAACGTCGACGCCGAGGTCAATCACGCGGAATCCATGCGCCGAAAGCAGGGTGCCAACCAGTATTTTGCCGATTTCGTGGATATCACCCTTGGTTGTGCCCAAGATGACCGTACCGGCGCTGGGCCTCTCCTCTCCCAGCTTTCGCAACTCGGGGTCGAGAACTGCCATGGCGGCGCGCATAGCTTCGGCGGAGGCCATCATGTCCGGCAAGTACATCTTGCCCTGCGCGAACTGCTCCCCCACCGCATGCATGCCGGGGAGAAAACCGTGATGGATGGCGTCCAGCGGAGCGGTGCCGGCGTCCAAGGCCTCCTGTGCCAAGGCCGCCGCCGTGTCGGGCGCGCCGTTGATGATGCTCTGCTGCATGGCAAGATAAGCAGTTTCGGGCATACGACATTGGAATCCGCGGAGTGAACACCTGTCTGTGATCCAAGTCACTCGTTTTCGGGTTGGACGGGGTCGGAACCGTGCCGCCGCCAAGAGCGGCAACATGCTAAAATTACGCTAGTAGTTCCCACATGCTTCCTGACCTGAAAAACCTACTGGACCTGCAGATCGCCGACCGCGAAATCACGCGTCTCAAAGATGAAATTGCGGCTTTGCCCAAACGGGTGGCCGCCATCGAAGCCCAGCTCGCCGGCACCAAGGCTGTTCTGGAGAAGGCCAAAGCAGGGGTTAAGGCCGATGACGCGGCCAAGAGGAAGTACGAGTCCACCATCCAGGACCTGCGGCAGAAGATCTCCAAGTATCGCGATCAGATGCTGGATGTGAAAACCAACGAGCAGTACAAAGCTCTCCAGCACGAGCTCACCTTCGCCGAAAATGACATCAATGCCAACGAGGACAAGATCCTCGAGCTCATGATCAATGCGGAAGCGCGCGAGAAGGAAGTCAAAGCGGCGGAAGCCGACCTGAAAAGTGAGACGGCGGAGATCGAAAAAGAAAAGGCGGAGGCGCGGGAGAAGACGGCGGAAGACGAAAAGCTGCTGGCGGAATGGAACGCGAAACGCGATTCGTACCGCGCAGGAATTTCTCCCGATCTGCTGCGCCACTACGATCGCGTGGTGAAGCTGCGCCGGACGGGGCTTTCCGAGGTTCGCGATCACAAATGTATGACCTGCCAGGTGATGCTGCGGCCGCAGACCTACAACGATGTGCGCGCCGGCGAACAGGTGGTGATCTGCGAGTCCTGCCAGCGCATTCTCTATTTCGATCCCTCCACCGAAGCTCCCGTCGAGCGCGCTGCCGTCCAGCCGCGCCGCCGTCATCATCCCAAAGCCGACTCACCCCAAGCCTGGCTCTACAGGCCCGACTACCCGGAGCACGGAGAGGTGCTGGTTTCGCTTCTGCACGCCGGGAGCGCCACTAGCCGACGCGTTTACGATTTCAATACGGGCCGGCAGGTTGGCGACATTCTCATTCGCGAGGGCGACTACCGCCTGGCGTTCCCGGAGGAGTTTTCCGGCGAGTACGTACGCCTGAACGGAAGCTGGGACGAGGCCGAGATGGAAACCTGGGGCGATGAGATGCCCATGACCGTGCTCGACGCGCTCCATGGCGACTTAGCGGCAGCCCGCACCGAATCCGCTGCTAAAGCACATCATCAGAGGGCAGCAGCAGCCGAGCACCCCGCCGCCAGCTAAACCATAACTTACGTAGGAACGACCGCCTCGGCCGTCCGGAAGATCCGTTTTCTTCCCCTAAACACAACGATGCCAAACTATTGCGGAGCTTCGCTCCGCCAGACAGCCGGGGGCGGCCGTCCCTAGTGGGGCGGGGGGGTCCCTCCGCGAGCGGGGATGGGTTTAACATTCGGGCATGGGAAAGAAACCTCGGACCGAAGCTGGGCTTCCGCAACTCACTGTCTCGCCCCGGGGGGCCACGCGTCTTAAGAACGGGCACCCGTGGGTCTACCGTTCCGATATTTCTTCGGCGGACGGAATTCCTCCGGGGTCGCTGATCAGCGTTGCGGATCCGAAAGGCAAGATTCTGGGGACGGCGCTTTACAGCAGCTCTTCCCAGATAGCGATCCGCCTGCTGGCGTCGGGTGTGATTGAGAACTTTCCTGAGCTGATTCGTGAGCGGATTCGCCAAGCCATCGCTTATCGAAAGTTGGTGGTTAAGAATACGGACGGCTACCGGCTGGTTTTCAGCGAGGCCGATTTCCTGCCAGGGCTCATTGTCGACCGCTACAACGACTTGCTCTCCCTTCAGATTCTCACCCAAGGAATGGACAGCGAACCCGCTCGCGAAGCAATTGTCTCTGAGTTGGAGAACCAGCTATCCCCGGCTGGCATTGTCGAGCGGGTGGATCCGCGGGTGCGCGAACTGGAGCAGCTGCCATCGCGCGATTCCGGCCTGCTACGCGGCACAAAAGCGGAGACCACCTTCACGATGAACGGAATCGCCTTCCAATACTCTGCTCTTGAAGGTCAGAAAACGGGCGCGTTTCTCGATCAGCGTGAAAACTACGCTGCCGCCGAGTCCTATGCCCATGGCGAGGCGCTGGATGTGTTCTGCTACCAGGGTGGATTCGCCCTGCACCTGGCCCGGCGCTGTTCACAAGTTACGGGCGTTGATAGTTCTCGACCGGCGCTGGAAGTTGCCGATCAGAACTCCACTCTGAATGGGCGAGAGATCGAGTGGATCGAGGCGAACGCTTTCGACCTCCTGAAGGACTACGCTGCTACCGGCCGACAATACGACACAATCGTCCTCGACCCACCGGCGTTTGCCAAGTCACGGAAGAATTTGGAAACAGCCTTGCGCGGTTACAAGGAACTGAATCTACGGGCGCTAAAGATGCTGCGCCCCGGCGGAATCCTGGTGAGCTGCTCGTGTTCCTACCATGTCAGTCAGTCGGACTTTCTGAATATCATTTCCAGCGCTGCCGTCGACGTCCACAAGAACGTCCGCATCCTAGAAATGCGGGGACAAGCCAAAGACCACCCGGTCGTACTAGGCATCCCCGAAACCAGCTACTTGAAGGCGGCGATATGCCACGTAAGTAACTGAAATTAAGTCACATAAAATTGTTGACAATAAGTCACTCAATTTTTATGATTCTAATGCGCTAAGAATTACATCGAATGAGTGACCGATCAGTTCACTCTAAAAATCTTAAGGAGGGAAGTTCAGCCATGACCGTTTTAACCCGTTGGGATCCTTTCCGTGAGTTCAACACCCTGCAAAACCAGATGCAGCGCCTGTTTCAAGACAACTTTGGCCAGGGCCGGGAAGAGTCGCTGACCACCAGCGTGTTCGCTCCCGCTGTGGACGTTTACGAAGATGAGCACACCATTACCCTGAAAATCGAAGTGCCGGGCGTCGAGGAGAAGGACATCGACATCCGCGTAGAGAACAACACCCTGACCGTCCACGGCGAGCGCAAGTTCGAAAAGGACGAGAAGGAAGAGAACTACCGTCGCGTAGAACGCCAGTATGGCAGCTTTACCCGCACTTTCACTCTCCCTACGACCGTAGACGCCGAGAACATCCAGGCCGACTACGACAAGGGCGTTCTGAAGATTCGCCTGGCCAAGAAAGCCGAGGCCAAGCCGAAGCAGATCAAGGTAAACGTCGGCAGCCAGAAGACATTGGAGGCGGAAAAAGGAAAGGGAGCTGGCCGCGCAGCGTAAGCAAGACTCACGTAGCGACGGCCGCTTCGGCCGTCGAGTCCAGAAGCTGGACCAGGGGCTGGGGCTTTGCCTCAGCCTCTGTCGTTAGAGGACAATGCTGGTGGAAGAGGAGACGTGAAGGCCACCCTCGAACTCATTAATCAGATGCAGGCCGATGGTGTCATTGGGAAATACACCATCGGCGGAGCGGTTGGGGCAACGTTCTATTTGGCCCCGGCAGCGACCGTCGACGTGGACGTATTTACGACTTTCCCGTCGGAATCGGCCGGACCGCTTCTCAGCCTCGGGCCCATTTATGAATACCTCAAAGCCCGCGGATGTCGAGAAGAGGACGAGTACATCGTGGTGGGCGATTGGCCGGTGCAGTTTCTCTCGCCCAGTGACGAGCTCGACCGCGAGGCGATCGCCGAATCGGTTTCCATTGAAATTGAGGGAACCCGTACTTGGGTGATGACGGCGGAGCACCTGGTTGCGATTGCTCTGCGAACCGGCCGCCCGAAGGATCGCAGCCGGGTCTTACAGTTCCTCGAACAACGAGCAGTGGACCGGAGTAAGCTGCACAGAATCATTGCGCAGCATGGCCTGACTTCGAAGTGGAATCAATTTGAGCAAAGGTATCTGGACGGCAAAGATGAGTAAACCGAAATTGCAGGCACGCCTGGCGGCTCTGAGTTTTTCGGAGAAAATCAAAATCTTGGAAAGACTCCGCGATCGCGAGAAGGCGATTGCTGCGGCAGGCTTGAGACGGGCGGAGAAAAAAAGCAAGGCTGACGAGCTCCAGCGGAGCCACAAGTAGAGAGGTCAGATCGGTGGACCAACTCGTAGCCTGGGTTTCATCTTACAAAGCAGTCCTCGCTATCGTGGTGGCAGCAGCGCTCTTCGTTTGTCTGTTATTCAATGGACGATTCAACGCAAAGCCGAGTCCCGGGAACGTGAATTCCAGACGTTTCACAGACTCACAAAGGAGCTTGTAACACCAGACGCCGAAACTGGAGCAGGATGGATTGACCGGCAAGCGGTAGTGGTCTTTGAGCTGCGCCACTTCCCTCGCTATTACGGGTTCACGGAACGCACGCTGACAGGGTTGAAAGCGAAGTGGAACGCCGATCCGGAGTTCCGCTTTCCGAGACTAATTGAGGAAGTGGATCACGTTGCGCCACATCCGAAAGAAGATACATAAGCGTTAATCAGGAGTAACAGCACTATGGCCATTCGTTGGGACAAATTTACAGTCAAGGCACAGGAAGCGGTGCAGCGGGCCAGCCAGGTCGCGGCCGAGAACGGCAATCCCGAGATGCTGCCCATTCACCTGCTGGCAGCTCTGCTCGAGGATCGCGAAGGCATCGTTCCGCCGGTCCTCGAAAAAATCGGGATTGGTCCGCAGGCGGTTCTGAATGATGCTCTGAACGAGATTAGTCGACTGCCCAAGGTGTCCGGCGCGTCGGCCCAGCCGAACATGTCGCAGGTGCTGAACCAAGTTCTCGACGGCGCGTTCAAAGAAGCCGATAAGTTCAAGGACGAGTACGTTTCGACCGAGCATCTTTTGCTCGCGATCACCAATCTCAAACGGGATCCGGCGCAGGACATTCTGGCTCGCCATGGAGCAACCTACGACGCCATCCTGCGCGCCCTCATCGCGGTGCGCGGCTCGCAGAAGGTTACCGACCAGAATCCGGAGGCCAAGTACCAGGCTTTGGAACGCTATGCCAAAGACCTGACGGAACTGGCCCGCCGCGGCAAGCTTGATCCGGTCATTGGCCGGGACGAAGAGATTCGGCGCGTAGTTCAGGTCTTGTCTCGCCGCACCAAGAACAATCCTGTGCTCATTGGCGAGCCGGGCGTCGGCAAGACCGCGATTGTGGAGGGCCTGGCGCAGCGCATTGTGTCGGGCGATGTTCCCGAAATTCTGCGCAACAAACGGGTTGTCGGGCTTGATCTCGGCTCCATGCTGGCGGGCGCCAAATATCGGGGTGAATTCGAAGATCGCCTCAAAGCGGTTTTAAAAGAGATTGAAGATTCGCAGGGCCAGATCGTCCTTTTCATCGACGAATTGCACACGCTGGTGGGCGCCGGGGCAGCGGAAGGTGCGATCGATGCCTCCAACATGCTTAAGCCTGCATTAGCCCGCGGCGAGTTACGCGCCATCGGGGCCACCACCCTAAACGAATATCGCAAGCACATCGAAAAAGATGCGGCTTTGGAGCGACGCTTCCAGCCCGTCTACGTCGGCGAACCTTCGGTGGAAGACACGATCGCGATTCTGCGGGGCCTGAAAGAGCGCTACGAAGTGCACCACGGTGTGCGCATCAAGGATTCCGCCATTGTGGCCGCGGCGACTCTGTCCCATCGCTATATTACGGACCGCTTTCTGCCGGACAAGGCCATCGATCTGATCGATGAGGCGGCGGCCTCGTTGCGTATTCAGATCGATTCCATGCCCACGGAAATCGATCAGCTGGAACGGCGTGCAACCCAGCTCGAAATCGAGAAGCAGGCGCTGAAGAAAGAAGACGACCCGAATTCGAGGGAGCGCCTGAAGCAGATTGAAAAGGAGCTGGCCGGGATTCGCGAAAAATCAAATGCGTTGAAAGCAACCTGGCAGAAAGAGAAAGCCGTGATTGCGCGCGCCCGCGAGCTCAAGGAGAAGATTGAGCAGCTGCGGATTGAGGAACAGAGCGAAGAGCGTCGCGGCAATCTGGAGCGCGTGGCTACGATCCGCTACCGCGATATCCCGCAAGCCGAGGCCGAGCTGAAAAAAATTACCGCCCAGATCGACGGCGGCGGCTCGCGCATGCTCAAGGAAGAAGTCGATGAAGAGGACGTAGCCCGTATCGTCTCCAAGTGGACTGGCATTCCCGTCTCGAAGATGCTCGAGGGCGAAGTCAAGAAGCTGATCAACATGGAGGAGCGGCTGCGCCAGCGCGTAGTCGGCCAGGACATGGCGCTCGAACGTGTCGCTAATGCGATTCGCCGGTCGCGGGCCGGCCTGGGTGATCCCAAGCGCCCCATCGGATCATTCATCTTCCTCGGTCCCACCGGCGTGGGCAAAACCGAGCTGGCGCGGGCGCTCGCCGAATTTCTGTTCGATGACGAGCACGCGCTTATCCGCATTGACATGTCGGAATATATGGAGCGGCATGCGGTATCGCGACTGATCGGCGCGCCTCCGGGATACGTGGGCTACGAAGAAGGCGGACAGCTTACGGAGCAAGTTCGACGGCGTCCTTACTCGGTGATCCTGTTCGACGAAATCGAGAAGGCGCACCAGGACGTATTCAACATCCTGCTGCAGATCATGGATGACGGCCGGTTGACCGACGGGCAGGGCCGCACGGTGGACTTCCGCAACACCGTCATCATTATGACCTCGAATATCGGCTCGACCTATCTGCAAGCCGAGAACATGAGGACAGCAGAGGACTTCGCGCGCGCGACCGAACTGGTGATGCAGGCGCTGCACGGGCACTTCAAGCCGGAGTTTTTGAACCGCGTGGATGACATCGTTGTGTTCCAGCCGCTGGGCAAGGAACAGCTGGTGAAGATCGTCGACCTGCAGCTGGAGAATCTGCGGCGTCTACTGGCGGAACGCAAGATTTCCATCGAGCTGACGGATGCCGCCAAGGAGTTGCTCTTCAGCGAAGGTTACGATCCGAACTTCGGGGCGCGGCCGCTGCGGCGGGCCATTCAGAGGCTGGTGCAGGATCCGCTGGCACTTAAGATTCTGGACGGCGAGGTTCTGCACGGCGATCACGTGATTGCCGATGCCGATACAAAGACCCGCAAAATAACGTTCAGGGTTAGCCACCGCGTCGGGGAAAAGGAACCGGCGAAAACGAGGTCATAAACAGGCCGCGGATTTGTACGGACCGGACGGATAACAAGTCGGGTCTGTGAATCCGTGGCTTTGTTTTTCTGCTAGAACAGACTTCCGTTGGAAAGACTGACGGACGAACGGCGCTACGCGAGGGTGCCCAAACCCCTTGATAGAAGCGGGATTGCGCGGAATACAAATCCCGAGTAGAATTTCGGCCTCCTCCGAACGCTGTGAGGAAGAGGAGGTCCGATGCTTCCAGCCGACGGCATTCGCCGTTTCTCTCTGCTGCCCCAGCTATTCTTCGTACTGGTCTGTTTTTCTTCTGCCTTCGCAGCGCATCGCGATGTGATCAAGGCGTCGAGGCACGATACGTCGTCGCCATTGTCGCAACTCGCAATGAGCTCCACCGTGCTTCAAGGCGCCGGCAACGGTCAGAAAGCGACGGCGCGACCCACGGGAGGTCTGATCACGAGCGCCAAGTCGGACCCAGTGGCGGCGCCGCTGGCCGGACCGTTGACGGGTGTTACCACCCTGCTGAACTTCGACGGGCAGAGCGCGCAGGACAATCGCAACCTGTTCGGTTTTGCATTTGTGCCGCCGGATACTAATGGCGCCGTGGGCGCGACCCAGTTCGTTCAGATGGTGAATGTCACCATCGCCGTCTACGACAAATCAAGTGGCGCGCTGGAACTCGGGCCGGCAGCTATCCACTCGCTGTGGAGCGGTTTTGGCGGGTTATGCGAGTTCGGTGGAGGTACGCCCACGTTCGCCGATGGCGGCGACCCTGTGGTTCTCTACGATCATCTGGCGGGGCGCTGGCTGGTCAGCCAGCTGCAGTACAACACCACTTTCACGAACAACGCGCAGTGCGTGGCTGTTTCCACCAGTTCCGATGCGACCGGATCGTATAACCGCTACGAATTCGATTTCGGGTCTAACTTTCCCGATTATCCGAAGTTTTCCGTCTGGCCCGATGCCTATTACAACAGCATCAATGTTTTCCCGCCGCGTAGTTTTGCGGGTGCGGAAGCGTGCGCGTTTGATCGAAACGCCATGCTCGCTGGGACGCCCGCGGCCGCAATCTGCATGCAGCCGGCGTCGATTGTCAGCAGCCTGTTGCCATCCGATCTCGACGGCAGCACGCCACCGCCGACAGGGTCGCCGAACTACTATGTAGGTCTGGCCGACTCCACGGATCTGAATTTTTTCCGGTTTCACGTGGACTTCAGCAATCCCGCTAACTCGACTCTCACCGGTCCGACGCTTGTGCCGGTGGCGGCGTTTAGCGAGATCTGTGGAAACTCGAGCTGCATTCCGGAACCGCCGAACGGTGAGAAAGTGGATTCGCTTAGTGACCGGGTGATGTTCCGCCTTGCCTATCGCAATTTCGGCGACCACGAGTCCCTGGTGGTGAACCATACGGTCAAGGGCGGACCGCTGGGAGCCGTGCGCTGGTACGAAATTCGCAATCCTTCAGCGCCTTTCGTCTACCAGCAATCCACGCTTTTTGATCCATTCAATAACTATTGGCTGGGCAGCATCGCCATGGATAGAGTGGGAAACATGGCACTGGGGTTCAGCGCATCCAGCAAGAACCTTTTCCCGAGTGTTTACGTGGCAGGCCGGGCTCCCTCCGATCCAGCCGGTACGATGTTTGGACCGCTTGTAATCATCAATGGCAGTGGTGTCCAACAGACCTCGTTCCACCGCTGGGGCGACTACAGTTCGATGTCCGTCGATCCGACTGATGACTGCACCTTCTGGTACACGAACGAGTATTACGCGACTAGCGGGAGTTTCAACTGGTCTACACGGATCGGGTCATTCAAATTCAACAGTTGTAGAAGACACTAGAGAAAGTGGAAACAGAGAACGGCCCGCCGCCTGTGGCGGGCTTTTTTCTTTACGCAAATCGGCGAAGGAACCTTACTTTGTTTGCGAATAAAGTTAGTTCGCTGGGCTGACAAGTGAAGCGACGGGCACAGGTTCCGAAGCGTAGGCTTCGTCGAGCGTGGTTTCTTCCCAAAGAGAACGGTCCTTCAAAATGCGCGAGACCAGGGCGGTGTGCATGGCGTGACCGGCGCGGTCGGCCACTACGCGGCCCAGGATGCGGCGGCCGATCAAGGCCAGGTCGCCAATCAGATCCAGAACTTTATGGCGCACGAACTCATTCTTGAAGCGCAGAGGAGGATTCTCAAGTCCATCTTCGGTCAGCACAATGCAGTTGTCGCGAGACGCGCCGCGAATCAGTCCCATGTCGCGCATGGCCTGTTCATCCTGGCGTGACCCGAAAGTTCGCGCCGCCGCGATATGGCGGAGGTAATGGCCGTTGCCTAGTTCGGCCGCAAAGGTCTCACTGCCAATCAGCGGATGCGGAAAGTTGATGCTGTAGGAAACAGAGTACTGATCGGCAGGATAGACAGCGATGAATTTGTTGCCCTCGCAAAGTTCTACCTTGCGGCGGATGCGCATGTAGGTTCGCGGGCGGCGCTGCTTGCGGATACCGGCTTTCAGAATCATGTCCACAAATGGCTGCGCACTGCCGTCGAGGATGGGCAGCTCCAGGTTGTCCAACTCCACGATGGCATTGTCAATGCCGGTGCCGACGAAAGCAGAGAGCAGGTGTTCAGTGGTCGAGATCAGCACGCCCTTTTTCATCAAGCTGGTGGCGTAGCTGACGCGGGCGACATTGTGGCTGTTGGCCTCGATTTGAAAACCATCAAGATCGGTTCGGCGGAAGACGATGCCGCAGCCCGGAGAGGCGGGGACAATGCGCAGATGAACGGGCGCCCCGCTGTGGAGGCCGACTCCCGCGCAGGACACAGCTGTGCGCACTGTTTGTTCCTGTATCAAGATACCTGGGATCTCTCCTGTAGACGGTAGACTACAAGCCAGTTGCGGAAGTTGTATGTGGCAAATTAACCACAGTCCGTGGCCCCGACGCGACTCTCTCAAAAACGTCTTTCGCCTTTATCCGCAACCTCAACACGGCGTGTCATTTGCCGGGCCTTAGTGACTTATCCCCCTCTGGTACCGAAAGTACCAATTAGGTAAGAGCGTCAATTATTTTTTCTTACCCGGTGGCCTGCCGGGTTCATAAGTAATGGACGCCTCAAACATCGAATCGCTTAATCCACTATTGAAGCTGACTGAATTCAAAAAGCGCTGGTTGCTCATGTCGCCATTCAGAAAGCGCGTGATGCTGAAGGGCGTCTTAATGCCGCCGATGGGGCGATAGTTGTCGTAGACCTCCTCTTCGGTATTACGCAGCTTGTCGGTGGGATCGCGCCAGGAAAAGCTCTTTTTGATGGGCAGGTGGGTGCCGCTGTCGAGATAAACGGTGACCGAGTCGTCCAGGCGCATGATGGTGACCTGATCGGCCGGCTTCTCGGCGGCGACGGCGGGGCCATCATAGAAGAATGCGACCGTCGGATCGTTGAGCCACTTGCGCAGAACAATCTCGAGCGAGTGTGCCCGGCGCCGCAGCGTGTCGGCGAGCACCTTCGCATCCTGCGACGTAGTTCCCTTGTACGTGATCTCATAGCCCTTGTCACCGTTGATGACATAGGCGATATCGCGCTGCTTCGTGATTTCGACCCGCTCCCTATCGGGGAATCTATAAAAGCGCCAGAAGAGGACGCCGGCGCTGTTGGGCTCGCCATGATGGAAGCTGTAGGTTCGACCCTGCTGGGCCAGGTCCTGGAAATTCAGGTAGGCCTGTCCCCCCAGCGCCTGCACCGCCTGATCGATCAGCGTCCGCGCTTTGCGGGCATTCTCCTGATCGGTGGGAATATTGGCCGGAGACTGGCTGCCCGGCGCAGCGGGCGGAGCGGTAGTCTGCTCGGGACTCACTCCCTGCGACCACGCCAACGTCGAGAGTAGAAAAAGAAGGATCAGATATTTCATTCGTAATCAACCTGAGTATGAGATAAAACCATGCCCCCCGAAGTCGATTCATCCCGCCAGCACGGCTCCGCCATTGACGTTGAACACCTCCCCGCTGATAAAACCGGCGAGTTCTGTGCACAAGAACAGAATTGGCCCGGCGATCTCTTCCGGGCGTCCGACCCGGCCCAGGGGAATTGTGGCAAAAATCGCAGCGCGCGTCTTGGGATCAGCGAGAGCTGGGCCGGACATATCGGTGTCGACCCATCCCGGGGCCACGCAATTCACATAAATGCCGTCGCCGATCAGCTCGCTGGAAAGGCTCTTGGTCAGGCTTATGAGCGCGCCTTTGGTGGCGGAATAATCGCAATGGAAAGCTTCTCCACGCTGGCCGGAGGTCGAACTAATCAGGACGATGTGGCCGGCAGCGCTGCCATTCCTCTTCTGATGTTTCATCTGCGCTACCGAGTGCTTCACCAGCGCAAAAACGGCATCGAGATTGACCGACAACGTCCGGCGCCATTGCAAGTCGGACATTTTTTCGATGGGCACATCCTCCGGAGGCCAGATGCCATGATTGGCAACCAGAATATCGAGGCGGCCATGTTGACCCACGACCGTGTCCACCAACTGCCGGGCGGTTTCAGTTCCGGTCAGGTCACACTGCACAGCGGTGCAATTACTTTCTCCACACTCGCTGGCCAGGTTCTTTGCCGCAGCTTCCGCTGTGTGATAGTTGAACACAACCTTGGCCCCAGCTGCCGAGAACAGGCGCACCGCAGCGGCGCCAATACCGCGAGAACCGCCTGTGATCAGGCCGACCTTGTTGGATAACGAGAGGCTTACGCTCATGAAGGATAGTTTCCAGTTTCTGGTTTCCGGTTGCAAGTGGAGTTGATAGCCCGAGGTTGCTCAGATCTACAGGACGCTGTCCAAACAAGGTCCCCTGGCTGGGCTGGGGGTGACGGGATCCGGTTGATACTACCTTGCGGTCTTTTCCGCCTTCAATTGACGAATCAGAAGGCGCACCAGCATGCCGTCGTAGTGGATGCCGCTCAACCGTTCCAGTTCTGCGAGCGCCTGGTCGTTGGTTTTGGCTGAGGCGAAGGTTCGGTCGGTGGTCATGTTCACGTAGGCATCAGTCAAGCTGAGAATGCGCGCCCAGAGAGGAATTTGCTCGCCACGCAAGCCGCCGGGATATCCGGAACCGTCGAGTGATTCATGATGATGCTCGACGGCTTTGCGCATGCGCTCGCTGCCGGGAATAGTTCCCACGATCTCGGCGCCCATGCGAGCGTGCACCTTGGTGAGATAGAACTCCTCGTCCGTGAGAGGACCGGGTTTGTTGAGAATTCGTTCCGGCACAAACAACTTGCCCACGTCGTGCACCCGGGCTGAATAGACCAGATCTGTCAGTTCCTCGGGAGGCATACCGAGAGCGCGCCCAAGAATATCGGTGTACCGGGCGACCAAGTCGCCGTGGCCGGCAGATTGTACCTCGCGACTTTCGGCGGCGCGGCTCAGAGCCTCAATAGCTTCGCGCAAAACCTGGATGTTGCTGTTTTCACCGCCGGCAAATTTCTGCAGGCTGGTGATCAGCTCTTCCAGGTGCTCGGGGCCGGTGTGCTCACGTTGCAAGAATCCTTCGATGTAGCCGGAAATGAGCTGGCGCTGAACAGCTGCGCTTTCGCCGTCGTCGTAATCTTCCGCCGTAGAGACGCGATTGCCGCCTTCTCGCTTGGAGACGTACATGCCCGCATCCGCTACTCGAATGATGTCCTCTACGGAAAAGCCGTGGACGGGGAAGCTGGCGACACCGTAGCTGCCGGTGATTTTGTGTTCCGCGAGCATGGGGTCGGTGGCTACCCACAGACGCAGCCTTTCCGCCAGGATCTGGGCCTGCTCGATGCCGGTCTCGGGCATCAGAATGATGAATTCGTCGCCGCCGTAGCGCGCGACCACGTTCGACTGGCGGCACTTCTGCTCCAGCAATCGGCCGACGCGCGCAAGAACAAGATCTCCTTCGAGGTGACCCTGGCTGTCATTGACCTCCTTGAATTTGTCGAGGTCGATGAGCACCACGGAGAACGGCCGCCCCGAGCGGGAGGCGCGTTTCCATTCCGAAGTCAGCGCTTCCCAGAAAAAACGGCGGGTCTTGATGCCGGTCAGCCCATCGGTGATGGACTGCTGCTGCAGCTTTTGGAACACGAAAGAGTTGTGGAGAGCGGTAGCCAGCAGGTCGGCCAGCGTGTTTAGAACCAGTAAATCCTGCGGGGCAAAGGCGCTTTCACGATGGCTCTCCACGTTGAGAACACCAAGTAAAGTTTCGCTATAGGTAATGGGAATGCACAGAACGGCGCGGGATTCCGGCAGTACGCCCAGCAGATGGTTCTCGCCCGCGTTCTGCACCAGGGCAGTTTCGCCGGTGCGCGCTACCCGCCCGAGAATGCCGACACCCAGGGGAATCCTTCTTCCTAAAGCCTGCTTGGTTACTCCGGCTTCAGCCTTGATCTCGATTTCTTTGGTTACGTAATCGAGAATGCCGATGCCGATGTGATCGAACCGGAAATTCTTCTGAATCTCGGCCACGATCTCAGCCAGCATCTGTTCGGCGTCTTCGCTGGAAATCGCGGTTTTCGAGATGTTGTTGAGGAAAGCGAATTGCCGGGAGCGGCGCTGCTCTTCGGCAAACAGGCGGGCATTTTCTACGGCCACGGAGACCTGGCCGGCGGCGGTTTGCAGGACATCCAAGTCGCGCTGTTCGAATACGAACTCGCGCTCCAGGCTCATGGCTGCCATCACCCCCGCTGGCTTGCCACCCAGCAGGATAGGCGCTCCACAGAAACACTTCGCTGGAGTTCGGGGAACGTAGGTCGTGCCCAGACGCTCGCGGGTTTTCTCCAGGTCCGAGCGGATCAGAAGCGGCAGGCCGGTGCGGATGATGTATTCCGTTAATCCATTGGCAAGCTTGCGCGAACGCTTGGGCTTGATTTCGCCATTCTCGACTTCCAGTTCGAACTGGATCTCGTCGCCTTGCTGGAAGGCGATATAGGAATTGCTGGTGTCGAAGATCTGTCCGAGTTCTTTCTGGACCGTGCGCAGGATCTCGTCCTGATCGAGGCGCGAGCTGATCGCCTGGCCGATCTGGGTCAGCAATTCGTACTCTTTCGTGCGCCGTTGCGCATCGTGCATGACAACGTAATTTTCCAGAGTCAGGCCGATCTGCAACGCCAATCCGATCAGCAGACGCAGGTTCGAAGAACCGAACATGCGGCGCTCGGCGTGAGGAAATAAGATGACCCCGAAATTATGCTCGCGGGTTTGCAGGCTGACCGCGGTCAGATTACGGATGCCTTCCTCGGCGAGCAGCTTCTTGAATTGGTCAAACCGTTCACCGGCAAACGCAGGCAGGGGCTCGGCCAATTCGGAAATATGACGGAAGGCGAAGAATCCGCCACGGCGGTAGGCTAACTCCGAAATGAATTCACCTGCGCCCTGGTTCTCGAGTTTATCCAGCAACTCCGCAGGGAAGCCACGCTGGACCGAGGGCAGCACGGCGCGCCACTGCTGAGAGATATACAAAATGGCCCGCCGCTTGGGCAGAGGCGCAACCAGCCGCTCTAGAATGCTGGCCATGCTGGGCACCAGTTCGCGCGCATCATGGACGCGGGTGGGATCGACGCCCAGGGTCGAGAAGGCCAAGGCATTTTCCTGGACCGCATTGCGCTCGTTCTCGAACAGCACCATAACCATGGCGATGCCGAGGAGCATTTGCGGAATCGGTCCCAGCAAATGGCCGCCGAAGATGTCGTACAGCGAGTTGCGGAACTGCCCGGCTCCCATCAGCACGGCCCACAGGGCAAGGGAGATGGCGAGCAGATTGAACGCAAGCGATCCTTTCTGGTGGGCATAGTGGTAAAAACGGAAGGACGAGTAGCCAAGCACCAGGGCGAGGCCGAGTTCCAGGGTGAGATGCGGCGGCACGCCTGCACCGGGCCGGAAACTGCCGTCCACGTAATGCGCGCGCAGATTCCAGATCGCCAGGATGGTCCCGGTCACTCCCAGGGCGATGTCATACCACTTGATACGAAAGCGCTCGCGCATGAGCCGGGTGGAAACGAAGATACTTAGCGCCATGGCTACCAGCAGTAGCGAGCCCAAGAGGAACACTGGGCTGGAGTAGCCTCGATAGAAATCCAGAGCGTAGTGCAGACAGTACGCTCCCCAGCCAATTTGCCAGGCCCGGAAGTACTGTTGGCGGCTCTGCTCGTAGAGGTAGGTGAATAAGAGAAAGACGAGGAGGGCAACAATTCCCGGGATCAGAGCAAGAATCCCCGGGATCGCAACGAGAGTGGCAGCGCTCATAAATTGCGGGATCAGCTTGTCGGGCCTCGGATTGGCAATGCTCTAGCTTTCAGTAATGTTTTCACAATCGGGCGGCCAAAACAACACTGTTTATTCGCCAAAATTCGATGGCGCTTATCGGTTTTTTAGCTTGTTGTCAGTCACTTAGCTGGCCTGCAGATAACTGGACGCCTTGACGCCTGTTTCCACAGGACCGTAACATCGAAATCTGGTTACCCGGATGACTACCCCAAAAGTTGAAGCAGCGGGCGGCCGCGGCCCGCGGGTGCGTTTTGCGCCGTCGCCGACCGGCTTCCTGCACGTAGGCAGCGCGCGTACCTTTATTTTCAACTGGCTTTATGCCCGCCGGAATGGCGGGACTATGATCCTTCGCCTTGATGACACCGACGTTGAGCGCAATACCGAGGCCTCCGTGAATTCCATTTTTGACGGCTTGCGCTGGCTCGGGCTTGGGTGGGACGAAGAATTTAAGCAGTCGGAACGAATCGCTCTCCATCAAAAAATGGCTTGGACGATTTTCGAGCGAGGTTTCGCCTATCGCGATTTCACTCCTGCACACAGCGGAGATGCGGAGAAATCGGGCGCACAAGGCAACTGGCTCTACAACCCGGGCATGCGTGATCTCCCGCTTGCGGAAAGTGACCGCCGTGCCGCTGCGGGAGAGCCTTTCGCGCTACGTTTTCGCGTTCCCCGCGACCTGGAGCAGCAGGTTCGCTTTGTGGATGCGGTCTATGGGGAGCAGGTGAAGTCAACCGCCGATATAGAAGACTTTGCTCTTCTGAGAAGCGATAGCATGCCGACGTACCATCTGGCCTCGTGCGCGGATGACGCCGACCTTCATATTGACCACATCATTCGCGGGCAGGACCATCTCACGAACACTTTCAAGCACGTGCTCATCTTCGAAGCGGCCGGATGCCAGCCGCCTGCATTCGCGCACCTGCCGCTCCTTGTGGCTCCGGATGGGACAAAGCTTTCCAAGCGGCGGCATGGAGCGGTGGTCAGCGTGACGACATACCGCGATATGGGCTTTCTGCCGGAAGCTTTCATCAATTTCTTGTGCCTGCTGGGATGGTCGCCAAAGGATAATCGCGAAAAAATGTCGCGTGAGGAGCTGGTGGCGTCGTTTTCTCTTGAGGGCATCAATCGTGCCAACACGGTTGTCAATTTCAAGGAGCCGGCTGCCACCGCAGAGGAGATGTTCGACTCAAAAGCCGTGTGGCTGAATGCCGAGCATATTCGTGCGCTTCCGCTTGCCGACTTGAGTGAACGCCTGCTGCCCTTCGTGCGCGAAAAATTCGAGGTTGAGCCCAGCAAGATGCTGCAGGTCACGCCGCTCATTCAGGAACGCATCAAGCTGCTGCGAGACGTACTTACGGCCGCCGATTTTTTCTTTGTTTCCGACCTACCGCCCTACGATCCGGCCGAACTGATCCCGCAAAAGGGAGACGCCGGCATGGCATTTCGCGTCCTGCAGAAAGCAGAGGCGGTGCTGCAGGGCACTGAGTTCAAGCATGATGCCCTGGACCAGGTTTTGCGTTCGGCTGCTCAGGAGCTTGGCGTGAAAGCCGGGCAGATGTTCCAACCAATTCGGGTAGCGGTTTGTGGGCGAAAGAATGCTCCGCCGCTGTTCGAAACCTTGGAAGTATTGGGGAAAGACAAGGCCATAAAACGCATTGGCCAGGCGCTGGCCTCGTTACAGAACCTGTCTTCCGTTGGACAGGGTCGGTGACACCTGAGTTTTTCCACTTCAGCAACTCTGAAAATACAGAATGAACGGTATCGAAAGTAGAAGCGCAGGCGGCCATACTAGAGCTGATTTATGGCTAAGACGCCCCGCCTTGGCAAGTTGTACAGCCACCCGCCCAAATGGTGGCATCAGGCGGAGCCCGCTGCCCTGACCCCGGAAAGCTTCCAGCCCATCCCCGAACCATCGGAAGACAACGAAGATGAGACCCGGTTCAAGCGGCTCGCGGACATCGCTCTGCAGGAAAAAGGGCCTCGTAAGCGCAATAAACAAGCCGCCTGAAACCTGTCTCCCGAATTTAACGTTGTAATCCCGAGCGCAGCGGGGGACCCAGGTTTTTTCTCGGCATGATGCCCGTGCCGGCCAGAACCCAGATCCCTCGCTTGGCTGGGATGACACTGTGTGTTTCATTCTTCCAAACACAGCGTCAGTCAGCCCAATGTTGCGAACACTCGAACCTGCTTCGGCGGTCTCCTGTGTAAAATAAAATTTGCGTATGAACGCCAATCCCCAGCCGGCCCCCGGCAAGTCGCCCGGTGCCTCGAATTTTGTTCGCGACATCATCGTCCGTGATCTCGAAACCAATAAATATGGCGGCCGGGTACAAACCCGGTTTCCCCCCGAGCCCAACGGCTATCTGCATATCGGACACGCCAAGGCGATCTATCTGGACTTTGGCTTGGCCGACGAGTTTGGCGGGCACACCAACCTGCGCTTTGACGACACCAATCCCACCAAGGAAGAGACCGAGTACGTCGAATCCATCGAGGACAGCGTCAAATGGCTGGGCTACCACTGGGATGGCCTGTACTACGCGTCGGACTACTTCGACCAGCTGTACGCGTGGGCCATCCAGCTCATCAAGGCGGGGAAGGCCTATGTGGACGACCTCTCGGCCGACCAGATCAGAGAATACCGTGGCACCTTGACGAAGCCAGGCACGGAAAGTCCTTATCGCAACCGCTCAGTGGAAGAGAATCTCACCCTCTTTGAGCGTATGCGAGCCGGCGAGTTCCCCGATGGCTCACGCACGCTACGGGCGAAGATCGACATGGCATCGCCGAACCTGAACATGCGTGACCCGGTGATGTACCGCATCCTGCATGCTGCGCATCACCGTACCGGGAACAAGTGGTGCATCTATCCGATGTACGACTATGCACACGGGCAGTCGGATTCCATGGAGCGGGTCACGCACTCGATGTGCACACTTGAGTTCGAGGACCATCGCCCGCTCTACAACTGGTTCATCGAACAGCTCGGTATTTTCCCCTCGCAGCAGATCGAATTCGACCGCCTCAACCTCACCTATACCTTGCTGAGCAAACGCAAGCTTCTGCGCCTCGTGAACGAAGGTTTGGTGCGGGGTTGGGATGATCCGCGCATGCCCACGCTTGTAGGCATTCGGCGGCGTGGTTTCACGCCGGAAGCGCTGCGCAATTTCTGCGCGTCCATCGGTGTAACCAAAACGAATGGCACGATCGAGCTGGAAATGCTCGAGCACTTCGTGCGCGAGGATCTGAACAGGCGCTCCCCCCGGGTCATGGCGGTTCTGCGTCCGCTTAAGCTTGTCATTGATAACTATCCCGAAGGCCAAGTCGAAGAGATGGACGCGGTGAACAATCCCGAGGACCCGCACGCGGGCACGCGCAAAGTGCCGTTCTCGCGGGTGTTGTATATCGAGCAGGACGATTTCCGCGAAAATCCCCCCAAGCAGTATTACCGGTTGTCGCCGGGGCGGGAAGTGCGGTTGCGTTACGGTTACCTCGTGACTTGCGTGGGGGTGGTGAAGAACGAGAAAGGAGAAGTGGTGGAGGTGCACTGCACCTACGATCCTGCGACCCGGGGCGGCAACGCGCCAGATGGGCGGAAAGTAAAATCGACGATCCACTGGGTTTCGGCGGCGCATGCGGTAGATGCGGAGGTACGCATCTATGACAAGCTCTTCAGCAAGCCCGATCCGAACGAGGTAGAAGGAGGCCAGGATTTCACGGCCAACCTGAATCCGAATTCGCTGGAGATTGTGAATGATGCCAAAGTCGAACCGTCTTTGGCGGCGCCGAGGGTCGAGAGCCGATACCAGTTCGAACGTATTGGATATTTTTGCGTGGATACGGATTCGACTCCCGGCAAGCCGGTGTTTAACCGGACCGTGGCGTTGAAGGATACGTGGGCCAAGATCGAGAAGGGGCAGCGGGGGTAAGGGGTCGTGGCGCCCCTGATGGGCTGGCTTTGTTTTCGGGCTTGCTACCCAACGCTTACGCGCTGGGTTAATGAATTCCGTCCGCTTCGCGGGCTGGTATCGCGCTTGAGTCAACCCGGCAGCGGCTCCGGCGTGGGCTGTTTCCCTGAGCCGGTGATTTCCCTTGAGCCATTGGTCGACTCGATTCCCTTCAGGGGTTGGCTATTCGGACGGTTTGCGGGGATGCATCCCTAACAACTGATACTAGCGGACTCCTTCCTGATACATCTGGTCGCAATAAAATTAGGCGCCGTATGCCACGGCGCCCGAAAGAATTCGGTGCGGCCAAATTTTATTTCAGGCTCTTCACGTAATGCGCGACCGCTTTCACCTGGTCTTCAGTCAGCCCGCTGATCGGCTTCTTGTGCGGCATCTTGCGGGCGTCCTCGCCTTTGCTTAGAAGTGCAACAATATCGCCTTCGCCGAGCTTGATTGTTTTTAGGTTTGGGCCAATCTTCCCTCCCCCGTCGGCACCGTGACAGACTGCGCACTTGGTTTTAAAAACATCTGCCCCGGCATCTTGCGCGGCGCTCACCGCTACCAGAAGTCCCAGTATTGCGAAGAGAAGAAAACCTGCCTTGGCAACTTTCATGTCTAGCCTCCCGGCTTGAATTCAAGAAACGCTGCGTTGCAATCCTGCTACAGCAGGTTACCTTTTGGCAACAGGCAAGAATTTCTACTCTTCTTCCTCCGGCTGCTCACCACGCTCCGCTTTCGCTTTGGAGATGATCTTTTCCTGGAGCATTTGCGGAACAATATCGTAATGATGCATTTCCATGTTGAAGCTGCCGCGGCCTTGCGTCATGGAAGTGAGGTCGACGCCATACGTCAGCATCTCTGCCATGGGCACTTCTGCTTTCACGATCGTATTCCCCCCACGGTTGTCCATGCCCTGAATGCGGCCACGGCGGCCGTTCAGATCGCCCATGATCGAGCCGGCAAATTCGTCGGGCACATTGATCTCAACCACCATGATCGGCTCCAGCAGCGTGGGCTTGGCCTGCTCCATGGCTTTCTTGAAAGCAATGCGGCCGGCCATCTGGAAGGAAAGATCGTTGGAATCGACGTCGTGATAAGAGCCGTCATAAAGCACGACTCTGAAATCAACCACCGGGAAACCGGCAAGATAGCCACGGGCGGCGGCATCTTTGATGCCTTTCTCCACGGCGGGAATAAAGTTCCTCGGAATGGCGCCGCCGAAGATGTCATTCACAAATTCAAATTCCGCGCCCCGCGGCAGCGGCTCCATTTTGATTTTGCAGTCGCCGTATTGGCCGTGTCCGCCAGTCTGCTTCTTGTGCCGCCCCTGCACGTCGGCCTTGCCGCGAATGGTCTCGCGATACGGGACCTTGGGCGCTTTCAAGTTCACTTCGGTGTGGTAGCGCTTCTTCATCTTGGAAACGACTACCTCGATGTGTTGCTGCCCAGTGCCTGCGATCAGGAACTCCTTGGTT
Organism: Terriglobales bacterium; assembly: GCA_036378535.1. Taxonomy (GTDB): domain Bacteria; phylum Acidobacteriota; class Terriglobia; order Terriglobales; family Acidobacteriaceae; genus Gp1-AA122. Next base: position 96,160 of record DASUWH010000080.1, on the reverse strand, counting down.
TGCGGATCGCGGAAGAAACGCAGCATAGCGTCTTCTTCCATGAGCTTGTGAATGCCGACGCCGAGCTTGTCTTCATCAGCGCGGCTCTTGGGCTCGATCGCAAAGGTGATCGCCGGCTCCGGCAGGCGCACAGGCGCGTATTGAATGGACGCAGATTTATCGCCCAGCGTGTCCCCGGTCAGCGTGTCCTTCAGCTTCGCTACGGCGCCAATGTCGCCCGCGTGCAGTTCGGTGATTGGGACAGCCGTCTTTCCTTGCATGATGGAGATGTGCGCCAGCTTTTCGGCCGTATTGCGGGTGAAGTTCTGCACGCTGGCATCGTTCTTGATGACGCCCGACATGACTTTGAAGTAGGAAATCCTGCCCGCAAAGGGATCAGAAATCGTTTTGAAAACGAAGAGCGAAGGTGTCTCGGAGTCATCCATCTTGCGCGAGGGCGGCTCGCCATTGCCGGACGTGACCTGTCCGCGAGACGGAGCGCGCTCCGTCGGCGCAGGCAGGTAGTCCACAACAAAGTCCATCAATTCGTCCGCGCCGATATTTCCGAGACCGGAAGCGAAGAGCACCGGGAAGATGCGGTCTTCACGAATCGCCTCGTGCAAGGCTGGAACGAGGTGCTCTTCCGGGATGGTGCCCTTATCGAAGAACTCCTCCATTAAGGCGTCATTCCCTTCGGCGACCAGTTCCACCAGCTTCTCGTGCCATTCCTGGGCGGTGTCTTTGAGATTGGCCGGAATTTCGCCCTCCTTGCCCTTTCCGTTGCCGCCCATTTCGTAATTGCGTTCCTTCATGCGGACCAGGTCGATGATTCCGGATAAGCTTTTCTCGCTGCCGACCGGCAACTGCAGCGGCATCACTTGCCGGCCAAAACTCTTGCTCAACGATTCCAGTACGCGATTAGCGTCGGCGCGCTCGCGGTCCATGCGGCTGACCACGATCATGCGCGGCATGCTCACTTCATCGCAGTAGCCCCACACGCGCTCGGTGATGACCTCCACGCCCGCAACCCCGTCCACTACCACCAACGCCGCTTCCACGGCCGGCAGCATCATCTTGGCTTCATGCACGAACATATTGAAACCGGGCGTGTCGAGTAAATTGATCTTGGTCTTGTTCCACTCCGCATAGGCCACGCCGGTGGAGATCGACATCTGGCGGGCAATTTCCTCGTCGTCATAATCGGTGGGGGCGCTGCCATCATCCACGCGTCCCAGCCTTTGTGTTGCCCCGGAGGTGTAAAGCATGGCCGAGACCAGGGAAGTCTTGCCCGCTTTACCGTGGCCGACCAAAACTACATTACGTATGTTTGCACTGTCGTAGACTTTCACGGATTGACTCCTTCAGGTTGCAACTGCTTTCGGCCACAGATTTGCACGGATTTCCGCGGATCAGATCTGACGATCCGTTTTTAGTCCATGGCCAGCGGCGCTCCCGAATCGGGCTTCGGACTGATCAGGATTAAGAAGAGAACATGACAGGCCGAACCGGGAGAGCCTGCGGAAACTTAAGATGCTAACACACGGGATTTTTGTGGCTCAACTCAGGATCGTAGCGATGGCCGAGAGCATAGCCGAGCTTCGCTCGACCTCGACGGCGGGGGCGGCCGTCCCTACGTGAGCGTGGGCATCGCTACGCGATTCGTCGGGCCTCCGCTTTTTCTGTCAGCGCGTCTTCGTAGAGCGCGAGGTAGTCTCGCACCATTCGTTGCAGCGAGAAATTATCTTCTGCGTATTTTCTTACGGCGTGTGGATCGAAATGCAAGTCACCCACCTGCTTGACCATTTGAGGTACCGTCCGGCACACGTATCCGGATACTCCGTTCTCGATCACTTCGGGGACCGAACCGCCCGGCATGGCCAGCACGGGAGTACCGCACGCCATTGCCTCGACCATAACCAAGCCAAAAGGTTCGTTCCACTGGATGGGAAACAACATCGCCATGGAGTTACCTAGCAATTCATTTTTTAATTGCAGATTGGCCGCGCCAACATACTGCACCAGCTGGCCATCGATCTTGGGTTTGATCTTCGCCTCAAAATACTCCCGGTACATGGGCTGCACTTCGCCGGCAATCTTCAGCGGGATTCCGGTTCTGCGCGCTACTTCGATGGCAATATGGGTGCCCTTGATAGGCGCGATTCTTCCAATAAAACTGAGATATTGCTGCTTGTGCTCGACCAGCTGATATTGAGACAAATCAATGCCGTGATGGATCGTCCGCATGCGCGGCATGGATTCCTGATGGCACTGGGCGTCGCTGATGCAGACGTAATGCACGTCAGGATGATGGGAGTAAAACTCGCTGAGCTTGGCGTCATGGGGACCGTGCAGGGTAAGGATCGAGGGCTGTGAGGCAAAGCGAGAAAAGGCAAGCCCCTGGGCGGTGTGGAAGTGAATCACGTCACAGTCGTTGATGGCATCGCGCACCGCCCACGATTCGTGATTCAAGTCTTTCAGCCACGCCTCTTCCTGCACCTTGATCGGCCATTGCGAGCGTTCGTAGATCCAGCGAACCTCAGCGCCGACGCGCGATTCGCCATTAGCATAGACAACCACCTCTGCGCCCGCTTTTTGTAGTCCTTCGGACAGTTGAGCGATGAACAGCTCCGTACCCCCGTATTCTCCGGGGGGCACAGAAATAAAGGGCGGCGCGATCAGGGCAACTTTCACTCTGCAAACTCCATGCAGTGCAGCCGTCGTTTCCGGCTAACGAACTAAGATGAGAAAAGAAACAAGGGTAGTTGTAACGAATACTGAGCGGCAATTCATACACAGTCCTTTGCAGTAGCCAGCTAGTCTGGGCGAAGAACCTGAGTTTTGTTCTAACCCTCGGAAGTTGCTTCCAGTCTGTCCTATTTGCGGAAAGGCTATCTCTACCCTATGCTGGTAGCAGAAATTAGCCTAAACAGCGGTGTGGGGCCAGTGTGAGATTTCATGCATCGCCTGATTGCAAGTTCGCTGCTGGTTGTGATCCTTGCCGGGATCTTCGCGCCGACAGCAATGGCGCTGTCGCAAGAGTCTCCACACGCCTGCTGCCTGCGCAAGCTATCCCACTGCCGTGACGGCGTACAAGCAGATCCCGCGCTTTCGTCCGGGGGATGCGCTCAGCACAGCTGCTGCCAATCGCTCACCGGACGACAATGGGCGCAAGCAGCGTTGCCGCTGACCTTATCTGCAAAAAGACACATTGAACCCACGCTTGCCCTGGCCGATGTTCCGCTCCAACACTCCCATTTATCGGAATCTCATTTCGGGCGCGCACCTCCAGCGGGGTTCACTCTCTAGCTGTTAACCCCAAGAGTTTCAATCTACATCTCCCTGCCTTGGGGTACCTGAAAACGCGCGCTGCGGACTAGGTGTCCGCCCACAAATGGCCGTGGAGGCTCGATGAGGTTTTACACGCTGCTGCTCAGCGGGGCGCTGGCATTGGCGCTTTCTGCGCAAGCCAGCACCTTCGGCACGGTACGAGGGCTGATTCATGACCCGCAACACCGTCCTGTGTCCGGCGCTCAAGTCACCTTGCATTCAGTCGATTCGCAATGGTCCAAAACGACCACCAGTGACAACGCCGGCGAGTTCCGCTTTGACGCCGTTCAGTTGGGGGACTATCGCATAGTTGTGGAGGTACCCGGCTTCAGCCCGGGGCAGGAGAAAGTCACTGTTGGTTCCGGTCGAGAAGTGAGCGTGCACGTCGCCCTGAAGGTCGCTGCCGACAGCGAAACGGTTCAAGTCACGGACACCGCCGCCACGGCCAATACGGAATCGTCCACCAGTTCGAACACCGTTAACCGCAAACAGATTGAAAAGACTCCGGGCGCGGATCAGACCAACAGCTTGGCCATGATCACCGATTACACGCCTGGCGCTTATATGGTTCACGATCAGCTGCACATTCGCGGCGGACACCAGGTTTCATGGCTGCTGGACGGAGTCCCCGTACCGAACACCAATATCGCTTCGAATGTGGGCCCGCAGTTTGATCCCAAGGACATTGATTATCTGGAAGTGCAGCGCGGCGGTTACAACGCCGAGTACGGCGATCGCGCCTACGGCGTGTTCAATGTGGTAACTCGCTCCGGATTCGAGCGCAATCGTGAAGGCGAGATCGTTGCCAGCTACGGAAGCTTCAACGCCACGAACGATCAGATCAGCTTCGGCGACCATACCCAGCGGTTCGCCTATTACGGCAGTCTGTCCTTTAACCGAACGGATCTGGGACTGGAGACTCCAACGCCAGCCGTTATCAACGACCAGTCATCTGGGCTGAGCGGGTTTACGTCCCTCATTTTCAACAAGACCCCGAATGATCAGTTGCGGCTGGTGGCTTCGGCTCGTGGTGACCACTTTCAAGTGCCGAATACACCCGAGCAGCAATCAGCCGGCATTCGCAACCTGGAAGATGAGCGCGACGATTTTGCCAACTTCTCCTGGCTGCATACCAGCGCGAATGGGGTTCTTTGGACGATCTCGCCGTTCTACCACTTCAACCGCGCACACTATATGGGCGGACCGGCGGGCAGCCCGGTGATCGCCGAAGACGATCGCGGCTCCAATTATTGGGGGGGAGTAGTTTCGGCTGGGGTGGCTCGGGGCAAGCAAAATGCGCACGCAGGAATTCAGGCGTTTGCGGCGCATGACAACCAACTCTTCGGACTGACCCTGGCCAGCGATCCTGCTGCCTCGCTCCGCCAGCGGGAAACCCTAGGGGGTTCGGTTTCGGCTATTTTCCTGGAGGATCAATACAAGCCTACCCGTTGGCTGACGCTGAACGGAGGTCTGCGGCTTACGCATTTTGAGGGATCGCTTTCCGAGAACGCGGCCGACCCGCGGCTGGGCGCGGCGATTCGCATCCCCAGGCTGGGCTGGGTAGCGCGGGCGTTCTGGGGACGCTATTACCAGGCGCCGCCGCTACTCACAGTGGGCGGGCCGCTGCTTGACCTGGCGGCGCAGCAGGGATTCGGATTCCTGCCTCTGCGCGGAGAGCGTGATGAGCAGCACGAGTTCGGCCTCACTATCCCGCTGGCGGGATGGAGCCTGGAGGTCGATAACTTCCGCACCGCGGCGAAGAACTTTTTCGATCATGATGTTCTAGGCAATTCGAATATCTTTTTCCCCTTAACGATTGCGCGGGCGCGCATTCATGGCTGGGAGGCGGTGGCCAGTTCTCCACGGCTGGGCGGACGGGCGCAGTGGCACCTGGCGTACTCACATCAGTATGCGCGAGGATTTGGCGGCGTCACCGGGGGACTGACCGACTTCGCGCCGCCGCAGAATGATTATTACTTTCTCGACCACGATCAGCGGGACACGCTCAGCACGGGGATAAACGCGGACTTGCCGGGCAGCAGCTGGGCGTCATTTGACGTGAGTTATGGATCCGGATTCTTGAACGGAGATGGACCAGAACACCTGCCTTCGCATACGACCTTTGACCTTTCCCTGGGAAAAACCTTTCGTGAAAAGTGGAACGTACGCTTGACTGCGCTGAATCTGGCCAATTCGCGTTACCTGCTGGATAACAGCAACACTTTCGGAGGAACACATTTTGTCAATCCGCGGATGTTGTCCGTGCAGGTGAAATACCGCTTTCGCTATTGAAAGCCAGCCGCGGATTTACAGGGATCAGATTTGATCCGTGCGCATCCTTGAAATCGGTGACCGTGTTTTGACAGCAGAACGATGTGAACTCGATAATCTTTTCGTGTCTCAAGCCGGTACGCATCCTCCAGTGACGACCTCTGCAGTTTTACGGCGCTCTTTCCGCAGGATGTTCCCCGCCGCTGTGCGCGGCGAAGGCGTCTACGTCTGGGATTCGGAAGACAAGCGTTACCTCGATTTCTCGGGATCGGCGGCGGTGAATTTCATTGGCCATGGAGTTCGGGAAATCTCAGCCGCAATGGCCGAGCAGGCTAGAGGACTGGAGTTCGTACACACGAGTCAGTTCACAACCCCGGTGGCGGAAGAATATGCGCGCGAACTGCTGGAATTTGCCGGAGAGAACTTTCGCGGCGGCTCTGTGTACTTCACATCAGGTGGATCGGAGTCCGTAGAAACTGCTCTCAAGCTGGCTCGCCAGTATCAGGTGGAAATAGGAGAAACGAAGCGCCATCGCGTGTTGAGCCGCCGCCAGAGCTATCACGGATCGACGCTGGGCGCGCTCTCCGTGTCTGGCAATCGCAGGCGGCGCGAAATCTATTTGCCCATGATCCGCGAGTTCGACCACGTGGGCATGCCGTATTGCTATCGCTGCGCTTACGACTGCACCGACAGCTGTTTCAACTGCGGCCAGGAGTACGCGCGCGAACTACAGGATGCGATCGAGGCGACTCATGGCGAAACCGCGGCGTTCATATTGGAGCCCGTCAGCGGGGCCACTTTGGGAGCGGTTACTCCCCCGCCCGGATACTTGCGGAAGGTTGCCGAAATCTGCCGCGACGCTGGCGTTCTGCTCATCACGGACGAAGTGATGACTGGCATGGGCCGCACCGGGCGCAACTTCGCCGTGGACCACTGGGATGTCGCTCCGGATATCCTGGTGACGGCCAAGGGTCTCTCCAGCGGCTATGCGCCGTTGGGAGCGGTAATTGCCACCAGAAAAGTGGCCGATGCGATCGCCCGAGGATCGGGAGCTTTCCTGCACGGATTCACTTATAACGCGCATCCGATTTCCCTGGCCGCGGGGCGAGCAGTATTACGGCATCTGGCAGGCAATAATCTGGTAGCGGCCGCCAATCTGGACATCAAGAACTCTGCCGCGGCTCATCTGAAAAGTGACTTGGAAGGCTTGCGCGAGTGCAGGGCGGTGGGTGACGTGCGGGGAATCGGATTGCTCTGGGCAGTGGAATTCGTCGCCGATAAAGAAACGAAGCAGCCGTTTCCGGCCGAGCGGAATTTCGCCGGACGGGTCGGGCAGGCTGCGCTGGAGCGTGGGCTGCTGGTTTATCCCATGCAAGGCTGCGTGGATGGGATCGCCGGGGATCACATCCTGATTGCCCCGCCCGCGGTGATCACCGCGGAAGAGATTCGCTGGAGCGTCGCACAGCTGCGCGGGGCTATCGAGGGGTGCATTTCCTAGGAAAAGAAAGGCCGAGCTTCGCTCGGCCGGACAGGTGAGGGCACCTGTCCCTACGCGGCGGAGAGGTGAGGGCACCTGTCCCCTACGCTATACGGATGCGCGCCAGTTCCAGCAGACTCCAGAGCGCATACGATGCCAGCAATCCCGCCGTGGCGGGAAGAATCAGCGGACGGTAACGCGTTTCTAGAACATCAGCGAGCATTCCCGAGACAAACAGTACAAGAAACGGTACCGCAATAAGGCGGAAGCCTAGTCCTGGGTAGTGGGGCGTGGCTAGCCCCATCGCGAGAAAAAATGCGCTCAACAGAAGCGGCGCTGAATTTCCGAAATAGCGCGCACGGCGCCAAGCCGCGAAGACAATCAGCGTGATCGGCAAGAGCACGGCCAGCGCCGGACAACTCTCGAGGATTTTCCGAAACAGCTCCCGATAAACACCCGGCATGGCAAAAGCTGATCCGGTCAAAGCCAAGAAGTCGGCGTGACGGAGGCCGTGCCAAAAGGCCAAGGGATGGAAATAATAGGAGCTGAAAAGCAGGAGCACGGCTATGGCGCAGGCAGCCGCCCAGATCGCCAGCGCTGCTTTCCTTCGGGTGGGCGCGAGATAAAGAAGAAAAGCGAGCACTAAAGGAATCAGCGCCGCGAGGGAGAACTGTGAGCCGATGGCCATCGCCAGAGCCACCCCCAAAAGGAGAATACGGCGCCAATTCCAGAGGATAACTTCGCGCGGCGCATACAAGGTGTGAGCTACAGCGATGCCGGTGAAGATCGCGCCAAAGGCTCCCCAGGCTGCGCCCGTTTCCGGGGGGACGAGCCATCCGGCAGAAGCACGGATGAGGCCAGGGGAGAAACAGAACAGCACGAGCGCGACGTACCCTCCAGCATTGCCGTAAAGTCGTCGCGCAACATACCAAAGCGATGCTCCCAGGCACAATCCGAAAATCAGCCCCGTGGCGCGCGCCAGCCAGCCCCAGACCACAACGGAATCGGCGGCGAGCGGCCTGGGCCAGAGCAGTAGAGGAGCAGTCGCGACCAGGTAGTACAGCGCAGAGTGATTAGGATCCCAGACCGAAGCCAACCCGTGAGGATCGGGGGCCGGTATTTCCGTCGAATCTTCAAATCCTGTGAAGCGCGCATCGGCCGCAACTGACAAGGAACTCTGGTTTACATTTCCGTGCCACTGCTGCAGGCCGCGGTCGATCACCCATCGTTCGGCGCTGCTGATTTGTCCAGTTCGCAGATCGGAGCGGATCAACCAGGCACACTGCGCGAGGAATATCAGCAACAGCAGGCCGGCAACAAATTGGGGTTCGCCGAAGCGCTGCTTGTTGAAGAAGGGGTGCATCCGGAACAACAAGTTGTACCATGCCCGGCGCGCTGTTTGCTGGACGTTGCTCCTCAGCTATCATCGAAGGGAAAAAGGCAATGAGCGAACTCAATCCCATCCTCCCTCCGGAGAACGTGCCGCCTGGACCCGATACCCAGGTCGGGGAACCGACGCCGCCAAGGGTGTACACAATTTTCGTCGGACCGCACGGCATTCGCGCTGGATGGCGCCTGCTGCTGTATTTGCTTATGACGGCTTTAATTGCCGCAATCTTCGCCTTTATTCTTCAGCCCTGGCATGCCCATGGCGCCGCCCTGTTGTGGCTGCAGTTGGTGGAAGAAGGCCTACTGGCCGCGGCTGTCATTATTGCCGCGTTCATCATGACGCGCATCGAGAAGCGCCCGTTCGGTGATTACGGATTACCCGGTGGCGAGGCTCTCGGAAAACTCTTTTGGATCGGGTGTCTTTGGGGACTGCTGGCGATCACGCTTCTCCTCGTGATGATCCGCGGCCTGCACGGCTTTTATTTCGGACACCTGGCCCTTCATGGCATCCGCATCCTTAAGTTCGCGCTCTTCTGGGGCTTGTTTTTTCTGCTGGTGGGATTCTTCGAGGAGTTCCTGCTTCGCGGCTACACACAGTTCACGCTCACTGACGGTATCGGATTCTGGCCCGCCGCTGCCATCACCTCGGCCAGCTTCGGAGCGCTGCATGTCGACAATCCAGGAGAAGCTTTGGTTGGTCTCTCCAGCGCTGGCCTGATCGGCTTGTTTCTCTGCCTGACGCTGCGCCGCACCGGCAATCTCTGGTTCGCGGTGGGCTTCCATCTGGCCTTCGATTGGGGAGAGACGTTCCTGTACTCGGTCCCTAATAGCGGAACGGTCGAGCCTGGCCATCTGCTGAACTCATCTTTTCACGGCCCAATCTGGCTGACCGGGGGCAGCGTCGGCCCGGAAGGCAGCGTGTTCGCGTTCATTTTGATCGCGATCCTGTGGGTAGTATTCGACCGGCTCTACCCGGAAGCCAGGTACCCGGTCGCACGAGCGCCGAGTTTGGTGACAGCTGAGAGCTGATAGCTCGGATCACGGCATCAGCAGCGGTTGCAATAAGAACTGCGATGCTTCCTCATAGGTGAACGGCGTCGGGCGCCCGTTGTAGAGAATGGCGTTGCTTCCGCGACGTACACGCACACGCAAAAGTCCAGAGCGGTTCTTGCCGTCCTTGCGCGCGGTGTATCCGATAAATTCTCCAGGGCGATCCATTACCACGCTGAGGATCGGTTCAGTCTGATCCTGCCAACGCAGATCCATCGATTGCGCGCCGGAGGTGACCTGCAACTGCTGATGCCCACATAGTTTCAGGGCGTTGAATTCTCTTACATCCCGCCCAATGGCCGCGATCATATGTGTCCATGCTTCGTCGAGGTTGCGCGCCGGCTGGCGTTCGACTGCGTCCCAGTCGCGCAACCATTCCTGCTCAAGCACGATTTGTTTCTCCTCGAGCCGGTCTTTGATCCAACTCACAATCTTTTCTCCTCACCTTTTTAGTGTCCGTTGGATGCTGCACACCAGAGTTTTGGTTTATCGAGAAGAAACAGCAGAACTCGGCAAAAATCCCAATAGGCAGGCAGAAAAATCCTTAGCCCGAGTTGTAGAAGACAGGAGAAGAACCGTCACCGAATGTGCCGCGGTTATTCGCCCTGCTTCATGGCATCGATGAGTTGAAACAACTGGCTGCGGTCCACTACTTCGACGAAAGGCTTACCGACATTCTTATTGGATACAACATAAATAGTGGGCGTGTGGTTCAGAGCGAGACTGATGCCCAGATTGCGATCGGCCTCGACCTCAGCGGCCAGTTTCCCTTGCGGATCGACCGCAAAGGGCAGATCAATCTTGCGCTCGGCGGCAAACTTCTCGGCAAACGCGTGCAGATTGTCTTTATTGATTTCAAGCTGGTGCTGGAAGACGGTGTCGCGAAACTCGTTGCCGATTTTCTTCGAATGAGTATCGAAGAACCGCGCCAGTACAGCCGCGTCAAACGCCCACGGATGCATCTGTAGAGGAAAATCGTGCCGCACCACGGGAATGTGATAGGTGCGCGCCGCTTCCTGTACCAGGGGCGCTGCGCGCGCGCAGTCGGGACACTCCAGATCTTCGAATACCACGATGGCCACTTGCGCCCCCTTGGGCGGGCGCAGGGCGGGATTGTCGGTACTCTGGCCAGCAGCGAGCGTGACCAGCAATAGAGCAGAGGCGAGAAGAGCGAGCCTGAATTTCATATGTTTATGTTCGATGCCGGATTGCGCGCCAGTTCGCGCCAGTTTCTGTATACATGTTAAACGAACGGCAGCGCACAAGGGAATCTGCGCGTTTGACATAAGGCTATGGTTGCCTTGAAACTGCTCGGTCGATTCCTCCGGAGCCTTCCACATGAATCGTTTGACGATGCTGTTCGTTGCCTTGCTGGTTTCCACGGGTCTTGCCCAGAGCGCTCCCCAGAGTTCGGCTTTCCCCGGTGCGGGACGAACCACTTACATTTTGGCTGGGCGCTTGTTCGACTCCGCCAGCGACAGCGTTCGCGAGACCATGGTTATCGTCGTCGAGGGCGAGCGTATCAAGGATGTAGTTCCCGCCAGTTCGATCAGAATTCCGGCTGGCGCCAGCGTTCTGGACTTGTCACATTCCACCGTGTTGCCCGGCCTGATTGATTGTCATACTCACCTGCAGGCACGCGCCGATCGTTACAACGAGATCTATAAATTCAAGGACACACCGTTTACCAAGGCCTTCTTTGCTGTGGGTAACGCCCGGCGCACGCTGGAAGCAGGCTTTACCTCCGTGCGGGATGTCGGTTCGAAACCTTTTCTGGCGGTCGACCTGCGTAACGCGATCAACGAAGGATTCGTAATCGGGCCGCGGGTGGTAGCCAGCGGGCCGGGCATTTCCATCACGGGTGGGCATGGCGATCTCAACAACTTCTCGCCCCAGACCCAGGTCTGGATGTTCCCCGAAGAACGGGATTTCCAGATCGCCGACGGCGTCGACCAGGTCCGGCACGTCGTGCGAGCGCAGGTCAAATATGGCGTGGACGTGATCAAGATTCTTGCAACCGGTGGCGTCCTTTCCAAAGGCGACAGTCCCGGCGCGCCGCAGTATACGTTCGACGAACTGAAAGCAGCTGCCGAGGAAGCGCATCACGCCGGGCGCAAGATCGCGGCCCATGCCCATGGAACGGAGGGGATCAAGAATTCCATCCTCGCAGGTATCGATTCCATCGAGCACGCCAGCCTTATTGATGACGAGGGCATCCGGTTGGCGAAGGAACGCGGAACTTACCTGGTGATGGACATTTATAACGATGATTACCTGCTAAATGAGGCCACGAAATTCGGATTGCCCGCGGAGAATCTCGAAAAGGAGAAGACGGTCGGGCGCCTGCAGCGCGAAAACTTTGCCAAAGCGGTGAAGGCCGGAGCCAAAATGGCATTCGGCACCGATGCCGGGGTTTATCCACACGGCGACAATGCCCGGCAATTCTTCTACATGGTGAAATTCGGCATGACTCCGGCCCAGGCAATTCGCGCTGCCACTTCCAACGCCGCTGATCTGATTGGGCGCTCGAAAGATGTTGGGACCATCGAACCCGGCAAGTACGCCGACATCATCGCCGTCGATTCCGATCCCTTGGCCGATGTTCGCGCCCTCGAGCATGTCAGCTTCGTGATGAAGGGCGGTCAGGTGTACAAGGATGCGCACGCGCCGGCACAACGTCCTGGCGCCAACTAATGAACGCTGTCCTGGTCGTTGGTCGTTGGCATCTCTCATGCGCTATGCACTGTCATCCCGACCAAGGGCGTGAGCCCGAGTGGAGGGACCTTGTGTTTTCCCGGCGCTCAAAAGTGCTACCGGGGGGATGAACGCAAGGCCCCTCGACTTCGCCTGACTTCGCTTCGCTGCGTCAGGTTTGCTCGGGATAACAGTCGCGTGGCGCCCGAAGCTCCGGCGCAAAGGGTCAACGACCAAAGACCACCAACCAACCACTGCTCTCCATGTAGAATCGCCACATCCCATGGAGTCGTCTTCGAATCCAAGCACTCCGCTGAGCATGGTGTCGCGCGCCTTGCGCCTGTTTCGCCCCTCGCACCAGCACACCGAGCTCTCCGCAACTTTTCTGTTGATGACCACCATCCTGGCGTCGCGCATCATCGGATACTTGCGCGAAATGTACATTGCGTACGCCTTCGGCGCGGGATCGCAGGTGGACGCCTATGTCGCTGCTTTCACGTTGCCGGACTGGCTGAACTATATGGTGGCAGGCGGAACAGCCTCCATCACCTTCATTGCGATCTACACGCGCTTTGTTGCCCAAAACCGCGAGCACGAAGCGCAGAAGACGTTTTCCGTCATCATCACGGTGATGACGACCGTTTTGCTGATCGGCATCGGCTTCGCCGAGCTTTTCACCACTCAGTTCGTCCACTGGATGTTCCACGGGTTCAATACCGAGCAGGTTCGGCTCTGCGTTTTCCTTACTCGTATCCTGCTTCCCGCGCAGATCTTCTTTTATGTTGGTGGAATCGTTTCCGCCGTTCTGCTCTCGAAACGCCTTTTTCTGTTCCCAGCTTTCGGCCCGGTTCTCTATAACGTGTTCATCATCGCCGCTGGCATCGCCTTCGGCCGGCGCTTGGGCATTGCCTCGCTGGCTTACGGGGCGGTCCTGGGCAGCATCATTGGACCGTTTCTGATCAATGCCGTCGGGGCGGCGCGCGTGGGCACCGGCTATTGGCCGTCTTTCGATATCAAGAACAAAGCTTTCCGCGAGTGGGTCAGGATGTCGATTCCGTTGATGCTGGGCGTGTCCCTCGTGACTGCCGATGACTGGATTCTGCGTTATTTCGCTTCCAGCGGAATCGGCGATATCGCCCGCCTGAACTATGCCAAGCGCTTGTTCGCAGTTCCGATCGCGGTTCTCGGTCAGGCCACGGGTCAGGCCTCGCTGCCATTTTTTGCAAAGCTCTTCGGAGAAAGGCGGAGTGCCGAATTCTCTGCCAATGTAAGCACCTCCGTTTACCGCGTTTCAGCGATGTCCTTTCTGGTCTCGGGATGGATGATGGCCGCCGCTCTTCCTATCATTGACCTGGTCTATCGCCGCGGGCGCTTTGGTTTCGGCGATGCGCAGACCACTGCGGTTTATTTCTTCTGGTTCTCCCTGTCGCTGGCGTTCTGGTCAGCACAGGCCCTCTATGCGCGCGCATTCTACGCTACCACCGATACCCTTACCCCGATGATCGCCGCCTCAGCGCTCACCCTCGCGTCCTTACCGGCTTATTCGGCCCTGTTTCATACCTTCTCGGTTGTGGGGCTGGCTATCGCGTCGGATTTAGGAATTATCGCTAATACAGTGGTTCTGGCCTTCCTTTTGCACCGCCGGAAACTCGTGCCGGGCGGCGACTTGCCATGGAAAGAATTAGGAAAGTCCGTGATCGTCGCGGCGGCGGCGGGCTACTCGGCTTTTCGCATCTCGGAGTTGGTGAAACTCAGGGGTAGCCGCGGTGGCGACATTCTGGATTTGCTGCTCATCACCTTGACCTGGGCGGCCATGGTGGCCTTGGGATTATGGGTCTTACGATCAAATCTGCCTCGAGACCTGCGCCGTCGGAGAGAGGCTGCGTATCCCCATGTGGCCGAGCGGCAGGCGGAAGAGTTGAGCGCGGGAATCGAACCGTGACAGCTGAAAACATGTAGAGACGGGCCGCTGCGCACCCTGCCCTGAGCGATGTCGAAGGGTCAAGCGAGCAAGGCAAGCATGAATCGCAGTAGATTCGAAGTAGCTTCGCCGAAAGCTTGGCACCTACCCTGTTGGGGACCAGAGATAGCAAGAATCAGGATTGCAAACTGTGGGAAGCGTGCAGTGAATCAGGCGCTAGTCTACGGTCTGGAGGGACAGGGCATCGCACCACAAGGAGGTGCGGTGGGATTTCCTCTCCGCAAGAGATTGTCTGGCGAAATTGGGAAGTGATTCGGCACGGTGGCTGGGCTGGGAACCTAAGCAGGCTGCAATAACACAAACGGCGGACACCCCTCCTCGGGATTGTCCGCCGTTAATCTTTCGACGAAGAACTAAGCTCTGGCGGCTACGCCGACTGCTTCGGGCTTCTCGGTCGTGGTGGGCTTGACATCCTCGCCGTTAGCCTTCTGGCCGGCCTTGCGGATGTCGATACCACCCTTGAAGAAGGCGCCGTCTTCGATAGAGATGCGGGCCGCCACCACGTCGCCGGTGAGCGAGCCATCGCTGCGAATGTCAACGCGGTCGCTGGCGGTCAGGTTCCCACGCACCTTGCCCAGCACCACGATCTCGCGCGCGTTGATGTTGGCCGAGACCACGCCATTGCGGCCTACGGTCACGCGGTTGCCGGAGAGATTGATCGAACCCTCTACGCGGCCATCGATGTACAGCGATTCCGATCCGGTCACTTCGCCCTTGATCACCAGCGACTTGCCGATGGTGGCCTGGTCGGCGGTGCTGCTGCTGCTGGCGACGGTACGCGGAGCCGGCGCCGGTGTTGGCTCTGGCGCTGAGCTGGTCGGCGTGGACACTGGACGCTCCGGTTCAGACGGACGGCCGGCAGGCGTAGGTTGATTCGTGGGCTTCCACATGATGAAAAAATCCTTTCCTTGTGATGGAGTGATGAGTTGGCCCGCACTTACGCGACCAATCGGCATTGTACCCCGGAGTTGCTGAGGATGGCGTGTGGAAAATACGGCATTACCAACATTTTTGCGGCTTGCGCGCGCGATGAGCTCCTCCTGCCGCCTCTTTGCAGACATCTCGGAGCAATTTATCAATGTAAGAATTGCTCCCGAACATGGTCGTTTGTACCTGAATCTAAGGGGAACGACCGATGACGATCGTCACATAAACTGAGTCTCTCGCACCGAAGCGGCATCAAGTTAATAAAGGAAAATTATGAGCACTCTAGCCGTCACACCTCCCGAAACCTCTGAATACAACCCTTATTACGGCAAATATGTCTCGTTGATCGCTGGCGGTGACATCCTGGAGACACTGACTAAGCAGGTTGATCGCATGCAGTCGCTGCTTTCCCGTTTAGGGAAGGACGAGGCGAACTTCAGCTACGCGCCGGACAAGTGGACTGTCAAGCAGGCGCTCGGGCACGTGATTGACACAGAGCGCATCTTCTCCTACCGCGCGCTTCGCATCTCGCGTGGGGATAAAACGCCGCTCCCGGGATTCGAGCAGAATGACTATGTCCCAAACGGACCGTTCGAATTTGTGACCCTGCCCGAGTTGCTGGAGGAGTATGCAGCTGTCCGGCGTGCGACGGTGCTGCTGTTCCGCCACTTGCGTCCAGAAGCCTGGGAGCGGCGCGGGACGGCCAGCAACAGTGAAGTGACAGTTCGCGCCCTGGCATACATCATCGCCGGCCACAATGAGCATCATTACCAGTTGCTCCGGGACAAGTATGCGATAGGTAAGTCCGTTGGCACGTCTTAACGATTCCGCCATTCTCAAAAAGATCGATCGCCAGCCCCGGCACACGGCCGGATTCAAACAGCTTGTCCGCGAGCTGGGTGTGCACGGCGATGGACGCCGGGAACTCTCGCAGCACTTGCGCAGGCTGGTATCCAGAGGACAATTAGTTCAGGTGGATTCCGACCGCTACGCCACACCGCAGGCCGCAACCGGGAAGAATATGGTTGTTGGCCGCCTCACCATGCACCGGGATGGCTATGGTTTCGTCATTCCTGATCCCAAGTCGCTCGCCGACCGCCTGCAAGTGAGCTTGCAGGGCGACATCTTCATTCCGCCACCCGCAATTGGCATGGCTATGCATGGTGATCGCGTGCTGGCCGAGATCGCTGCTGTTCGCCCCGATGGCCGCGCTGAAGGGCGAATCGTTCGCGTAGTCGGGCGCGCACACCCGACCGTAGTCGGTACGTTCCATTACGGCAGCGGCCAGAATTATGTGCGTCCCATGGACGAGAAGATCACGCAGGACATCATCATTCCTCGTGGCATGGAGTATCTGGAGCAGGAGAGTCCCGGAAAGGCCCCCAAGGGCAGGCACCGCGTTCTCGGAGAAGAGGCGCGGCGCACGCAATGGACGAACCTCGATGGAGTGGTGGTGGATGTCGAAATTATCGATTGGCCGACGGCACACCAGGATCCGAGGGGACGCGTGGTCGAGATTCTCGGCTACGAAGATGATTTTGGCGTCGATGTCGAGATCATCATCCGCAAATTCCATCTGCCGCATCGCTTTCCGCAGGATGTTCTGGAGCAAGCGCAGTCTGCGGAAGCCATAATTCCAGCTCGCCAACTGCCCCAGCGCCGCGATCACCGTCACCTGCCGATTGTCACGATTGACGGCGAGACCGCCCGCGACTTCGATGATGCGGTATTGGTGCAGCGACTGGAAAACGGCAACTACGAACTGCAGGTTCACATCGCGGATGTCGCTCACTATGTAACCGAAGGCTCTCCTCTCGACCAGGAAGCTCGCCTCCGCGGCACTTCCGTTTATTTTCCCGATCGCGCCGTCCCCATGCTTCCGCTGGAACTCTCAACCGACATCTGCAGCCTGCGCCCCAAGGTGGATCGGCAGGTCGTGTCCTGCGTGATGGAAATTGACCGTCAGGGTGACGTGGTGGGGTATGAGATCAGCGAGGGCGTGATTCGTTCGGCCGAGCGCATGACCTACACCGATGTCAATTTGTGTCTCGAAGGCGATGCCCACGCGCGCAAGCGCTACGCCCACCTGGTGCACCACTTCGAACTGATGCGCGAATTGGAAGAAATTCTCAACCGCAAGCGCCAGCGCCGAGGTTCTATTGATTTCGATCTTCCTGAGCCGGTGATTGAATTTGACGAGAACGGCCTGATGAAAAGCATCACGCGCTCGGAACGCAACGTCGCCTACCGGATCATCGAGGAATTCATGCTCGCGGCCAATGAGTCCGTTGCGCAATATCTCGAGAACAAGCGCGTTCCCGCGATCTACCGTATTCACGAGAAACCGGATCCCAAGCGCGTTTACGAGTTTGAAACCATCGCGGCCAAGTTCGGTTACTCACTCGGGGTCGGCGCCCTGCCGGTGCAGCGCATGCAGATGAAAACCGACCGCCGCGCCAGCTACGGCAGTGGGCGGCGTCCGCGCGAGGTCGAGATCCCCAAAGAAGTTCACATCACGCCGCGCATGTATCAGAAGCTCACTCAGAAGATCGCCGGAAAACCGGAGGAGCGAATCTTAAGTTTCCTGATGCTGCGGTCTTTGCGGCAGGCCCGCTACTCGGAGGTGAATGAGGGCCACTTCGCTTTGGCTGCGCCTACATACACGCACTTCACGTCGCCGATTCGGCGCTATCCCGATTTGATCGTCCATAGAATATTGAAAGAGATGTTGCACGCCCCCCAGGGACTAAAGCCTTCATCGGCAGAAAGGCTCGGCGGTACCCTTCGACTTGGCTCAGGACAGGCTCCTAAGACCGTTCCCTCCCGAACATCTGAGGCTCATGAGGAGGCCGCGTCTCCCTGGTCGAAACGGCGTGACCACGCGGCCCATCGTGAGTCTGTCGCCCCTCTCGAAGGCCCGATTCCGCTTGAAGAACTGCATGATATCGCCGAAGAGTCCAGCCAGGCCGAACGCCGCGCCGACGAGGCCGAGCGCGAGTTGATGGAATGGAAGAAAGTGAAGTTCATGCAGGACCGGGTTGGCGAAGTCTTTGACGGGCTGATCGTCAGCGTGACCAAATTCGGGTTCTTTGTGGAATTGACCGATCTGTTTGTCGAAGGCCTGGTGCCGCTGCCGACTCTGACCGACGACCGCTATACCTATCACGAGAACACGAAACAGATAATAGGCCAGCGTACGCGCAAGACGTTCAGCCTGGGTGATCGCGTTCGCGTGATCGTGGACCGCATCGATCCGGTGGAAAAGAAGATTCAGTTCGCGGTGCTGGAAGAAGAACCGCAAAAAAAGCCCAGACGTTCGAATCGGAAATATTGAAGCATTTAAGAATTGTCATCCCTCAGAACGCGAGGGGATTCTGCGGTTTTCTGGTGTAGAATCTGAGAGTCAAACCCCACCGGAGCTTCTCCGGTTTCCTGCCGTCGGGACGTGGCTCAGCCTGGTAGAGCACTCGCTTGGGGTGCGAGGGGTCGGCAGTTCAAATCTGCCCGTCCCGACCATTCTCTTCTACCAAACGAATAGAGGGGTCCTTCGCCTCCGCTCAGGATTTCGCCTGCGGGCTCCCGCTCCGCTCACGCCCGCACGACGGCTCAACTTGGGGTGCGAGGGGTCGGCAGTTCAAATCTGCCCGTCCCGACCATTCTCCTCCGTCCGTTTCTTCCAGAAACTTGCGGGGATATTGCGGGCTACACTGCTTTGCCGTCGGGAGTGATTAGACCAGCGCCATCGAAGAGAGCCATTCAGAGTAGGCTTTCCCGCTTTCCCCATCCAGTCCGAAGAACTTCAATCCAAATATGGGCTCGCGTGACCAGCAAAGGAGGGCGACCGCAGTGATGGCTGTTCTTTGCGTGTCGGGTAGAGTGAAGCGGACGGTTACCGATCCATATAAATGTGCTCTATCCAAGAGCCGAATTGCCAATCCGCCATCGCTGACATTCAATATCTGTGCAGGAACAACTTTGCCGTCCCGCCGGACCACTTCTGCATCCAGCGAAAGCTGGTAGCGAAAGTACCTGCGGTGCTCCGTTTCCATCTTGTGCAGCGAGGATTGGAAATAGGTTGTCAGGCGGTCAGTGTCGAGCGGCTTTCCCAGAACGAAGTTCGATCCCAGTTCCATGGCGGTAGCTATGGATGTCTTTCCATTCACGATGGTAAAAATCACGGATTTGCGATTAGAACGGCTGCTGCGCGCGGCAATGATGATTTCCGTTCCGCGCTCTATTCCATCGCAATCAATAATGAACCCGTCAAAATGGCTTCTGGTGATAAGGTCGAGGGCAGCCAGCGTGTCTTCGCGCAGGCGCAAGTCGATCTCGGCAAACACTTCTGTCACAAGCTTTTGTACTTGCGAATCGCGGCTTACCAATAAGCAGTTGACGCGCACGGCTTAATCTAGCGTCTGACACGGGACAATTGGTAGTTACCGGGGTAATAAGTAGAGTTCGCTAAGAACAACACTGTGGGCCTTAAGACTGACGCTTGCGAGGGATGGGAAGCGGCGTTCGGGGTACCTCATCATGAACAGAGTCGAAGGCGACCGCGATTCCGACCGCTTCCTTGGAACCCGAATTCTCCACGCGAAGGGCTTTCCCACTGAGTTCAAGACGAACCGTTTGCGCGCCCTTGAGGTACTCCAACACCAGAACGAGCGGTTCTCCAGCCGGAACAATGAAATCGGAATAGAAAAACATCCCACGTGGCGAGATGTCACGGACGAATCCGACGTGCTCTGCCTGGGGCGCAGATGCCAGGGTAATCCTGACTGGTAGCCTTACGAAGGCGCGCGCGGCATTCCGGTCTGCTGCCACGCGTCTCTCGGGGTTCGAGTTCGGTAAGGGGCGCGATTTGCCTTCACTCTTCCGAGGGCGCATTTCAGACTCCCACCGGGAGCACCTGCTGAGCGATTACGAGATTCCGGGCCGTCGAGAAATTTTGCCGAGCTAAGAGCACACGGCATTGTGCAACATTCGCCGGCAGAAAGAACACGTTACCTGTACACCTTGTCGTTACGGATGTAATTACTCGTGCTGTTGCCTTCACGCGACGGACACAAGGCTGCCCAGCCTTCTGTCTTACGTAGGTAACCTCGCTCCGCGGGGCTGGCTCAACTCAGCTTGCTTCCTTCCGCCGTTTTTCAGCCACGCGGGCTTTCACCAACTTCCTGACCAGTGCCGCTGGGATCGGTTTGTCGACAGGAAAGTGGATCGTTCCTTTAGATGTAGCAAAGCCCGTGAGTTCATCCCTAAACGCCTCAATGACTGCGGCGGTGGGGAACAGACTGCAGTGATTCGAAAACGCGGCGAACCATACCAGCATGCCGTCGTTTTTAAATGCAGGAATGCGATAGCTGATGGTCTCCACAGCCTCGCGGGGAACAGCCGATTGAATTGCTTTACGAAGCTGGATGAAAGCGCTGCGGGCGCTACTCGGAACGCTCAAAAGGTATTCCTCCACGCTCTTCGGCGCTCTTTTGGACTTTTTGGACGAAGCTCTCGGCTTGCCTCGCTTAACTGGCTTCGGCATAGGCGATACATCCTGAAAGGAAAACCTGGAAGAGCCTTCTCCCCGCGACTGCCTCGTCGGACATGCGCAAATGGCTCGCTCACCCGGAAACTTGCGCTCGATTGTACCCGAATCGCAGGCTTGGCAGAAGAACATCACTCGTGGGTTGGCGAACTGCCAGACGGAGGCTGTGACTCATCCTCATCCTTGACGATGTACTGCACGATCACCGAAATCCGCCGGTTGGAGGGATCGAGCGGGTCATCGGCCTTGCGCAGTTTTTCGTCGGCATAGCCGCGGATCTGAATCACCTGCTTGGGCGTGAGGCCGTCGGCCTCCATGAGGCGGCGGGCGGCGTTGGCCCGATCGGCGGAGAGTTCCCAGTTGCTGTAGTCACCGGTTCCGGCATAAGGCTTGGAATCGGTATGGCCCTCAATGGAGACCTTATTCGGCAATTTGCCCAATTCCTCGGCCAGCATGCGCAACAGATCTCTGCCGCTCTCGGTGGGAGCAGCCTTGCCGCTTTCGAAGAAGGTGCCGTTTGCGCTTTCCATCAGATCGATGCGCAGGCCTTCGGAAGTGACGGTCATTTCGATCTGGCCCTTGAGCGTTTCGAAGTTAGTGACCCGGCGGATGCTTTTCTGCAACTCTTCTTTCAGCAGTGGCATGTTGTCTTTGGTCAGCGCAAAATTTTCTCCCGAGCCCGTTTGATTAGTGCCGACCTTTTTCGAAGTGCCGGTAGGATCTTTGAAATATCCGCCGACCGCCACTTGCAGCTGCTTACTACTGTTGAGCAGCCACAGCACAATAAAGAGCGCCATCATGGCGGTAACGAAGTCGGCATAGGCGACCTTCCAGGCGCCGCCATGATGTCCGCCGTGGGCAGCCTTCTTCTTTACGATAATGATTGGCCGCTTGACGTCCATGCATCGCCTTCTTAGCTGGCGGCCGCTGCCCCCGCGGCGGCGGCATCTGAAGTGGCGGCAGTACCGCGGCAGGTCTGCTCGACTTCATTGAACGAAGGACGAACGTATCCGGGAATAGCGCGACGCGCGGCTTCGACGGCCATGACCGGAGCGGCTCCTTTCAAGAAGGAGATGATTACGGTGCGCAGGACGAGAAGGTAGGCAGCTTCATCATCCGCAATCTTGGCCATGTTGGCGGCGATTGGTCCCACCAGCCCATAGCAGAGCAGAATTCCGAGAAACGTGCCCACCAGGGCAGCCGCCACTTTGTGCCCGATTTCTTCCGGTGGCCCACCTAAGGCGCCCATGGTGATTACCACCCCCAGCACAGCAGCCACGATGCCGAGACCGGGCAGCGAATCTGCCATGGTGCTCAGCGCCGTAATCGGCTGAGTGCTGGTGTGGTGATGCACTTCGAGATCGGTTTCCACTACCTGATCGAGTTCGAAAGGGTCTGTACCCGTCACCGCCGAGCGCATGGTGTCGCAAAGGAAGTCGCGCAGGTGATGATCGTTCATCAGCAGTTTGTTAGTGGAAAGAATCGCGCTTTCCGTGGGTTTCTCGATGTCGTCTTCGAGTGAGATGATGCCGTTCTTCCGGGCTTTGTTGAGCAAGTCATACATGGTCTTGAGCAGCGCCAGATATTGCGCGCGGCTGAATTTCGATCCACCGAATACTCCCCCGATTCCGCCTGCGATTTTCTTGAGGATGTGCAGGGGATTCGCGATCAGCACGGTGCCCAAGCCGGCGCCGCCGATGATGATGAGTTCGGCAGGCTGCAGAAGAACCCGCAAATTGCCGTGCTCCATCAGGTAGCCGCCGATGACCGCGCCAAAAACGACGAGAATTCCGATTACGGTAAACATTTCTGACTAACTCTCCGATGCAGGACCGCTTTGCTGCTCAATAGAAGCGGCAACGGCTACGTCGCGAGCCTTGTGACTCTGCAGCGACTGTTGCGCGCGCTCGAGGATCGAATCCAGTTCGTCACCGGGCTCAGCCACGGCGTATCCCGCCTCTACCTTAACGGACAACTGTTCTCCCCACCATTGAATGCCTGAGCAGCTGACCAGTTCGCGAACCTGCTTGCGCAAGCGCTCAAGTTCAACGAGGCTCCCGCCCTGAACCAGAGCTATGAATTGATTCTCGGCCCAATGTCCCAGTAGGCACTCGGACTCGAGCACGTGCGAGATGGAACGAGCCACCACTTGCAAGATGGCTCTCAGCGCCTCAGGGCTGTGAGCCTCTTCGAATTGCCGGGCCTGCTCGATTTCGATCAACAACACACCAAATGGCAGACCATGTTCGCGATAGAGATTCAGGCTGCTGCGCACCTGCGATTGCATGATCGCGTGATTGGGAAGGCGGGTGACCGGCTCGAGCAACCCATGCGCGGCCAGTATGCCCTCGTGGCGCTCGGAAATCAGAGCGGTCGGCTGCTCTTCAAACATCTCTACCGCGCCGATGACCACGCCGTCTAACCCGCGCACGGGGAACGCGCGCACGTATACCGGAACGCGATGTCCGCCTTTGTGATGTAGATACACGCGAGCTTCGTGAGGAGTGCCCTCCTGCATCGCTTTCGACATGGGGCAGTCACTGATACACAGAATCTTCCCGGTGACATCACAATGCGTCAGAAGGCCTTCGTGGCAACAGCGGCCCACCACCTCGTGGCTCAGATATCCGCTGATGCGTACGGCTTCGCGGTTCCAGAAGACGATGCGGCGGTCGCGGTCAGTCAGATAGAGACCGAGTTGCAGGTTTTCGGCGATGCAGCGAAAAATGTCCGGATCGTCGATGCGCATGGTTATCTCATTCGTGTTTATCGGCAGCGTGGGGCATCGGATGCGGGCGATGGGGTTACGTAAGTGCGGGTGAGATTCTTTGCGCCACTGGGGATAAGCCTCTCTGATAAGGAGACCACGCGTGTCCTAGGGCCACTCTTCGATGACTCACATGCGGCACATCCACGTAGGCCCAGACGCCCTCGTCTGGGCGGGCGAGCGAAGCTCGCCTGGGCAGCGGGGGCCCTGCCCCTACGTGGTCCCTCACCAGCGAGTCGCGCTAGAAGTGCGGAAGGGCGTTTCCGGTTAGAGCTGTCTGGATCAAGGTTCCTGCATAGGCCAAGTCTACTGACAGAGGCGTAGTGAAGGTCATGCCGGCGCGCCAGTTGGCGGGAGCTTCTGCATGTACACCGGTCAGCAATACAAATCCTTTGCCGGATGGGCCTTCCACAATTGCAGGTGTACCGTCGGGGAACTCGCCGACAACGCTGCCCCAACCCGAAAGCTGGGGTCCATCTTGCCAGTAAACGTCGAGAGAGGTGTTGTTCGCCAGGGCGATGTTCACAGGCTCGATGTGAATGCCCTTGTTCTCGTCAGCATAGAAGTTGAACCAGGCACCAGAGGTAAGGTCTACCCCGTTGTAGATGGAATATCCGGCAAAAAACGCGCCTGCACAAATGCCGAGATAATGCAGTCCATCCAGTTGTACGGCATTGCGAATGTTGGTCGTGGTAGACGCGCTCAGGTTTCTACCGATTGTGATCGAATTGCCTCCAGGTACGATCAGCAGCCGGTAGGCTTTCAGCTGGGCTTCGCTAATAGCGTTCAGGTGGGCCGAATCCACGGTCACGTAGGCGAGCTTCTGATTGTTAAGAACTGATTCCACAGCGGAGACGTCGGAAGCCGAAGTTCCGGTTCCCGTAAAGAGAAGTACGGGAGTGGGCGACATTTGCGGCGACGATGGAAGCGTTGTGGATTTGGAAGCCGGCGAATTCGCCGAGCCACAACTTATGCAGCCGACCAGCAGAGCCAGAGCAGTAATCTTCCCGGCAACGCGCGTCGCGGACCTGCGGTTTGGATCATTTCCTGGCATTCTCGGCCGTACTCCGGAACTGCTCGCCGAGCATGTTCGCTACCGAGTTTAAACCCGTAGCCAGCCTTTGTCGCCAATCATCTCCGGACTCCTGCACCAGTTCCTCGATGGTTTGCCGGAACCTGGCCAGCTGCTCGGCAGCCCGGGCCTTGAGAGTGTCTGAAACCGAGGCTTCTACTCCCTTTTGAATGATCTTCAGATGATCGCAAGCCTGGTCGAGTTGATCGCTCAATTCCTTTCCATTGCGAGTCTCTGCTTCCGTGAGCAGAGTACGAACCGCAGTCTCCAGTTGGGCGTGGGCGCCGGACGCGATTTCCGTGGCTGTATTGCTCAGGCGGCGTTCGAAGTCGGCTTCCAGGTAGTGAGCCGCCTCGTCGAGCCGGCTGACGCGATCGCGCAGATCAGTGACCTGTGCCTGCAAGCGAGACGACTCCTCAGCCACCGCTTTCTGCAGCTGTTGGGTCTGCCAGCGGTGCGTCTCGTGCTCTTCCGTCAGGCGCTCAGTCAAGAGTTGCAGTAGTTCCTGGCTGCTGCGCTCCAGATTATTACTGGCTTCGACTGCGCGCTGCTGAAATTGTTCCAGTCCGGCGCCGATGTGATGACGCATCCGGGCGGCGCTGTCGGTCAGGACACCGCGCATGCGCTCCTCGACGGCTGCCAGTTCTTTCGCCAGATGCTGCGCAAATTGTTGCTCCGCCTCAGCAAGCTTCTGGCCGATCGCCTCTTTTGTGGCGGTCAGCACCTGCTCGGATTGCTCAAGCGTCTGCCGAAGAACCTGGGCACCGAGTTCTTTTCGCAGGCGCAACCAGAGCTGCTCCTGGAGTTCAGGAGGAATCTGCGACAGCGAGACTTCGAACCGGCTTTTCCTGCTCTCGCTGAGTTTTTCTTTGAGTTGCGCCAACTCGGCCTTGAGCGGATTAACCAATTGAACGATCTTTTGCTGAAGAGTCTCGTCCGAGACCTGCCGGCGCAGGCTCGTAAGGTGCTCTTTAAGAGAGAAAACTTCCTGAGTGAGCGGATCGGCTAGAGTGTCATTCTTGGCGGCAAGCTTCGGCGCAGCCGCCTGAGCCGGGGCGGGTAGTTGCAAGCCCCAATCTTTCGGAATGGATTTCAAGCCCCAAAAATTCTCGGGACGCTCCAGGCTCGCGCCCAGCATCCATCCCTGCTGAGTCGAGCCCAGAGGCTGGCAACTGACCACCTGCGCCTTGGTCTGGCGGCCCTCTTCACTGTGCAGGTGGATGGGCGCACCTTTCTCCAGGCGCAGCGGAGAACGGAACGCGCAGCCATGAGCGCTGACCACCAGGGTTTCACAGATTTCCGAGAAGTGAGTTCCAGGATTGAGCGTGGTGACCAGAACGGGAACGCTAACCGGCACTCTCGAGCTGCGCCGTTGGGCATCGAGGACAGCCTTCATATCAATACCTCTGCGGAGGAGTACACGCCGCTGACCCTGGCGCGGAGCTAGCGTCGCGTTTGAGTAAGGTAACCTGAAGTCACCCGGGGGCGGCTCACACGGGAGTGCTGGTCGCCAATGTCCTTTGGTAACTATGGGGACCGGCGCAGGACCGTTCGCGCGCCAGATAAGCGGAGATCCCGCCCGGTTGTACTATGTTCCCGTGCACGAACTGGGAAAGAGAATCTGTCACTCCATTCGCCGCAACGAACTGCTCCACCCCGGCGATCGCGTGGGTGTGGCCGTTTCCGGTGGTCCCGACTCGGTTGCCCTCCTGCGCCTGTTGCTCGAACTGCGCAAGGAATTAGGAATCGTGCTCTCGGTCGTGCACCTGAACCATAAACTACGCGGCGCGGAATCGGATGCGGATGCGGAGTTCGTCTGCGGCCTGGCCCGCGAGCATAAGCTACAACTTCGTTCCACCACGGCGGACGTCGCCGAACATGCGTCGCGAGCTGGCATCAGCATTGAAACGGCTGCCCGCGAGCTGCGCTACCAATTCTTTCGTGAGCTGCTGGGCGGGTCGAGCGACGATAAATCTTTACCGGATCAGGACACAGGCCTTTCCGACCCCTCTTCCCCCGTGCGAATTCGCGGCCGGCTTTTGGACAAGATCGTGACCGGCCACACGCTCGACGACCAGGCTGAGACCGTGCTGATGCGGATCATCCGGGGCACGGGTATGCGCGGATTGCGAGCCATTCAGCCTCGCCTGGAAGTAGAAACCGAGTATGGCACCGCTGAGATCGTGCGTCCGCTGCTCGAGGTGCGGCGCCAGGAGTTACAGCAGTATCTCCGCGACATCGGTCAAAGCTGGCGCGAGGACACAAGCAACCGCGATCCGAAATTCACCCGCAACCGGGTTCGGCAGGTGCTGTTGCCGCTGCTCGAGCGCGAGTTCAATCCCGCCATTACCCAGCGTCTGGCCGAATTTGCGGAGATTGCCCGCGGCGAAGAAGATTTCTGGGAAAACGAAGCGGCAGGCTGGATGGGCACCGGCATTCATTGGGTTGACTCACAACCTGCATCGCCACAGCTGGTGCAGTTGACGCCGGCGGGGAGCAGTCCTCAACCGGTGAGCGATCCTCCAATGAACGCCTTAGTAGACCTCGCCTGGCTGCTCTCAGAGCACCCGGCGGTGCAGCGCCGGATTCTGCGAACGGTTGCTGGCCAGGCTGGATTTGCGCTCGATTTCAGGCACGTCGAGCAAGTCCTGCGGTTCGCCGCAGAAGAGCAGACCGTCGGCAAAGAACTGGATCTGGCTGATGGCTGGAAAGTTCAATATGGAGAGGACGCCCTGGAGTTTATCGCTCCTCAATCCCGGCCCGACCAAAATGTCGCCAGCGATTACGAAGTGCCTCTCCGTGTCCCGGGCGAGGTCACCATCCCGCAGATCGGGTCACGATTGCAAGCTGTTCAGTTAGAGGCTGGCGAAATGCCCTCCTGTGATCCGGAGCATCTGTTCGACGCGGCACTCCTGGAAAAAGAACTGGTCGTTCGGAACTGGCGCCCCGGAGACCGGTTTTGGCCTGCCCATAGCAAAGCTCCGAAGAAGATCAAGGAACTGCTGCAGGAAAAGCATGTGCCTCAAGCCCAGCGACACTTATGGCCGGTCGTGCTCAACGGCCCGGAAGTAATCTGGGTGAAAGGGTTCCCCGGCCGGGCCCAGATGCGGCCTGGTGAAGGCAACCCCGCAGTTTTGATCCGCGAAATCACGTAGGGATGGGGGCCTCGGGTAGGGACGGCCGCCTCGGCCGTCCGAAAAGACGAAGGCCACGCTAATCACAAAGCCCCGGGAAGCCCCGGGTTTTCTGCGGGAAAACAACAAATGCCCGTCACGGCGGGCGGCCTGTCCCTTCGTGGTTTGTGAATAATGACCTAAGTGCTCCAGGTAATTTTTCGATTTCCTGCGGTCCGGCCCTGGAACAAGGTAAAATGAGCGGTGAAGATGGCCGGCCCGGTTTTGTTCGGGATCGCAGCTCTGCCCCGACCAGGGTCCCCAACGTCCTAAAAATGCGACACTTGGACCCGCCCGGCATCTAAATGAAGGTGGGCCGCTCTGTCTAGCGTGCGCCCTTTGGATCAGAGGAGTTCCAGTGAATTCAACCGTAAAGACAGTGGTGTTCTGGCTGGTAATCGTGCTCTCGGCTTTCCTGCTGTGGCAGGTGGTCAAGACGAGCGGCGGCGGCCAGAAGGACTCAGAGGTCAACTTCAGCCAGTTCATGAACGACGTGAACCAGGGCACCATTCAGAAAGTAACAATAAACGGCCAGGAAGTGCGCGGCGAATACAGCAACAAGACCAAGTTCCACACCACCGTTCCGGCTAACTACCCCGACATGTACAAGACCCTGAGCGACAAGCATGTCGCCATCGAGGTGAAGGATGCTACTGGCGGGGGCTGGCCCAGCTGGCTGTTCAATCTCGCCCCCATCATCCTCCTGGCGGCACTCTGGTTCTTCATGATCCGGCAGATGCAAACCGGCGGGAATAAGGCCTTGTCGTTCGGCAAGAGCCGGGCCCGGCTGCTCTCGATGCAGCAGAAGAAGGTGACTTTTAAGGATGTCGCCGGCGTGGATGAGGCCAAAGAGGAGCTTAGGGAAATTATCGAGTTCCTGCGCGAAGCCCAGAAGTTCCAGAAGCTCGGCGGCCGCATTCCCAAGGGCGTGCTGCTGGTCGGACCTCCGGGAACGGGTAAGACCCTACTGGCCCGGGCAGTCGCGGGCGAGGCGAACGTTCCGTTCTTCTCCATTTCGGGATCAGACTTTGTCGAGATGTTCGTGGGCGTCGGCGCGAGCCGGGTTCGCGATCTGTTCGAGCAGGGCAAGAAAAATGCCCCCTGCATCATTTTCATCGACGAAATCGACGCGGTCGGACGCCACCGTGGTGCCGGCCTCGGCGGCGGTCACGACGAGCGCGAGCAGACCCTGAACCAGTTGCTGGTGGAGATGGATGGCTTCGAGTCGAATGAAGGCGTCATCCTGATGGCGGCGACGAACCGGCCCGACGTGCTCGATCCGGCGCTGCTCCGGCCCGGTCGCTTCGATCGGCGCGTGGTAGTCAACCGTCCCGACGTTCGCGGCCGCGAAGAGATCCTCCGGGTTCATACTCGCAAGATTCCTTTGGCTGATGACGTTGATTTGACCGTTCTGGCCCGCGGCACACCGGGATTCTCCGGAGCCGATCTCGCCAACATGGTGAATGAAGCCGCTCTGAGTGCGGCGCGTCAGAACCGCAAGGCTGTGCTGCAGTACGACTTCGAGCTGGCCAAAGACAAGGTTCTGATGGGCGTGGAGCGGAAGTCGATGATCCTCTCCGACGAGGAGAAGAAAGTCACTGCCTTCCATGAAGCCGGACACGCGCTGGTGGCGATGAAGATGCCGCACTCCGACCCGGTACACAAGGTCACGATCATCCCGCGCGGCATGGCGTTGGGCGTGACCATGCAGCTGCCCATCGACGACAAGCACAACTACACCAAGGAATACCTGGACACCAACATTGCCATCCTGATGGGCGGGCGCCTGGCAGAAGAGATTTTCCTGAACCAAATGAGCACCGGCGCCGGCAACGACATCGAACGCGCTACCGAACTGGCTCGCAAGATGGTCTGCGAGTGGGGTATGAGCACGCTCGGCCCGCTGACCTTCGGCAAGAAAGAAGAGCAGATCTTCCTGGGACGTGAGATCGCGCAGCATCGCGACTACAGCGAGGACACGGCGATCAAGATCGATCAGGAAGTTAGAAAGCTGGTAGATAACGGTTACAACACGGCCAAGGGCCTGCTTTCCGAAAATAAGGAAGTGCTGACCAGGGTGGCCAACGCGCTGCTCGATCGTGAAGTACTCGATGCTAACGAGATCAAAATGATCATGGAAGGCAAAGAGCTTCCGCCATCGAAGCCGGTTCCGAAGGATGATGGCGTACAGCAGGTGCTGAAGCCGGAGCCCGGAAGACCGGGCATCGCCAAGGGCGGCGAGCATCCGGCACCAGCGTAAAAACAGTTCTTAGTTCCTGGTTCTCAATTCTCAATGGGGCGGCCAAATGGCCGCCCTTTCTTTTTACTCGATATATTTCGGATCGACATAAACGAAGTGAATGATGCCATTGCCGTCGGTGAACTCGAGTTCAGCTCGTCCGTCCTCTTCGTATCGATTCAACCGTATGCGCCTGCCTACCACGGCCGTCATTGCCCGTTGGTCTTCTTCCGGAAGATCATCGACGAAGCCTTTGGGCAAGGCACGAAGAGTAACCGTCTGTCCCGGAGTCGGCTTTTTCTTGATGTCAGACACTGCTATTCGCCTTTGGGCTGAGCTAATAGCTAAAGGCTAAGAGCTGGAAGCTAACGGCTCACGGTGCCACCACGATCAGCGGCTTGCTGGAGGGTGTCACCTCTCCGATTTCGACCGCAGGAACACCCCTTGCCGCAAGAGCCTGCAGCAGATCCGTGGAACCTTGCGAAGAAACTGAAATCAGCAGCCCCCCGGCTGTTTGCGGGTCGAACAAAAGGGTCTTAACTTCTTCAGGAATGCTGCCTTCGTAGCTGACCACACATTCGGCGAATTCACGATTCGCCTTGAGACCACCAGGAATGTAGCTGGCCCGAACACACTCCAGGGCTCCAGGCAGGAGCGGGACTCGCGATGCGTCGATTTCGAGACTGACGTCGGAAGCCCGCGCCATCTCGCGGGCATGGCCGATCAAGCCAAAACCGGTGATATCGGTGAGCGCATGCACGCCAAAACCGTCCTTGGTCTTTGGTTTTTGGTCGTTGGCCTGCATGATCACCTCGGCTGCTTCTCTATTGAGCATGGTCATCGACCGCACCGCTGCATCGATCCACTCCTGTTTCGCGGTTCCTTTCTTGATTGCCGTCGAGATAACGCCCGTCCCCAAGGCTTTGGTGAGCAGCAAGCGGTCTGCTGGCTTGGCGCCCTTATTCGCGAAAATTCTTCCGGGATGGATTAAGCCGGTGACGGAATATCCGAACTTCGTCTCCTCATCGCGAATGCTGTGTCCGCCTATCACCGTGCAGCCGGCTTCCATCATTTTCGAAAGTCCGCCAGCGAGAATCTGTTCGAGAATCTCCAGATCGCCCTTTTCCGGAAAGCACACCAGAGCCAGCGCCGTCAGCGGCCGTCCGCCCATGGCATAGACGTCGCTTAATGAATTCGTGGCGGCGATCTGACCGAAGGTATAGGGATCGTCGACGATGGGAGTAAAGAAATCGACAGTCTGCACCAGCGCGGTGTCGGGTGCGATTTGATACACGCCGGCGTCGTCGGCGTAGTCGAAGCCGACCAGCACATTCGGGTCGTATTGCCGGGCTAATTTCCCAAGCACCTTGTCCAGCGCCGCCGGACTCAGCTTGGACGCTCAACCCGCGGCTTTTACCGTCTCCGTCAGGCGGACGGTTTTCACATCAGACATGCAGGTATTGTAGCGAAAGCAGTGCACAAGGTGTCGCAATACACGTAGGCACAGGCGCCCTCGCCTGTGAGGCGGAGCGAAGCTCCGCTTGCTTGTGCGAGCGCACGGGTCGAGCTTGGCCCGGCTGGATCCCTCGACTGCGCTCTAGGTCGGCAGCCCCTACGTGAACGCGGTTTCGGTCAACTACTTCGCCACCACCTCGGTAATTTCCAGCTCGGGGAATTGGTGATTCCACTGCGCGGAGATGCTTTCGAAGGTAAGACGGAAGGGCTTGCTTTGGCCCGGAGCCAGTGAAGAGGCGCTCAGGTCCACAGCGTCAGGATACGGGCCGGCGGTCTGAAGCACGTGCAGGGGTAAAGTTTCATCGCCCACGACTTGCCCCATGTCGTCTTTGAATAGCACGTGAACCACGGCGTGAGTCACGATCTTGCTGCCGGTGTTCGCAATGGTACCGTCCACGTATGACACAGTCGCGCCCACAAAATTCTCAGCGGCACTCATCTTCAAATCGGAAATCTTGAGGGCAGAAGCGTAGGACGGCGGCCCGGAAGGTTTCTTCGGGGATTCGCGCACCCCGAGCACAATCGCGCCAACGACTATAACCACGATCACCACGCCAATCAGAATCGGCCGCCAGGAGGTGCGCTCTTCAGAGACCGGCGATGGTTGAATTAGGCCGCCCATGGGGGAATTGTACTATCGGCAGTGCGTCGCCTTGAAAATAAGCGGCGCTTGCCTTACGGAAACGCGGTAGTCGAAACAGATCAAAACGCAAGGTCCCTCGACTTCGCCGAAGTGCTCGTGCCTCGCACTTCAGCTTCGCTCGGGATGACAATTGGATTTTTCTTACATTCGCGTTATTCCCCGCCGACCGTGAGGCCGTCGATGCGAATGGTGGGACAGGCCATGGCGCCACGGAATTCAAGATCATTGGCGATCTCGGAGATGTTGAAGAACATCTCTTTCAGATTGCCGGCGACGGTGATTTCCTCGACGGGATAGGCGAACTCGCCGCCAGAAATCCATAGGCCAGAAGCGCCACGCGAATAATCCCCAGTCACCAGGTTCGCGCCGTGTCCCAGGAACTCGGTCACGTAGAGGCCCTCTTTGACGTCGGCAATAATTTGTTGGGGGGTTTTCGCTCCCGGCTGCAGGAAGTAATTGCCAGGCCCGATTCCGGGAGTGCCGGCGAGACCGCGCGAGGCGTTGCCAGTGGTCTGCAGTCCGAGCTTTTTGGCCGTGTAAGTATTCAAGACGTAAGAGTTCAAGACGCCGTTCTGGATCACGATGGTGCGCCGGGTGGGCACACCTTCGCCGTCGAAGGGACTGGTGCCGAAGCCGCCCGGAATGGTGCCATCGTCGATTACGGTGACATTCGCGCCCGCGATTTTCTGACCCAACTTGCCGGCAAGGAATGAAGCGCCGCGATAGACGGAATCGCCATTCACGCCTTCGAAGATGTGGTCGATGATCGAAGTCGCGACCAGCGGATCGAAAATGATGGGCACCTGCGCGGTCTTGACTTTGCGCGCTCCCAGGCGCCGTAAAGTGCGCTCCGCGGCTACCTTTCCGATGTGCTCAGGCGATTCCAGCCGGCTCAAACTGCGCGCCACCGAAAACCAGTAGTCGCGCTGCATATTGCCGACGTCATCCTGCGCGATGGGAACAGCGGCCGCCGAACAGTAGGAACGGCGGTACTCTCCTACGAAACCATGCGAGTTGGCCAGAACTTTTCTACCCGTTGCTGCGTCGAAGGATCCGCCGTCGGAATTCTTGATGCGCGAGTCCGCATCCAGCGCGGCTTTCTCGGCGCGCCGTGCGAATTCGATGCGCTGCTCGCCCGGAAGCGAATAGACATCATCGTAATAAAGGTCCAGGTCACCGGAAATGGAACCGAGTAAAGCAGCCTCGGGGATGCCCGCGTTAGGATCTTCGGAAGTGATTCTGGCGAGTTCGAGGGCCGATTTCAGCATACGATCGAGCCCTTCGCGGGAGAAATCGCTGGAGTAGGTGCTGGCAGCGCGCTGCCCGAAAAACACACGCACGCCAATAGCGCGCGAGCCCGACTCTTTCAGGGTTTCCACTTGGCCGAGGCGGACGACGGTGGAGAATTCGTCGCCTTCACGAGCCACGCATTCAGCGGCCGAGGCTCCGCTCGCCATCGCACGCCGGACTACGTCCTCGGCCAACGACTTCAGATCAGTTTCCAGTTTCGGGCTTCCCGTTTCGAGTTGTGTTGAAGGCATAAGAAGAAAAACCCACCACAGAGACACAGAGTCACAGAAAACCTAGGTCCCTCGCTGCGCTGGGGATGACATTTGAGGATTGCAATTCAAGATTTTCTCTGTGTCTCTGTGCCTCTGTGGTAGGTGTTTCTCATTGCATGAACCCGCCGGTTTCGCGCTTCGCGGTTCCACCCACCGTGAGGCGGTCCACTTTGATAGTCGGAATGCCAACGCCAACCGGCACCGCCTGTCCATCTTTCCCGCACGTGCCGACGCCTTCGTCGAGCTTGAGATCATTTCCCACCATGGAGACCCGCGTCAGCACATCGGGGCCGTTGCCAATCAGGGTTGCGCCCTTGATCGGCGCAGTGATCTTGCCGTTCTCGATCAGGTACGCCTCCGATGCGGAGAACACGAACTTGCCGTTGGTGATGTCTACCTGGCCACCGCCAAAATTTACTGCGTAGATGCCGCGCTTCACGGAGCGTAGAATGTCCTGCGGATCGTCCTGGCCGGCCAGCATGTAGGTGTTGGTCATGCGCGGCATGGGAATGTGCTCATAACTTTCGCGCCGGCCATTGCCGGTATCGGCAATACCCATGAGCCGGGAAGAAAGCTTGTCGCTGAGATAATTCTTGAGGATTCCGTTCTCGATGAGCACGGTGTTTTGAGTGGGCTGGCCTTCGTCGTCGACGTTCAACGAGCCCCGCCGCCAGGGCATGGTGCCATTGTCGACCACCGTGCACTTCTCGCTGGCTACTCGTTTTCCGAGCAGGCCAGCAAAGGCTGACGTCTTCTTGCGATTAAAATCAGCTTCCAGCCCGTGCCCCACGGCCTCGTGCAACAATACTCCCGGCCACCCGGGCCCGAGTACAACTTCCATTTCCCCGGCAGGGGCTTCGCGCGCGTCCAGTTGCAGAATGGCCTGCCTGGCGGCTTCCTTAGCAAAGTATTCCGGCGTTTTCTCGCCGAAGAAGAAGTCGAGTGCCACGCGGCCACCGCCTCCAGAGCTTCCACGGGCCGAGTTTCCGTCGGTCTTGGCGATGCAGGAAACATTCATGCGCGCCAAGGGCTGCGAATCTTCGGCGTAGGTGTTATCGGACCCAACCACCAGGATGTGGCGCAACTCGTCGGCGTAGCTGGCTCGGACTTCCTTAATACGCGGATCGTAAGCGCGGGCCGCTGCGTCGCCCCGCATAACCAGCTCGACTTTCGCAGTTATCTCGGCGTCGACCGAGGGCAAGCTCACGGGATACAGATTGCGCGCCGGCTTCTCCTGGAATCCGACTACCGGCTGCTTGGCGGGTCCGCTGGCAATCAGCGCCGCGGTCCGGGCCGCGTGCAGGATGCGCTGAGCCGATAGATCGTCCGTGTAAGCGTAACCCGTGCGCTCGCCGGAGACCACGCGAATTCCGCAGCCCGCAGAAATACCTTGGGATGCGGACTTCACCATGGATTCGTCCACCATCAACGACGTCGAGGAAAGATATTCGAAATAGAGGTCGGCGTAATCACCGCCGGCGGAGAGCGCAGCCGCCAGATAGCGCTCCAGGTCGCGCTCGTTCAGGCCGTAGTGTTCGAAGAAAAAGCGAGATTTATGCACGGTAATAATTGGATGCGAGCCTCAGGTAAACGACTCCCGCTCCAGATTTCTATTATACGGAACGTTCGAGGGCATCGCTCCGGCACGCTGGGACGAGCTTTGCTCGCCCGCCCAGACGAGGGCGTCTGGGCCTACGTGAGCTTGGGTAGCGACGGCCGCCTCGCACATGGTTGGGTTCACGTATCACATACGGCTTCGCCCCGCTTTGTAAAAATTATTCTGTGACCGCAGAGTCTCTGGCGCGCACAGTTCACGACTTTCTTACAAGCTGCCATAACGCGGTTGTTATGGAGGGTGGCAGCGTCCTCTTCGATCTCGGCGCTGCTAAATATGCAATCTCGACAGAACATGCCAAGTGCCTGCTGCATGTCTGGTCGGCGGAGCGCAATATCGTTCGACGCGTGCTCGAAGCCGAGCTGAAGAGCGATGTCCTTCGGCTCTCGGTCCTTCGCCTGGGCCAAACGCATCCGGGAAAGCTCGAGATCTGCCGGGAACGTGACCGGCGTACGCCGTCGGCCAAGAAGTCGGCGCGAACGCTTTACCAGGACCGGCTGCAGCGCGCTATCGAGATCCGCTTCCCCGAGTACAAACTGGTCCAGCTGAGTTCCTCGATGGACCTGGAGCGATCCTTCGGCCCCATCTACGCGCGCGGGCTTCTGCGCCGGGGACAGAGTTCGTTTGCGGTGCTGGGGGTCAATGCCGAAGAAACCCAGCCCTCGGTGGATGCCTGCTTAACCTTCAGTATCCTCTGGCTTCATGCTTGCCGCGAGGCCCAGGTCGGAAAATGCGTGGTCGAGGGAGTCAAGCTATTTGTTCCCGCAGGACGCTCCGGAGCGAATAGGATGCTTGGACCAGACTGCCGCGAAATGGCAACTGTTTGAGTTCGAGGAGCGGGAGAACACAATCGCGGAAGTGGATTGCTCAGATCGAGGAAATGTTGCCACTCGCCTCGTCCACTGCCCCGATGAGACCTCCGCCCGCGAGCGCTTTGCGAACTCGATTGGGCGAATGCGCGAGGTCATACCCGAGGCGGTCGTCGCAGTGCTCTCGCCAGCGGAGGTTGCGTTCCGGCTGAATGGCCTCGAGTTGGCGAGGGCGCGGCTTTCGCATCAGCCTGGGTCTTTCCCCTCCGCCCAGGAGATTGTTTTCGGGATCGGAGCCGAGGAACGCGTGCTGGATGACCACAGCGCCGCAGAATTCTGCGGTCTGATTCGCAGCGTCGCCGAAGTGCGGCATGCCGATGGTCCACGCGATCACCCGCTGTTCCGCCTGCATCCGGAACGCTGGCTGGAGTCGCTGGTCGTTCAGGAGGTGAGTGCCCTCGATGAGAGGATGAACCCGTCTTGCCAGTACTCGCAGGTGCCGGCGTTTTCAGCTTCCGACCGCGCCATGGTGGACGTGCTCGCCAGCACTCGCGAGGGCCGGCTGGTCGTTCTGGAGCTTAAAGCGGAGGAGGACATCCATCTACCGCTGCAAGGCCTAGATTACTGGTCGCGGGTGAACTGGCATCACCAGCGCGGGGAGTTCACGAAATTCGGATACTTTCCGGGCCGCGAGTTGTCGCCTGAGCCGCCACTCCTATTACTGGTTGCACCCGCGCTGCACGTGCACCCGGCAACCGACACACTGCTGCAATATGTGTCTCCGCAGATCGAGTGGACAATAGTCGGCATTGATGAGCGCTGGCGCCATGGCGTGCGGCCAGTATTTCGGAAAAGAGCACGAGACCTGAAGGCAGCCTGAGTTTTGCGTGGCGCGGACATTCTTGTCCGCGAACTTTGTGCCTCAACGTGTCTCAACGGCCAGCCGCGGGCAGGAGTGCCGGCTCCACGCGGCTATTTCTCGCGCCAGGCTCCCAGCAGACGCCTCAGCAACACTAATTCCCCGATGTGATACGCATTGTGATCGGCAACCAGCAGGGCCTCGCGCAGGATCGTCTGTCCCTGTCCCCAGGGAATCTGCGAATAGAGATCAGTCTTCGGATCGGAAACCAGTTGTTCCATGGCTTTGGCATCGGCGCGAAAAGACTTAATACTTTTATTCCAGGCCGCATCACTGGGCAAGGCCGATTCCTTCGGCCAATAACCCTTGGGCCACTCCGGGGACTCGTGCTTGGGATTGCGACTGAACTCCAGAATGTCCCATTGCGCGATGCGAAGATGCTCAAGCAGCATCCACGCGGTATAGGGCAGGCCGCGAACTTTCTTGCCGCGGACGTTGGCGGGTAAGCCGGCAACCGCGTCGTCAAAGGTAGTATGGGCATTGCCGCCACGCAGGAGGCTGAGCACGTGTTCTCGGATCGATTGGTCTGGACTTGTCGCCATTATGAGCTCCTCACTCAATCACTGGCAGCGCACCGGTGGCCGGCATCTCGGGCTCACTGCGCTCGCCTCTATAGACGCGCGCTACCCCGCGCACGATTCGTCGCCAGGGAAATTCCCCTTTGTGATCGGCAAAGAAAATTTCCCCTAACCGGCTACTGCGGAAATACCAGCGCTTCAGGATCGCCAGGTGCTCCATGAGCCGAAGGGCGCTTGCAGAGTGCTCGGGCAGATATTGTTCCAGGGCTTGAGCTATGCGCGACTCCATGGAGGGCGTCTTACCGCCGGGAACGAGTTCCTGCTGGATCGGGAACGTGATGGGGGGAGCAATCAAGCCCGCATCCATTCGAAACAGGGCGACTGACTCCGGTTCAGCTGACCGCTGGATCATCACCGCATTGAGGCGATCCACACGGCGCACGATTTCGGGCAGCTGCGCGAGGACTGGTTTCAATTTTTCCAGCCGGGCATGCTGAGCGGCCGCATCCTCGAAACGGAGCTCCGCTGAGGCCTGTTCGCGTTGGCTGGAAATTTCGCGCACCAGCGAGTCTCCTCGCGTATCGAAAGACTTCTGCACACGCTCTACTTCGGCTGTGTACTCGGCGTCGGTACAGCCCTTGAAACACGGCGCCAGGCACATTTTCATTTCCGAATAAATGCAGCCGGGAAAGGCCGGATCGGGGTGCAGGTCATCCACACACCGCCGCATCTTGAAAAAATCGAGCGCATCATTGGAAAACTTTTCGGCCACCGCACGCGAAGGGAACGGTCCGTAGTAGTTCGATTTTTCCCGTCCCACGCGGGTGGTGACCGAAGCCCGGGGATAAGCGTTCTCCATGTGCATCTTCACCATGGGTGCGAATCGCAGGCGCAGCCGCTTGCCGTAAGTCTTGGGGAAGGTGCGTCGCAGGAGTTCGTACAGCAGTAAGCCTGATTCGAAGTCGGAACCGCTGGGCGTGTATTCGATCCAGCGCACCCGGTCGCGGAGGTTGAGCTTGCGCCCGGGGACTTCCGAGGCCCCCAGGAGGCGGATCAGCCGGCGACGAAGATTGGCGGTCTTGCTGACGTAGGGCCCGGACTGGAGAGCATCCGCACGCAACAAAAAAACGGCTGGACCCGCGGGGACAGCTGAGAAGATGTCGGCATCCTGTTCAGCCTTGAATTCGAGACGCTGTGCCAGCACTCTTCAATTGTAGGCCACGGATCTACAAGGATGAGCACGGATTGGGCTTCGTATTCCCGTAACACTATTAAGTGGTCATCTCGAGCGAAGCGAGGGACCTGGGTTGCGAGTGCGAAAACCCAGGTTGTCGGGATGACAAATTTCGGTTTGCTGAAAGAATTCTTGTGCTTCTCGGCGTCTCTTTGTCCGTGGGCGGGTGTTTATCGGAAGCTGGCGCTGCGGAACTTCTGGCGGAAGTCTTGTCCGTCCATCGTCAGGATGCGGCACATCTCGTGCAAACGGGAGCGCATTCTCTCGCCGATGCGATCGCCCAAAGTTTCTTCGCGGGTTGCGCTTCTGACGGCTGACAGCGAACCGCTGCCCAGCGCCGGCGGACCATCGGGAAAGTTCGTGGTAATTATCGTTGTGCGGTTATGGTTGTAGCGTGTGTTCAGAATCAGGCTGACTGTGTCCCAAACCCACTCAGTGGGTTTAACAGCTCCCAATTCATCAAGCACCAGCACCTCGGTGTCGAAGACCGGGCGAAGGACATCCAGCTCGGTGGCTTGGACCGAGGCATTGTAGGAATTCTGGATTTCCTTGAGCAGCTCGCGGTAGTCGTAGAAGAGACAGGCAATGCCCCGATTCTGTATCAGCTCCTTCATAATTCCGACCGCAAGGTGGGTTTTGCCCACACCGATCTTGCCGATAATCAGGAGCCCTGTCCCGTCGCGCGGATCGTACTCTTCCGCGAACCTGGAAGCCGCTATGTGAGCTAATGCCAACGATCCGTGAGCAGCGGGGAAGTCCGTGGTGAAGCTGCAGAGGGCACAGTGCTCGTAGCGCTTGGGAATTCTGGATGC
The DNA here is from genome assembly GCA_036378535.1 of Terriglobales bacterium. Taxonomy (GTDB): domain Bacteria; phylum Acidobacteriota; class Terriglobia; order Terriglobales; family Acidobacteriaceae; genus Gp1-AA122. The sequence continues at coordinate 56,645 of DASUWH010000080.1, read as the reverse complement.
AGCCAGCAGCACTTCGGCGCGAGCTTTAATGCGGCACTGGCACCGTGTTACGCGCTGATTGGGACTAGAGGCCAGCATCCTCCATCCCGTCCCTTCGCAGATTGGACACACTTCCACGGCAGCGTTGGTCATCGATTTTCTCGCGTATTGAATCTGCACCCGAGATGGCCATCATACAAGTACAAATGCCGGTCCGGCTGTGTACATCCTGTGAAGTTGCCCTATCGGTTGTGGACGACGGAGGAAAAAAGAGGCGGGTTGACACACGTGCCCCGGATTACCGCGGCCAGTCGCGGCCCGCCGAATAGACCAGCAGCTTGTTACTGAGGAGCGGCCGTTGTCGAGGAGGATACGCGCGAACTCATCACTCCGACAGCCAAACCGCCCAAGGCTCCGGCAAGAACGCCCAACAGAACCAGCGTAGGAAACCACTCCACCCAGTGTTTGTATGCCTTGCTTAGGGACCGCATACGTCTGCCTTTCTGCCCCTTGCCCAGACCACCCCCAGCCTGGCCGAGTCTCTAAACCCGATTGTCAAACGAAGTTTCGCGCTGGTCCAACAATTGCCCCTGAGATGCCGGCCGGGTACTTGGGGCTGCCCCCTTGCAAATCTGGCTACCGGCGCGGATTTCCACAGTTGACATTCCGGAAACTCAGAGGAAAATAGCTCCCGCTAGGTTCCGACCTCGCTAAGGCGCGTCCCATGCGAGGTCAAACCACAACCTAACCAGGAGAAACAATGAACAAAGCCGATCTCATCGATCGCATCGCAGCGGGCGCCGGCATCAGCAAGGCTGCCGCCGGAACCGCCATTGATACCGCGGTGGAGAGCATCACTTCATCGCTGAAGAAGGGAGATCGGGTGGCCCTGATTGGTTTCGGAACCTTCTCTGTATCGCAGAGAAAAGCCCGGAACGGGCGCAACCCGCAAACGGGCGCAACCATTAAGATCGCTGCCCGCCGCGTCGCCAAATTCACCCCTGGGGCCGAACTCAAAAAGGCTGTCAATAAAGGGAAGTAAAGGAAGACCGGTTTCATTAGAGAAACGGCAGGGGCGGCCCTGCCGTTTGATTTTTTGAGGCGCGTAGGGCGGGCACCCTCACCGGCCCGGCCGAGCGCAGCCCCGTTTCTTGGGCATGCAGCTCAGCATGGCAATGCAAAGAACAGGCGAGCTCCGCTCGCCTGCCCAGACGGGGCGTCTGGGCCTACGTAAGCAGTGGAAAATTAGATGTCGAGGTTCTTCACATCGAGGGCGTTATCTTCGATGAACTTGCGGCGCGCTTCCACGTCTTCGCCCATCAGCGTGGTGAAGATGGTTTCAGTCTCGGCGATATCTTCCAACTTGACCGATAACAGCGTGCGCCGCTCCGGGTCCATGGTTGTCTCCCATAGCTGTTCGGCGGTCATTTCGCCCAGACCCTTATAGCGTTGGACCATGTAGTCCTTGCGGCCTTCGGCGAGCACGTAGTCGAACAACTCGCGCGGCGTATTTTTCTCGACCACCACCGGCTCTTTCGTTTTCAGCTTCGGTTGCGCTTTGGTGGTCTTCCTGGCCGTCTTCTCCAGGTCCTCGCGCTCGGCGTCGCTCAATTCCTCGTCACCGTCTTTTCCGTTCGTGGCGCCTTTGATCACCGTTTCCACTACGAAGGGCGGCTCCATATAGGTCTCGATCTGCTTGAACTTGGCCACCATCTGGCGGTACTCAGGGCTGGACACCAGTTCCCAGTGGATGCGATGTTCGGCGCCTTGCGCATTGACGAAGGCCAGCTCCCAAAGATTGTGCTCTTCGTCGAAATGCATTTCCACGCTCTTGAAGCCCTGATCTTTGGAGATTTTCGTCAACTCTTTTTCGAGCTTCTCCAGCTTCTTGGGCGGCGTCTTCTTGTCGCCTTCGAAATCGAGTCGCTTCGAGAGATCGAGCTTAGGCAGCAACTCGGTGACGCGCTCGTTGCGCACACGCTTGTCCACCTTGTCGAAAAATCCCAAGTACTCGTTCAGCACGGTGATGAATTTCGAAAGAGCCGCGCCTTCCAGCTTGGCCGCGCCCTCGCCGTAGCGTACGATCAAACCTTCCGAGGCGCGCTTCACCATCACCTTCACGAATTCGCGATCGTCCTTGATGTACTGGTGCGACTTGCCTTTCTTGATTCCGTAAAGCGGGGGCTGCGCGATATACACGTTGTTGCGTTTGATCAGCTCCTGCATGTGGCGAAAGAAGAACGTGAGCAGCAGGGTGCGGATGTGGCTGCCGTCGACGTCAGCGTCGGTCATGAGGATGATTTTGGCGTAGCGCAGCTTGCTGGGATCGAAGTCATCCTTGGCAATGCCGGTGCCCAGCGCCGTGATCATGGCGCGAATTTCTTCGTGGCCGAGCATCTTGTCGTAACGCGCCTTTTCGACGTTCAGAATCTTTCCCTTGAGCGGAAGAATCGCCTGGAAGCGGCGGTCGCGGCCCTGCTTGGCTGTTCCACCTGCGGATTCGCCCTCGACCAGGAACAACTCGCAGCGATCCGGCTGACGCTCGGAGCAGTCCGCCAGCTTGCCCGGCAGGCCTCCGCCATCCAGCGCGCCTTTGCGGCGGGTGAGATCGCGGGCCTTGCGGGCGGCTTCGCGTGCCCGGGCAGCGTCGATCGCTTTGTTGATGATCTTGCGCGCGACTGTCTGGTTCTGTTCGAAGAATGCTCCCAGTTTCTCGTTTACCACTGCCTGCACAACGCCGGCGATATCGGAATTGAGCTTGCCCTTGGTCTGGCCTTCGAACTGGGGCTGCGGCAGCTTCACGCTGATTACCGCGACCAAGCCTTCGCGCACGTCATCACCGCTCAGATTTTCTTTCACGTCTTTGAACAGGCTCATCTGCTGGCCTGCGTAATTGATGGTGCGGGTCAGAGCGGTCCGGAAGCCGGACAGGTGCGTGCCGCCATCCACGGTGTTGATATTGTTGGCGAAGCTGAACACGGATTCCGAATAGCCATCGTTGTACTGCAAGCCGATCTCGATGTGGACGGAATCCTTGTCGGCTTCCATATAAATCGGTTTGTCGTGCAGCACCGACTTGCCGCGGTTCAGGTGCTTAATGAATTCCGCGATGCCGCCGTTGTATTTGAATTCCGCTGTCTTGGGCTCACCCGTCTTGGGATCGGTGGTGCGCTCGTCGGTCAGCGTAATCAGCAGGCCTTTGTTGAGGAACGCCAATTCGCGCAGGCGCTGCGCCAGAGTATCGAAGTTGTACTCAGTCGCCGTGAAGATGGATCTATCGGGCAGGAAATGGACCTTGGTTCCGGTCTTGACTTTGGCTGCCCCGGCTTTTCGCAGTTTGCTGGTAGGCTCGCCCTTGGAATAGGTCTGCTCCCAGGTAAAACCGTCACGCCAGATTTCCAGTTCCAGTTCTTCGCTAAGCGCGTTCACGCACGACACGCCAACACCGTGCAGCCCGCCGGAAACTTTGTAGGTCGAGGAATCGAATTTTCCGCCGGCGTGCAGCTTGGTCATGACTACCTGGCAGGCAGGAACTTTCTCGCCATCGATGTCCATGGTGTCGACCGGAATACCGCGTCCGTTGTCGACTACCGTAATGGAGTTATCGATGTGGATTGTGACTTCGATCTTGTCGGCGAATCCGGCCAGCGCCTCGTCAACCGAGTTGTCGACGACTTCATACACCAGATGGTGTAATCCCATGTCACCGGTCGAGCCAATGTACATCGCCGGCCGTTTGCGCACGGCTTCCATGCCGCCCAGAACTTTGATCGAGTCGGCGGTGTAATCCGCGTTCCCGTTGGCTGGAAGGTTCTTACCGTCTTTCGTTTTCTGCTCCGCGATAGCGGTGGGGGTGATCGTCTCTTTTGTGGCCATTCAGCTCCATGGAAATGCTCGATTCAAGCGCGAGGCTGGCAGCACTTTCCGGATACGCTTGGGAGACCTCAAATTATTGAATTTATTAGAACTTAGAGGTATCCAGAGCTAAGCAAATTATACCACGAAAGCTGCCTTTTCGGAGGCGGGAACCGGGGCAGTAAAGGGCGTGAATTGAGGGGGTTACAGGGGCCATTTTGGGCATCATTTTGCCTTGGTCATGCGTTTTGCGCCCGCCCACAAGAAGCTCAGGTTTTCGATGGATTCGTTGACCTCATCCTCCCCTCCGCCCAGAAATGTGAACGAAACAAAGTAGCCTTTCTCCAGCACGACGATTGATGACTGGTACATCGTGACAGCGTCAACTTTCTTGCTGAAATCGCCGCGAACGACTCTCCTGGAACCTACGCTGAAATAGTACGGCTCGTTTGTAACGCTGAAGCCTTTACTGGTAGCGATATCAGAGAGCGGAACGAAATAATCGGCGGCGGTCTTCAGACCAGGGTACGCCGATGTGCTTTCGGCCGTGATCACCACAGCGGAATTGACGCTGTCGTCTTTTGCTTCTGGCGGTCTCTCGAACGTAGCTAGCAGCAATATAGATTTGCTTGAATCAGCAGCGGGGTCGCGCATCTGCTCGGTGCGGTCCACCCAACCGAAAGGAACCTTGTATTGGAAGCCGAAAGCGGGGTTTAGGTAAGTGCCATTCTCGATCGAGCCTGGTTCGATTCCGCGCCGCGAGTGTACGGCCGGCGACTCCTGAGCCCGGAGCAGCACCGCACTCATGGCCAAGACGATGACGAGCAGCATACGCATCGCCTCATCTTATCGGATCGTGTGATCCCGTGTGGCGCGGACATTCCTGTCCGCGGCGTTTTGCCCGTACAAAAGATTCGCGGGCAGGAATGCCCGCGCCACACTAGTCGGCAGCCGCTTGCCTCGCCACCGGCTGTGCACAATGCGCGCAGCGGCGGGCATCGATCGGAATCTCGCTCAGGCACTCCGGACACTTCTTGGTAGTCGGATCGGCTGGGGCCGGAGCTTTCCGCATACGCGAGACCAAAGCATTGATTGGGGTTACAACAAAGAAATACACAGCGGCTGCGACCAGCAGGAACGCCACGGCCGCGTTGATGAAGTCTCCCACCGCGAACATGCTGCCATTGACGGTGAATTTGATGGCGGAGAAGTCGGGCTTGCCTACGATGGCGGCGATCAGCGGGGTAAGAAGATCTTTTGTAAAAGCACCTACCACGCCGGCGAAGGCCGCGCCGATGACCACGCCAACCGCCATATCGACTACGTTGCCGCGAAGAATGAACTGTTTGAAGCCCTTCAGCATAAGTGCCTCCAGGAAGCCGATTTGGCCGCCACTCTACGCCCTGACCCTGTTGCGGTCAAGCCCGGAACCTACGCGTGTCCGGCACCGCGTTCAACACTCCCAAGCGCCTGCTGGGACGGCTCTGCATGGTATAATCAGTACAGCTCTCAGGGCGATTAACCTCCTGTAAATGCAGGTGTTTACGACATTCGAACGAGCAAATATCTCGCCCCGAATTCCAGAAATCAGGCATGGATTTACACGGATTAGAGAGCCTTGGAGCCGAGCTTCGCTCGGCTGGGCAGGTGAGGGCACCTGCCCCTACGCTATTCCGTATTAATAACACGTAGGCCCAGACGCCCTCGCCTGGGCAGACGAGCGCAGCTCGCCTACTGTGGATTGCTGGCAGCTAGAGGCTAGGAGCTAGAAGCTTTTATGGCAGATGAACAAAATCCCCAACTTCCGTTGACTCCCCCGCCCGGTGATGGCGGAGGTGGCGCCGGGGGTCCCGGTGCGCTCAATATTCAGCCCATCAATATTGAAGAGGAGATGCGGCGGTCGTATCTCGACTATTCGATGTCGGTCATCATCGGCCGCGCGCTGCCCGACATTCGCGACGGTCTCAAGCCAGTGCATCGCCGCATTCTCTACGCGATGCACGACATGGGCATCCTGCACAATCGCAAGTACGTGAAATGCGCCAAGGTGGTCGGCGAATGCCTGGGTAAATACCATCCACATGGCGATATGGCGTTGTACGACGCGCTGGTTCGCATGGCGCAGCCGTTTTCCATGCGCTATCCCCTGGTAGATGGACAAGGAAATTTCGGCTCTGTCGATGGCGATCCCGCAGCGGCGTATAGGTACACCGAATGCCGCATGACCCAGATCGCGGAGGATCTGCTCGCCGACATCGATAAAGACACGGTGGACTTCGTTCCCAACTTTGACGAGTCGACGATGGAACCGGTTGTTCTTCCGACCAAGATTCCGAACCTGCTGATCAACGGTTCCAACGGAATCGCCGTCGGCATGGCCACGAATATCCCACCGCACAACTTGACCGAGATTGTCGACGCCACGATTACGCTGATCAACAATCCTGCGGCCAGTCTTGCCGACCTGATGAAGTACGTGCAGGGCCCCGACTTCCCGACCTACGGAATCATTCACGGCAAATCAGGAATTGCGGAAGCTTACAAAACCGGGCGCGGCCGCTTCATGATGCGGGCCAAGGCCGCCATCGAGAACCTGACCAAGGATAGGCAGGCCATCGTCGTAACTGAAATTCCCTACCAGGTGAACAAGGCTTCGCTGGTCAAGCGCATTGCCGAGCTGGTGAACAACAAGACCATCGATGATATTGCGGACCTCAACGATTTCAGCAGTCGCGAAGGCATGCGCATTGTGATCGAGCTCAAGCGTGGGGCCGAACCGCAGATTGTGCTCAACCAGTTGTTCAAGCACACCTCCATGCAGGAGAGCTTCAGCATGATTTTCCTGGCGGTGGCCAACGGCCAGCCCAAGGAAATGGGACTGAAGCAGGCGATCCAATACTTCATCGATCACCGAGTCGATGTGGTTCGTCGGCGCACGGTGTTCTTGCTGGACAAAGCCCGCGACCGCGAACACATTTTGGAAGGCTACAAGGTTGCGCTCGATCACCTGGACAACGTGATCGCAATCATCCGGGGCAGCGCCAACCGTGCCGACGCGCGCGACAACCTGGTCGCCTACTTCGGCGGCAAGAAAATTGACATCAACACCACCGGGCGCGCGCCTAAGCTCGAGAATCCGTTCACCACGAAGCAGGCCGATGCCATCCTCGAACTGCAACTGCACCGCCTCACTCGTCTTTCGATCGACGAGATTATCAATGAGTTGAAGCAGGTTCGGGAAACCATCGCCGAATTGGAATCGATTCTCAGCTCGGAAAAGAAGCTGCGCAATGTGATCGTAAAGGAACTCGAAGAGGTGAAGAAGCAGTACGGCGACGAGCGCCGCACGGTCATCGAGGACGAGGCTGCCGAGATCAAGCTGGAAGACCTGATCGCCGACGAGCAGGTGGCAGTCACGGTCAGCCACTCCGGCTACCTGAAACGCACGCCGATCTCGACCTACCGCATGCAGCGCCGCGGAGGCACGGGCCGCACTGGCATGAAGACGCGCGACGAGGATTTCGTCGAGCATCTGTTCATCGCCTCGACCCACGCCTACATTCTGATCTTCACCAACACCGGCCGCGTCTATTGGCTGAAGGTTTATGAGATCCCTGATGTCGGCGCCGCCGGCAAGGGCAAACACATCGGCAACCTGGTTTCCTTGCAGGCCGGTGAAACTGTGCGCACTCTGCTCGCGGTTCGCAACCTCGAGGAAGAGGGCCGGTATATCTTTTTTGCCACCCGCAAAGGCACGGTAAAGAAGACCGAATTGAAAGACTTTTCGAACGTGATGTCGCGGGGAATTATCGCCATCGGCATCGACAAGGACGACGAGTTGGTCGGAACTACTCTGACTGACGGCAACCAGCTCATCTTCCTCGCCTCTCACGATGGTCAGGCGATTCGCTTCGACGAAAATGATGTGCGCTCGATGGGACGTCCCGCCTACGGCGTTCGCGGCATGAATCTCGATAAGGGCGACTACATCGTTGGCATGGCCACTACTCCGAAAGACGCCAAAAAAGCGGAAGCCGAGGCCGAGAAGGTCAAGGCGAAAACTGGAGTCGAAGCCACCGCGACCGACGAGACCATCCCGGTGAAGGGCTCGCTGATCCTTTCGGTTACCGAGAACGGATTCGGCAAGCGCACTCCTGCCGACGAATACCGCCTGCAGGGCCGCGGAGGTTCAGGCGTGATCAACGTAAAAACCACCGAGCGCAACGGCAAAGTGGTCGGCATTGCCCAGGTCACGGAAGAGTCGGAAGTCATGCTGATCAGCCATTACGGCAAGATCATCCGCATGGACTCGAGCACCATCCGCGAATCCGGGAGGGCGGCGCAAGGTGTGCGGTTGCTGCAACTCGAACCGGGCGACCGCGTGGCCGCGGCTGTGGTTATCCCACCAGAAGGGGAGAACGGCAACGGGAGCGGAACGCTGATTCAGTAATGCAAAGTTGACCAGACGAGCCAATAATTGGCTGCTCTAACGTCCATTAGGGCGCGACTGGTTCGCGCCCTTTCTTTTTCAACAACAAAACCAGCGTGGCTGAAAGCAGCAGCGAAGCTCCCGCGCAGGCCAGGCCTCCACTCAGTGACCCGGTTCTGCGGCTGAGTACGCCGATGGCGTAGGGACCTGCGAATCCGCCGAGATTGCCAATGGAGTTGATCAGCGCGATGGCGCATGCGGCCGACATTCCGCTCAGAAACTGGCGCGGAAATGACCAGAATGGACCGTAAGCGCTGTAGATGCCGGCCGCCAGGAGGGCCCAGAGCACTACAGCCATGAGCACCGACCCGCTCCCGATGCCAGCCAGCATCAGCAGCGATAGCGCGCCAATCGTCTCGGGAACTGCCGCATGGTAACGCCTCTCCAGAGTACGATCTGAACTGCGTGCAACCAGGATCATGGCGACGAGTCCGAACAGGTGCGGAATCATTACCAGCAGGCCAATAGACGTGTTGGAGCGCCCTCGCGCCAAGGCTTGAATTGCCTGCGGCATCCAGAACACCATCGCGTAGGAAGCCACGATCATGGTGAAGTAAATCGCGGCCAGATGCCAAACCCGCCCATACCGCAGAGCCTGTGCTGCGGTCATCGGTTCGCAGGATTGCTGTCGACGCTCACGTTCTAACTCGTCGCGAAGCCATGCCTTCTCTTCCGCATCGAGAAACTTTGCTTCCTGAGGCCCGTTGGGAAGGAGCAAATAGGTGAGCACACCGCCTGCAATCGCCGGAATCCCCTCCAGGATCAGGAGCCAGCGCCAGCTGCTGATTCCCATCCAATGCGCGTGATCGAGGATGAAACCGGAGAGCGGCGCGCCGATCAGATTCCCGATCGGGTTCGCCGCCATGAACAGCGCCACCGCGCGCGCCTGCTCCCGCTGCGGAAACCAGTAGGTGAAGTAGAGAATAATACCGGGAAAGAACCCCGCTTCCGCCACTCCCAGGACGAACCGCAGGATGTAGAGGTGCGAGATGCTCCGCGCAAATCCAGTGAGCGCGGCCACCACGCCCCAGCTGATCAGAATGCGGGCAATCCAGACCCGTGCGCCGATCTTGTGGAGCAGCAGGTTACTCGGTATCTCGAAAATGAAATAGCCCAGGAAGAAAATACCGGCAAGCAGCCCATACTGCTGGCCAGTGATGCCCAGATCCTTGTTCATGGTCAGCGCGGCAAAACCGATGTTGATCCGGTCCAGGTAGGCCACGAAAAAGAGCACGAAGACAAAGGGCAGAATGGTGGTGCGCAGCTTGCGGATGGTGGTGCGCTCGAGGCCACTCTGGTCCGCGGATGTTGAGGGGAGCAGCATGGGATGTCGCACGCTCAGGCGGATCAGTATACGAGCAGAATTCCCTTAAGCGTCAGTGGAAGCTCGAAGAAAACACAAGGCCCTTCGACTCGGGCTCACGCCCTGGCTCAGGGTGACACTTGGTTAGAAGTATCGGCAACTAGGGCTTTGGGTTGGTGCCGGTGCTCGGGGGACCACTCCTGGCGGGCGGAGTAGTAACCGTTGACGGTGTTCGGATGGGAGTAGGGCTGGCCGGTGTGCGCCGAAACGGTTCCTTGAATGCCCGGACTAATGAAATCACCAGCAGCACCAGGCCCCCGATTAAGGAGAAAAGCCCCAAAACCGCCCAACCGCCAGTTGCCGATCCCGTCAGCTGCACCGAACTGGAACTAGTCGGAAATGCCCCCGTGACACTCATCGTGCCATGCCAGGAGATGATAAGGGAGATAACGCCCAGGTATACCAGGATGGTCGCGAACGTGAACAGCCACTGGGATTTCATGACTTACCTTCGAGGCTGCTTGCACTATAGAAGGTTGTAACAACTGCTTTCGGGCGGCCGGGGCGCCCGTCGCCATGTGACCCGGTGCCCCTCTCAGATCCGCATCGGCATCACAATGTACCGGTACTTGTAATCGTCCCCTTCGCCGGGGCGGAGCTGGCCGGCCGACTGCGCATCTTTGAATTCGAGGCGAACCTCTCCCGTTCCGGTCGCTTTCAGGAAATCCAGCAGGTATTGGGCATTGAAGCCGATGGTGATAGCGTCGCCGTTGTAGCTGGTTTCTATCGAGTCTTCCGATTCGCCCGTCTCGGTGGACGAGGCTGAGAGCTTCAGTTCGCCTTTGTCCATCTTCATGCGGACAGCCCGGGAGCGCTCGTCGGCAAACTGGGCCACGCGCTGGATGGCCCCGGTCAGGTCTTCGCAGTTCACGACGATAGATTTGTTATTGTCCTTCGGCAAAACTGCCTCGTAATTGGGGAACTGTCCGGTGAGTTGCCGGGAAGTGAGCAACCGAGTCCCGATCCGGAAATACAAGGTCGACTCATCCTTGGCGAACTCGATAGTCTCGACATCGCTCCCATCCAGCAGGCTCTTGATCTCGTCCATGGCCTTCTTGGGAATCAGGGTCTTCATCTCGCCGGAGACGCCCTCGAACTTCTCCCCCGAGCGCTCGATGTGAGCCAGGCGATGTCCGTCGGTGGCAACCAGAGTGATGGATTCCGGTTTCAGGACCATCAGGGCGCCGTTCAGGGTGTAGCGCGACTCTTCGTTGGCAATAGCGAAGGTGGTCTTGGCAATCATCGCCCGCAACACATCAGCCGGAATCTTCACCACGCCGGCAGTTGGAAATTGCGGCAGACTCGGGAAATTGGAACGAGCCATCCCGACCATCTTCGTGTTCGACCGGCCACAACGAATGCTGACCCAGTGATTCTCAAGAAGCTTGATGGTGATGTCGGCGTCCGGCAGCAGCTTCACATAATCGTGGAGTTTGCGCGCGGGGATCGTGCACGATCCTTCTTTCTTCACCTTGGCGTTGCAGGCCGTGCGGAGACTCAAATCCAGGTCGGTTGCGGTCAACGACAATTTGTCACCGCTCGCTTCGAACAAATAGTTCGACAGGATCGGGATGGTGGTCTTGCGCTCGACCACGCCTTGGGTGGCGGTGAGTTCGCGCAACAGTTCGAACTTGCTGACTGTGATTTCCATGGTCGTGGTTCCTGCAGGAGCGGCTACAGCTTCGACCGGCATAGAAGGATCCCCCTGGCGCCAGCGCTACTTTGAATACTTCACTTATATCAAAACAAAAACCTATAAAACCAGCAGTAACAGTAGGCACCAGGGAAAAGTGGAAATCCTACCCATCTCCCGTGTGCTCCATGCCTTGCGGCTGGGAAAGTTTTCTAAAACCGGTCCCATCCCTGCCGGAGGAGGGGGTAAATTCCGGCTCTCCCCGGAGTAGCTTCCCGGCTTCTACACAGGTTCCACAGGCGCTCCACAGCGGGGGAGAAGGAAGACATGGGGCTGAAGTGGAAAACCGATTCGAAGCCGCGTTTCATCCGCCCAATTGCTCGGTTAATTTATTGACCAGCCTGTTCAAATCCTTGTCGGACTTCCGGGCGTCGTCGATTTTCTCGACGGAATGCAGGACCGTGGTGTGGTGCTTACCACCGAACTGGCGCCCAATTTCCGGAAGCGAGGCTTCGGTCAGGTGCTTGGCCAGGTACATGGCGATCTGTCGAGGGTAGACAATCGCGCGCGAATTGTTTTTGGCTTTGATCTCGACCAGCCTGAGGCCGAACTGCTCGGCTACCGCTTTCTGAATGGCTTCAATGGTGACCTTGCGCTGCTGCGAGTCGATGAAGTTCTTCAGGACTTGCTGCGTATAGGGCAAAGTGATGGTTGTCCCGATCAGGGAAGAATGTGCAACCAAACGGATGAGTGCGCCTTCCAACTCACGAACGTTGGATCGGATGTTCGAGGCAATATAGAGCGCGACATCGGTGGGCAGGGTGACTTTCTCCTGCTCGGCTTTCTTCTGCAGAATAGCGACTTTGGTTTCGAGATCTGGAGGCTGGATATCGGCGATGAGTCCCCACTCGAAGCGGCTGCGCAGGCGGTCCTCAATCTCTGCCAATTCTTTCGGAGGACGGTCGCTGGCAATCACGATCTGTTTCATGGACTCGTGCAGCGCGTTGAAAGTATGGAAGAACTCTTCCTGAGTACGTTCCTTCTGCGCCAGGAACTGGATGTCGTCAACCAGCAGCACGTCCACGTTGCGAAACTTGTCGCGGAAGCTGGTCATTTTGTCGTAGCGCAGCGAGTTGATCATCTCGTTGGTGAACTTCTCGCTGGAGACGTAGCAGATGGACGACTGCGGCTGCCGGCGTTTGATCTCGTGGCCGATGGCCTGCATCAGGTGGGTCTTGCCCATACCGACGCCGCCATACAGGAAGAGCGGGTTGTAAGCCTTGGAAGGACGTTCGGCGACCGCTTGGCACGCGGCGTGGGCGAACTGGTTGCCATTCCCGATAACAAAAGCGTCGAAGGTGTAGCGCGGGTTTAACTGCGCCGCCCCATCCCAATCGAAACGCGCTTGCGAAACCGGACCACCTGCAGAAATCGGGGTCACTACCGCCGCCGGAGCGGACAGACCGCCGTCATGCCGGATAGGCGTAGCCGCCGGATCGTCATCCTGCGTGACAAACTGCACATCCTGGTATTCCAAGCCCAGATTATCGATGGCTTCCTGAATCAGGTCTGCGTATTTGTCGCCCACATGCCGAAATTCCGCCGTAGGTACTCGGATGAACAGAGTGTTTCCGTTGGCGTGGCTGTAGCGAGTGGGTTTGAGCCAGGTATCGTAGGAATGCCGGTTAATTTTCTTTTCGAGCGCGTCGAGAATGCGTACCCAAGGATTAGGAGTAAGACTTGCAGTTGGAACTGACATAAGATTCATCGCGATGCAGCGCCTGCCGCCACGCCCCTTTATGTATTGCGAATCAGAAAAACGTTTTCCGAGAATTTCGGCAGAAAATATTTAGTAAGGACAGAGCGGCATACTAGCACAAAATTTTGCTGAGTGTGGAAATCTTCTCGACAAAAATTTTGCATGAACTCCTATTCAGAACTCGCATGAGAGTTCCTGTCAAGTAGCGAAGTTATAACTGCAACGGAGCTGGTGCAAAAGAGCGGTCAGCTGTCAGCTTTCAGTCATCAGCTGTTTACTCACCATCCAAAGTGCCTGATGGACGCGCCATTTCAGCATTGCTCGAATGAAAATACCAGCAGAGAGAGAGTCGGCGATATGATTTGCACGCTAACTCGCGCGTTCCGGACCCCAGCTGATGGCGGACGACTGAAAGCTGACAGCTAGTTCGCCGTTTGCCGCATCGCTCTACAGTCATTTATACTTTTCTTTCGTTGCTAATTTGATGAGGAGCAAGTTTTTTTCATGCCCAAGCGTACGTTCCAACCGAACCGGCGTCGCCGCTCGAAGACGCACGGATTTCGTACCCGAATGAAGACCAAGAGCGGAGCGGCCGTGATCTCACGCCGTCGCGCCAAGGGCCGCAAACGGGTTTCCGTGAAGCCGGGTTTCCGCGAGTAGTTGGTGAATTCCCCGCCCAGGTCAAGGATGTTCGCTCGCTGCGCTGTGCATGAGGATGTTCGTGAGCGCTGTCGAACCTGACACCTCCGGAGCTGGCGCGCGGAGGCGGTACGCCCGAAACATGCGGCTTCTCCGACATGCGGATTTCGAGCGTGTGTACCAGCAAGGCCGCCGTCACTTCTCGGCGCACATGACCGTCTTCTACTTGCAGCGGCAGGCGGGCGAAGGCGCCCGGGTGGGATATACGGTAAGCCGCGTTTTGGGTGGGGCGGTAGATCGCAATCGTATGAAGCGGCGTCTGCGCGAAGCAGTTCGGCTTACGTACTCAGCGATGAGAACGCCAGTCGACATCGTCATTAACCCGAAGAGATCGCTATTGAAGGCGGATTTCGACGATGTGGTGAAAGAAGTTGCCCGCGCCTTCGAAGTCATTCAGCGAGGGCAAAAGGGGACGGCATGAAGCGCGCGATCCGGTCGGCAGTTCTGGGCTTATTGCGCGCCTACAAGTGGGCGCTGTCTCCCGTGTTGCCGCCGGCGTGCCGCTACGTGCCCACTTGCTCGGAGTACGCGATGGAAGCCGTGGACCGCTATGGCGTAATGCGCGGCGGTTGCATGGCGGCCTGGCGCGTGCTGCGCTGCCACCCTTTCGTGAAGGGGGGATTTGATCCGGTGCCATTGCTATCTCGAGATAGTGAAAGAGGAGCCCCCGGAACGGCGGCCCATCGGGACCCTGTAACCAAGAGGTCGTGGAAAAAGCGGCAGATCGGGGCTGCGTAGAGGAATCGGAACAGACGGGCTCCGAAGCCCCAGTGATTTTGCGTCGCGTGACCCCTTTAGAAAGCTGAACCTATACTTTGGCCGAATATCACAATCCTCAGCAAGAACCCGGCATGGAGCGCCGGCTCTTGCTCGTCTTCGCCCTGACTTTCCTGGCCATCATTCTTTTCCAGCCGATCCTGAAGAAATACGGCTCACAACCACCGCAGGAAGAGAAGAAGCCGCAAACTACGGTCGCGAATCCACCAGTAGTTGCTCCGACGTCTACGCCGCAGTTGGCGAATTCAGCCGCGCCCGCCACGGCGAAGCAGGCGGCATCGGAAACCGAGACGATAATCGAGAATGATCTTTACAAGATAACGTTCACCAATCGCGGCGCCCAGGTCAAATCCTGGATTCTGAAAAAGTTCACCGATGATCAGGGCGGCCCGCTCGAGTTGGTGAACGTCGCCGCCGCGGCAAAATACGGGCAGCCCCTCTCTTTGTTCACTTACGATGAGCCCCTGCGCGCGAAGGTGAACTCGGTCCTTTATCAGCCTTCCGTAACCGGATTGCAGAGAGCGCCGCAGGAAATCACATTCGAGTTTGCCGACCAGGATCTCTCCATCGTTAAGAAGTTCCGCTTCGATCACAGTTACGTGGTGAATGTCGAGACATCGGTCCGCAACAAGGGCGCCGACGTGACCGCGTTTCCCATGTGGCCTTCGGGCTTGGGCGACGAGACCAGCCCCGCCAGTTACGCGGCCAGCCTGGTTGAATACCAGTACAACGAAAAGGTCGAGCGCCTCCCGCTGAAGAAGGTGTCAAACGGCGCAACTATTCGCGGTCCTTTCGATTGGTCCGGTATAGCCGACCAGTACTTTGCAGTTGCGTTCGTCCCTAATGATCCGCAGGCGGGGGCGCTGGTAACGCTGCGCAATCCGATCGAGATTCCCAAAGACAAGCAGCAGAACCCGCAAGACACATTTAAGGCTGAGGTGCTGGGCGTTGGGGTAGGCAACCTCCAAGGCCCGACCGCCGAACGCATGTATGTGGGCCCGAAAGAGCTGCCGGTGCTGGAGTCGGTACAGGTCCCGACCATCCAGAATGATCATCCCGATCTGCGTGCGCTCGTGGACTTCGGTTGGTTCGGTATCCTTGCCCGGCCGCTATTCGTATGGCTGAGGTGGATGGAAGTCTATGTCCGTAACTGGGGCTGGGCCATCATCCTGCAGACCGTAATCATCACGATGGCCTTGCTGCCGCTGCGCATCTCCTCGATGAAATCGATGCTGAAGATGCAGAAGGTGGCGCCGCAGATCAAGTCCATTCAGGAAAAGTACAAGAAGTACAGCATGCGCGATCCGCGCAAGCAGGAGATGCAACAGGAGATCTCGGCGCTGTACAAGCAGGAAGGCGTCAATCCCATCGGCGGCTGCCTGCCCATGCTGATTCAAATGCCGTTTCTGGTGGCGTATTACCGTATGTTGGGCGTGGCCATCGATCTGCGCCATGCGCACTGGCTATGGATTCGCGACTTGTCGGCGCCAGATCCGTGGCATCTGTTGCCGATTGGCATTATTATCACTATGTTCCTGACGCAGCGCATGACGCCCCAGGCAGGAATGGATCCGGCACAGCAGAAGATGATGAATTTCATGATGCCGGTCATGCTAGGCATAATCAGCTGGAACCTGGCCGCGGGCCTGAACCTGTATTGGTCAGTCAGCCAGTTGCTTGGCATCGCGCAGCAAGTCCTGATGAACCGCAGCTCGCTCGGTCGCGAGATGCGGGAGATGATGGAGAAGCGGGCAAGGAAGGCGAAGAAATGAGGTAGCTTCTGGCTGCTAGCTTCTAGCCGCTAGCAACCAAGAGCTATAAAAAGTAAGTCCTTCTTAAAGTCGCAGCACAGGTTGCTAGAAGCTAGGAGCTAGAAGCTGGTGGCTATTCCCGACAAAATCGCCGCTGCCAAACAGATCAACGAGCTCCTGCGCGGGATCGTTGCCAACTCCGGGCTTCGGCTGAAATATCGGATCTCGGTTGATCCGCCACTCGCCCAGGATCGCGACTGGGAGAAACCGGAAATCCTGGTGGAATTTTCTGGCCCCGACAGCGGCCTGCTTCTGGAACGCGGCGCCGAACTGCTGCGCTCGATCGAACTGCTGGCCATCGAGATGCTGCGCCTGCCCGGCAACGAGCACGAGAAGGTATGCTTCGATTGCATGAATCACCGCGCCATGCGGCTGGAAGAACTTCGCATTGCCGCGAATGTCGCCGCCGAACGCGTGCGCAAGACCGGAACCCCATATCGGTTCGCACCTATGTCTTCCCGCGAACGCCGCATCGTCCACCTGGCATTACGTGACTACGAAGACCTCTACACCGAGAGTGAAGGCATAGGCGGACGCCGCATGGTGGTGGTCCTGCCAAAGAACTATCGCCCCACCGGCAAACCGGCGCCAAGGACGATGCCATCGTAAGTGGGTTTTTCTGCGCAAAAATCTGTAGTTAGAGAGTTCTCCCATTTTGGGACGTTCTGCCCTCCGCCGAACACATCCAGTAACTCTCATCCCTGCAACTGCTTGCAGAAAGTCGCCAGATGTGCGCGATTTGCCATGCCGCATCCTGTGCAACTATCGGTGTCTCTGCTGCATATAATTAATGAAAGTGCAAACTATGCCCCGCATCCTCGATGGCATCAATTCGCCGCGCGACGTAAAACGGCTTTCGGTTGCTCAAATGGAGCAACTGGCTGCCGAAATCCGCGACGAACTAATTACTGTTCTTGCGAAGACAGGCGGACACCTTGGCCCGAACCTGGGAGTGGTCGAGCTCACCCTCGCGCTGCATCACGTCTTTAATACGCCAAAAGATCACTTTCTTTTCGACGTCAGCCACCAGGCTTACGTGCATAAACTGCTGACCGGGCGGCGCGAACAATTTCATACGATCCGTACTCCCGGCGGCCTGAATGGTTTCATGCTGCGCAGCGAATGTGAGCATGACTGCTACGGCGCTGGGCATGCGGGCACGGCGCTATCCGCGGCCTTGGGAATGGCCGTCGCGCGCGACAAGATGGGCGGAAAAGAACATGTGGTCGCCGTTGCCGGGGATGCTGCTTTTACCTGCGGCATCACCTATGAAGCCCTGAACAATATCGCGCATCACACCCGCCGCATGATCGTGGTGCTAAACGACAACGAGTGGTCCATCGACAAGAATGTCGGGGCAATTGCCAGCTATCTGAATACGATCGTGACCCATCCCAAATACGATTTCCTGCACGACCGCGCTGCCAGGTTCGTCGAAAAGCTGGGCGGCAAAGTCGCGTTACGCATGGCGCAGAAAGCCGAAGAAGGCATGAAGGCGATGTTGTGGCCGAGTGTAATCTTTGAAGAACTGGGGTTGCGCTACTACGGACCGATTGATGGCCATGACATTTCCACGTTGATCGAGACCTTCGAATTTCTCAAGAAACAGGACCGTCCTGTGCTGCTGCACGTGCTCACACAGAAAGGCAAAGGCTTCGCGCCTGCGCTGGAGAAGCAGAAAAAATTCCATGGCCTGGGGCCCTATGATCCTGAAACTGGTGAGACCAAGCCCCTCGGCCAGCGCACCTATTCGGAAGTTTTTGCGGACACTCTGGTGAAGCTGGCGGACATGAATGACAAGGTAGTTGCCATTACCGCCGCCATGCCCAATGGCACCGGACTGGACCGCTTCCAGCCCCGGCATCCCGACAAATATTTCGATGTGGGCATCGCGGAAGAGCATGCGGTTGTGTTCGCTGCGGGATTGGCTACGAAAGGCTTCAAACCCTTTTGCGCCATCTACTCAACTTTTCTGCAACGCGCCTTCGATCCCGTCGTGCACGATGTGTGCCTGCAGAACTTACCGGTGGTGTTCTGCATGGATCGGGGCAGCCTCTCCGGTGATGACGGACCTACGCATCACGGCTTGTTTGACATCAGCTACCTGCGCGGAATTCCCAACCTCGTACATATGGTTCCCAAGGATGAGGATGAGTTCGCCGATATGTTGTTCACGGCCATGAAGTATGACGGGCCGATCGCGATCCGATACCCGCGCGGGGTTGGACCCGGGATGCCGGTGAAGGATAAGCCCAAGGCACTGCCCATTGGGAAATCGGAACTGCTATCGCACAGCGAGAATGCTCAGGCCGCAATCTTCGCGTTGGGCGCGCTCGTGCCCATGGGACAGGAAATCGCCCGGAAGCTGGAGAACGAGGGCGTGTCCACGGCGGTGGTGAATGCGCGCTTTACCAAGCCCGTCGATACCGAAATGCTCGAGTTTTACGCTCGCCACGTGAAAGTGATCCTCACCCTCGAGGATCACGTCCTGAAAGGCGGCTTCGGCAGCGCGGTCTTGGAGGAACTGAACAACTTGTCTCTCAGTACCCCGGTCGTGCGTATCGGGTGGCCCGACCAGTTCATCGAGCATGGGAAGCCGGAGTCACTGCGCGCCAAGTATGGGATCAGCGTGGAAGCGGCTCTAAAAAGAGTGCGTCCCTACCTGGATGTGGCGGTCGCAAAATTCCGCGCCGCCCACAAAGCATAAGGTCGGATTGGATCGAAGCATTAACGGGGACACGCCCGGCGCCCGTCCTTCGTTTTGCCATTTATCCCAGCGGTGATTACTTCTCTGCCGCCACGCCAGAGGAACTCATCATTCCTTAGGCCACGGCGGCTGCACCAGGGCTGGAATGCTTGCGACAGCCTTCTCATCCGGCGGTCTGAAAGAAAGTTGCTCGGCGAGGAAAGCGATTCGGTCGCGAGTGGCTTCGGCATTGAGAGCGTGCGGCGCCTTGTAGAGCTTAAATTTCTTAGGCTCGCTGACTACCTCAAAATATTGTTTCGCAAGTTCAGGAGTGACGAAGGGTTCGTCCGTAGCATGCTGCAGAAACACGGTGGCCGGCGTTGCGCGGGAGACGTATTTGCCGGCGTCGGTCCAGGAATACTTGGCCGCAAAAGCGTCGAATTTCTCGGGCCCGATCTTTTGCCGGTAATCCTGATATATTTTCGTTTTCTTGTCGGCCTCGTCTGAGAGGGTGCCCGCCATGAGCACGAATGCTTTGAAACGTTTATCGATACCGCTCAGGTATCCGCCGGCGGTGGCATCGCAGCTGTGACCGACATAAGCGAGCCGCTTGGGATCAACATCCTGCCTCTGCAGGAGCAGGTCGGCTCCGCGGCGTAAGTTCACATCTTGTTGCACCTCTACCGCAATCTGCTGCTCATTGAGCGGCGATTTGTCTTCCACAAATCCCGGATGTGTCATGACGTGATCGGGAAGCAGCGACATCACGCCGGCGTGCGCCAGCACTACAGCTTCATCCAGGAATTCCGTGCGGTTCATCTTCTCGGAGCCGGGCATGCACCAGTGTCCATAGATAACCGCGGGGAAAGGACCTTTTCCGGAAGGGACGACGAGATAGGCTGTAACCAGACCACCGTTCGGGCCGGCCAGCGTGCCGCGGTCGCCAACGGGGGCAGAGTACGTAATGTCGTAGACCTTCGCGCCCTCGCGTTCCTTCACCCCGCCTTGCTTGACGTTTAATGGAGCATTCTTGTCGTACTCCCAGTGGTGTAGCAGTTGGTCGTAGGATTCCTGAGCGAAGACCGGGAGCAACAACAACGGAAGGAGGCTGGCTAAGAGTTTCATTGAGGCTCCTTAAGCTTCTATGCGCTTATTGCTGGTGTGTAGGCGCAAAATAGATAGACGCGTGAAGGCGTGAAACATCCTAGAAGCTATCTCATAATGCAGCAAACGAGTAAACTCCTGCCTTCAGGGGCTAAAGCCCGATCTTTATGCATCTCCGGACGGCGCGGCTGAAGAGGCTGCGGAAAAAAGAACCAGGCAAGTAAAATCGGAAAGGGCACGAGTTTCCTCGTGCCGCTAAGCCGTTGAATACACGTCCGCGCTTTAGCGCCTGAGGGTCGCCTCTTGATGTATGTATGAGTTTTTCCGCAACCTGTGAATGCCGCGCCCTTTCAACACCGATTTATGAGATAGGTTCTAGTGCTCGACACCGGAAATATACATGTCGGCCACATGCTCGGCGATGCGCTCAGGTTTGTCGCTGGCCAAATTAGTAAGAACAACGACAGTCGTCTTGTCATCTACGTGGCGGGTAATGAAGGTAGTGAAGCCTTGCCACTCGCCTTCATGCCGGACTACGCGCTTACCGCCGATACTCTCGATGAACCAGCCAAAACCGTAGTGGCCGGAGTTCGGCTGCCCGTTCTTAAGTTTCACCGGCGTCCACATCTGCTCGAGACTGGAGCGCTTCAGAAGCTTCTCCGTGTATAGCGCCGCATCCCACTTCGCCAAATCGAGAATTGAAAAATACAGGCTTCCATCGGCGGTGGTATTCAGGGTAGGGGAAACCCAATCCTGGTTCTTCAACTCACCCTTGACGAGTTGATATCCCGAGGAGCGATTCGGAATGATGTCGGCTTCGCTCATGATGCGCGTGGTCTTCATGCCTAGTGGTTGAAAGATGCGTTCCTGCAGAAAGTCTCCGTAGAATTTTCCGGTGACCTGATGAATCAGAATGCCCAGAGTCAGGTATCCGAGATTGCTGTAAGACCAACTCGTCCCGGGTTCGAACGCGAGCGGGATGCCGGCGACGATTTTCAGAAGCTCCGGCTCGGTGTAGTCCTTGCGCAAATCGAAATCCTTGGGATAGTCGGTGAAGCCGCCGGTATGGCTAAGCAGTTCGCGCACCGTGACCTGGTTCCAGGCGGAGGGACCGTCTTTCAGGTACGAGGAGATGGGATCGTCGAGACGAACTTTGCCCTCTTCCACCAACATCATCACAGCCGTGGCGGTGAATTGCTTACCCACCGAGCCGGACTGAAATAAGGTTTCTGGTTTTACCGGAACCTGCAGCTCGACGTTGGCGAGGCCGTAACCTTGAGCGCGAACCGTTTTGCCATCCCTGGCCACGAGCAGCGCCAGCCCGGGAATGTGTTGCTGCCGCATCTCGGCTTGCACGAATTGATCGATTTTGTCAGCAGCGGCTGCTGGCCTGGAGAAGACAGGAGCGCTGATCAATAGCAATAAAACAAGAGAAAACCGGACGCGGCTCAATGGATACCCTCGAGGCTGAAATGAAATGCGTTTGCATTATAGTCAGCCAATGGAAGATTTGAAGGGCAAAGTGGCGTTGGTGACCGGGGCGAGCCGCGGCATCGGCGCGGGTATTGCGGTGGCCCTGGCAAAAGCAGGTGCTGCAGTCGTGGTGAACTTCCGGCAGCGGCAGCGGGAGGCCGAGGCGGTCTGCGCGAAAATTCGCGATCTCGGAAAGTCCGCAATCGCTATCCAGGCTGATGTGAGTGAATCCGCGGCGGTTCATGGGATGATTGGCAGGATTCAGCAGGAACTCGGAAGCGTCAGCGTATTGGTCAACAATGCGGGCATCGCCCGGCAGCAGCGTATTGAGGAGATTACGGAGAAAGATTGGAATGACATCCTTAATACCAACCTGAAATCAGCATTCCTGGTTACCCAGGCAGTGCTCCCGCAGATGCGCGAGCAGCATTGGGGACGCATCATCAACATGTCATCGGTTGCGGCGCAGACCGGTGGCGTGGTCGGTCCGCACTATGCCGCTTCGAAAGCCGGCATGCTGGGACTAACTCATTCTCTCGCCAATCTGCTGGCCAAAGAAGGCATCACGGTAAATGCAATTGCTCCTGCTTTGATCGAGACTGAGATGGTCACTTCGAATGCGAAAGCGAGTCCCGCCTACATCCCGGTGGGACGTTTCGGAACCGTCGATGAAGTGGCGTCGGTAGCAGTCTTGCTGGCAACGAACGGCTACATCGCAGGGCAGACGATCAACGTCAATGGTGGCTGGTATCCGGCCTGATTCGGTAGAAAGTAAGGCAAGCTCACTTCTGGCGGCGCTGGGTTTCGAGTTCCTGCAGGAATTGGCTGCGTTTCATCGCTCCGCCGGCGAGAACGAGTCCCAGCAGACTGTCTCCGCCTGCCGTCGAAGGTGCAGGCATAGCTATCGATTTACCCACGCTCTTATCCGGTACGCCCAGTCCCACACGCACTTCAGGAAGCTTGGCGTCAGTGACGCTAAGCGCCTCGATCAGCGCTCCCATAGCCGCGGTATGGGCATCGTTGCGGCCGCTGAACTCGATTCCCATCCCCGAGCCTACGTGCTCGACTCGTACAGTGCCGAGAAAAACGTGTTCCGAGCCGCCAGTTCTGATCGTGATCCTGACCGGTGCATGGACAGGAAACGTAGTGACCGTCTGCACATAACACGCGCCGGTGCTAATGGCGGCCAGACGGCATTCGGAGAGCAGGCGGCGCATAACCGTAGCCGGAATCTCTTTGGTAGGAGCCGGTTTGACGGGTGTAGGCGCGGGAGCCGGGGCCGGGCCGGTGGAAGCCTTCGCCGCAGTTTTTGTGGTTGCCGGGGTGGCCGCTGCCGGGGCTGCTGCCGGGGTGGCATGCGGGCCGGCTTCTTCTTCCGCCCAATCGGCGGGTGCGTACTTGATGCCCCAGAAATTACCCGGCTTTTCCATCTCGAGACCGAGCAGCCAGGAGCTGCCGTTGTCGTCGAGGGGCACAACTTCGAGCACGCGCGCCGTTGTGGTCTGGTTATCGGCCACTATTTCCAGACTGATCCGCGTTCCTGTTGCCAACTTCTTGGGCGAAACTATTCCGCATCCATGCGCGCTGACGGTGACCGTATTGCAGTTTTCGGAAAACTTGATTTTCGGATCCAGGCTGGTGACGCGCAGGGGAATTTCCAACGGCAGCCTCGTGCTTCGCCGGATTGGAAAATACTTGCTGGATGTGTCCAAACTTGCTCCCCCTGTCGCGGTCGTGTTCCTGTCACCCATGTTGCCTATGGTTGTATTTGAGTGGATTTTACATTGCCTGATGTTTGCGGAGGAGTCAATGATCGGTGTCCGCCTGCGGAGTGATTCACGCCAAAAAAATCCCCGGGGTTGAGAACCCGGGGTGACTAGGTGTGGTGAATGTCGAAAACTAAGCGGCTTTCTCTCCGGCAACCCTCGGCGGGTGCTCGCGGAATAATTTGATCATCTCCTGATTGAACACGGGGATATCGGAAGGCTGGCGGCTGCTGACCCAATTCTGGTCGCGGACCACTTCCTTATCCATCCACTGCCCTTCGGCATTTCGAATGTCATCTTGAATGGTGTAATAGCTGGTCAGAGTGCGGCCGTCGACCAGGCCGGCCGAGACTAAGAGCCAGGGCGCGTGGCAAATTACGGCGATGGGCTTGCCGCTGTCGTCCATGTAGCGAACGAACTCCTGGGCGGCGTTCTCCATGCGCAGGGCGTCAGCGTTGAGCGCGCCGCCGGGCAACAGAACGGCGTCAAACTCTTCCGGATTGGCGTGATCCAGGGTCATGTCGACATCGAACTGGTCCCCGGCCTGATCATGTTTCATTGCCTTAATTTTTCCGATCTTAGGCGCGATTAGAATGGTGCGAGCGCCAGCATCATCGAGGGCCTTGCGCGGCTCAACCAATTCGGCCTGCTCGACCCCATTCGTGGCCAAAATGGCCACACGCATGCCTTCCAGATCTTTTTCTGCCATATGAGTTCCTCGTCGATTACCTCGTTACGGTTCGGATGATTGGTTCGCCGACACCTCTAATGTCCGCTATCCCACGTTGCGAGAGACATCGGGTGGATTCCTTAATTTTCAAGTAGAGCCGCTGTAGATGCGCGTTCCAGAGCTGCTGTTATGTTTTCGGAAACTTAAAAGCACGTAGGCCCAGACGCCCTCGTCTGCGTGGGCGAGCCTCTTATTCGACTTTTTTGCGGAGCTTCGCTCCGCTGGGCACGCGAGGGCGCCTGCCCCTACGTGCGCGCCGCTTCTTCAGGGCTGCAGCACAACCTCGTTGGGACCGCCCGGCAATTTGAAAGCGACTCCGCGCTGCTGATTAGTTTCGATGGTAGCCGGGAGATCCAGGTCGGCAAGGGCGATTTTCTTCGTCCAGGCGCCGGTGATCCAATAATCGGTTTGTGCGTACAAGGCGTCACCGACAATGGCGTAGGCACTCGTGACTTCCTCCCGGCGATCGCGGAAAACGAGGATTGTGGGCAGTGGCTTCAATGCCGGCTTGCGTGATCTCCCGGCATCGGTCGCAGGGCTTGTATTCCGAAAGTGATCCACCTGCACCCACTGGTCTCCTTGCAACTCAAGCAGCAGAGGCCTGGCTGCAGGAGGTTGTTCTTCGGCTTGCGGCGGTGCGGGGGGTGGCTGCACGACTACAACAGAAACAGGCTGAGGTGCTATCGGTGCGTATCCCAGATCGGAATAGAAAAAAACAGTTCCGTTTCGAAAGGCAGGAGGGTGGACCCCGGGACTGATGCTGGGCGCGGGTAGAACAGCGAATCCAGGTGTGAAAGTCGGCGAAGCGCCGGGAGCACGGCCGGCACCGCGGGATTGCGCGAGGCTGGTTCCAGTCAGCGTCAATACCGCCACTGCAGCAATCGCGAACAGCAGCGCGCGCATGGGCTCAGTTGCCTAACGGCCGGGTAGGCAGGCGGAAATCCAGCCCGCGGGCGTCATTTTGTTGTTCGGTAGCGTGCAGGTCGAGATCTGCTAACGCGATCTTGTGCCGCGAACCTTCGGAAAAATCGTAAAGCATGTCGCCCACGATCGCATAATTCTTCACCGTAGTCGAATGTCCGTCGCGAAAGACCAGAACCGTATCCGGCTGGTCGGGGAGCGGCGACTGGGGTTCGGTCGCCGTTTTCCTGGGTGAAGCCTGCGAGCTCTGTTCCAGATCATCGATCTGCTGTTCCAGCCTGCTTAGGCGATCATCAGACTGTTCCTGCGGTGCAGCGCCGGCTCGCCCCGGCGCCGAATGGTTCGCAGCGGCTCCGTACACCGGCTCCATGCTGTCATCGACCGGGCCAACAATATCGCCATAGCCGTAGAAGTAGGGCATGGAGTAGAGCGGCAGTACGCCGAAACCGAATCGACCGGAGCCGTCTTTGAAGAATCCATCTCGATGATGATGCTTAAAGGAGAAGCAACAATTCGGCGAACCAAAATTCGGAGTGAACCCAAGCGGGCCGAGGGAAGTAACGCTGGCGCGCGGGCCGGGCGGGAAGACAGGCGATCCGCCCAACGATGTCACCGATGCGCGAATCCCATTAATCTGCGCGTGTGCCGCAGTGCCTGCTGCCATTGCGAGCACTATCAGCAAAACCGGCATCCAGCGTCGCATACGGAAATCATACCGCAAACGGGTACTCATACGATCGCCTCGATCCCAGAGAGCTAGCCGCGTTCTTATCAGTTAGATTCTGGGAACGGTCCAGCAGGTGCAAGCTTGCGCGAATTTCGATCCGGGCACCCGCGCAGATTTTCGGCTTGGGAGGGTCCTTTGCAATCAATAACTTGAAAGGGCTAAATTCCCGCCGAGCCTTTTCGCAATTCGACGTTGCCGTTTACGGTCTTGATGGCTAGCTCGCGGCCGCCCTTTCCAATGACCCCACTGGCGCTATGCCCGACCGGCCACCCGTTGCTGATCGTGAGGGGAAAATCGGAATCGATATGCCCATTCACAGAGCTGAATTTCACGTCCGCACTCAGATCGCCAGGCATGTCGAGTTCAATCGAACCATTCACGCTCTCGATCTTTAAGGTGCCATTCCAGCCGGCATCGCCCATGGAGGCTTTGATCCGTCCATTCACGGTTTCTGCCTGTACCCAGCTTGTGGTGGAGACATTGACGTTGCCATTGACGCTGTTGGCGCGAACCTCGCGGCCTAGATCCTCGGCGTTCACATTTCCGTTCACGTTGTCCGCGGCGAAGCGCACGTTTTTGGGAAGACGGATGGTGAAATGTACTTTGCCGTTGTTGCCATGCCCACTGCCGGAATAGTTGGACTCGTCCGAGCCACAATTAGTTGAACCGCCAGGGTAAATCGCACAGATCGTGACACCCTGACCGCCGGGTACGACCACGATTCTGATCCGGTCGGCATTGGGCCCCGATTTCTCAGCCGTAACCTCAACCTGGTCGGTGTTGGCCGCGGTAGCGTCAATGTCACCATTAATGTTCTTGATGGCGAGTAGCTGGTCCGGAGCCAGTTTTCCGGTCCAGTGGAACTCTCGTCCTTCGTCCTGGGCTAACGCGCCGGCCGTAAGGGTTATGATTACGGCCAAAATCGATACACGACGAAGATCCCGCAGGTTCATAACACCAGCCTCCTCACCGAATGTTGTGTAGACGGAATCCGAGGGCCGATGTGAGCAATTTATTGCGGAGTACCCTCATACAAAGCCCACAGCCGATCGGGTGTCACCCGGTAGATGGAGTAGGCGCTGCCGGAATCGGATATTTCCCGGAAGAGCAGTTCGCCTCGACCGTCACCGTCGGCATCCACGGCGTCGATCAGCTGGAAACGTGGGCTCACGTCGAGGTGTTGCGGATCGGTCACCACGGAGAACAATTTTCTCAACTCGCTATTGATGTCAGAACGGGCAACCAGAGTGACGTAGTAATCCGCAACTTTGCTCTCGCCAGCGCGGTACTGAGGAGGATGGGCGGTTGCCGTCAACACCAGGACAGGTTCGTTGCTGCTGGACAAGTCGAAGACGTGAAGCTGAACGTCGTCGAAAGTGGGCTGAGTTGTCTTACGGGGTTTTGCACTGACTTTGCCCCGGGCAGCGGGCACTGGTTTTTCCGGCTGGAACTCTCTGGCTTGTTTACGCAGTTCATCGGCAGCCGTGGCCAGCATCTTGTTGCGGAAAGCCTGTTCCTCTTCCGGTTTCATGTCATAGGTGTAAGGACGCGGTTCCGGACCGTCGGCGTCGGAAACGGCAGGAACCATTTGGACATCGGGCGCGGGGGCGGCGGGACGTGTGCTGTTAGTAGCGCTATTTTTCCCGGCATCGCTTTTCTTGACCACCGTGGTCGGCGGAGGCTCGGTGTCGGTCTTAGGTTGTGGCGCGCCACGCCTCAGCTTGGGAATGTTGGCATCGTCCGGGGGCGGCTCGGGCGGCGGAGGTGGTGTGGCCTTTGCCGAGGAATTTTCCGTGCTGGGCGGCGGGGTGGCAGGCTTCGCCTCGGGAGCGGGAGTCGCCGATTTTGCTGGCTGCGTTCCTGGACGCCGCAACACGGGCGGACCTTCGTCTTTCTCTTCCCGGGGTTTTAATTCCGCCTTGTGCGAGGACGAGGCGAGCTTCTCGCCATTTGCATGGTAGCTGCCTTCCGCAATCCAATTATTCTTCTGCTGCAAGACTTGATTTACTGTGAACAGGCCCAGCGAATTGCCCGTGCGCTCCGCCTCGTAAACGGTACCCTGCTCCAGCGGCATCGGGACGGGATCCGCTTTGTATGCGCTGGCGTCATAAAAGCGTCCATCCACCATGATGGCGATGGGGATCAACCGCGGGCTGCCTTTTGCCGGCAGAGTCAACAAGCCCAGCGCTCGCGGTCCTTTGCTCACGCTGGTCTTGCGCGTCAATTGCGCGAACGAAAATCCCACCGAAAGCAGAAACAGGACCGCCAGGATGACGCCTCGCCATCCCCTGCGGTATAAACTTGTGCGAAACGGAGAATTACCCATGCAGGTTAATGATAAAGCTCCTGAGTTTACTTTGCCTGATGAGAACGGAAACCCGGTCTCGCTGCAACAATTTCGCGGCAAGCCGGTCGTGCTCTTTTTCTTTCCTAAGGCGGATACACCCGGTTGAACCATTGAAGCTCGCGGGTTCCGCGAATCGTATAAGAAACTGCAGAATGCCGGGGCCGTCATTCTGGGCATCTCGGCCGATGATCCGAAAACGCAGAAAAAGTTCCAGACCAAATACGATCTCCCTTACACCCTTCTCTGCGATACCGATAAGAAGGTGTGTGAGGAATTCGATGTGATCAAAGAAAAGAACATGTATGGCAAGAAGGTGAAGGGAATCGCCCGCACCACTTTTATCGTCCGCCCGGACGGCACGATTGGCCACGTATTCAATAACGTGAAGCCGGAAGGCCACGCGGAAGAGGTGCTGGCGGAGTTGAAGAACGGCAAGAAGAACTGAGGTTCGCGTAGACCCAGACGCCCTCGTCCGGTGGCCGAGCTGCGCTCGGCTGGACAGCCAGAGCGGCCGTCCCTACGTGGGCGTCTGGTACGCGAAAGACTGGATCAGCAGTTACTTGTGGCTGTCTGCGGTCGTAGTGAAGGTGATCGCGCTCTCGGCGTGGAGCACGACTTCTTCCTTGCCCGTAGCCGCGGCAACTCCCGTACCTGCAGCCGCTCCGGCTCCGGCGCCAATCAGAGCGCCCTTACCGCCGCCGAGCAGTCCGCCGATCAGTGCACCGCCAGCCGCGCCGCCGCCAACCTTGGTCACATTCGACTTGGTATGGCTTTTGCCCTTGGCATGGAACGAGGTCGTCATCAGCGGGATGCCATTGATCGAAGTCAAACGCAGTGTGAGCTGGCCGGGATCGTGCAGTCGCCCGCTGGACTTCGCATAAACGACTTTGCCCTTAACCTGAGAACCGGCCTTGGCAACCGTCTTGCCCTTTACCACCAGGTCGCGAACCAGGTTGGCATTGAAATTCTGTCCGCTGTGCGCAGTGCCGGAGCTGATCGCCGACTCCAGCCGCACGGTGATGTGAGTCCCTTTGGGAATTGTAGTCTCGGCCGCGGCGACCACCGACAGCAGCAGCACGAGCGAACTTGCCTTCATTAATCTCGACAGCATTACTCCTCCTTGGTGAGTAGAAGCGAATAGGCCAGACATTAGGAAACCGCTATTCTGGATATTCGAACCCAAGGCGAGTTCTGCGCCAAGGTTACGAAGGACGTAGACGAACCGGGTATGTCAATGCCGCGTAATCACTTGCGAATTCTGCCGCGTAAGTTTTACGACCGCGATCCGCGCGCGGTTTCGCGCGAGCTCCTGGGTAAAGTGCTGGTCCGGCGGGAGGGAAGGAAAGTGCTGAAGGGAAGAATTGTCGAGGTCGAAGCCTATCTCGGCGAAGGTGATCCCGCCGCGCATGCCGCTGCCGGTCGCACCCCGCGCAATGACGCCCTGTTTGGGCCGCCTGGTCATGCCTACGTCTACTTTATTTATGGCAATCACTGGTGCTTCAATGTCTCTTGTTTGCCGGATGGAATTGGGGGTGGAGTACTGTTTCGCGCTCTGGAGCCGATCGAAGGAATAAAGGAAATGGCCCGGGAACGTCATGTCACGATAACAACCGACCGTGACCTCCGACTTCTGACCAGCGGGCCTGGCCGCCTCGCCGAGGCATTCGGCATCACTCGCCAGCGCGACAATAACAAAGATCTGACCTCCCCAAAGTCGGACCTGTGGATCGCCGATGACGGTTTCGCCTCACCTCGCATTTTGGAGTGTCCCCGGATCGGGATCACCAAAGCCGCCGATCTGCCGCTGCGCTACCTGATTCCCGGCAATCCGTTTGTGTCAGGGAAAAAGGTAGTACCACCACCCACGTAGGGACAGGTGCCCTCACCTGTCCGGCCGAGCGAAGCTCGGCGTTGTGAGCGGAGACAGGCGAGCTTTGCTCGCCCGCCCAGACGAGGCGTCTGGGCCTACGCGTGACGATGCTATGCGATACTGAAACTATGCAGGCCGATCCCAAGTCGGTGAAGGTGAACGTGACCACCGGCACCGGTATGGACATCGAATGGAAGGACGGGCACCGCTCCAGCTACAGTTTCGTTTTCTTGCGGGACGCCTGCCCCTGCGCTCTGTGCGATGAGGAACGCGGTAAAACGCACCGCAAACCAGGTGACGCTCCGAAGCTGGCGCCAGGAGCGCTCCCGATGTTCAAGCCGACCGCGAAGCCGAACACCGTCGAACCGGTGGGCAAGTATGCGATCCGCTTCCACTGGAATGATGGCCACGAGCTGGGCATTTACTCCTGGCAGTTCCTGCGCGATGTGTGCCCGTGCGCGGAGTGCAAGAATTTAAGAGCAGTACAAACCGCGTAGGGACGGGCGTCCTCGCCCGTCCGGCGGAGCGAAGCTCCGCTTTTGCGTTTACCTTAAGGACGGCGTTGTCATTTCTCGACCAACTCAACCCCCAGCAGCGTGAAGCTGTCGAGACTACCGAAGGCCCGGTGCTGATTCTCGCGGGCGCGGGTAGCGGAAAAACGCGCGTGATTACCTTCCGCATCGCCCACCTGATCCAGGACAAGGGCGTGATGCCGGAGTCCATCCTCGCCGTGACGTTCACGAACAAGGCCGCGGCCGAGATGGCTGAACGGGTGGACAAGCTGGTGGGCGGGTATTCGATCGCGAAACCCGTCATCTCAACGTTTCATTCATTTTGCGTGCGCCTGCTGCGGCGCGATATCGAGGCCCTGCAAATTCCATCGGCCACTCCCGGCGGAAAGCCCATCGGCCACACCAAAAATTTCGTGATCTACGATGAGTCCGACCAACTGTCGGTGATCAAAGGCATCATGCGGCGGCTTGGCCTGGACGACAAGCAGTTGACACCACGCATCGTGCAGGGACGAATCTCCTGGGCGAAGAATCACATGCTCAACCCGCAGGAGATTTACCTGCAATCGGCCGACCCAAAGGCCGAGCGCGTCGCGCATATCTACGAGGAGTACCGCAAAGAGCTACGCAAGGCGAACGCGCTCGATTTCGACGATCTACTGCTTGAAGCGGTGCGCGTCCTGAAGACGTCCGAAAAAGTTCGCGATTACTACAATCGTCGCTTTCATTACATTCTCGTCGACGAGTACCAGGATACGAACCGCCCGCAATATGAGCTGATGCGGCTGCTGGCGGGGGCACGTCACAATGTTTGCGCCGTCGGCGACGAGGACCAGTCAATCTATTCGTGGCGCGGCGCCGATATCCGCAACATTCTCGAGTTTGAAGAGGATTTCCCCGAAGCCAGGATCATCCGCCTGGAGCAGAATTACCGCTCCACTCAGAACATTCTGCAAGCCGCCTCGGCCGTGGTCGCCAATAACGTGCGCCGCAAAGGCAAGAATCTTTGGACCTCGCGCCAGGGCGGAACGAAAATCGGGTATTACGAGGCACCGGATGGCGAGAATGAGGCGCTTTACGTCGCCGATCGCGTCGCCAACTATGTCCGGGAAGCCGCGAGCCAGGGCGACACGGCGCGTGCGGCCGTGCTCTATCGCACCAACTCCCAGTCGCGGCTTTTTGAAGAAGCCATGCGCCGCTACAACTTGAAATACCACGTGGTGGGCGGCTTCTCGTTTTATGACCGCGCCGAGATCAAGGACATGATCTCGTATCTGAAAGTCGTTCAGAATCCCGAAGACTCTGTGTCATTGCTCCGCGTGATCAATACGCCGACGCGCGGAATCGGTAAGACGACCCTGGAGGTCATCGAGAAGCTGGCGCTCGAAACCGGATTATCCTTGTGGGGAGCCATTGGGGAAACCATCAAGCGTCAGTTGCTGCCTCAGCGAGCCCTTTCTGCCCTGAAAAGCTTTCGCGATCTGATTGAGGACACGCGCGCCATGCTGGCCGGAACCTATGTGGAGCGCCTGGAGCAAACAGCCGAAGGCGAGAGTGAACCGGCTCCTGCGGCGATCGCAATGGCAGCTGAGGAAGAAGCGACTGAGTTCGATCCGCTGGCGTTTGACTTCGGAGATGGGCCAGATGACGCTGAAACTTCCGGCCCTGTCGCATCGAGTGAGCTGGCTGCAAAGGTTCCTGCGGGAAATGACTTACCGATTACAGAAGTCGGCGAAGTTCCTTCCGATTTCCCCTCCCCCACCGTTAGCACCGCCGAGCTGCTCAAGTTCCTCATCGATCGCACGGGTTACATCAAAGCTCTTGAAGCAGAAGATACGCCCGAGGCCTACTCTCGCATCGAGAACCTGCGCGAGCTCGTGAACGCCGCCATGGATTCGAAAGACCGCGGAGAGACCCTCGATCAGTTTCTCGATCACGCCGCCCTGGTCAGCGATGCGGATGCCTACGACGAGCGCGCGCAAATCACGCTCATGACCCTGCATGCCGCCAAGGGCCTGGAGTTTCCACTGGTGTTTCTGTGCGGCCTGGAAGAAGGCTTATTCCCGCACTCGCGCACCTTCCTCCAGCCGGATGACGTCGAGGAAGAGCGTCGCCTGTGCTATGTCGGCATGACCCGTGCCATGGATACGCTCATTCTGAGCCGCGCCGTTTACCGCCGCCGTTATGGCACCGATCTGCCTGAGGCGAGCGTGCCATCGCGCTTCCTGGAGGAAGTCCCGCCACAACTGGTGGAAGAGCTGGGTGGCTCACGCCGAAGCCGCAGCGCCGGCGTGCGCGCAACCCACGTAGGGACGGCCGCCCCCGGCCGCTCGTCAGGTTTTCCTTCGGACTCCCACTACGCTTACGAAGACGAAGACCAGAGTGCCAGCTGGCGCCAGCAGGAAAAAACCAAACAGCCTGCCTCCTCCGGCAAAAGCTACAATTCCATCGACAACATCGCCGAATTCTTCGCCTCGCGAGGCAAGAAGTTCAACATGCCCAAAGTGCCGGTAGAAGCGCCAAGCGGCAAGCGCGGCTTTCGACCCGGTCAGAAGGTGCGGCATCCGAAATATGGAGAGGGCACCGTCTACCAGCGCGAGGGTGAAGGTGAAGAAGCCAAGATTACGGTACAATTTCCACGGTTCGGCCTGAAGAAGCTGGTGGAGAAGTATGCGCAGCTGGAACGGGCGTAGACCGTTTCCTTAAGCAGCCGGAAACTATAACCCCAGGGGCCTGGAGAAAACGTTGATTCGAGGAACATTGAAGGCTGTACTGCCGGTTTTGGTTGCGTTGCTGTTGTTGGCGCCGCTGTTCGCGCAAGCTAGACAATCACAAGAGTCGAGACGACCTGCCGCTACAGCAGAGGCGTCGCCGCAGGGTGCAGGGGCACCGAGTTATGAGTTCTTCTCTATTCTTGATGGCATGCCCATGTTGCTTGCGCTCCATCATGACACCGAAGTGGGCACCAACAATCCCATCGATGTGTATATGCTCGTGATCGAGATGCAGGTCATGAATTCAGACGGGAACCTGGAGCCGGTCGGGCTCCAGATTCACAATTACTACACGGCGAGGCCGGTACATCCGCACGACGACTTCAATCCGCATAACGCACGTGATTGCAAATATTGGAACGCTCTCGTGACGGAAGCTATGCTGACGCGCCCGCCGACTAGCAAGACTTGGCCCTATATCGAATTTACTGTCGCCGAAGGAGCCCGCATAATTCAGACCAACGAGGACGGCGCGGTGTGGTGGAGCGACGATATTCAATGCTGGGGATCGGATGACCGCTTTCCGCCATTCTGAGCGACGCAGACAGATTTGATCGAACTTATAGCGAAAACTGATCGAAAGGAATAACGGATTCATGGCCAATACCAAAAAGCTGAGCAAGGAAGAACGCAAGAAAAGCAAGCGCGCCTCGCGCAAGAAGCGCAAGGCCGAGAAGCCGTTGAAGCCGCGCGAATACGCGCGCGGTTCGCAGAAGCGCAAAGTCAAGAAGCTGGTACGCGGTCAAGCAAAACGTTAAGCATGTGTGGCGCGGGCACTTTGCCCGCGCCGCTTAATTTGGAGCCATCCCTTGGGACAAACACCAACTATGCGATCCGAGGTCGCGCCCCGGCCCGACAATCAACTCTTCTGTTGCAAGTCCATTGACAAGCTGATTGCTGAAGCGGAGGACCCCGGTCATCGCCTGAAGAAAACCCTCGGCCCATGGTCGCTCACCGCGCTTGGCATCGGCGCCATCATCGGCTCGGGCATTTTCGTGCTGACTGGAACCGCCGCCGCAGGCGAGTTCTTCCAGGCGCCCTCCATCCTGCACGCGCAGGTTCTCGACATCATCGTGAACTTCCTGCGTGGAGGTGGAACCGCCGGAGTTCTGATGCATGGCCGCCCCGCAGCCGGACCCTCGATTGCGATTTCATTTTTATTGGTGGCTTTTGCCTGCAGCTTTGCCGGACTGTGCTACGCCGAACTGGCCTCGATGATCCCCATCGCGGGCAGCGCTTACACCTATTCGTATGCGACGCTCGGCGAAATTTTCGCCTGGATTATTGGCTGGGATCTGATCCTGGAATACGTCGTCAGCAACGTTGTAGTGGCGATCGGATTCGGCGCCTATACCAAGTCACAGTTGGAGGCGTTTGGCCTGCATCTCTCCGACCGCTGGTCGACGCCAGTGTGGGAATCGGGACACTGGACCGGTTCTTACTTCAATTTTCCGGCTTTTCTCATCGTTTTTCTTCTTACCGTGCTGCTGGTACGGGGCGTCAAAGAATCGGCCGAAGCTAACAACGTGATGGTGGCGATTAAGATTGGCGCCATCCTGGTTTTTATCGTCGTCGGCGGGATGCTGGTTCACCCAGCGAATTGGAAGCCGTTTGCCCCCTCCGGCTTCGGCGGCATCGTGACCGGGGGCGCGATCGTCTTCTTCACCTACATCGGTTTCGACTCGGTTTCCACCGCCGCCGAGGAGGCCAAGAATCCGCAACGCGATCTGCCCATCGGCATCATCGGATCGCTGATCGTTTGCACCATTCTATACATCGGCGTCTCCATCGTGTTGCTGGGTATGATGAAGTACAGCACCTTTGTTTCCGGTCCTGCCGCGCAAGCTCCGGTGGCCTATGCCTTGCAGCACCTGAGCGCCAGCCGCTTCGCCCAATCGGTTATCGTTATCGGCGCGTTGATGGGGATGATTTCGTCGCTGCTCGTTTTTCAGTACGGGCAGGCGCGTATCTGGTACGCCATGTCGCGCGATGGATTATTCCCGCGGATGTTCTCGGCGGTTCACAAGCGCTTCAAGACCCCCCATATCTCGACCTGGATTGCAGGATTTGCGGTCGGCATTCCTGCCGGAATTTTCGCCATCAGCGATGCCGCGGATCTTTCTAACATCGGAACGCTGTTTGCCTTTGTCCTGGTGTCGGTCGGCGTAATACTGCTGCGCCGCCGCCAACCCGACCGCCCGCGCGCCTTCCGGGTTCCGTTTGTGCCGTGGTTCCCGCTGATTTCCGTCGTTCTGTGTGGCGGACTGATGACCGGCTTGACCGTCATCACCTGGATTCGCTTCCTCGTGTGGCTGGTGCTTGGGCTGCTGATCTATTTCTTCTACAGCCGCCATCGCAGCGAATTCTGCAAGCACCCGCGGTAAATACTTTTGTGCTCCTGGATTTGAGTTGTCATTTCGAGCGCGGCGAGGTTTTTGCCGGGACGAACCCAGATCCCTCGCTTCGCTCGGGATGACAATTTCGGCTCGGATGGCATGGTTGCCCGGGATGGCAACACAACCGGCGTCACTCCGCTCGTGCTAATCTCGTTTTCACCATGCCCGCTCCGTCCCAGATTGTCTCTTCCGGCTTCAGCCTGGCAGCTGTCTTTTGCTGGGGGACGAGCGACTTCACGGGCGGCTATGCGGCCAAGCGCTCCGATGCATTTCTGGTCACGCTCCTTGCCCACGCGAGCGGATTCTTGCTAATGCTGTTTTTGTCCCTGGGTACACATGCTCCCTTTCCGACCGGGACTAGTGAGTTGTGGGCATTGGCGGCCGGCGCGCTCGGCGGCACCGCTCTCGCGGTCTTCTATCGGGTGCTGGCGATGGGTAACATGGGCCTGACCGCGCCCCTCGCGGCGGTGTTGGCCGCGTCCATACCCACGGCATACGGTATGACAGTGGAAGGCATACCGCACGCCGCCGCGCTGATCGGCTTCGTGCTCGCCGGTCTAGGGATCTGGCTTATCTCGCGTCCGGAAGGAGAGTTGACCCGGCCTGAAGGCCTCTCCATGGCAGTGGTCGCGGGACTTGGCTTCGCCGGATTTTTCATCTGCATTAATCGCACGGGCAACAGCTCGGTGCTGTGGTCGTCGGCGCACTCTCGGCTTGGGTCGCTCGTGCTCGTCGCCCTCATCGTGCTCGCGCGCCGGGGACGTCATCATCTGGACGCGCGCGACGCTGCCCGCGCTCTCTTTGCTGGTTCGCTGGACGTGACTGGAACCGCGCTGTTCATCCGCGCCGAACAGACAGGACGGTTCGATGCCGCCGTGGTGTTGGTTTCCCTCTATCCAGCCGTTACCGTTTTACTGGCGCACTTCTTCTTGAAAGAACGATTCACGCGCTGGAAGACCATCGGAATTTTGGCCGCGCTGGCGGCGGTTCCGATGATTGCTTTGCAGTAATAAAGCAGTCTTTGGTCGATAGTCCTTGGTCGTTGGCAGCACACTCTCTCAGGGATATAGCCAAGGACGAAAGACCAACGACCATTCTGCTACTATCGCCCCGTGGCCTTCGTCGAAGTTCGCGATCTCACCAAAATTTATCCTCTTGGCGAATCCATGTTTGGTGGTCGGGCCAGCGGTGAGGTGCGCGCCGTTGACGGCGTTTCCTTCGATATTCAGCAAGGCGAGACCCTGGGGCTGGTGGGCGAGTCCGGCTCCGGGAAAAGTACGCTGGGTCGTTTGATACTGCGGCTGATCGAGCCGACCTCCGGCGCGATCCGCTTCGCTGGCCGTGATCTGCTTCACGCCGGCAGACGCGAATTGCGCGGCCTGCGTCGCGATATGCAGATTATTTTTCAGGATCCCTTCGGGTCGCTGGATCCGCGCTTTCGTGTCGAGGACGTAATTGCCGAGCCGCTGATTATCCACGAAAGCCTGAGTTCCACGGCGCGCCGTCAGCGCGTTGCCGAACTGCTGCGCGCGGTTGGCTTAGACGAGTCCGCATCGCGCCGTTTTCCCCACGAGTTCAGCGGAGGGCAGCGGCAGCGCATCGGCATCGCCCGGGCGCTGGCACTGCGCCCAAAATTCATCGTCGCCGACGAGCCGGTTTCGGCGCTCGATGTCAGCGTCGGCGCGCAAATCGTTAATCTGTTATCCCAGTTGCAGCGCGAGTTTGGTCTGACTTACTTATTCATCTCGCATTCCATGCCCGTGGTCCGCTACCTGGCGACACGCATTGCTGTGATGTATCGCGGCAAAGTTGTTGAACTCGGCCCCACGGAGCAGATGACAAGCCAGCCCGCCCATCCCTACACTCGCAGCCTGCTCGAGGCTACGCCAGAAATGTCGGTATAGAAACAGGCGCGGTGTGATCCCGAGTGGAGCGAAAGATCTGGGTTCTTTCCCAGCCTGGTGTGCTGTCCCGTAAGGTCGCTGCATAATCTGTCATCCCGACCGGAGCGAAGCGGAGTGGAGGGACCTTGTGTTTCAGCGCTCTTGTGCACGAACCGATTTAATGTGCCCTTACTTCCGGGACACTGCACTAGAGCCGCACTGATTCTGCGACGCTTAGCGGAGCGGCTGAAGAGGCTGCTGAAAAAAGAACCAGATAAGGATAATCGGGAAGGGCACGAGTTTACTCGTGCCGCTACGCCGTTGAGAATACGTCCGCGCTTTAGCGCCTGAGGGCCCGTTTCCTGCCGGCAAACCATTTTTCCGCAGCCTCTGAAGCCGCACCCTTTCAAGGCTTCTTTTCGCCGGCATTTGTCCGCAGCCTGCTAGGCAGCTAGCCTTTCCCAAATCAGAACAGCTGTGAAGAATTTCAGGACCCGCGGTGTGACGGGAGTCACAGATGATGCCTCTCGGTGTGAAATAATCGCCTTTCGGCGGAGGCACTATGGGCATCCGTTCTGTCGTTCTCTTCCTGCTTTTCCTCACCAGCATTTCCCCCGCACAGCAGACCGGGTCGAACACCTGCGTGAATTGTCATTCCCAAGTGACGCCCAAAATCGTTTCTGATTGGAAGCTCAGCAAACACAGCCAGAATTCGATTGACTGTGCCGCTTGCCATGGTGACCAGCACACGTCCGCTGCCGATGTCGCCAAGGTGAAGATTCCGACCCCGGACACTTGCGCTACATGTCACGAAACCCAGGTCGAGCAGTACAAAAAAGGCAAACACTCCCTGGCCTGGGCCGCCATGAAAGCTATGCCTACGATTCACTGGCAACCCATGGCGATGATCGAGGGTGAAAAAGGTTGTGGAGGCTGCCACAAAATCGGTCTAAAGACGCCAGCGGAGATTTCGCAACTGAAACAGGGCGGGTCGGAGTTCGGCGCCGCCGCTTGTGATTCATGCCACACTCGCCACACTTTTTCCCTGGCCGAGGCCCGGCAACCACAAGCCTGCGAAAGCTGCCACATGGGCTTCGATCATCCCCAATGGGAAATGTACTCTTCATCCAAGCACGGGGTTCGTCACGAGCTCAAAGATCTCAAGGTGCTACCCGCCGACGCCGCTGCGCCCAGCTGTCAGACATGCCATATGCAGGAGGGCAATCACGAAGTACGCACTGCCTGGGGATTTCTGGCGGTCCGGTTGCCCATGCCCGACGACAAACAATGGGCCGCCGATCGGGCCGCCATCCTTCAGGCGCTCGGCGTGCTCGATCCGAACGGCAAACCCACCGCCCTGCTCGACACCGTCAAAGCAGCCCAGGTGGCGCGCCTTACGCAGGAGGATTGGCAAAAAGAGCGCGACAAGATGCTGAATACCTGCAACCAATGTCATTCCGGCAACTTTGCCCGCCAGCAACTGCAGCAGGGCGATGACATGATCAGGAGTGCCGACCATCTCATGGCCGAGGCGATTCATATCGTCGCCGATCTATACAAAGACGGGATTCTGCCCCAGCCCAAGAACTATCCGTACCCTTTCCCCAACCTGCTTACCTTTCACGACGCCCCGACGGTCATCGAACAGAAATTGTTCGTCATGTACCTGGAGCACCGCATGCGCACTTTCCAGGGCACGTTTCACGCCAGCCCCGATTACGCTATGTGGTACGGCTGGAGCGAAATGCAGCGCGACTTAACCGAAATAAGAGAATTGAGCGACAATATGCGCCGAAGTGGAAAGCCTCGAGTTAAGCCGGCCGTCGCTCGGCCATGAGCAAGGCCGACCGCCAGCGGAATCGTTTTCCAGGATTGGCACTTTTGCTCAAGCGGGTTTATGCTGGAGGCGTTTTTCGGAGGCGCTCCATGACACGCTTGCTGGCTGTCGTACTTGTGTGTGCTGCCGTTGTGCCCGCTGTCGCGCAGGAAAAGAATCCGGTCACCTCGGTAGTGCGTGAAATTCTGCCGCGTCAGCAGAAGAACATCGTCGCCGCGGTCGAAGAAATGCCGGCCGACAAGTTCAGCTTCAAGCCCACGGCAGATCAGATGACCTTCGGCAAGCTGGTTCTTCACATCGCCGAAGGCAACAACATGTTCTGCAGCAAGATCGCAGGATCGGCGCCTCCCAAGTCTCCCGAACTAAAAGAGACCGATTCCAAGGAAAAGCTCCTGACCGCTTTGAAGGGCTCGTTCGATTTCTGCGAGACTGCCCTGGCCAAGATGGACGACTCCAAGCTAGGCGAGAAGATCGAGGCCTTCGGGGGCCGCGAGGCGCCTATGGCGTGGGCGCTGATTGCCCTCAGTAATAGTTGGGCCGATCACTACGGCGCCGAGGCCATGTATCTGCGCCTCAACGGGCTGCTCCCGCCTACCGCAAAGAAGAAATAAACACACTCGGGCCCACAGATTTCCACGGATTATCACGGATCAAATCCGTCCTCGTCCGCGCAAATCTGACGGATTCCTAGGGTGCTGTGATTGAATTACTCGATCTGCACCAGTCCATCCGCGGGTGCCGGCGCGGGCCGCTGCGGGGCGCGCCAGGAATCGAGAATGGAAACCTGGTGTACACAGGAGACCGTGCAGTGGGGTGCGCACGACTTCTCGGTGACGAACTCGCGGCGAATGTGGTCGAGGGTGTAGTTCTCCAGCGGAATGGCAGGGTAACCGCGCTGCTGTGAGCAGTAATGCACCAGGCCGTCTTCGCAGATGTAGAGATAACGCGCTCCGGCGCGGCATTTCCACTGATTCGGACGGCCAAGGGCGATGTTGTCCTGGAACTGGTTGATGCGGGTAAAGCTGCGCTTTTCCAGGTTCTTCATCGCGTGGTACACCTGCCGCTCTTCTTCGTTGAGCGGTTGCAGCTGCCCATCGCCGTCGTGGATGATTCCGATAGTGGAGCTGAAGCCAAGTTCGATGGCGCGGCGGCCGATCACCAGAGCGTCCTGCGGGTTCTTCACTCCGCCACCCACAACCGAATTGATGTTCACGTGAAAGTCGGCGTGCTTGGCGAGCAGTTGCAACTTCTTGTCGAGCACTTTGAGGCTCTTTTTTGAAATCTCGTCGGGCATGACATTATCGATGGAGATCTGCAGCCACTCCAGCCCGGCCTGATTCAGGCGCTGAATGCGTTCCGCGGTGAGCAGATAGCCGTTGGTGATCAGCCCGGCCACCATGCCGTTGTGACGAATGCGGCCGATAATGCCGTCCAGCTCGGGGTGAAGCAGCGGCTCACCACCGCTGATCGTGATTACGGATGTTCCCAGTTCGCCCAGCTTGTCTACACGCCGGAACATTTGCTCGGCCGGAACCGGTTTCGAGACGTCATCGAACTCATTGCAATACTTGCATGCCAGGTTACAACGCCGCATCGGAATGATGTGCGCCAGCAGGGGGTGATCCGTCGACAGCAGCGCGCGCAGCACTTCTTTGGCGCCACGCAGATTTCGGTGGGCGTTCTTGATTCGGCGGCGCAGGGTTATGCGGGGAACAGGCATGGGCTCTTGTCGATCCCTTTATTGCAGCACAGAGGCGTACGGACAGTGCCGGCAAATCATTTTTCGGCGATAATCCGATGCCGAACGGTGACGCAGGCGGGTCGGCCTACATTCCCACATCTAAGGGAATATGTAGTGTAACAGGCTCGGCAGTCAATCATCAGCGGTTCCCAATTAGAGAGACCTTGTACTGAACAAAGGATTCCTATGGATGCAAGGGATTACTGACTCCTGACTCCTGACTACTACTTCGTGCCCCGCCGCGCTCAGGACCTCCGAAGCTTTCTTCCAGTCCTTTTCCTTGATCAGCACATAGTCGGTATCGAAGGTGGAGATCGCGAAGATCCCGATTTCGTGCTGTGCTAGTGGGTTTAGGAAGGCGCTGAGAATTCCAGTTTCCGAGAAGGCAAAAGGGCCTTGCAGCTTGAGGCACACCCATCCCCTCTCTGCATTCACGTCCGCCGCGACCCAGTTTTCTCGGCAGACAATCGAGAGCTCATCAGAGGTTCGAGTGATCGAGCAGAACTCATCCTGCCGAATTGCCCACTCGGGAAGAGGCGAGTCGGGTGGCAGTCTACAGATGGCATACCGCCCAGGCAATAGTGAATACCGTAATGTCCTTTTCTCCACGGGGGCATTCTCCGGAAGTTGAACCTAAAGCGAACAGCTGATGACTGAGAGCTCAACTCAGCGCTTTACGCAGTGC
This sequence comes from Terriglobales bacterium, assembly GCA_036378535.1. Taxonomy (GTDB): domain Bacteria; phylum Acidobacteriota; class Terriglobia; order Terriglobales; family Acidobacteriaceae; genus Gp1-AA122. The sequence goes on along the minus strand of DASUWH010000080.1, from coordinate 14,828 downwards.
GGCTCGCGCCAGGAGGCGGGTGGAATCGAGAATGGGCAATGGCGAGTTCTCTTCCGTAACCAGCAGCGGAATTTCGGTGCATCCCAGCACTACAGCATCGCAGCCGTCGTCTTTCATAGCCCGTATCACTTCCGTGAAATATGCCAGCGAGCGCGAAGTGAACTGCGCATTGACCAGCTCGTCGAAAATGATTTCGTTGATCCGCTGCCGCTCTTTCGGCCCCGGCATGCGGTAGTCCAGGCCGGCCGCCTTTAGCTTTTCCGGATACACCGGTCCTTCCATCAGGTAACGGGTACCGAGCACGGCCAGCCTCTTATAGTGACAATGCCGGGCTTCGCTGGCGACTTCCTGGGCAATGTGCAGCCAGGGCCGCGGAGAGCGGTGCTCCACCAAATCAAAGGCCTGGTGAATTGTGTTGTCGGGACAGATCATGAAATCGACTCCCGCCTTTGCCAGTTTGTCCGCGGACGACAGCATCAGGCTCGCGACTCCCGCCCAATCTCCACTTTGCAGCAACGGCACATATTCGGAAAGCGGATGCGTGTGCATCGACACTTCCGGATGCGCATGCTTCCCCATCAGCCCGCTGCCTTCGAGGCAAATCGTCCGATAGCAGAGGGCCGCTCCCTCGGCGCTGCATCCGACGATGCCGATGTGGTGAGGCATGGCCCTGAGAATATCAGAAGCAGACATGCTTCTTTCCGGAAGCGCCGCGCAGAAGACCCGCCGCGGTAGCCGCCGGTAACGGGCAACAAAGCAGGAAATGGTGGTGTCTAAGTAGCTGTAGGCGACTTTCACGGGGGATAATGGCAAAGAGTGTTGCGCAGGCCCTGCTCGACCAGGGCAAGCTCCCAGCGCAGCACGCCTTCGAGGCGCCCTTGTTGTATTTCATTCAGTGCATACACATGAGTTTGAGGCTGTTGATTGCGTTGCTGCTTCTTCCCAACCTGTCGCAGGCTGCCCAACTTGCTTCGAATGCGGCGGCTAATCCAGCGACCGCATACAGTTTGAGCGGAACGGTTCAGAACTCCGTTACGGGTGAGCCGATCGCACACGCCCTGGTGCAGCTTTCGGGAGAACTGGCGGAATCAGCGTTCACCGATACCGGGGGGCGATTCGAATTCGATCGCTTAAACGCCGGCCTGGTCGGCCTCTCTACCCGCAAGCCCGGTTTTCTCGACCCCCTGGACGTCGATCCCAACCTGCCGCAGCCGATCGTGCGAGTGGGCGCTGATGTTCCTCCGGTGGTGCTTAAGCTCGTTCCGGAAGGGATCGTCTTCGGCCGCGCACAAAAACCAGATGGTGAGCCGATCGGCTTTCTTACCGTGCAGGTGTTTTACTCGCACATCATGGATGGCCGGAAGCGATGGGACCTGATGAACAGCACCCAGACGAATGAAGACGGAGAATTCCGGATTGCCGGTCTCAAGCCGGGACGATTCTACCTCCAGGCAGGGCCGCGTGCGCAGCCCACCTGGATAGGGGCGCCGGGACAGCGCGCCCGCGAAGCCGCGTACCGGCCGATGTTTTATCCCGGCGTGAATGATCTCGCCTCAGCAGCGCCCATCGATGTCGCGCCTGGACAACAGGTCGAAGCTGACTTCTCGCTCAGTCCTGAGCCTGTGTTTCGGGTCTCGGGAACAATTGTCGGTCTACCTGCTGACGAAGATGCCGACGAGATCTGGCCGCGTGTGCAAATTGTGTCGCCGGCCACTAACACGACGATCACGCCGGTCGGAGAACAACCGGGAAATAACTTCAGGGCGAAGGTACCGGGCGGATCCTACATAATTCGCGCCAGTGTTGATACCCCGCGGGGCTCCTATCGCGGCGAGATTCCAATCACGGTGCAATCCGATGTGACGGGTGTGAATTTGGGACTGCTGCCGGTGCCGCCGCTTCAGGTCGAGGTCAGCGTGCAGAGCAGTCGTCCCCAACCGAGCTCCGGCAGGCAGCGAGGCGAGCAGGTGAGTCTGCGCTTGCTGAGCCAAAGTATGAAGGTTCCAGCTTCCGAATACGGCTTCACCGACCGCACGGCTGCCAACCCTATGAGTGCCGTTGAACCCGGAGTTTATGCGGTGGAGATCACGCCGATCAGTGGCGATTTTTTTGTGGATTCGGCCCAGTGCGGCGGCACAGATCTATTGCGCGACAATCTGACAGTAGGGCAAGGATCGGTAGCCCCAATCAGGATTTCGTTGCGCGACGATGGTGGAATTCTCGCGGGCATCGTGATGGGAGACGGGCGACCCGCCAAGGGTACTGTGGTGATCGTTCCGGATCGCGCTCCCAGGCAGATTAAGACCGTAGTGGTTGGAACGAGCGGACAGTTCCAGTCGACAAAGCTTGCCCCCGGCGATTATCTAGTGCTCGCATTCGACCGCCTGGATGGGATCGAGTACGCCAATCCCGAGGTGTTGAGCAGTTATCTGAGTAACGCCACGCATGTCAGTGTTGCCGCAAATTCTGAAAGCCGGGTGAGCGCGAACCTGATTCGAACTTTGAAATGAGACGCGCAGGCAAAATTCCGGCGGTTGCGATACTCTGCACAGCTTTTCGGCAGGGGCGGATAGCCTTGATGTTGCTGTTCTGCCTATGTGGGTTTGCGCAGCAAGCAGTTCCCACCGCAAACAGGTTTCGCATCAGCGGAACCGTCGTGAACAGCGTCAGCGGACAGGCCTTGGCGCAAGTACGGGTGTTCCTTTCGCTCCCGCAACAGATAGAAGATCGCGAAGTGGTCATGACCGGGCCCGATGGCCATTTCCTGTTTGACAACGTGCCCGCCGGCAAATATGCGCTTGGCGCTGCCAAGCCTGGTTTCATGATGCAGGCGTTTGAGGCGCACGAGATGTATTCGAGTGCCATTGTGGTCGGCCCGGGGGTTTCGGCAGAGAACCTCCTGTTCCGCATCCATCCTGCTGCGGTTATTTCCGGCCAGGTGGTCGACGAACAGAATGAGCCAGTGCGCGAGGCTCAGGTGCTTCTCCTTAAAAATCGCCTGCAGGGAGGAAAACGAAGCGTCCGCCAAGCCGATCAGACGACGACCGACGATCGCGGCCAGTACCGCTTCGGTTCTCTTGCGCCGGGAACGTATTTTGTCGTGCTCTCGGCTCGCCCCTGGTACGCGCCCTTCACGGCATTTGCCAACAGTTCTGATGGCGGCGCTGGTCAGACTGCGGAACCGAACGTTCCTCGTGACGTGACTTACCCGATCACGTATTACCCTGGCGCTACCGACCTTAGCCAGGCAACGCCCCTTACTCTGGCTGCCGGCGATCACGTCAGCGCAGATTTTTCTGTCACGCCCGTACGCTCGCTGCATATCCATGTCCGCACGCCCAAACCAAACGCTACGGAGGGATGCAGCGTGGTGGCCACTCCGGAAGCTTCTCAGGGTGTCGACTTAAGACTTCCGATCCCACTGCAGACAACCATGAACAAGCCGGGCGAAGTGGATGTGTCTGGCCTTCCACCCGGCCAGTACCGGCTACAGATCGTCTTTCCGGGAAGGGAAGCGACCACTTACACGCAGGATGTTGACTTACAAAGTGACATCGACATCGATCCGGGCGCGGGCGATCAGAGTCGAATCATTTCAGGCAGTGTAAGAACGCAAGGCGAATCTAGACTCCCGCCAGGTGCCGGCGTTATGTTGAGAAGCAACTCTGGACAAATCGCGATGGCCCGCATCACCCCGAACGGGCAATTTCAGTTTGACGCTCACGCCGAGATTCCTCCGGGGAGCTATGAGATTGCCCTCAACACGGACAATATGTTCGTGGTATCGGTCTCGGGCACCGGAGCCAGTGTCAGCGGAAGGACGATCCAGATTCAAGGCTCTACCCTTATACGGCTATCGATTGTGGTCGCGCAGGGGTTCGCCCGCATTGAGGGTATGGCCGTTTCCGGCGACGACAAGCCTATCGCCGGCGCTATGATCCTGCTCATGCCTGCTGATGCGGCTAACAACGAAATTCTCATTCGCCGCGACCAGAGTGATAGCGACGGCACGTTTACTCTGCCCTCTGTCGTGCCCGGGCACTATACATTGCTCGCAATTCGCAATGGCTGGGATCTGGAGTGGATGAATCCCGCTGTGCTCAAACCTTACCTGCAGAATGCCGAGTCGATTGATGTCCAGCGAAGTGGCAAGTACAATCTCAAAGTGCTGGTCCAATAATCCTAACGAGGACTAGTCCCAACCTATCCTGGACGTAACTCCTGGTCTATCCAGTTAGATAGTTTCTGCGAATCGATCAATACCTGGAGCTAGCTAAGTCGCCATAAGCCAAGAGTTACGCGCTCTCTATGTACTCTGGCTATCAAAACGATCATGGCACCGAACGTGCTAACCATGGAGCTACGTGCAGATTCCAATCTGCGGGGAGGCCGCTATGCCGGTTACCGAAAAACACGAACACGCTTTGACTGAAAAGGCTCTTGAGACACTTACTGCTTGGGGAAAGAATCCCGGTATTGACGGTGGGGAAAACATCGGATTCTCCCTGTCCCGTCAGGGCGCTCCGAGTGATGCCTTTCTTGCTCTAGGGGATTGCACTCCGTTCACAGCCAAGGGTCGACGGGGAATCCTGAACGGCCAGCCGTCTGGCGACACAGGCGCTCCCGTCGCCTACTTTGATGATTTCAGTGGCAGCACCCCCAGCGTTCAGCAGGTCGCGTGCACATTTTCCTTCGACCTGAACAGCGGAAAGGTGTCACTCAGCGGAGCATTTCTGAACGGCCTCCCGTCGAATCTGAGTTTCCATGTGGAGTACTTCAAGGAGTTTGACGGAAATGGGGGCAAGAACATTTTGTTCTATTCCGATAATGCCTCCGATAACGCGGGCTATGTGATCGCGATGCAACTCGTAGGGGCGTCGTGAACAACATTGCCAGCTCTCCAGATCTATAACGGTGCTGCCGCCTAGAAGGTGCACTAAGACAGTTCTTTCATCGCAGGAGACAAAAATGGCCAACCTCGGGAAAGGTGTGATCGCGCGCTACGGCAACTGGTTTCGCGGGGACGACGACTTCTTCACCCATTGTCTGATCCTGAAGAACGGCGAGTGCTGGTTGTTAGGGCAAGGTTTGGAGCAGGTTTATGTACGCGTCTTCAAGGCTCCGGAAGCCAAATTCAAAAAGTTGAAGACCGCACTGAGCTCGATACCCGCGGCGTGGCCGGCCTCCAGTTACGGTGGATACAACTTCATCACCGATGCGGAAGGGCCGAATGCCAATGAAATGGCGGTGTACGGCAAAAAACCCGGGGGCGGCCTGGCCGGCTACTTCGTCCCTGCCGCTGGCTCTCCAGTAGAGGCTCTGGTGAAGGCGATTGCCAACATAGATTAGCCAAATACACGTCAGAGGCTGCGCCTGACCGCACCCCCGGGTGCGGTGGATCCAACGAATTAAACCCACAGAATCGCGAGGTATAGGTCCGCAAGTTTCATTGACTTGTCCCTCTCTCCGACCTAACATGGCCGGACTTCCCCAAAGCATGATCGGCCAGACCATTTCTCATTACCGCATTCTGAACAAGCTGGGCGGCGGCGGAATGGGCGTCGTCTATGAGGCGGAAGATCTGCGCCTGGGACGGCGCGTGGCCTTGAAGTTCCTGCCCGACGATCTGGAACGCGATCCCCAGGCGCGCGAGCGATTTCAGCGCGAGGCGCGTGCGGCTTCGGCTCTGAATCATCCCAGCATCTGCACGATCTACGACATTGGCGAGGAGACTGGCCGCCATTACATCGTGATGGAGTATCTCGAGGGCCAGACGCTCAAATACCGCATCGAGGGCCGGCCCATGTCCATCGAGCAACTTCTGGAGATTGGCGCGCAGATAGCCGATGCACTTGATATGGCGCACACTGCCGGCATCATTCACCGCGATTTAAAGCCGGCGAACTTATTTATCACCAAGCGCGGCCAAGCCAAGATTCTGGACTTTGGTCTAGCCAAGCTGACTGGCAAGCCCCTGGCTCAACCAGAGGCAATAGGCGCCTCGGTTCCCACGGCGATGGTCGACGAGGCGCATCTGACCAGCCCAGGGAGTACGGTCGGCACCGTCGCCTACATGTCGCCTGAGCAAGCTCGGGGCGAAGATTTGGACGTGCGCACTGACCTGTTCTCCTTTGGAGCCGTGATCTACGAGATGGCCACGGGCCGGCAGCCGTTCACGGGAAACACCTCTGCGGTAATTTTCGACTCGATTCTGAATCGCGCGCCCACGGCCCCGGTGCGCTTGAATCCCACGCTGCCCGCCGAACTGGAACGCATCATCAATAAAGCCCTGGAGAAAGACCGCGATCTGCGCTACCAGGTCGCCTCGGAGATGCGCGCTGATCTGAAGCGGCTGAAGCGCGAGATTGATTCGGGACGTAGCCCGGCGGCGACTGCGACCCCGCCCTCCTCCCCTGCGACCCCGCCGATCAGTGGATCAGCATCGGCCGCGGCGGCCCCGGCCAGCGGGTCGGCATCCACGATTGCGGCAGCCTCTCCCGCTTCGGCGCAGATCAACGTGGCCGCACCAAGTTCGGGATCGGTGACAGCACGGCGTAGAGACCACAAGCCCTGGTACGCGGTGAGCGCGGTCGTTGCGCTCGCCGCCATCGCACTAGTCACTTTTTTGTATACCCGTCGCGCCCCAGCATTGACCGAAAAAGATTCAATTCTGCTCGCTGACTTCGTCAATACGACCGGAGACAGCGTCTTCGACGGCACTTTGAAGCAAGCCTTGGTAGTGCAACTGGGCCAGTCGCCCTACCTGAACGTTGTCCCCGAATCAACCATCCGCGAAGCCTTGCGGTTCATGGGGCGTCCGCCCGATGAGCGCATCACCAACGAGGTAGCCCGTGAAATCTGCCAGCGCGAAGGCGTCAAGGCGATGCTCACCGGTTCGATTGCGAGCCTGGGCAGCCACTATGTCATTAATCTGACCGCTTCCAACGCGCAGACCGGCGATTCGCTGGCAACCGAACAAACCGAGGTAGCGAGTAAAGAAGGAGTGCTCAAGGCGCTCGATGGCAGCGCCTCCGATCTGCGCCGCAAGCTGGGCGAGTCCCTGGCATCGGTGCAGCAATTCGCCACGCCCCTGGAGCAGGCCACAACGTCATCTCTCGATGCCTTGAAGGAATTCAGCCTGGGTGAGGCCGAGCACTTGAAGTTAAATGACCCGCTGGCAATTCCGCACCTGCAACGCGCTCTTGAGTTGGACCCGAATTTTGCCATGGCCCATGCCACCCTGGGGGTGGCATACAGCAACCTGACCCAGTCGCAGCTCGCCGATCAGTACCTCAAGAAAGCCTTCGACCTGAAAGATCGCGCCAGCGAGCGGGAGAAGTTCTACATCGCGGCACACTACTACGAATCAATCGGCAATATCGGCAAGGCCATCGACACTTATGAGCAGTGGAAGCAGACGTATCCGCGCGATTCGGTTCCGCTCGATAATCTGGCGCTCCGCTACGCGCTGGTGGGGCAATTTGAAAAAGGGCTGACCAACGCCACGGCGGCGATGCGACTTGACCCCAAAGATGTGTTTGCCTACCAGAACCTCGGCGATATTTACCAGCGCCTCGACCGCTATGACGAAGCCCAGGCGGTGCAAGACCAGGCAGCTGCCAACAAGATTGACGCGATTTCCCTTCACTTCACCCGAATCGATCTCGCTTTTCTACGCGCGGATATGGCGGCCGTGCGGCGCGAAATCGAGTGGGCAACAGGAAAATTGGACGAACCCATTATTTTCGATATAGGTGCGAACATCGACTGCGCGCTCGGTAAGGCCAAGAGTTCCGAGGCTGCGCATGAGCGGGCGGCGGCATCGGCCCAGCATGCCGGCTGGGCCGAGTTTGTCGGGATCATTCGCAATGATGCCAGTATGTGCGATGCCGAGTTGGGCAACCTCGCCGGGGCCCGCCAGAAGGCCGAGCAGGCCCTGTCTGCCTCGCAAGCCAGAGCGGTAAGAGCGTATTCCGCGCAGAATCTGGCGCGCGCGGGAGATACAGCCCAAGCAGCCAGGATTCTCGACGCACTCGCCAAGGAATTCCCCGCCGACACGCTGCTCATGAATGTTTATATCCCCGTCACCAAGGCAATGATCCTGCTTCGCGAAAACCACGCCGAGCAAGCCGTTTCTGTTTTGCAGCCGGCAGTTCCTTATGAATTGGGTTCTGGTCCGGGCGGTGCCGAATACTGGCCGAATTACATTCGTGGGGAAGCGTTTCTCCAGATGCGGGACGGGGCGAGAGCGTCAGCGGAATATCAAAGGATCCTGAGTCATCGCGGCATTGAGCCGACCAACCCTCTCTATCCTCTTTCGCGCTTAGGTCTTGCCCGCTCCTACGTCCTGCAAAATGACAACGCAAAAGCGCGTTCAGCCTATCAGGACTTCTTCGCTATGTGGAAAGATGCCGACCCGGACGTGCCGCTTCTGAAGCAGGCCAAAGTAGAGTACGCCAAGCTGCAATGAACTAGTATGTGGTCGGCGGGATCAGGCCCGGTTAGCTCCCGGCCCACGTGTTAGAATTTCCACAAGAAAATCCCGAGCGAGAATCACTTTGGCAGAACTGGTAGCTTCGATTTTGTCGGCGGATTTCGCGCGTTTGGCGGAGCAGATCCAGCGCGCTTCCGAGGGCGGCGCATCCGTCATCCACGTGGACATCATGGACGGCCATTTCGTACCTAACATTACGGTAGGCCCACCCGTGGTGAAGTCTCTGCGCAAAGTGACCAGGCTCCCGCTCGATTGCCACCTGATGATTGAAAATGCGGACGAATATATACCCGCCTTCGCGGATGCCGGCGCCGACTGGATCTCCGTTCACCAGGAGGCGGATATCCACCTGAACCGGACTTTGAACCTGATTCGCAGCCACGGGGTCTCGCCGGGAGTCGTGATCAACCCCGCCACCCCGGTCGAGATGCTGAGCGAAGTGCTGGATTTAGTGGATTATGTCCTGGTGATGTCAGTGAATCCCGGCTTTGGAGGCCAGAAGTTTATTCCCGGCGCTGTACACAAGATCCGCCGTTTAGCAGAGTACCGTGCCAACCGTCGGCTGAAGTACCGCATCGAGGTAGATGGTGGGATCGCAACCGATACGGTAGGGGATGTCGTCCGCGCCGGGGCTGAGTTGCTGGTGGCGGGCAACGCCGTCTTCGGCAGCGGCGATCCCAAGGAAAATGCGCACAACCTGTTGAAAACGGCCAACGAAGCCACACTCTTGAAAGTGTAAGTGTCCGCGCAGGAAACGGCCGCCTCGGCAGTTCAGAAGGTTTATCGAAGGTAGGTGCTATGTCACGTCGTACCCCATTGATCGCGTCCCTGGCCATTTTGCTGCTCCTCACGGCGGCTTGCACGAATAAGAAAGTGAATAATCCGCTGGCCAATGTCGGCTCCAAGCAGCCCGACAAGGTGCTGTTCGACCGCGCCATGGACCAGATGAAGCACAACCGCTTCGACCAGGCGCGCATGATCCTGCAGACCTTGATCAATACCTACCCGGACTCCGAGTTCATTGCGCGCGCCAAGCTGGCGGTGGGCGACTCCTGGTATGCGGAAGGTGGGACGACTTCGCTGGCGCAGGCGGAACTCGAATACAAGGACTTCATCACCTTCTTCCCCAATATGCCGGAAGCGGCCGAGGCGCAATTGAAGATCGCCAATATCCATTACCAGCAGATGGAGAAGCCCGACCGCGATTTCACCCACGCCATGCGCGCGGAGGAGGAATACAGGCAGCTGATCCTGCAGTTCCCTGACAGCAAGCTGGTGCCTGAGGCCAAGCAGCGCTTGCTGGAAGTGCAGGAAGTGCTGGCGCAGCGCGAGTTTCAGGTTGGGCGCTTTTATTACCTGCGCAGCTCGTATCCGGCTGCGATCGCAAGATTGCAATCGGTGGTTGATCGTTATCCGCTCTTCAGCGGGGCCGACGAGTCGCTGTATTTGCTCGGCCAGTCCTATGAAGGTCAAATCACCAACATCCGCGCCAGCAAGATGCAGGAAGCGGCAAAAGCCAAGTTGATCCAGGCGTTCACGAAGAATGCTTCCGACGCGTATTCCAAGATTTTGACCCGTTATCCGATGATGGGGCGCTCTGATGATGCTAAACATCGCTTGTTGGCGCTACATCAACCGGTGCCTACTCCTACGAAGGCGGCCCTTGCACAAAATCAGAAAGAGGAAGACAGCCGCCGCAGTTCGGGAATGTTCGGGCACCTGATGGGCAATTTCAGCCGCCATCCCGATGTGGCGCAGGCCACCAAAGTCGGCGATCCCACGCTGGTCGATCCTAAGCCCGTAAGCGCCACTGACGTGGTCGCGGCTGCGAACCGTGCCATATTCAGCGCGCCGTCGAAAACAGCCGACAACAAAGTTTCCGTTGAAACCGTGAAAGAAGGGGCGCCGCCGCCGAACGAAGCGGCTCCCCGGTCCGATGCACCGCCCGCGGCCGGACCTGATACCACCAACGCGCCTGCTAATTCAACTCCGGCGACGGCCGACGTTGAGACTGTGCCCGCCAGTAATCCGACCGCGCCCCCGGCTGCTGGTACGAACAACACCCCCGCCGACTCGAACAACAGCGGTATCGGCGAGTTGAAACCCAACGTTGCGCCCGACCCTCAAACGCCGCCGCCTCCCGCGCAGGTCAATGAAATCCAGCAGGGAGCGGAGTCCGGAGACGCCAACAGCGCGACCAGTTCCTCTTCGAGCTCAAGCTCGAGCGCGGACCAGGCCGGTGCCAAGGACAATTCCCAGAACGTTTCCTCGAGCAAGAAAAAGAAGAAGAAACATAAGCTGTTTTTCTAAACTGTCATCCCGATCGAGGGGCGTAACACGAGACTCTGTTTTGGGTGTCTGACATGGAAGCGTTCTCCTACTCGAAAATACACTCGCCGGTCGGCCCATTGATCATTGCCGCGTCCAACCGCGGGCTGGTGTTGCTGGAATTCGATCGCGGAACTTTCCCGCCGAAGAACTCAAAATCGAACTGGACGGAATCCCAGGACGCCACTCGCGACTACGTGCGTGAACTCAAAGAATACTTCGCCGGCGAACGCCGCGATTTCACCTTCCCGCTTGATCTGCGTGGAACCGAATTCCAGCTGAAGTGCTGGCATGCGTTGTTGGAGATTCCCTACGGCGAGACCCGCACTTATGCCGATATTGCCCGTGTCGTAGGCCAGCCCCGGGGCTTTCGCGCCGTGGGCCTGGCCAACAATCGAAATCCGATCGCCATCGTCGTCCCCTGTCACCGGGTGATCGCTTCCGACGGAACGCTCTGCGGCTATGGCGGCGGCCTCGATATCAAGCGAAAGCTGCTCGACCTCGAAGCCCGCTCCAGCGGTTTGTTCGCCAAAAAAGGCAGTGCCGCATAACTTTCGTAGTCTCTCTCGGGCCGCCCCTGCCTCGATTTCCCTTCCGTTCCCTTTTCTGCTAACGTGCGGGTTTCTTTCGGAGGACTCCCATTCGCACGGCGGCACGCAAAGCAAGTCTGTTCTACTTCGTCTTCGTAATGTATTCCTATACAACGGGTGGGCCGTTCGGCATGGAAGACACGGTCACCACCTCGGGCCCAGGGCTCATGATTATCTACTTGCTCCTGGTGCCCTTCTTCTGGTGTATCCCGGTTTCGCTGGTCTCGGCTGAACTCACCAGTGCCATGCCCGTCGAAGGCGGGTTTTACCGCTGGACTCGCGCGGCGTTTGGCGACTTCTGGGGATTCCTCGCTGGCTGGTGGAATTGGTCGGCCTCCTTTTTACTAGGCGGCGTCTACGCCGTTCTATTTACCGATTACATTCGTTTCTGGTTCCCGCAAATCACCGGCTGGAAACACTATCTCGTCTCGGTAGCGCTCATCGCCATCATCACTTATCTGAACGTGCGCGGCATTCAGCTGGTGGGAAAATTTGCTACGGCGTTGGAGATTTTCATCCTTCTGCCCGTCGCCGCGATGATCATCATCGGGCTCACAAAGTGGCACCACAATCCCTTTGTTCCCTTGATGCCGCCGCATAAGCCACTCTTCCAGGTATTCGGGGTTGGACTGGCACTGGTCTTGTGGGGCTATTCGGGATATGAGCAACTGTCAACCGTCGCCGAGGAGGTGGAGAATCCGCGGCGCACCTATCCGCTGGCGCTGGCGTTGGTGGTGCCCCTGTCGATCGCAACCTATGTTCTGCCCACGGTGACTTCTCTGGGAGCGCTCGGCAACTGGCAGGATTGGCACACCGGTTATCTCTCGGATGCCGCGCGCCTGATAGGCGGCCCGCAACTGGGATTCTGGATGACCGTAGCCGCGATGGTCACCAACGTGGCGCTGTTGAACAGCACCGTCCTGACCACCACGCGCATGCCCGCAGCCATGGCGGAAGACGGATATCTCCCGGCAGGATTAACCCGCCTGCACCCGCGATTCGGCACACCCTGGATCGCCATTCTCGTCTCCGCGCTCATTTATGCGCTGCTGGCGTTTCAGACTCTGGCGGGATTAATCACGATCTACATCTGGCTGCGGTCCGCCACCACGGTGTTGACGGTGTTTTCAGCCTGGGGCATGAGGCGCAAACATCCGGAACTGCCGCGCTCATTCGTGGTGCCCGGCGGCAGGATGGGCTTGCTCTATGTCGTGATTGCACCCGTCGTAATGAGCTTCGTCGCACTGTTTGGCAGTGACACCTTTGCCATGCGCTGGGGACCAGTCGCGCTCGTGCTGGGGCCGGTGGTATATGGCGTCGATTATTTCGCGCGCCGAAAAGCGAAGCTGAATTCAGCTTCTGCCTCCTCGCCGTAGCTGCTCTTTCCCCCTGCCCATCCAGGCCCGAACGTCCTCATCTGGGCGAGCGAAGCTCGCCCCTTCTGCTTAGCCGAGCTTGACTGGGCATAAGATGCCCTAGCCCCGGTTCTTTTTTTTCTTCATAATCCGGGCATGGCTCTCGTTGTTTTTCTTCGTGGGGTCAATGTTGGTGGCCACAGAACCTTTCGCCCAAGCGTCCTCGCGCGCGAACTAAGCAATTACGGTGTCGTAAATGTGGGCGCGGCGGGTACCTTTGTCGTTCGCAAACCCGGGTCTCGGGCAAAATTCCGCAAGGCATTGCTCCTTAAGCTGCCATTCGCAGCGGAAGTTATGCTGTGCGACCAGCGCGATCTTATGCGCCTGGAGACGGAGAATCCGTTTGGAACCGAACCCTGCCCGCCGGATGTCGTGTGGTTCGTGAGCATCCTGTCGAAACCTGGCGGCGTCCGGGCACCGCTTCCAGTTGTCTTCCCTTCAGACGGGGAGTGGCTGGTGCGGGTGATGGTAGCGAAAGGCCAGTTCGTCTTTGGAATGTACCGTCGTCACATGAAGACCATCGGCTATCTCGGCCAGATCGACAAGCTGTACGGCGTGCCCGCTACGACGCGAAACTGGAACACCATAACCGCGATCCTGCGGATCTTAAAGGCTCCGAGGAACCCCCGATAGGCCTGTTTTCCGCAGTGAAAGCGTTCGGGAGTTCCGATCACCACCTCGTAGGCCAGTGCCGTCAGCGGCCCGACTCCGGGATGTGTCATCAGTCGCCGGGTCACCGCTCGCTTCTCCACTTCCTCTTCCAAAGCATGCGTCAGTTCTTGGATCTTTGGCGTCAGTTGGTCGAGTAAGTCGAGTAAGTCCTGGCGTCGGCGCATGGCCCAAGGAGCCAACACGATCGCCTCCAACTCAGCGCGACCGGCCGACCGCCACAAGGCTTTCTTGCGTCGCAGACCTTCGTTGAGGGCGACCACATGCAGCTGATTCATCACTCGGGTGCGCATTTGCACCAGGCGGTGCCGATGCCACAGCAGCTGTCGCATGTCCCGATTGGCCGCGTCTGGTATCCAGATCCGCGGAAAACGGTCTTCTATCATCAGCCGTAACAACAGCTGCGCATCCTGACGATCGTTTTGCACAACTTTGCGCCATTTATTCGCCCTTCGGTGGGGATTTTGAGCGCTATCAGGATTTTTCACCAACAACACTATTCGTGATGAAAGTCGCGGATCAAAAAGTCAGGAACTGGCTGCGGTGTAAACACCACTGGCGCTGTTTCGACTGCGATGACGTTGGAAACGGCTCGTAATACGAGCAGAAACCTGCTCATTCCCAAGTGGCCCCATCCATTGCCCAGCCCGTGCCTTACGCGGAAGTTGCGCTTGATTACGAGAACACCAGTAAAATCAGCCGTTATGTGGCTGTACTGACCTTGACCGGAAATCGCGGAATATAGCCGTCGTGTCGCAGCGTCGAAGTCCGCCCAATTCCGATCTCGCACGACATCATCGAATCCGTACCGATTTGAGAATCTGCCCCAAGGAAGGACAAGTTGTCCAAAAGCATCGCATCGATCATCGGACAACCAAGCTCCTTCCCAAGTCGTGGAATAAATCGCATGTAGTCGAACTGGTTTGCCGTTGAAACGTCTTGCATGGGCTAGTGCGTGGCACAGCGAAGTGTTTTCAGCAGTGGCACCGATTTCCTTTCGTGTGGTCAGGACCGCTTTTGGCCAGCATTGTGCAGCGAGAAGGCAGATGATCGCCGTCAATATGCCCAAGCGCCCCATACATTATTGGACACCGCCCGACCCGGCCAGCGCACGATTACGCACGCAACTGTTTAGAACAGGCGTACTCGCAAGCTTGCGCCTTCTATTCGCTTTCTTCGGGGACTTTGAGCGTAATGATTCCATAAACAATGTCGGCTCCCAGGCCCGAGTAGACTTTGGAAGCGCAAACCGCCAAAGGGCTCGGAGGAAAGGAGCCGAACATGTTCATTATAGGTTGTGACTATCATCCGGGCTTCCAACAAATTGCGTGC
>DASUWH010000079.1:0-129269 GCA_036378535.1 Terriglobales bacterium | reverse complement strand
AGGAATAGCCTGGGTTCCGGCACAACGCTGGCGACGGAAGACTGACGACTGACGACTTCATGCTCTCTGTTTTAGCCTGTCCAGTAAGGCAAAAAGGATCACGGCCAGAAATCCGTTGGCCAGGCTGGCAAGCGATTCGTGCGACCAGCTCCAATGCAGATTGAGCTGGACCATCCCGCGGGCCACCACGAAATATATGATTTCGTGCACCAGATAAAAGAACACGGTGCCCAGGAAACGAGCGCCGATGTTCTCGACATCGATCTTGACGCCTAGCGACGAGGCCCCGAATCCAACCACCGTCTTTGAAATGCCATAAAGGCCGATGGGCTGGTGGGTAAGCGAATCCTGCAGCAGGCCGATGACGGCTCCGGTCAACAACCCCGAAACCTGGCTGCGCCTCGCTATGGCAAAGAAAATGACCACCAGCAATGGAAGGTCAAACATGCCAAACCAGGGAAATCGCAGGGGGACGAAGGCTTGCAGAAACAGCGCCGCCAGCGGGATGAAGATCGCGGTCGGGAAGCTGAATCGGTAAACTTCAACCTGCGCCTGAGAATCGTAAAGAACGGGCACGCTACTGTGGATCCTCCGGGGGCGGCGCCGGAGACTTGACGGGAACGGCGCTCTTGTTCGAAGGCTTGGCTGCGGCTTCGCCGGAATCACTTGCCGGCTTGGTCACGAGGGAGGGTTTTGCATTCTCGGTTGACGTGTTCACGACCGTGCTCGCCGGTTTGCTTTCACTGGCGACAGCCGGAGAAGCGTTTGGCTGCGGAAACCGTTTCACTACAATGTCCGTTCCTCCAGCGGCAGGAGCATTGCTAGGGGCATTGCCATTCTTAATAATGTTGGCGGTACTTTTGGGGACAGCCGGGGATTTGGCGGGAGGCGCCGAAGTGCCACCCGCAGTAGCGGGAGCTTGTTGTGGCGACGCCTTAGGCACAACCGGTGGGGCGGAGCCGGACACGGCGGGACTCTGTTTCACACCCGTTCCTGCACCCGTCGCCGCATTCCTAGCCGCCGTCGAACCGGCAGTCTTGCTCGGATCGACAACCGGTTTCGGAGGCACAGATGGGAGTCTGTCGGCAAGTATGTCGGCCGCGCGCATGCGCCCTCCCGCTTCGGCCAGCGAAGGAGTGCGACTTTCCACCTGCGTGACCACCAGAACTTCTTCCAGCTTGGTCAGGTTAGCCGCCGGCTTCAGATTGATATTCAAAAAGGAATCTTTGCCCGGAACCGCCTCGCGTACAGTGCCCACATCGAGACCTTTGGGAAAGATCTGATCACCACCGCTGGTGAGCACGCGTTCTCCGGGCTGAACCGCTTCATCGCTTAGAATCTTTTCCACCACGAGTCCGCCGGACGGGGTGCCGCGCAAGATGCCCTGTAACCGGGACTTCTCGAGCACGACTCCGACGCCGCTGCTTTGGTCGTTTACGAGCAGAACTTTGGCAGTATGATCCTGGTAAACATCGATCACTTTACCGACGATTCCGTCCGAGGTAATTACGGCCTGATCGGTCTTGACGCCGTCGGCCGAACCCTTATCAATGTAAACCGAACGGGATTGCTCGCTGCCACTGGATCCAACGACCTGGGCGGCGACAGTCTTGGCGATGAATTTCTCTTTGAAGCCCAGCAGAAGCTGAAGCCGGCGCGCTTGTTCCGCATCTTCGGAAAGGCGCACCTGTTCGATGCGCAATTGCTCGATCTTCTGCTTGAGATCGCGGTTCTCAGCACGCACTCCGCGAAGGTAAAGATAGTTGTGCCAGGTGCCGGAGACGCTCTGTTGCATCCAGACCAGAGCTTTCTCGAAAGGTGTGACCGCGCTTACGGTCCAAAGGCGAATGAGGCGCGTCTCGTCCGCCCGGCCCGAACGTTTTACCTGGACCGCCAGCCCCAGCACCTGCGCAAATAAAACAGCCACCAGGATGCTTACGTTCCGGTGGCGGCTGATTAAATTCTCCATACTGCAGTTCTCAGTTCTCGGGTTCTCAGTTCTCAGTTACGGATCAGGCCGAGCCTGAGAGGGTCATTGAAACTACTCGATTGAAATCTTTCTCAGCAGTTTGAAATCGCTAAGCATCTTGCCCGTGCCCAGCACCACGCTGCACAGCGGATCGTCGGCGATCGAAACCGGCAGGCCGGTTTCTTCGCGGATGCGCTTGTCCAGATTCTTCAGGAGCGCGCCCCCGCCAGTCAGAACAATACCGCGATCGCTGATGTCGGCGGACAACTCGGGCGGGGTACGTTCGAGGGCGACGCGAATTGCGTTCATGATGGTGGAGACACATTCACTGAGCGACTCGCGGATTTCGCTGTCATCGACGGTGATGGTCTTGGGCACGCCCTCAATCAGGTTGCGGCCCTTGATTTCCATCGTGAGGGGCTTATCCAGCGGATAAGCGGAACCAATTTCGATCTTGATCTGCTCGGCCGTGCGCTCGCCGATCAGCAGGTTATATTTGCGCTTCAGGTAGTTCATGATGGCTTCATCCATCTGATTGCCCGCCATCCGCACCGAACGCGAATACACGATGCCGCTAAGAGAGATCACGGCGATGTCGGTGGTGCCGCCGCCTATGTCCACGACCATGTTTCCGCTGGGCTCGGTAATCGGAAGCCCGGCGCCAATGGCGGCCACCATCGCCTGCTCCACCAGGTGAACTTCGCTCGCCTTGGCGCGATAGGCGGAGTCCATAACCGCGCGCTTTTCCACCTGCGTGATTTCCGAAGGCACCCCGATGACGATGCGCGGATGCACCAGCATCTTGCGGTTGTGCGCCTTCTGGATGAAATAGTTCAACATCTTTTCGGTAACTTTGAAGTCGGCGATCACGCCGTCTTTCATGGGCTTGATGGCGACGATATTGCCCGGAGTGCGCCCCAGCATTTCTTTGGCTTCCTTGCCGACCGCTTCCACTTCCCCGGTGTTCTTGTTGATGGCGACGATGGAGGGCTCATTCACGACAATGCCCTTGCCCCGCGCATAGACAAGTGTGTTAGCGGTACCCAGGTCGATGGCAAGATCGCTGGAAAAGACACTGAACAAGGAGCGGAGGTTGTGAATCCGCGAACCGTTGCTATGGAATCCGTTGGATGACATGCTCAGACTTCTCTCTGATATTTAGTTTTCGACCGCCGCGTCCGGGAATTACCCGGTTTTGTACCGCTTTTCCGGAAATCTGCTTACCTTATTGTATATGGAAAATTCCCGTTTCGGCTGTACACCAAAGTCGCTGCACTGAGGTGGCGTAACTATTGAATAACCACCTTCTTTTGCTGTGTGTTTACACCGCCGCGGCTGTTCTGCGCGGTGATGGTGATCACGCTTTCGCCGATGGGGAGCGGCGGAGTGAAGTAATGAAAACTGCCGTCGTTAGCGATCATGGGAACCTCGCGGCCATTCACCATGACGCGTGCCCCCGTCTCCGTCTTGCCCGTCACTTCGATCACGTGACCATGCTGGACGAACGGATCCAACTCCAGGTTCATGGCCTCGTTTTCGGATTCCTTGCTGATGATGGTAAAGCGGTTCTTCTCACTCTCCATCGATTCTTTCCCGGAAGGATCGTAGGACTGCACTTCCCAGTAATAGGCTCCTTCGGTGAGGCCAGAGACTTGCACTTCGGCGGTCGGTACCCTCCGGTCCAGAATGGTGGATGAAAAAAATGGGTTGCGCGATACGCGCAGGCGATAGCCGACTGCGTTGGTCATCGGCGTCCAGGAAAAATCCACATCCTTGCTGTCACCGGTGGTAAAGATCGGGGCCATGTTGGCCGGCGAAATCGGGGTAGGCGGTCCCACCTCTTTGATTTTCGCCATCTTGCTGGATTCGGCCTGGAAGGTCACTTTTTCGTAATCGGCCAGACGAACGGTTTCGCCGTTGCGATTAACCTCGCCGGAGCCCTTTTTGACGAGAATTTCGTGATTGTCGGACTTGGGGTCATTGTGGACCATGGCCGCGCTATCGGGAGCGAGGGATGCGGTAGCCCCGCCGACCATGACCTTCGAACTCGATCCCTGCATGTAGGTTCCGGTGGAGAGGTCCACCGTTCCGGTGCTGACCGACACGGCGACGCTGGTCTGCTGCTTTTCGTTGGCCGAGTTTTCCTCAATGACAATGAGGGAGTCCTGCTTGACCGTGTAGTTGGTACCGTCATTAAAAACGATCTTGGCCATGCCCTCGGAACTGGTCTGAACGACATCGCCCTTCTCGAGCGGAAGGCTATAGTCGGCATTGGACCAGCTGTTGCGGCTGGCTTTTTTGACCCGGACGGTGCCCTCAATATTGGTGAAGTGCGCCTGGCGGTCCATCGCCACGCTAGGCTTATCGGTAGAAGCCTCCCCGGCGATCCGTTCCAGGAGGCTATTGCCGAGTCTCGTGACCTGCTTTATGCCGGAATCGGTGGCCTGGGGAAACGCGAAATGCAGAATTACTACGAAAATCAACACGCCTGCCAGCACCATAAGGGCTACGCTGCGGTAGGTGACCGTTCTCCAGGCGAGATAGATTCCGGGCTTTCGTTTGTTCGATGACACAGAAACCTAAAAAACTGCCAAGTTGTTGAAATTCTTGGGGTACTTGCGAGGTTAGCACAAGGCCTGAGAGGCGGAAATAGGGGGAACAACTGCAAGTCTTACGGAAGTAACACAGCCCAATTGCTGAGATATTAGAAGAAGATGCGGAGGTGTCCCGATTTTTTGACTTGCTCTGCTCGAGGCTCATCAATAGAATCCCCACCTCGGCTGTGCCCGTCTCGAACTTCCCCCAAAAAAGATCAGCGTCCGAGGTATTGAGGCTGGCTGCGCAGCGAACACTTCTGTGGGGAGAGAATATGAAACGTGATCGCACCGCTACCCTTATCACCATCGCGCTCATTTGCGGAGTTACGGTGACTGCTGCTGCCTTAAACATCCGGGACTCATCCGGTAATGGTCAAGATTCTGATGCGGTCGATTGGCTGTTACTTGGGCGCACCGTCCCGTTCAAACTCAGCGCGAACGGCAAGTCTGCATCCTTTTCGCGTGAAACTTCCTGCTTTCCCAATCAAGACGTCGAGAACGCTCTGATTGGTCCGACGCAGACCTCGGCGGGAAGCTGCGATACTGGCGATTACATGTTCCTATTTCAACTTCAATCGACATCAGCCAATGTTTCGGTGGTGATTAGCAGGCTGCAGGGGTTCAATGGGTTAAACGACCCAACCGCCTTCGGGGTTATGACATGCGACCCAAATCAAGGGAACACCATCGAGATGTGCACGAATGCGACGGCGGCGCAGATACCAAACATAACGGCTACTCCCGGCAAGACAGGGGTCACGTTCACGGTCCCGGGCACATTCCCGACGTATCCTGCAGGAACCGCGCAGCAGGGGCAAGGACTAACATTTTACGTCATCACGAAGCAGGCGAATCCTCTACCGCTGGCTCTGCCTAGGATCGGAATTCACTGAAGATTCGCGAGGGATAAAAACCTGTGCAGGGTTCAGTCCCGTTTCTGAAGAGAGTTTTCCAAATCACCCGCTTTGCGAGCCAGGAGTTGGAAACCTCGTGGCCTTGCCTGCCGCTTAATAGCGCCGAGATTGGCTCGGGCGGAGGCGATGTTCCCGCTGCCCATCTGGGTTTCGGCTAGAACGAGGCGCGCTCGCCATTCGAGAGGCCGAAGGCCTTTTTCGGCCGCGCGCCTTTCCGCTTCTCCCAAATCGTGCTGCGCCTGCACAGATTTTCCGCGCCTCGCCAGCAACTGGGCTCCGGTAATAGCGAACGAGAGAGTCGTGGGCAGATCTCGCGCGCCTAGTTTCTGGGCAACGCCGAATTCCAGCGCCGCCTGGTCGACACGACCTTGGGCGATGAGCGCTTGCAGCAGCACATCCTCCGCCGCGGTGCGCTGGTCGGCATCATGCTCGCTTTCGAATTCTTTGGCCGCCGCTCGGGCCAGCGATTCTGCCTGGTCAGACTGACCGTTTTCCAGGGCGACCTGGGCCAGCGATACCTGACTGTTGGCAATTCCGCCTTTCTCTCCTAATTCTTGCCGCAATTGCAACGACTGTTCGTACGCGGTTTGAGATCCATGCAGATCATCCTTCGCAAGCAACACGTCGCCGATCCCGCCCAAAGCGACGGCCAGGTGGTTCTTGAGCTGCAACTGGCGCGCCTTGTCTGTCGCCTGCTGCAGGTCGGCTTGGGCGGTTTCCAAATCCGCCTGCAGGTAAGAGACGGCGGCGCGGTTAATCAGCGCATTGACGATTCCCGCCTGATCGCCGATTTGTTGGGCGATGCAAACTGAGTCGGCAAAAAGTTTGATTGCACCGGCGTAATCACCTTGTACGGAGAGGTTGGCGCCGAGATTGTCTTGCGCCAGCAAAGCGTCTGCCTGGTCACCAATGGAAATGGCAAGCGCCAGCGCGGACTTGTATTGATTCGTAGACTCGGCGATTTTCTGTTGCGAGGCGAGGACGTTCCCCAAGTTGATCAAGGCACCGGCAATGTCTTTCTGGGCGCCCACCTTTCGTGCCAGCTGCAACGCCTGCTGATGCATTTGCTGAGCCGCAGCGAGCTGGCCCTGGTCTGCGAGCACATCGCCTACGCAGGTGACACTGCGGGCCTGCCCACGCATGTCGCCAACCTTGGCCAGAATTGCGCCCGCCTGGTGGCCTGCGGTTTTCGCCCGCTCCGGATCGCCCAGATTGCGGAGCGCCCAGCACTGCTGCAGCAAGCCTTCCGCCTGCAGACCGTCGGAGCCACGCTGCTGGGCCTTGCGGACGGCCGCAGCCGCGGCAGCCGCATCGCGCTGGTAGCCCGAAAGCGAGCGCGCCGCAGCCGCCTCCGCCAAATCAATGCGCGGGTCATCCCGCAAAGGCGCCGGCAAACTTCGCAACTTGTCGACGGTTGCAAGGGCGTCCTGACCTTGGCCGGCGGAAACCTGCGCGCTGGCCAGGCGAAGGCCGTACTCAGGGTCATCGCCAAAAACCGTCCAGAGCGAGCGATAGATCTGTACCGCTTTATTCCATTCGTGATTCTCCTCACGATAGCGCGCTTCGATGGCCACAGCCTCTGGATGAGACAGCCCGGAAGACAGGTCGAATGCCAGCTTGGCTTCCTTTCTGGCCTGCTCGTCATAGCCGAGTCGAGACCAGGCGGCAGCCAAAGCTTCGTGTGCCAGGGCGTAGCTTGGATCTTTGGCGACCGCCTGGGAAAATAGATCATGCGCTGCCATGGTGTTATAGGAGCGCAGCTCTGCCAGACCTTGGGAGTACAGTTTCGCAGCGTCTGCATTCCCGGGTTGGGCGGCTCGGATAGAAGTCGCCTGCTGGGAAGTCACCGCGCCCGCGCCGCACTTGTCGCGCAAGGCTTCGCCGACGCGACGCACTAAATCGAACAATTGAGTTTCCGTTCCGGTGTCGGAAAAGCTCGCGACGGTGTCACCGCCTGACGCGTCCTCCACTCGGACGTCGACGCGAATCTGACCATCCAAGTCGAGGTAGGAACCAAGGATCAGCAGATTAACTCCGAGTATATGGTTCACTCGTGAGAGGCTCTGTGCTCCCAGGTTGCTTACATCGGCAAGCTGCAGATCGGCCTCGGCACGGGCTACGTTTTCTCCGGGGACGATGCGGATCTTGTCTCCGGCAGCCAACTCGGTGGTCAGCATTTCGGAAAGCGCAGTGGACAACCAGCTCTGCTCTTTGTTGCCGGCTAGATTCTTGAAGCCCAGCACCGCCACGGATTGGCGCCGTGCGGACAGGTTTCCCAGTTGGCGGCCCTTGCGAAGCCAGAAAAATATTCCGACCACCATGGCAACGAGAACGATCGCAAATGCTATAGCGGTAGATTTGCCTGGCGAGCGCGGCTTAGCGACGGGCTTCCCTTCCGCCAACCGCTCCAGGTCGCTGCGCAACTCGACGGCACTCTGATATCTCCGGGCTGCATCTTTTTGGAGGGCCTTCAAAACAATGCGATCGATTCCAGCAGGTATTTTGGGGTTCGATTTGCTTGGGGCAGCGGGAGCGCTATTGAGGATTGCGTTGATCAGCGCCGGTACGCTGGGATCAGGAAACGGGCGCCTGCCGGTTGCCATCTCGTGCAGCACTGCCCCGGCTGCCCAGATGTCGGTGCGAGCGTCACTGACTGCTCCTCGCAGCTGTTCCGGAGCCATGTAGGGCAAGGTACCGGCAACTTCCTGAGTCCGGGTCAAAGTAACCGTATTCCCAAGCTCGCTGGGGCGGGGCGCCAGCTGCGCCAGTCCGAAATCCAGGATTTTAAGTCGCCCATCCGGAGTTAAACGCAGGTTGCCCGGCTTGAGATCGCGATGAATGAGTCCCTGCGCATGGGCAGCCGCCAGTCCATTCGCCAACTGCGTTCCAAGACCCATCAGCTCCGCCGATTCCAGAGGGCCGGCGGACAGCTTCGCATCCAAGGTGATTCCAGGTATGTACTCCGTGACCAGGAAGTCTCGATCGCCGTCGCTTCCGAATTCGAAGATAGTTGCGATGTTGGGATGGTTGAGGCGGGCAAGAGCCAGCGCCTCCTTACGGAAGCGCTTGCGAGCACCCGCTTCAGCCAGCATGCCGGGCGGTAAGACTTTGAGGGCAACTTCGCGTTCGAGCTGTTCGTCGTAAGCTCGATAGACAACGCCCATGCCCCCGGCACCGATCTGCGCCAGCACGCGATAATGGGAAATCGACTCGCCAACCATGGGCGCCAGGACTGGGGGACAGGCACGCAGTTTATGTCGCAAAAAACTTGTGGTCAACCTGCGGGATTGGTCGAGACGGCGCCGGTCGCCGAAATGCGGCTTTTTTTTGAATTATGGTTCTGCAGACCAGATGTACTTTCCCGTGAGGTCGATGTATCCACACTGGAAAGACGTTTCGCAAACCTCAGCCAGGCCATTGCGAAATGCGCCGCAGCGGGCATACTTGGCTGGGATGGCGAGTTTGCCGGCTGGGTCAATGAATCCCCACTTGTCGCCTTGACGCACGCAGGCTTTCCCCTCGGAAAAGTGATCAGCCGCAGGATGGCGAGACGTGCTTCGGAATTGAGGATGGATGACAACCTTCCCCGAGCGATCGACAAAACCCCACTTACCGCGAAGGGCGACAGCGGCCAATCCCTCCGAGAAGGCGGTGGCTTCGTCGAATTGGGGAGAAATCTTGAATTGCCCCGAGGAATCGATATAGCCCCAGCTGTAGTCGAGGCGGACAGCGGCCAAGCCATCCTGGAAGGCGCCACACTTTTCGAATTTGAACGGGACGATCGTGGCTCCCTGGCGGTTGACGTACCCGCATTTGCCGTGGAGGTAGGCGGGCACTGAGCTTTCACTGAAGTTGTCGGCAAAGTCGTATTGAGGACGAATCGCCACCTCGCCGGCAGTATTCAGAAATCCCCATTTCCCTTCCGCCAGGAATCCCCCTAAACCTTCGCTGAAATCGTGTTCGTCGGGATAGCCGGGACCAGCGACGAATTCGCCGCTTTTGTCGATAAAGCCCCACAGGTCGCCGATGCGCACGGCGGCCAACCCATCGTGAAAGTCGCGAGCGTCGTGAAACCGTATGGGGATCGTCAGTTGGCCGGAGGAGTTGATGAATCCGGCCTGGGATCCCTCCCAAACCGGCGCCCGGCCTTCACGAAAATTCCAGGCAAAATCGTAATGAAACGGGATGACAACTTTGCCCTGGCGGTTAATAAACCCGTATTTCTTGTGCGCGGCAGCGACCCAGAGCTCGTCGTGGTTCTGGCAGAAAAGGGTGTTGGCTACTAGACAAAGCAGGACAAGCGGGCCGCAAATCAGTCGTGGCACATTCACAGAAAGTTCGATATTAGCTTAAGGAAACTCTGATTGAGCAGGCAAACGCAAGGTCCCTCGACTCCGCAGAATTGCCTTAAAAGCGGCAATTCTGCTGCGCTCGGGATGACAGAAATGAGCTTAATCAGAGCTTCCTTAAACGATTATCTCGCCCAGGCAGGCCCCGACGCCCTCGTCTGGGAGGGCGAGCAAAGCTCGAGTGCCGGCGGCGCTTGCCCGCCTGTAGCGAGGGCTGTACGATTGATTGTTTGATCATGGCAAGAGGAGGCCTCATGAGTACCGATACTCTCAGCGCGCCCATGCTGGGCGAAAGCACCCGCACCAAAGTTTTTAAGAATTTAATCGACGGCGAGTGGGTCGACGCGACCACCGGAGAGACTTTCGAAGACCGCAACCCCGCCGATACGCGCGAAGTGGTGGGCATCTTTCAGAAGTCCGGCAAGGAAGATGTAGATGCCGCGGTTGAAGCTGCCAAGCGCGCCTTTGCACGGTGGCGATTAGTTCCCGCTCCGCGGCGGGCGGAGATTGTTTATACCGCAGCCGAGATGCTGCTGGAACGCAAGGAAGAATATTCACGCGACATGACGCGCGAAATGGGCAAAGTCCTCAAAGAAACTCGCGGCGACGTGCAGGAAGCCATTGACACGGCTTACTACATGGCGGGCGAAGGACGGCGGATGTTCGGCCCCACCACTCCCTCCGAATTGCCTAATAAGTTCGCCATGGCCGTGCGTCAGCCGATCGGAGTTTGCGGCATGATCACGCCGTGGAACTTCCCGATGGCGATCCCCTCCTGGAAGCTGTTGCCTGCCATCGTTTGCGGCAACACCTGCGTCATCAAACCTGCGCAGGACACACCGATGTCCACCTTCAACCTGGTGCGCACCCTCACCGATGCCGGAATTCCCAAGGGCGTGATCAACATCGTGAGCGGCTTCGGCTCACAGGTGGGCGGTCCGCTGACGGAGCACCCTGAAGTTCGCGCCATCTCGCTGACCGGATCATCGGAGGTAGGACGCGTGGTTGGAACCACGGCAGCGAAGAGTTTCAAACATTGTTCGCTGGAACTGGGCGGCAAAAATCCGATGATTGTGCTGGATGATGCCAACCTCGACCTGGCTCTGGAGGGCGCGCTCTGGGGAGCATTCGGCACTACCGGCCAGCGTTGCACTGCCACAAGCCGAATCATCGTGCAGAAAGGCGTGTACGGCGACTTTGTGCACCGGCTTGTCGAACGGGCTAAGTCCCTAAAAGTGGGTAATGGTCTGGATGAATCGGTTGACATGGGGCCCGCCATCAACGAAAACCAGCTCAAGACAGATCTGAAGTATGTGGAGATCGGCAAGTCGGAGGGCGCCAAGCTGTTGTGCGGCGGCAATCGCCTGGATAGCGGGGCTTACAAGTACGGCTGGTTCATGGAGCCGACCGTGTTCGGCGACGTCGCCCCGAAAATGCGGATTGCGCAGGAAGAAATCTTTGGACCGGTAGTGTCGGTCATACCTTGCGACAATCTGGAAGAAGCTATCGCCATCGCCAATGACATCCCCTATGGGCTGTCCTCGGCGCTGTACACGAAAGACGTGAACAAGGCATTTTCCGCGATGCGCGACCTCGATGCCGGAATTACCTACATCAATGCGCCGACGATTGGCGCCGAGGTGCATCTGCCGTTTGGCGGAGTGAAGGCCACGGGCAACGGCCACCGCGAGGGCGGAGTCGGGGCCATTGATTTTTATAGCGAGTGGAAAGCGGTGTACGTGGACTACTCGGACCGGCTGCAGAGAGCACAGATCGACAGGCCGGAATAGTCGTCAGCTCTTGGTCGTCGGTCGTTAGCTCTTGGTCGTCGGTCGTCAGCTAAGAACTTTCATCGCCGAGTACGCCAGGCACGGCGAGGCTTGAAAGAGCGTGGTTTCTTTACGCTCTCGGCGTACTTGACGGTGAATCAGACTTTGGAGCGTGCGCCTTGCCCGCAATTCAAACCCGCGAAATTACACCTTGCAGCCGGTTGGAAAATGTCCGCTACGCCATTCGTGACCTGGCTTGCATCGCGGATGAAGTGGCGAGCCAGGGCCACAAGATCCTGCCCTTGAACATCGGGGATCCGCTCAATTTTGATTTTGCCACTCCTGCGCACCTGATTGAGGCAGTTTATAAAGCGATGCGGGATGGCAAGAACGGGTACGCGCCCTCGACGGGGATCAAGGAAGCGGTAAACGCCATTCGAGGCGAAGCTGAGCGCAAGGGCATCAGCAACATGCAGGATGCGTTCGTGACTTCGGGAGTCAGCGAGACGGTCGATATTTGCCTCACAGCCCTGCTGAATCCAGGCGAAAACATTTTGACGCCCAGCCCCGACTATCCCCTTTACTCGGCTGTGCTGGCAAAACTGGGCATCGAGCTGAATACCTATGAACTCAACGAGGAGGATGGCTGGCAGCCAGACCTGGTCGATGTGAGCCGCAAGATCACTCCGCGGACGCGCGGCATCGTTCTTATTAATCCGAACAATCCTACGGGCGCGGTGTGCTCACGGAGCATGCTGGAATCGATCGTCGAGCTGGCACGCCGGCACAACCTGGTCATCTTTGCTGACGAAATCTATGACAAGCTGATTCTCGATGACAGCGACAAGCACGTTGCCATCGCCGCGATCGCGCCCGATGTGCCAGTCGTGACGTTCGGGGGATTATCCAAGAATTACCTCGCGCCGGGCTGGAGAATAGGCTGGGGCGTTGTGAGTGGGGAAAACGCCGTGATGAGGCCCTATGTCGAGGCTATCAACCGATTATTGCGGGCGCGTCTGTGCGCCAATCATCCCGAGCAGTACGCCATCAAGCCGGCACTCGAGGGGCCTCAGGATCATCTCGCGCCGGTCATTGGCAAGCTGCGTTCGCGACGTGATCTGACGATGAAGTGGTGCCGGTCAACTCCGCGGGTGAGTTGTGTCTCTCCCCGGGGCGCGTTCTATGCCTTTCCCCGGCTGGACATTCCTGAGGGCGACGATGTTTTCGTGAGGGAATTGATTCTGCAGAAATATGTGATGGTCGTGCATGGGTCGGGCTTCGGTCAGAGACCAGGAACGAAGCATTTCCGTATTGTGTTCTTACCGGACGAGAACACGCTAACGAAAGCCTATAGCGCAATTGGGGAACTGCTTCGCGAGCGATACCACTGATTCTCCACAAAAGACACCAAGGTAGATGAAGACGCGTGGTCGACATCCATTCTCATATCATCCCGGAAGTTGATGATGGACCGAAATCCTGGGAAGACGCCGAAGCCATGTGCCGGATGGCCATCGCCGATGGCGTTGAGCACATGGTGGCGACCCCCCACAGCAATGATCGCTATCATTACGACCGCGAATACCTGAGCCACACTTTGGAACGTCTCCAGCAAAGAATCGGGCGCGAATTGCGGCTCAGCCTCGGCTGCGACTTCCATCTTTCCTACGAAAACGTGCAGGATGCGCTTCAGTACCCCGAGCGTTACACGATCGAGGGTACTAAATACCTGCTGGTGGAATTGAACAATTACAGTGTTCCGCCATCGGTCAGCGACAGCTTGATGCGGCTGGCAGATCGTGGGATGACGCCGATTCTCACTCACCCGGAGCGGAATCCGATCCTGCAAAGGAGTCCGCAGCGGATTCTGGAGTGGGCTGCGGCCGGCATAGTCGTGCAAGTGACGGCATCGGCTTTCAATGGACTATGGGGGGATAGTGTGCGGCGCAGCGCTCACTGGCTCCTGGAAAACAATGCCGTGCATGTGCTGGCCAGCGACGCGCATGACACGGCGCGCAGAGTTCCGGGCCTTTCCACTGCTCGGGATGCGGTTGCGGAAATCAGCGGGCAGGAGGTCGCGCAAGCGCTGGTAGATGGCAACCCGCGCGCTATCGTGAATGGCAATCCCCTGCCGTATTTTCCGCCGGTATCTGGTTGCTAGTCGCCCATCAACCATGATTGTGATTCGAACGTGGGGCAGACGGCCCCCGCCGGAGTTGCGTATTCTCCCGCCGCCGAAGAAAATGGGATAACATTCCTATGAAAACTGAACTTTCTCTTTCTGCTCCCGCCGAAGTGCAAACTGAGTGTCTGGTTGTGATCGCGCTCGATCACGGCGACAAAGACAAACCGCAACCCGTTATCGAAACCATGGATGCCGCCATCAAGCAGGCGGCTGCCGGCGTGCTTGCGACCGGGGAGGTAACGGGCAAGATCTTCGAAACTACCATGCTGCACAGCCCCGCCAAGGTGAAGGCAAAGCGGCTGCTCATCATTGGAGGAGGCAAAGCCAAGACCTTCTCTGCCTTCGAATTGCGCCGGGTCGCGGGGGCGGCGGTTCGCAGTCTGAAACCGCGCTCTCTCCGCGAATTCGCATTTCTCGCTCCCAGCAACGGGGTTGATTCGGAAGCCGCCACGCGGGCGATTGTCGAAGGCGCGTTTGTCGGGAATTTCGACCCAGACACTTATAAGAGTGATCGCAAGGACCAGCGAGTGCAATCGGTAACGGTGGTCGCCAGCGGCGACCAGGCGCGCCTGCGGAAGGCTGTCGATGAATCGCAGATCATTGGCGAATCCCAGAATTTTACGCGTCAGCTCGTCAATGAACCCAGTAACCGAATGACCCCGACCGCGCTGGCCGAGCACGCGCGCAAGATGTGCGAAGAGACCGGACTGAAATGTGAGGTTTATGGGGCGGACAAGATTAAGGAATTGAAGATGGGGGCTTTCTGGAGCGTCGCGCAGGGCTCCGATGAGCCGCCCGCACTGATTATCATGCGCTACGAACCCGCCGGCGCACCACAAAAGCCGGTGCTGGGGCTGGTGGGCAAGGGCATAACCTTCGATACCGGCGGAATTTCCATCAAGCCGGCCGACGGCATGGAAAAGATGAAATATGACATGGCCGGGGGCGCCGCCATGATTGGAGCGATGCGCGCGATAGCCCTGCTCAAGCCCAAGATGAAGGTGATCGGGATTGTCTGCGCCACAGAAAACATGCCTTCAGGACACGCGCAGAAACCGGGAGACGTGCAGATCGCGATGTCGGGCAAATCGATCGAGATCATCAATACCGATGCCGAAGGCCGGCTGGTACTCGCCGATGGTCTCTACTACGCCCGCCAGCTGGGGTGCACGCACCTCGTCGACGCGGCCACTTTAACAGGCGCCTGCGTTGTGGCGCTGGGCTATGTGAACGCCGGCATCTTCGCCAACGATGACTCAATGTATCAGCGCTTCGAGCGCGCGCTGGAGAAGGCCGGCGAAAAGATGTGGCGACTCCCGCTGGACGACGAGTACAAGGAAGTGATTCGCTCGAACATCGCCGATATTATGAACTCCGGCGGGCGTTGGGGTGGCGCCGTGACCGCGGCTATGTTCCTCAAGGAATTTGCCGAGGATACCCCCTGGCTGCACCTCGATATCGCCGGCACGGCCTGGATGGAAGACACCAAACCGTGGATTGCGAAAGGGCCGTCGGGCATCGCGGTTCGATCACTGGTGCAGTTCGCGAAAGATTTCGCAGGATAAGACTCGTCCCCGCCGAGATCGCAGAGAGCGCCGAGCGCACCGACAAACTTCTTCTTTAAATTCCCGGCCATCTCGGCGGTGACTAACCGGATCGGGGCTTACATTACCGGCGGGACGCTGATGCCCATAGTCGCTAAGACTCGAATCAGCTCGCGTCGAACCACGGCGACGGTGACCAACAGGAAGCGTTTCCTGCTCTCGTCGCTTTCGGTCAAGATGTGGTGCCGGTGATAAAAATTGTTGAATAGCTGCGCCAACTGGAAGGCATGCTTCGCCACGTAGGCCGGCTCGGTCGTCGCGATGCACTGCTCGACGATGTAGGAACTCTTGGAAGCGGCCAGCCACAGTTCCCAGATTTCCGTTCCCGACTCTCCCTCCAGATGTTTCGCGAAATCGCCGGCAGGGACCTTCTTCCCGAAGGCATCAGGATCCAAGCCGGCTTTACGGAAGATGTTGGTGGCGCGCACGACCGCATACTGCGCGTAAGGGCCGGTCTCCCCTTCAAAGCTCAGCGCGTCTTTGAAGTCGAACGCGATCACCGAAGGCTTGGTGTACTTCAGCATGAAATAGCGCAGCGCGCCTATGGCGATCTGGTTGGCGATGGAGGCCCGCTCGGCCTCACTGAGCTGTGGGTGGCGTGCATCCACTTCTTTGCGGGCGGACGCGATCAGACGATCGATTAAGTCGTCCGCTTTCACCCCGAAACCTTTACGTCCCGAAACCTCGATGTAAGAGCGGGACTTGTCTTCCTCGGAGAGCTCATAGCCCAACTCCGCAGCGCAACGCGGGGTTAGCGCAACCATCTCGTAGGAAAAGTGGGTGTAGTGACCGGCTTGATCGGTGTAGCCCAACTCGCGCAAGGCCTCTATGACCGTATTTTGCGCTTCCGCCTGGCGGGCATCGATTACGTTGTAGATTTCTGCGACACCGCCGAAATGGGGATGCTCCGGCTCTCCGGCCGCGCTTGAAATCCAGGACTGATGCCGGTTGGGATACTGATAAAACCTGCGATAGCCGAAGTCCTTGCCCAACAGCCCGAATTTCCAGAGGTGGTAAGCAATGTCCTTGCCGACATAACCAACCGTACCATTCGACCTGACAATGACTTTCTGATCTTCCTCCGCGACCTCGGCGCTCTCGCTAGACGAATTCACGCCTGCGCGTTTCATGACCCAACAACCTTTGTTCTTTCCTGATTCCTGGTAGGTCAGGACACCCGCATCCTTGAGTTTCTGGAAGGCGGCATCCCAGAAGTGCAGGTGGAGTATCTCGCTTTCGCGGGGCAGGAAATCGTATTCGATGTCGAGCCGGTCCATCGTCTCGAGGTGGCGGCGTAACACGGATATGGAAATCAGGTCGGCGATGGCAGCCGTGTCGTTGTTGCCTGCCTCAATGGCGTGGAGGGTCTGCAGACGCGTCTTCTGATTCTCTTTATTCTGCTCATACCATTGCGAAACGCGTGCGTAGAGATCCCAGCAGTAGTAGTCGAAGCGCGGCTGCCCAGCCAGGTGTTCGATGGCGGCGCGCGATTTCTTCTCCAAGTGAGTGAAACCTACGACCACATCGGCAACCTGGACGCCAGTATTGTCGATGTAATTCTGCACGTCTACCTGCCGACCGGCGTAGCGCAGTAGACGCACAAAGGTGTCGCCCAAAATGGCGTTGCGCAGATGCCCGATATGCGCTGCTTTGTTCGGATTGATGCTAGAGTGTTCGACCAGAATCTTTCCACTGGGGGAGTCTGCCTCTGGCTTGCGATCGGCCGCCAATGCCAGCGCCATTTCCGCTCGCTTCAGCCGGGCATTGATGTATCCCACGCCCGCGAGTTCCAGCTTTTCGAAGCCTTCGAGGGGGCCGATCCCGGCAACGATCTCTTCCGCAATCTTGCGAGGCGGCTTGCGCAGCTTTTTGGCCAGTTCGAACGCCAGCGGCAGCGCGTACTCCCCCATTTCCACCTTGGGAGGCTGCTCGATGACAATGTTGGGCAGGTCGATATTGTAGGCACGACGGAGGAAATCGCGTGCAGCTTCGGCCAGCCGGCGTTGCCAATGTCGGTACAAGGAACCTCGCTAAACTGTTGAAGAAAATAGTGATTCTAACAGACCGTCCGGTGCGTGAGGTTTGACGCTGCCTGCTGGCTTCCCTATGATGAAAATCAGTCGTTGGCCTTTGGTGGTTGGTTGTTAGCCGGTGCTGTGAGTTGCTGACCCACGACTGACGGCCGCGGACCACTCTGATGCGAATCGCTTACCTGGATTGTTTCTCCGGAATTAGCGGCGACATGTTTCTGGGCGCGCTGCTCGATGCCGGTGTGCCTGCCCAGGTATTTGAGCGTACGGTGGCTGCGCTCAACATCGGCGCTCGACTGGAAATATCGCGGGTTGACCGCAGCGGGATCTCAGCCGCCAAGGTCGACGTGCTGGTTCATGGCGAGAAGGAACTGCCCCGCGAAGTGTTTTGGGAACAGCAGGGGCACAACCACGAGGAACACGGTCACGGGCATCATGGCGATGAAGCTCATACTCGCGGAATTGATCACGGCCGCAGCTTGACGGAAATCAAGCAGATTATTTCTCGAGCGGCGATCAGCGTGGGCGCGAAGAATACGGCCACGCGGATTTTTGAGGCGCTGGGTGCCGCCGAAGCCAAAATCCACAATCGGGATATCGAGACCATTCACTTTCACGAGGTCGGCGCCGTCGATGCAATGGTGGACATAGTTTGCGCAGCGGCAGGCGCTGAAGAGCTTGGCGTCGACGAGTGGGTGTGTTCCCCATTGAATGTGGGTGGCGGCACGGTAAAGTGCGCTCACGGAACGTTCCCAGTCCCTGCGCCCGCGACTGTCGAGCTTCTGCAGGGAGCGCCGGTGTATTCGTCGGGGATGAATGTGGAGCTGGTTACTCCGACCGGTGCGGCTATCGTCAAAACATTGGCAAAGCGCTTTGGGTCGTTTCCCCAGATGCATGTGCGGCGAGCGGGATATGGGGCCGGCACTCGCGACTTTTCTGGCTACGCCAATGTGCTGAGACTTACGGTGGGCGAGGCTGAAACGATCAATAAGGCTCACGCCCGCGAAGAAATGATTTCCGTTTTAGAGGCCAATCTGGATGACCTGAATCCCCAGGTCTTTGGGTATGTGCTTGAACGCCTGCTCGAAGAAGGCGCTTTGGACGTGTTCGGCGTGCCCGTTCAAATGAAGAAGAATCGTCCCGGGATACTGCTGACCGTGCTTTGCCGTGCAGAAGATTCATCGCGGCTGTCGCAGGTAATCTTCGCGGAGACAACGACCTTGGGCATTCGTCACCGCGAGGAGCGGCGAGAAGTTCTGACCCGCAAGTGGGTTACCGTGGAAACTCGCTGGGGCAGTGTGCGCATGAAAGTCGCCGATATAAACGGCGCGGTTACCAATTACGCCCCCGAATACGAGGACTGCCGCCAAATTGCGGTCGAACACCAGGTGCCTTTGAAATCGGTGATGCAAGAAGCGACTCAGCAATACCTGGGATCAAACCAACTCATCACAAAGGACACGAAGGTCCACGAAGGCTAGAGCCCTCGGTGTCCTCCGTGGTCACGAAGCAAGCGCATGAGCAAGAAGTTCTACATTACGACTCCAATCTATTACGTGAATGCGCGGCCTCACATCGGCCACGCGTACACCACGATCGCTTGCGACGCCATCGCGCGGCGGCAGCGCATGCTGGGCGCGGATACCTATTTCCTGACTGGAACCGACGAGCACGGTCAGAAAATCGAGCGCGCCACCCAGGGCTCTGGCAAAACACCGCAGCAGTTTGCGGATGAAGTGTCCAGCGAATTTCGGGCGCTTTGGGGCCGCATGGGCCTCAGCTATGACGATTTCATCCGCACCACTTCAGAACGTCACAAACGCGGGGTGCAGGCGCTGTGGCGGCGAATTCGCGATAACGGCTACATCTATAAAGGATCGTATTCCGGCCAATACTGCGTTTACGACGAGCTCTACGTCGATGCCGTTGGTCCCGGCGCTCCCTGTCCCGAGTGCGGGCGTCCGACGGAAACGGTCCACGAAGAAAATTATTTCTTCAAGCTCTCCGAATTCGGCGACAAGCTGCTGAAGCTGTACAACGACCAGCCGGAGTTCATCCGGCCCGAAACGCGCCGCAACGAAGTCATGTCGTTCGTGCGCAGCGGGCTGCGCGATCTCTCGATCAGCCGCAGCACGTTCAAGTGGGGCGTGCCGGTTCCCGACGATCCGGGACATGTCATTTACGTCTGGCTGGACGCGCTCTCGAATTACATTACTGCGCTCGGCTATGGCTCCAACGACACCAGCAAATTTGAGAAGTACTGGCCCGCCGACTTGCAGATGATCGGCAAAGAGATCGTTCGATTCCATTGCGTGTACTGGCCGGCGTTTCTCATGGCCGCGGGCCTGCCGCTTCCGAAGGCAATTGTCGCCCATGGATGGCTGCTGTTCGAGGAGAACAAGATGTCGAAGTCGCGGGGCAATATCGTGCGCACGGAGACGATCCTTGACGCCATGGGGTCCGATGCGCTGCGTTATTTCCTGCTGCGCGAAATTGTTTTTGGCCAGGATGGTTCCTTTTCGTTCGACGCGTTAGTGCAGCGCTACAACGCCGATCTGGCCAACGGTTTGGGAAATCTCGCCAGCCGTACTCTGACCATGATCGGCCGGTACTTTCACGGCGAAGTACCGTATCCGTCGCATGCCGCGGCGCGAAGACCTGCGGACGATGAAGTTGCCGCCATTGCGCGCAAGACCATCGCCGAGTACAGCTCGCTCGCCGACCAGTACCATTTTTCGCGAGCGCTGGAATCGGCGTGGTCCCTCGTAGCGGCGGTCAACAAGTACATTGTCGAGAATGAGCCTTGGACACTCGGTGAACAGACGGATGAAATGAGCCGCTCGCGCCTGGGAACGATTCTCTATACCAGTGCGGAAGCCTTGCGCATCGTCACGGCGCTCGTGCATCCGGTCATCCCGGATTCGACGGCGCGAATCTGGAAACAACTTGGCTTGGGCGATATCCAGAGAATCTCTCTGGGCGATCTGAGCTGGGGACAGCTCCGCCTGGGCACAAAGCTCGGCAGTATCGAGCCGGTATTCCCCCGCGCCGACAAAAGCACGATTGAAAGGATGCAGAAGATGGAAGAACAGCAACGGCCTGCGGCGGCTTCGGAACCTAAGCCTGAGCCGGCGACGCAAGCGCAACCTGCTTCACCCGCAGTACAGACGGCAGCGCCGCCAACCAAACCGGCGGCCACTGCGGACGGAAGAATTTCGATTGACGATTTCGCCAAAGTCGAACTGCGCGTGGGTCAGGTCAAAGTAGCCGAGAAAGTCAAAGGCGCCGATAAACTTTTGCGACTGGAAGTTGACCTTGGCAGCGAAATGCGGCAAGTGGTAGCGGGGATCGCCGAGGCCTATGCGCCGGAGACTCTGATTGGGCGCAAGGTCGTGATCGTGGCCAATCTGGCTCCCAGGAAACTTCGCGGTCTGGAATCGAACGGCATGATCGTGGCGGCGTCGCCGGAGGGTGGCAAGCCGGTGCTGTGTGGTTTTCTCGAAGACGTCCCTATAGGAACACGGTTGAAGTAATTGTTTTCTGCCTCGCTTCGCTCGGTTGGACGGCCGGAGCGGCCGTCCCTACGTGATGTGTGGCGCCATTGACCAAAAGCTAACGACCAACGACTGATTATGTTCATCGATTCCCACGCCCATCTCGAAGGCAAGCGTTTCGACCAGGATCGCGAGCAGGTGATCGCGCGGGCACGCGAGGTTGGCGTGCAGGCGATTCTCGCTATCGGCATTGGCGACGGGCCGGGCACGCTGGATTGCGCTATCCGACTCGCGGAACGCTTCCCTGACATGTATGCTACGACCGGCATTCATCCCCACGAAGCTCAGCTTGCAAAGGAATCCGACTTCGCTGAAATGGAGCGGCTGGCGCGGCATCCGAAGGTCATTGCCTGGGGAGAAATCGGCCTGGATTACTACTACGACCACTCGCCCCGCGAGGTGCAGGCGCGAGTGTTTCTGAAGCAGATGGAACTGGCCCGCGCCGCCAAACTGCCGATCGTGATCCATTGCCGGCCATCGGAGGGCAGCGAGAACGCCTGGGACGAAACCATCCGGTTGCTCCGCGAAAACTGGGGTTCGAGTGCTTTGGGCGGCGTTCTGCATTGTTTCAGCGGGACGATCGCGCATGCCCGGGCTGCCATGGATCTGGGGTTCATGATTTCCTTTGCCGGGAACCTGACGTTTCCCAAGGCGGAGGGAATTCGCGAGGTGGCAAAGCAAATTCCGCTCGACCGCATTCTGATCGAGACCGACTCGCCGTTCCTGGCCCCCATACCCCACCGGGGAAAGCGCAACGAACCAGCGTTCGTGAAAGAAACAGCTCGCGCGCTGGCTGAAATTCGGGGACTCTCTGCCGAACAAGTCGGGGAGGACACGAGTCAGAATTTTTACCGCTTCTTTTCACTTCAAGAAAATGCCAACTCCATTTAGCCTGATGCGTGCATCTTCCGTCCGATCACGATAATCTTATGAGTGGCTTAACCCTATGCCTGAGAATACTTTCGATATCGTAAGCAAGATCGACTTGCAGGAAGTGTCCAACGCCATGCAGCAGGCGCTGAAGGAAATTCATACGCGCTTCGATTTGAAGGACTCGAAATCGAATATCACCCTGGAAGGCAAGGACGCCATCATCCTGGCTTCGGTTGACGAGTTTAAGCTGAAGGCGGTCAACGACGTCTTTCAGCAGAAATTGGTCAAGCGCGGCGTTCCCTTGAAGGGGCTCACCTATGCGGCCATTGAGCCGGCCGCGGGCTCGACGGTGCGGCAGAAAATTTCCATGCAGCAAGGCATACCTATCGAGAAGGCGCGCGACATCGTGAAACTGATCAAGAATTCGAAGAAAAAAGTGCAGGCTTCGATTCAGGGCGATCTGGTGCGCGTCAGCGGCAAAGACCGCGACGCTTTACAGGAAGTGATCGCCATGCTGCGGCAACAGGATTTCGGGATTGACATGCAGTTCACGAATTATCGAACCAACTGAACATCCACCACGGAGGCACGGAGAAATACATTTTTTCGCTTTCTCCGTGACTCCGCGTCTCCGTGGCGCAAGGTAAGCTTTTGAGCACACAGCCAGCCATTAACGGCAAAGAAATATTTGAATTGCTGCGCGATGATCTCGCGGCCATCGAGCGCGAGTTCGGCCGGGACACGGTTTCCAATGTCCCCGCCATTACTGACATTGGTGAATACCTGCGCGGCGGCGGCGGCAAGCGTATTCGCCCTGCCTTGTTGCTGCTCTCGTCCAAGCTGTTGAACTATGAAGGACGCGGCGCGGTCCGTCTCGGCGCGGTGGTCGAAATCATTCACACCGCTACGCTGGTGCACGACGACATCATCGACGAGGCCCAGACCCGCCGCGGGCGTCCCGCCGCCAACACGCAATGGGGAAATTCCAAGTGCGTTCTCGCCGGCGACTGGCTGTATATGCAAGCCTTCAAGATCGCTGTCCAGGAGCGCAATTTTCGCATTCTGGATACCCTGATCGAACTCACTCAGCAGATGGTTGAAGGCGAACTGCTGCAGATGGAAAAGCTGGGCAAGCTGATCTCGCTGGAAGAACATTTTGATCTCATTTTTCGCAAGACGGCCTGTCTGTTCTCCGTGTGCATGCGTATGGGCGGAATTCTGGGCGGAGCCACGCAGGAGCAGGAAGCTCGACTGGCGCAATACGGACATGATCTGGGGATGGCTTTCCAGATTGTCGATGACGTTCTGGACCTGACCGCTTCGGAAAGTATCCTGGGAAAACCCGTAGCCAGCGACCTGCGCGAGGGCAAGGTCACTATGGCTGTGATTCATGCGCTCGAGCGTTGCCAGCCTGCGGAAAAGAAGAAGATCGAAACCGTTTTGAGGGATCGCGCCTTCAATGGAGTTACGCACTCGGACATCGTGGAAATCCTGAGCCGCTACGGCTCGGTGGACGCCGCCAATGCGCGCGCCGCCGAATACGCGGAGTCAGCGCGAAAGGCAATCTGCCAGTTTTCGGATTCGGAAATCAAGCGTGCCCTCCTCTGGGCGCCAGAATTCGTGATTGCGCGCGAGAAGTAGACCCGGATGTCGCAACTGCCGCCTATGCCGCCGGACCTGCCAGGTCCGTGATCGAGGAAGTCTGCCCGCCCAGCCACTCTGGATGGTGTGCCGTCGAATCGAAATGCGCTGAGGTCTTAAACAGCTCGAATTGCCCGCTTTCCGCGAGTTGCTTCGTCTTGCTGAGCAACGCGGCCATTTCTTCTTCGGTGAGAGGCTTGAAATCTTTGGCCACATCCAGGTCCTGCTGAAGAATTTTCCTGCTGTCGATCCCGGTGATCACAACCGATGTCGGCAAACTGAGCGCGTAGCGCAGGCACTCCTGGGGCGTTACAACTCCGCTCTTGAGAATGATCTGATCCCCCATAGATTTCATGCCGAGCACACCGATTTGCTGCTCCACCAGCTTGGGAAGCACCATGCGGCCAAAGCTGCGGAAATGAGCATCCATGACGTTGAGCGGCATCTGCACGGTATCGAAAGTGAAATTGTGTTTGGCGGCTACTTCCAACATATAAAGATGGACGTGCGGGTCTTTGTGTCCGGTGAAGCCGATGAAGCGCACCTTACCGGCTTTCCGTGCTTCCAGCACCGCCCCCTGAGCGCCGTCCTGTGCGAACACGCGGTCGGGATCCTCGAAACGAATGATTTCATGATGCTGAATGAGGTCAACGTGATCGGTCTGCAACCGCCGCAATGACGTGTCGAGCTGACGAGCAGCTTCCTGCTTTGTGCGCCCGTCCAGTTTGGTCATGAGAAACACTTTGTCGCGGTAGCCATCCTTTAGCGCCTTGCCCATGCGAATTTCGCTTTGGCCCTCGTTGTAGTCCCACGAATTGTCCATGAAGGTGATCCCGCCATCGATGGCAGAGCGAATCAGGCGGATGCTCTCATCTTCGGAAAGCTTGGGGTTACCGATGTGAAACCCGCCCAAGCCAAGGGCTGAGACGCGCTGGCCGGTCCGCCCCAGGGTGCGGTACAGCATGCCGTTATTCCGCTGCTCTGAATTAGCGCTCCCGCCGAATCCCGCTATCGCTCCCGCCATGATCGCTCCTTTCAGGAAAGCACGCCGCTGCATGTGTTAGCCTCGGCGCTTAGATTGCATGCCAGCACACATGGATGCCACGGAAAGAAAAATTGAACTAAGCTATTGGGCCGCAGACGCCCAGGAAAGCGGTAAAAGCCTAGGCACTTGCCAGTCGTGTTTTCTTGCCTGAGCCTTCGAAGTGTTCCTCGATTTCCTCCAGAGTTTTGCCTTTAGTCTCAGGCAAAAATACGGCGGCGGTAAGGAAGTAAATGACAGTGCAACCTGCGAATCCAAAAAACATTGCGGCGTAGCCGTAGCGGCCGACTGTGGGAAGGAAGATAGCGGCAATCGTTGTCGAAACCGCCTGGTTAAGCAGCAGAGCAATACTCATGCCGTTGGAACGAATGCGAGTGGGCATGAGTTCTGAAAGCGCCAGCCACACGCACACGCCCGGGCCGACCGCGTAGAAGGAAATAAATACAAATAGGGTCAGGGCGACCAGCCATCCGACTCTTTCCGCAGGCACGGGCGTGATCAAAGCATTCTCTATCTTGAGTGGCGCCGATCTTGACGCCTCGAGGTCGCCAAAAGGATTCGAGAAGAAGGCGATGACTTTATTCGCGGGCACGCAGCTATCGCGAGTGATCTCGATGGGCTTGGCGGTCACATCATCGGAGCGCGCTACCCGGGTCGCTGCCCGGAAATCGCCGTAGGAATAAATAATGCTCAACGAGGTCGCGCCCGCAGTAACGGCGCTTCCGGATTTGCCACTTGATTGTGTGAGTGACGACGCCGCATCTGTACCATAAAGAAGCGTGAGCTTCTGGTCGGGCGTCACCATAGATTGCACGGCAGCACGAGCATCAACCCGCTGCTTTTCCGTGCCGCGAAAGAAAATTCCTGTACCGACGAGGCACACGATAATTCCCGCCGTGCCGACCGACAATAGGAACTTTCGTCCTTTACGGTCCACCAGCATGACCCCGCCAATGGTCATCAGGAAATTGAGCAAGGTAAAGATGACGTAGCCCCAGTGGGCCTGCAGGTCGGAGAGTCCGCTTTGCAGAAGAATATTGGTGTTGTAGCCAATGATGGAATTGATGCCCGTAGCCTGGTTGCACGCGAGAATGACGCAGGCCAGCAGGAAAGGGATCACGTACTTGCGGCGCAGAAGCGATTCCTTGACCTTCGTTCCGGTGGAAGTTTTTGCCTTCTCTGCGGCAGCGGTCTCCTCCATCTCGCGGATCTCTGAGTCGGCCTGCTCGTTGCTGCGGGAGCGAAGCAGGGCGGCAAGTGCGTCCTCTCTTCGTCCCCGGCGAAATAGCCATCGCGGCGACTCCGCCACCATCACGCTGCCGATGACGAACAGGAGACCCGGCGGCAGCGAGACCCAGAAAATGCTGCGCCACGCCGCGTCCTTGAAGGCAAACAGTTTCGCCGCGTCACCGAGTCTGGCAACTTGTTCGACGCGGATGCTGAAAAACATTCCCACCAAGGCCGCGGCGACGATGCCCAGCGTCAGCAGCCATTGGAAAATTCCTGTCCCCTTCCCGCGACTGGAAGCGGACAGGCACTCGGCCAGATAAAGCGGAACTACCACGCCGATCAATCCCGCGCTGACTCCCTGCAGCAGGCGACCCAGCACCAGCGGCCCGTAGCCGTGGGAAAGGGCGATCATGGGTATGCTGATGACAAAGACCAGGCCGCTGGAAAACATCAGCCACTTGCGCCCGATCCAATCGGCCAGCAGGCCAGCGAACAGGGTGGAGATAACGCTTCCTAACAGAACGGCGGCGACAACGATCGAGAGCTGGCCCGCATTCAGTCCTGACGTTGCTTCCAGGTAAGGCAAGGCCCCGGCGATAATGCCGACGTCCACGCCATAGAGTAGTCCGCCTAGTCCGGCAACCAGCAAAAGGAAGCGGTTGTAAATGGCTTGGTCGTGGAGTGCAGAAATGCCTTGACCCGCTGATGCAGAATGCATGGCTAGATAGGCCTCGGGAATCAGGTCAGACCAGTATAGACAAGCTCGACCACGGTGCAGTCGTCGTTCAAGGGAGTACCGCCGCAGAATTTCGCGAGCGAGGCTAAGATTTCGTCCAGAGAGGAACTCTGAGCGGCAGTCGCTTCCAGCCGCTCGTTCTCGTAAAAATCTCCGCGGGCATTTTCTGCTTCCGTAACTCCGTCTGTCACCAGCAGCAGACGATCTCCCTGCTGTAGTTGCAGGTGAGAACTTTCATAAGTGGCATCGGCCAGCAGGCCGACGGGCAGATTGCCGGCCTCGGGCCGCATGACCTTGTGGTTCGAAACCACGAGAGGGGGGACATGGCCACAATTCACGAATTCCAGTTCACCGCTGCGGTTGATGCGGGCGATCACCATGGTGGCGTACTTCTCGCCGAGGTGCTTCTGGGTGAAAAACCGATTCACGGCCGCTACGATTTCCGCCAGCGGCATGCGCGCGACGAGGTGCGAATACACCATGCCCTGCAGCGTGGAGGCCAGCAGAGCGGCCGACACTCCTTTTCCGCACACGTCCACCAGGAATACCGCGAAATGGTCTTCGGTGCTGACGGCATCATAGAAATCGCCGCCGATCTCTTTACACTGGAGATTACGTCCGCTCATGCGCGCGAAGGGTACCTCAGGAATGTGAACTTCCATGAGCCGTTGCTGGATTGACGAAGCAATAGCCAACTCCTGCTGATAACGTCGAGCCGCTTCCTCGGCCTGCACCAGGCGCGCGTTCTCGACCAGTTGAGCGGCTTCGGTGGCTATGGCACGGAGAATATCGTTGCTGACGCTGGAAATGTCGCGCGAGGCGAAACGCGAATCCACATACAAAGCTCCGATGATGTCAGTGCCGATTTGCTCGGGCGCGGTAATGGCGGTGACCTCGCGGCGGGCCTGCACTTGCGGCTTGCGCAGAGGAATGCAGATCACCGTCCGCAGGTCGTAGGCCACGATACTGTGGCGCCCGGCCAGATCGAGCGACTGGCTGGTGTCGGTTACCAGGAACTCCGAGGCCGAATGCAGGGCTTCGTCGAGAATGGAATGGGAGATGGTGGTGTCGTCAATCAGTACTTCCCCTTTGGAATTGCGCCCAGCGGCCAGCCGCAAACTGCCATCCTCGGTCTTCAGGAAAACGAAAGCGCGCTCGGCCCGCGTAAGCTTGAGTGTGGTGTCGGCAACGGTGACCAGAATCTCGTCGAGCACGCCCGTGGTATTCAATTTGCGGGCGGCGTCCAGGAACATGGTCAGCTTTTCCAGATCGGTAGTGTCGGTGGAGATTTGCAATCCGGAAATCTGACTCAGAAATTCGCGCGCGGTGTTGGAGGTGTTGCTGATGGGGTGAAAGATAACGTAAGCACCGTCTCGCACCCCGAACTCCAGGCGATCGTTGCGCTGCAACTTCTGGCGTTCGACGCGCTCGCCATTGACGAAGGTGCCGTGTTTGCTGCCCTGATCGGCGACGTAAAATGCACCATCCTCGGAGGTGATTAGGGCGTGATCGCGGGAGACGCGGGGATCGGCAATTACCAAGTCCTTATCGATCTTGCGGCCGATCGAAAAAGGGCTGTGATCCAGGACCAGGGAACGCTGTTCCTGCGCCTGGACCAGGATCAGCGAGGGGAACGCGCCTGAAGTTCTCTCCAGACCTGGATTGGAGGCCGAGCCTATCGCCATGACACCGGAAACCTTTCCCGGAAGAATGATAACAGCGCGGCGCTGGGGAAGGCAGCCCAACCGATACTTCTGAACACTTAATGGAACGCCGCCAGAGCCTTCTGTTCAGAATCGTAGACTTCAAATACCGTGACCAGCTTAGTGATCTGGAGTACGTCACGGACGCGCTGGCTGAGCCCGGTGAGTTTAATGTCGGCGCCGGCAGACCGGGCCGACGAATACACTCCAACCAGTGTTCCCAGCCCACCGCTGTCGATATAGTTCACTTCCGACAGATCCAGCAGGACTTTCTTGCTGGTAGAAAGAATATCCTTCAGGGTGGAGCGTAGCGCCGCGGCTTCGTCGCCAAAAATAATGCGGC
The DNA here is from genome assembly GCA_036378535.1 of Terriglobales bacterium. Classification (GTDB taxonomy): domain Bacteria; phylum Acidobacteriota; class Terriglobia; order Terriglobales; family Acidobacteriaceae; genus Gp1-AA122. The sequence goes on along the minus strand of DASUWH010000079.1, from coordinate 100,730 downwards.
CGATGCAGCGCACCACTGTGACTCCGCCGATCGTTTTGCTTTCCATCTTCAAGGCCATGTCGCCTCCCAACACGGGAACGAGTGCAGAAGCGTAACCTGTCGAGTCTTGCCTTTGCAAGTAAGTCATCTTATTGCTTTACCAGAGCGGGTTCACGGTTAAGGGGACTGTTGCCTGGCGGCTTGCCTTGCACCCAAAGCAAGCGCCGCTAGAACCGGAAACGGAATTGCCCAACTGGTCCACAGCGGCACTGCCCAGGCCCGCTCTACGGTTTCGCGCGAGAGGAATAGCAACGTGAGATCCAAAGCTGCCGCCGCGAGCCACGGCAACAAAATAACGAGAACCACCAGGACCATAGAGAGGCGCTGCACCACGCCTGCATGCCACAAGCACGGCGCCCACCGGGCGAGCAGGAGCAGTGCAGGAATGAGCAGCAGTTGGTTGTACGGCGCAAAGGTGGGAATAACCACCAGGATTGCGGCCAGGACCAGAGCCAGGCTCGAGTGAAACCCCTCTGTATCAGCCGGGGTGTGGCGCCATGGCCAGCAAAAATACCCGACTACGAGGATCAGGAGAGTGGAGAAGACTCGGCCCCACGTTGGTGTCAGGGCCAGATCCAACAGCGAGGTTCCGCCTGCATATTGAAGGTAGGCAACCGAGGCAAGACGGAAGCTTCCTATCCATCCCGGCAGCACGGCTTCACCGCCCACAATGAGGATTGCCATAGCCGCGACAAAGCTCCAGATCAACCGTTGCCGCGAACGCCAGTCGCCCAGGGACCACAGGAGCAGCCATGCGGCGAACGGTATAGCGAGCTGTGGTTTGATGGTGGCCAAGGCCAACAAAAATCCAGCGAGGACGTAGCGACGCGTAGCGAGTGCAGCGGCGCAACCTGCCAGCAGGAAGCAGACGACAGCAGTCAGTTGTTGCAGCTTGATCGCCTGCACGGCCGGAAAACTGCCCAGAACTAAAACCGTCGCGGTTAGCATCCCGGTCCTGGAAAAGCGCGCACGCAATGCTGACAGCCATAGCGGCACAGAGGCGACTATCAGAAAGAGCAAAAGCCAGCGAAACACCTGTTGCACGGCGAGGAAGGGAAAGCGTATCGCTGGCGCGAGCAGAAACACAACGTACACGGGATAGGCGAATCCCTGCTGGTCCCGGGGATCATTGGGAAGGCTGCGATCCAGTGGACGGCCGTAGTATCCAGCCTGGATCTCGCGCGTAACTTCGGGGCTGTAGGGGTCGCGGCCGCGCAGCAGCAACTCACGGGCTCCCAGCCAGCGGGGATAGAGGTCGGAGAGATTGCCGCGAGGACGACCACTCCGGGCCGCCTCGGAAACCTGGTAGGGGACGAGGATGAAATCGGCATACCACCACATCGCCACCGCAAGCAGGAAGGCAAAGACCATTCCGACTCTAGGATTTCTCACGAATGATCCTTGATGTGCGTGAACGATCCCAGAACTGGTGGCAAGACTCGTCATGTCGAGAGCCATGTGGGGCTGAATGTATTGTCAACCGTTTTGTCAGTTTTGCTCCTACACAGGCCGATTTAGGGTTAATATGATGAGTACCTGGACGCAGCTTCGCGTCCGTATTCTGACACGAGCATAGTTGTTCCGATTCGCTGGCCGTTAGCGTAGTACTGCGCATGCGGTTATGAAGCGCGGATCTTGTTTGTGAGCGAAGAGGAGGTAGCGACGTGCGATTGATCGACAAGCTCTTACGAGGAGAGGAAGGCCAGGACATCGCTGAATACGCGGTGATGTTGGCCGTCATTCTGGTCATTGTCGTGGGTACGATTCGGTTGATTGGAAGTAACGCAAATACCGTGTTTTCGAACGTCGCCAGTTCGATCCAGTAGTTCTCGGTGGGTGCAGATTAGCTGTGGTTCCTCCGTTTTTCATGAGTCATCATCACGAGCCAGCAGCATCCCGCCAAGTTCCCCGTCGCCTGCCAACAATTTGCGCGTGGCTTGGCTTTTGCACAAGTCCACAGTTTTATTAAGGAGCGTAATGAATCGGACCCGATTGATGTTTATCGGCGTGATCGCCTTGGCGCTGGGCGCACTGTTTAGCTCTATAGTCTACAAACGCCTGCAAGCGGGCGCGACTGGGCCACGCAAGCCCGGGGTGGATGTGGTAGTCGCGGCCAACGATCTGCAAATCGGCGCCAAACTGGAAGATCATGACTTAAAGATCGTCAATTGGCCCGCCGAGAGTCTGCCCGACGGCGTCATCCATCAGAAGGCACGGGCGATTGGCCGCGGCGTCCTGCAACCGATTTCCAGAGGCGAATTTATCCTGACCAACAAACTGGCGGATAAGGATGTGGCTGGGCTGCCAGCCTTGATTCCGCCGGGGATGCGCGCCGTTTCCGTCCGGGTTAACGACGTAATTGCGGTGGCCGGTTTTGTCCTGCCCGGCACGCGCGTCGATGTGCTCCTGACGGGCACTCCAGCGGGCGGAGATTCGGTCACGACGACGGTGCTGCAGAACGTGGCGGTGTTGGCCACCGGACAGAAACTGGAGCGAAATGCGGCGGGGGAGCCACAAACCTCAGCCGTTATCACCCTGCTGGTCTCGCCGGAAGATGCTCAGAAACTGGCGCTAGCAAGCCAGGAAGGGCGCATCCAGCTTAGCCTTCGAAACATATTAGACACAGGTCAGGAAAAAATAGCGTCGGTGCGCAACGCCGGTCTCTATAACGGGGGTATACCCGTGGCCGCGGCTCCGGCCCGCGTTCCGACCAAGGTTAAACATATTGTTCCGACGCCCGCCCCCGCTCGGCCCAGCCCTTACACGATCGAGGTAATCCGCGGGAATGAGAAAAAAGAGGTCAATTTTGAACAGTAACCGTGCTGCAACAGCACTGGAGAACCAATCACAATGACCTTTGCCCGTAAGTGCTGTACGGTCGGCATACTTGTTATCGTCAGTTCCTTTTCAGTTCTGGGACAAAATGCGGCAAGCACACCGGAACAGCAAGCGCAGCCGCCCACCACGATCGGAACCGCGCCGGCGCCGGCGCCGACGGCTCCCCAAAATCCTCCGGCTCAGCCGGCTTCACCCGCTTCTGCCCAAGCCGGAACCGCTCCTCCGGCATCGGCTGCCACCCCGCAATCGGAGTTGAGCAGCGCGGCGCCTTTGCGCGTATTGGTTGGTAAGTCACTGCTGATCAATACCACGGAACGATTGAAACGGGTTTCGGTTACCGACCCGTCGGTGGCGGATGTCAGCGTAGTTACGCCCACACAGATTCTCGTGCATGGCCGCTCTCCCGGCGAAGTATCGTTGCTGATATGGGATGAACTGGAGCGGTCGCGCAGTTTTGATCTGCGCGTGGACGTGGATGTAACCGCAGTCGCCGAGGAGGAGCGCCGCGTCTTCCCCGAGGAACAGATCACTGTCACTCCATCCCGAAACGCCATCGTGTTAGCCGGGCACGTTTCTACGGAAGATGTAGCCAAGCGGGCGGAGTTGATCGCTGCCGCCTATTCCAAGAGTGTAGTAAATGTATTGACTTTCGGTCCGGTGGGAGCGCAGGAGGTTCTGCTCCAGGTTAAATTCGCTGAGGTAGATCGGAGCGCATTGACTGAGGCTGGGATCAATCTTTTTTCCACGGGCGCCTTCCGAACCTTGGGCAATGTGAGTACCGGGCAATTCGGCGGTGAAAAATTCGGCACCCTGAACGACACTTTCGGTAACACGCCTGTACCCTATCCCGATGGGGGGGTGGTGAATCCTAGCGGGCCCGGCACGTCGCCCTTTAACAGCACGGCGACTATCAACGACATGCTCAACATATTCCTGTTCCGACCGGACATTCACCTGGGAACAGTGGTCAGGGCTTTGCAGAACAAGAATCTTCTGCAGATCCTGGCTGAGCCGAACCTGATCGCTGTGAATGGCAAGGAGTCGAGCTTCCTCGCGGGTGGTGAGTTTCCGTTTCCAATGGTTCAGCCAGGCCAGGGATTTACCGCCGTCAGTATTCAATTCAAGGAATTTGGGGTGCGGCTGAAGTTCACTCCGGTGATCATGCCCAATGGAAACATACACTTGCGGGTCATACCGGAGGTCAGCGCCCTGGATTTCGCCAATGCTCTGACGATCTCCGGTTTTACCGTCCCGGCGCTAAGCACCCGGCGCGCGGAGACCGAATTCGAGGTTCAGGATGGCCAGAGTTTCGTTATCGCCGGCCTGATGGACAATCGCATTACCAATATCACCAATAAGCTACCGGGGTTGGGCGACATTCCGATTCTTGGGAATTTCTTCAAGAGCAAAAGCGCGCAGAGAAGCAATTCCGAATTGATGGTCCTGTGCACCGTAAAGCGCGTCTCGCCAAGCAGCGAGGCTCCGGCGGGTCCAACCATGCCGAAGCCGTTCCTCAACCAGGAAAAGTTTGATGGCAAAAAGCCCACCGGTTCTGGGAAATGAATGAGTTACGAAGGTTTGGAAATAACACTCGGTAGTCCAAAAATGGGGCGACTCTGCTGGCCCGAGTAGGTTATCTTTAGAGTCACACGGACGGGGTCCAAGGGCCGGTATGCCCGAGCTTTCAGTCGTAATTGTAGCCACCGACAGCGAACAGAGAGCCGTGCTCCAGGTGCTGGTTGACGGAACCAGCGTTGCTCGGACCTCTCACACGTGCGCCAGTTTCCCTGTGGGCGCGACTGACCCAGTGATTCGCCGGGTGCAATCGGCCAATCCGGATGTCATCCTGGTCGATATTCCTTCCGACAACGCGGCGATGGCCTTGCGAGCCCTCGAGCTGATTCGTCAGGAACTTCCTGAATCCGCGGTATTCGCGATCGGCAGCATGCAGCAGCCGCAACTGATCGTCAGCGCCATGCGGGCAGGAGCCCAGGAGTTTATCGAGCGCCCCACCACTACCACAGATCTTTTAGAAGCCTTCGTTCGGCTTACCACCGCACAACGGAAAGTGAAGCGGGAGGGCTCACGGGGAAAGGTCTTTACGGTCGTGAATGCGAAAGGCGGCGTGGGAGCAACGACGGTTGCCGTCAATCTGGCTTTGGCTCTTCAATCGGCCCATGGCCACGTTGCGCTGATCGATTTGGCGCTTTTGGGGCACGCTGCCCTGCATTTGAATTTGAAGCCGCTGTTCACAATCTCGGATGCGATCCGCAACCTGCACCGCCTGGATAGTTCCCTGCTGGAAAGTTTCATGACGCGCAGCTCGGACGGCCTGCAACTGCTGGCCGGGGTGAATACACCGGGCGTGGTGGAACCGTCCACGGCAGAATTCGCCCGCCTCTTCGACATGCTGGTGAATCACTATCGCTACGTAGTGGTGGATGCTTCCAGCCGTCTCGATGGTGCGACCCGGCTGGTGTGCAACTTGTCGGAAACGGTGCTGCTGGTCGGCCATACCGATGTAGCCTCCTTATGGAGCGCGGCCCGGGTACTGCAATTTCTGGGGGAAACAGGCGGACGGGAGCGGGTTCGCCTGGTTTTGAACCGCTTCCGGAAAATACCAGGTTTTTCCGAAGCGGATGCCGAGGCGGCGACTGGCGCCAAGCTGCTGTGGAAGATTCCCAATCAATATTTTGCGGTATCGGCGGCTATCGATCGCGGCACTCCGCTGATGGACCAGAACCACACCGAGATCGCCCGCTCCTTTACTGGCCTGGCGCAGAAGCTCACAGAAAATGACGAACAGGTAAAGCGCGAGGCATGGTCGCTATTCAAGTCGGCTAGATAACGCATGGCAAATCTGCAAACTTTCGAACGCAGCGAGTACCAGCAGGTAAAGTCGGATCTGCATCGCAAGATCCTGGACCGCCTCAACCTTGAAAAACTGGGACGCACCCCGAGCGAAACCGCTCGCGAAGAAGTATTAATCCTCATCCGCAGCTCAGTGAACAGCGAGGCGGTACCTCTCAGCTTTGCGGAACGCGAACGCCTTTCACGGGAAATTCTGGATGAAATATTCGGATTAGGCCCGCTGGAGCCGCTTCTCAAAGATCCGACTATATCCGACATCCTGGTGAACCGATACGATCGCGTGTACATAGAGCGCGGGGGCAAACTGGAATTGACGGGGTTGAGCTTCAAAGACGATTCGCATCTCATGCAGATCATCGATCGCATCGTCTCCAAGGTGGGAAGGCGCGTCGATGAATCGTCGCCCATGGTAGATGCGCGCCTGGGGGATGGCTCCCGTGTGAACGCCATTATTCCGCCGTTGGCCATTGACGGGCCCTGCCTCTCGATTCGGCGGTTTGGCCGCGATCCCCTGACCGCCAGAAACATGATCGAGAACAAGTCCATTACCGAGCCCATGCTGGAATTGCTCTCCAACATGGTCAAAGGCAAGCTCAACATCTTGATTTCAGGCGGTACCGGCGCCGGTAAGACGACGCTTTTGAATGTGCTTTCCGGTTATATTCCCCCCACAGAACGAATCGTGACCATCGAGGATGCAGCCGAATTACAACTGAAGCAGGAACACGTGGTGCGGCTGGAAACACGCTCGCCGAACATCGAAGGAAAGGGCGCGGTGCGCCAGCGGCAACTGGTAATCAACTCGCTGCGTATGCGACCCGACCGCATCGTGGTGGGCGAGGTCCGCGGCGAAGAAGCATTCGACATGTTGCAGGCCATGAATACCGGCCACGAAGGCTCGCTGACAACGGTGCACGCGAACTCGCCCCGAGACGCGATGGCGCGTATCGAGAACATGTCGCTGATGGCCAATCTGAACATTCCGGAACGGGCGGTGCGCCAGCAGATCGCCGCGGCTATTCACGCCATCGTGCAAATCGCGCGCCTTTCAGACGGCTCGCGCAAGGTGCTCTCCATTACCGAATTGACCGGAATGGAGGCAGAGATGATTACGCTGCAGGATATTTTCGTCTTCGATCGCTATGGAATTGATGAGAGTGGAAGAGTGAAAGGCACGTACCGAGCCACTGGGCATCGGCCGCGATTCGCAGATCGCTTGGCCGCTGCCGGTTGCCGTCTGCGTCCGGCCTTGTTCGAATCGCGTATGGAAGTTTAAGTCAAGAAAAGTTTTTCTGCGGAACCAATCATGACCGCCACCATTGCATTGCTGGTATTCATCGTTGTCACCATCGTAGTTTTTGCGGTCGGCATGGCACTCGACCAGCGCAGCGCGCGCGCGCGCCTGCTGCGCGAACGACTGGAAGCGGTGCAGAAACCGGCCGAGCGCAAGCCCAGCGAAGAATTAGCTCTGCTGCGTGACGAGATGCTGAGCAACATCCCGGCTGTCGATCAGTTACTGCGCCGGTCTGCCCGCATCTCCTCCTTACAGAAATTGTTGTCGCAGGCAGATATCAAGATGCGTGCCGGCAATTTCCTCCTGGTGTGCGCAAGCGCGGGCTTCTTATTCGCTGTAGTCATTCTTATCTGGACGCAAAATCCCCTGTTTGCCTGGCTCGCCTTCTTCCTGGGATTTGTGCTGCCTTACGGCTACGCTGCCCATCGCCGAACCAAACGCTTCGATAAGTTCGAGGAGATGTTTCCCCAGGCCATCGACACGCTGGCCCGAGCGGTCCGCGCCGGCCATGCGTTTACGACGGCGCTGGAACTGATCGCCAACGAAGTTACCGACCCGATCGCAGGGGAATTTCGCAAGATGTTCGAAGAGCAGAAGTTCGGCTTGCCAGTCCGCGACGCGCTGGTGAACTTCACCGAGCGCGTGCCCCTGGTCGACGTCAAATTCTTCGTTACCGCCGTCATGCTGCAACGTGAGACAGGCGGCAACCTGGCGGAAATTCTCGACAATCTCTCGTACGTGATTCGCGAACGCTTCAAGATCATGCGGCAAGTGCGTGTTTTTACGGCGCAGGGCCGGCTGACGATGATGCTGCTGATGGGGATGCCGCCGCTGATCGTGGTGGCTATGCAAACCATGAATCCCAGCTTCATCCGGCCGCTGTTCACCGAACCGCTGGGTCATATTCTGGTGGTGATTGGCGTTACCCTGCAAACGATTGGTTATTTTGTAATTCGCCGCGTTATTACGATTCAGGTCTGATATGGAACTGGCATTAGTAATTCTGGTCTTTGTCACCGTGGCTGCGGCCGTGTTCTCGCTTGGGGCGGCCGTGGTAATGCCGACATCGGTCCTTGGCGCCCGCTTGAAATCCCTCGGATCGCGGCCGCAAGCGCTGCCGGAAAAAGCGCCCATCAAGGAGAGAATCGAGCAGGCACTGAGTCCGCTCAGCAAGGCTATTCCGCTGTCGCCGGCGGAGGCGACCAAGTCGCGGGCATGGCTGATGCAGGCCGGTTATCGCGAATCGCGCCACGAGACTGTCTACTTCGGGCTGCGCGTTTTCTGCGCACTCGTGGGCTTGATGATCGTAGTGCTGGTCAGTGGACTGGATTCCCCCTACCTGCTCATTGGTATCCCAGCGCTCGGTTTCCTGTTGCCACGATTCGTTCTGAAGAGAATGATCCGCGACCGCCAGCGTCGTATTCGAGTGGGATTGGCCGACGCCCTTGATCTCACCGTAATCTGCGTGGAAGCGGGCTTGTCCCTGGATCAAGCCCTGGCGCGCGTCGGCCAGGATTTGCGCTACGCCCACCAGGATCTGAGCGACGAATTCTATCTGGTGAATCTGGAGATGCGCGCCGGCAAGCCGCGTCCGGAGGCCCTGCGGAATCTGGCCGAACGCACGGGGGTTGACGATATTCGCGCCCTGGTGGGAGTCTTGATTCAGACTGATCGCTTCGGCACCAGCGTGGCGCAGGCGCTGCGCGTGCACTCCGACGCGCTGCGGACCGAGCGCCGGCAGCGGGCCGAGGAGCAGGCTGCCAAGACTACGATTAAAATGATTCCAGCACTGGTCGTGTTCGTCCTCCCCTCCATGTTCTTCGTCACCCTGGGACCGGCCGTGATTGGCTTGATCCACGCGCTCGGCAAGTGACGCTGGTGTGGTAAAGGATCACCGACAGGAGTTGTAATGCCCGCACCAGCCGGCCAACGGTACGCTTACAATCGCACCAGCCGGGCCTATTTGGCCACCGACTTGATGCTGGCCGACACGCACTGGACTCGCTTGCGCGGATTGATGGCGACGGATGCGGAAAAGTTTCCCCAGGGGAGCGGGTTGTGGATCGTCCCGTGCCGTGGCGTACACACCTTCGGCATGCGGTTCGCGATTGATGTGGTTTACCTGAACGCGGAGCAAAAAGTGGTTTATGTACAGGAAAATTTACGGCCTTGGCGGATGGCGCCAGTGCGCTGGTCGGCGGTCAGTGTCGTGGAACTGCCGCCCGGCACCATCGGCCAAACACAGACCGGGGTGGGCGATGTCATCGATGTTGGCCTCAACGGCAATGGAGTGAGAGCGTGATCGAGGCAACCAAAATGGCGTCGGTCCAGGAAACGCCCGCGATCAAGTCGCTGCACGATGTTCCGCAGCTGCTGATCCACTGGTCATCGCCGTGGGAAGAATTCATCACCAGCATCCGGCCGGCGTTGCGGCGCTCCAGCCGGCCCCTGGCGGGAGAAGCGCCGACAAGAATCTTCCCCGTCCGCGGAATTCTGGCAGCTTGGGTTCTGGAGTGTGCATTATTGACCGCCGCGATTGTGGTTCCCGCAAAGTTGGCGTCGATGCAGCCGTACGTGCCCCCAGTTCAGCCAAAGTACGACGTGCTCTATTTTTCCGGGGACGAACTGCCCCAGACCGAAGACGCCGGAGGAGCGGCGAAAGGAAAAGCGGGTCGCGCGGGTGGGCAGCATGCGCAACATCGTACGCAGACCATTCGAGTGGTTCGTGGCGATTCTCCGCTTGAGAAAGTGGTAGATGCCCCGAAAATCAATTTGCCGAAATCGGATTTTCCGGTTGCCAACCTGCTCGCGATCCGTGGAGTACCGGGACCGCCGCCCACTTCCGGCTTGAAATCGGCAATGCCGAACCTGCCCCAAGCCGAGGCCGTCGCTCCGGCTCCGAGCATACCTCGCGACCAATTCCGGACTTCGCCGTCGCTCGCGACTTCGATCGTCGCGCCCCCGCCTGAGGTGTCGCGCGACAAAGTTCAGTCGCTTCCCGAGATAGCCAACTCCATCGTCGCGCCGCCTCCTGGCGTTTCTCGCGATAAGATGCGCGCCATCCAGGTGAACAGCTCCGTGGTTGCGCCACCTCCCGAAGTGATGCGGGACAAGATGCGAGCGCTCGAAGCAGGCAATGCTTCGGTGATTGCGCCACCTCCCTCGGTGCAACGAGACATCGCGGGCGCGCGCCTCTCCGGGGCGCGAAACGTGGACGTGGTGCCGCCTCCGGTGTCGGCACCCAGCAACCCTAATGCCGTCGCGTCTCGGCTATCTCTCCCGCAGCCCAGCATTGTCGCGCCTCCGCCCAGCAATGTCAGCCGGGATCTCTCCTCCTATGGCAGTGGGAAACTCGGCGAGCTGCACAAACAAATTGTGCCGCCGCCGGTTGATGTTTCTGGAGTGACCGGACGCGCTGGCCCGGGTACTGCCTTGCCCAACGGTGTTGTTCCGCCTCCGCCGACGATTGGGGGAAGCGACGCGGTAAGCTCGGGGCGGTACGGAGAACACGGCGCCACCTTGGCGACCAATATCGTGCCCCCTCCACCTACGGTCGGTTCTCGAAACGCTCTGGGACGCGGAAACGGAGGCTCGACCCCAGGTGTGGGCTTTGACCTTGGTTCGTCTGCCGCACCTCCGAAGGCGAAGGGTGGAACCGGTACGTCGAATACTGCAGTGGTGGTTTCGAGCCAGCCCGGACCGCACGTCGGCGTACCCGGATCTGGAGGCGCCGGAGCGATTGCTGTCTCCCCTGCTGGAGGCGCGAAGACCGGTGTCGGGGGATCGGGAAATGGCAGCGGACTCGGGCGCGGGAATGGACCGGGCAGTGGTCTGAGCGGTGAAGGTACCGGAGCTGCCAGCGCCGGCGCTGGCCGTGGATCTGATCCGGCATCCAAGAGCGGCATATCCCCATACCCAGGCACCGGTGGCGCGGGCACTACCGTGGCCTCGGCGTCCACTACGCCAGGCATCTCAGTGAATGGCGGCAATACGATTACTCTTCCGAGCTTCGGTGGGAGCAACGATGCCGGAGCGGCTGATCCTGCCCGCACCCATCTGAAAAAGGCGGGCCCAGGAATTACGATTGTCGCCAGTTCCCGGTCTGGCGGAGCGTTCAACTTCTATGGCGTGCTGAAGGGCGATCCCGTCTATACCATCTATTTTGAAACCACCGTAGGCACGGCTGTGTTGCAATACGCGGACCCCAGTTCGGCGCACCATGTTTACTCGCAAGAACTCAGCGCGCCCGAACCGCTGCGCGCGGACCTACCCAACGGTCTGACACCCTCACGCATGGTGATCGCCTGCATCCTCGACCAGGCAGGCGTATTGCGCAACGTGCGCGTGCTGGAAGCGGGTCCCGCCCAGATGAATGCAAAAGTTCTGTCATCGTTGCCGAGTTGGAAATTTAAGCCCGCGTTTCGAGGCGATCAGCCGGTGGAAGTAAATGCCATACTCGGGTTCAATATCGATACTCGATAAGAGCTCTGTAGCATTTCTAGGGAAGCTCCGATTAAGTTCATTTCTGTCATCCCGAGCGCAGCAGAATTGCCGCTTTTAAAGCAATTCTGCGGAGTCGAGGGACCTTGCGCTCCTGTTTATGGCACTTAATCAGAGCTTCCTAGAATTAGTGTAGCCGGCGGGGAACACAAGGTCCCTCCACGCGCCCATGGATGGGCTTTCGCCAATCCACGGGCTTGGTCGGGATGACAATTCTTAGGGATCCAGTAAATGTGAAAATTCCTTGGGGGGGCGAATTGCGCTGTAAAACTCCCGATCACAACTTAGGACGCTGAAAGATTGTTGCTGTCGTATCGTTGTAAATGACGGTCCAAGAGGACGACCGCCGCAAGGCGTCGCTGAGCTTGGCCCTTGAGGGCATTACAACCAGGTTTACCTTCCACAGATCAAGGACCTGCTGCCACCCCGGATCCAGGTGAATAACTCTTAGGTACTCGCGTACGTATGCTTCGCCGTAGAAATCGTGGCGGTCATCGACGAATACCTTGTTCTCAGGGTAAAGGCGATAAATAAAATAACCTCCCCACGAATCGAGGGAAAAGATGGGCTCACGATTGCCCTGGTGCTGCAGTGCGTCCAGGGCTTGCGCCGGAAAGCGGGCGGTATCGAAGTGGGCGGCCATCAACTCCCTCCCAACGAGACGGCCCTGTTGAAGGCAAATCACGAGGCCCAGCAGCACGGCGGCGATTGGCCAAATGTGAAAGCGCATGGACAGCTCGCGCGCCCGCAGTCGTTCCAGCGGCCGGAAAACGCGAACCCTTCCCGCAATGCTGCGCGAAAGAAGCGGGGCGGTGGTCATCATCAGCAGCATGGAGGCAAAGGGCAGATTGCGCGCGGCATAGATTCCCGAAGAGATAGCAAAGGCCATGAGCAGCCAATTGGTCCAGCGTATTCGCCCGCGAACAGCAACGATACCCACGATCGCGAGAGCGATCATGAGCAGAAAGGCCTGCGCCGGCGCTCCATGCAAATCAGGCCGGCGGAACTCGTTGATGTGCTGCATCAAAAAGCGATTGGTTAAATACTGATAAACGTGAATGTGCAACTTAAAGCCGTATGGGTTGATCAGGCTGGCGAGAAAACTCAGGGCACCAACCGCGACCAGGGTGGCCGCCTGTTTGCGCGCGCTGACCCGCCCCTCAAGTTCAGGACATGCGAAGAATGTCAGCAGGTCGGCGACAACATAGATGCCGAGCAAAACAAATCCCAACACAAATCCGCCGTGCAGGTTCGCCCACAAAAGCATCAACAGAGGGAGGTAGAGCAAGCGGCGCGCGCCGGCGTCGTTTTTGGTGGCCGTGTCGAGGATCCAGAACCATGCCACGGCAAGCAGCCAGCCGAACACATGCGGCCGGGCCAGAAAATGGATCGACGATGCCACCGCACATAGAACGAAGAGCACGATCGTGACTGGAAGAGAGCCGCCCCGGCGCAGCGTATAGCGGAAGACCACCGCCAAGGTCAGCGCAATCACGAGAGCGCTGATGAAGACCACCCCATTCAGGCCGCTGACGTTATGGATCCATCCAATCAGCGCATCGTAGAGCCATTCCCATGCGTACCAGGATCGGCCGTTCATGGTGGCGGAAAATGAATCGACGCGCGGGACGCTGCGGGTGGCAAGAATATTCTGACCATTGCGAATATGCCAACCGATATCCGCGTCCCAGAGCAGGCGGGGAGCAAGAGCGCCAAACGAAAAAGCGATCAGCAGAACAATGAAAATCAGGTCCGTGAACGAGGGCAGCAGGACAGATAGGGAAACCAGCGCGTTCGGCGCCCTTTCAACCTGGAGAACGGTTGGCTGCTGCGGATTCGCTTTGGATTCCAAACCACAAGTTTATACAGTCGGGGCGCGCCAGCGCCAAGAGGCGGTTACCTCCACATATAGGGCGAACTTATTTTCCCGACTTCCCCGCGTAAGCAGGCTCGCGGACCAGCTGCTCTTCGCCGACGGGCTGGTGGCGACGTAAAGATCGCAGCCACTGGTAGAAAGATTCCATGTAGATGTAAAACACCGGAGTGATGTACAGGGTCAGCAGCTGCGAAAATACGAGTCCCCCGACGACGGCCAGCCCTAGAGGCCGCCGGGACTCGGCACCGGCGCCGATTCCTAAGGCAATGGGCAGCGTCCCCATGAGGGCTGCCATGGTGGTCATCATGATGGGGCGGAAGCGCAGCAGAGCACCCTGGTGAATGGCATCGCGGGCGCTTTCTCCCGAGGCCCGCTGCTTCTCCAAAGCGACATCAATCATCATGATGGCATTCTTCTTGACGATGCCGACCAACATGATGATTCCGACAAAAGCATACAGACTGAGGTCAACATGGAACAGCAGCAGGGTAAGCAAGGCTCCAAATCCGGCCGAGGGCAGGCCGGAGAGAATGGTGATGGGATGAATAAAGCTCTCATACAAAATCCCGAGCACGATATAGATGACCAGAATCGCCATGGCCAGCAGCAAGCCCAGACCGGTCACGGATGACTGAAAGGCTTGTGCCGTTCCCTGGAAACTAGTGCTGATGGTGGAGGGCAGCATCTGCTGCGCTTCTTTGTTCACGGCGTCTACAGCGTCACCGAGGGAAACGCCGGGCCGGAGATTGAACGAGAGCGTCACCGCCGGGAGCTGGCCGAGGTGATTGATGCTGAGCGGCCCGACATTGTAGGTGAGCTTCGCCAACGCATTGAGCGGCACCAGTTGGCCTGCTGCCGAGTGTACATACAAGAGTGAAAGCAGCGAGGGATCGAGTTGATACTGGTCTTCGGTTTCCGTGATCACCCGATACGCGTTGTTGGGCGCGTAAATGGTGGAAACCTGGCGCTGGCTATAAGCCGTGTTCAGCGCGTCTTCCACCTGGCTCGCGGTGACCCCGAGGGCGGAAGCCTTGTCACGATCGATGTCCACATTCACCTGCGGATTTTTGATCAACAAGTCGGTAGTCACATCCTGGAGCAAGTTGCGGAACCTGGGATCGTTGCGCAGCTTGCTTTCCAGCTTGGGCGCGTACTCGTAGAGCTCGTGCGTATCCGGATCCTGCAGTGTGAACTGGTACTGGCTCTTGGTCAGATTGCCGCCGACGCGAATGGGCGGCAGCACCTGCGGGTAAGCCGCGATTCCCGGTATCTGAGCCAGCTTGGGCCGTATCTCCTGGACCAATTCCATAGCGGACTTGCGCGTCTTGCGCGGGGTCAGCTTTACGAATAATCGTCCGGCATTCCCGCCCGCAGCTGTCGACATGAAGGACTCGACCCACGGCTGTTTCATGACTACCTGGGTGAGGGCCAATTGATGCTGCACCATGGCGTCGAATGAAATTCCCTGAGCTCCTTCCGTAAAAATGAAGATTTGGCCCGTGTCCTCATCCGGCAAGAAGCCTTTCGGGGTGATGACGAATAGATACACAGTCGCGACCAGCACAGCTGCCGAAACCAGCATGGTGGTTGCCCGATAGCTCAAGGCTACCCGCAGCGTACGGTCGTAAACGTTGAGCATTCCGTCGAAAAATCGTTCCGAGGCGGCATAGAGCTTGCCATGGCGCTCCTGGCTGACCGGACGCAGAAAGCGACTGCACAACATAGGTGTCAGGCTGAGCGAGACGAAGCCTGATACCAGAATGGCGGCCGTAATCGTCACCGCGAATTCGTGCAACAGGCGCCCGAGAATGCCGCTCATGAACAGCACCGGAATGAACACTGCCGCGAGCGACAATGTCATCGAGATGATGGTAAAGCCGATTTCCTTCGCGCCCTTGAAGGCGGCCTCCATGGGAGCTTCCCCGTGTTCCATGTGGCGGACGATGTTCTCCAGCATCACGATAGCGTCGTCTACGACAAAGCCTACGGACAGGGTGAGCGCCATCAGGGAGAGATTGTCGAGCGAGTACCCCATGACGTACATCACCGCGAACGTACCGATGATGCTCATGGGCAGAGCCAGGCTGGGAATGGCAGTAGCCGACAGATTTCTCAAGAACAGGAATATGACGAGAATGACGAGCACCAGCGCCAGAAATAACGTGAACTTGACGTCGTTGACCGAGTCGCGGATCGACACCGACCGGTCGTAAAGAATTTCCATGTAGACCGAGGGCGGCATCTGCTGGCGGAAGGTAGGCAGCAATTTCTTGATTGAGTCCACCACTTCGACGGTGTTGGTTCCCGGCTGCCGCTGAATGGCCAACACGATGGCGCGGCGCAATCCGTTGGTTCGATCAAAAAACCAGCTGGCGGTTTTATCGACCTCGACTCCATCCACCACCTGGCCCAGGTCTTTCAGGCGCACCGGGGCGCCGTTGCGATAAGCGACGATCAGGGGAGCGTAATCAGCCGCTTTGGCCAATTGCCCATTCGCCTGCACGACGAACGACCGGTGTTTACCGTACAGAATCCCGGTGGGCTGATTCACATTGCCGGCGGCGATGGCGTTGGTGACATCGTCGGTGCCAATCTGCCGGCTCGCCAATTCTTTAGGATCGAGCTTCACGTGAACGGCATACTTCTGCGCGCCATAAACACTGACCTGCGCGACGCCGTCGATCATGGAGACGCGCTGCGCGATCAGGGTTTCGGCATATTCATCAACATCGGAGAGACGCAGCGTTGGTGAACTCAGCGACAGATACAAGATGGGCGAATCAGCTGGATTGACCTTCTGATAAGAAGGCGGATAGGGCATGCTCTGCGGCAGATCGCGCCCGGCTTTCGCGATCATGGAATTGACGTCCTGTGCTGCCGCATCCAGGCTGCGGCTCAGGTTGAATTGCAGAGTAATCTGCGTCGAACCCTGGGTGCTGGTGGAGGTCATGGAGTCGATGCCGGCAATGGTGGAGAACTGCTTCTCCAGCGGCATGGCCACTGCCGATGCCATGGTGTCCGGGGTTGCGCCCGGTAAGCTGGCCGATACCAGGACGGTGGGAAAGTCCACGTTCGGCAGATCGCTCACCGGCAGAGTCCGGTACGCCATGATGCCAAACAGAAGAATGGCCAACATGACCAGGGTGGTCATGACCGGACGCTTGATGAACAGTTCGGCAACGTTCATGACAGTAAATCCATTACGGATCCGGATTGAAAGGTCAGCAGCGGGTTCATCTGAGCAGTCGGTGGCGCGCCGGCTGGTCCGGTTGCCGGAGCGATGGACTGCTTGATCTCGATTCGTGATCCAGGCACTAAACGCAATTGGCCATCGGTGACGACCTGCTCGCCGGGTCTGACACCGGCGTCGATGATGGTCTGGCCGCTGCTGGTCCGGTTGACGGTAATCGGCCGCATCTCCACCGTCTTATCCGGTTTAATGACGAAAACAAACTGCCCCTGCTGGCCATTCTGCACGGCCTGGGACGGAACCACCACGGCATTGGGCTGCGTATGTAAAACCAGGGTGACATTCACGAACTGCGCCGGCCACAGGCGCCGGTCCGCGTTGGCAAACTCACCCTTCAGCTTGATAGTGCCGGTTGCCGCGTCCACGGTGTTATCAATAAAACTCAATTTGCCCACGATGGGCCGGCTGTCGCCCTGGATAGTCGCCTGTACCGGTAACTTCCCGGTGGAGGCGAACCGCTTGATGTCAGCCAGGTACTGCTCCGGGACGGTAAAGGCGACATAGATGGGTTGTACCTGGTTGATGTTGATCAAGAAAGGCGTGTCGTTGGCCTTGATCATGTTGCCCTGATGAATCATCAGGGTACCGGTGCGCCCGTTAATGGGGGAATAGATCGAGCAGTAGATCAACTGGACCTTGGCATTCTCAACAGCTGCTTTATCCGCTTGCACGGCCGCATCGAGAGCCTCGGCGTTGGCCACGGCCTGATCGTACTGTTGCTTCGAAACAACCCCCTGCTTGTACAGCCCCTCATAGCGCTCCGCATCTAGATGCGCCAGCTTCGCTTGCGCAATGTCATGGGCCAGGGTCGCTTCCTGCTTCTTTAAATCCGCTTCGAAAGGCCGTTTATCGAGGGTAAACAGCAGGTCACCCTTGTTTACGTCCTGTCCCTCTTTGAAATAAACGCCGGTCAGTTCACCGGTGACCTGGGTCTTCACGGTGACGCTGGAATAAGCCTCGACCGAGCCTATGGCCTGCAGTTCCACGGGCATATCTTTTTTCTCGACCGTGGCGGCTAGCACCGGAACCGGCGGGAACGTCGGCGCCGCCGAAGCTTTGCCTCGCGAACAAGCGGCGAGAGCCAGGAGAGCCGCAGTCAGGACAAGCTCTGCCCCCGCCCTTTTCGCAAATGAACAGCTGTGCAGCGCGGGCGCCTCGCCCGCGAGTTTATGATCGCGAAGCACGTTTTCGCTCCTGAAGGGCCGGATGATCCCCATTCCCGCATTGATGGCCCTTATTTTTTCGAACCGGCTGTAGCATGCCCTGCAGCCACACGTCCACCAGCGTCCGGCTTACCTGTTGGACGGATAATTTCTGGTAACGTTTCCCCCCAAAAAGCTCCTGTACCCAGGAGTGATAAATGATCATGCCCAGAAAGGCACGGGCAGCCAGCATGGGGTCAACCGGGCGAAAGACACCCTCTATCGTGCGGCGCTCGATGTAATCGGCCAGCAGGCCGTAATAACCTGAAATGAAAGAACGGAAGAAACGCTGGGATAAGCCGTGATTTTCCAGGGCGCTGTAGAGCAGCAGGCGGGAGAGCGTCTGGTCCTGGGCTCGGCGCTCGAGAATATCCTGCGCAAGTCCGGACAAAATTTCAGCATCCGTTCCCTTCTCCTGCAGCCGCGTCCGCATACGTTCCTGGGGAGAATTGTCCTGGATCTTGGCTTCGATGACCGCCCAGTAGAGCTCTTCTTTGGAGGGAAAGTGCCGGAATATGAGGGCTTCGGTGACGCCGGCGTGGGCGGCGATTTCCTTGGTGGTGGTGCCCTTGAATCCCTGGCGGGCGAACAGGGTGGTCGCCACCGCCAGGATCTGCTCTCGCCGATGGGCGGCAGTTAGGCGGGCTGGAGCGGTAGCCATGGTCGAGGTAAGTAAGTACCCACTTACCTCTACCGAATGAAACATGAGTTGTCAAGGACATGCAACCCACGCAGAAAAAAGGCCGGGATGGGTAGCATCCCGGCCGCGAGCGAGGGAGCGTTCTAGAAGAAATCGCCCATGGCGGAACTGTTGGTGGCAGCTCCGGGGAAGGTGGTCAGGCCAAGGGCCTGCATCAGCGTCTTCAGAGTGTTCTGGTGCTGGTAGGTGACGCTCGATTTGTGTCCCGGCAACACCTTGGGGCCAATCACCAGCGCAGCGACGTGACCGCCGCCACCCTGGGTATCGCTGCTTACCGATTCGTCGAAGACAATGATCAGGATGCCATCTTTCTGGAACAGCGAACTGGCCAGCAGAGGGGCAATGTTTTGCTTCAGCCAGTAATCGGCTTGCGACAACGTGCCATTGTGCGCGTCATCGTTCACGTTGGGGGCGATGAAGGAAAACTCGGGCAACTGATTATTGGCCAGGTCTTTCGAGAACTGCGTGAACGGCACCAGGTTCCATTTCTCGGTGCTGCTGTTGACCACGTCGGTGAAGTACGAGAAGGGATTGTGGCGTTTCACGTAGGCGCCGGTGTCGCAACCCGTGTAGGCGGGGTAAGGCAAGCTTTCGGCATAAGACTTCCAGGTTTTGCCTGCCGTGATCAGGTGGCGGACGATGTTGTCGTTCGAGACCGTGCCGCAGTCACCGTCGTTGTTGGTGATGATCTGGCCGGTTGTCATCATGAAGTAGTTGCCGATGGAGGGATGCGTATTGGCGTAATACTTGAGGGCGAGACCGTATTTATTGGCAAGACTGTTCAGATACGGCATCGAGGAATTGCCAATCACCTGGCTATAGCTGTGGTTCTCTTCGACAAGCAGAAACACGTGACTGCTTGGGGGAACAGATCCTCCACCCCCACCGGAAACCGTAATCGTGATCGGCGTTTTGGCGTAGCCGCCGCAGTTATCCCAGTCCTGAACGACCGTGTTGTAGGTTCCGGCGTTCAGGGGCAGGCTGGTATTCAGGCTGGCTCCATTTACTTTGTAAGCCAGCACGCCGGGGGCGGTATAGATGCCCATCGCAGCCACACCTTTCGAGCAGGAAGTGGTGGCGGTGGCGACGTAATGCACCGGACTGGCATCGGTGCTGTTGTTAGCAGGGGAGGTCACAGTGACGCCGGCGAAGGCCGACGAAACCACAAGAAGCAAAAAGGGGAGGGTGTACTTCTGCATAAATTCTCCAGCTTGGTTTTTGGAATCTCCAGCTTGCGCGATCATTAGGCCGGAACGCAGTTCGCGCAGTGCCACGCGATACCTGCCGCCGCAGCTAAATTGTTTGTTTAGTTAAAACGAAGCGCGCGATGACGCGAGCTAACTTGAACGCAGTCTAGCGAGGCATCTACTCACAAGCAAATTAATTCCAGAGAACCAGGGTTTATTGAAGACATAAGAGACAGCATTTGTGACTAAGTGAAACGCCTTAGACCGGCGGACTACTTACGATAAACCGTTCCGCCCTTCATCACGAAAGTGACCTTCTGCAGAACGGAGATGTCCTGAAGCGGGTCGCCGGGAACGGCGATTAGGTCGGCGAAGTAGCCGGGCTTCAATGCGCCGATCTGTCCCTCCCATCGCAGCAACTTGGCGCCATTGATCAAGTCCGCTTGCAGCGTGGCCAGCGGAGTCATGCCGTATTTCACCATCAAGACGAATTCGCGCGCCTGCGTTCCGTGCGGAAAGGGGCCGACATCGGATCCGACTGCCATCGGTACACCCGCGGCCAGCTGCTTGCGGAATTCCTGCGCGTGAAAATCGAGCATCTGGTGCTCGACTTGGGACTGGGCAGAGCTGGCGGCATGATCGGCAAAATATTCGGAAATGGTAAAAGTCGGCACCGCGTAGATTTGTTTTTCGCGCATCACCCGGATGGTCTCGTCGCTTAAATAATCTGCATGATCAACAGATTCCACACCCGCTTTCGCGGCAAAGAGTGCTCCCGGCTCTCCGGTTGCGTGCACGGCAACGCGCTTTCCCACCCGCGCCGCTTCTTGAATCGCGGCACTGAGTTGCGCTTCGGTGTACTGAAAAGGCGTTGACCATTTTCCGTCGCGCAGAGAATCGGGTCCGGTCTCATAAATCTTTATGAAATCGGCTCCCTCTTTGAACTGTTGGCGAATGGCTGCGACCAGTTCATCGGCATTATTGGCGTAGGTGGCATTCGACAGGACATGCTGCGCGGGATTGTAGTGAATGGCATCTTCGTGGCCGCCCAGGATATCGATGGCATTGCCGCTGACCCGCAGCCGCGGGCCCGGATACGTGCCCTGGTTGATGGCGTCGCGCACGGCGCTATCGGCCGAACCGGCGCCCTCGGTGCCCATATCGCGCTCCGCGGTAAATCCTGCCATCAGGTCGTCGCGCGCGGCAGACAGGGCAATGATTGTTCGCTGGGGCACGGATTCCTCAACGGTCTGCAGGTCCTCGGCGCCAGGGTGGAGAAAGAGGTGAATGTGGGCGTCGATCAGGCCGGGCATGAGCGTGGTATCGCCGAGATCAATCACCTCGGCACCCGCAGGGTGGGTCACGGATGGTCCAACTTCGGCAATACGATCGCCACGCACCAGAACTTCGCCGGGTTTGGTCGTTCGTCCTGATTCGATATCCAGCAGGCGCGCAGCATGGAGCACGATGGGCTTAGAAGACGTTTCCGATTGCGCGAATACGTAGGTGACAGGCAGGCATGCGAGCACGAGAGCGGCTAGAACTTTTCTCATAATGCCGAGATGGTATCACTGCGCTTGCGGCTGAGGTCATCGAGTCGTACCATTGCCAGCGCCGGAGACGTTGCAAGCAACGTCTCTACTGAGCATCCACGAGGTGCCATTGGACCGACGCAACTTTCTCACTGCCGCCAGCTCGATTGGAGCGTTAGGTCTGGCTAGTCCGTTGTTCGCGCAGAAATCATCCGCGGCGCCATCGTTGCCGGATCGCAGCCTGTACGACACCGACCAGGAAGCGTACTGGAACGCGATCCGGAAATTGTTCTTAATCCCCGAGGACGAGGTCTACCTGAACAACGGCACAGTTGGTTCCAGCCCCACGCCGGTGTTGCGCGCCATCTTTGACGGCTACAACCAGACCGAAAAAATGGCGCAGGACGATCCCGAGGATTACCCCATCTGGGGCTACGCGGCGTGGAACGAATTTCGCGATCCGTTGGCTGCGTTTGTGGGGTGCAAGCGCGACGAGATTGCCCTACTCCGCAATGCGACCGAAGCGAACAACTACATCGCCAATGGCGTGGACATGAAACCGGGCGACGAAGTTCTGATGACCGACCAGGAGCATCCCGGCGGCGAACATCCCTGGAATCTGCGAGCCAAGCGATATGGCATCGTCGTAAAGAAAATCACGCTGCCGAAACCTGTGCAGAATTCCGCCCAGGTGCTGAATCTGTTCAATGACGCCATCACGCCGCAGACCCGCATTGTCTTCTTCAGCCATATCACGACGGCGACTGGCGTGGTGCTGCCGGCGAAAGAGATTTGCGGGCTGGCGCGCTCCAAAGGAATTCTGTCCGCTGTAGACGGCGCGCACGTTCCCGGCATGATGAAGCTCAATATTTCGGAGATTGGCTGTGACATGTACAGTGCCAGCCCGCATAAATGGCTGATGTCGCCCAAAGGGTCAGGATTCCTTTACGTGCGCGACGAGATTATCGACCGACTCTGGAGCACTATTGCGACCGAGGGCTGGGACGAGCCCCAGCTGCGTGCCGAACGCTTTCAGCGCATCGGCAGCTCGAATGTGCCCGCGCTGTGGGGATTGCGCGCCTCGATCGAGATGGCGAATCAGATTGGCTTAGACCGGATTGAAAAGCGTCATAGGCAGATGGCCGACTACATCTTGGGAGAGATGCAGAAGCGCGGCGCCGAATCGTGGACCTCGCCCGACCCGGCGTTACGCTGTGCGATCACGACTGTGAACGTGCCGCCAATCAAACGCATGGATTTAGAAAACTGGTTGTGGAAGAACCACAAGATTCGTATCCGCGGGGGTGAGCCGTCGAAGCTGCGGTTGTCGACGCCGTACTACCTGAGGCGGAGGGATATTGAGCGGTTTCTGGAGAAGTTTGACGATTATAGAAAGGGAACGGCTCGAGCATGACGCGACGAGACACATGCGTCGTTCCATTCAGTAAGACGCGGGCTGGAATGCCCGCGCCACGCGATCAGTCGTAATACTCCAACCCCAAGTGCGTGATCAGTTCCTCGCCCTTCAGGTGCCGCAGCGTGTTCTTGAGCTTCATCGACTGAATGAAGAGATCGTGCTCCGGATAGAGCCCTGGCACCGTCATGGGAGACTTAAAGTAAAAGCTTAACCATTCCTGAATGCCTAGACCGCACAGCTCGGAACTGCGGTGCGCCAGGTCGAGGAATAACACCAGGTCGAGGACGATCGGCGCGGCCAGAATCGAGT
Source organism: Terriglobales bacterium (assembly GCA_036378535.1). Taxonomy (GTDB): domain Bacteria; phylum Acidobacteriota; class Terriglobia; order Terriglobales; family Acidobacteriaceae; genus Gp1-AA122. Next base: position 77,715 of record DASUWH010000079.1, on the reverse strand, counting down.
CGCGGCAGAGGAAATCCACCTTGATCTGCATGGGATAGCCCAACCAGCCGAAAATATCGATATTGTCCCAACCCTCTTTGTTATCACCACGCGGCGGGTAGTAGTTAATGCGAACTTTATGGAAGATGTTCTTGTACAGCTCGGGATACAGGTTCGGCTGAAGAATATGCTCGAGCACGCCCAGCTTGGATTCTTCCTTGGTCTTGAAGGACGCGGGATCGTCGAGCACCTCGCCGTCGCGGTTGCCAAGAATGTTGGTCGAGTACCAGCCGCTGACGCCTAGCAGCCTTGCCTTGAACCCCGGCGCCAGAATAGTCTTCATCAACGTCTGCCCGGTCTTGAAATCTTTCCCGCAGATCGGCGCCTCGTTCCGCTTCGAGAGTTCAAGCATTACTGGAAGGTCGGCGGTAAGGTTGGGCGCGCCATTGGCGAACGGAATTCCCTCCATCAGCGAGGCATAGCAATAGATCATGGAAGGCGCAATGTTCTCGTCATTCTGCTGCAGACCCTTCTCGAACGATTTCTGGTCCGCATGAACAGCGGTGGGCTGCAAAAAGATTTCGGTGGACCCGCACCAGATGGTCACCAGGCGGTCGGCGCCGGAAGATTTCCTGAACTCGCGAATGTCTTCGCGGACCTGTTCGGCAAGCTCCATCTTGTTCTTGCCCTTCTTCACATTGCGACCGTCGAGCTTGCGCACATAGTTGCGGTCAAAAACAGCCTGGCGCGGCTTGATCGAAGACAGGAAGGGTTTCACCTGCTGCAGAAGTTCTTTCTCCAGCACACCGGCCTTGCTGGCGGCGGTGTACATGTCATCTTCGAAGATGTCCCAGCCGGTGAAGACGAGGTCATTCAACCCGGCCAGGGGAACAAAATCCTGGATAGTCGGCGAGGTGTTGTCAGTGCGCTTGCCAAGCCGAATGGTACCCATCTGGGTGAGCGAACCGATGGGCTTAGCCAATCCTTTGCGCACGGCTTCTACGCCCGCGACAAAAGTGGTTGCGACCGCGCCCATGCCGGGGATCATCACCCCAAGTTTCCCTTTGGCGGGCTGGATGGGACCGCCCTGATTCTTCGACTTCTCGCTGTTTTTCACACTAGTGCGTCGCGTTGCCATTACTGGGCACTTCCTTATGAGAATTTACGATGTAAGACAAACGGATATGTTCTCGTATCGAGAGGGTATTTGCAAACAACCGGCACGCGAAAGCCCAGTTCCATGCATCCGATGGACAAAAAAATAGGCGGGATGGATAGAACGAAAGGTCCAGCTGGCGAACCTCCCGGCTTTCAGGGTTGCCAGGTTTCAAAGATAAGCACGAGCGGGCGCACACCGCCCACTTTTGGGGCCTGATGCCTTAGCAACCTTCACTTCACCGACTCGACCAGCGCCAGCACGACTATTCCGGCCAGCACCAGACTGGCAATCAGCGAGAACATGCTGTGCCAGGGATGCAGGTGGAAGTACTCACTACGCTCGGATCGCACATGTGCCATAGCACGCATAGCAACCTCCTGCGCAGGGACAAGACAAACTTCTGTCCCCGTGATACAAAGTTGCCCAACAAAATTAGATACCTTTTTTATGAAAATTGCAGTGATTACCGGCGCCTCCAGCGGAATTGGGCTGTTGACCACAGTCGAACTGGCCCGATCCGGATTCCATGCGATTGCCACCATGCGCGACCTGAGCCGGCGTGGCGGGCTGGAACAGGCCGCGGCAGCAGCTGGCGTGAGCCCCTATGTGGATATTCGCCGGCTGGATATAACCGACTTTGATCTGATCCCCAGCCTGGTCGAGAACGTGTTACAGGATCACGGCCGCATCGACGTGCTGGTCAATAATGCCGGTTTTGCGGTGGCCGGTTTTGCCGAAGACCTCACCCTGCACGAAATCCGGTCTCAGTTCGAAACCAACTTCTTCGGCCATGTGGCGATGACAAAAGCAGTGATTCCCGCCATGCGGCAGCAGCGGTCGGGCCACATCATTATGGTGTCATCCATCTCCGGCCTGCATGGCGCGCCCACGGTCAGCAGCTATGCGGCATCGAAATTTGCGCTCGAGGGTTGGAGCGAATCCCTGCGCCTGGAACTGAATTCACTGGGAATCAAGGTGGTCCTGGTCGAGCCGGGTTCGTTTCAGACTGACATCTGGACGCGCAATGCCTATATCGGCCAAAAGATGCAGGACGGAAATTCACCCAACCGCGAGCGCGGCCGCAAGATGCGCGATCGCGTACAGGCCATCCCGAAACGCGATCCCATCGTGGTGGCCAAAACCATAGTCCGGATCGCACGCGATCCCCATCCGCGCTTGCGCTACCTCGTGGGCAATGACGCGCACATTCAGCTACGCCTCAAGAGGCTGCTGCCGTGGAAGTGGCACGAGAAGTTGATCGCGAGGATGGTTAAGATTGATTAAGTCAGGAGTCAGGAGTCAGGAGTCAGTAGTCAGGAGTCAGGAGTCAGGAGTCAGCACTGAGCATTCAGCAGTAGCACTTGATTCTGCAAAAGAAAAAATCTGTCATCCCGAGCGAGGGCGGGAGCCCGAGTCGAGGGACCTTGTGTTTATATTGGCCAGCACGGATGCAGATTGCTGAATTCTGAATGCTCAACGCTCAACGCTGAACAGTCATTTGCCTTCCACCTCCACGCCCTTAATGGGCAAATCCCAATGCGCCAGCAGAATTTCGAAGCGCCGCTGCTCTTCCTTCTTGAACGTCTCCTGGTCGAAATAAAGCTGCTTCTGGAGGGCCGCTTCGTCGAAGGGCTCATTGGCTACCGTGGCATTCTTGAAGACGATAGTGACCCTGTAATCCCAGCGCCCATCCTCGGTCGTGTGATAGCGGGGCTGGTCAACCCAGACCTTCAGCAGCCGCCCCATCTCGATCTCTTTCTTGAGCACGGGATAATGATTCTTTTTAAACAGCTGCAGGAATTCGTCCGCGTATCCCCATTTGGCTTTGTAGTAGTACTCGACGGTGAACGGCTGGTTGGGTGTCGTGGGCGCCGATTGCGCGACCGCGCTCAGCGCAAAGGCGAAAAGCAACAGCGTAATTACGAAGAACCGCTTCATCCGAATCCTCCTGGTTGTTGGTTGTGTTGTCACCAGCAGCTTTCTTCCAAGGCCCAACGACTAAGAACCAACGGCTGGTTAGCTGTTTTCCGCTCCCACCCTGTGCTGCCAGTGTGACCAGACGAACCACGCGATAGCGGCCGCAAGGATGAAGCCAATCACGGCATCGAACTGGTGGAAATACTTCCCCATAGTGCGCCAGTTCTCGCCCAATTTCATTCCGAAATAGGCCAGCGCGAAGCACCAGGGCCAGGAACCCAGAAAAGTATAGATGTGGAAGCGGCCGCGAGGCATGCGCGCGACACCGGCAGGCAGGGCGATGAATGTTCGTACCACAGGCAGCATTCGGGCCACGAATACAGCCGCTTCTCCCCAACGCTGAAAGAACCAGTCGGCCCAATTCAATTCGCGCCGGCTCAGCAGAATGTACTTGCCGTATTTTTCGACGAGGGGCCTGCCGCCGTAATAACCGATTTCGTAGGCGATCAGGGAACCCAGGTTGCAGCCCACTGCCCCCCACGTCGCCGCCCAGAATAGACTCATTCGGCCCTCGTACACGAGGTAGCCGGCGAACGGCATAATCAGTTCCGACGGTAAGGGAATGCATGCGGACTCGATGGCCATGAGCACCACGATGCCGCCGTAGCCCATGTACGCCATGACTGATTTAATGAAAATGAAGAGAGCGGCCAGGATCCTTTCGACCATTCAGTGATTGTAACGGAAGGCACTTTCTACACAGAAAGCGGGCAGTAGTAGTCAGCAATCAGCCGCCGGCCGTCAGTCGTCGGACTGACTGTGTACATTCGAACCAGTGTAGCGTCCCGGAAATAAGGAGCATATTAAATCGGCTGGTGCAAAAGTGAAGGGCGCTGAAACACAAGGTCCCTCCGCTTCGGTCGGGATGACAGATTATGCGGCGAACTTACGGGACAGCACACTAGTTCGAGAAGCTAGAACGTACCGTCCTGCGTGAAGGTGTATCCCGGAAGAGTGGCTCCGGCGGCGGTTTTGGCAACTTTGACCCGCACCGTGTCGGCGTCGGGCGCGCTCTTCTCCGCGGGCCGGAGGATCGCGTACTGGCTGAAAACCTCGCTGTAAACCTTGGTGATGAGGTAGTTCTGTCCGTCCATGTCGCTACGCCAAACCTGGCCGAGTTGTACCGATTTGACTGCCACGTTCGTTACCTGTCCTTTAGGGGGTTGATCATTTTCAGAGTACCAGAGAAGAAGCGGGGGTCAACCTGCCAGGGGAGAATAGCCGGTTACGAAGGTGCAGGCGTCCTTCTCGCCCGGGCCGGTCGGCGACCTCGGCGGCGATTTCGGCATCATGCTATCGTTTCCAGGCAGGAGTGGTTATGGTCCGCGGCGTCATTCCCCGCCAACCCGCAAAAACCGGCCGGCATGAAGGCTCTCGCACGATGCCGCGAGCCACGCAGTCGCGCGGCACTTCGCGTCAGCCCTCCAGAAATGGAGGCAAGACCAATCGGGGGCCTGCGGGTGCCGGGAAGAAGTCAGCCGGCACTCCGAAAGGCTATAACCCGGTCGCGCCAGAGCGTATCCATGAGATTTTGAAGCGCCTGGACCAACTCTATCCCGCCGCTACCTGTGCTTTGACTCACCGGAGTGCCTGGGAACTGCTGGTCGCCACGATTTTGTCGGCCCAGTCCACCGACGTGAACGTAAACCGGGTTACGCCTGCTCTGTTTGTCAAATATCCCACGGTTCAGGATTTTGCCGCACTCGAACCGCAACAACTCGAGCCGGACATCCGCTCAACTGGTTTTTTCCGGAATAAATCGAAATCCGTGGTGGGGGCAGCGAAAAAGATCGTGAGCGACTTCGGGGGAGAGGTTCCCGCAGACATGGAACAGCTGCTCACGCTGCCCGGAGTAGCGCGCAAGACCGCCAATGTCGTGCTGGGCACCTGGTTTAAGCAGGGCATTGGGGTTGTGGTGGATACTCACGTGACCCGCATTTCGCGGCGGCTGGAACTCACAAAACACACCGACGCCCCGAAGATCGAGCAGGACCTGATGAAAATCATCCCTCCGGACCGCTGGATCCTGTACTCTCACCAGGTGATCTGGCATGGGCGCAAGCTATGCATGGCGCGCGCGCCCAAGTGCGTTGACTGCGCGCTCGAGAATATCTGCCACGCCGCCGACAAGACCTGGAGCACGGTGGAGATCCACAAGAACGCGAAACCGTAGAAGAGCTGTCAGCTATCAGTTTTTAGGTTGAAGGCAACGGCCGGGAAAAAATGCATTCGCTAAAGAGCGAATAGCCTTCTTAAACCTTCCTGAACTTAAACTTGCGCGTAGCGGTGCGGCCGTTGAAGTCGGCCTGCACGAGGATGGCGGAATCGGCTAGTGCGGATTCGTCCAATTCCAGCTTCATCTCCGCGGTTCCGGTATTGTCGCAAACAGCTTGGGAGTAAATGGGCTCGCGCTCCGGACGCTCGACCCGCGACACGAGCTTGGCGGCAGCCGCAGGCGAGGAGCCCTCCGTGACTCGGATTTTCAGCACCAGCGCGCCATTGGAATGGACCGACTCGGCATTGATCCATTTCAGGTCGAGTTCCTTGATGGCGGCCAAAGTCTCCGGCGAGTCCCGTTTGTCGAATACTTCCTGCAGCCGCCCATCGCGGATAGCGTCGAGCACATAGCGATGCTGGTCGCGCAGCATCGATTCCTTCTGCTTGTCGGTGAAGAAAGGATCAGGCGCGCGCTCGGCGTAAGAAGTGGCGCGCTTGCCAATACAGCGGCCGCGAACGAATACCTGGGTCTGAAAGAGAAACTCGGCTTGCCGAGCTTCGCTTTGCACGTGGTAAATCGTGTCCCCGTGCTTCACGTCGGTGTTGAAGCCAAAGATCATCGGATCTTTTCCAGCCAGCGATGCCCAAAGACGGCGGATACCCACAAAGAACTCCAGCGACTCCGCCCGCGTCGCTTGACACTGAACGGATGCGAACCATAATCTAGAACGTTTAGAGTAATGCTGTTGGGCGCATTATATATACGTCGCTTATGCCGGACAATTACTTCGCTCGTTACCTGCCGCTGTTGATTCATTTTCTCGTGGTCAGCGGGATTGCGAGCGCGATTGTAATCCTGTCCTGGATCATCGGCTACCGCAAACCCACGCGGGCCAAGCTTTCGCCCTACGAATGCGGCATGACTCCCGTCGGCGACGCCCGGGAACGCTTCTCGGTGAAGTTCTACCTGGTGGCTATGCTCTTCATCCTATTCGACGTGGAAGCCGTGTTCCTTTATCCCTGGGCCATCATCCTGCGGCAACTGAAGATGTTCGGGTTTTGGGAGATGCTGGTGTACATCGCCATCGTGCTGGTCGGCTTCTTCTACATATGGAAGAAGGGGGTACTCGACTGGGGCATCAGTTCGACTGGGAGTTCCACGCGGGGCGGGGTGTAATGCCGCTCGCTCCCGCTATCACCGACGTGGAACAGCTGAAGAGTCATCCCGCTTTGGCGCGGATTCTGGATTGGAATTCCTCGGCGGTGCAGGGCGCGAAGTTCGACCGCGAGGAGCTCTCGATTTATGTGGACCGCTCCGCGATCCGGGATGCCTGCTCTCTGCTTCGCGACAATCCTGAGTGCCCATTTAATTTTCTTTCGGACGTGACCTGCGTCGATTGGTACCCATCCGAGCCGCGCTTCGAGGTGATCTATCACCTGCTTTCCATTCCGAATAAAGAGAGGGTGCGGCTCAAGGTCAGGTTGGACGGCGGCAGTCCGGTGGTGGATTCGGTGATGCCGGTGTGGCCGTCAGCGAATTACTTCGAGCGGGAAGTATTTGACCTGTTCGGCGTGCGCTTCAGCGGACATCCTTATCTGCGCCGCATTCAGATGCCGGAGGATTGGGAAGGCCACCCTTTGCGCAAAGATTATCCCGTGGAGGGCTACCGCTAAATGGCCCACATGAATCCCACGCCAGTGATGGACGCCGGTCAGGATCGCACCATGATCCTGAACATGGGCCCGCAGCACCCGTCCACGCACGGCGTGCTCCGGTTACTGCTGGAGATCGATGGCGAAACCATTGTCCGGCTCATGCCGGATATCGGGTATCTGCATACCGGGATCGAGAAGACCTGCGAAGCGAAGTTCTACCAGCAGGTCGTTCCGTTAACCGACCGTATCGACTACCTGTGTCCGCTGACGAATAACCTGTGTTATTGCCTGGCGGTGGAGAAGCTGCTTGGGCTGGAGATTCCCCCCAAGGCGCAGTGGATGCGGGTGCTTCTAAACGAGTTGACGCGCATCAACTCGCACCTGGTGTGGCTGGGCACGCATGCCATGGATATCGGCGCGCTGACCGTGTTTCTCTATTGCTTCCGCGAGCGGGAAGAGATTCTGCGGATGTTCGAAATGGTCAGTGGCCAGCGCATGATGACCTCATATTTCCGGATTGGCGGGTTGGCACTGGAACCTCCCCTGGGGTTTTTCGAGAAGGTCAAAACTTTCGCGGAGGCGTTCCCGTCCAAGGTGGATGAGTACGAGAATCTGCTGACGGCCAATCCGATTTGGGTCAAGCGGACGAAGGGCGTGGCCACGATTAGTGCCGAGGATGCCGTCGCTCTGGGAGCCAGCGGTCCGACGTTGCGCGGTAGCGGTGTGGATATCGATCTGCGCCGCGACATGCCGTACTCCAGCTACGACAAGTTTCAGTTCAAGGTACCCCTGGCGAAAGAGGGCGACGTCTTCGCGCGATACATCGTGCGCGTCCAGGAACTGCGCGAATCGATTGGCATCGTTCAGCAGGCGCTCGCGGGCATGCCGGAAGGGCCGATTAAGGCCGATGCTCCTAAAGTGGTTCTGCCTGACCGCGAGAAGATGAAGACGCAGATGGAAGCCCTCATCTATCACTTTAAGATTATTACCGAGGGCTTTACCGTGCCGCCGGGTGAGGTCTACCAGGCGGTCGAGTCTCCGCGCGGCGAAATGGGCTACTACGTGGTGAGTGATGGCACGGCCAAGCCGTACCGGGTGCACATGCGCTCGGCTTGCCTGGCGAACATGCAACTGCTGCCCAAGATGTGCGAAGGAAGGCTGATCGCGGACGTGGTGGCGGCCATTGGGTCCATCGATATTGTGCTCGGAGAGATCGATCGTTAGATTGAGTAATTTGGTAATTGAGTAATTGGGTAATTGAAAACGCAAATGGCCTCTCAGCCGGAACAGCTTCGGGATCGGAGCAAGGCATTTGCTTTGCGCATAATTCGGCTGTTCCGGTCGCTACCGAACAAACCCGACGCTCAAGTGCTTGGGAAGCAGTTGCTTCGGTGCGGAACGTCGGTGGCAGCGAATTACAGAGCTGTTTGCCGCGCCAGGTCTAAAGCAGAGTTCGTAGCGCGAATAGGAGTTGTCGCAGAGGAATCAGACGAAGCAATCTTGTGGCTGGAGTTGCTTACGGAATCCGGAATCGTCGCTCCGGAAAAAGTGGAAATGTTATTGGTTGAAGCTCGAGAGTTGACCGCCATTTTCACCGCTTCCCAGTACACGGCGAAGGGAGCGGCGGCGTGATTTTCAATTACTCGATTACTCAATCACCCAATTGCTCAATCCCATGAGGTTTTCTGAACAATTCGAGCAGCGTTTTTCGGAAATGCTGACACACTATCCGACGAAGCGATCGGTGCTGGTTCCGACGCTGCTCTACGCGCAGGATGAAGTCGGATACGTGAGCGATGAGGTGATTGCGGAATTGGCGCAGCGGCTGGATCTGACCGAACTCGAAGTCCGCAATGTGATCAGCTATTACTCAATGCTCACTACTAAGCCGCGGGGCAAGTACAACGTGCAGGTATGTACGAATATTGCCTGCATGCTGCGCGGGGGCAAGGAACTGCTGGATCATTGCAAGAAGAAACTAGGGATCGGTCACAAGGGCACGACCGCCGACGGGCTTTTTTCGCTGGAAGAAGTCGAGTGTATCGGAGGCTGCAGTTGGGCGCCAGCAGTCCAGGTGAACTATGACTTTCATGAGAACCTGACGACCGAGACTATGGACAAGGTTCTGGACGAGTACAAGAAGAAAGGAACCCAATAATTTTGTAATTGTGTAATTTTGTAAATTGGTAATTTAACGCGCGTTCCAAGCTGGTCTCACCAATTACACAATTACAAAATTACCAAATGGCTTCAAATGGCATTCCTGGTTTCCCATCCCGATGAGGTAAAGATCGTCTCCAAGCGGTTTGGCCAGGGTGCGGCCAGTCTTGACCGCTACCTGGAACTCGACGGGTACAAGGCGGTTCAGAAGGCGCTCGGGATGCAGCCCGACGCCATCGTCAACGAGGTGAAGAACTCCGGCTTGCGCGGGCGCGGAGGCGCGGGTTTCAACACCGGCTTGAAGTGGTCTTTCGTCCCCAAGCAGGCGCCCAAGCCGAAATATGTGCTCTGCAATGGGGATGAGAGCGAACCCGGCACCTGCAAAGACCGTCTGATTTTCGAGCATGACCCCCACTCGGTGATCGAAGGGGTAATGATCGCGGCGTTGGCGGTGGGCTCGCACACCGGGTATATCTACATTCGGGGTGAGTACCGCTATTTGTCGGTGATCATGCAGCAGGCGTTGAAAGATGCCTACGGACGCGGGTTCCTGGGCAAGAACATTTTTGGCAGCGGCTACGATCTCGATATTTACTGGCATGGTGGCGCCGGGGCGTACGAGGTGGGCGAAGAATCGGCGCTGATGGAATCGCTGGAGGGCAAACGCGGAATCCCGCGCATCCGGCCGCCCTTCCCCGCGGTAGTTGGACTCTGGGGCGGGCCTACGGTCATCAATAATGCCGAAACCCTGGCGAGCGTTCCGCATATTATCCTCGGCGGGGCGGATTGGTATGCGGGGCTTGGCCCGGCCAAGAACGGCGGTACGCGCCTGTTCTGTTTAAGCGGGAACCTGGAAAAGCCCGGCGTGTACGAGTTGCCCATGGGCTACAACTTGAAAAAGATGATTTACGACGTGGGTGGCGGCATTCCGAGCGGGCGCAAACTGAAAGCCGTCGTGCCCGGTGGATCTTCCACTCCCTGTTTAACCGCGGAAGAGATCGACGTGCCTATGGACTTCGATTCCCTGATGAAGGCCGGATCGATGCTTGGATCCGGGGGCGTGGTGGTGCTCGATGACACTACCTGCATGGTGAAATTCGCCCTGCGCACGATGAAGTTCTACCAGCACGAAAGCTGCGGCTGGTGTATTCCCTGCCGCGAGGGCACCGACTGGCTGAAGAAAACCTTGATTCGCTTCCATGCCGGCGGCGGGATTATGAAGGACATCGACAACATCCGGTATCTGTCTGAGAACATGCTGGGGCGGACGTTTTGTCCGCTGGGTGACGCCGCGGCCATGCCGACCATCGCCTTTGTGAAAAAGTTCAGAAAAGAATTTGAGGACCACCTGGAAGGAAGACCGTGCCCGTTTGAGAAGTCGAGCCGGGTCGAGCAGTTGCCGGTTATGGCTTGATTTTGTAATTTTGTAATCGGGTAATTTCGTAATTTAAAACGCCGAAGCGTCTGGAGGTCCTGATGCTCACGCAGCAACAGGCGCTGCGGGACCGAACGAAGGCTTTTGCCGTGCGAATCGTAAAGCTTTACCGTTCGCTTCCTCGGACGGTAGATGCTCAAGTACTCGGCAAACAAGTGCTTCGTTGTGGTACTTCGGTCGCGGCGAATTATCGCGCGGCGTGCCGCTCTCGATCTCGCGCCGAATGGTTAGCAAAGATCGGAGTGGTAGTAGAAGAAGCAGACGAAACGGTGTTTTGGCTTGAAATGCTGGTGGATTGTGGAATGGTGAAACAGGAGCGGCTTGCCAATCTTCTGGAGGAAGCACGTGAACTAAGTGCCATTTTCACCGCCTCTCAGCACACCGCAAAGGCAGGGTGAAGGGCTTCTTAAATTACAAAGTTACCAGATTACAAAATTACAAAATTCTTAATGCCAGACGTAAACATCACGGTCGACGGAAAGAAGGTCACGGCGCCTTCGGGCACGCTGCTGATCGAGGCGTGCAAGAGTGTGGGCATCGAGGTGCCTTCGTTCTGCTATTACCCGAACCTGTCTCTGCAGGGCGCGTGCCGCATGTGCCTGGTCAAAATCGAAAAAATGCCTAAGCTACAGACGGCCTGCACGACCGTGATCAGCGAAGGCATGACGGTGACGACGGACTCGCCCGAGATCCACCAGGCCCGTAAAGGAATGGTTGAACTGTTACTCGGAAACCACCCGCTGGATTGCCCCGTATGCGACGCCGGCGGAGAGTGCGAACTGCAGGATATGACCTTTTCCTACGGGGCTGCCGAATCTAAGTTCATCGATATTAAGAATCACCGCGAAGAGCAGCAATGGTCGCCGGTGGTTTATTTCGATCGTCCGCGCTGCATTCTCTGCTACCGCTGTGTTCGCGTCTGCGGCGAAGGCATGGATGTCTGGGCGCTGGGCATTCAAAACCGAGGTGTGAGTTCGATCATTGCGCCCAATAAAGAAAATCACCTCGAGTGCGAGGAATGCGGTATGTGCATCGACATCTGCCCGGTCGGTGCGCTAACCTCCGGCGCCTATCGCTATAAGACTCGACCCTGGGAAATGACCCACGTGGATACCACCTGCACTCATTGCGGCGATGGCTGCAAGACGACTCTCGGTGTCCGCCGAGCCGAAACCGGCATGGAGATTGTTCGTGGCGACAATCGCGACAAGAGCGGAATCAACGGTGACTTCCTGTGCATCAAGGGACGTTACGGATTCGACTTTGCCAATCACAAGGATCGGATCAAGCAGCCGTTGATCCGCAAGAACGGGCGCCTCGCGCCCGCCTCATGGGAAGAGGCCTTCGCACTGATCGGAAAACGTTTTGCCGAGGTACGGGACAGTAATGGTGGGAGCGCGATCGGCGTTATCGGCTCGAACCGCATCACCAATGAAGAGAGCTACCTGCTGCAGAAGTTCGCGCGCATCGTTCTGAAGACGAACAATATTGACCATCATCGCACTGCGGACTTCCCTGCCCTGGCGACAGCGCTTGCAGGAAAGCCAGACGCAACTGCGACCATGCGCGATGTGTATAACGCGCCGGCGATGCTCCTGATCGGAGATGATCCGACCAACCAGCATCCACTGCTGGCGTGGCAGATTCGAAACAATGTCCGGCTGCACCGGTCACGGTTGTACGTAATCAATTCGCAGCCCATCAAGTTGCGCCGTCAGGCGGTTGTTTTCGCTCAATTGCAGGCTGGTGCAGAGGGTAACGCGGCCGGTTTCCTTGCCGGAGATGACAGCGCCGTGGATACGCTGGTTACTGGCGCAACGAATGCCGAGGCGTGGCGTTCTCTGCGAGAGAGACTGCGGAGTGAGCAGAACCTCATCATCATTTTTGGATCGGAGATTCGCGGAAAAGACATCGCCACCCTGGTGAGATTCGGGTCGGGCATCTCCGGCGCAAAGTTCGTGTGCCTCGGAGATTATGCAAATTCGCGTGGCGCTGCTGACATGGGCGTCTATCCGGACCTTTTGCCTGGATATCTGCCCACGGCAGAGGTCGCGAAGTTCCGGGAAGAATGGGGAGAACTGCCCGAGGCAGATGGCTTGGGCCTTCCGCAAATGGTTGAGGCGGCGAAAGCGGGTCATCTGAAAGCGCTTTACGTAGTCGGAAGCAATCCAATCGGACGCTTGCAAATCGATCCGTTCGTCTTCTCGAAGAGCTTTGTCGTGGTGCAGGACATGTTCATCACGGAGACAGCGGCCATTGCGGACGTGGTTCTTCCGGCTGCGAACGCCTACGAAAAGTCCGGAACCTTCACCAACACCTGCGGGGACTTGCAACTGGTGCGCAAAGCCGGAGAGGTCAGCCATACGAAGCCGGACTTCGAAATGATCGTACGGATCGCCGACGCGATGGGCTTCGATATCCGTAAACTGGTACCGTTCGGCGCAGGCGGTTTGCGAGCCGATATGGGCCAGTCGCGCGGCGCGCAGGCGGGTGAAGCTGACCGGCACGCAGTGTGGCTTGAGGCGCAGGGGCTCGAACCCAAGCTGAGTCCGTTCGACCCCATGGCGATTCTGGATGAAATCCAGCGACTGGTTCCCGGGTACGATGTTTCGCGGCGGAATTTACTGGCCGGCAATGATCAGCACACGAGCACCGCGGGGCCGGGAAGGTTGCACGACCCGGCACTGATCGTGCCTGCGAACGATAACTTGTTCACCTCGGGAACGCTGGGCCGATATTCCAGCGCCCTGAATTCTGTCATTGAGCACCAGGAAGACGTACCGGCGGGAGAAGTAGCCGCCGACTAGAAGACAACTCGGCCACGATTCACACGGATCAAAACAGATCTCATCGTCAGAAATCCGCAAGCATGTGGCCCAGCAGTACATAGGACTGTACGTGAGCATCGGCGTATTCGTACTCATATCGCTGGTTAAGACGTTGATCGCCGTGGTGGTGCTGCTGACCGCGGTGGCGTATACGGTGTGGTTGGAGCGTAAAGTCGTTGGCCATATCCAGAACCGCTGGGGTCCCAGCTATGTGGGACCGTTTGGATTGTTGCAGCCGCTGGCGGACGGGTTAAAGTTTATCTTCAAGGAAGATCTCACGCCCCCACACGTCTACAAGCCGCTCTACATCGCGGCTCCGATGATCTCGCTGATTTGCGCATTAACCTCGATTGCCGTGATTCCGATCGGAAACTGGGTTGACGTCGGCCCCATCTACACGCCCCTGCAGATCACCGACGTGAACATCGGCCTGCTCATACTGCTGGGCATAACTTCGGTCGGGGTTTACGGCGTCGCCCTGGCGGGATGGGCGTCGAACAGCAAGTATTCCCTGCTGGGCGGGCTGCGGGCGAGCGCGCAGATGGTGAGCTACGAGATTGCGCTGGGATTGTCGCTGGTCGGAGTGCTGATCATGTCCGGCAGTTTGAACTTGCGGGAGATTGTCGACGCTCAGGCAGGGCACTTCTGGGGCTTTATCCCGCGGTGGAATGTATTTCGCGGGCAGGAAGTGGCATTTTTCATTTACCTGATGGCGGCCTTCGCGGAAACCAACCGCGTGCCTTTTGATTTGCCGGAGGCGGAAACCGAACTGGTCGCGGGCTACCACACCGAGTACAGTGCGATGAAGTTCGCCATGTTTTTCATGGCGGAATACGCCAACATGATCACGGTGGCGTGCCTGGCGTCGCTTCTGTTCCTGGGTGGCTGGCACGGACCGATTTTTGGACCCTACTGGCTGCAGGTCATACTGCCCGTGTTCTGGTTTGCACTTCGGATCTTTGGATTCCTGTTTCTTTATATCTGGATTCGTGGCACGTTACCGCGCTTTCGTTATGACCAATTGATGGATTTCGGCTGGAAGTTTCTGTTTCCCCTGGCGGTCGCGAACCTGGTGATTACGGCCCTGGTAGTCGCGTTACTTAGTTAGAAGTTCTCAGTTGAGAGATGAAGAGCTGAGAGATGTGGACTAGAAGCTATCTCACAATGAACCGAGAGGGTAAAGCACCGTAATCCCGCAGGGGCTTAAAGCGCTCATTTTCTGCGGCCTTGAGCGGCGCGGGAGGCCGCGCCCCTTCATAACCGATTTCTGAGATAGCTTCTAGTAACTGTCAACCGAGAACCAAGGACCGAGAACTGCTTTTCATGATTCATTGGATCATCTTCGTAGTCTTCGGAGCGATTAGCGTGGCGGGGGCAATCAACCTGCTGGCGCAGCGGCACCCCATCAACAGCGCGCTGTCGCTGATTGCGGTGCTGGCATCGCTGGCGGTGGAATACCTCCTGCTGGGCGCTGAATTTGTGGCTGCGATCCAGGTCATTGTTTATGCCGGCGCCATCATGGTGCTGTTTGTCTTTACGATTATGCTGCTCAATGCCGGCGAAGAGGAACGCACCCGTGGCAGCCGCGTGGCTATTCTTTTCGGGGTGCCCGGAATGCTGGTGGGCGGCATCCTGATCGCCTGGGTCCTGCTGCGCTATTCCGGAACGCAGTCGGTAGAGGCCGGCGCGCTGCCGGGATCCCCGGCCGTGATCGCGCCACTTCTGTTTCATGACTTTCTGCTGCCTTTCGAGGTCACCTCGGTGCTCATCCTGATCGCCATCATGGGAGCGGTCGTCTTAGCCAGCCGCGAACCGTCGCCGCCTCCCGGAGAAAGGGGGCGAGTCTAGTGGTTCCTCTTCCTTATTACCTGGTCTTAAGCGGGATCCTGTTCGCATGCGGAGTGACCGGGTTCCTGATCAAGCGCAACGTAATTGCGATATTCATGTCCATTGAACTGATGCTGAATGGCGTCAATCTATCGTTTGTGGCTTTTGCCGCGCACTGGCATGCCCTCAGCGGTCAAGTGTTCGTATTTTTTGTGATGGTGGTGGCAGCGGCGGAAGCGGCTGTCGGCCTGGCCATCATTATCGCTGTTTATAGAACCCGGGAAACGCTCAACGTCGATCAGGTGAATCTGCTCAAGCTATGACGCAGACCGCTCTCCATCTCTGGCTTATTCCGCTGCTTCCCTTGTTGGGCGCGGCGATCAACGGCCTCTTCGGCCGCCGCTTTTCGCGCCCGACAGTAGCGGCGGTGGGGGTTGGATTTTGTGGCGCTGCCTTTGCCATGGTGCTGTTCGTGCTGGCGCGGTTCTTCGCGCTCAGTCTCCCCCACATCGAGACTTACGCCACCTGGCTGCGAGCCGGTTCGTTCCAGGTGGATTACGGATTTTACCTGGACGAGCTCTCGATGATCATGCTGCTGGTCGTCACCGGCGTCGGTTTCCTGATCCATATTTATTCAGTCGGTTACATGTGGGAAGAGGGCGGCTTTTACCGATTCTTCTGCTATCTGAACGTCTTCATGTTTTTCATGCTGACGCTGGTCCTGGCGCACAGCTACCTGGTGATGTTCATAGGTTGGGAAGGCGTGGGCCTGGCGTCATATCTGCTCATTGGCTTCTGGTTTACGAAAGACTCGGCAGCATCGGCAGGAAAGAAAGCATTCATTGTCAATCGGATCGGGGATTTCGGATTCCTGATTGCGCTGTTTCTTCTGATCAAGCATTTTGGATCGCTGACGTTCTCGCAGGTATTTGCTTCCATCTCGCAATTGCCGGTTGAGACCGCCGGAGCAGGGCTGCTGACGACCATAGGCATTCTGCTGATGGTGGGCGCGGCCGGTAAATCGGCGCAGATTCCTTTATATGTGTGGCTGCCGGACGCCATGGAGGGCCCGACCCCGGTTTCCGCGTTGATTCACGCCGCCACCATGGTCACCGCGGGCGTGTACATGGTCGCGCGCTCGCACCTCATTTTCGATCGGGCGCCGATGGCACTTACTGTGGTCGCGGTGATCGGGACGCTCACCGCTTTCTACGCTGCCACCATCGGCATGGCGCAGACCGATATAAAGAAGGTCCTCGCTTATTCAACCATCTCGCAGCTTGGCTACATGTTCCTGGCCTGCGGCGTGGCTGCTTATACTGCCGGCATCTTTCACCTCATGACCCATGCCTTCTTCAAAGGCCTGCTCTTCCTGGCGGCGGGATCGGTCATTCATGCAGTCGGCGGTGAGCAGGATATGCGGAAGATGGGTGGGCTGCGAAGCAAGATCCCCTGGACCTTCTGGACCATGACGATGGGGACTTTCGCGATTGCCGGCTTTCCTCCCCTGGCTGGGTTCTTCAGTAAAGATGAGATTTTGTGGCAGGCATCGCGCGTCAACATGGCGCTGTGGGGAGTCGGCGAGTTCACGGCATTCCTTACATCCTTTTATATGTTCCGCCTGTGGTTTCTGACATTTTTTGGCGAATACCGGGGCAGTGCTGAGGAAAGTCACGCGCACGCCGGACATGGCGCGATTCATGAGAGCCCCAAAATTATGCTGATCCCGCTGGTTATTCTGGCGATCCTGTCGGTGGTCGGGGGATGGGTCAACATCGGCAAGAATTTTGAGAAGTTTCTGGAGCCCGCGTTCCGCTCGGGGTCAACTGCGTATACGTTGACTGAATCGGCCGCTCAGGCGGGCAAGGCGGTTGGCGAACAAGGAAGCACGGAGCTTCTATTCACGCTCACCTCGGTTCTAGCCGCAGTGCTCGGCTTGCTGCTGGCCTGGTTGCTGTACAAGAGTCATCCGGAATTGCCTGCCAAGATAGCGGCGGCCCTGAACGGTTTGTATACCGCCGTGGTGAACAAGTATTACGTAGATGAACTTTACGCCATTTTGTTTGTAAAGCCCCTGGTCGAGGGTTCGCGGAAGATTTTGTGGCAAGGCATCGACCAGGGCCTGATTGACGACAGCATCAACGATATGGCCGATGGCGCGCGCAAAGTTTCGGACACTTTCCGCCATATGCAGTCCGGCAACGTACGTTCCTACGCCGGATGGATCGCCCTGGGCGCGGCCGGGGTAATTGCCTACATGATCTGGATTGCTTTGACATGAGCACGACCGATCTCAATAGCTGGATTCTGACGCTGATCACCTTCATTCCTCTGGGTGGCGCGATCCTGCTCATCTTTATTCCGCGCCGGGACCGGGACATTCGCGTGTTCGCGCTGGTCACTTCCCTGCTCGCCTTCATACTTTCGCTGCACCTGCCTGCGCACTTTGAGCGCGGCCAGTCAGGATTTCAGTTCGACGTGAACGCGCAATGGATTGCCAGTCCGAATATTCATTACCACATGGCGGTGGACGGATTCTCCATGTGGCTGGTGCTGCTGACCACGTTCCTGACGCCGCTTTGCGTCCTGATTTCGTGGAACTCGATCCATAACCGGGTCAAGGAATTCTTCATCCTTCTGCTGATCCTGGAGACGGCGCTGATCGGGGTATTCACGTCTCTGGATCTGTTCCTCTTCTATTTCTTCTGGGAAGCGACGCTGATCCCGATGGCGCTGCTGATCGGCATTTTCGGGCATGAGCGGCGCGTATACGCGGCGGTGAAATTCTTCCTGTACACGATGGTCGCCTCGGTATTCATGCTGGCGGCGATCTTGTGGCTGTATGCGAAAGTTGGCAGCTTCGATTTCGTGATGGTTCAAGACGCCATCCGCAATGGCCAGGTTCCCGGATTCGCGACGGCTGCGCCCTGGCTCTTCCTTGGATTTTTTGTGGCCTTCGCAGTCAAAGTCCCGCTCTTTCCCGTGCATACCTGGCTGCCGGACGCACACGTCGAGGCCCCTACGGCAGGCTCGGTCCTGCTCGCCGGCGTGCTGCTGAAAATGGGCACCTATGGCATGTTGCGGTTCAACCTCGGACTGTTTCCGGAACAGTCGCAGCGCAATGCTCCCTGGATCGTCACCTTGGCGCTGATAGGCATAATTTATGGCGCGCTCGTCGCCATGGTGCAACCGAACATGAAGAAGCTGATCGCGTACTCCTCGATCAGCCACCTCGGATTCGTCGTGCTCGGGATATTCAGTTTCACCAGCGCGGGCATCAACGGGGCCGTGTTCGTGATGCTCGCTCACGGCGTCTCCACGGGAGCGCTGTTCATGCTGGCCGGAGTTCTTCACGAGCGGCGGCATACCTACGAAATCCGGGAATTCGGCGGCCTGGCCACACCCATGCCAATTTATGCTGCTTTCTTCTTGTTCATCGTTCTATCGTCGGTGGGATTGCCTCTGCTGAACGGCTTTGTTGGCGAGTTCCTGGTCTTGAGCGGGGCCTTCCGGGCACGAGCGCTGTACGGCATTCTCGGGGCAACCGGGGTGATCTGGAGCGCTTGCTACCTGCTCTGGATGTACCAGCGCGTCTTCTTCGGAAAAATAACGCACGAAATGAATAACACGCTTCCCGACCTCACCGGCCTCGAACGGGCCGCATTGTGGCCGGCCGCGGTGATGGCGCTGATCATGGGCGTAGCGCCGCTGATCTGGCTCAATGCCATCGATCCCGCAGTACAGAACGCGCTCGTGCCGTTTGGACAGTTAGCGGCAAAGGCGGTTGGACAATGAGCGCCGAGGTGATGCAGTCGGTACCGGTAGCGGCCGATTACATTCGAATACTCCCCGAGCTGGTGCTTACCATCTTCGGGGTTGTCGTGATGGTGGTCGAGCCTCTCATCGACGAGAACAGGAACCAGCAGACCTTAGGAACCATCGCCCTCATCGGCTCACTGGGCGCCATCGCAGCTTCTTTCTATCAGGCTGGCTACCCGGGGCTCGCCTTCTGGAACATGGTCAAGGTGAGCAATTTCAGCGTCTTCTTTCATGTGCTGGTGACGACGATCGCCGCCATCGTGATCCTCACGTCGTACGAGTACATGTCGGTGCAGCGCATCCGGGCGGGCGAGTACTACGGCCTGATTCTGTTTGGCACGGTGGGCATGTGCCTGATGTCGTCGGCCATGGAACTGGTTCTGATTTTTATCTCGCTGGAAATTTCTTCGATCTCGAGTTATATCCTGGCGGGATTCCGGCGCCGCGAAGCTTCCAGCAGCGAAGCCTCGCTCAAGTATTTTTTGCTGGGTTCGTTTGCGACTGCGTTCTTCCTTTACGGTATCGCCATGATGTTCGGGGCTACCGGATCGACCAACATCGATAAGATCAGCCAGGTGTTGGCTTCGCAGCAGGTGCCCGTGCTGGTCGACGTCGGCATAGCCTTGATGTTCATCGGGCTGGGATTCAAGGTGGCGGCGGCGCCGTTCCACGTGTGGACTCCTGACGTTTATGAAGGAGCGCCGGCGCCGGTGGTGGGATTCATGTCAACCGCGCCCAAGGCTGCGGTTTTTGCCGTGTTACTGCGCATCTTTTTTGAGGCCAACGCCCCGGGACGGATATGGCTGATCTGGGTCTCGGCTGCACTCTCGATGTGCCTCGGCAATATCGCTGCCCTGGTACAAACGAATGTGAAGCGCTTGCTGGCCTATTCGTCGATCGCGCATGCCGGCTACCTGCTGATCGCCTACGCCACTGCGCCGGATTTGGGTATTTCCGCGGCGATGTTCTATACCGCCTCGTATGCCGCGATGAATGTTGGCGCGTTCGCTGTAGTGAGCCATCTGGCCAATGCGGGCGAACGCTACGTCACCCTGGATGACTACGCTGGCCTGGGCCAGCGCTCTCCGATTCTTGCCGCCACGTTAACGATTTTCCTGCTCTCCCTGATCGGTATTCCCGTCACCGGAGGCTTCTTCGCCAAATTCTATGTCTTCTCAGCAGCACTGAAGTCGAACCTGGTGGGATTAACCATCATTGCCGTCATCAACAGCGCAGTCGGAGCCTACTATTATTTGCGAGTGATCGTCGTGATGTACATGCGCGAAGAACGGGAATCCATTCCCGTGACCAAAATTCCGTTCGCGCTCGGGACGGCGCTCATCATCAGCCTGGCTGCAACCATCTATCTGGGCGTACTCCCCGGGCGAGTATTGGGTTATGCGCAACGCGCGGCGGGTGAACTGATGCAAGCGCCCGCGTCGGCAGCCAGCGTTCCATCCGTTACGGCGCCGAAGTAAGTTAATCCACCGCGACGGCAATGTCGCGACGACCGAATACCCACGAGGCCGCCAGCCAGCATAAGCCCGATTCCAGCAGGCCCAACAGCAGCAGATTCCACTGGGGCGTCCAGTTCTCCGAGAATGACGCGCGAATCAGCAATTCGACCAGCGCGACAACGGGAATCGCGCCGGCCAAGCGAGAATCGAACTGCATCGCCGCCACCGCAGGCAGAGCCAGCACAAGAATCGCGGATAGAGTGGCAAATAGAGGATTCAGAAAAGTAGAAAACAGAACCGCCACCGCGGCCGCCAATACGCAGGCCATCATCAGGCACAACATCAGGAACCAGACGTGGGCAACAGGAAAACCTGCCGGCTTCAAAAGCCAGGTACCGGTGAGAGCCATGGCGGAACAGAAAATGGAAAGGGCAAAGACAATACCGCATAGCAAGCCCCCAATATATTGTTCTCGACCCACGCTCTTGGAGAGCACTGACAAAATGCGGCGGGTTTTGCGTTCGTTGTGAATGGCGGAAGCGCCGAAGAAAACCGCGAAGGCGAGTCCGTAAGCAGCCACTTGTTTGAAAAGGAAGAGCACGTCTTCGCCGGACATCTGAAGATTCCTGAACAGCCCCATCAGGTTGAGCACAACCACCCACAGCATGAGGACAAGAATGGGCCAGCGTTGCTCGCGCGCGAAGTTGATGGCAATCAGCCGCACCTGCCTCATTCATTACCTCCATTTACGGCCTGGGACGATGAGGATGCCGTCAATTGAAGGAAAAGTTCCTCGAGAGAGCGCCGCACTGGATTTACGCTGAGCACTTCTCCTCCCAGTTGCCATACCTTTTCAAGCGCGGCACGCTGCGTTTCCGAGGGAATTTTGAACCGCACTACGCCATCCGCTACCTCTGAGCCAGGAAAGCCATTGGCGGGAATTCCACGTGCCGTAATCTCCAGCTTCTGTTCCGTTTGCAGCAGATCC
Source organism: Terriglobales bacterium (assembly GCA_036378535.1). Lineage (GTDB taxonomy): Bacteria > Acidobacteriota > Terriglobia > Terriglobales > Acidobacteriaceae > Gp1-AA122. The sequence goes on along the minus strand of DASUWH010000079.1, from coordinate 56,213 downwards.
GACGTCCTGCCCAAGCGCACGAGGCGACCCCGGTTGAGTACGGCAACGCGATCGCAGATCAGTTCTACTTCCGAGAGCAAATGCGAGCTTAGAAAGACGGTTTTGCCGGAATTTCGCATCTTGGTGAGCAGTTCGCGAACGTTCACGCGGGCCAGCGGATCAAGGGCGGAAGTAGGCTCGTCGAGCAGCAACAACTCGGGATCGTTGATCAAGGCCTGCGCCAGCCCGATTCTTTGCAACATGCCGCGAGAAAACTTGCTGGCGTTGCGGCGACTGTATTCCAGCAGACCGACCGCCGTAAGTACTTCCGTAGACCGTCGCGCGAGCGATGAGCGGGGCACATCGTTCAGGGCGCCGTAAAAACGAACCAATTCCTCGGCGGGGCGATAGTAAAAGGCGACATTTTCCGCGAGGAATCCGATGCGGCTCCGGGTCTTGGCGTCGCCGAAAGGCTTGCCTAGAATGCGTCCTTGTCCCGTGGTGGCCCGCATGAAGCCCATGGCGAGATGGATGGCGGTGGTCTTGCCTGCCCCGTTAGGGCCAAGAAATCCGAAGATTTCTCCGGGTTCGACTCTTAAGGTGAGCGCGTCCAGTGCAGTCACTCGCCGGGTGCTGTACCAGCGGTTATATTGTTTGCTCACGCCATCAAATTCCAGAGCTGCCGCCATGTAGGTGATTCTATCCGCCCCGCCGGAAACCCACAGCCTTTCCACAAGAATTTTCCCGAATTCAGAGTAACTGGTTGACAACCTTTCCCCGTACAGGTCATCATTGCGGCCACAGGGACAATCTATCCCTAGTAATTCCACTCCCCCGGAGGGCACGTGTCGAACCTTATCCGCAGTTTGTGGTCAGACGAAAGCGGTCAAGATATCGCGGAATACGCGGTCATGGTGGCCGTCATTTTGATTATCGTGGTGGGTACTGTCCGTCTGATCGGCAGCAATTCCAATACGGTATTCTCGCAAGTCGCAAGTTCGGTCCAGTAAGACGCAACGCTACTTATATCCCGAAAATTCAATCTCGTCTTGTTGAAGACGATGCCGTCGTGTCGCTTGTGACCAGGGCTCAGACCGAGTAGAGAGCAGGCATTGCCCTGCATACTAATCCCGGGTGGGATAAGTTTCTACTTGGCGTTCCGGCTACGGAGGATTTCCTGCGCGGCGCGGTGTGCGGACGCGATCGCTCCGTGTACCGTGCCGTGATAACCGGAAAGATCAGTGGCCTCGCCGGCAAAGAACAAGGTGCGGTCGACAGGAGCGGCCAGATCGGCTTGCGCTGAGTCGCCTCCCGCCTTCACGTAGCTATAAGCGCCGTACGAGAATGGATCGGTTTGCCAGTCGTGAAAAACTGCCGCTTCCGTCAAATCTTCAATATCTTGCTGGTGCATCTTGAACAATGCCCTGAGCGTGTCAGATGCGGAGGAGAAGACCAGCGTGGGATCCGCTCCTGCTAGTTTCTCCGCCCAATCGAATGGGGCCCAGCCTATGAGGAGCGGCGCTTTCAGGGGCATAGTCGTCCACCAGGTGGGAAACCAATTCTGCTGCGAAAACAGAAAGCGCATATCCGCAAGCGTTTTCGATCCTGACGGCCGCGAGTTCTCCCAGAACCGCTCTCGAAAGCGGAGCGTGATGCGCATCACCTTGCCCATCGCGAGATAGTTCAGGGCTGACCGCTTGGAGGGAGGCAAGTCAGGGGAAAAATGGACGGCACCGGCGTCGCCGGCCCGTGCTTGCAGAACGCCCAACGGAAGCGTAACCAGAACTTTGCTCGCCGAGTAGGTTCGGTGGCCGGCATCGGTATGACACTGAAGCGACACCCGATCTGAACTCCACCGAACGTGCTGCACCACTGTATTCAGGCAAATTGGAACTCGCGCCGCGTTCAGGTGTTTTCGAAAATAATCGATCAGAACAGCGTAGCCACCGGGAATGCGGAAAGCTCTCTCACCGTCAATTTTTTCGTCGGCACGGAGACCCCTAACCAGGGAATGAACGCTGATGAGGGCAGGATCAGCCGCGTGAAATCCCATGATGTAACGTATCGCGCGGTATTTGGTTTGTTCGTCTGTAGACGGACAACTGCGTTCAAGAAAGTCCTGGAACGCCTCATCAGGACCCATATCGTCCATCTGCTCGAGAAGCTGATCTATGTCGGAAAACAGATCGCATGGCTTAAGCTGGCCGTTCTCCTCGCACCAATCTTCACCGCTGGTCGGGACCGGTTCAATCTTCAGTTCTCGCAACAAATCCAGAATTTCTGGCGGCCGGCCGTGAACGAATTCGGCTCCGAGTTCGATGGGCGCATTGGCGGCAGCGTCGGGCTTGCTGAACACCCGGCCGCCAACACGGTCGCGAGCCTCGACGATTGCGACTTTCACTCCTTGTCGAACGATGTCCAGCGCGGCAGCCATACCGGCAACGCCGGCACCTACGACGAGCACCTCTGCATCCGTCTCCATCTTGTAATCGTAGATGATTTTTTACCGCGGCGGGTCTTTAGAACGTTCGCCACATGATCGCGCGTTCAAATTCATTGCTTGGTATCCTGCGCCTGCTGCAACTGCTCAGCCAGCTTCAGCTCGCGTGTGGCGTCGTCGGTTTTGCCGAGATCGCGATAGGCCTGGCCCAAGAGATGATGGGTGATAGAATTGTTAGGATCCATTGCGACCGCGTGCAGCAGGGCGCGCACTGCCAGTTCGCTCTCGCCTTTCTTCTCCAGCACCTTGCCCATCAGAATGTATGGGCCGGTGGAGTTCGCATCCAGCCAGATGGAGCGTTGTAGCAAACGCTCGGCATCATCAAATTTCTGCACCCGTGAATAAGCATCGGCCAACTTGTAATAGGTGGCCGCATCTCCGGGGTCGACCGCCAGTTCCTTCTGAAATTCTGCGATCGCCTCGGGAACGCGCGATTTGTATAGGTAAAGCTCGCCCAACAAGAAATGCGCCTGGGGAAGTTTGGGATCCAGCGCGACCGCTTTTTGCGCGTATTCTTCGGCGATGGGATCGAATTCCTGGCGCAGCAGCATGCGCGCCGTGAACAGGTAGCTGGCGGCGGAGTCAGGCGGAACATCGAACATCTTGGCGAAGGCGCGCCGTGCGCCGGGGTAATCTCGACTCTGGATATAGCAGATGCCTAAGATATAAGCAGCATTCACGTTGGCCTGCGGATACCAGCCCTGAACCTTCTCGAGAAGCGGAATCGCGCTCTGCGGGCGTCCGGAGAGGTAATACGAGATACCGAGCAACTGGGTAGCTTCATTGTCGGCGGGATCTTCCTGGATCGCCTTCTTCAGCGATTCAAAGGCCTTCACGTAGTCGCCCTTCTTGTAATAAGCCAGTCCGAACTCGTGATCTAGGCCCTTGCGTCCCGGATTCTGGTCGGCGAGCCGCTGCAGGTTCGCAATAGCCTCGTCGAACTTCCCCTGTTGTGCAAGCCGGCGTGCTTCAGCGAAGTCGGAGTCGATAGACTGCGGTTTGTTCGGCTGAGTGTTGGCGGGCGAGGATGCCTGCGCGGCCGCAAACCGTGCCACACCCAGAACCAGTAAGAGAAAAATAAGGAATTTGAGCCGTGACATAGACCACCAATGTGGATCCGGTCGCGGGAGACGCCACTTTTACCGGATCAATCGGGCTTCGGCGACCCCCACATACTTATCGGCGCCCCCGTAGTAAAAGAGAAGGCGTCGCCCCAGCTGAACCATTCCCTCAACGAAAACTACATCGGGCACCTGCCCCACCTTCTCCCAAGCTTCCGCCGGGGCAAAGATAGGCGTGGCGCTGCGCCAGATGGCCCTGCTGGGTTGGTTTCGGTCAAAGACAGCCACGCCCGTGCGGTAGACCAGCTGATCGTCTGCCCCATTGTAGACCAGCACAATACCCTCAGCAGTCAGGATCGGCGCTGGACCCGGCTCAACCACGCGTGAGTCGAACTGACTTGGACGCCGTGGCAGAACTGGCTTCTGAGCGGCATCAGTCCAGTGGATAAGATCGCCGGAGTTTGCCAGTCCCATCTGGTCGGTGTTGTCAGCCGCTGTGCCAAGAAAATACATCCAGTACTTCCCGTTGATCTTCTCTGGAACAATCGCGCCGGACTTGGTCCATTTAACGTTCCAGTTTCCCTTGTTGGCCGGTAAAATTACGCCCTTCCGATCCCAATGCAGCAAGTCCCTGGAAGTGGCAAGACCGAGTTGCGCGTCCTTCTTGTTGTAACCGGTGTAGGTCAGATAATAGGTATCCCCGAACTTCACCAACCGTGGATCCTCGACGCCGCCGTCCTTCTCATAATCGGTTTCCGGGGATAGGACCGGTTGGGCCCGGCGAGTGAAGTGGGTGCCATCGGCGCTCTCGGCGTAGCCGAGTCGCGAGGTGCCATGTTTGTCCTGAGCACGGTAGAGCATCACGTATCTCCCGTTGTGGAAGACGACGGTGGGATTGAAAGTGCCGGCGGATTCCCAAGCTTCACCCTCTGGGGACACGATTGGCTGCTCGGTGAGGCGCCGCAAATTCGTCAGGGGCGCGGCTGAATCCGGCGCAGGCAACCCTGCCGGAGTGAAGCTCAGACAGAAGGCAAGCAGAATCAGTTGATGCAAAGGTAAGAGAGATCTGGATTGTTTCAAAAGAAGACTCCACGTGAAACCATCGGCCTTGGCAAGCGGCAGCCGAAATGTCCCAAAAAAACGAGGAGGGTCATTGAACCCTCCTCGGCTGAAAGACCGTGGTATTAAGTCTAGAAGTTCAAACGCAGCGCGAACTGCAGCGCTCGCATGCTCGTTCCACCTTCGATATCGGTTATTTTGCCGTTGGTACCACCCTGGCAATCGACGCACGGGTTAGCACCGTTGTTCCCACTGAATGCGTAAACCGGGTGGTTGAAGACATTAAAGGCATCCATGCGGAATTGAGCCTTTAAGCGTTCCTTGATCGGGAAATCCTTCGTTACCGACAAGTCCGAATAGAAGCCGCGCGGGCCACGGAGGGAATTGTAACCGATGTTGCCCAAGTTCCCCTTTCCCGGGTCGGCAAATGGCCCCGACAAGGAGCTCAGCGGAGTAAAGAAGGTAACCTGGTGCGCAATCGGATCAAACGAGCCTGCCCCAACGTGGAAGGAGCCCGATCCCCTGTTGGGTCGGCAAATGTTTACGTCTTGTTCCGAGCCGCACTCGGCCGTAGACGGCGTCCAAGGCAAGCCGCTGCTCCAGTTGGTGCTGTCGGAGAACTGAATTCCACCAACCAGGTAGTCCAGAGCCGTCGAACTGTTGAGGTATTTCTTTCCTCTGCCAAACGGCAACTCGTAAACCGGGTTAAAGACCCACACGTGGTTGCGCGTGAAGTCGTTAGGACCGTATGCGATGGGATGGCTGATCGCATAATAGTTGTTGTTGTAAGCGTTAGCGTGCGAGAACGTGTAGTGAGTGATGAACTGCAGTCCCTGCGAGAAGCGTTTTTCTACCTTGACCTCCAGAGCGTTGTAGTTGCTGCTGGCGTCATTGCCATAATAATTCCCCAAATCGTCGGGAATGCCGGCACAAGTATCATTCGCGAGGTTTGGCCGACACAGCGGTCGGCGCAAATTCTGCGCATATGCCTTCCCCGTCAAAGGGTCCGTAACTCCATACAGGAACATCGAAACCGGGTTGACGTCGTAGTTGGGCCCATCGCCAGCAAACCCATGAGACCCCTTGTTGCCCACGTACGCGATCTCCGCGGAAATGGTCGACGTCACCTGTCTCTGAAGGGTCAGGTTCCAGGCATCGAGCGTAGGTAGAACCTGTTTGATGGGACGAATGTGGACGCCCGAGTCCTGTCCATTCAGGCTGGCAAAGGGAATCAAACCGTTCGAAGGAACCGCTGGGAAGGGTGGGGCAATGGGGCCGCTGTCCAGCGAAAACACCGGCTGATATTGTGCCGAACCGTTTCCTACGGCAGTGGCATCGATATTCTGCTTTATCAGCACTGGCAGGTTCTGAGTTACCGTGTGTCCGAAATTCGATCCGAACACGCCGATGTCATAGCTCCGCCCATAACCCATCCGGAGCACAGTCTTGGGTGTCGCTTGGTAAGCGATGCCGAGCCGCGGTGCAAAGGCTCTGTAGGTATTCGCGACGTTTCCGTTAGTTCCATACGGGCCATATCCCGCCACTCGGATCGCGCCAGTACCATTATTATCAACGATATTGGCAAACCCACCGTAGCCTTTGGCGAGGACGGACTCGGGGAAATAGATCTCCCAACGTAACCCATAATTGATGGTTAACTTGGGAGTCATCCGGTAGGTATCTTGGCCGTAGAAGAAGAAACGCTTCTGCCGTTCCGCAGCATTACTGATGTTGGTCAGCGCCGGATTGTTCACGTATCGCGACAGCAGCGTGACGTCGCCCAATAGAAATGTGGCGAAATCCAAACCACCCGCTCCGCTGTCACCTTGTGAAGTGACCTCCGGACTGAAATTGTATTCACCCGTACGGTTGTTGTCGCTCGGAATACGCAGGTTTCGTGCGTAGCGAAGGTCGGCACCAAATTTAAAAATGTGGTTACCCTTTGTCTTGGTCCAGTTGTTCACAAACTGGAACTGATCTTCTCGTTCCGTGAGTGGACAATTGCAACGGCCAACGCCTAAGCCGTCACCAAAAGTTGAGACTACCAGGCCGTGCCCGGATGGATTAGTAGCGCCGTTCTCACCCACCGAAGTAACCGGCCCGAGAATAAACTCGCCTAAACCAGCCGTTTTTGGATCGCTGGTATTCGCGTTTGGAATGCCGAATCCCGTCATCGGTGTTCCGCTACTCGATTTCTGGGTCTGCGGGTTGTATTTGAACCATCCGAAGCGGAAATCCGTCAGCAATGTTGCGCTGAAGGTCTTGGTAAATCCGGTCGAGAGACTGTAGTTGTGGGTAATGGAGCTGCCAGACAAACCGAGCAGACCGGTTCCCGGTCCGCCGAGGTAACCGTTAGGGCCTCTTATCGTCCCAACTCCTGACAGGCTGAAGTAATCGAGGCTGAATCGGCCGAAGACGTTTACTGTAGAGCTTGCAGCGAAATCAATTCTTGTATCGAAGCTGTTTTGAGTAAACGGACCTGAGCCTGACCCTATGAAGTTGTTTTGTACTCCTCCTGTTTCTGGTTGTGGAAAGAGAGCCAGAATCTTGCCGGCCGCCGTCGAAATGTCACCAATCGGAATGCAGTTCCCAGTGCACTTGCCCGCCGGCCCAAACGGAGTTCGGGTTCCGCCTGTTCCAACTAACGGCGTGCCAGTTTTCGGATTGTAAACCTGGCAACAGATCGACGAGACGTTAAGATAGTCGCTAAGATCGCAGAATCCCGGCGTCGCACTGGTGGCGTTGGTTGCCGGATTGCACGTGCTCTGCGCTCTCGCCGTAGGCACCGTCAACAAATGCGTAATGCCGTTGATCTGTCGCGTCCCCTGATAGTCGCCGAAAAAGAATAGTTTGTTCTTAACGATCGGCCCACCGAGCGAACCGCCGAACTGCTGCCAGCGAGAGCGCGGAATAAAGCGGCCGGTGATTGGGTCTGGTGCAAACTGCGTAAAGGGATCGCGAGCCTGGTTGGCGTCCGAGCGGCGGAACCAGAAGCCGCTGCCGTGAAAGTCATTGCTGCCAGATTTGGTTTGCGCGGTGACTACGCCAGCCACAGCTTTTCCGAACTCTGCGTCATAGTTCTGCAGAGCGACCTTGGTCTCGGTCACGGCGTCCAAGTTTGGGTTTACGACGATGATGCCCAGAATTGGGTCCTGATTGTCGGTGCCATCCAGTTCATAGGCCGTGCCGCTGAAGTGCTGACCCTGTACGAAAATCTGCTGGCTCCCTTGCGGGTTTTCGGTAGCCGCGTGGCCCCAGGAAAGCTTTTGCGTTCCCGGCGACAGCAACTCAAACTGAGTGAAGTTGCGATTCAGAATGGGCAAGTCCTCGACGTATTTCGTATTGAATTCAGTGGCCACGTCGGCGCGATCTGTCTTGAGTTGGGGCGCCTCGGCCGTAACCTCAACCGTTTCCGTCGCTCCGCCAACCTGGAACTGGAAGTCCACCCTGGAGGCGGCATCGGCACTCACGTTAATGTCCTTCTGCTGCAGCGTCTTGAAACCCGATCCCTCGACTTTAATGCTGTAAACATCGGGGATCAGATGGGTAACGGAGTAGTTGCCATCTTGGTTGCTCGTCGTCTCGTCTGACGTTCCTTTACGCTGATCAGTGACCGTGACTTTGGCGTTCGGTACCGCCGCTCCCTGTGGGTCGGTCACCGTACCCAGAATGCCTCCGTATACCGCCTGTGCGAAGGAGAGCTGCGGGGTGAGGGTTGCGACGAGTAATGTCAAAATCGCCGCAGCTACAAACAGTTTCCTTGCCATGAGTGTCCTCCCGGCTGATCTCGGTTCGGTGGCAACAATCTCGAGACCGCCAAGTTGCTGTCCCTTGGAACTGGGATTGCTCGCCTTCCACTAGAAGTGAGCCAATTAAAAATCTGTTTTGGCCGCCATTAGGGAAACACACACCCCTGTACACACGGAGGCCCCACATGTTGTTTGCTTGTATGTACCTGATGGTTGGCCGGGGGATAGTTTCAGAGGGTTTCTTCGGTGTTACAAAAAAACAAGTGATTTAGTTGCATTAACATACCAATCTTTGTTACTCTTCGCGTCACATGAGTGTTACACCGTTGTGGGGGCCCGACAGACCCGAAATTTCTACGGAAATCAGTAGGCTAGTCAGCAGTCAGACGCTTCATGGTTCTGAGTCACTCTGCAAGCTACTTCGCTATCTAGCACAGCACGTTCTGGATCATCCCGGCACTCCTCTGAAGGAATATCAAATTGCCACCGAGGTTTTCGGAAGGCCAGCTGATTTCGACCCTCATCTGGATTCAACCATTCGCGTGCAAGCCGGACGCCTGCGCCTGAAACTGGCTGAGTACTACAACTCAGAAGGGGCGGCGGATCCGGTCGTGGTCGAGCTTCCCAAGGGTACGTATGTCCTGAACTTTCGACCCAGATCTGCTGGCAAGGCAGCGTTAGGGCCCCACAGCGTGCACACGCCGGTGACGGCGACTAAGCCGATGCTGCTCCCGGTTACTCCGCGTTCGGAGCGCAAATCCCGCATGGCGGTGCCGATCCTGGCCATCCTGCTCTTTGCGGCGGTAATAGTAGTCACAGTTCTGCTCGCGCAGCGGAACTCGATGGTAACTTCGGCAACTAAGGTTTCAACCGCGCCGGCTTCAATTCAGACCTTTTGGCATTCCTTTATCGCAGCCCCTGAGGAACCCTGGGTGATTTTCAGCAATGGGGCCTTCATTGGCCGGCCGGAGACCGGCATGCGCTACTTCAACCCGGCCTCCGACTCGCGCGACAAAATTCTGGACCACTACACCGGAGTGGGCGAGGTGCTGGCGATTCATGAACTCGATGGTGTATTTGGAATGGTGCATCGCGAGATTCGGGTCAAACGTGGAAGCCTGCTCTCGCTCGATGATGCCAAGAACAATAATCTGATCTTCGTGGGCTCGCCGGCAGAGAATCCCTCGTTGCTCGAGTTACCAGGATCTCAGGAATTCGTCTTCCAACGCGTCGCTTCCGGCCCTCGCGAGGGGGACCTGGGAGTTTTCAACGTGCATCCGCAACAGGGTGAGCCGTCGATGTTCCTGGCAACGTCTGGTCCGCCGCTCACGGAAGACTATGCCACGATCACCCTGGTGGACGGACTTATACCAGGGCGGCACACGCTCATTCTTGCAGGAACCACAACCCTCGGCACGGAAGCGGCAGTCGAATTTGTCTGCCGCGACGATTCCCTTCGCCAGCTTCTCCTCCGGCTCAGTGTGGGCGAGAATGACGAAATGAAGCCCTTCGAAGCGGTCCTGCGGGTCAAGGTGACTCGTGGAGTTCCTGTCGAAACCCAGCTAGTGAGCTTAAGAAAAACGCGGTCCTAAAGGGTGGGCGCCTTAAGGTGAGGATCCAGTTCTGCAGCCTTGCGGAACTCGGCGTCGGCCTCCGGCTTCTGACCACTTCGCATGAGGGCGACTGCCAGCTGATAATGCGCTGGCGCGTACGACGGGACCATGCGAATCGCATTCTGGAATTGCGAAATCGCGCCCGGCAAGTCGCCGGCGTTGAGCAATCTCTTCCCGGAATTGGTAGCGAAGGTCGCAGCCTGCAGGTCGGTTCGTTTTTTACTTAATTCCGCCGCGGTTTTGCTCTCTGCATCGGCAGCGGCATTATCTCCTTGTGAGCGCAACACGGCGGCCAGGGTCGTGTGCGCTCCCATAAAATCGGGCTGCAGGCGAATAGCCTCGCGCAGAGCTTGAGCAGCATCGGGCAGCTTGTTCATTTGCTTATAAACCGTGCCCAGCGTGTAGAAAGCCTCCGAGTAATCAGGCTTGATGCGAACGGCCGATTGCAGGGCGTCAGCCGACTGCGGAAAATCTCCCTTCTGCCATAGGGTCACGCCTAGGGTGTAGTAGGCGTCCGCCAGGCTGGGGTCCAGTACGGTCGCCTGCTTCAACTCGGAAATCGCGCCGGGCAAATCGTCTTTCAACTTGAGGGCCAGCCCCAGGTTGTAATGGAGATCGGCTTTATCCGGCGACTTCTGCAGAGCTTTGCGAAGCACCTGGATGGCATCGTCAAAATCAGCTTTCTGCAGATAGGCGACTCCCAGATTGCCCTGCAAATCCACATCATCGGGTTTGTTCTTCAGCGCTGCCTGGAATTGCTGGATGGCGGCATCGCCTTGCCCACTCTGCAAAAGAGCCAGCCCCAAATTGTTATGCGCTTCCGGATCATCGGGGGCCAGCTCGACCGCTTTCGAGAAGGCCTCCGAAGCTTTGTCCGGTTCACCGGCCCGTTGCCAAAGCAAGCCTAGCCGAGTTTGTGCCTGCACCATGTCAGGCTTCAATTCGGCTGCAGTCCGATAGGCTCGGAGAGCGGCATCGTTGTCGCCTTCCGATTCCAGAGCGTTGCCAAGATAGAACTGGGCAACAGGATTTTCGGGAGTGAGCTGAACCGCTTGCTGCAGAGCTTTTTCTGCGCCTTCCCGATCGCCTCCGCTTAGCAGCGCCACTCCCAGGTGTAATTGTGCCGGCGCATATTGGCTGTCGATCTTCACCGCGGTTCGGAATTCTTCTTCAGCCTCGAAAAGTTTTTTCTGCTGAGCCAGCACCGATCCCAGTTCGTCGTGCAGATCCGGACGCGACGGTTGAAGCTCGCAGGCAGTGCGCAACTCTGCTACCGACCCGTCCAAATCGGCGGAAAAGTTCAGAACTCGTCCCAGCGCGCGATGGGCATCGGCACTCTGCGGCTGCAGACGAACGGCCTGCTGCGCAACCGTTCGTGCTTCACCAAGCTCGCCTTTCTGCGCCAGTGCGCTCGACAGGTTGACGTCTGCATCGGCAAAGTTCGGCTTAATTTTCAGCGCGGTGCGGAAATGCGCGATGGCATGGTTCAGGTCACCCTGGCTGAACAACACCCATCCCAGTGAATTATGTGCTCGGGCATCTCGGGGAGATAGGCGCACCAGCTTTTCGAAGGTCACGCGCGCACCCTTAAGATCCCCCTTTTGCAACTGAACAACCCCTTTCTGATAAAGCGCCTGTGATGTGTTTCCCTGATGTCCGGTTTGGGCCGAGCCAGCAGCGCTCAGGCACAGCACCAGGAGAAGTTTCAGAAGCAATGAAGGCAAGTCGGACATGAGGAGAAGATGATCGGCGATCGGCACCGCAGACGTGATGAAATGTTACTACTTCCCGCGCCCGCGTGGCAGTCGGCCATTTGACCCGGTGTCGGTAGGACAATAGGATGCACTGAGGCTCATGAGTTCCCGTTTTCCTTCCAGGCATGGCATTGCAACCTTGGCTGCCGGCATCGCAATGATCGCCGGTTTGCTCGTCTCCCCAGCAAGGGCGGAACAATCCACGACCGGCTCGGCGGCAGATAAACCTCCTATCGCCCATTTCACCGACATCGCCGAGAAGGCCGGGCTCACCATGACCACCGTTTATGGAGGAGTGGACAGCAAGAAATACATCATCGAGACCACGGGAACCGGAGTCGCCATTTTCGATTATGACAACGACGGCTGGCCCGATATTTTCTTTGTGAACGGAACTACGCTCGAGGGCTTCCCTGCCAGTCAGGCTCCTACGAATCATCTTTATCGAAATAACCATGACGGCACCTTCACCGATGTGACCGCCACCAGCGGATTGGCCGCCAGCGGCTGGGGACAAGGAGTATGCGTTGGCGACTACGATAACGATGGCTGGGAGGATCTCTACATCACGTATTACGGGAAGAACCGTCTGTATCACAACAACAAGGGAGTGTTCACCGAAGTCAGCGAGAAAGCCGGTGTGGCGGGCAACGGCAAAGCCTGGGGTTCTGGCTGCGCATTCCTCGATTATGACCGTGATGGGCATCTCGATCTGATGGTCGCCAACTATGTGGATTTCGACCTGGCCACGGCCCCGGCCCCCGGGGAGCGATCCTCTTGCATGTGGAAGGGAGCCCCGGTGATGTGCGGCCCGCGTGGACTGCCCGGCGCGAAGAACATTCTTTATCACAATCGCGGGGACGGCACTTTCGAGGATGTCACCACGAAAGCGCACATCGATCGCACTGATGGACATTACTCGCTGAGTGTTTCCACACTCGATTTCGATGACGACGGTTGGCCCGATATTTACGTGGCCTGCGACAGCACGCCCAGCATTCTGTATCGCAACAACCACGATGGAACGTTCACTGACGTGGCCGTGACCGCCGGCGCCGCCTTCAATGAAGATGGCCGTGAGCAGGCTGGCATGGGAAGCACGATCGGCGATTACGATGGCGATGGCCGCCTCGATATTTTTAAAACCAATTTTTCCGATGACACCTCGACCCTCTACCGCAACAACGGCGATGGGACCTTTACCGACGCAACCTTCTCGGCCGGACTAGGCTTGCATACGCAATATTTGGGGTGGGGAACAATGTTCTTCGATTTCGATAATGATGGCTGGCCTGACCTTATTCTGGTCAATGGCCATGTTTATCCTGAAGTCGACAAGTTTCACTTAGGCAGCAATTATCCAGAACCCCGAATTCTTTATCACAACAATGGCAACGCCACGTTCACGGATATTTCGGCCGATAGCGGGCCGGGGATCACGACTGCCGCTGCCTCGCGCGGATTAGCCGTGGGCGATTTGTGGAACGACGGCCGGCTCTCGGTGGTCATCACCAACATGAATGCCAAAAACAGTCTGCTGGTGAATGACGTTCGCTATCCGAATCATTGGGTGGCATTCAAACTGGCCGGGACTCGCTCCAACCGGGACGGCATTGGCGCGCGCATCACGGTAAAAGCCGGTAAACGTACCTGGGTAGACGAAGTGCGCAGCGGTTCCAGCTACGACTCGAATAGCGACATGCGAGTTCATTTCGGGCTAGGAGCGATCACGAAGATCGATGCGGTCCAGATTCGCTGGCCCAGCGGGCTTACTGAGCGTTTTGACAACGTCGCTGCGGACGCTATCCACACACTGACGGAAGGAACAGGGTCAACCGATGACTCCCCGCCAGGGGCTGTTACTCGCTAAGACGGCGCGCGGTCGACTACTAACAAAGCAAGATCACGAAGCGAGTCAGCTATTTCGCTTGCGCGCGTCGAACTGCATGGTGCGCACGATCCCCGCGCCTTCTTTTACGACGATCACCTGATTTGGTTTCAAATCTTTCAAGGTATCGACTTGCCCGCTGGGCCAGCGGATCTCGAGCAGGTCCACCTTCTGCGCCTTCCCCAATCCGAAGTGCACCCGGAGATCGTTCTGCGAGATGTAACTGCCGCCGCTGCGGACTTCGTCAATTTGGGAGTGCTCTTTGGACTCATCCTGGGGCCTTGTGACACAGCGCAACCGCGCTCCGATGCCGCTGCGATTGGATTTGGTCCCAATTGTCTTTACCTTGATCCAGTTGTTCTGCAGTTGGGAATCGCAGCGCAGCAGTTGCGGATAATCATTAATCGTATTCACGACCACGTCGAGATCGCCGTCATTATCGAAGTCCCCGAAGGCGCAGCCACGCGAGGCATAAGGGGTGGAAATCCCGGAACCGCCGTTCTCGGACACATCATCAAAGTGGCCATTGCGAAGATTCTTGTAGAGCAGTTTCCGCTGGGGATAGCCGGCTTCGGTTTTTAGCTGTTCGACTTCGGGATAGACGTGTCCGTTGCAAATCAGGATGTCGGGCCAGCCGTCATTATCCATGTCAAAGAATCCGACTCCCCAGCCGAGATATTGAGTATGGATTCCGAGCCCGGCGCTGAAGGTCATGTCTTCAAAGCTGCCATTACCGCGATTGCGATAGAGCGAAGGAGTGTCGCCGGCAAAGTTGGTCTTCACGATGTCCAGGTTGCCGTCCAGATCGTAATCCGCGGCGGAGACACCCATCCCCGCCTGTGGCTTGCCATCGGCGCTGAGCACGCAGCCCGACTCCATGCCGATATCTACGAACTTTCCATTCTTCTTGTTCTGATAGAGCAGGCTCGGCGTGGAATCGTTAGCAACGTAAATATCGGGCCAGCCGTCGTTGTCGAAGTCGGCAGTCAGAACGCCGAGCCCGTAGGTGCCATTCGCTTGCGTGATGCCGGCGGCTTCAGAAACTTCAGTGAAAGTGCCGTCGCCGTTGTTGTGGTAAAGAATATTGCTGTCGCCTTGCAGGCCCGGCGGACCACACGCCACCATCACGCCTTTGTAGAGACAGGGCCCAGATTCCGGCACCGGCGCCGTCTTCAAATCGAGCGCGATGTAATTGGCGACGAAAAGATCGAGGTGTCCGTCGCGATCGTAATCGACAAACGCGCAACCCGTTCCCCAGCGCGTTCCCTTCCCGGCTACTCCCGCTTTCTGGCTGACGTCGGTAAAGGTTCCATCGCCATTGTTGTGATAAAGAACATTGTTTCCGTAATAGGTGACGAACAGATCGTCAAAGCCATCATTGTCGTAATCGCCGACACAGACGCCCTGGCCCCATCCCGAGCGGCCGACGCCCGCTTTGGCGGTGACATCCGTAAACGTGCCGTCGCGATTATTTTTGAAAAGGTGAGAAATGGGCTCCTCGCCCTTTGGAAAACCCTCGAGGCGCGATCCGTTCACCACGAAAATATCGAGCCAGCCGTCGTTGTCGTAGTCGTAGAACGCGATTCCGCAGCCGGTGGTTTCCAGTAAATACTTGTTCTTGTGCTCGCCGCCGAAGAAGGTCTTTACGTTCAGCCCCGACTCTTTCGCGATATTGACGAAGCTAACGCCGATCGGATCGCTCGGTGACTGCTGGGCCGTCGTAGCCAGAGCACGCAAGCGGCTTGGCCGAGCCAGTGCAAACACGCCCTCCAGCGGAAGAACCAGCGCGGAACGGCTCAAGGATTTCAGGAAGTCGCGGCGTGACGAAGACAAGAGGCTGGTACCGCCCTAATTTGCTCGTGCTAGAATTCGCGATTGCTTTCTTATAGTACCGCATCAGAACGCAGTCGTCCCGGTCAGCAGCCTATGCACCCGGGCAAACGGAAGCTGGTCTCGCTACTGGCGACGCTGGCGATGTTGGCGGCGTCGAGCAGTCTATACAGCCAGCCTGCCTCGACTTCCCTCGAGCTAACGCGCCCCATTCGCGGCTGGGAGTTCCTGCCGGTGGTCGGCACTCGAGCCGCTCTGTTAGGAAACGAAAGCGGGCGCTTCGAGGCCTGGGTCTATCCCCTGAAAATCCTGCGTGACTTCCACCTCATTTTTCATACAGACGGCCGCGCCCTGCCGGCCGAATCGTTGGCTCGAACGTTGATCGTGCATCCTGAATCCTGCACCATCACTTACGCCAGCGACACGTTCCAGGTACAGGAAACATTGTTCGTTCCCGTGCATGAGGCCGGAGCCGTCATTACGCTTGAAGTCAAGACAAAGCAGCCAGTCGAGATCGAGGCGGCTTTCCAGCGTGATTTCCAGCTAGAGTGGCCGGCCGCCCTGGGCGGAACCTACCTGCAGTGGAATCCCGCCTTGAGAGCGTTTGACTTCGGCGAGGAACAGAAAAAATTTGCCGCGCTGATCGGCTCACCCTCGGGCACGCTTGGCCAGCAGGAATACGCCACCAACTATTCCAGCTCTTCCATTAGTTCGCTTCTACTCGGGCCGGTTCAGAACGGAAAAGAAACCAAGGTCATCGTGATCGCAGCCTCGGTTCAAGGGGAAGCGGATGTTGAGAACACATATCGCCGACTGTCTGCAAGCTACGTTGACCTTCTACGCGACTCGGCTGCTTACTATGAGAATTACCTCAGCCACACGGTGCAGCTTCACATTCCTGACGCGCAACTGCAGCAGGCTTACGACTGGGCACGCGTCAGCATGGCGCAGGGTATGGTCACCAATCCGTATCTTGGCACCAGCCTGGTTGCGGGCTACCGCACCTCGGGCGACGGCCAGCGCCCAGGTTTTGCCTGGTTTTTCGGGCGGGATGCCCTCTGGACCGACCTCGCGCTCGATGCCGAAGGCGACTTCGCCACCACCCGCGCGACTTTGGATTTTCTGGCCAAGTACCAGCGCGCCGATGGAAAGATTCCGCACGAGATTTCTCAGTCGGCCAGCCTGGTCCCGTGGTTCACCGCGTTTCCGTATGGCTATGCCTCGGTGGATGCCACGCCGCTGTACATCATTGCTACTGATGATTACGTTACGCACAGCGGCGATGTAGAGTTCGCTCGTCAGCACTGGGACACGCTGTGGAAGGCTTATCAATTCCTGCGTTCCACCTACGACAGCCACGGCTTGCCGCAGAATTTCGGCTTTGGACATGGCTGGGTGGAAGGCGGCCCGCTGCTGCCGGTCAAAACGGAGTTGTATCAGAGCGGCATCGGCGCGGAAGCGCTGCGCGCGTTGGCAAACCTGGCTCACTTGACCGGCAAAGATGATATCCGCCGCGAACTGGCAGATAGTTTCGCTCACAGTAGAAGTCAGCTCAACGAAACCTTCTGGGCGCCGGACAAGAAACTATTCAGCTTCGCTCTCGACAGCAACGGCAAACAGGTCGAGATCCCCACCGTGTTGTCTACGGTTCCCATGTGGTTCGGCCTCCTTGATGAAGCACGGGCGGAGACTAACCTCGATTTGCTCGCGGACGCCGATCATGAAAACGATTGGGGGATGAGAATCATCTCGTCGCAAGATCCCCGCTACAATCCCGGCGGCTATCACTTCGGCTCGGTGTGGCCGCTGTTCACGGGGTGGGCGTCAGTGGGCGAATACCGCTATCATCGCGCGCTCCCGGCGTATTTCAATCTGCGCGCCAATTCCCTGCTCGCCTTGAACGGCTCTCTGGGACACGCGACAGAGGTTCTTTCGGGTGATTATTTTGAGCCCCTCTCGACCAGTTCGCCGCACCAGATCTGGTCGGCCGCGATGATCGTAAGCCCGTTGCTGCGCGGGATGCTGGGGCTGAGTACGGATGCAGTCTCACATACGGTCACCCTGGCGCCACATGTCCCCTACAACTGGTCCAGTTTCGCCGTCGAGAATGTCACCGCCGGGGATTGCAAGTTAGCGATTCAATATCACCGCAGCATGGAAGAAATCAGCCTGGAAGTGCAGCGCTCTGGTTCGGGAACGTGCACGATGGAGTTCTCTCCCGCAGTCAGCCTGCACGCCAACATCATGGGAGCAGAGATCAATGGCCGTAGAATTGCAATTCATGCGGAAAAAAATTCCATCGACCAGCACGCAACCGTGAGCTTTCCGCTGAGCCCCGGGAAGAGCAAACTGCGCATTCGGGTGCTCGGTGATTTTGGTTTATTTTTCGATTCGCAGCTGCCTGCGCTCGGCGGCGAGAGCCAGGGCCTGCGTCTAGTTTCGGAGTCCTGGGCACCTGACGGGAACTCTCTTGCGCTTGAACTTGCGGGTCGCGCCGGTCGAACCTACGAGCTCGGCCTGTGGAATGCCGATCAGGTGTCCAATATTGACGGCGGCACCCTTGTCAGCACCGAGAGTGAACATCATCTGAAGGTTATGTTCCCGCGCGACGGCGAGGCTTACATACACACCAAGGTTTCGTTCCATTTCCGCAGGTAAGCGCTGCAAATACGATTCGAAACGGGTATAACAAAACAGAAAGACTTATCTCCCGAGGTTATCTTATGTGCCGACTCGTCCGCTATGTTCTGCTCACAACGATCCTGACATTTGGGTGCTTATCGCTCGCAGCAACTCAAGCTGTGGATTCGGAAGGTCACCAATGGTGGCAGCACGCGGTTTTTTACGAGATTTATCCGCGCAGCTACGGTGACAGCAACAATGACGGGGTTGGCGATCTGAATGGAATCACTGCCAGGCTCGATTACCTCAAGCAGCTGGGAGTCGACGCTATCTGGATCACGCCCTGCTTCCCTTCTCCGCAGGTGGACTTCGGCTACGACGTTTCCGATTACGAGAACATCGACCCGATGTATGGCACGCTCAAGGATTTCGATCGCATGCAGGCGGAAGCCAAGAGGCGCAATATTCGAATCATCCTCGATTTTGTGGTCAATCACACCTCCGACCAGCACCCCTGGTTTATCGACTCCAAGTCCTCGCGTAGCTCCGCGCATCGCGACTGGTATGTGTGGCGCGATGGCAAGGGCCCCGGCCAGCCGCCTAATAACTGGGAATCCACCTTCGGACATTCGGCCTGGCAATTCGATCCAAAAACCAATCAGTACTACTACCACTACTTCTATATCCAGCAGCCCGACCTCAACTGGCACAATCCCAAGGTTGAAAATGCGATGTTCGATGTCACGCGCTGGTGGTACAAACGCGGCGTCGCCGGGTTTCGGCTGGATGCGGTCGATACCCTGTTTGAAGATCCCGACCTGCGCGACAATCCCGTGCTCCCGGGGACGAATAAGTACAGCGATCCCAACATGGAGGACAAATACAACAAGAAACTGCCCGAGGTGCACGATGTAATGCGCGGGCTGCGCAAAGTGGCTGACGAGTACGGTTCTGTCTTAATCGGCGAAGCCTATACCAACACCTTCGACGAATTGAAGCAGTACTACGGGGACAACAATAACGAACTGCAAATGCCGATGGATTTCATGTTCATGAAGGTGAATAAGCTGTCGGCGCCTGAATTCCGCCGGCAGATTGCCGGAGTCAACGCCTCCGGCGGCTGGCCGGTGTATGTGTTCAGCAATCACGATAACGTGCGCGCCTACGTGCGCTATGGCGATGGCCAGCACGATGACGCCATTGCCAAGCTGCTCGCCGGCCTGTATCTAACGCTGCGCGGCACTCCCATCCTGTACTACGGCGAAGAGATCGGGATGACCAACAACGATCCCAAGCGCAAAGAAGATGTGAAGGATCCGATTGGCATCACCGGCTGGCCGGAAGAGAAAGGCCGGGATGGCGAGCGCACGCCCATGCAGTGGGATGACACAACCAATGCCGGTTTCAGCAAAGCGACTCCCTGGCTTCCTGTCCCTGAAAGTTACAAGACCCACAATGTGGAAGCAGAATCCAAGGACCCCAACTCGATTCTGGAGTTCTACAGGCATGCATTAGCCCTGCATCATCAGAACCGGGCCCTGCTGGACGGAGAATACATTCCGCTGAATCAGGACGATCCTAACGTGCTTTCCTACTTGAGGAAATACAGGAACCAAGCCGTGCTGGTGGTGCTGAACATGTCCAACGAGCCCCAGAAAGCCAGCTTCGACCTTGCGCCGCAGGGATTCTCGCCGGCGAAAGCGAAGACACTGCTAACCGCGAATATGTCCAAATCGCCTTCCGATCTTTCTCAAGTGTCGCTGGAGCCGTTCGGAGTTTATATCGCGGAGATTTCCGCGGCCGCAAAATAGAGATCCTTGCACAACTAGCTTTGTGTCCTTTGTGGTGATCTTCACCGCAAAGGGCACGAAGGTATTTCGCTATCTGGCGTGCTCCGAAGGTATCTCGTAGCCGGCCGCCTCCAACGATCCTGCCCCGCTCCAGCCCCAGACCAGAACGACGTCTTCCCTCGATGTGTTGTTGAACCCATGCCAATGCCCTCGCGGCGTAAACACAACATCACCCGCTCCGGAGGGCTCGTCATCGCCATCGGTGTAAATGTAGCCGCTGCCTTTGAGGACAACCAGGAACTCATCGGCGTGGGGATGACGATGCTTCTCGTGCCGCGCCCCGGGCGGCAGCACGGTATACCCCACCACCAGTTTGTCGGACCCAGCCGATTTCTGATCAATCAGAAACTGCACTTGCATGTTGATCCAACCGTCGGCCTCTGACAGGCCGGTGACATGGGGCACACTGCGGATGTCTGTGCGATAGGGCTTCATGGGTTTCCTCCCAGGCGGCGGTAGACTTCGAAAACCGTGACAAAGTCGCGCTGCTCGAGACCGAGGCCGCGCGCCGCATTCAGCAACTCGTTGGCGGCAGCAGCCAGAGGAACCGGACTGCCCAGATTGCGCGCGATGTCGAGAGCCAGCAGCATATCTTTCTGTTGCAAGTTGACGTTGCCATAGACAGCGCGGTAGGCGGTCTCTTTGAGAATCAACGGCGCCCGGTAGTTGAGCACGGGCGAAGCGATCACGCTCTTGAGCATCGCGTCCACCGCCACCTCACGCGCGACCCCGCCCTGCTCCGCCAAAGCAACTGCTTCGCAGAATCCGATCACCTCGATCACCAGCGCCATATTGAGCGCGACTTTGAGGTGAACCGCTGATCCGCTGGGCCCGATGTAGGTCACCTTGGGGCCGATGGCGAGCAGCACGGGGCGGACTTTTTCAAAGGCAGCCTGGTCGCCACCGACCATCACCGAAGCATTGCCCTGCGCCAGTGTGAGCGTTGTGCCGGAAAGCGGGGCATCCAGCATGACAAGTCTGGCCTTGGCGAACTCCGCCGCAATCTTCTTGCTCGCGTCGGGATCGATGGTGCTCATGTCGAGATAGACGGCGTCCGGACGCAGACCGGAAATGATTCCATATTCGCCGAGAGCCACAGATCTGACCGCTTCGGCATTAGTTACGACGGAGAAGACGACATCCGACTTGCGTGCCAGATCGCGAGGATTCTCACCCCACTTCATGCCGAGCTGGAATAAGGGCTCGGCTTTTTGGCGGCTGCGGTTCCAGGCGGTGACGACGTGACCGGCCGCGATCAGGCGGGGTACGATCGCCGATCCCATATCGCCCAGTCCAACAAAACCTATGTTCACGTTTCCTCCATGGCGCTAATTAGGCTGGGGACGGCGCGGCTTCAGCCTTGCCATTAGCGCCCCTCATAGTGTTTAGGTTCGCATTTTGCGCGAATTGAGGAACTCTACTCCTGCCGAGGACTAGCAGAAAAGTCGGGAAGTGAAGCCTCATGGCTGTGAGTGCTTCAAGTGCTTGTCGAAATAAGCCATGAATATTTCGAAAGTTTTTTCCTGAATGGGATCCGGCTTAAACGAGCCATCCGGCTGGCGATAGATGAACACGTAGCCATGCACGGGATGATCGAAGCTCTCCCAGGTTACGTCCTTGCCGGCTTCGCGCATCCATTCGGTCGTCAATTTGAAAACTCCCTGCTGATGGTCATGTTCACGGCCAAAAATCAGAATGGGCGTGTGCATGCGCTGGATTCGCTCCATGGCCGCGGTTTTGTCGGCATTCTTGCGCACGACTTCGATGTCGTTGTACTGGATTTCATTGTCCTTGCGCGGGGCGCTGGGACCGGTGTTCACCTGAAGGAATTCGTGCGCCGCGGGTTCGATGCAGACTCCGGCGTTGAAGTCATACTCGGCGGCAGCTTTCAGAATCATCTCGCCGCTGTGACTCACGCCCATGGCCCCAATGCCGTTCTTATCTATATAGGGCAGCGTGCGCAGGTATTTGAAGATCGCAATCAGGTCCTGGTGATCGAGCGTGGGCTCGGATTTCAAAGTGCGCCGGTCGCCGCTGATGCTGTCGGGGAGATTGTGCGAAGGGCCCTGAAGCTTTTCGTACATGTAGGGAATTTCGTTTCGATAATTGACCGTGACCACCGTATATCCGCGGGCGATCATGCGCTCTTGCATGGGCTGGAGCTTCTGCATGAGGCTCTCCACCTTCAGCATGCCTTCGCGGCCTTCGCCCGAGCCCATCGTGATTGCCGGGAACGGCCCGTCCCCCTTGGGTTTTCGGACGATGATGGGAACATAGATTTCGTCATGAGTGAGGACGAAGGTGTAGTCGGCGGGGATGTCGGAGCCGCTGACCGGTTTCGTAATGATGAACGCGTGCGGAGGAACTTCTTCGACGGCAGCCTTCCCCGTGGGCAGCTGCGCCCAGGCCGAGGGGAGAAATTGCCCGCCCGCATCAAACAGGCTGAGAGAACCGCCAAGGACGAGAATTGCGACAGATAATTTCATTGGACCTCCGAACCCTGGGGCTACGGATTTTCACGGATGTACACGGATAGAGCTTGATCGGTGCCAATCCGTGGCCTGTCTTATGCCTCTAAGCAGCGCCTTCGTTCAGCTTGGGTAACGACCAGTTGGCCACCGGCATGGGATCGAGAAGCGCCTTGCCGAGAGCCGGACAACTCAAAGTGTAGATTCCCGTATCCGCGGCCACGTGGATCAGGTTGCGATCCCATTCGACCAAGACGTTGTCCACAGTCCGATTCCAACTGCCGAACTCGTGCAGGTCGCCGCCCTGCGGTGGCACGAAATATGCCACTTCTTCCGGGCGCAGCAGATCGCCGATGTCATAACAGCGCAGCCCGGCGTTGAAATAGGAATAGGCGATGAAGCTCGGCGAGATCGTACCCGGCGCTTTCAGGTGCGGAGGATTGTGCGCCCCAAAACGTCCGCGCTTGAAGCAGAAATCACGATAAGGCGCCTCCGGAGGCGGCACCGGCCGCGGCAACTGGGAGACCGCAATCGGGTGTTGCTCGTCGCGGATGTCCACAATCCAGTTCGGAAGGTAAATCTGGTTGCAATCCGAGTTTGTGGTCTCGCCATTGGTGATCACGTAGCCGCGCTCCAGCATCCCGCACCAGATGGTGTGGAACGCAATGCCCATGCCCGAATACTGCGCTGGTGGCTCAAACTGGCCGATCGCCTTCTGGTGCTTGGGATCGGAGAGGTCATGAATAATGAAACCATTCGCGCCCCAGGCGCCATATCCGCGATTGCCGCCGTCTTCGAGCTTTTTGGGCACGTACACCGGTCCATGCAGGCCCACGAACGGCGTCTGGTCAGGATGAACTTTGGGCGGCACCAGCTTCGACCAGATCCACTTGTCGTACTCCGCTTCCTCGCCCTTCTTCGATCCCGGAACCCACCAGAAAGAAACTTCTTTGGGATTCGCTGGATCAGAGCAATCCACGATCATGTTGCCGTTGACTAGCGGCCGGAAATACGAGGGCTGATGAATGAAGGTATCGTCGGGTGAACAATCGAGATAGGCGTATTTGCCGCCATCGTAATAATTGCGATGCGTGCCTGAACCGGTTGCGCCGGTGCTGAATTCAGAAAGCTTCACGATTTTCGCGGGATCGGTGGCATCGTAGAAGCGCACCCCGCGCAGGCCTTTGAAGTTTCTCCAGGCATCTTCCAGATGAGGATCGTCGTACTTTCCATTGGGCGCTTTAGGGGTGGACGCGGTGATGGGAGCCGACCCTCCGGTCATCAGGATCCATTTCTTCAAATCCTTGTTGTACGCGACCTGAAGCTGATTGCCCTGGAAGCCCTTGTGGTTGTACATCGTGGGCTTGCGCGCGTCGGAAACGTCGATGACATCGCCCTGCTGCATGAGGTACCGGCGATTGCCGATGGACATCATCTGCATCTTGCCGCCGCGGTCTTCGCCGGGGGCAAAGTGCGCGACGATCTCCATGTTGTGGATGTACATCCGCCGATCGAGATAAGTAAGGCTGTTGGGGGTGGGGGAGGCGTGCCGATCGGCAAATGCGGGGAGGGCGGCTCCGGTCAGCGCTAATCCAGCGCCTGCGCCGGTTACAGCTTTCAAAAAGTCGCGCCGGTTGTAACGCGATTTATGGGATGAATTTTCGCGCGAATCTGCTCTTTTCTTCTGCTGTTCAGGCACTCCTTGCTCCGGACCTCGCGGCTGGCTCCCAGCGGGCCGTCGCTACGGTAGATCTTAGGGAAGGTCTGATTAAGTTCATTTCTGTCATCCCGAGCGCAGCAGAATTGCCCCTTTTCAGGCGATTCTGCGGAGTCGAGGGACCTTGCGTTTGTTGCTGCCGTACCTAATCAGAGTCTTCTTGCGAGAAGTTAAGTTATCCTCCGGGCGGTCTGGGAAGTACACCGCCCGAAGGGTTTCAACAACGCCTAGAAGCTCAGCTTCAACCCCAGCTGAATTTTGCGCGGACCGCCGGAACCAAGCACCGGGTTGGAAGCGGCGACGTCGGGCGTAGCGCAACCGCAACCGAAGCTGCCGGCTCCGGTTGACGGATCGTTAAATGCACCCGCGCCAAACCCATTTTGCGCGCCATAGGGATTCGCGAGATTACGGTGGTTGAGGACGTTGAACAATTCAAAGCGGAACTGCGCGTGGAAGCGCTCCGTGATTGTCCATACCTTGCTCACCGACATGTCCCAGTTCTTGAAACCGGTATCGCGGAAGAGATTACGGCCCATGGTGCCATAAGTGCCAAGTACCGGTGGAAACATCACGCTCTTTCCCACGACGTAGCAGCCGCCTGCTTGCAACGAGGCCAGCAATCCGGGGGTATTTGCGGCTGCAGTACACACCGGATTGTTCACCGCGAGTGTTGGATCAATCGGCAGCGTCGGGTCCTGCGTTCCCGGCCCGAAATACGGGATTCCAACTGCGGTGGGCTTGAAGTCGGAGGGATTGCCTATGAAATTCCAGCGCTCGCCTCCGCTATAGACCCATGCGGGATTATCAATTTCGTCGGTGTTGCTAAACCCGTTGCCGGTATCCTGCACCGTCCAGGGCTGACCAGTTTGCAGGGTGAGGAAGGAATTCACTTGCCATCCCTTCAGCATCTGTGCAAAGCCATCCCGCCCGGGCAGTGCGTAGCTCGTCGTGAAGGTAAAGCGGTGGCGGATATCGAAATCACTGCTGGCATATTCCGAGGCGTAGTTGTAGCTATCCTGCGGCGGCGCCAGGCCCCAGTTGGAGGACGAACTGTCAAGGGCATGACCGTAGGTATAGCCAGCAGTCATCGACAGCCCGTGATAATTGCGCTGTGTCAGTGTGGCCTGCAGGCTGTGGTAGTTCGATTTGGCATAGTTGCCCAGCACGTTGATATACGACAAATAGGGGAACTGCGCGTTGTATGGCCGCCCGGATTGGAAATCTCCGGAGTCAAGAGCGGGAACAACCTGGTTTATGTCGCGCACGCCCAGTATCTTCGTGCCGTGATTTCCTACATAGCTGAGATCGAGGGAAGTGTTGTTCGTAAAAGCGTGCTGCAAGCCCAGGTTCCAGTTGGTGACATAAGGAGTCCGGATGTTCGGATTGACACCCAGTACGGCGCACGGCGTTCCGGTCTGAGGAGAGCAGTCGATCTGCGAAGGGACATTAAATACAGGACCGGCGCTGCTCCAATTAATGTTTGAAGGAGGTAACGTGACCGTAGCAACGTTAATGTTCCCGCCCGGGGTCTGTCCACCGGGCCCAATAATGGCGCCGGAAGGATTGGTATTCAGGCCCATCCGATTCGCGTAGAGCAGGAACACATTCGCGCCCAGAACTTCGTAGGCCACACCTGCTCCGCCGCGAACTACATTCTTCCCGCTTCCCGTCACATCCCAGGCGAAGCCAAAACGCGGAGCAAAGTTGTTGTGATCGCCGTTGTAGGGCGAACTGACACCGTGACCAACCTGCACAACGCCTTGATTGGGATAAAAATTAGCCAATTGGTCATGAGCTTCCTTGAGTACCGTATTCAACTCATATCGCAGGCCCAAGTTCACCGTTAGCCGGTTCGTTGCGCGAAAATCGTCCTGTATGTAACCAGCGAACTGCTCGAAATGGACGTGACGCAGAGGATCGCCGAGGAGTATCTGTCCTCGCCTTGGCGTTCCAGCAAGGAAGTTCTCCAGCGCGAAGGGAAAGGCGCAGAATGGGCAATTATCTTGGCTCTTGAAATCAACTCGGCCTTTGGCCTCTCTGTAAGCCGCTCCGGTGATCATGTCGTGCCGGAACTCACCCCCGAACTTGAACGCGTGCTTGCCAACCGTGTAAGAAACGGCATCGGAAAACTGCGCGACCTGATCCGGGCCCTGGATCTTGAGAAAGCTGTTGCCTAGCGGCGCAAAGCCTTGAATGCGGATGTCGGGCATGCCGCCATAGAGTGGATTCGTAATTCCGGTATTGACGCCATACGTAGTTGCCGGAACGTTGTGATCCACTGTATGCGACGGCTGGTAGAAGCGGCTATAACCGAAGCGCGCTTCGTTGACCCAGCGCGTATTCGGCGTCCAGATCCAGTTCAACCCAGTCACCTGCGAGCGCGTGTGCACCTGCAATTCCCATGCGCGGGCGAGCTCGTTGGGGGCGTCGTTGACGACTCCATTCAGCTGTCCGAAAAAGTATTCACCCGTGATCAGATTACGTTCATTCAGGTGATAGTCGATCTTCCCCAAGGCGCTATTGATGTGATTGGTGTTGGTCAACTTGGGAGCAAAGCTGGGCGAAGAGCCGTTGTTGTGGGGATAAAAAGAGTTTGGACCCACCGAGCAATCTGACTGGAGGTCGAACAAGTGCGCGCTTAGTGGATTGACATTCGCAAACCCTACCGCGTTGCAGGCATCAACGATGCTGGCGCTTGCATCGCCAATGGAAGTGGTTACGGGTGTATTCAGCAGGAAGGGACTGCCGGCATCGTAGCGTTGTGCTTCATATCCCCCGAAAAAGAAAAGCTTGTCTTTTTTGATCGGGCCACCAACCGTACCCCCGAACTGCTGCAAATTCATGGGCAGGGCTGAGCCGATGAATGGGTTGTTGGCATCCCAGCTGTCCTGCCGGCCGAAAGCATAAGCAGTACCATGCAGGCTGTTCGTGCCGGATTTCAAGCCAACGTTCACAATGGCGCCCGGCTTCCAGCCATATTCCGCTTTAGGGTTCTCGATCGTGTTGAACTCCTGGATGGCATCAATCGGCATCACCGTGGTCGTGTCGCCGAACAGCGGCGGCCCGTTGATCATCGACTGCATCGAAAAGGGCTCGTCGTCGTTCAAACCGTCCATGATGAAGACGTTGTCTTCCGGACGGACACCATTGGTGCTGAGGGTCGAAAAGCCACCTCCCGGATAGCGCGTGATACCAGGGCGAACCGACAACAGATTCTCGTAGTTGCGCCCGTTGAGCGGGATCTCATTGATCTCGGTGTTGCTGAGCGTGCCGCCTAGTGTAGAACTGGTGGTATCCACCAAGGGCACGTCTTCCTGAACTTCGATGACTTCGGAGACATCGCCCGGAACCAGGGAGAAATCGACGCGCAGGTCTTTTGCGACTTCGACGGTGAGATTGGGTCGCTGCACCGCTTTAAAGCCTTGCGCGGTCGCCTGCACAGTGTAAGTCCCCGGTACCAAATCAGGGGCGGCATACTCGCCCGCCTCGTCGGTCTTGAGGCTGCGGCTGGTACCGCGCTGCACATCCGTGATGGTGACCGTCGCGCCAGCCACGGCGGCACCGCTCTTGTCCTGCACCGCTCCCAGGATTCTGCCGAAGTTGGCCTGGCCAAACATCTGTGGAACGGCGAGGCAAAGCACGACCACCGCAGACAGCCACGTGACTGTGCTTCCGAAGCGCAGACCCCGACCCGAAAAGCTCATACCGGTTCTCCGTGCGAACGAGTTGTTGGTGAAAGATGGGCTCCCCACCTAACTGGTCCGACAGCTGTACCATTGCCAGCCCTGCAGAGTCAAGCTTTTTCGATGACCGGTATCCAAAGAATTTGTGGTATGGTGGTCTGACCGTAATCCGCGAGCAGGGATGCTCCTCGCCAGAGTTGTTGATATCAAAGGAGTTCCCTCTCCGAAGCGCTGACCTTTTAGCTCCTTTACGGTGATGTGGTAAAAAGCAACGCCGCGGCTCCGCAGGAGAAAAGGAAATATCCATGAAGCAAATTTATCTATTCTTCGGATTCTTGCTGTGGGCTTCCACACTCGCGCATTCGGCAGCGCCAGCCGACGCTTCAACCAGCGATGCGGGCCTTGCCAAGGCCGACCAGATCTTCGCCCAGAACCTCGAACAGGCGAACCTGTCCGAGCTGACCACCACACTGGACGCGGATTTCACCTGGACGGATTCGTCCGGTAAAACTCGGAGCAAACAACAGCTCCTGGCTGATGTCCAGAAAGATGGCGCGACGGCGGACACGGAAAACGTGAAACAGCGGGTTTACGGCGATGTGGGCGTAGTCACCGCGTCCGCCGGCAGGCTGCACACCCTGCGGGTGTGGGTAAGACGCGCGGGACAATGGCGCTTGCTGGTCTATCACGACGCCACCCTCGTGGCCAAAGCGCAACCGCCGGCCGGACCGGGGCTGACGGAGTGCGAAAACCCCTGCAAATCGCTTCCCTATCAGCCCAAGAATAGCGATGAGCAGGGGGTGATCTCGTCCTGGCAGGCTTTGGAGACGGCTGTCACGAATCATGACTCGCAGGGCTGGGCGCCGCACATTGCCGACGAGTTCACGTTGACCAATTCGAATAACGACCATGTGATGACCAAGGCCGACCGCATGGCCATTCTCGACAAGCAAAAACAGGCAGGTGCTGGTTCAGCACCATCCCCGCTGGTTTCGGGCAAAATGTTCGATTTTCCCGATGCCATCGTGATGACGGCTCAGCATCAGACCGGAGACAAGAAGCCAACCCACGTCACCCGGGTGTGGATCAAGCGCGGCGGAAGCTGGCAGATGGCTATCAGCCAGCAGACAACGATCGAGTAGCCTCGTTCCAACTACGGCGTGCCCTTGC
The DNA here is from genome assembly GCA_036378535.1 of Terriglobales bacterium. Lineage (GTDB taxonomy): Bacteria > Acidobacteriota > Terriglobia > Terriglobales > Acidobacteriaceae > Gp1-AA122. Next base: position 27,270 of record DASUWH010000079.1, on the reverse strand, counting down.
CTGTTCCGCTGACGCCGGTCGGACCGGAATGACAAGTATTACACGTGGTCTGTGCGTGGTTGCGGTCGTGACAGTCGATACAAACTGACATGGCCGTCACGCTGGTTAGCTCGGACATTCTTTCGAGCTGAGCGACCGGGCCGTGGCAGGTGATGCAGCTTACGCCCGCATCCAGATGCCTGCGGTGGCTCCAATTCACTCCCGGCAAAAGTTTGTAGACGCGCACCCAGGGAATGGGTTGATCGGTTTTGGTGAATTGAGCCAGCTTTTGAAGAGCGGGCGTGCTGTCGTTGGTTTTGTGGCACTCGGCGCAACGACCGGTCGCGGGAAAAGTCATAAGTTTCCCGGGATCGGGATTGGTGTGGCAGGATTGGCATTCCAGTCCAAGCGCCAGATGTTGTTTGTGGCTGTAGGCAATAGGTTGCTGCGGGGGCGCGGGCTTTAAGGGATTATCCGGCACCGCGTGCCTGGTCTGCGCTTCGGTTCGATCTACGATGCCAATAGCCAGCGCGACAACCAATAACCAGAGAACAGGGGTCCATCGCTTCACGGATTCCTCCGGACTGCGCTATTAAGATTTCTTCTGCACAACTGCGTCGAGGCTAGTTCCAAAATCTTTTAGCATCACCATAGCCGCATTGCGGCCGGGCGCGCCCGTCACCGATCCGCCGGGATAGGTGGTCGCACCTGTCTGGTACAAACCGGGGATGGGCATGCGGTGCTGCGCGTAGCCGGGTACTGGCCGCATGGGACCGGTCTGCGATATCGATTGCGCGCCCCCGTGAGCGCAACCATGCCAGAAATGCGGATTCATGCGCTCCAGATCCAAGGGACTGGTTATAAAGCGTGCCAGGATTTTGTCGTCGGTCAGATTGGTGGCATAGCGTTGGAGAATTTTGAGGTTCGCTTCGGAGACCTGCTTCTTCACCTCATCCCAGTGCTGCGGACCTTCCTTCAACGCGTAGGGCTGCCACCCCACGATCTTCATGCTATGCAATCCGGGAGGAGTTCTCGAAGGATCGGTCACGGTGGGCGTAATGACCTGAACCGGGGGTTCCTCGAGGTTGATGACGCCGCGCGAATCGTCGTAGCCGAAGCGGAGAGCGCGGTCGACAGTCGCCATCATGCCAGCTTCAATTGGGGCCAGCATCCCGCCCTGTACCGGAAATTTCGGCGGCTCACTGGTGGCGTAATGGGTGACAAACATGGCGTGTTCCGGCTGCCATGTTTCGACGCCATCGAGAAAGTCCTGCCCCCACAACTCGCGCGGCGCCATGTCAATCAGGTGTTTGATATGCAGGGTTGAAACGACGGCTTTGCCGGCGCGGTATGAGCTTCCATCGGAGCATTCCACGCCCACGCACTTGCCGCTCTCGATGATGAATTTCTCAACCCACTTATTGGTCAGAACGACGCCCTGATGGGCTTCGATATAGCGGGCCAGAGCCTGCGTCAGCATTCCTGACCCGCCTTTGGGAATGGGGCGGCCCGTAGTCTGCTGCCGGGCAGAGCTATAGGCGAGCCGCCCAGTGCCGGGAGCGTCCGGGGGCTCGGCCGCAATGTGCGCCAGGAATAACAGAAAGATGCGGCTGTGATCGTCCTGGAAATTGTCGCGAATATTCTCCCACGCGGACATGGCGAAGCGCCGCTGCCACAGCTTGCCGCGCGGGATTTCGTTCAATCGATCGTTTAGCGGTTTTCCAAAACCGATAGGGGTGAAAGTGAGAGCGCTGATCATGGGACGAATCACATCGAATTCGCTCAGCATCCTGCGGTACGCTTCGCCGTCCTTCTTGGAGAATTTGGCGAACTCCGCTACCGTGCGATCGGCATCGCGCCACTGGGTTAAATAACTTCCGTCGGCAAAGGGAACGTGAAATACAGGATCGGGATCGAGGTACTCGAGACCGTAGTCGCGCAAACCCAATTCATCATTTCGGATGAGCGGGTTATCCTGGATGAACGAGTGTGCTGTGGAGCAGACATCATCGTGGAACCCGCGCAGGGTGAGTTGCGCCGTCTTAACTCCGCCACCGACGATCGGCCGCCCTTCCAAAACCAGGCAGCGGTATCCTGCCTTGGCCAGATAAGCGGTGGTGATCAGGCTGTTGTGGCCGCCGCCGGCCACGACAATGTCGTAGCGCTCGCCCGGCGCGCTTGCCTGTCCCAGAGCAGAAGTTGCCATCATCACGGGCATTGCCGCTGCACCTTTTACGAATCCACGCCGCGTCATCCGGGCCATGATTCCTCCAATCGTCCGCCAGCACGCTCGCGAAGTGCTGGTCCGACAGCTATACCAATCCGCAAGGATGAAGTCAATATCCGTGCCTGATACATCTGGAGCATATCGCTGCCAGTCGCGTGGAGATTGGACACGTGTCCTAAAGAAAACTTGAAGCCTCTCTCCAGCTTTGGTATAGCTACCGTACCTATTGGGCAGGTGGAATTATCAGCCATCGGCTACAAGTTGGCTTCGGCCAGAACGACAAAAGCCGGGGGGATTTCGGTGTACAAGGCAATTCGCAGCTCGCGCCTCTACGAACAGATTGTCCAGCAAATTGAAAAATCGATCTCCGAGGGAGCGCTAAAACCGGGCGATCAGCTACCGCCGGAGCGCGAGATGGCGCAGCAGTTCGGCGTGAGCCGCACGGCCGTGCGCGAGGCGGTCAAAGCTCTTCGTGAAAAGGGCTTGGTTGAAGCTTACACCGGGCGTGGCACTTTCGTCGTAAACGGCACTTCGCAGCTCATGCGCCAATCCTTCGACTTCCTCATGAAGATGGGCGAAGTGGAAGATGGATTTCGCAACCTGGCCGAATTGCGCTCGATCCTGGAACCGGAGATCGTCATGCTGGCTGCTGAGCGCGCCGATGAGGCCGACATCTCGGGCATGCGCGAGGCGGTCAATGTAATGGAAGCCACCCATGACGCCGACGCGTTCGTGGAAGCGGATCTGGACTTTCACCTGGCCCTGGCCGAAGCTGCCGGCAACCCGCTGATCCTCTCTCTCATTGATTCGATCGTGGGACTCTTGCGGGAGCAGCGCATTCGCATCTTCAACGTCGACCATGCTCGGCGCGGCCAATTCCACCACAAGCGAATCCTGGCAGCGGTCGAAAATCATGATCGGGATAAAGCCCGCAAAGCGATGCGCGCCCACCTGGAACAAATCGCTGAAGATTCGCACACGGCTTCCAAAGAAACGAAAGAGCGGGCGTAAGTACGGCCGGCTAGCCGCTAACCACCGACTTGGCGTGACTAGCTTCCGGCAACAATTCGTTCGCCAGGTTGCGCCGCAGCGTGGCTGGATCTAATTCGCCCTCCCAGCGGCTGACCACGATGGTGGCAACACCATTTCCGACCACGTTGGTAAGCGCGCGACATTCGCTCATGAACTTGTCAATTCCCAGCAGAATGGCTAAAGACTGGAGTGGAATCGATGGCACCACCGAAAGAGTAGCCGCCAAGGTTACAAATCCCGTGCCGGTTACGCCGGACGCTCCCTTGGACGCAATCATGGCAAACAGGAGAATGTTAAGTTCCTGCCCCAAACTCAAGTGTGTGTTCGTGGCCTGCGCCAAGAACAGGGCGGCCAACGTCATGTAGATATTAGTTCCGTCGGTGTTGAAGCTATATCCAGTGGGAAAGACGAGCCCCACCACGGAGCGCGAGATACCGAGGCGCTCTAACTTCGACATCATGTCCGGTAACACTGTTTCCGAAGAACTCGTTCCCAATACAATCAACAACTCGTCTTTGATGTACACAACAAATCGTAAGATAGAAAATCCCGATAGCCGGGCAATTAAGCCGAGCACAACTAAGATGAAAACAATGCTCGTGAGATAAAAAGTGCCAATCAGCTTTAACAGGCTCGACAAGGAGCCGAGATCATACTTGCCGACCGTGAAAGCCATCGCTCCAAAAGCACCGATGGGTGCGGCTTTCACGATGATGCGAATGACGCCAAAGACTACTTTGCCGGCCAGGGCGATAGCGGTCGTCGCTCGCTCGCGATACTGGCCGAGACGGGAAATTGCAAATCCGGTCAGAATGGAGATCAGCAGTATCTGCAGAACGTCTCCATTGACAAATGCGCCCACGAAGGTTTGAGGAATGATTTGTTCCAGCCAGGGCAGAACTCCGACTTCCTTCGCATGACTTACATAGGTTGAAATTGACTTGGAATCAAAGCTGGCCGCATCGATGTTCAAGCCAGTTCCGGGATGGAAGAGATGCGCAACCAGCATTCCCACTGCAAGCGCGATGGTAGATACCACTTCAAAATAGAGCAGGGCCTTGACCCCGATCCTGCCGACTTTCTTCAGATCGCTCATCGATCCAATGCCCTGGACGACGGTGCAAAAGACCACCGGCCCGATCAGCATCCGAATCAAGGCAACAAAAGCATCGCCCAGAGGCCTCAGCGCGACCCCGGTTTTCGGAAAGAAATGGCCAACGGCAATTCCGAGCCCGATAGCGATCAGAACCTGCAGATACAAATGGGAGTACCAACGCCGACGGAGTGGCATTCAATACACCCGGTCCTGTGGTGGTTGATTGAGAACGAGCACGCGCTCCAGGTTTTGCCAGGCGGAACGCAGGAGGAAGGTTGCGGACTGCCGTGTCACCCCGGCAATGTGCGGGGTTAATAAAAGCGTTTGTGCCGCGTCTCCGGAAAGGGCGAGGAGCGGGTTATCGGGCTTCGGTGGTTCCGTAGAAAACACATCGACGGCAGCACCACCCAGATGGCCTGACTGTAAATGGCGAGCGAGTGCGGCCTCGTCGACGACCCCTCCCCGGGCTGCGTGAATGAGCACGGCGCCCGGTTTCATGCGCGCGATCTCTTGGTCGCCGATTAGACCGTTCGTGGCAGGTATGAGCGGGACATGCAGGGTTACCACGTCTGAGGTCGAGAGGAGTTGCGGCAAGGATACACTTTCCGCGCCCATGGAGTTAGCCTGTTCCCGATCGCGGGGCGCAGGATCGTAATAGCAGATCCGACCGCCTCTTGCATGAAATGCCTTGGCGACTGCGAGCCCGATCACTCCCAAGCCGACTACGCCGACGAGTAGACCGTCGATGCCGGAAAGATTGTCGGCCAGCAGGCGCGCGCGAACGCCCACGTAGTCGCCTTTCTTCAATTCACTACTGGCCCAGCCAAAGCGGCGCAACAGCAGTGATGCGGCGGTGACTGCATATTCAGCAACCGCGCTGTTGCTTCCCCCGGGAACGTTCGCCACCGCGATGCCCATGCGCTTCATCAGGGCCTGATCGATCCGGTCAACCCCGGCTCCAGTGACCTGAACAAATTTCACGCTGCTGCCGTGGAATAGTTCCGCAGGTAGCTTCGGCCCTACCGCCGGGATCAGCAATCCACGGGTTTGCTTCATCAGCGCAGCTAAATCTGAATCGTCGGGAGCGCGATAGCATACCCGCAACGAATCCGGCGGCAGTGCGCGTGTACGTTGAAAGTCCGCCTCCGGCCGCAAGCAAAGAACATCAATGCTCATAGGATTACGCCGAAGGCGCGGGTTCCTCCCGCATGCCCGCCGTAATGTCGCCGACCGGAAAGAAGCAAAGAAGGACCAGCGTCTGGTTGCCGGTATTGCTGGTCATATGTTTTTCCCCGGCGGGAATTACAATCGCATCGCCCGGCTCGAGCGCATAATCGCCGCTCTCGGCATGCGTGACGCCGTGCCCCTGCAGGACGTAAATGCATTCTTCACTATCGCGGTGCGAGTGCATTCCGCGCCCACTCTGTGGTGATTGAGCTACCGGAATCTCGACTCGGCGCAGCGTGACCGAACTCGTTCCCGTTTGCGCAGAAGCAATCTCGAACGACCTGCGTCCCGGCAGTCCCAGAAGTTTTGCATCCGACGGTCTGTAGACGCGCGCCATCAACTCACCTGGCCGCTTCGGCCAAACGCGGCTACTCCGCTATGGGTCCTGTCGAGCTGGGCAAAAATTTCTTGTGCCTCAGCAGCGATCGACTCCGCAATCCTGCCGATCATGCGCGTGCCTCTTTCCCTGGTCGCTGCCTGCGGTTTTCCGTACCACCCGGTAGGAGCGATGGCGCGGACATCGGTAAGCACGGGTTGGTAGGCGCGGGTGCGGCGCAGCTTGTCCATCTTCTGCCCTTGCGTCTCATCGGAGGATTGTGCCGCGCGCTCCAAATGCACGAGCTCGGGACGATGGGCGAGGACTGCCAAGGCTTCGATTTCGCCTCCGTGGGTGAGTCCATTACATTCCGGCCCATACAACTCGGCAGCTACATAGCAGGCCTGCGCGGTAAGCACCGTCATGCCGTGTTCCCGATGCAGATTCTCGGCCGCAATGGCCAGCGACGGAATATTGCCCTCATGCCAGTTCAGGATCAATAAATATTTGGCTCCGTGTTTGGCCGCCGAGGCGCAGGTCTCGATGGCCAGACGAATATAAGTCTCAGGCGTGAGGGTAATCGTTCCCTCGTAGGGCATGTGTAAGGGGGTGACGCCCAGAGGTCCTCCGGGCAGCACCAGTGCGTCCATCTTTTCGGCTACGGCATGTGCAATCGCCTGCGCAGCGAAGATGTCAGTGCCAGTGGGCAAATGCGGACCGTGTTGCTCGACACTGCCGGCGGGAAGAATCACCAGCGGATGCCTTTGCAGCTGGGCGGCGATTTCCGGCTGCGTCAGCTCGATGAAGTAGCGGCTAGACAACCTTGGCTCTCCTCTCCGCCACTTGCCCGCGCGCATCGGAGATGACGTCCGCGATCCGAATCGACTGCCCCTTCCACTGGATCGAGCGCAGGGCAGCATAGACAACCGCCACCGCGATGTTGCCGTTGTGCGCATTGAGCTCGCCCGGTTTCCCGGTGCGGCAACTCTCGGCAAACATCTCTAACTCTTCGCGGAACATGTCGCTGGCCGGCACCCCCAATTCTTCGCGACTGGCATACCCGGCTTTACCCCGCTGGATGTACAGAGTCGACGTTTCATGGAGCTTGTCCGGGTTGTCCCACGTACCGAAGTCGATTTCGTAGTGCATCAGCGCTTGGGAGCCGAACACGCGGATCGCAAAAATGCCGGGCGAGGTCCAGCACGATCCCACGTAGCCGACCTTGCCGTCTTCGAATTTCAACAAGGTCATGGACTGATCATCCACTTCCGCGCCTACGGGAGAAAGCTTCGAAGCTATTGAACTCGCTTCCACGATTTCGCCGCCAAGATAATGCAGAACATCGAACATGTGAATCGCCAATTGCGATAACGGGCCGCCCGGGGCCCGGTCCTTGTACCAGCGCCAGGTTTTTGGAGTCAATTCGAGGGCGCGTTCGTTGGAAAAATTGGCTTCCAGAAATGCGACTCGCCCCAGTTGGCCCTCGTCGATGGCAGCGCGAATCTGTCGAATGCCGGCCATCAGGCGGGCACTATGACCTACCGTAACAGTAATGCCATACTTGCGCTCCAGGGCGGCGATCTCCAAGCCATCTTCCAGCGTGCTGGCGATTGGCTTTTCGGTATAAACGTGCTTGCCGGCTTTAGCCACCTCGGCGGCAACCGGCAAATGCTGCTCATTCGGGACGGTCAGAATCACGCCGCTGATATCCGGATTGGACAGCATGGCCTGCAAGCTGGCAACCGTCGCCACTCCCGTTTCCTGTTGGAAGGCGGCGCGTTTTTCTTCGGAGCGGCTGAACGCGGCAACGATCTTTAACTGGTCAGACTTGGCCGCGGCATGAGTCAGAACTTTCGCCCATCTGCCCAATCCAACAATGCCAACTTTCACCGCTTTCTGCATGAGCCCCACCCCTCGCCTGAAATCTTAAGAGCACACGTACCGAGTTGCTGAAACGGCCTGCTGCATATTACCATAATATGGTATGACCAATCTCCCAGTCGGCGCTTCGAGCTGGAACGGCCTGACTCCCATCCAGCGAGCGGCCGCTCCCCTGCGCTCGCAGGTAGTGGACGAGCTGCGCGAAGCCATCGTGGCCGGCCGGCTTGCACCCGGCACCCGCCTCATGGAACGGGAGTTGATCGGCATGACCGGTGTTTCCCGCACCGTGATTCGCGAAGCTTTACGCCAGCTCGAAACCGAAGGTCTGGTCGCCATGGTTGCCAACAAAGGGCCGGTGGTGCGCGAGCTGACGGTAACCGAGGCCATCGATCTATACGCGATCCGCGCTGTCCTCGAAGGCTTGGCAGCGCGGCTCTTCGCTGAGCAGGCCAGCGAAGCACAAATCAAAATCCTGGAACGCTGTTTAACCTCGACGGCAAAAGCTTATCGAAGCGGCGACCCGGAGCTCATCCTGGAGGCAAAGAACCGGTTCTACGACACGCTATTCGAGGGCGCCGGCAGTGAAACTTTGTCCTCGATGCTGGCCATTGTGCATGGCCGTATTCGCCGCTGGCGGGCCTTGGGCCTTAGCCACCCAAGGCGTTCGACGAAACGTTGGCAAGAAAGTTTACGCGGCCTGCGCAGCATGATCGCTGCGGTGCGCCAGAAGAATGCGGACCTGGCAGAAAAAACGATTCGAGACGAAGTTACCCGGGCCCGAACGGAAGTCATGCGCTTGCTGCAGGCCGGCGATTTTCAGAAAAAAGAATCAGCTAATGCGAAGCGATTGCAACCATCCCAAAAATGAGGACCGGTAATGGCTACAGATTTCATAGTCCACGATAAGGCAGACACGGTTGGCGTCGTAGTTGTTGAAGATGTCAAACCCGGCAAAGAACTGACCGGCTGGGTAATGCAAACGGATGAAACCATCCGGCTCAAATCGCTCGACGCAGTGCCCCTCGGTCACAAGATTGCGTTGCGCGACTTCAAGCCCGGCGACACTGTGCTCAAGTATGGCAATGACGTCGGCCGGATCGTGGCCGAGGTCGCTAAAGGCCAGCATATCCACGTTCACAACCTGAAGACGAAGAGGTGGTAGGGAAATGGCACGTAACGAGTTCTTTGGTTATCGTCGCGAGAACGGCCGAGTCGGGATTCGTAATCATGTGGTAATTCTTCCTCTCGATGATCTATCCAATGCCGCTGCGGAAGCGGTGTGCAACAACATCAAGGGCACTATGGCGCTGCCCCATGCCTATGGCAGACTGCAATTCGGCGAGGACCTGGAGCTGTTTTTTCGAACCTTGATCGGCACGGGTTGTAATCCGAACGTAGCCGCCTGCGTGGTGATCGGGATCGAGCCGGGATGGACCAGCCGAGTTGTGGATGGCATCGCCAAGACCGGTAAGCCGGTTGAGGGCTTCGCCGTTGAAGGCAATGGCGACATCAGCACGATTGCCGCCGCCTCGCGCAAGGCCCAGGAGTTCGTGCAGGGGGCATCCGAGAAACAGCGCGAAAAGTGCAGGATCGAGGAGCTGTTCGTGTCCACGAAATGCGGCGAGAGCGACACGACCTCCGGCCTGGGCTCGTGCCCTACGGTAGGAAACCTGATCGACAAGTTCGACGCACTCGGTGTCACCACCTGCTTCGGCGAGACATCGGAATTGACGGGCGCAGAAGTAGTCTGTTCCAGCCGGGCAGCATCGCCCGAGATCGGGAAGAAGTTCATGCAGGTCTTCGACGCCTACCAGGAAGTCATCAATCGTTACAAGACGAATGATCTTTCCGAGTCGCAGCCGACGAAGGGGAATATTGCGGGTGGGTTGACGACGATCGAAGAAAAGGCTTTTGGCAATCTTCAGAAGATTGGTAGAAAGGCCAAATATATTGAGGTGCTCAAGCCAGCCGAGGCGCCCGCGAAGGGTCCGGGGCTCTACTACATGGACACGTCTTCGGCCGCCGCTGAGTGCGTAACTCTGCAGGCAGCTGCCGGCTTCGTTGTGCATCTTTTCCCGACGGGACAGGGAAACATTATCGGCAACCCGATTGAGCCGGTGATCAAGCTGACCGCCAACCCAAAAACAGCGCGCACCATGCGTGAGCATGTCGACTTGGATGTTTCGGGAATTTTGCGGAGAGAGATGACCCTGGACGAAGCCGGAGATCGCCTGATTGAACTCGTGATCCGCATCTGCAACGGGCGTTTAACCTGCGCTGAAGCTCTGGGCCACCGTGAGTTCGTGCTTACCAAGCTCTATCAAAGCGCCTAGGACAGACCGCGGGTACCACGCTCTTCGGGCAGGGAGTCGTTAGAAGGCCGGCGATCGTGCCATCCGTCCTACGCAGCAGCCCACCCTCGAGCTAGTCCGCCAGCAGCGCCGCATTATCATCATTTCGGACCACCCTCGCCGGGTTTGAGGGGCTGACTATCACCCGGTGTTTTGTTTTGACGGCAAGAATCGGAGGACCTCTCTGAGTCGTTTTCATTACACTCTCATCGTATGACCATGAGTTTCGATTTCGATTCTGCTACGCGGCGGAAATTGGGGTACCAGCTGATCGATCGGGTGGATGAGTTCTATGCTTCGCTGCCCGACCGGCCCGTGCAACTGCCTATCGAACAGCGCACCTACGGACCGCTATCGAACCCCTTGCCGGAACTTGGCGCCGATCCCGCTGAAGTTCTTGATGAGGTTTGCCGCGAGATGGTGGAGAAAGGCTTTCACGTCCCCGCCGCGAATTATTTCGGCCTAATGAATCCCACGCCCGCGTATATGGGATTTCTGGGCGAGGCGCTGGTGGCGGCCTTGAACCCGCAATTGGCGACGCTGGCGCGCTCGCAACTCGCCTCAAAGATCGAAGTAGAAACTGTGCGCTGGATCGGAGAGCGCGTCGGCTGGGGTGAGGGGTCGTTCAACGGGACATTCACCAGCGGCGGCAACGAGGCCAACTTCAGCGGGCTCGCTCTCGCCCTTGCGGCGCACTTCCCCGAGACAATCGAAGATGGCGTTGCCACCATCGGGGCGCAACCCGTTCTGTACTGCTCCGCCGAAGGGCACCACTCGCTGGACAAGTCGGCTGGTCTGCTCGGAATCGGACGCAAAGCGCTGCGCCGCGTCCCAGTAAGACAGACTCTGCAGCTCGACACCGACCAGCTTGAACAGGCGGTCCGTGCTGACCTTACCGCCGGCAAGAAGCCATTCTGCGTCGTCGCGACTGCAGGCACAACCAACTCCGGCACAGTGGATGACATCCCCGCCATTCACGCCATCTGCCAGCGTCACGATCTGTGGCTCCATGTGGACGGCGCCTATGGCGGCGCAGCGATATTTTCGGACGGCCATCGCGATCTGGTTCGCGGCATCGAACTCGCCGATTCGATCACCATCGATCCCCATAAGTGGCTGGCCATGCCCTACGCAGCCGGAGTCGTCCTAACCCGCTATCCGGAAACGCTGACGCGTGCCTTCGCGGTTTCGGCCGCGTACATGCCCAAAGCGGCCGGCGCGACGCTGCCTGACAACTCCCGCATCAGCACGCAATGGACGCGCCGCATGAATGCGCTGAAGCTGTGGCTAACGTTGCGTGTTCATGGCAGACAAGCCTATGAAGAATTAATCGATCGCCAACTGCAGTTGGCGCGCAGCTTCGCTGAATGGGTGGAGGCGTCGGAGGACTTCGAACTGGCCGCGCCGCAGGTGCTGCCCATCGTGACGTTCCGGTTGAAGACCAACGCCAAGGGCGCACAGCTCGCCCATGCTCACGCTGCTATCGTCGAGGAAGTCACGCGCGACGGCCGCCGATGGATCTCGGAGACGGTCGCAAATGGCAGTAGCGTGATGCGCATGATGGTGATCAGCTATCTGACTGACGAGACGCACCTGCAGAATCTGCAGTCAGCCCTGGCTAAAGCGGCGAGATTTGCGCCTGCGCTGCGCTAAGCGAACCCAAGGGCCGGTCCGGGGAGGCGGAATCCACCTCTGCACTAGACAGTTAGTGCAGAGCCTTTACACTGAGCTTGGAAATTCACCAGGGCGGCGCTACCGTAGCGCCCCGTCGCCTCCCCTGGCGTTGGGTCGGTAGCGCTTTGCTGCTTGTTCAGGACAACCCAGCTTCCTCGCTGCGCTCGGGATGACAAAGCGATTTAGCTAAAGGGCTAAGAGCTAAAAGCTGTTTACCGCAGCTCATCCATCACCTGCTCCAGCACTTCCTTGCCGGGGCGGATCACGGACTCAGGTAATGTGGTGAGAGATTCATCCGTCATGTTAAGCATGTCCACGAAGGTTGGCGCCTGCGGATTGACGTAGAAAACCCCGGTCAAAACCTCGTCATTCACATGAGCTTCCATGAGGCGCTTGATGGAAGTGATTTTGTTGGTCGCATCGAAATCCTCTTCCAGCTTGTGCAGGCGGAGCCGCGAACCGTCATGCATGGTGACTTCGACAGTGGTGCCGGCATCGTACTCGACATCAATCTCCGCGAAACTCGGAATGAAGTTGATGTCCTGAATCGGCTCTTCGTGGTCCTTCATGTACTTGTAGGACTTGGTCGAACCTTCATGATCATTGAAGGTTACGCATGGAGAGACCACGTCGATCATCGAGGTCCCGCGATGCGCAATGGCAGCCTTCAGCATGGCTGAGAGTTGCTTTTTGTCGCCGGAAAACGAGCGGCCCACAAAAGTCGCGCCCAGCGAGATGGCGAGCGCGCAGGTGTCGATGGGAGGCAGGTCGTTGATGACGCCCGTCTTCAGCTTGGAGCCGAGATCCGCAGTCGCCGAAAACTGGCCTTTGGTGAGACCGTACACGCCGTTGTCCTCGATGATGTAGATGATCGGCAGATTGCGCCGCATCAGGTGCACAAACTGGCCGATGCCGATGGAAGCAGTGTCGCCATCGCCGCTGACGCCGAGTGCAATCAGCTTATGATTCGCGAGTACCGCGCCGGTTGCCACCGAAGGCATGCGTCCGTGCACAGCGTTGAAGCTGTGCGCACGCGACATGAAATAAGCCGGAGTTTTCGATGAGCACCCGATGCCGCTGGGCTTGATCACGCGTTCGGGCTTCACACCCATCTCGTACATGGCGTCGATGATTCGTTCCGAGATGGCATTGTGGCCACAGCCGGCGCAAAGCGTGGTCCTGCCACCGCGATAGTCGAGAACGGAGAGCCCGATTACGTTGGTCTTCGGTGCGGGCGTGCTGGTTGGCGTGGTTGCCATCTACTTGCCCTCCATGGTCATGATTTCGTCGGTCACGGAGCGCGCATCCAGCGGCAACCCGTGGATATGGGCGATGCTGCGGAGCCGAACTACGAGTTCGGGCCGCACATCGAGCTTCAACAGGCTGAGCATCTGCGCATCGCGGTTCTGCTCGACCACGTACACGCGCTCGTGCTGCTCGATAAAATCGTGAATCTCGCGCGTGAACGGATATGCTCTGATCCGCAGATAATCTGTTTCGGTGTTGTATTCCTTGCGCAGTTGATCGCGCGACTCGGTAATCGCCCAGTGAGATGTTCCGTAGGCGATGATTCCGATCTTGGATTTGCCGCTATAGACCTCCGGGCGCGGGACAAAGGAGCGCGCGGTCTCGAATTTGCGGTTGACGCGCTCCATGTTGCGCTCGAAATCATCAGGCTTCTCGCTGTACTGCCCATGCTCATTGTGGCCGCTGCCGCGCACAAAATAAGACGCGGCCGGATGATCGGTTCCCGGCAAAGTGCGATAGCCGATGCCGTCGCCATCGACATCCTTGTATCGGGAGAATCCGCCCAGGCGGTCGAGATCCTCCTTGCTCAGGATTTTGCCTCGCTTAATCGGTGTTTCTGGATATTTGAATGGATCCGACATCCAGTTGTTCATGCCGAGATCAAGATCGGACATGACAAAGATCAGGGTCTGGAATTGCTCGGCCAGGTTAAAGGCATCCTGGGCCATGTTGAAGCATTCCTCGACCGAGGACGGGATCAGCATGATGTGCTTGGTGTCGCCATGAGAAAGGAAGGCAGTGGAAAGAATGTCGCCCTGCGAAGTGCGCGTAGGCAAGCCGGTCGAGGGGCCGACACGCTGGATGTCCCAAACCACCCCGGGAACCTCAGCGTAGTACGAGAGGCCCGCAAACTCGGACATGAGCGAAATACCAGGTCCAGCAGTCGCGGTCATCGAACGAGCCCCGGCCCAGCCCGCGCCTAAGACCATGCCGATCGCGGCCAACTCGTCTTCGGCCTGAACGATGGCGAAGGTGGCCTTGCCGTCTTTCCCGATACGGTATTCCTTCATGTAATCAATGAGCGTTTCCACGAGAGAGGAAGACGGCGTGATCGGATACCAGGTCACCACCGTGACACCGGCGAACATGCAACCGAGCGCTGCGGCGGAGTTGCCGTCAATGATGATCTTGCCGGTATTCTTGTCCATGCGCTCGACGTAGTAAGGATCACGCTTGGGCAAGGTCGCGGTAGCATAATCGAATCCGGCCTTCACCGCAGCCAGGTTCAGATTGGCGGCTTTCTGCTTAGTCGCAAACTGCTTGCGAATGGCCTTCTCGACCTCGGCCATCTCGATGCCCAGCAGCTTGGCCACGACGCCAACATAAATCATGTTGCGCACCAGCTTGCGCAGCTTGGCTTCGGGACAGACCGGGGCCACCAGCTTGTCGTAAGGGACCGAGTAGAAGATCAGATCATTGCGCACCTTATCCAGGGCGAGGGGCTCGTCATACACCACCACGGCGCCTGCGTCGAGCGACTTGACATCTTCCTGGGCGGTCTCTGGATTCATCGCCACCAGAAAGTCGATTTCCTTCTTGCGGGCGATGTAGCCGTCTTTATTGGCCCGAATCGTGTACCAGGTCGGCAATCCCGCAATGTTCGACGGGAACAGATTCTTGCCGGAAACGGGCACGCCCATCTGGAAAATACTGCGCAGGAGAACTGTGTTGGAGCTTTGCGAACCGGAGCCGTTGACGGTCGCGACCTGAATACTCATGTCGTTGACGACGCGTTTCTGCTCCATGCGCCCGGAGGCTTCGTGGAGCGCGACATCTGTTGTGGCCATTCCCTTCCTTCCTTTGGAGTGGGCGGATCAGGCGCCCAGAGCTACGTGGTGTGGATTACTACATTATAAGCCAGTCGTCAGCCTTCAGTCGTCGGTCGTCAGCTGTCGGGTAATCGAAAGTGTTCCCGTAGCAATAAGAATGATTTAAGAGTCATCCCATAATGATCAAAAAATAGGCCCCACTGGCTAAAGCCCGCTTTGGGGCGGCCCTGAAGGGCTTGGCTGAAAGCTGAACCCTTTCAAAGCAGGTTTACAAGATAGCTTTGTACGCAGAAACGCACTTAACTCACGCTGAAGAACTGGGCCATGTTGCGGAATTTATTATATCGTGATGCGAGCAATTCGCGGAGGGGAAGTTTGTCCAGGGCAGCAAGATGGGACTGGAGCGCGGCGTCGAGCAGCGCGGCGGCGGCTTCGTGATCGCGATGAGCACCACCTTCGGGCTCAGGCACCGTGCCGTCGATACAGCCAAGCTCGGTCAAGTCAGAGGCGGTAATGCGCAATGCCTCGGCGGCCTGCTCTTTCTTGGTGGCGTCGCGCCACATAATGGAGGCGCAGCCCTCGGGCGAGATGACCGAATAGACGGAGTTCTCCATCATGAGGACACGATCCGCGACGGCAATGGCCAATGCGCCGCCGCTTCCGCCTTCTCCCGTGATTACGGTGATGATGGGAACTTCCAGGCGCGCCATCTCGCGCAGATTGCGGGCAATGGCTTCGGCCTGGCCACGCTCTTCGGCGCCCAGGCCGGGATAAGCCCCGGGCGTGTCCACAAACGTGAAGATTGGCCGGCCAAATTTCTCCGCCATCTTCATCGCCCGCAGGGCCTTGCGGTAGCCTTCCGGATTGGGCATGCCGAAATTACGGTAAACCTTCTGCTTGGTGTCGCGCGCCTTCTGGTGGCCGACGATCATTACATCCTGGCCGTGAAAGCGCGCCATGCCGCAAATAATGGCGGCATCGTCGGCAAAGCCTCGATCTCCGTGGATCTCGCTCCAATCGGTGAAGATGCGTTCGATGTAATCCAGGGTGTAGGGGCGCTGGGGATGCCGGGCCAGCTCGGTCTTCTGCCAGGCATTCATGTGCGCGAAGATCTCGCGGCGCAGAGCATGCACGCGCTCGTGCAACTCGTGCAATTGTGCGGTCGCGTCCTGATGCTGGCCGGCGACGGCCTCGATTTGCGCGATTTGCTGCTCGATCTTTTCCAGTTCCTGCTGCGCTTTGCTGCCGCTACCGTTCATCCTGGTTCCTGAGCCGTTGCCCGAATTGTTCCACGAACTTTCCACCAATGATACGAGTAATTCCGAGGCAGCCAGTAACTCAGGAACTTCCGCCCGCGCGCGGGCAGTAGCGGTAGCGCCGTTTCCGTCGGAATGTCTGATGGCCGCCAATGGGGTAAAGCTCAGTTGATGATTCGCACCGCACCACGCCCGCAGAGTTCTTCCACGCGGGCGATGAAATTACGGTCTGGTTGCACATTATAGCCGTCCGGCTCCATAACCACCATGAAATCGCCCTGGCGCTCCACATCGAACAGTAGCTTGGCTTCTCCTTGGCGTTCGCGGCACAGCGATGCCAGCGCGTCTATGGTGAATTCCGTTGCCGTTTCGAGGGGAATGCGGATACGCAAGGACTTGGGCAGCTTGGGCTTGGCCTCTTCCAGAGCAATGATGTCGCTGACCGTCAGCTTGGGATTGGATCCCTCTTCCACGCGCACCCCGCCACGCACCAGGACGGGAACCTCGAGTTTCACCTTTTCCTGCAAGCGGCGGTAAGCCTCGGGGAAGACCAGCATGTCGACGCTGCCGGACATATCCTCGAACTGCGCCTGGGCATAAAACTCGCCCTTCTTGGATTTAAGCACGCGCAGATTCATGATGACGCCACCAGCATAGATTTCGTCTTTGCCCGTGGAGTCCTTCAAGGCGCAGATATCTACTGTGCTCAAGGCACGGAAGTCTTCCAGCTTGTCTTTATATTTCTCGAGGGGATGGCCGGTGATGAAGAAGCCGAGGATCTCCTTTTCCGCGGCTAAGCGCGTGTGCTCATCCCAATCGGGAACGTTGGGGAGCTTGTCATTGTGATCGTGAGCTTCTTCCTGGTTGAAAACGCCGAAGAGGCCATGCTGGCCGGATTCGGCATCACGCTGCGCTTTTTGGGCGCGATCCATGGCCTTATCGAGAATCGTCATCAGGGCTGCCCGGCTACCGAGCGAGTCCATCGCACCGCTCTTGATGAGAGATTCGACAACACGCTTGTTCAGCAGGCGCAAGTCGACACTTTCGCAGAATTCAAAAATCGTGCTGTATTTCCCAAGTTTCTTGCGGCCGGCAACAATGGACTCGATGGCATTGTGGCCGACATTCTTCACCGCGGCCAGACCGAAACGGATCGCGGGACCATGGGGCGTGAAATTAGCGTCGCTGACATTGATATCGGGAGGCTCGACGGCGATGCCCATCTCGCGGCACTCGTTAATATACTTCACAACATCATCCGTGCTGCCCGTCACCGATGTCAGCAAGGCGGCCATAAACTCCACCGAGAAGTGAGTCTTCAGATATGCGGTGTGATAGGCGAGCAGAGCGTAAGCAGCGGAATGGGATTTGTTGAAGCCGTAGCCGGCAAACTGCGCCATCAGGTCAAATATCTTTTCGATCTTCTTGGCAGGAAAACTCCGCTGGGTTGCGCCCTGTACGAAACGTTCGCGTTGCTTGGCCATCTCCTCGGGCTTCTTCTTGCCCATGGCGCGGCGGAGCAGGTCAGCTTCGCCAAGGGAGTATCCGGCCAGCTTATTGGCGATCTGCATCACCTGTTCCTGATAAACGATGACGCCGAGAGTCTCCGCCAGTATTTCCCTGAGCTCTGGAAGCTCGTATTCGATTTTGCGGCGGCCGTGCTTGCGCTCGATGAAGTCATCGATCATGCCCCCCTGGATGGGCCCGGGACGATAGAGCGCGTTGAGGGCGGTGAGGTCCTCAATCGAATTCGGCTGGTAGCGGCGCAGCACGTCGCGCATGCCATGCGATTCAAACTGGAACACGCCCGAAGTCAGTCCCTTGTGGAAGACTTTTTCATACGTTTCGTTATCCTGGAGGGGAATGTCGTCGAGCGCCATCTTCTGTCCACGCGTCTGCTCGATCAGCTTCAATGCATCATCGAGAATGGTGAGCGTGGTCAACCCCAGGAAGTCCATCTTCAGCAGGCCTAGCTTCTCGATGGCCACCATGTCGAAGGCGGTGACGATTTCGTCGTTCTTGGTGCGATGGAGTGGAACCAGTTCGGTCAGCGGGCGCGGGGCGATAACTACGCCGGCAGCATGCACGCCCGCGTTGCGCACCAGTCCTTCCAACTTCCGGGCCGTATCCAGCAGTTCACGAATCTGAGCATCGCTCTCGTAGGCCTGCTGCATGGCGGGCGAATCCTTGAGCGCTTGCTCCAGCGTGATGTTGAGCTGGGCAGGCACCATCTTGGCGATGCGGTCAACATCCACGTAAGGAATGTCCATAGCGCGCCCAACATCTTTGATGGCAGCTTTGGCCGCCATAGTTCCGAAAGTGATGATCTGGGCGACATTCTCGCGACCATACTTGCGCGTCACGTAATCGATCACTTCGCCGCGGCGGTTCATGCAGAAGTCGATGTCGATATCAGGCATGGACACGCGCTCGGGATTCAGGAAGCGCTCGAACAGGAGTTCATGCTGAAGCGGATCGAGATCGGTGATGCCGAGGGAATAGGCGACCAGCGCCCCCGCCGCTGATCCGCGGCCCGGACCAACAGGAATATTGTGCTCTTTGGCGTAACGGATCAAGTCCCAGACAATCAGGAAATAGCCGGAAAACTTCATCTGCTGGATGATGGCTATTTCGCGCGACAGACGTTGCTCGTAATCGGCGAAAGTGTGCTTCAGCTTGCCTTCTTGCTGGCGCAGGTTTTCCACGCGCCGGGCAAAACCTTCGTGCGTCACGTGTTCGAAATAGCTGTCGAGGGTGTATCCGGCAGGAACGTCAAAATGCGGGAACGGGCTGCCGACCTTTTCCAGCCGCATATTGCAGCGCTCCGCGATGGCCAGCGTGCGCGTCAGCACGTCGGGCGAGTCTTTGAAAACGCGCGTCATCTCTTCGTGACTCTTCACGAAGAACTGGTTACCCTGGAACTTCATGCGGTTCGGTTCCTGAATGGACTTGCCCGTCTGGATGCAGAGCATCACGTCCTGGGCATGGGCGTCGTCCTCACACAGGTAGTGGCTGTCGTTGGTCGCGACCAGCGGCACTCCCAGGTCTTTCTCCAGCCGCAGCAGGCCGGGACGAATCTTATGCTCCTGATCGAGGCCCTGATCCTGCAGTTCCAGGAAAAAATTGTTTCTGCCAAAGATGTCGCGAAAGGTGGAGCCCGCCTCACGTGCCGCGTCGTATTTCTCTTCCGTAAGGAATTCGGCGACTTCGCCCTTGAGGCATCCGGAGAGCGCAATCAGCCCCTTGGCATGTTCAGCCAAAAATTTCTTACTCACCCGAGGCTTGTAATAGAAGCCATGCAGCGAGGCCTCGGAGGTGATCTTCATCAGATTGCGATAACCCTCTTCGTTTTCCGCCAGGACGAGAAGGTGGTTGTAAGTATCGCCGTCGGGCGGCGTGCGCTCGATGTTGTGGTCATCTTTTTTGCAGATGTAGAGTTCGCAGCCGACAATGGGCTTAATGCCTTCTTTGTGCGCGGCATTGACGAAATGCACCGCCCCGAAAATGTTGCCATGATCGGTCATAGCGACCGCAGGCATGCCGAGTTCTTTTACGCGCGCAACCAGCTTCTCGACGTCGCAGGCGCCATCCAGCATGGAGTAATCGGTATGTAAGTGCAGGTGTACGAATTGAGACATTCAGCCCTTGATCCAGGATCGCCGGTCGTTGAGCGCTGGTCGCCAGCGTTTGAGGGTTATTCCATTGTAACCGCTCAGGTCAGGCAGGGTGCAGGTTTGATGCGGAGTCCAGGGCTGTGGAAATTGACGCGGCTGTGGATCGAAGTCAAAGCCGACAGCAGGTCTTTAGTGGCAAAGGTCGGTTTTAGCCAGTCATTATCGTGTGCGACTTGCGGCGCCTCTGCCGTCAGGGGGTGCGAGTCCGCCTCAATAGACATCGAGGTCATGCGCGGAAACTGCCGCACCTTTGTACCCTGCCTCGCGCAGAACCTGGAGCATGAGACCATCGACGACCGGCCTTCCCACCCCCATTTGGTGATACAGCACGAGTAGCTTGGGCCGCGCTTGGGCAGCAATTTCGGCTAGCTCCTTTGGGCTAGTGTGAAATGCGGAGTAGTACTCTCGCGACGGAGTATCGTCAGTCCCGAACCTTTGCGGCTCCGAGTCGTCGTACATCTCGTGTAGGAGAACGTCGCAGCCGTCGCAAACCTTCGCGATCGAGTTAGCTGGTGAGGTGTCACCGGAGAGGACAATACGGCGGTCGGGCGTTTCGAAGCGATAGCCGAAGGCTTCATCCCAAGAGCCGTGCTTCACCAGGAAAGCCGTGACCGTCACGTTAGCGTCCTGGTAGACCACGCCCGGCTTGATTTCATGAACTTGTACAATCGGCGGCCCGGGTCGCCTCTCCAGACCATGGATTCGGACATCTATATCCTTCTTCCAGGCGTCGAGTATGTGACCGGTCATGTCTTTGAGGCCAGCCGGGCCATACACGTTCAGCGGACCGTTGCGACCCAGCACCCACGGCGACAAAATCAAGTCGGGATAACCCACCGTGTGATCGGAATGCAGGTGAGTAATAAAAGCTACGTTGAGGCGTCGCGCGTCGAGAGCAGGAATGCCATTGCGCTCGGCGGCAGCGGCGCGGCGCACGACACCGGAGCCACAGTCTACCAAGTACGCTGTTCCGTTCGTGACAATAGCGACGGCAGGACCGAAGCGGTCCGGATCAGCATTGGGCATCCCGGACCCGAGAACAATAACCTGAGTTGCAGGATGGGTCCCCGGTTTCGTTTGTGCGCTCAGCGATGTCCAAACGAGAAGCAGAGAAAAAAACAGACAACGCATGTTCACTCTCCCAAGTTGCGCGACTATCTTACCGGCTTCCGCTCACCGTGACGGAGTGGATGGATGGAATTCCAGAGTCATCCCCATACATCGTAAGAAATTAAATAAGGATGCACCTCCGGTCACCGACCCAGGAATCCTCGGTTGGTTATGGATTGCGGTTGACTAGCGCCAGATCGTAAGAACGAATTCGATAAAGGTCGAAGTCGATATTCTGGTACACCAGTTCCAGGTTGGGTTTGGATTCGTCTATGAACGGCAGCAGAAATTCTGCGTCCTGTGCTTCACGGCGATTGCAGAGGAGATAGGAGGCATGGATCTTCTCAGCAAAACGCCACCAATCAGCGCTCTTTGCCGCGTCATATACGGCTGCGGGCCGGCGTGCGAATAGCGTCAGGGCGCGCGGCCGGCGGCAGAGAAAAACGTCATCGTCATGCGTGATCGTCTGCACACGGCGGCAGAGATCATTGAATGACGCGAGCCCATCCGTCTCGGCAATGACACGCAAATTACTGCTTCGATAACCGCCGGCGTATCCGGCACTCACGATAAGCAGCAGAGCAGCAGTCCCAACCGCTCGTAAGTAAGGTGTCGAGAAATGTGACGCCAGCAATGCCAATCCAGTCACGATCAAGTACACGTAAAACGGAATCACTGGATAGAGCAGGCGCAGACCCTGTCGCGCAGGCCAGATGATAACGCCGCACAGGTATAACGCTAGAGTGATTTCAAGAAGCGCCAGTCCGCGCTTGGCGTGCGCGTAAAGACCAACTACCGCTAGCACACTCGTGATGGCGACTATGGTAAATGCGAGAGCGCTTTTCGAATTCCCCATCCAGAATGTGAGTAAAGCGCGTGTGTACGAGACAGTGTTGCCAACCACGCTAGCTAATGTCGGACGAAAGGAATCGAAATAGCTGCCTTGGGACGACGGAATACTGCGGCTTTGCAGCGCAAGTAATCCTATGCAGGTTGCCGTAACGATGAGAGCAAACGCGGTCAGCTTTCGCCGGGTAAGCAATTCGTACAGAAGAAACCCAGCAACGATCGTGATGCCGATGGTCCTCGTTCCGGCGGCGAGATAGAAGACACTACCCAATAACGCCGCCCGGCTCCAGTGGCGAGACTGCCTGCTCGCGAGCCATGCAGCCATCCAGAAAAAGAATAAAAACGGTAGATCGGAGAGGATGTTGTCCTTCGCAGCCCAGAAGTTCGGATTGAACCCCAAGACCGCGATGACAAGCGACGCATTCACCACCGTCGTGCACTGGAGCAGATACAGGTAGATCATCAGCAGCGCGAGCACAAAGAACACGACCTGCTCGCACTTCATCGCCCAGAGGTTAAGGCCAGCAAAATGGCAAACAGGGACTAGCAACAGAGGGAAAATTGGCGGGTACGTCGGTGGCCCGTAGATGGGATCCGCTGGGTTGTAGATGTATCCGGTATCGGCATATGGTTTGCCGGTGGCGATATTCTGGGCGTGAAGAATGTAGAGCGCGAAATCATCGCCCCAGGTGTTGCCTTGGCGAATCGTCGTCACATAGAAGCCGGCAACACATACGAGGAGCGCAATCGCTGCGCAGTGACGACGCCAAGAGTCCCCACATGCTCGTCGACATTGCGGCTCTTCGCTCCCGTTTGGAACTGCCATACAGACGATCGTAGGCGGAGAAGAAAGCTATTCGCGGGTCAGATGTCACATAGAGCTGTGCGTTTCCCGGGTTGTTCCTGGAAGAGCGGTCTCTTAGCTGCTCGAAGTGGGAAGGGCGAAGTCCACATCGCGATCCTCATTCGCCTTGTGGGTTGCGTTCAGGTCAATAGCGGATAGAGGCACTTTCTTTGCCTGCTGCTCATTGAGAACCCAGATCGTCTGTCCAACGATGGCGTAGTTCTGTACTTCCTGCTTGTGCCCATCTTTGTAGACGAGGACAGCCGGCTGCGATGGCTCGCTTTTGGCTTGCGGTTGCGGGGCCGGCGCTGATCTCTGCTCCAACAAGCGATCGAGCCGCTCTTCCAGGGCATCGATGCGCTGCTCGATCTGCTGCTGGCTGTTCATCATTTGCAGTTGGTACTCCTGCACTTGCTGGCTTTGGCGGTAGGACTGATTGTAGTCGGAGTAGTCGGCAGGATAGTCCCAATACCACCCGGGATACGCAAACGCCAAAGAATTAAAGCCGAAGCCTGCACCAAAGAAAAGGTGATGATGGTGATGATGATGAAAGGGAAAAGCGCCGGGACGTCCAAATCCGTCACGGATGAACCCGTGACCGAAACTGCCGTTACTCCTGGCAGGCATCACCGGACCGTGCATTACGCCCGCAGGGCGGGCGCCTCCGCCACGTGCTCCTCTCATTTGTGCCCAGGCAGGGAAACACAGAAGAGCAGCTAACGCCGCGACAATACGGATGCGACGCATGAAGCCATTATAAGTCCAGTTCCGAGTCTCAGGTTCCTGATTCAGCGCTTTTTGGCAGTCTTCTTGGCGACAGACTTGGCTGGCTCTTTCGGCGCTGCTTTGGCCCGCTTGGCAGGTTTTGTCGGCGCCGTTTTCGCAGAGGCAGACTTGGCGGCAACCTTGGGTTTTTCATCTTTCTTGGATGCGGCTGCGGGTACCAGCACAGGGGCGGCCGGGGCTGGTGCAGTTACGCTTCCCTTGCCTTTCTTCTTGGCCGCGGGTTGCGCAGCGGCGGAGGTCGGCGCAGCGCTTGCGGCAGCCGCGGCTTTGGCGGCGCGTCCGCGCTTCGGCGGCGGCGGCGGGGGCGGCGGTGGCGGGGCTAAAGGTTTAAGAAATTTCAAAATTTCAGTACGAGAGCGTAGTTTTCCGTCCAGCAGGAGCATAAAAGCCTCCTGCGCGATCTTCGGATACTCGGGCAGCTGGGGCGTGATGTGCAGCTCCGCCATTTCCGGCAGCGGCAGCTTTTGCTGCACCTGGCGCCATTTCCCAAGGAAGTTGTGGATCTTCTGCAACACTCCCTGTTGCTTGGCGGTCACCTCCACAAACAGAATCATTTCCGGCCGCGATTCGGAGAGCAGTTTCCAGGTGCGCGACGGAGTAGCCGCCTCTTTCCCTGTCAGCTTCTTTGCCAGATCCTTGGCATTGTCTTCCAGGTCGCGCCAGGCCTCTACGAGGTCACGGCGCGGGATCATCTTCTGCATATCCGAAGTTTCTTTATCGTTAAGGCGAGCCGTCAGAAAGTACATCACGGCGGGCGCCGGGTCAGGATTCATCCCAAACTCGCCCATCTGCTGGCGTGTCTTCATCAGCTGGGTGAGGCCGGCCGTATCAACCTTGGCCGTTGTCCAATGAGGACTGAGGACCTTCAGCCAGTCTTCCTTCTCCAAGGTCTTGATGATGTGAACCGGATCATCTTCGTAGGCTAACTGCTCAATTTCATAGCCAATGGCGCGGTTGCTGATGTACTCGATGTAATTGTTCTCTTTGGCCGCCTCGAAGCGGGCCTGCGTGCGCTCCTCCAGAGGCCAGTGGAAGCGGGCGGCAAACCGGCTGGCGCGGATCAGCCGCGATGGATCTTCAATGAAGGCATAGTTGTGCAGGATCCGAATCAGCTTGGCTTCGATATCGGCGGCACCGTTAAACGGGTCCATGAACAGGCCCCGCGATCCGGGATTCAGCGACAGCGCCATGGCATTGACGGTGAAGTCGCGCCGCCGCAGGTCTTCCAGGATCGTGCCTGGGGCAATGACGGGGGGCTTACCGGTTTTCTCGTAGCGCTCGGTGCGGGCCATGCTGATTTCGGCCCGCACATTGCCCTGTCCGGTTATATAGAGGACCTTCAGATCGTCGTCGGAAAACTGAATGCTGGCCCCACCCTTTTCCAATTCCTTCTGCAATTTAAGTGGGTTACCCTGCACCGTAAAATCGAGGTCGCGGATGGAAAAGCCGCTGATGACATCGCGAACTGCGCCGCCGGTCAAATAGACGTTCATGCCGGCCGCTCGGGCGACGTCCTGCACCAGCGTGACGGTGCGCATCTGGTCCGGGCTGAGCCGGGTTTCTAAGGTATAAATGTAATCGGCCATGCCTAGCTTTTGGACTACTTATTCCGGGACCCAAACCACATTCGCGATGGATTTCCACAGAAGATCGGCCGCAGGGCGCAGATCAAGCCCGCTACTTCTGCGTAAGTAGCTATATCCATTAGACTTATACTGCCCGGGATGGCTTTTGGCAAGCACATGAAAATACCATACCGTTGACATTTTGGCTACTGTTATCGACAGAGTTGCCGGAATTCCGGCGAAAGGTGCGACAATCGGGCAGGCTGGCGGCCCGACGCGCGTGAGCACTGGCGTCTGTAGTGAAATTGAATGGTTAGTACTGGACTGGAAACCGTATCAGGCTTGGAAAAAGGACCAGCGAAAAGTTCATACAGTTGAACGCGGGGTAGTATCTTCGGAATTAGACTCGTGGCCCGCGTCGCAATCGATGCCCTCGACCCACAAAAAAGTTATCGTCCGCAAGAACGACCGCGACACCCTGAACGGGTACGTGGCCCCCGCCAATTTCATCAACGACGGCAAACTCGAGGTTTTGAACACGGCCGGGAACGTGGTCGGGATCGATCTGAGAGAGATCAAGGGTGTTTACTTCGTTCGTGAATTCGCTGATTCGGATACTCTGAGCCGGAAGACTTTTACGAGCCGGCCGCGCAGCGAGGGTCTATGGGTGCGGCTGAAATTCAAAGATGGTGAGATCCTGGAAGGCATGATGCCCAACGACCTGTGCCAAACCATGCCCGAGGGCTATCTGATCAACCCACCCGACCTGCGCTCGAACACACAGCGAATATTCGTACCCCGGTCGGCGCTGGCGTCGTTGAATGTGTTGGCCGTGATCGGCGGAACCCGGCGCCACCGCAAAGCCGCTGCTGCCGACGGCCGTCAAGTACAGTTGTTTGGGGAATAGAGCTTCCAATCGCGGCTATATTTTCGCTTCACGACGCAGAGTGAACGTGCGCCAATTATTGTGGCGCTCGGGGTTCTCTCCGGGCTGACTCGCCTCGAAAACGTTAAGTGCAGCCAAAGGGCGAACTCACAGTAAAGTTCACGCCATTACTGCTGTGGCTGGCAACCGTTACCACAACATTGCCTGTGACTGCGCCCGCCGGTACCTGCACGGTGATGCTGGTGGCTGTCCACGAAAGCACCGTCAATGAACTCGTCCCAATCTTAACCGTGCTTGTACCCTGAGACCCCCCAAAGGTAGTGCCGTTAATTACAAATCCCATTTTCACTGGCCCTACCGATAACGACAGGCCGCTGATCTCTGGTGTGACTGTAAACAAGACACCATTGCTGTTGGTGCCACCTACGTTTACCACGACATTGCCAGTTGTAGCCGCTGATGGAACCTTGACCACAATGCTCGTGGCGCTCCAACTCGACGGGGTGGCAACGGTCCCATTGAACTTAACCGTGCTCGTGCCCTGAGTAGAGCCGAAGTTCGTTCCGGCGATAGTAACGGAGGTATTCACCGGGCCTACGGTGGGCGACAGAGAGGTAATGCTCGGCGTAGCATAGGCTGCCAGCGAGCCAGCGACGAGCACCAACGTAGCGAGCGCCACAAGCGTACGCATTCGCGTCGGCCGCTGCCTGGGCATGTTTATATCGGTCGACGGCGCTGATGTGATCAGGTATCCGGTTGTTTTCATCACCCACACTCCATCCTTTGAATCTTTTGCTGTGTGCGCTTACGGTATAACTGTCACGGTGATCTTGTTCGACTTCACGAGAAGGCCGGTCTCTGGACGACTTAGCTGCACTTGGACGGTGTAAGTTCCCGGCCGGCTCATGTCCCGCAACTTACTCACGATCAGGATATCTTTCAGCTGTTTACCGGGCTGCAAAGTAAATAGTAAGTCGCTGTTAACCGTCACAACTGGGCCTGCGGGAGTTCCTTGCCCTTTGAGTTCCAGGCCGTACTCGCTTTCGGGTGTCAGTCTTTGTTTCTGATCCCACACCTCGACAGTGTAGCCGCTGAGCTCTGCCCGTTTTTCGGCATTAGACCGGGAGACCACAATCTCGTGGTCGGAAGTGTTGGTGACCACGATATCCACAGCGACTTCCGAACCAGCTTCAACCGGATTTTGGGGCGCCGCGATGGTGATGGAGTATGGTGCGGAACTCGACTTCGCGTTCCCCGGGACGGCAAATGGCCCGCTCGCAACAGCCACCAGCAGAACAAGCACCGTAGAAATCTTCACTTAATACCTCCTCGCTTTAGTTACAGGTATAGTAACTGTAAAAGTTGCCGCTCACGTTTTTGTAGGTTTGGGTCCAGGTCGGATAGCCATTAAATGGATCACTGGGCTGACTTGCATGAAAG
>DASUWH010000078.1:0-40573 GCA_036378535.1 Terriglobales bacterium | reverse complement strand
GTTCCGGAAAGTTTCGCAGCCAAGGCGTCGGCGAGAGTGGATTTGCCGGTCCCGGGGAGGCCGGCCATCAGGATCATCACATGCGTGTGAAGCGGGGCTCCGTCGCCCGCGTTTGTCTTGCCAGCCTATTCGACGCGATCTTCGGCGGTCTTAACCGTCTCCGGTAGTTCGGCCGGGAAGAGGCTCTGCGTGCGGCGCCATTCCGAGTAATGATCCGAAACCATCACGTGGAATACCCACTGATGACGTTCTTCTTCCGGTTCCACCAGGCCGAGCGCCCGCAGATAAAAGAGATAGCTCTCGACAAAACGAATCTGCTGCTTGCTCATGCCGCGACGCTGCAGGTCCAGGGTGATCCCGGCCAGGTGCGAGGACGCGGTTTCACCGAACTCGGGCGCGGCGTTGCGATTATGGCGCCGAAGCTTGTGCTGAATTCGGATCGTGCGGACCGCCGAGTTTACCTGAATCTGGTCGTGGAAGCGACGGTAGTACGCTTCACCCAGGTCTTGCACAAAATCGCGGGTCCAAGGACGGCAATAACGGCGAGCCGGGTCGAGCCGGGGATCAAACCGCAAGGTTTGACTGGGCAGGATCTCGACCAGATCCTGGCGCGACTTTAGCTGTTCCAGTTCGCCATCATCGGCGATGCGCGGCAACTCCAGCCGATTGATTTCTTCATTCTGACGGAGCAGGGAGTCGTGCGATGGCCGGAACATCGGGTTCCACACAATGTGGCGGACGTGCCGGCGGTTGCTGCGGTGGAGCTTGCGAACCGTAGTGTGATGGTACGTAATGCGACTGTGTAAGGCGAATGCCGGGGCGCAGAGAGCCAAAGCAATCACTGCTAACAGCGAGTAGGGTCGTTGATACCGAATCTGCAACGAATTTACCTCAACTCGATTGCCTGCCTGGGGGTGCAAGCTAGGCTGCGATTCTAAACCACTGCAGTGCTTAAACAATTGCCCAAAAATAACAAAAAAACGTTACTAAGGTTATACAGCAGTCAGTACCCAATCCAGGTGGTTACGATGGACTATCAACAGCTTGCAACCGATCACGTCCGGTTGGAATCAGGAATTGTCCAAAGTAGGTCTCAGATATCAGGGCTCAGGCCTCAGGAAGACTGCGACTATCCTGCGACCTGACACCCAGGCGTGAGACCTATTTTCTAAAGAAATCGCTGAACGCTTGCTTGATCACCTCGCCGCCCACTTGGGAAATGGAACGCGTTAAGGGGATGTCCTTGGGACAAACCTCAACACAGTTTTGGGCGTAACCGCACTCTTGGATGCCACCATCTCCCATCAGGGCTGCCAGGCGTTCACGTTTTAAAGCCGCCCCGGTGGGGTGGGTATTGAAAAGCCGGACTTGCGAGATAGTAGCGGCGCCCACAAAGCCGGTACTCTCCGTGAATTGCGGGCACGCCTCCATGCAGCAACAGCAGGAAATGCAGCGGGATAGCGGATACGCGGCTTCCTGGTCCCCCATGGTCATGCGGGGGCCGGAACCGAGATCATAGGTTCCGTCCACCGGCACCCAGGCTTTAACGCGCTTCAGGTTTTCAAAAAGCACGCTGCGGTCCACTGCCAGGTCACGCACTACAGGGAACTTCGAGAACGGCTCCAACTTGATAGGTTGTTCAAGCTGGTCAACCAGCGCGGAGCAGGCCATGCGCGCCCGCCCATTGATGAGCATGGCGCAGGAGCCGCAGACCTCTTCCAAACAGTTGGAATCGTAAGTGATGGGCGTGGTCGTTTTGCCGTCACGGGTAACGGGATTCGCGGCAATGTCCATCAACGAGGAGGTCACGTTCATGCCGGGTTTCCACGGCAGTTCAAATTCTTCCCAGCGGGATTTAGCCGTGGGGGTGTCCTGGCGTTTGATTCGTAGGATGACGTTTTTTTCAGCCATTAGCTCTTAGCCTTTAGCTCTTAGCTTTACCTTCTAGTACTTGCTGAGCTACACGAGTCAGCACAGCGTCGCTTTCCCAAAATGAGACATACTCTGACAAAAGCATCGGGAAGGGCACGAGTTCCACTCGTGCCGATTTACTCTGAATTAGAACATTCGG
This sequence comes from Terriglobales bacterium, assembly GCA_036378535.1. Lineage (GTDB taxonomy): Bacteria > Acidobacteriota > Terriglobia > Terriglobales > Acidobacteriaceae > Gp1-AA122. The sequence goes on along the minus strand of DASUWH010000078.1, from coordinate 38,502 downwards.
CTTTAGCCGCTGAGGTTTCTCTTGAAACCTGTACGACTCGTCTCTCCGCCTGGAACGTATTTTGTGACCTTCTCGACGTGGCAACGACGCAGACTGTTTGTGGTCAAAACGCATGCGCGATTGTTCCTCAAGACTCTTTATCATTACAGGCGCGAAGGTCGCTTCGTACTGCACGCGTTTGTCCTTATGCCGGATCATGTTCATCTGCTACTCACTCCCGCCCGCGATGTAACCATCGCGCGTGCCGTCCAGCTGATTAAGGGCGCATACTCGCATGCTCTGGGTGGCTACATCGGCCGAAACGCAGAAGTATGGCAGCGAGGATTCACCGATCACAGGATCCGGGACGCCCAAGATTTTCATCTGCACGTGCACTATATTCATCAAAATCCCGTATCAGGCGAGCTCGTTTCCGAGCCTCGCGATTACCGATACTGCTCCGCGTATCCCGGATTCAAGCTCGACGGGTGGGTCCCAGCGGCTGAAGCCGTTGCTTAGGAACTTTCAGTAACAGGCACGAGTGGAACTCGTGCCCTTCCCGGTTCTGTCTCTCAGCTTCTCGTCAACTCTTCTCAGTCCCGGCTCAGAACAACTCGGGAAGGGCATGGCTTTTACAGGTTGCGGAAAAACTCGCACATACATCAGAAGGCGACCCTCAGGCGCTAAAGCGCGGACATATATTCAACGGCTTAGCGGCACGAGTAAACTCGTGCCCTTCCCGATTTTACTTACTTCGTTCTTTTTTCCGCAGCCTGTTTTAGCCGTGCCTTCTACATCCACAAACAATCTGGTTTTAGCCACTGAGGGCCGCCAGCGCCGTGATTATCGGGCTTGCGGCACATCAATATTTCCTCGCCCGTGGTGGAATGAGCGAAATATCCACGGGTTCGAATTCGAACCTCGGCTCGTCCGCATCGGGCGCAAAAGTCGCTTTTGTGGTCTTCAGCCAATTCTTGTCGTCGCGCTCGGGGAAATCCGGTTTGTAGTGCGCGCCGCGCGACTCGTCGCGCATGGCGGCGCCCTGAGCGATCACGCGCGCCAATTGCAGCATGTTGTAAAGCTGGCGGGTGAAGGCGATTGTCGTGTTCGCCCACTGCGTGCGATCGCTCAGATTCACCTTCTGATAGCGCTCCAGCAGTTCCACCAGCTTGGCATCAGTCTCTTTCAGATTCTTGTTGTAGCGGATGACCGTGCAATTTTTGGTCATGACGTCGCCCAGCTCGCGCCAGAGCAGGAATGGATTTTCGCTGCCGTCGGCCTTCATCAGCTTGGCATTGATATCTTCCTGGCGCTTCTGCTCGGCCTGGAAATGTCCGTTGGAGGGAGCTGCGGAAGCGTTACGCGCATACTTGAGCGCTTCCGGTCCGGCGACGAATCCACCCCAGATGCAGGAGACCAGCGAATTGGCGCCCAGGCGGTTGGCGCCATGGTATTGGTATTCGCATTCACCGGCGGCGTAAATTCCGGGAACATTGGTCGCTTGCTTGAAATCGACCCAGAGGCCGCCCATGGTGTAGTGCATGCCCGGGAAGATTTTCATGGGCGTGTCGCGCGGATCGTCGCCTACAAACTTCTCGTAAATTTCGAGAATGCCTTCCAGCTTGCGGTCGAGCACCTTGCGGTCGATGTGGGTGAGGTCCAGATAGACCATGGGCTTGCCATCGATGCCAAGACCATGCTCGTAGACGACCTTATGGATGGCGCGGGTGGCAACATCGCGGGGGACCAGGTTTCCGTACTTGGGATACCATTCTTCGAGAAAGTACCAGCGCTCGCTCTCGGGAATGGACTTGGGATCGCGATTGTCGCCCGGCTTCTTCGGAACCCACACCCGTCCGCCTTCGCCGCGGGCCGACTCCGACATCAGGCGCAGTTTGTCCTCGCCAGGGATGGAAGTGGGGTGGACCTGGATGAACTCCCCATTCGCGTAGTAGACGCCTTGCTGATACAGCGCCGATTGCGATGACCCGGTGCATACCACGGAGTTGGTCGATTTCCCGAAGATAGCACCGATGCCACCTGTGGCGATGATGATGGCGTCCGCCGGGAAGGTACGAACCGACATGGAACGGAGATCCATGGCGCAGATGCCGCGGCAAACGCGGTTGCTATCCAACACCGAGGAAAGAAATTCCCAGCCTTCGTACTTGGTGACTTTGCCTTCCGACTCGTAGCGGCGCACTTGCTCATCGAGGGCATAGAGAAGCTGCTGGCCGGTGGTGGCGCCGGCAAAAGCAGTCCGGTTGTAGAGCGTGCCACCGAAGCGGCGGAAATCGAGCAGGCCTTCGGGGGTGCGATTGAAAGGGACGCCCATGCGATCGAGCAAGTCGATGATGGCGGGCGCGGCGTCGCACATATCTTTCACCGGAGGCTGGTTGGCGAGAAAATCGCCGCCGTAGATGGTGTCGTCGAAATGCTTCCAGGTGGAATCGCCCTCGCCCTTCAGATTCTTAGCCGCGTTGATGCCGCCTTGGGCGCATACCGAGTGCGAGCGCTTGACCGGGACAATGGAAAACAGATCCACCTGGCCGCCCATTTCGGCGATCTTGATGGCGGCGGATAAACCTGCAAGTCCGCCGCCTATGACGATGATTTTCGGATTAGAAGAAGCCATATGAGTCCAATCTTGGTGTCAGGCACTACCGCATCGTGTACGAATCGCCACTGGCCGGACCTAAAGGCTGCAGCGGGCGCGATAGGAAGGCATACATGCTGGCGCCCCCGGCGATCACGAACGCGAGGCCAATCACCAGGCAGAGATAACCGAGGCGGCGCTGCGCCCGTTCGCCGCTCACGATGCCCCACTTGGCACAAAATAAATAAATTCCATAGGCAAAGTGCCAGGACGCTGCCGCGATTCCAATCGCATAGAACGCCAGCAGCCACGGATTCTGGAATTCCATCTGCACCTTCGGGAAGGCCACGGCAGGATTAGACAGGATGTGCTCGCCCGCGAAACGCAGGTGCCAAACGTGATAGCCCATATAGAAGAAGGCGATGGCGCCGGTCCAGCGCTGCGCGGTGTACATCCAATTGTTCATCCAGGGATAATCGCCCACATTGGCATCGCCTCGGAACCAGATATAGAACCCATAGAGCGCGTGGTAGGCGATGGGAATCCAGATGCCCACCAGTTCCAGCACCTCAACAAAGGGAAATCCCGCCAGGAAAGCGACTTGCCGGGTATAAGCTGCCGGGCCGCCGATTGCGACCAGGTTGGAAAAGAAATGTTCCACCAGAAAAGCCCCGATCGGAATGATGCCAGTTAAGGAATGGAGCCGGCGCCAGAAGAATGAGTGGCCTTGCCCGGCGCGCAGGGGAGCTACTCCGCCTCGCACTGCTGCAGGTACTGCAGGACTGGTCGTTGACGCCACGGGACCTCTTATCAGTTCAGTTGTGATAATCGAACCTTTTATTATCTTGGCGCGAGAGAAGCGAAGTCAAGGCAAGGAGTCGTCAGTCGGCAGCGGTCAGTCGTCAGCTAGGTTAATGAGAATGCCTGAGGAGTTGAACGCAAGCGTGGTCACCGGTTTGGTTTCAGCTAAGAAATCTGCTAGCTTTCTGGTCGCATCGAATTTCATCGGAGGCAGGGTGACCATTCACAGCCGCATCTGGGGAGTAGTGTTGCTTCTGGGCGTATCCATTTTTCTTCAGGCTCAGGCCTTATCCGGTGCCGACCAAGACACACGCAAGATGGCGCACGACATTTTCAAGCAGTTGATTGAGATCAATACTACCGATTCAGTCGGAAGTGTCACTGCCGCCTCCGAAGCCATGGCGCAACGGTTTCGAGAGGCAGGCTTCGCCGATAGCGATATCCAAGTAGCCGGTCCTAACGATCGCAAGAAGAATGTGGTCGTGCGGCTGCACGGTTCGGGCAAGCACAAGCCCGTCTTGTTAATCGGGCACCTCGACGTGGTCGAAGCCCATCGCGAGGACTGGACCACCGATCCGTTTCAGTTCGTCGAAAAAGACGGCTATTTCTATGGACGCGGCACGACCGACATGAAGGACGGCGACGCCATCATGTCGGCAACTCTCATACGAATGAAAAAGGAAGGCTATGTCCCCAACCGTGACATCATCCTGGCCCTGACCGCCGACGAAGAAGGAGGCACATCGAACGGGGTGGATTGGTTGATCAAGAATCGTCGAGACCTGGTCGACGCCGAATTTGTGCTTAACCACGACGGCGGGGGCGTGCTGATGGATCACGGGAAGCCGGTCATGATGGAAGTTGACGCGACCGAGAAATTGTACGGCGATTACGTGCTCACGGCCACGAATCCGGGCGGTCACAGTTCCTTGCCAGTGCCAGACAATGCCATTTATGAATTGTCCGATGCCCTCATTCGACTGGCGCATTTTCAATTTCCGCTGGAACTGAACAACATCACGCGCGCTTATTACGAGCGTCTTTCGCAACGCGAAACCGCCCAGAGAGCTGCGGATATGAAGGCGATCCTGAAGACGCCGCCGGACCTCGATGCTGCGGCACGCTTGTCGAAAGATCCGATCGACAATTCACTCCTGCACACGACCTGCGTTGCGACACGTTTGAACGGGGGCCATGCGAACAATGCACTGCCGCAGCGGGCGCAGGCGAACATCAATTGCCGCATCGAACCGGGCCACTCTCTTGAAGAGATTCGACAGACCCTTGAGAAAGCGGTCGCTGACCCGAAGGTCAAGGTGCAGTTCCGGGAGAACAACGGTCAACTGCTCGATCACGGCAGCGACCGGCACAGCTATGTGCCCCCTGCTCCGCGCCAGGAAGTCTTTGGGGCGTTGGACAAAATCGTCTCTGTCATGTGGCCGGGAATTGCAGTGTTGCCCGCAATGAGCACAGGCGCCTCGGATGGCGTTTACACCAACGCCGCCAGTATGCCGACCTACGGGGTTTCCGGTGTGGGTTATGATCGCGACGATATCCGCGCCCATGGGAAGGATGAGCGCGAGCGTGTCGATTCTTTTTATAGGGGAGTGGATTTTTACTACTACTTTCTCAAGGCCGTAACGGAACACTAGAGCGACCTGCAATGGGAGCCGGGGCGCGGCACGCAAGTGTTATTCCTTTTGCGTGTCGCACCACTGCAGAAACTTTCGAAAGGCGGCGCCGCGATGGCTGTAGCGCGCTTTTTCCTCCGCTGACAGTTCGGCAAACGCTTTCTGAATAGGGGGGAAGTAAAACAGGGGATCGTAGCCAAAGCCGCCGGTGCCGCGGGGTTTGTCAAGAATGATGCCTTCGGCCTCGCCACGAAATGTCGCCAGGGTCGACCCGTTCCGCGCGGCGACTATGACACAGACAAAGCGTGCAGTTCTTCGTTGAGGAGGTACGCTTTGCAATTCGCGCAACACGCGGGCATTATTCTCTTTGTCGTCGGTGTTGAATTCCGCTTTATGCGGTTCTTCGGCAGCATAGCGGGCGGAGTGCACGCCCGGAGCGCCGTTCAAAGCATCGATTTCAATTCCCGAGTCATCGGCCAAGACCGGGTAGCCGGGTGCAGACCGGCTGTAGAATTCGGCCTTCTTGCGCGCATTTGCCTCAAAGGTGGCCCCATCCTCGACCACGGCGGGCAGGGAAGCGAAATCTGGGAGTCCTGATACCTCGATTCCATGTTCTTTGGCCGCTGCGGCGAAGTCGCGCAGCTTTCCCGCGTTGGAAGTTGCGATCAGGATGCGCCTCAAGCCCGCTCCTTCAAGTCAAAATAAATTGCTAGCACCATGGTTAGTAGCAATGCGATCAGAGACACGATTCCGCCCAGGGTTCGATCCCGGGTCCTAACGAATGCCAGTTGCACACGGTTCTCGCCACTCGGGAGGGGGATCATCATCTGACCGGTCGGTTCCTCTGACTGCGCAGTGACCGGGTGGCCGTTCAGTTCGACACGCCAGGCCGGGTAATTGAATAAATGCAGTACCAGCTTGGCGGGCTGAGTAACGCCCACAAGGAAGACTTTCGACTCCGCATCCCAGCGCTCGATGTTTACGCGTGCGTGTCCCCCGTCTTCGACTCTAATTTCAGGCGCGTCCTGCTTGATCTCATAGGCGTCCGCACCAGCGGGAACGTATTCGTCAGTGCCCTCGTAGCCGCGGCCTTCTTCGATGTTGTCACGCATTTCGTTAATGTCGGCGGCGGTATCCCACCATGGCGGCTGCACCTTGAACCAGACCCCGACGAGTACCGCCACCATGAGAGCAGAAACGGTGGCCCTCAAGATCCAACGCCGTGTGCTCATCACGGCCAACAAGGCGAATACCACATTCAGGCATAACAGCCATCGCCAGGGCAACTGCACGAAGCGCAACTTGGGCAGATGCTGCCAGAAGAACAAGGTTGGGGATAACATCAGGGTGGCAGCCGCGGTCACCCACGCTACAGCGGTCCACCACAGCTGAGGATGCTTTTTCCGCCATTGCCGCGCAAAGAAGCCCAGCACCGGAATGAGCGCGATCTCAACGGCCGCGAGCAGCGAGACCAGCAGGTTGAAGCGGTTGTGATCGGCATCAGCAATTTTGGTAAACAGAAAGTTATCCTGCGGCCGGACGCCGGGAGCAAGTACCTCGGCGATGTTGACCCACTTTTCTTCGTATGCGGCCGGCAAAACGTAAAACGCGGCGAGCGCTGCTCCTAGAACCACAGCAGCGGCGCCATACAGCAGGAACCTCGGTGAGCGCCGCACAGTCGCAAAGACGACGACCAGGAGCGCCAGCGAATAGTTGATCATCACTGCGGCTGGCGCGTTGGCCAACCAACCGGCCGCAACGATCAGAGCCAGAGGTACAACAGTCTTCTTACCTCCTTCCTCCGAGCGCAAAACAAAGAGCAACAGCAACGGAAGCAGGCAACTGGCCAGCAGTTCCGCAAAGGCGCTGCGCCAATACACGATCACCAGGTGGTAGGGATTCACCGCGTAGAGAGCGGCGGCGAAAATTGCGTCGCCTTCCGGCAAAAAATGGCGAGCCAGATAGAACATCGCCAATCCGGCCGCCAGCAGCGTGAGCCACGCATAGGCTGCCGGGACCAGAGGCCAGGGAAGTACCAGCCCAAGCAACGCTCCCAGGAACCACGATCCGGGCGGGTAAAAGATGAAGCGAGCTTCGCCAAAGCCGTAGTGTGCCCAAGAGGCCCAGCGCGGATAGACGACGCCCTGTTTCCATTGGTGCACGACTTCCATCCAGGAGTTAATGTGAAACTCGAAATCGTGGCCGGATGGAAGTCCCAGGAACAGCATGGGAACCAGTGCGGCGAAAGCGACTACCGCGATCACCGCGGCCGGCCAAGGAAACAGATCGCGCCATGACACCGTTTGCTCGGACACTGCGCGACTTTGTGGCACGGCGCTGGTTAACAAGACTCTGGGCTCCGGTTTTGTGCACGCGACGATTCGCCGCGCCATCACAGGATAAAGTAAATCCTGCATTCTACGGTGTGTTCATGGGATACTCGATACGCCTGATTATGTCTTTACAGCGCATTTGCTTTTACTTGGCTGCACTCGTCTTAGCCGCATGCCTGGGCGGCCCCTCGGCCGCTGCCGAGGATCCGAATTTCCCGCCGCTCGAAGCGTGGAAGAGCGCGATCGTTTCCGGGGACAGCGTTGGCCTGAAGATGCTTTACAGCACGAATCCGGCGGCACAAGTTGAAACCGCGCACGGTACTGCTGCTGCTGACGATGAGGTGATGTTCTGGAGCAGCCTGAAGGTGCGGAACTTGAAACTGGGCGTGCAACAGGCACAGTCACCACAACCTGGTCTCGAGCAGGTAGTGTTTCAAGCCGAAGTGACCCAGCGGCCTGCGGGGAAGACCGTGTTCATCTCGGAGGCGCAACTCTGGCTGCAGCAGAGTGGGCAATGGAGGATTGTTCAAGCCAAGCGGACCGAGTTAACGCGTCTGCAGCAACCGCTCAGCACTGGCAAGAACATTTATCCTGCGGGCGTAGACGCCAAAGCCGAAATCAAAGAAGCGTTGCAACATGCGGCCAGGGAACACAAACGAGTTTTGCTGGTCTTCGGCGCCAACTGGTGCTACGACTGCCATGTGCTGGACCTGGCCTTTCAGCGGCCCGATCTTGCGCCCGTTCTGGCAGCGAACTACGAGGTTGTGCACGTTGACGTAGGGGAAGGCGACAAAAACCAGGATTTAATGCAGTTCTATCACGTCCCGATGAAGAAAGGTATTCCCGCACTGGCCGTGCTGGATCAAAAGGGAGGCTTGCTCTACAGCCAGCAGAACGGCGAGTTTGAGCGCGCCCGGGCGCTCACGCCGGAGGAACTGTCGGCGTTTCTACGGAAATGGAAGGCACCGCAGTCGTGAGCAAAGATTCTGAACAGGCAAGAACCTGGATACCTCGCCGGCAAGCGAAATGACGTTCAAATTGGGCGGGATATTAGTTGTGCCAAAGCAGGCTCGAGCTCCCGCAGAACCGGCTCGAGCTGTGATAGGAAATCAGGATAGAGGAAGGGTGCAGTTGATTATGCGGTGATCTCTTCTGGTTGAGAGCGTCGTTGCCGCCGTAACTCGGTTAAGAATTCGTCCTGGCTGAGTGGCGCGGTACTGCAAAGCAATTTCACCAGAGCATCTTCCGGACCATCTTCCGAGGCGGATGTCTCGGGCACGATTGAGGCGTTGAAATTGAAGCCTTTGGGCCAGATCAGCAAGTCGGGAGTTGCGCCCGGCTGACTCATAAGGCGATCGATCAGGCTCAATACAAGCTCTTTCTGATTGGCGCCAGGCACAAACTCCACGCCCATGCCATGACCCGGGTAAACGACTCGCACATGCCCGTCTAAGTGGATCTCGAAATCGCCGACACGCAGGCAGACGTCGATCCGCGTATTTCGCGGAAAGGGAGCCAGCGTTTCGACGTAGCACCCGCCCAGACTCAGATCGGAAAGCTTGTACTCGGACAGGGGTTCGGGATCGTCCGGCGCAGCCTGCGGAGCGTTGGCTCCCAGCCATGAAGACAAGGCGCGGGACTGGTCCTCCGCAACTTCGATGAACTGCAATCCGCTCTGGCCGTTGGAATTGGCCCAGACCACCTGGGCGCGGGTCAGCATTTCGGGTGCATTGGACAGGCAGAACTTGACATCAACCCGTTGCCGAGGCTCAAGCGCCTTGGCCGCGAGCACGTCCATACCCCCCTCGCTGAGGTCCAGCATGATGCCTTCCAGCTCCGCGGCGCCGTTACAGTTGAGGGTGACCGGCAACTGCACCGGAACCCGGAATTGACGGCGGCGTTCGCGCTGCAGCAGAGCTATGGCCGCACGCAAGCTGGCGCGGGTATTCTCGGCGGCGAGCGGCTCAAAGAGTACGAAATTGGCCCCCGTGCCAAAAGCCTGCGTCACTCTGGCGGGATCATCGACCAGCCCTATTGTGACCGCTGTCTTGCTCATCGAGGAATGGCGCAAAGCCTGGATTGCGGTTTCGGCGGCTGCAGGGTCGTGGAAACTGACGGTTAGCAGATCGACACGTGCATCCTCGAACTTGGGAGTTGCCTCGTCAAGAGAGCAACGCTCGTGATCAACGGAGAGGTCGTCCAAGGCCTGGGCCAGCAGCTGTGCGCTGGCGTCATTGACGGAGACCATGAGTGCCTGAAATTTCATAAGCACTTTCGAGCTGGGCTGAGCGCCGATCGGTTACGGCCAGCGGGGAGTTGTACCACGGGCCGGCGATTTGGACACCGGAGCGCTGCCGGCACTGGCACCGGCTTTGGCCGCCATCCGATCTTGATCTTCACCTTCGTTCAAATCCAAGGCCGGGGCTTCTTCGTCCCCTTCAGAAAGCAGCGGAGCGACCTCGCGAAGCTTATCGGCAGCGGCCTGAAGTGCTTCAATCTGTTTGGCCAGTTGGGCGTATTGCGCCTGCTTGCGCCGCAAGACTTCGTGAATATCCTTCATAAATCCCCCTGTCGCCGAATTTAAGAGCTACCCCGATACCCGTCAACGGTAATCACCTGGGTCGTGGTTACGGATGTAACCCGTTGTCATTGCAGGGAAAAGGGACGGATGGCGAATGTGAATCGGAGAAATAAAAAAGGCCCGGAATTCTCCCGGGCCTCAGCAAGTGTTTTGTGGCTATCTAAATCATCAATCGAAATTTAGACGGTGTTGCGGAACTTGCGTCGTACCAGGCCGGCGACTCCCAGCAAGCCCGTACCGAGCAGGCCGAGGGTCCCGGGCTCAGGAACGGCGGAAACGGTGGTAGTGCCGGTCTTGCCCCGGACCGAACTAGTAAAGGGTACGTGGCCATGCACATCGAATGTGAACTGAACCGTGCCGCCAGTAGCCGAGCTACCACCAAATTTGTTAGTGAACTGCCCCGCGATGGATCCGGTCAGGGTGTAGGTCCACGCGCCTGCTCCGAGATCACCGGCGGGATTGAATGTTCCGACAAATGTTACGGGAGAAGTAAAGGTCCCGGTAAAAACCGTTCCGCTCGGGAACCCGCTGCCGTTGCTGGTGATCTTGAAAGTTCCGCCAGCGGCGAAAGTCCAAGTGTCAACGCTGGACGTCAGAGTACGGCCCGTCTTGATTCCGGTCGTGTAGGAGACATGACCCAGATTAGTACCGGAGATGGTCCCACCAGAACTGGTGAAACTATCCAATACCGCGTTGCCAACCAGCGTCCCACTATTCAGCACGACACTTCCGCCGTGATTCGTGAATACCAGGCTGCTATTGGCAAACGCCATGATCGGCAAACCTAGCATCAGCAAAGCCATCAAAACTACTCGCTTCATGAGAAATCTCCTCGAAACCCGGTTGAAAGCTTGGATTTGTTTGGCCTGGGGGGATGCAGACCGCGCACATCAATGCCGAAGCATTGTGTGGCCGATAAAGAGCATCTCAGGTTCCAAAAGTAACCAACATTAGAGAGGCTTTATTTTCATGCGATTAGGAGTGATCTTACAGACCGTCATCCCGAGCGGCATGCAAAGAGATGCACACTAGGTGAAATAAGTTTTGGGAAACCGGCTGCCACGGCGAATCCGCATGGGCTCCGAGGCTACGCTTTTCATTCCGCCTCAGTGCCATGGAACCGGAGGCGGTTCGGGTTCGGCAGACCCGTCCGCTCTTGCGTCGGAAGCGCCATAATTGACTTTAGAATTCGAATCGTGCAGGACGGCCTGCCCTCGCCCCATCGAGGTCGAATACTCGCGTTCTACTTTAAGTTGGTGTCCCATGGACGTTAGCTTCTGGCGAACCTCCGGACTTACCCGCGACTCGATGACAATATGGCATCCTCGTTCCGGGCTGACAGTGAAGCGGCCTTCTTCAAGCGCCGCTTGAATGTTCATCCCATAATCCACAACGTTGGAGACGAATTGCGCATGGGCGAGCGGCTGATTTGGTCCCCCCATAATGCCAAATCCGATGTGCTGGTTTCCTCGCTCCATGAAAGCGGGAATGATGGTGTGGAAGGGTCGCTTGCGCGGAGCCAAAGCGTTGGGATGGTTGGGGTCCAGAGAGAACAGCGCGCCCCGGTCTTGCAGCACGAAACCCATTCCCTGAACCGTAATGCCCGATCCAAACGAACTATAGTTGCTCTGGATCAGGGAAGCGATGTTGCCCTCGCGGTCAACGACGGTTAGATAAGTCGTCTCGCTCGTGGGCGGCTCACCCGTGGGAGCGTCACAATTGGCATGGTCGGGGGCGATGAGCTTAGCGCGCTGTTGGGCGTAGCTTTTCGACAATAACCCTTGGACTGGCACCTTGGCGAAACGCGGGTCGGCGTTGTAACGGTAAAGATCGGCATAAGCCAACTTCATGGCTTCGATCTTCTTGTGCAACTCGGTAACGCTCAGCGGTCCTTCGGGGGATGGAGTTGCAGTTTCCATAATGTTCAGCATCTCGAGCGCAGCCATGCCCTGGCCGTTCGGCGGGAGCTCGTAAACCGTCCAGCCGCGGTATGTGGTGGAGATGGGTTCAACCCATTCCGGCGAGAACTCCGCCAGATCCTCCGAGGCCATGGTGCCGCCGAGCGCTTGCGAGGTCTTCAGAATGGCTTGCGCAATCTCGCCTTCGTAGAAAGCTTTGGCGCCTTGGTCCGCAACCAGGTGCAGTGCTTTCGCGACCTGCGGATTGTGAAAAACTTCACCGAGGCCAGGTGGCCTGCCGCCGGGAAGAAGAACTGTAGGCTGCTGCAGGACGCTGGCCGCATCGGTCCAGAAGGCCTGAATCAGCTCGGGAACCGGGTAGCCGTTCTCGGCATAGAAGATTGCCGGCTGAAAAAGTTCTTTCCAGGTGACACGCCCGAAGCGTTGATGCAGGGCCCTCCATCCGGCTACGGCGCCAGGGACTGTGACCGAATCGATACCGTATTCCGGCATCTTGGATACGTCCTTGGCCTTCAGGTGCGCGATGGTGAGCCCCTTGGGCGCCCAGCCGCTGGAGTTCAGCCCGTAAAGCTTTCCGCTTTTTGCGTCCCAATAGATGGCGAAGAGGTCGCCACCCATACCGTTCATCATGGGCTCAGCCACGCCAAGCACAGCATTGGCAGCGATCGCCGCATCGGCGGCAGACCCGCCTCGCGCCAGAACCTGCGCCCCCGCCTGCGACGCCAGCGCATAGCTAGTGGCGGTGATGCCGTACCGGGTAATCACCATCGAGCGCGCGTGCGACCGGTCCTGGGCAAACATGGGCGAAAGGAGAACTAAGAGAATGAGGACTGCAAAGTAACGCCGCATCCTACACCAACCTCGAAGTTGAAGAAGAAGGCGAATTCTCAAGGGAGGGTTAGAGGATTGTCAAGCGGTGGACTAGCGATCCAAAAAGATAGGGCAGTTCAGATTCGGAGCTTAGCTGGGTTTGAAGTGGTAATGTACGTCCTGCTTCGAGGGAATAGGAGTGCCATCGCGCGTAGCCGGATGGAAGTGCCAGCTTTCGAGAGCCAATAGAACCTTCTGATCGATGGAAGGATTCATGCCGTGCAGCACTCGCTTGTCGACGATGTTGCCGGCCTCATCGATCGTGATTTCGACGATAACGTCGCCTTCCTCGCGCAACTCCCAGGGAAACAGTTGTGGATCCGACCCCTGAATCGGCAATGCCGGCTTAACGTCTTCGCCCGAAACAGGGCCCTGAGAGAGTGCGCTGTAGGCTGAACCGGCCAAGCGAGGGTCAGTGGTGTTCTTTGCGGTTTCATCCTGGACGACCGGGGATGGTGGGAGATTGCGTCCCTGGCCGCGCTTGGGCGGCTGGGCCCACTCGAGGCGGGCCAGAGCGTCTCGATGCTGCAACGAGACCGGAGCGGCCAGTTCCGGTGCTCCCGGCCCGGAATCGCTCCGCCGACCCGGCCAGTACAAGCGAGTAACACGAGTTCCGCCGTTTCCGCGAGCAACCCTGGCCGGAGCTACGAAAATCGGCTGCGGGCTGTGCACGAGCCAGATCAACAAGAAGCCATGCAGTAGGGTCGAGAGCGGGGGCGCCACGCGCCGGCTTTCGCTCGAATTGAAGGTGCGAAACAAGCAATTCATTAGACGACGGAAGTGCCTGCCTGTCACCGGTGATTTCAGCTCCTCCGTTACTTTCGGAAGACACGTATGCAATGGGATTTGGCCGATGCGAGGGCAGAAACGGGTGCAAATCGCTAAATATGGAGCGCTAAACAGATTTCACCCCTGACTGCAGGCGGCGTGCTCCGGCCGTCTCTTATAATCCAAGGGGAAGACTATGGCCGACCCGCTTTGCCATCCGGCGCTGCTAACCGACTTGTATGAGCTGACCATGGCGGCGGCCTATCTGGATAACGACTTTCACGCCAAAGCCAGCTTCGAACTCTTCGTGCGTTCGTTGCCTCCGGAACGCAGCTATCTGGTGGCGGCCGGCCTGGAGCAGGCACTCGACTACCTGGAAAATGTCCGCTTTCAGCCAAGCGACATTGAATACCTGCGCCGGCAACCGGTGTTCCAGCATGTCAGTCAGCACTTTTTTGATTATTTAAGCGACTTCCGATTCGAAGGTGAGGTTTGGGCAATGCCGGAGGGCACACCCCTGTTCGCGGACGAGCCCATCCTTCGGGTCACTGCGCCGATCGTCGAGGCGCAAATCGTCGAGACTTATCTACTATCGATGATTACCTTTCAAACCATGATTGCCTCCAAGGCAGCGCGAGTAGTGGGAGCGGCCCAGGGCCGAGAGGTGATCGAGTTCGGAACGCGGCGCGCGCACGGGCCGGAAGCGGGCACATTGGCCGCGCGCGCAGCCTACATCGCGGGCTGCAAGGGCACATCGAACGTTGACGCAGGGCGGCGGTTTGGAATTCCTGTTTTCGGAACGCTGGCACATTCCTTCATCATGGCTTACGAAGACGAGGAGGAGGCTTTCCGGCGGTTTGAAGACATTTTTCCGGATAATGCCACGCTGCTGGTTGATACCTACGATACGCTGGCGGCGATCGATAAAATCGTCGACGCAGGATTACGGCCGAAAATGGTGCGGCTCGACAGCGGCAACCTGATCGAATTGTCGCGGGAAGTAAGACGCAGGCTGGATGAGCGCGGATTGAAGGACACTCGCATCTTCGCCACCAGCGATCTGGACGAACACGTCATCACCGAAATGCTGGCGCGGGGGGCGCAGGTGGATGCGCTCGGAGTGGGAACGAGCCTGGCCACCTCCAAAGACGCGCCCTCGTTGTCGGGTGTCTACAAGCTTGTGGACGTTTATGGACGAGAGGGCCCGTCTTATCGCGCCAAGCTAAGCGGCGGGAAAGTTTCGTACCCGGGGTGCAAGCAGGTATTTCGCCGGACGGGACCAGATAACAAATACAAAGAGGATCTTGTCGGGCGCTGCGCCGATTCGTATGAAGATGCCACGCCTCTGCTCGGTTGCGTCATGCGCGACGGGAAACGATTACAGCCGTCGCCAGAACTGCGCTCGGTTCGGCAGTACACTCTTGCGGAAGTTGCCAAGCTTCCGGAGTCTTGCCGGCGGCTGCACAATGCCGTGGCGTACCCAGTTCGTTTCAGCGGGAAATTGCAGGAACTGCTGGAAGAGTTTCGCAACCGGGTCGCGCCCGTGGCGGGGAAATCGGAGCGATCCTGAAAAACAAGGTCTCTCGACTCGGGCTTACGCCCTCCCGCCTTGCCGAGATTAGAACGTGAGACTATCCCTTGGCATTGAGCGCCAATGTCGGCAAGAACTGTGGTGATTTTCTCGCTTTCGTTGCCTGCTCGAATGCATACGCGATTTTGATCAGCTTGGACTCGCTCCAGGCTCGTCCAAAGAAGGATATTCCTACGGGCATGCCGTCGAGGAAGCCGGCGGGGACGTTGATATTGGGATATCCGGCCACCGCGGCGGCGTTCGAACTGCCACCCGTGAAGTGATCGCCATTGAGCAGGTCGGTGAGGCAGGCCGGGCCGGCAGTAGGGGCGACGATGGCGTCCAGTTGCATTTTGTCCATCAGGGTGTCGATGCCCTCGGTGCGGGCCAGGCGGTGGTTCTTCTCCAGAGCATCCAGGTAGGCCTTCTCGCTTAACGGACCTTTGGCTTCTGATTTAATAAAGAGATCCTGCCCAAAGTACGGCATTTCCTCACTCTTGTGCTTGTCGTTGAACTCGATGATTTCTTTCAAGCTCTTCACCGGCGCCGATGGGCCGAGTTGTGCCAGGTAAGCGTTCAGATCGGCCTTCAACTCATACATGAAGACTTCCAGCTCGGAATCGTCGAACTTGCCAAAGGTAGCAATATCGGCGGGATCGATCAGCGTGGCCCCGGCCCGGGTCATGGCATCGAGAGCGGTGTTCATGAGGGCGTCGACATTCTCGCTGAACCCAAAATATTTTCGCGCTACGCCGATGCGTACGCCGCGCAGGCCATCGGGGTCGAGGAATTTTGTGTAATCACTGAGCGCGTTGTTGCCGGCCGCATTGGTGGCGGAATCGCGCGGGTCAGCGCCGGTGAGTGCACCGAGAACAGTCGCTGCGTCGGCAACGCTGCGGGCCATGGGGCCAGCGCCGTCCTGGCTGTGGGAGATGGGAATAATGCCGGCGCGGCTCACCAGGCCCACGGTCGGCTTAATACCAACCAGACAATTCGCGCCAGAAGGACACACAATGGAGCCGTCCGTTTCCGTGCCAATGGCCACGGCGCACAAATTCGCGGCAATCGCAGCTCCCGAGCCGGAACTGGAGCCGCAGGCGTTGCGATCGAGGGCATACGGATTCTTCGTCAGGCCGCCGCGGCCACTCCAGCCGCTGGTCGAATGACTCGAGCGAATGTTGGCCCACTCGCTGAGATTGGTTTTCCCAAGAATTACCGCGCCTGCGTTGCGCAGCTTTTGAGCCACCATGGAGTCGATCGGGGGCTTGGATCCGACCAGCGCGAGCGATCCCGCCGTGGTCATCATCTTATCGGCGGTATCGATGTTGTCTTTGATGAGAATCGGAATTCCATGCAGCGGCCCGCGCACCTTGCCGGACTTGCGTTCTTTATCCATCGCATCGGCGACCTGCAGCGCATCGGGATTAAGCTCGATGACGGCGTTAATAGCAGGGCCCTTCTTGTCGATGGCGTCGATGCGAGCAAGATATTTTTCGGCGATCGAACGGGCGCTGTATTTACCGGATTTCATTCCGTTCTGGAGATCGACGATGGTGACTTCATCCAATTCGAAGGCGGGCAACTGATAAGCCCGGGCAGGGGAGTAGGACGAGAGTTCTCGCCCTCCTGCCAGAGCGGGTAAGGTTGCAGCGCTGAGTCCACCGATTACGCTGGTCTGAAGAAAACGGCGACGGCTGCGATTCATGGATTCGGTCAAGTCACTCTCCTCGGCGAAGAAGGCATGTTATAGCAAGTCAAGGAGACGTCCAAGGCGGTTTACCATAAAGGACACGAAGGCATCCACAAAAGTCTTATGTGATGTTGTTCGCAGTTATTTTTGAATTCCGGGCTTCAGTGCTAATTGTTCCGCTGGCGTGAAGGCGTGCGTGCGGATCAACAACGTGCTTACCAGCGACGTCAGTCCAGAGGCGGCGAAGATCATCGCCAGCACCACAAACTGATAGATGGCCGCATAAACGGGGCGTGCGCCCGAGAGCAGCATGCCTGCCATCAGGCCGGGAATCCACACGATACCGAGTGAGCGCAACGAATCGATCGCCGGAATCAGGCTGGCTTCGAAGGAGGATTGCACGTAAGGGTAAACACTTTGCCGAGGGTCAGCGCCGAGCGCGAGCGCGGTTTCGATTTCACCGGCGTGGGCCAGGACTTCGGAACGAAAGCGGTTCAGCGCAAGACCGTTGGTGTTCATGGCATTCGCAATCAGCATGCTGCCGACAGGAATGAGAGCGGTGATCGGAGTGTCGATAACTCCCAGCCAAGTCATAATCGCAATCACCGAGCCCGCGCCGCAGGCGATCGAATAGGTCGAAACTTTGAATGAACCCGGAATGCCGCGGGCGCGCTTGGCAGAGGTCGCGCCGGCAGCGACGATCATGGCGGCGAGCAAAAAGCCCCCGGTCCAGCGTGGGCCGCGCAGAAGCACGATCAGAATCGAACCAACGGCCACGATTTGCGCGAGGCCACGAACCAGCGCGATTGCGGTTTCAGTTTCCAAATGAATCTTCCGCCTGCGGGCTATCAGGATGACCAGGCACGCCAGAAAAGCGGCAGCGGCAGCCTGCGCGAAACCTAATTGCAATTGACCGGTGAAGAGATGTTTAAGCATGCAGAACCTCATGGATAGGGCCGTTGCGAACGGCACGTCCCACCTCGAGAACGAGGGCGGACTCGGCCATGCGTGCGGCCTGAGCGAAATCGTGTGTCACGATCACGCAGGTTAGATGGCTGTCGCGAATGACGTCGCGGATCAAAGACTCGACTTCCAGCTTTGAGCTTTCGTCGAGTGCGGAGGTGGGTTCGTCCATGAGAAGAACTTCGGGTGAATTGGCGAGCGCGCGCGCAAGGGAGACGCGCTGGGCTTCGCCGCCGGAAAGATTGGTGATCTCGCGAGAGGCGTAACCGGATAGGCCTACGCGGCTCAGGACAGATTCGACCGGGGAATCGGCGAGCAGTTCACCACGCTGGCGCGGCCCGAAGCGCAGATTGTCGGCCACGGTTCCGGGAAACAGAAACGGGCGCTGCGTGACCATGCCCACGCGGCGGCGCAGATCTCGAGGAGAAATCTGACGATAATCGCTGCCGTCGACGAATACAGTGCCGGAAGTTGGTTCGTCGAGGCGGTTCAACAGGCGCAGGAACGAGCTTTTTCCCGCCCCGCTGGGGCCGACCACGGCAAGAACCTCAGCGGCGTGCACCTCGACCGAGATGTCATTGACGATCGCGCGGCCCTCGACCAGGCGCGTGAGGTGTTCGGTGGAGAGGATCGTTTTCCTTTGACTTGGGGAACTCGCGGCAGTCACCTGAACATTATGGAGGAGGAGTTGAAAAACAGGAATTCGGAAGAGGGCAAACACAAGGTCCCCCTCGGCTTCGCTCGGGGCAGGCTCTCCACTCCGCTGCGCTCCGGTCGGGATGACAGAGCTGTGGTTCGCGCTGGGTGTGGCCAACAACTCTGAGCCCAAATCCCTCAGAGTAGAGTCTAATCATTGATGAGTTCTGCCCCTAGGTCCACCCCCGATATCAAGCCAAAGACGCCGCAATTGAGGACGATTCTGCCGATCATCTGGGAGTTGATCCGGCCGCGGCGCGCTGTACTGGCTGTCGGATTTGTATTGATGGTCATCAATAGGGTGGCGGGATTGGTGCTGCCCTATTCGACGAAATACCTGGTCGATACGGTTATCGTAAAACATCACATAGAGCTACTTAAGTCGCTGGTGTTATTGGTATTGGGCGCTACAGCGATTCAGGGAGTGACGTCGTTTGCTTTGACCCAGTTGCTTTCGAAGGCGGCGCAGCGACTGATCACAGAACTGCGACAGCGGGTACAGGCGCATGTCGGAAGGCTGCCAGTAACGTTCTACGATGCGACCAAGACGGGCACGCTCGTGTCGCGCATCATGAACGATGTGGAAGGGGTGCGCAATCTTATCGGTACCGGGCTCGTTGATCTGGTCGGCGGTTTGATAACGGCTGGGATTGCGCTGGTGGTCTTGTTTCGGATCAGTGCTCTGATGACTGTCCTGGCGGCGACGTTTCTCTTGAGCTTTGCCCTGGCTTTAAAGAAAGCCTTGAAGACCATCCGCCCGATTTTCCGGGAGCGCAGCAAAATCAATGCCGAGGTGACCGGCCGCTTAGCCGAGTCGCTGGGCGGCGTGCGCGTCATCAAGGGTTATCACGCGGAGGAGCGCGAAGAGAAAGTATTTGCCGGAGGAGTGGCGCGGCTGCTCAACAACGTGCTGCGCACTCTGACGGCGACCTCGGTGATGAGCCTTTCGGCAAGCCTTCTGCTCGGAGTTGTCGGCGCGGTGATCATGTACGTGGGCGCGCGCCAGATCATGGCAGGCACCCTTACCATCGGTGGCTTTTTCACCTACACACTGTTCCTGGGATTTCTGGTGGCACCCATTATGCAAATCGTATCCATCGGCACGCAGTTGACCGAGGCATTTGCGGGGCTGGAGCGCACGCACGAGCTTCTGAGCGAGCATGCCGAAGATCGTGATCCCAAACGCACCGTTCCATTGGGGGAGATCTATGGGCACATCGATTTCGAGAATGTAAGCTTCAGCTATGACGGAAACCGCACTGTGCTTCAGGATATTTCCTTCAACACCGAGCCGGGGACGGTGACGGCACTGGTAGGTTCTTCGGGTTCGGGTAAATCCACAACCATCGGGTTGATTTCTTCCTTCTATATTCCTACACAAGGCCGAATTCTCGTTGACGCCGTTGACCTGAGCACTGTGCGCCTGGATTCCTATCGCACGCAACTCGGCGTGGTGTTACAGGAGTCTTTCCTGTTTGACGGAACGATCAGAGAAAATGTGGCGTTTTCGCGGCCTGATGCCACCACCGAGCAGATCATGCGCGCCTGCCGGATTGCCCGCGTGGACGAGTTTGCGGAAAGTTTTGCCGATGGCTATGACACGATAGTAGGTGAGCGCGGCGTGAAGCTATCCGGCGGGCAGCGCCAGCGCATCTCAATCGCAAGGGCAATTTTGGCGGAGCCCCGCATTCTCATCCTTGACGAAGCCACATCGAGCCTCGATTCCGAGTCGGAAGCAATGATTCAGCACGGGCTTTCTTACCTGATGCAGGGGCGAACGACATTTGTGATCGCGCACCGGCTTTCGACTATTCGGCGAGCGGATCAGATTCTGGTGATGGAGCAGGGAAAGATCGTAGAGCGAGGAACGCACGAACAGCTGTATGCATTACGCGGGCGTTATTACGACCTGTACACGCGGCAGCATGGGGTGGAGTCGAATCTATTTCTCGCGCCCGGCGAAGGGGATGCGGTGAGCGAGGCTGGCGAAGGCGACGGTGACAAGAAAAAGGGCGATCTCACTCCCGCCGATGCGCTGGGATTGATCAGGGGAGAAGTGAGATAAGGTCTTCATGAACCGAAACACAACCGAAACACAATGTCCCCCTCGGTTTCGCTCGGGGCAGGCTCTCCACTCCGCTTCGCTCCGGTCGGGATGACATAGTTTACTAATTACAAGTATGCCGTTTATGCCATTTGCCGTTCAGGCCGAGAATGTTTGCAAGCACTACCGCATGGGGGAGACGCTCATCCGGGCGGTGGATGGGATTTCGCTGGAAATCGGCAAGGGCGATTTCGTGGCTTTGCTGGGCGCGTCGGGTTCGGGGAAGTCGTCGCTGCTCAACTTGATTGCGGGGCTGGATCGGCCTACAGATGGAAGTATTCGCGTCGAGGGACGAAATATCTCCGAGTTGTCGCGCAACGAGCTGGCGCAGTACCGGCTGCGTACCGTGGGAATGGTTTTTCAATCTTTCAATCTCATTCCCAGCATGAGCGTGATCGAAAATGTCGAGTTGCCGATGCGCTTTGCCGAAGTCGAGCGCGGGCAGCGTGAACGGCTCGCCGGTGAAGCCTTGCAGCGAGTCGGGCTGAGCGGGCGTTCGCGGCACCGTCCGGCCGAACTTTCCGGTGGGGAACAACAGCGCACGGCTTTAGCGCGCGCGCTCATCAACCGGCCGCAGTTGCTGCTCGCCGACGAGCCCACCGGAAATCTGGACAGCCACACGGGAACCGAGATCATGGAGCTGATTCGCGAATTCAATGAGTCACTGGGGATGACTGTGGTTATGGTGACCCATGAGCGGTTGCTGGCGGAGCGCTATGCGGGACGCATGGTTTTCCTGGCCGATGGCAAACTCGTAGGGGAGCAGGTCAATGCTGCGGTTGAGGAGAGCCGGGGATGAAGATCTCCGATCTCAGCGAACTGGCGGTACGCAACCTCAAAGAATCGCTGCTGCGCAATTCGCTCACCACGGTTGGCATCTCGGTAGGTGTGGCCTCGCTCGTGGCCATGCTTGCGTTGGGAATCGGTCTGCAGAGATTAGCTTCGCGGCGGCTGAAGGCTTCCGGGTTGTTCGATACCGTCGTGGTCACCTCGCGCCGCGATCTGCGCAGCTTCAGCCGCGAACAGGAGATGAGTGGGCCCGCGCCTGCCGAGTCGCCGGCGCTGGATGAGCCGGCGCGGCAGAAAATGGAAAAGCTGCCCAACGTGGTTGAAGCTTACCCAGACATTCGCTTCATCACCGAGCTTCGCTATGCCGGCAAGCCGCATTTGACCATGGTTTCGGGGCTACCCATGTCGGCGCGCAGCAACGACGCGTTCGACAGCATGCAGGGATTGTTCTTTTCGGCGGCAACGGCCCCGGAAGTCATCCTGCAGAAATCTTTTGCGGAGGAACTGCTGGGCAGGAGCCGCAAGATGGGCGAGGATGATACTCCTGTGGCTGAGATCGCCAAGCCGCTGCTGGGGCAGGGACTCGTGATGCGCTATTCCGAGCGGGTGGAGAGTCGCCCGACCACAGGCCAGACTCGCGCGCCTGACGCAGAAAGCACCGAGGCGTCCTATTCGGTGATTTCTCACCAGCTCAAATTGAAAATCGTGGGGGTCACCGATCTTGATCCTGAGAGCATGCGGGGGCAATTTCGGGCGAGGGTCTTTCTGCCATTGCAACTGGCGCAGGATCTGCATGTTCTGCAGCCGGGAAATATTCGCGATACTACGCGGGCATTCAGCAGCACGCCCCAATATGCAACCGTGGGCGTGAAAGTGAAAAGCGCGAAAGATGTGCCGGGAGTCGAAGAGACCATCAAGAAGATGGGTTTCAACACCCTGTCGATTGTGGATGCGACCCGCAGCATGCGGCAGTTCTTCGCCATTCTCGACCTGTTCCTGGGTATCTTTGGGAGTCTCGCCCTGGCCGTGGCTTCGATCGGGATCGTTAACACATTGGTTATGGCAATCCTGGAGCGCCGTCGTGAGATCGGCATTATGAAAGCCATCGGCGCGAGTGATATTGATGTCAAGCGGCTCTTCTTCGCTGAGGCTGGAGTGATGGGCATCGCCGGCGGGGTGTTCGGAGTGGCGCTGGGCTGGACGATCGGACGCGTGATCAATATCGGTACAAATATTTATTTGAAGAGGCAAAGCTTTCCTCCGGAGCAGGTCTGGGCAACGCCGTGGTGGTTGGTGGCAGGGGCAATCGCGTTTGCCGTGGTCGTTAGTTTATTGTCGGGTCTCTATCCGGCGGCGCGAGCAGCGCGCCTGGATCCGGTGCAGGCGCTGCGCTACGAATGATGTCCTTCATGATGAAGTTTGGCCGTCTTCTCACCGTTCTACTCCTTCTAACATTAGGCGCAGCGGCGCAGAGCCGGATTGATTGCAGCGCTATCAAGAGCCGCACTCTGGGCGAGCCGATCCGCTACTGTGTGCTGCTGCCGGCCAGCTACGATTCGGCTAAAAATCAACGCTATCCGATTTTGTATTTCCTGCACGGGCTCGGGGAGAGCGAGAAAAGTCTGTTCGACACTGGCGGATGGACGCTCATTGACGATCTGCAGGAAGAATTGAAGATTGGGGAATTTTTGATCGTCGCCCCGGAAGGGAAGAGCAGCTTCTATATCAATTCGGCGAACGGTAAGTTCCGCTACAGCGATTTCTTTCTGCATGAGTTCATGCCGTATATCGAAAGCAATTACAGGGTGCGACGCGAGCGCGCGTACCGGGGAATCACCGGTGTTTCGATGGGCGGATATGGGGCGTTGCGATTTGCCTTTGCGTATCCGCAGTTCTTTGGTTCGGTGAGCGCGCAGAGTGCGGCTCTTATGACCGAATCGCCGGGGGAACTGAACGGGGCCGGCCGGTCCGGGCTGCCGTTGGGGGGAGTGATCGCGAGCGTTTTCGGAGACCCGATTAACCTCGCG
Organism: Terriglobales bacterium; assembly: GCA_036378535.1. Classification (GTDB taxonomy): domain Bacteria; phylum Acidobacteriota; class Terriglobia; order Terriglobales; family Acidobacteriaceae; genus Gp1-AA122. The sequence continues at coordinate 15,185 of DASUWH010000078.1, read as the reverse complement.
CACTGGCGACAGAATGATCCATTGGCGCTGGCGAAAAAGAATGAGGCCGCACTGCGAGAGCAGGCCATTTATTTCAATTGCGGCACGAGCGACCAGTACAACTTCGAGATCGGGGCCAAAGCGCTCGACCGGCAGTTAACGAGCGAGCATATTCATCACGAGTTCCACTTGTACCCAGGCGATCACAGCCTGGATTATTTTATGGATCACATCGGTGAGACTCTGGAATTTCACTCGACGATGTTTGAAAAAGCTCGAAGACGCGCGGGCAGATAAAGCGCTGTACTGGATTCGGGAACAAACACAAGGTCCCCCGCGACTCCGCTCGGGGCAGGCTCTCGACTCCGGCTCGCTCGGGATGACAGAGCGGAAGATTCAGGAATTACGGTTTGACCCAGGCATTATTGGCCTGTTCTTCGTTGGTATAGTCCTCCACCTGGTTTTCGTAAACTAGGGCCACGTGCTTATCGCAGCTGGGTTCGCCGTCCACTGTGGTAGTGGCGGGTTCGCCGCAAATGGTGCACACCGGCACTTTTTGCTTCTTAACTTTCCGCTTAGGTTTCATGATCCCTTCTGATTGGCGCCTGCGCGCGAGAGAACACGCGCGACCACGCCTGCTTGGGCCCGGAGCAGTTGAGCCGGTCCCGGCTAATTCCTTTTCAGGCCGTAACCGGCGAGTGCTCGGGAGCCAGGTTTGCGGTCACCGTGACCGGTACTTTCAGGGCCTGCGAAATCGGGCATTTGCCCTTCGCAACCTTGATCGCACGATGGAGTTTGTCCTCATCACCGTCGGACAACGTCGTGATCACGTTGAGGTCGATGCTAGTGATCTCCCAATGACCTTTCTTTTCCTCCACCTTCAGAGTGGATTCGGTCTTCACGTCACCGTGCTTGACGCGCAGTTTGGATAGTTCGTTAACCAGCATCAAAGCCATGCAGGAGGCGACCGCTGCGGCCAGCATTTCCGAAGGACTGGTACAGGGATCATTACCGGTGCTGGAGCCAAACGAATATAAGGACTTGTTCATGATGCCGCTGGTAGTGGTAATCAGCCCCTCACCGGTGATGGGACTGCCTGTCCAGGTGGCGGATGCACTGCGTATCATAGGCACCTCCAGGTGCTGCTTCCTTTTTATCGCCAATGACTTCGGCGGGCTGTGACACACGGAACATTGGGCTGTGACACAGCACATAACAAAATAACTGGATGGGTCCCTTCGTAACCGGTAAGAACCGGCACCGGTGGCGGAAATTGTCAGAAAAAACCGGCTTTTCTCTGTAACCAAAAGCGACTCAGGCTAATCAAAGACCGATGCACTCTTGGTAAGGGGGAGGTCCGGCATGGCGGCACAAAGTGGATTGGAACTGCAGCCTATCCTGCTGCAGCGATTGAATGATGCGCGAATGCGGAGCGACGAGCTGTTCGCCATCATCCGGCCTGACGCGCTTTACGATCGGCCCATCCCTGAACGTCACCGCATTATCTTCTACATCGGGCATCTGGAAGCGTTCGACTGGAACCTGTTGCGCGAACGAGCGCTGGGGCTGCCAACTTTTCATTCTGAGTTTGACCGGTTATTTGCCTTTGGGATTGATCCCGTTGGCGGAGGATTGCCTTCGGACCAGCCGCCGGATTGGCCGTTGCTGGGGAAAGTGCGGAGATACGTTGAGCGGGTTCGTAGAACGCTGGATGACGCGCTAACGGCGGCCTTGATTTCGGGTGCGAAGAACGGGGAGTTTCCCCTTTCTCTTCTGCTGAATGTCGCCATCGAGCACCGGCTGATGCACGCTGAAACGTTGGCTTACATGCTTCACCAGATGCCGCTTGATCGGAAGGTGCGACCGGCAATGAGGCCGGCGCTGGTCACCGCTAATACCGGCAGAGACGTTGCGAGTGACGTCTCTACTGAAATTCCGGAGGGGACTGCGACCTTGGGACTCTCGGGCAAGGAAGAACAGTTCGGGTGGGACAACGAATATGAGGGTCATGAGGTACGCGTTCCCCGGTTTGCGATTGACCGGTTCAGAGTTACGAATCGGGATTATCTCGAGTTCATGAAGGCGGGCGGCTATCAGGAGCGGTCCTTGTGGTCTGAGGACGACTGGAATTGGATAACCAAGGCCGGTGTCAATCAGCCAGTGTTTTGGAAGAAGGAGGGGGAGCGTTGGCTCTATCGCACGATGTTTGACGAAATTCCGCTTCCCCCGGATTGGCCGGTTTACGTGAGCCATGCCGAGGCGAGCGCTTACTCACGCTGGCAAGGCAAGAGCCTGCCGACGGAAGCGCAATGGCATCGGGCAGCGGTGGGTACACCGCAGGGCGGCGAACGGGCGTATCCGTGGGGAAATCAGACTCCGAGCGCGAAGCATGGGAACTTCGATTTTCAGAGTTGGAATCCGGTCGCGGTCAATGATTTTCCCGCGGGTCGCAGTGCGTTTGGAATTGACGGGCTGGTGGGAAATGGATGGGAGTGGACCTCTACCGTTTTCGCACCTTTCCCAGGATTCGAGCGCTTCCCGTTTTATCCGGGCTATTCGGCGGACTTCTTCGATGGCAAGCACTATGTGCTGAAAGGAGCTTCGGTACGCACGGCGGCGTGCATGGCCCGACGCTCATTCCGGAACTGGTTCCAAGGTCACTATCAATACGCTTACGCGGGATTCCGCTGCGTGGAGAACTGAGGCATTATGCGTACGCAAGCCATAAGCGCTGAGCCGATTTCTGAATTTGTCGCGGAGGTACGGGCGGGACTGGTCCGTACCGGGCAAAAGGAACTGCCGTCGAAATACTTGTACGACGATGTGGGGTCGGCACTGTTCGAAGTAATCAGCGTTCTTCCCGAGTATGGACTTACACGGGCGGATGAACGCTTGCTTCGCCGGCATGCGAAAGACATCGTGAACCAGTTGCCGCGTCCAGTCGTGGTTGCGGAGTTGGGCAGCGGCAGCGGAAAGAAGACACGATGGATTCTGGAAGCCCTGGCGCGCCGCCAGCGAACGTTTTATTGCCCGATTGAAATCTCGGCCAAGGCATTGGCCATGTGCCACCGCGAGCTGGGCGATCTGGAATGCATCAGCATTGTAGGTTTTGAGCGGGAGTATCTCGATGGCCTGCTGGAAGTGGCGGCGCGGCGTGGAGAGGGTGAGCATCTTTTCGTGCTGTTTCTGGGCAGCACGATCGGCAATTTCGATCACCCGGCCGGGATTGATTTTTTGAAGAGAGTGCGGCGAATTCTCAGGCCCGGCGATGCCCTGCTGTTGGGCACCGATATGCAAAAGCCGATCCCGCAATTGATCCGGGCTTATGACGATCCACTAGGCGTCACCGCAGCGTTTAATCTCAATCTACTTGCCCGTCTCAACCGGGAACTCGATGCAAATTTTGATCTCCAGCAATTCGAGCATGTTGCGATTTTCAATCAGAAGACCAGCAGCGTAGAAATGCATTTGCGGTCGAAACGAGCGCAGAGCGTGACCATTAGCGGCGCGGGATTGTCGGTCAGGTTTAGAGAAGGCGAGACCATCTGGACAGAAAGCAGCCACAAGTATTCGCAGCATGAAATCCTGCAGTTGGCGATGGCATCGGGCTTTCGCTGCCAGGGGCAATGGCTTGACTCGGAATGGGAGTTTGCCGAAAACTTGCTGGTCGCTTCGTAGACTAGCAGGCTGCGGAAAAGTCCCTTCGCCCGCAAAAACCGCCCCCCAGGCGCTAAAGCGCGGACCTATTTTCAACGGCTTAGCGGCACCCTTCGAATTCGCTCAGGGCAGGCTAGTAAACTCGTGGTTTTCCCCATTTTACTAATCGGGTTCTTTTTTCAGCGGCCTGCCAGGGAAACTCTGATTAAGCGGGCTAATACAAACACAAGGTCCCTCCGACTCGGGCTCACGCCCTCGCTCGGGATGACAGAAATGAACGTAATCAGAGTTTTCCCTGGACCTTTGTGATCGTTCGTGTCCTTTGTGGTAAAAAGTTGGTTCACCGCAGCAGGACACGAAGATGCACGAAGGGCTCGCCTCATGACGGTTTCTAAATCCAAAGATCAATTGGCCGAACAGAAGCAGGCTGCGGCGCGGGCTGCGCTGCGGTTTGTGCGCAGTGGGATGCGGCTCGGGTTGGGGAGCGGGTCGACTTCGCATTGCTTTATCCGGCTGCTGGGCGAGCAAGTCCGCAGCGGGGCCCTGCGGGTGGAGGGAATTGCTACATCGAAAGACAGCGAACGGCTGGCGCAGGAATGTGGAATTCCGCTCATTGAGCCCAGACGTGGACTGAAGCTCGATTTGGGCGTGGACGGCGCGGACGAGATTGGCCCTGAGTTGGAATTGATTAAGGGCGGTGGGGGAGCGCTGCTCCGGGAAAAAGTCGTCGAGCGTGCCTGCAAGTATTTTGTCGTGATAGCGGATTCGTCAAAGCTTGTGCCTCGGCTGGGAGCGTTTCCGCTGCCGATTGAGGTGATTCCATTCAGCCTTCCGTGGGTGCTGGATGAACTGGAAGAACTCGGGAGCAAGCCGGTTCAGCGAATGTCGCCCGGGCAGCCGCGGCAACCCTATCTGACGGATCAGCAAAATTACATCGTCGACTGCCATTTCGGCGAGATCGAAGATCCACGTGCTCTGGCCTGCGAGCTGGAAGCAACTCCGGGAATTGCCGAGCACGGTTTGTTTGTTGATTACGCCGATGCTGCCTTACTTGCAGATGGCAGCGGGGTTCGAGTACTCCGCCGGGGACAGGCCGCGCGACCGGTTTCGGAATTTCACGATCTGCCCTGAGAAGGCCACGGATTTGCACGGTTGTTCAAGGATCTGATCCGTGCTGGCCCGGGTTCCAGATTGCCTTTACACCTGAAGAACGTCCCCCTCTTTGGCCACCATCTCGTAGAGCACGGGATTCACGAAGAAACCCAGGAATAAGCGGGAAATCAGGCCGGCGACGATGACGATGGCGAAGGGTTTCTGTGTCGAGGAGCCAATGCCGGTCGAAAGAGCGGCCGGCAACAGTCCTAAGCATGCCACCAGAGCCGTCATCATGATGGGCCGCAACCGCAGCAGGGAAGCCTCGTAGGTGGCGGAGCGGATGTCCTTGCCTTCCAAGCGGAGCTTGTTGATATAGGAAACAAGAATAACGGCGGTCTCGACGGATACGCCGAGCAACGCCAGTAATCCCAACACCGAGGAAACGCTGAACGGCGTATGCGTGAGCTTGAGGGCGATCAGGGCGCCTACCGGTTCGGTCATGATCACGCCGATGGCGATGGTGACCGGGAACTTGAAATTACCGTACAGCGCGAACAGGATCATGAAGATCAGCAGCACCGCCAGCGGACCAATGATCGACAATTGCTGTTTGGCTTCCAGGAACAGGCTGTACTCGCCGCCCCAATCCATCCAATAACCCTCCGATAAATGAACGGATTTGTTGACGGCTGCCTGGCCATCGCGAACGGCCCGCTCCAGATCGCGACCTTCAATGCTGTATTGCACACCGATATAGCGCGAGTTGCTCTCGCGGTAAATGAAGGACGCGCCATTGCCTTCTTTGATGGTGGCCAATTCCTTTAACGGAATTTGTTCGCCATCGGGAGCCCCGACCAGGAGATTGCCAATCTGGTCGGGAGTGCTGCGGAACTGCGGCTGCATGCGGACAACCAAGTCAAACAGCTTTTCCCCCTGGATAACTTGCGTGGCAGCCTGGCCACCGACGGCAGCTTGAACGACGGCTTCCACGTCGGACACATTAATGCCATAGCGGGCGATTTTTTCGCGGTCGGCATCGATTACGAGTGTCGGTTGGCCCAGTTCGCGGACCACGGTCAGCTCGGTGAAACCGGGGACTCCTTCGAGAATTTTCTTGATATGCAGCGCCTTGTCCTGCAGGACGTTTAAATCGGGTCCATAGACCTTTACCGCCAGAGAGCTCTTCAAGCCAGTGAGCGCTTCGTCCACTGCGTCTTCCGCGGGTTGGGTGTAGTTGAAGATAATTCCAGGAAATGTGGTCAGACGGCGGTTGACCGCTGCGATGAGTTTTTCTTTGTTATCGATATCGCCGTGCCACGATTTGTCGCTATAGGGTTTCAGGCCCACGTAAAACTCGCAGTTGAAAAATCCAGTGGGATCGGTGCCGTCATCGGGGCGTCCCAGTTCAGAACCTACAATGGTCACCTGTGGGTAGGACATCAGGATGTCGCGAATCTGGGGAGCGATTTTCGAGGCTTCCTCCCACGAGATCGTGTAAGGCATGGTTGCGCGAACCCAGAGCGCTCCTTCGTCGAGATGCGGCATGAATTCGCCGCCGATGAACGGGACCAGGATCAGAGTCAGACCAAAAATGACCGCCGCCGCCGCCATGGTGAGCCAAGGGCGATCCAGGCACCACGCGAGCTTCTTGCCGTACCAGTCCTTCACAGCTTCGAAGGGGCGGTTAACTTTTTCTTTGACGCCGCTCTTGAACCAGTAGGAAGCGAGCACCGGAACCAAGGTGAGCGTGAGGATCAGTGCCCCAAGGAGCGCAAACGACATCGTGTCGGCCATGGGATGAAACAGCTTTCCCGAGGGGCCACTCAGGGCGTAAATGGGCAAGTATCCGGCAATGATTACCGCAACCGAGTAGAAGATGGGGCGATCGACGTCGCGTGCCGCGTGCAGAATGACTTCCTGCAGGTTGTATTCCTGGCCGGAGCGGTCGGCCAATTCGCGATAAATGTTCTCCATCATCACGACGGTGCCGTCGATGATGATTCCGAAGTCGATAGCACCGATCGAAAGCAGGTTGGCAGAGAGGTTCTGCGCGTGTAGCAGGATGAAGCTGAAGAGCAGGGCCAGGGGAATCGTTAACGCTACGATAACCGCGGCGCGGATGCTGACCAGGAAAAAGATGAGCACGATAAAGACCAGGATCATGCCCCGCAAAAGATTGTCTTCCACGGTGCGCGTCGTGAGCTCAACCAGGTCGCTGCGGTCGTAGAAGGGAAGGATTTTCACGTCCTTCGGCAGGATCAATTTATTCAGCTGCTCGGTTTTGGCTTCGACCCCTTTCAGCACCTGCTGGGCCTGCTCGCCACGGCGCATGAGAATGACGCCTTCGACCGCATCATTGGTTTTCTGGAAGCCGAACTCGCCGAGGCGGGGCGCATTGCCGATCACGACTTGCCCGACATCGCCAACTCGGATCGGCGTTCCCTTATTGCTGCCCACCACGATGTTGGCAATGTCCCTGGTGTCGCGGACCAGGCCAACGCCGCGGACATAATAGAACTGGCCGCCCTGGGAATAGAATCCGCCGCCGGTGTTGGCGTTGTTATTGGTCAAAGCCGTAAGCACTTGCGGTACGGTGAGGTGATAGCCATAAATGCGGGCCGGATCGAGCAGCACCTGGTACTGCATGACGGTGCCACCGAAGCCGGAGTCGTCGGCGACGCCGGGTACCGATCGGTAAGCTCGTTCCACCACCCAATCTTCAATAGTTCTAAGTTCCTGTGGGGTTCGATCGGGACTGTCGATTACGTAGCGATAGACCAGCCCGCTGGGGCTGAACAGAGGGGCCATGCTGGGAGTGACGCCGCTCGGAAGGGTGGCGCTCCCCAGGCGCTCAAAGACGACCTGGCGGGCAAAGTAGTCGTCGGTGTTCTCCTCAAAGGTCAAGCGAATGTCAGAGAGGCCATAGAGCGTGATGGAGCGCATCACCACCAGATGGGGCACGCCATTCATTTCCACTTCGAGGGGGAGCGTGACCAGGCGCTCCATCTCTTCGGCGGCGTGACCGGGCCACTGCGTGATCAACTCGACCATGGGGGGAGAGAGATCGGGATAGGCGTCCACCGGCATGCGTTGGAAGGAGATGGCGCCCCAGGCCGCGATCGCGGCGACAAACATCAACACGAGGAAGCGCTGGCGTAGGGCCGCCTGCACGACGCGGTGGATCATGCGCGGGCCTCAGATCGTCGGCAAGACAGCGCGGGGCTCAGTCGTTGATGGGAGCTCAGTGTCATCGTTGAAGTGAATTGGCGAATTGCAGGAACAGGCTTCCGTTGGCGGCAACGCGATCGCCTGGGACCAGCCCATTGCTGATCTCGGTGTTCTGTTCGGTCGTCTGGCCCAGGGTTACGCCCCGGCGCGCAAACTGATTTTGGCCGGCAACGATATAAACAAACGGCTCATTCTCCGCGTCGCGAAGGACAGCGGCATTCGGAACCGTGATCGCATTCTTGATCGTCCCCGCCTGTACCTGAGCGACGACGTACATATTGTTCTTCAGCTTTTCCCCGGGATTCTTCACATCAATGCGGGCCTGCAAGGTGCGCGTCGCGGGGTCAAGCGCCGCGGCCACATAAGAGATTTTTCCGTGGAAGATCGTTCCCGGATACGAGTCAGTCGAGATCTCGACCGGATCGCCGATGCGCACGAAGGGCAGGTCCTGCTGATAGACATTGGCTTGCACCCAGACGGTGCTCATATTTGAAATCGTGAATGTCTGGGTAGCGCCGGCCTGCAGCAACTGGCCGGGAGCGACGAGGCGCTCAACCACCTCTCCGGCGATGGGCGCCAGGACGGGCAATTCAGGCGAGCTTCGGGTTTGGAGAGCCTGGTCGGGACTCTTGAAACCAAGCACGTGCAGGGCCTGCTGACTGGCCTGTAGATCGGCTTCTGCCTGGTTGCGAACTGACTCCGCGGCGATCAGATCTTTTTCTGCAATCGCATGATGGTCGTAAAGATCTTTGGCGCGCGCGTATTCGCGGTCGGCCAGTTTGAAGGCATCGTTGGCTTTCAAATAAGTGGCGCGTAGTTGCGAAAAGTCGGGACTGGCCACGTAGAGCAGGGGTTGGCCGGCATGCACGTTCTCTCCGGGCGAGACTACGATGCGGCTTACCGGACCGCTGACTTGTGTAATGACCGGAGTGGTGGCGAAACCGTTGTAGGCGACGGCGCCGGTCAAGCGCAAGCTGCGCGTCAAAGTCGACGGCTCGACTGTCACAATCTGAATATGCGACATCTGGTCGGCGGGAATGGAGAACAGCGCAGCTTTTTCGGCGCCGCTGGCGGGACCGGAGATGCCGGGATCACCGGCGGAAGTCTTAGGGTCAGCACAGCCCAGGGTGAGCAGCGGTAGAGCGGCGACCACGGCGACCCATAGCAGGCGCAAGGCCCCCTTCGGCAAGCTCAGGGCAGGGTCTCGACTCGGGCTTGCGCCCTTGTTCGGGATGACAGGGTTGCGGTTTTGCGTGTTGATCATGGTAGCGTCCTGCTTCCTACCGCTTCTTTGAGCTGTTCGACCGCTGTCAAATAAGCTGCCAGCGCCTGGCGGTAAGCGAGTTGTGTGGCGCGGTAGCTGCGCTCGGCGTCGAGGTAATCCAGCAGGCTGGCTGCGCCGCGCCGGTACGCGTACTCACTGATGTCGCGGGAATCCTGCGATTGCTTCAAGTACCCGCCTACGTAAAGGTTCACGACCTCCTGGTTACCGCTGAAGGCCTGATATGCCGAGTTAACGTCGGTGAGCACGGTGTCGCTGGCCGCGTAAGCCGTTTCCTGAGCCGCTGTCATGGCAAAGTGCGTGCGCGCGATCTCACCTTGATTACGGTCAAAAACCGGCAGCGGAATGCTGAAGGTGATGCCCATGGTGTTCTGGTCGGAGAGGTGGCTGTAGGTCAGGCCACCGGTCAGGTCCACTTTTCCGTTGGCTCGAGCGAGCGCATACTGGCTTTCCGCGGCGCGAACACCTTGGCGGGCGGCCAGAAGGTCGGGACGATTCTTCAGAGCTCGCAACAGCAGGTCGTCCTGATTGAGCCGAACCGGCTGATAGGTCAAGTCACCTTCGACGTCGTAGTTGGCGGGAACAGCGTCGTAACCCAGGAATTGACGGAGACTGGCGAGGGCTTGGATCTTCGCCACCCTGGCGCTGGCTACGTCGGTCTGAAATTGCAGTAACTGAACCGTGATCTTCAGCAGGTCGGCTTCGCTGATCGCTCCGGCTTTGTATTGCTCTTTGGCAATGTCCACCGTTTGCTGGAAGCTGGCCAGATCCTGGTTGGCGAGATCGAGGTTCGACTCGGCCAGTTGCACGGTAATAAATTGCTGGGCGGTGTTGAACATCAGCGTACGCTCGGCGTCGGAGACCTGATAGCGAGTCTGAGCGGTGAGGTCACGGGCAGCCTCGATGCGGCGCCGGCGTTTTCCGCCGCGTTCAAACAGGTAACTGACGTTCACGTCGAACTCGGTGGTGTTCAGCAGAGTAGCGGAGTTGAAGTTCTGCGGTTCAATGGGTACGAAAAGGGCGTCCCAGGTAAGTGTGGGATTGGGCCTGAGTCCCGCGGTCACCTCTTGCGCCTGGCCCTGCTGGATCTGGGTTTGCGTAGCTTTCAACGCATGATTGTGAGTGATGGCCAAGTCAATGGCTTGGTCCAGCGTGATGTGCACGGGTGCCTGAGCGCTCGCCGCACCTGCGAGCGCAAACAAAATCAAGACGCTGGTTACAGCGTATTTCTGCTGCCGCATATTTCTTTCAAAATGTGAATACCCACCGGTTCTCGCTTCATGCGATAACTGCGGGCCCGATACTAACTGCTGTCCAGGAGTTCACTGTTGATTGGGACTGCTCAACGAGAGTAGTGCCGCGCAAGAGCGGCTATCCCGCAACAACCAGCAAAACGGAGAGTTTTTAGAGGACAGGAGGTGGCCGCACGTAGAGTGCGAATATCTGCTGGGCAGAATAGGAGGATTGCCTTGGGGCGCGGCAAACGCCGGTCATTCGAACCGGCGACAGCACTGCGGACGCGGGCGATGCCAGCGACGGAGTGTGTGCGGAGGCGCAGATCAAACAAGTATTCGGAGCCGATTGAGCCGAATAATCTGCACAGAAGTGATGCGTTGTACGCAGCGGCGCGAACTCACACGAGTCCAGCGCCTGCGCGAGGGTCGCCATCAAGAGAACACCGATGCAGAGGGATGCGCCCAATGCCAGGAGCCTCTTGCACGTCGTCGATCGCGCGTTACGGTTAGCCATCAAGCAGCGAAATTAATTAGATGCCGAATAGACGAAAATTCCCTAAGAATGTATCACTATCCGTCCCAAAATCAGCGTTACGGCGATTACTTTGGTCAGGATAACAGCTAAGAAAACTGCTGGAGCGGGAGACCGGGATCGAACCGGCGACATCCAGCTTGGGAAGCTGGCGTTCTACCGCTGAACTACTCCCGCTCAAATCATGCTATCCAACTACTGCAGGTCCCTCGCTTTCGCTCGGGATTTCGCCTGCGGGCTAACGCCCGCAAACCGGCTCAACTTGGGAAGCTGGCGTTCTACCGCTGAACTACTCCCGCTTGCCGTGGGTAAGTATAGCAGTTGTGGCAAGGGGGTCTCAGGCTCAGGGGACCGTCCCACAGGGTGTTCGTCGAATTGAACCGGCGGCCAAGGGTTTTCCTCTGCTCGAGTGTAGTGGAAATAAGGACCATATTAATTGGTTCGTGCACTGGTGAAGAGCGCTGGAACACAAGGTCCCTCCACTCCGCTTCGCTTCGGTCGGGATGACAGATTATGCAGCGAACTTACGGAACAGCACACCAGTGCTCTAGTTCTGGAATCTTAGCGGCGAAAAAGGCTTCAGGCTATATGCGCAGGGTTCGTTGTTAATGACTTGCGCCATGGCACGTGCGGTGACTGGGGTCAGCAGGATACCGTCCCGAAAATGGCCTGTCGCCACAAAGTACCCCGGTATGGACGTGGGACCCAGAATCGGTAAGGCATCGGGAGTTCCCGGGCGAAGGCCGGCCCAGTCCTCCAGGATGCGGGCGTCTGCCAGTGCGGGTACGAGGGCCAGGGCCGCTCGATGCAGCCGCTGGATGGTGTCGGGATCGACCCGCTTGTCGTAGCCGGCTTCCTCCAGCGTTGCCCCGATCAGAAGGCGGCCATCGCTGCGCGGCACCAGATAGACCTCCGGCGTGCGGATTACATGCCGAACCAGATTGCGAGTCGGTAGGGCCACACAAAGCATTTGGCCTTTAACCGGACGCGTCGGGAAAGCGCATGGCGGGAACTGGCCTGCCCAAGCGCCCGCACAGTTAACCACGAGGGGCGCCGCGAAATGGCTCTTTGCAGTGATGACCCCGACAACGTGATCGTGGGCGAGGTGGATTGACGTCGCGGCATCGCCAAAGGAAGTATCCACGCCGCGATGTTTACATGCCTGTAAGGCCGCGCTGACCAGAGCGCGGGGATCGACGCTGGCTTCGGGCAGAAGAGCTGCCTTGCGGCCTCGATCCACAACACTGGGTTCCAGTTCCAATATCTGCTGTGGACTCAAAACTGAAGAGCCTGGGTGAGGAGAATCGCTAAACACGAGCGCGCCTTCATCGCGGAAATCGGGGTCGATGCCGGATTCATCCTGCAGTTCGCGAACAAACTCGGGATAGAGTTGGAGGCTGGTCGAGGCGAAGGGCAGAAGGGGCTGGGGCATCTCTCCCGGCGTGGCCGCGAGCATGCCGGCAGCCGCATGGGACGCTTCACGGCCGGGAAGGCCACGGTCGATCACCAGCACGGAGGCCGAACGCTTCCGCAATTCGCGGGCAAGGCAAAGGCCGATGATTCCGGCGCCCACGATGATCACGTCCCAGGTCTTCACTCTGGCATTGTACAAAGATGGTAATCGCCGGTGCTGCCGGTTACCTGACTGGTCAGCGATGATCGTTGGTAACTCATTCCAGAATTGACACTGCTTGCGAGTTGCTGAACAATGCTGAAAAGCAGCCTGAAGGTTTCGCGGAGGGTTCATGCCAGAAGAAGGCGCGGCGGAAGCACCGCTTTACGAAGTTCCCCAGCATCAGAGCAATGCGGGCAAGTGGATTCTGCTGGTAGTGGCATTACTCTATGTGGCCGGATCGGCCTACGTCATTTTTAGTTATCAGGGCCGTCTGCAGAAACTCGAGAAATCGCAGACCGCGAACGCCGTTCAAATGGCGGTGCTGCAGAAACATATCGCCGACGCGGAGGCCAACGCCGATGCCATCGCCAGCGAAGTGGGCTTAACCAAGAGACAACTGGCGGAAAAAACCTCGGAGCTGCGCTCCCAGCAGAAGGCCGCCGAGTCGCGCCTGGCTAAGGAGCAGGAGGCGGAAATCAGCAAGGTCACCGGACAGGTAAGTGCCGTGTCCACCGAGGTGGGCGGCGTCAAAACCGACGTGGCCTCCACGAAAACTGAATTGGAAGCGACCAAGGCTCGGCTGGAAAGCATGCGCGGGGACATGGGTGTGATGAGCGGGCTGATTGCCAACACGCGCGGCGATCTGGAGGTTTTGAAGCACAAGGGAGACCGCAATTACTTCGAATTCACGCTGCAGAAAAGCAAGTCGCCGACTCCGGTTTCCACCGTGAGCTTGCAGCTCAAGAAAACCGACGCCAAGCGCGGCAAGTTCACGATGAACGTGATGGCCGATGACCGGACCATTGAGAAGAAAGATCGCACGGCCAACGAACCCATTCAGTTCTACACCGGACGCGACCACATGCTCTATGAACTGGTTGTCTGGACTGTGGACAAGAACAAGGTAACTGGTTATCTGAGTACGCCTAAAACGGCACCTCAGCCGGTCCAACCGTCTGGACCTGGGTCGTTCTAGGCGGGGCTAAAAAGCTCTATTTTGTCAAAGCTGAACGCGGTTAAAAAGGGCCGTCCTTCCACCCCGCTGGCCGGATAATCTGTTATTTCTACAGGTATCTTTCCGCTTCCAACCTGCGTCTAATTCCTTAGGGAAGAGTGTCTGGGCAGGCTTATAATGAGATCTGCTTCGGGTGCGCACCCCGCCGGGAGAACCTCTATGAAGTTACGTCGAATTGCCTGGGTCATGGCCCTGGTTATGGGCAGCTACGGAGTGCCAGCCATGCTGGCGCAAAACCCAACCTCGCCCAATCCTCAGACTTCGGCCCCTCCGCAGACCAGTCCGACCCCGCCGCAAACGACTCCTCCGACGATACCTCCGGATCAGAGTACGCCGTCCAGCACGACCCAACCGCCGGCGGACCAGCCTCAGCCGGTCCAGCAGCAGGACGACAGCAAGATCAAGCATGACGGGGGGAAGAACGACGTCAATGCCATCGGAAATCGCAAGATGGGCGGCCGTGGAATCGGCGACTGGTACTCGGTCGAGAGCGAGATCCGAATGGGCAAGCAGTATGCCCAGATGGTCGAGTCCAGTTCCAAGATGGTCGCTGATCCGGTGGTGAACGAGTACGTGAACCGGATCGGGCAGAACCTGGTGCGCAATTCCGACGCCCAAGTGCCATTCACCATCAAGGTGATCGACTCGGATGACATCAACGCATTCGCCTTGCCGGGTGGATTCTTCTACGTCAATTCCGGCCTGATTCTGGCAGCCGACGAGGAAGCGGAACTGGCAGGCGTGATGGCGCACGAAATCGCGCACGTGGCTGCCCGGCACGCTACCCGGCAGATGACTCGTGCCAATTGGGCGAGCATCGGCACCATTCCCCTGATCTTTGTAGGCGGCGGTATAGGGTATGCAGCCTATGAAGCGGCCGGCTTGGCACTGCCCATGACATTCCTGAGCTTCCAGCGTGGGTTCGAGGCGGAGGCCGACTACCTGGGCCTGCAGTACATGTACAAATCCGGCTACGATCCTAATGCCTTTATCGCCTTCTTTGAGAAGATTCAGGCACAGGAAAAGAAGAAACCGGGAACGCTGGCCAAGGCTTTTTCGACGCACCCGCAAACTCCTGACCGCATTCAGAAATCACAGGAAGAAATTGCCAAGATTCTCCCGGCGCGCGCGCAATACGTGGTCACAACTTCCGAGTTTGACGACGTGAAGTCGCGGCTGGCGAGACTGGAGAATCGCCGCAAGATTATCGATGAGAAGGACAGCGGAAAACCCAGCTTGCGGCGCACCTCAGCTGCCGACAAGAGCGGAAAAGATACGAAGAATGATGACGATCGTCCGACCCTGAAACGGCGAGACGACCAGCAATAGTTCAAGTTATTTGAGGGCACCGGCGGCTGCGGCCGCCGGTTTTGTTTTGCCTCGAAAGCCTCTTCTTTTCGCCTTTGCCAGTATCGCAAGCAAACCGATGCTACCCGCGAGCAGCCTGCGCCTTGGCTTCATCGAGACGGTTGGTCAATTGTTTCATCAATTCAATTTCGCTTTGCGCGTCGGCGGGGTATTGCACGGCGGCCCAGGTGGCGGATAGC
>DASUWH010000077.1:0-80929 GCA_036378535.1 Terriglobales bacterium | reverse complement strand
CATTACCCTTGAAGTGCCTTTCTGAAAGCCCTCAGCCGGGATGGCGGAACTGGCAGACGCAGCGGACTCAAAATCCGCCGAGGTTCACCCCTCGTGGGGGTTCAACTCCCCCTCCCGGCACCAGCGATCGCTCCGACAAAGTTAGAGTTTTCAGGCGCGGTTCTGCTTTAAGGGGCTTTGGCGCGATCCGAAAAGCATACCCGTTGGGTGCGGCTACTTCTGGCTACCTTTCTGTTGGATGGCTGCCTGTTGCAGCTCGCGCAGCTTGAAGCGTTGCAACTTGCCGGTCGCTGTTTTAGGAAGCTCATCGAGGAATTCGATCCAACGCGGACTTTTGTGCCAGCTCAATTTCTCGGCAACCCATTTCTGTAATTCCGTAACCAGCTCGGGAGTGGGAGCACGTTCGGAGCTTAGCGCGACGTAAGCTGCCGGCTTCAGCAAGCCGTCGCCATCCTCCCGTGGAATGACGGCGGCTTCGCCCACGAGGGGGTGCGAAATCAGAACGGCTTCAACTTCCGTTGGACTGAGCCAGCGGCCATTTACCTTGAAGAGATCGTCGGCACGTCCGGCGTACCAGAAATAGCCGTCTTCATCCTGGTAGTACTTGTCTCCCGTGCAAAACCACTGTCCACGAAACATGTCCTTGGTCTTTTCGTGTTGATTCCAGTAGCCGGCACAGGTTGCATCGCAATTGATCAAAAGAGTTCCGATCTCGCCGCGCGGAACGTCCCGTTCGTTTTCGTCGACGATGCGGGCTTCATAGCCCGGAATTATCTTGCCGCTCGCCCCCGGTTTCACCTCACCCGGGCGATTGGAAATCACCATGTGAAGCATTTCGGTGGAACCGAGCGCGTCCAGGATCTCAATTCCGAAACGGTCTTGGAAGCGCTGGAAGAGGGCCGGCGGCAATGACTCACCTGCTGAAATGGCATGGCGGATACTGGATAGATCGAAATCGCGCCCCATTCTGGTATGAGCCAACAATGCGGCATAGTTGCTGGGAACCGAATAAAAGAGAGTAGGACGGAAGCGTTCGATGTCGGAGTACACGCGCTCAGGGGTCGCGCGGGCAGGCGATAGGATCGTGGTGGCCCCGACCGAGAGTGGAAAATAGGCGGCGTTTCCGAGGCCGTAGGCGAAAAACAATTTCGCGACGCTGTAACAGCGGTCTTTTTGGCTGATACCCAGAATAGCCTTGGCGTAATACTCGGTGGGCAGCAGCATATCGTGGTGCAGGTGCACACAGCCTTTCGGCCATCCGGTGCTGCCAGAGGAGTACAACCAAAAGGCGGTGTCATCTTTGCAGGTTGGGTATGCGGTCAGTTCGGGTGATGCGCTTTGCAATAGTTCATCGAAGGTCAGGCAGCCAGGCTGGTCAGCTCCGACCGCGATGCAGGTTACATTTGGCTGGGTCTCCCTCGCCTGTCGCACAGGCTCGAGCAATTCCTGGGAAACGATCAGGACGCCGGCTCGCATATCCTTGAGAATGTATTCGTATTCGTGCGGGCGCAGCAGCGTGTTGACAGGAACGGGCACGGCGCCGATTTTGATGGCGCCAAAAAATGAATACAAAAACTCCGGCGAGTCGTTAAGTACCAGACAGACGCGTTCTTCCGGGCGCACGCCCAGATCGCGAAGGGCATTCCCCAGCCGGCTGGTGTTCTCCAGCAGTTGCGAGTAAGTAACCCGCTGCTCACCGCACTCAATCGCGATATTCTGCCCTCGTCCCTCCGAGACGTTTCTGTCGATGAAATAGATGGCGGCGTTCAACTGATCCGGAAGTTTGAGCATTTGGCCTTTGTTTCAAATCACCGATTACGGATTGCGAGCAAGCATGAATGAGAGTACAAAAAGCCAGATTGAGAGCGAATCTTCCTTGTCTTCTGGGGTCGAGCCGCAGTAGCTAACACCAGGCACCTGCCCATATTCGGAGCGAAATATTACGGTTTGACCGGAGGCAGGTCAATCAGCACTTTCTGCAAAACTTCTCGTTTACGATCCCTCTGGGAATCAAATTGGACTAAGCGGCAGCGCCTGTGCGATATTGCGCAAGCGTTTCGGGCGATCTGGATTGCGAATTCTGTTCTGGCGGCAGTTTCGTGCCCTCAAGAGCTGATTTCCAGCCGGTCGTGATCTCGGAATGGAGGACTTCGTGTCCACTGGGACGAACAAATCTGTTGCGTGCGGCTTGGGCGTTGAAATCTCGAGACGGACCTTCCTGGCAGGCCTCGGCGCCTTTGCCTTTCTTCCACTGGCCCGGCTGGAGCCAGAACTCATTTTGTATAACGGCAATGTTTGGACAGCGAACGACGGCATGCCGCGTGCCGAAGCGGTTGCAATCACCGGCGGTCGGTTCCTGGCGGTTGGCGCAAACGATGAAGTGCTGGGCCTCGCCGCAGGTGTGAGCCGCAAGATTGATCTGGGCGGCAAAACCGTTGTTCCCGGTTTCAACGATGCCCATGCGCATCCTTGCGAGTCTGGCGTAGCTCATCTGCGCATGGTGGCCTGCGACATGGATTCGATTGAGCTAATACAATCGGCGTTGCGCGAGCGTGCACAGAAAACGACGCCTGGCAGTTGGGTGCTCGGCTTCCTCTACGACGATGGCAAAACTCCCCGCCCGCTTTCGCGCCAGGATCTCGATGCGGCGGTTCCAGACCATCCAGTACTGGTGCGCCATCGCGGTGGGCACACAATCTTCGTCAATTCGGCGGCATTGCGGCTAGCCGGAGTGGATGAAAAAACGGCCGATCCGCCGGGAGGACGCTTTGAGCATGACGCATCCGGTCATCTGACCGGGCATATCGGCGACAAGGCGGCTGACCGTTTCTTTCAGCTGATTGCCTTCACTCCCACGCGGGATGATTATCGCGAAGGCGCGAAGCTGATCTCCAAGCTCTTCACCAGCAAGGGTGTGACCTCAGCCACGGACGCGATGAGTACTCCAGCAATCGTGCAAGGCTACCAGGATGCGCGCGATGCCGGCGAGTTGCGGATGCGCGTCTATGCCCACGTCATGGTGACGGAACTCGACAAGATGATGGCTGCCGGGGTGCACACCGGCTTTGGCAACGAGTGGGTACGAATCGGCGCCGTAAAGCAGTTTGCCGATGGCTCAATTTCCGAGCGTACTGCCTGGCTCTCACAACCGTACATCGGAATGGGCGATTATCGCGGATTGAAAGTGGGCACGAGGGAAGAACTTTATGAACACGGGCGTAAAGCCCATGCTGCCGGATGGCAACTGGGCACGCACGCCAACGGCGACCTGGCTATCGACGAGGTACTCGGTGTTTACGAGCAAATTCATCGGGAGATGCCCAAGGCGGATCCGCGTTTCCGCATCGAGCACTGCACGCTATTGAATGAATCGCTATTGCGACGCATGAAGGCCTTGAACGTGATCCCTGTTCCCTTCTCCGGATACGTGTACTTTCACGGCGATGTGATGCACTTTTACGGCGAAGAGCGCACTCGGCAGATGTTTCCCATGCGCGACTTCCTTGATCATGGTCTCCGTCCAACGGATTCTTCCGACTACACCGCCAGCCCGTCCGATCCCATGATGTGGTTGCGCTCACAGGTGACGCGCACTGACATGAAGCAGGAGGTGTGGGGGCCGAATCAGAAAATCACCCTCGCCGAGGCGCTCCGATGCGGGACAGTGAACGGCGCTTATGCCAGTTTCGAGGAGCGATTGAAAGGCGCAATCGAGCCGGGAAAGCTGGCGGACCTGGTGGTTCTGGCGCAAGATCCTTTTAAAGTAGACCCGGCGGAACTCAACAAGATCGCTGTGGAACGCACGATGACCGACGGCAAATGGGTTTATGAATCCTGATGGAGAGGGCCACGAGGGGCTGGAGCGCACCGATCAATTAAGCCGGTCAGCCGCCAACGGAAGCCATACCTGAAAACGCGTATCACCCGGTTTCGAGTTGACCTGAATGTTGCCCCGGTGTTTCTTCACGATCCGCTGGACCGTATCCAGGCCCAGTCCCGTACCTTCACCCACAGCTTTGGTTGTGAAAAAGGGCTCAAAGATATGGGATCTCACTTCCGGCGAGATGCCGGGACCGTTATCGCCAATTTCAACCACAACACATCCATTGTCACGATAGGTGCGAACTCGCAGTTCGCCGTTCCCATTCATGGCGTCAATGGCGTTGTCGATGAGATTGGTCCACACCTGATTGAGCTCGCTTCCAAATGAGTCCACCAGCAGCGGGACCGGCTGGTACTCGCGCTGCACCGTAACTCCGTGTTTGAGTTTGTGGTTCAGGATGGTCAAAGTCGTTTCCAGGCTCTTCACAATATCGACGTTCTGTATGGGCGACTGGTCCATGAACGTGTATTCCTTGATGGCGCGGACCAGGTCAGAAATTCGCGAAGTGCTGCTCTCGATTTCATTCAACAGGCTGGAGATCTCCACGGACGCGGCGATTCGAACCAGGGCCGCGCGCGCCGTACCCGCATCGAGGTTCTCGAAGAGCGAATCGAGCGCCGCGGGCTGGATACCCCTCTGGGCCAACTCGGCCGCCAGTTGCCACAGATCGCTCTGGCCGTGGCTCCGCAGCAAAGAATCGATCTGATCTTCCAGGTCGCTGATTGTCAGGGCATCGGGTGGTGGCTCATTCCGCTGCGTGAACGAGGACTCAAGCTTCTCAATTTCTGACTTTTGCGCGGGGGTCAGCTCACGGCGGCCGAGCTCATGGCTCGCGTCTTTGATGCGCTTCAGGGTATCTCGCAACTGCGCCGCTGCACGTTTCGCGGCAGAGGCGGGATTGTTTAACTCATGGGCCAGGCCGGCGGAGAGTTTTCCGAGTCCGGCAAGCCGATCCCGTTGTTGCTCGAGGCGCGTGGCTTCGCGTATGCGATCGGACATCACGCCGACCAAGCGCTTGGCCAGTTCCGGCATTTTCTGAATCAGATCGGGGAAGAGCGAGGCGGGAAATCGCAGGATGCGGCTTTCGGTAAGGGTCCTGCCTGTAACCGTGAAATGCTTCATTCGGGAGAAAGGCAGGGCCCCGGTCACATCGCCCACTTTGCCGGCGATCACAACGGTCTCGCCGCCAAAGTCGCCTCGCCACTCAAATGCACCTTCCAGAAGGACGAACATGGCATCGGGCGGGTCGCCCTGCTTCGCATAGACTTCGCCCGCCTTGAGGTTCACCTCACGGCACTGGCTGAGGAACCAGGCGATCTGGTCTTCCGGCAAATCGGCAAATGCCGGGAACCGTAACAATTCCTGTGCTGTTGCCATTTAGACCTTACTCAAGTATTGATGGATAAACTGTACCGCCACGGAGCCCTCGCCGACACCGGAAGCCACTCGCTTCACCGAGCCATGCCGCACGTCCCCTACGGCAAATAAGCCGGGAACGTTGGTCTCGAGCAGGAACGGATCGCGATCAAGCGCCCACCCTTTAGGCCGCTGACCGTCTCGCATCAAGTCCGGTCCAGTCAAGATAAATCCGCGATCGTCCCGCTCGACCAGATCGGCCAGCCAGTCGGTGCGCGGCAGAGCTCCGATGAAGATAAACATCGCACTCGCAGGCACCCGTTCTACTTTGTCGGTGTCGGAACAGAGCACAGAAATTTCTTCCAGCCGGGTTTGGCCATGCACTTCGGCCACGCTGGCATGCGTCCAGATCTGAATATTCGGCGTGTGTTGAACCTGATCGATCAAGTACTGAGACATGGTGCTGGCGAGGCCATCGCCGCGAACCAGAAGCACGACTCGCTCGGCATATTTGGCGAAATTCATGGCAGCCTGTCCCGCGGAATTCGCGCCACCCACGACATAGACGATTTCGCCTTTGCAGGAGAGGGCTTCGGTGGCCCCACCTCCGTAGTAGACCCCGGCACCCTGGAGTTTATCTATACCCGGAGCCTCCAGTCGCCGCCACTGGACACCAGTAGCGACCAGGAGCGCATGACACGAGATTTCATTGCCATCTGCCAGCTTCAGGATCCGGTAAGAACCTTCCGTGCGAACGCTGACCGCTTCCAGCGGGGACAGGATCTCGACGCCAAAACGCTGTGCCTGCACGACCGCGCGGCGCGCGAGGTCGCCTCCGCTGAGTCCAGTGGGAAATCCAAGATAATTCTCGATGCGCGAACTCATGCCTGCCTGGCCGCCTGCAGCCTCGCGCTCAATCATGACGGTATGCAGTCCTTCCGATGCCCCATACACGGCGGCAGCCAGTCCAGCGGGACCGCCACCGATGATGGCTAAGTCATAAAAACTGGTTTGAGCTCGCGTGCGCAGCCCCACCTTCTGCGCGATGTCACCGGGGGCGCCTTCGAGCAGTTTTGTGCCGTCTGGAAACAGCACAACCGGAAGATCCGCCGCCTCAGGTCCCAGAACCTCCAGCAGACGCTTGGTCTCAGGATCACCGGCCGAAAGCTCAACGTCAATCCATTGATAGGGAACATGATTACGCGCCAGGAAATCTCGCATTTCATAGCATCGCGGCGACCAGCGCGTGCCTAGAACCCGTATGCCTTGAAAGGCAGGGTGATAGGAAGCCCGCCAGTCGTCGAGCAAATCATCCAGTTGTGGATAGAGATGATCGGCGGGCGGGTCCCAGGGCTTCATGAAGAAGTAATTGATGTTGGCTTCGTTGATGGCGCTGATGGCTGCGCTGGTGTCGGCGTATGCGGTTAACAACGCCCGCTTGGCATCGGGGAAAATGCGCATCCCTTCCTGAAGAAACTCCACGCCATTCATCCGGGGCATGCGCTGATCGGCAATCAACAATGCGACGCTGTCATTGCGCACCCGCAGCTCTTTCAGAATATCCAGAGCTCTCTCTGGAGAATCACTGCCAATGACTCGATAATCCGCTCCGTATTGCGAGCGCAGATCACGTTCGATCGCCCGCAGCACGTCGGAGTCGTCATCCACGCTGAGCAGAATTGGTTTGGCCATAAGAAACTTTCAGTCCTGGAATCGGGGGCCGCTCGAAAAATGTGGATTTATTCTTGAACGTCTCATTAGATACAAAATTCCGGGCTTGGTTGCGGGAAAGCAAGGGAAAAGGGCAACCGGGCGAGCTGATGCAGACTCGCCTGTTCGCCCCCAAAGCTTGATGCTATGCTGCCGGCCGGTTTTCCGCCTGCTTTTGCCGCTCTTATGCTACTGCTTGTTTTTCGCGCGATGAGGCGGCTGGCCTCGCGGCCTCTTTCCCGAGGAAATTGACTAGCGCAGAATTCACTTCTTCTGCGTGCGTCCACGCAACATTGTGCGGTCCGTCCTTAATGACGACCAGGCTGGCTTGCTTGATCAGCTTGGCAGTCCGTTGTCCCGCTGCGGCAAAGGGCACGATTCGATCGGCGTCCCCGTGAATGACCAGCGTGGGAATATCTATCTTCGCCACATCCTTGCGGAAATCTTCGTACCAGGTAGGTACGCAGGCCAGACTGGCCGTAGGCGAAGCGCTGGCGGCGACGTTCCAGCTCGCCTGAACTGCTTGTTCGCTGATGCGCTTTCCCAGCAGCAGATCGGTATTGTAGAAGTTTTTGAAGAACTCGGTAAAGAAGGCATAGCGATCAGCGGCAATTGCCTTCTGAATCCCCTCGAAGACGCTGCCGTCAACGCCTTCCTGATTGTCCGCCGTCTTCAACAAAAATGGCGGTACGCCGCCGATGATGACGGCTTTACTGACGTCCTTGGATCCGTGTTTGCCGATATAGCGCGCCACTTCGCCTCCTCCCATAGAGAAGCCAACCAGGGCAAAGTTGCGCAGCTTGAGATGGGTTATGAGTTTGCCCAAGTCCGCGGCGAAGGTATCGTAGTTGTAGCCGGTTGTGGGCTGGCTCGACTTGCCGAACCCTCTTCGGTCATAAGTAATAACCCGGTGGCCTGCTGAGAGTAACGCCGGAAGCTGTTTTTCCCAGGAGGAGCCGCTGAGCGGGTATCCGTGGATCAAAACCACGGGATCGCCGGAACCGTGATCTTCATAGTACAACTCAATCTCTGTGGAGTTTTCCTTTCCGACTTTGACGTAAGGCATTGCGATTCTCCTTTTTTGAGCTGGGTTCTGGGGTGCATGGCACCTTGATATCTTTGGACGAGCTGAGTAGCGCAAGGATTTCGCGATCGACTACTCGTGATTTCAATCAGACGTTTTGTAGATTTCCGTGCTTACAGAACGATTCATTGGTTTTTTCCACAGACCAGCAGAGTTTCGCGATATGAGAAAAGCTGGGCAATTGGGGTTCGACGACAGAAGGAGCTGTTTTCACCAGCGCCGGAGGTGAGTTGCTCCTCTTCTCCGGGCAGTGACGGTTTCTGTGCTGCTTTCTGCGTAAATCATTGATTAAGCCAACCCAGCGGCCCTAGGTATGTCATCCAAGCGCCGGTAAATACAGAGTTGGGCCGGGACCGTGTAGATGATGAGCGAAAATACCAAGACGCGAATTCTGATCGTTGATGACAACCTTTTCGTTCGACAGCAACTGCGTGAACTGCTGGCAGCCCACGCGGCGTGGGAAGTATGCGGGGAGGGGGCGGACGGCGTCGATGCAGTTCACAAGACCCAGCAACTGGCGCCGGATATCGTTGTCATGGATCTTTCCATGCCGGTCATGAACGGGTTGCGGGCAACTCGCGAGATTTCGTCATTCGCACCGGCCGTGCCCATCGTGATGTTCTCGATGTACCTGTCACCGCATTTCACCGAATCGGCACGGCAAGCGGGGGCGCGCGGCGTGGTATCGAAATCTCAACCGCACCAGATTATCAAGGCAGTGGAAGCAGTGCTCCTGGGCAAAACCTTCTTCCCGGCTCCCGAGGCCCCTTCGACAGGCGCTGCCTCCGTGGCTCCCGGCGCCTAGCTCGGAGTGGGTTTTGCTGCGGGCGGCTAAAAATTCCAGCGTGCCCGGGCAAACCACATAAGGAAGATCATCAACGAAATACCGATGGCGCCCACGCTGTGGAGGCGCACGGTTTTGTAGGTGGGATACCAGGGGAACATCAGGACTTCATACACGGGCTTCAGCTTCTCCGGCCACAGCAGGCCGGCAATGCCTACAATTAGACACAGCTGGACACCTACGGCAAGGGCTAAACCGGGCATAAACCGCTCCCTAAAAGCTTTTCAGACGCGATGCTGAGAGTGTGCCCTGACTTGGTTGGCAGGTCAAGCCAGAAACACTTTGGTAACCTGAAGCGCAAATTCAGAGTAGGTGAAATACTGGAGTACCAAGAAGGTCACTTCTAGGATGACGACACTCGTCTCAGAATGGCCAGTAACGTTTTGTGCGCGCGCCACGAACTTTGTTTAGGAGACGTCCCATGGCGGCCAGGAAAGTAATTCTCTACTTCGACGATCAGACCGCTGCGCTGCGCTTCGCACTTGCCGCCGGTTCGGTCATGTCGGGCGAAAACCGTGCTCAGCTCAATGCCGAGCTGGTGCAGGAGATGCAGCGCGCCAGCCGGGTGAAGCTGGGCGACTCCTTTAACCCGGCCAGCACACAGAGTGGAAGTTCCGCTTCTGTCGCTATCGAAGCCAGCAGTCCTTCCTGATTTCAGAGTCGTTCATTGGCTGATCGCCATCGACGTGGGTGCTACGACCGTGTTGACGCTGGCCTGGCTGGCTGCGGTTAAAGCCCCGCTACTGCTATTGATTTTATAGATAAAGATATTCTTCGACGACTCGTTACCGACATATAGAAAAGTCCCGCTGGTATCCACTGTCACGAAGACGGGCTCCGTGCCGGTTCCGAATGGTGAGCCGCTGATCGAGCTAAGTGTGCCGGTGCTGCTGTTGATGGTGTACGCCGAGACGTTGTTCGAACCCACATTGGCGACATAGAGAAATTTTCCGGACGGGTCAACGGTTGCAGAGGTTGGACTGGTTCCAGCCACAAAGAATACCGGCGGGATATAGCTGAGCATTCCAGAGGTCGCGTCAATCTTGAACGCGATAAGAGTGTTGGAGGTTACGTTCGTGGAGTAGAGGAAATGTCCTGCGGGATCGATTGCGATGGAGGAGGGAGCCGACCCGGCTCCGATGGGAGAACCGGGAATCTGAGTCAGCTTCCCCGAATTGCTGGCGAAGATCGAAATTGTGTTTTCATTAGCGTTGGCCACGTAAAGAAATTTTCCACTCGGACTGACACGCAAGGCCAGCGGGCTCGGCGTGGAGAAAGGCGAGCCTGCCACCTGGGTTAAGGCGCCGGAGCCGCTGTCGATTGCGTAGGCCGACACGCTGCCTGAAACTTCATTGGCGGCATAGAGGAAGGTTCCATTGGCATCCATGGCCAAAGCAAGCGGGGTGATACCGGCCTTGGCTCGCGGCATGACCTCGGTGAGCGCCCCTGAAGCGCCGACCGTGAACA
Organism: Terriglobales bacterium; assembly: GCA_036378535.1. Classification (GTDB taxonomy): domain Bacteria; phylum Acidobacteriota; class Terriglobia; order Terriglobales; family Acidobacteriaceae; genus Gp1-AA122. The sequence continues at coordinate 70,585 of DASUWH010000077.1, read as the reverse complement.
ACGAGATGTCGTTCTCCTGCGAGTTGCCGACGTACACGAATTTTCGCGAAGGGTGGATCACGGCAGACGTTGGGGAGGGGCCGGCCTTGAACGGGGACCCGCCAATGGGCGAAAGACTGCCGGAACTGTCATTAATATTAAATCCAAGCACCTGATTGGTGCTCGGAATGGTCACATAGCCTGGGTGCGTGTGCCCGGAACTGCCGCAGCCGCCAAGTACCGCTACCGAGAGCAGCAGGACTAACCGGCTTATCCACGTGGGAAACATTCGTTCGTGCTCCTTTGCCATGCATACGAGTGCGGCCCCAAGCACCGCCCGGACCCGCTCAAATTAAACAGGGAGTACTACCAACTTACTACAACGATGAACTCAAGACACCGCGTGCATAAGAAAATAGAGTGATCGAACAAAGGGCGGAGTTGCCTCGATGTCAATGCCGCGCGGAAAGAATCCCGAGAATCTCCCGCAATTCATGACGGATGTGCGCCAGTTCAGCAGGACGCTGGCTCGGGAAGGGCAAGGGATGCTGCTTCTTGTGGTCGTGGATTTCGGTGCGGAACTGCTGGCGGGCGCCGGCGATGGTGAAGCCCTGCTCGTACAGGAGTTCCTTGATGCGAAGCACGCTTTCAACGTCTTTGCGTCGATACATGCGCTGCCCGGTACTGCTCTTCACCGGCTTTAGCTGCGGGAACTCCGATTCCCAGAAGCGCAGGACGTAAGCGGGCAGGCGGCAAAGGTCCGCCACTTCACCGATGCGGAAATAAAGTTTTTCCGGGATGACGATGTCGCTGCTCTTTCTGGGTTTTCGTTGCTGCTTTTTGCTGGCCATAGCAGTCTCCAGGAGCGGCGCGTGTTTCGGATCAAAACGGCTAGCCCGTTAATAACACGACGCAGGTTCGGGCACAACTCTAAATTCAGTCGTTTGGTCCGTGGTCGTCGGTCTTTGGCGTCTCCAAGGGCACAGGAGATTCGGGAATCAAGACAAGCGAATGACAGCAAATCAGTGCTGTTAGCGCGCGGCTTTTACGCTAACGACCAACAGCCAAGGACCGAAAACAAAGCCTCCGCGGAGGTGCTTCTCCGTGGAGGCCACAATACCTGAGGCGGCGAGATGATCTCGCCGGTTAGTGTTTCTTTTTCTTCTTGGCCGCTTTCTTTTTTGCTGGCATGTATCCTCCGTGAACGTTCTCCCTTGCAAGGGGTTGGACTTGGGCCCTTAAATTCCCGAAATCCTGCCCATTCGTTGCATGAGCAGTACTGCTAGCCCAAGATATTGGGGTCCCTTAGCTTAATTGTCAATAGCTTTCTGAAGTACCGCGGTTGGGTCGGCAACTCAAGGGCAAAACTAAAACCGCCGGCGAGGGGCACCCGCGTCACCTTGTCGTACACTTCTGTGCGTGCGCGATCCGATCGAAATCGAGATTTTCGCCAATCTGTACCACTCCATCGCCGAAGAGATGGGCGCCGCACTCCGTCGCACCGCGTTCTCTCCAAACATTAAGGAAAGGCGGGATTATTCCTGCGCTGTTTTCGATTCCCACGGTCAAGTCATTGCCATGGGCGACCACATGCCGGTTCATCTCGGCTCTATGCCGATGTCGGTGCGCGCGGCGCTCGATCACCTCGATCTGGGGCCGGGCGACATGGCTATGTTGAACGATCCGTTCTGCGGTGGGACCCACCTGCCCGATATCACGCTTGTAGCTCCGGTATTCGTCGATACGGCGGGGGCGGGAAAACGTCGCAGGAAGGCGATCAAAAGAGTATCTCGAGAGACTACGGGTCCCGCGTTTTACGTTGCGGCCCGCGCGCATCATGCTGATGTGGGCGGATCGTATCCGGGCTCAATGGGGTTGTGCCGCGAGATTTATCAGGAAGGTTTCCGCATTCCGCCGGTCAAGCTGGTTCGCGGTGGAGTAGTCGATCGAGATGTGCTGGCGCTTTTGCTGAACAACGTACGCACTCCCGAGGAACGGGAAGGCGACCTGCGAGCCCAGATGGCCGCATGTCATACGGGCGCCGCGCGTTTGCACGAAGTGTGCGCGCGCTACGGCCGGGAACGAGCGCAGCAAGCCGCCGCAGAATTGCTGCAATATTCGGAAGACATGATGCGCGCCTTCCTCAGCACTGTTCCCGCGGGCACTTACCGCGCCGAAGATTTCCTCGACAATGACGGTGTAAACCAGAATCCTGTGCGCATCGTCACCAGAATAGAATTCTGTTCCGGGCGTGCGGGCAAGCGAAATAGCTCCAGCCACGTGGTCACAGTGGATTTCACGGGGAGCGATCCGCAGGTCGAAGGCAGCATTAATGCTGTGGAAGCGATCACCCTATCCGCCTGCTTTTATGTTTTCCGGTGCCTGCTGGCCGAAGAAGTCCCCGCGACCGCAGGCCTGATGCGCCCCATACGGGTGATTGCACCAACTGGAAGCGTGGTGAATGCCCGTCCCCCGGCGGCCGTTGCGGGAGGAAATGTCGAGACGTCGCAACGCATTGTGGATGTGCTGTTACGTGCGCTGGCTCAAGCTGTTCCTGACCGCATCCCCGCGGCTGCTTCCGGCACCATGAACAATCTCACGATTGGAGGCCTGGATCCGCGCACCGGCGCGCCATTTGCTTACTACGAAACGATTGCCGGCGGCATGGGAGGGCGTCCTGGCAAGCCAGGCGTTTCCGGTGTACACACGCACATGACCAATTCGCTGAACACGCCGGTAGAGGCGCTGGAATATGCTTACCCCTTTCGTGTCCGCCGCTACTCGCTGCGCCGAGGCAGCGGAGGGAAGGGAACGTATGCGGGCGGAGATGGCATTGTCCGTGAGATTGAGGTGCTCACCGAAGCGGAGGTCACGCTCCTGTCTGAGCGCCGCAGCCGGGGTCCATACGGCCTTAATGGCGGGTGCCAAGGTGCGCCGGGCAAGTGCGAGGTCATGCGCTCCGGTGCATCCGCCGAGCTGCCAGGAAAGTTCAACATCCGCCTTCGCAAGGGAGAACGGATTCGCATCGGAACTCCGGGTGGCGGCGGCTTTGGTTCCTAGCGGTTGCCGCACAATTGTCAGCTGAAGGAGAGCATCATGCACGTGATCAAGTCAGTGGGTATTCTTTCCTGCGCGAAAATCGCCGCCGCGATACAGGCCGCTATGGGGCTGATCATCATGCCCTTTTTTCTCCTGATCGCGATGGTCGGTGCAGTCGCCGGCACCAGAGCAACGGATCGCTTGTCCTCGGCGATCGTAGTGGTCGTCGCGCTGTTCCTTCCCGTCTTCTATGGAGTGGTTGGGTTCATAATGGGCGCCCTTGCCGGTTGGATATACAACCTGGTCTCGAAGTGGATCGGAGGCATCGAATTAGAATTGCAACCGCCAGCGGCGATTGCAGCTGCCACGTCCACCTACTCTGGAGATTAAGACTATGCCGGAGTCCGTTGCTGCACACTATCTCGAAGAAGCTGGCCGCCAACTTCGCGGTCATAAGCGTCTGGCCGAGGGCGCCTTCGCGCAACTCCGGGACGAGGAATTCTTCGTCACCATCGATTCGGAAGCGAACTCCGTCGCAATCATGATCAAGCACATCGCCGGTAACATGCGCTCCCGCTTCACCGATTTTCTGACCAGCGATGGCGAGAAGCCAGATCGTCAGCGCGATCAGGAGTTCGAGTTATCGGCGAATACTGCTCGTAGCGAAGTCATGCGCTGGTGGGAAGACGGATGGAACCTCGTCTTGTCCGCGGTTGCGTCGTTAAGGCCGGAAGATGTCGAACGCAAGGTGACGATTCGCGGTGAACCCCACACCGTTTTGCAGGCCATCAACCGGCAGATTGCCCATTACGCATACCATATCGGACAGATCGTTTTTCTGGCCAAACATCTGCGTTCGCGCGAGTGGCAATCGCTCAGCATTCCGCGAGGCAAGTCGGAAGAATTCAACCGCATCGCTGTGGAAAAGCGGCGAGCCGGTCCTTCCGGTCCGCGGGCGGGACAGTAATCGCAAGTGCGCAGTCCATTGGACTGCAGTGACTCACCTCACGAGCCCTTTACACGTGCGGTGCTAGAATAAGCAGTTTTGCAGTTTATTCCGCACTCCTAAGGCGTCCCCGATGTCCAAAAGCATGCTCGCCGTGGTCAAGCCGCAAGCCAAGCCCGGCGTGGAGATTCGCGAGGTTGCCATCCCGCAGATCGGCCTGACCGACGTTTTAGTGAAAGTCAAAGTCGCCTCCATCTGCGGCACCGACCTGCATATTTACAACTGGGATCGCTGGGCCCAGGGCCGCATTCACCCGCCGCTGATTCCGGGGCACGAGTTCTGCGGAGAAGTAGTTGCGGTGGGGAATGAGGTCACGACTGTCAAAGAAGGCGACTTCGTCTCCGCCGAGATGCATGTGGCTTGCGGCAAATGCCTGCAGTGCCGCACCGGCGAAGCGCATATCTGCCAGTTCGTGAAAATTATTGGGGTCGACGCCGACGGCGCCTTTGCCGAGTACGTGCGCATTCCCGAGTCCAATATCTGGAAGCTCGATCCCGCGATTCCCATCGAATATGCCTCGATTCTCGATCCGCTCGGAAACGCGGTGCACACGGTCTTAGCAGGCGAGATTGCCGCGAAGACGGTCGCTATTACCGGATGCGGCCCGATTGGCCTGTTCTCGATAGCCGTCGCGCGCGCCGTGGGCGCGGCTCAGGTCATCGCCATTGAAGTGAATGAGCACCGGCGCCGGATCGCGGAGGAAATGAAGGCCGACCTGGTTTTGGATCCCACCAAGGACGATGTGCGGCAAATTGTCGCTGAACGAACAGCCGGCGCCGGGGTCGACGTGGTGCTCGAAATGGCCGGTCATCCCAGCGCCATTCGCACCGCTTTTGACATCGTCCGGCGCGGCGGGCGTATTTCACTTCTGGGCTTAACCTCCAAACCTATCTCGCTCAATTTCTCCGAAGACATCATCTTCAAGGGCATCACCGTTCAGGGGATCAATGGCCGTCGCATGTACCAGACCTGGTATCAGATGACGGCACTGCTCAAGGCGGGGAAATTGGAGTTGCATCCTGTCATCACTGACCGCATGGCCATGGCGGATTTCAGCAAAGGCATGGAACGGTTGACGACCGGGGAAGCGAGCAAGATTCTCCTCTATCCAAATGGCGCGAGGTAACACGTTTTTGCCAGGAGAGTTCCTCGCAGGCGCAGAACCGGCGAGCTTTGCTCGCCTGCCCAGGCGAAGGCGTCTGGGCCTAGGTGCGCCCCTAACCATAGGGACAGGTGCCCTCACCTGTCCGGCCGAGCGCAGCTCGGCTCGTTTATTCCTATCAGGAGTTCATTATGCATGCCTTAATAATGCGGCCCGGTTTGCGGAATTTGATTTTCTTGGTAAGTCTCGCTTTATGCGGTTCGGCCGCTGGGGCGCAGGTCGAAGCGCCGCTGGCGCCGGATCTGCAGCAGCAAATCGATAAAGCCGTCAATGCGGTTTTGCAACAAACGGGTGTTCCCAGCGCTTCAGTCGGGATCGTGAAGGATGGGAAAGTCGCTTTTCTCCAGGCCTACGGCAAAGCGCGGCTGGACCCGCCGGTGCCGGCGCGCCCGGAGATGCGCTATGCCATCGGATCGATCAGCAAGCAGTTCACCGCCTCCGCGATCCTGCTGCTGCAGGAGGAAGGCAAGCTCTCGCTCGACGACAAAGTCGCGAAATTCATTCCTGATCTCACCCGCGCTGACGAGGTCACGATTCGGCAACTGCTTTCGCACACCTCCGGATATCAGGATTACTATCCGCAGGATTACACGCCGCCGCTAATGATGAAGCCCACCACTGCCGCCGAGATCATGGAGCGCTGGGCACGCAAGCCGCTCGACTTCGATCCCGGCACCCGGTGGCAGTACAGCAACACGAATTACGTCATTGCCGGAGCCATTGTCGAGAAGGCCAGCGGCATGAGCATTTTCGACTTTCTGCAGAAGCGAGTTTTTGCGACGGTGGGCATGAGTGGTGTCGCAAATGTCGACGAGAAAAAGCTGGGCGATACCGATCCCAGCGGCTACATGCGTTATGCGCTGGGTCCGCTGCGCGTTGCCAAGGCCGAAGGTCCGGGATGGATGTTTGCCGCCGGGGAACTGGCGATGCCGGTCGCGGAGCTCGCGAAGTGGGATATATCCATCATCGAGCAGAAGCTTCTCAAGCCCGCGTCGTACAAAGAGCTTGAAACGGAAGTGCTCCTGAAGAATGGTGTCGGCACCCGGTATGGCTTGGGCGTGGGCGTGCGTTCCGAGTCAGGCCATCGCATGCTGGAGCATTCAGGGGAGGTCTCGGGTTTCACGGCGGAGAATATCGTGTTTCCGGACGACCGCGATGCCATTATCGTGCTGACCAACCAGGATGCTGCCGAAGCTGCCGGCAATATTGCCAAGGAAATCCAGCCGTTGCTGTTGAATGTGAGCGATCCGGCGACGCCGGCAAAACTGGAAGAGGCGAAGCAGATCTTTGCGGGCCTGCAACGCGGCACGATCAACCGCTCGCTCTTCACGGAAGACGCGAATTTCTATTTCAGCGAGCAGGCGCTCAAGGATTTCCAAAGTGGTCTCGCCCCGCTCGGTCCTCCACAAGCGTTCAACGCCGTAGGACACGGGTTGCGCGGCGGTATGATGGAGCGGGTTTACCAGGTGAGATTTCCGAAGCAGACCCTGCGGGTATGGACTTATGAGATGCCCGACGGGAAATTAGAACAATACCAAGTCGCACCGGAGTAAAAGACCGGCGCAGATCGGCTCCTCGCCGATTCCGCGCCGGCTGGAAAACACAGAGTTGAGTTGCTAACGAGCCGCGGCGCTGAAATCGAACAGGTCCATCAAATCTCCGATGGCTGGACTGTTCAGCGGAACGTATGGGTTGCTGTTGTCAACCACAGGATTGGGAAAGTTATCGCGGCTGCGGCTGGTCACCGGCGAGAGTTCCCAATTGGCCTCAATGAATTTCAAAATTGAGACGTGGTCAGCATAGGTGTGCGAGATGTGTCCTGGTTTTGTCCAGGGAGACACCACGAGAGTCGGAATTCTGGTGCCATCTCCAAAAAAATCGAGCGGCTGGATGTAGCCGGAATCATAGAAGCCGCCGCCTTCATCGAAGGTGACGACGATCGCGGTACTCGCCCACAACTCCGGGTTGGCTTTCACGCCATCGACGATCTTCTTCACGAAACCTTCGAACAGATTCAGTTTGGAAGAGGCCGGATGTCCGTCCAGCCAGCCATCCGGTTTCACGAACGAAACGGCCGGAAGCGTTCCCTTTGCGATCGAGTTGTAGAGAGAGGTGGTATCGCGCAGATGCGAGCGTCCCGACGCGCTGGTCATGATCGAAGTTGAGTATTGAAACGGGTTGCAGATGTTGCAGTACGTGTTGTCTACAGTTACGTAATTCAGGTCAGGGTTGTGCAGGTACTGCTTCCACTGATCTCCGTAATACGCCCAGGAAATGTTGTTGGCAATCATCTCGTCGCCGATGTTGCGAACGGTTGAGGGAGGAATTGTGAACACGCTTTCGTTGGGGTTAGTGATGTCGGCGTAAGCGTTGCGGCCATCGCCGTAATATCCCGGGTTGTAGTTGTTCAGCAGGTAGTAACGACTACGCACGCATCTGGGATCGATCGGCCGGGCAAGAGAGCTCAGATACTGGCGTATCACAGCCACACCCGGAGCATGGGGATCGGAGCACTCGCTGTAGGACCCGCCGCCGGCGGAAGGTGAGCCATAAGAACCGGCTCCGTAGCCGTCTTCCTTGTACCAGTTATTGGTCCCAGGCTGCGCATTGGGATTCTCGATCTCATCCACCACGCCGGCGTTAGGTGAACCAGCGGCGACCAATTGATTGTGCGGAGGCCGGGCAGGGTCGCCATCCCTATTGCTGAAATAGATAGCGTCACCGGTTCCCAGCATGATGTGATTGGCGCCGGTCCCGCCCATGACCGACTGATGGAAGTTGTCGCTCATGGCATAGTTGTCGGCCAGCGACTTGAAATAGGGCGCATCACCCTGCAGCACGTTGTAAAAGCCCATCGAAGTCGAACCTTCTTTGGTCGACATGTCGTTGAATCCGGAGGGTTGCGGAAATCCGTTCGTTCCTGCGCCGATGCTAACTTCTACCCACGGAAACAAATCGCCACGGCAGCCACTCGGATTTTGCGTGGTGGCATTCGTGGCGTTGCAATCGAACTGCTGCCACATCTGATAGAAGCGATGGACGGGGCTGTTGGCGTAGGAATCGTACGGCAAGGTTGCGGAAGTTAATTGAAAGGGCCCGTTCGGGAGGGAGGTCGCGTTCGGAATGCGAGTATCGACCGCTCCGTGAGCTAAGCCAGTGCCGCCGGTGGTCAGATATATGTAGTAATCGTTGGGTAGGCCGTTCTCGGCCTGTTGAGCCGCGGCTATAGTCGGAAAGGGCGCGGTGCTATAGCCTCCGGCCAGAACCGGCGGCAGGACGGAATACGGAGTGTTTCCGGGCGGGCTGATCAGAAAACCATCCGAGCTCGTGTCTGTCGCAGATGACTGCGCGGCCAGCGAGAAGTTCGGCCCTGGCGTTCCGTCTTCGTTGACGATTCCTTTCGACAGTAAATTGCTGACACTCTCGCCGGCTGTTGGCTTGTAAGTAGCGAATACATGATCAAAGGTTCGATTCTCTCCGATGATCACGATGAGATGTTTTATGGGAGTTTTAGCAGAAGGTTCTTGGGCAACCGAAAACCCGGGAGTCGCTAGCTGCCAGATCAGAAGGGCCGCCAGAAAGGTCCCAAGGTGGGGGTGCCGGTTAGCTTCTCGGGGGGTGTATGCCATTGCTTCGCTCCTTCGAAGAGGTTGGAAACAGGGCAAGGATAGTGGTCCATGTAGGGGCGAATGGTGAACCCAGTTTTAATTTTTGTTGAATATCGTGTGAATAGTGTCAGGTGAAGGACAGTGACATTCCTGCAGCCTTGCGGTTCCGAGCGGTTAATAGATTTCGGACTGCCCGGCTCGACGACAGCGTGAGCCACTTGACATCACGGATGCGGTGTTTGAGTTTGTATATCTTTGATGGCCGCGGCTGCTGCCGCTTGCATGGCTTTGTCGAATTCGTCCCGCTGACCGATATTGAGCCCATGGCCAAGGAATCCGTTGTGGCCGTCCACCACGGCCCAGGCAATCGCGTACCCCGGCGTGCCTGTCAGGGCAGACGATATCTCGTGCACCGACCAACAGCCAGGGTGGTCGATGGCAAAGAAATCAAAATTGCCCGACTGAGTGACTGCCGCCTGCAGCGCGTTTTGACTGAAATGCGATGTGGGAGAGTTGTTCGAACTGAAGGAAATGCATGGCTTTTGGGCCACTGCCAGGGAGACCAGCAACAATATTGTGCAGAGAACGGTAGGGGTTTTCATGGCACACACAATAGACCTAAATCAGATGCAAAACAGGGGTGAAAGTTGTGCTCTTGCATATGGCTGGCTTCTCGTGAGCATGAGCAAGCCGCGTTCCCTGGATGAACTCTGGATCTATCTGCCCGCGGTTGTGGCTGTAGAGGACTGATCACGCCGTCGACCTGTGGATGCCGGGGCGCAGTCGGCGTGCATCAGGAGCACGCGGTCAAGCCAAGGTTTGCCTGAGAGTCTCGAGGACGCAGACCCGAGTCGCTTCGTCCGCTCCGAGACACGGTGAAAAACCCGTTCTCAGTTGCCCCAAACCGCGGAAGCATTCGCCAACAGGCAGCTAAGAGTTACCAGAGCCAGAATTATCGTCAGCATTACAATTCTCATAGTTGTATCCACTCGCTTTTGAAATTCGGCCTGCCCCAAGAACCTACTTCTCGCCCGCGATCGCGATCGTCTGCGAGTCGGATGTGGTCTGGTTGCCCCAGATCACGCTGTTGCCCCAAATCACGCTGAACCCAGAGGAAGTGCTATTACCCCACACGACAGAGTTGCCCCAGATAACAGACTGGCCCCAGCTGTTCCCCCAGATTACGGAATTGCCCCATACCACCGAATTACCCCAGATCAACGAGTTGCCCCAGATCACCGATGAACCAGTTACCAGGTAGACATAGCCGGACCTGGAGTCGTAGCTAGCTTTCGGCGACATGGCGCTGCCCGTCGTCGCCGATGCCAGATCGGTGTTATTCAGGGCCGCATACACGTCCAGATATCCCGCGCCGACCGTGAAAATGTCGTACTCACTGGTATAGGTAATGCCGGTTGAGGGATCGGTATAGGAACTGTATTGCGGAAAAGTTTTGTACGCAGTCTTCATGAGCCGCGCTTTCACCTGGTCCGGAGTGAGCGCCGGATTCTGCTGCAACAGCAATGCGGCAGCCCCGCTTACCATAGGCGCGGCCATGCTCGTCCCGCTCAGTTGATAGTAGCTGGACGAAATAAGGCTGGTATTCGAGGTGGTGTAATAAGAGACCGGCACAACATTCTGCGGGTAGAGCGTGTACAGAGTATCTGCCGTCGAAGCCAGAGTCGAAACAATCAGGTTACCGGGAGCGACCAGATCGGGTTTGACGACATGATCGAGTAAGGTCGGCCCCTTCGAACTGTAAGTGGCGATCAGGTCATCGGCGCGGCTGGGGGTACCCATCGTCTTCATGGCGCCAACCGTGATCACATAAGGATCGTTGCCAGGAGCTGTGATGGTGGCATAGCCATTGTTGTTATTTGAATTATCGCGGCCATAATTGCCCGCCGCCACAACCACCACAATACCGGCTTTCCAGGCCTGCTCGACTGCCTGACAGAGGGGATCCAAAGTGTAGGTTTCCCAAATCCCGCGGCCCAGGGACAGGTTAATCACTCGGATGTTGTACGCGTTCTTCAGCGTGATGGCCTGCTGGATTGCGGCAATCACCGTGCTGTCAGTAGCGCTGCCATTCTGATCCAGCGCACGCAGGTTGATGATATTGGAGTTGGGTGCGATACCGCGGAAACTGACGTCGCAATTGCTACACGTAGAATTTGCGCCGTTCCCGGCGATGATGCCCGCGACGTGTGTCCCGTGTCCATAGAGGTCATTGGTAGTAAACGCCGTCGGGTCGAAGTTCTGGCTGTAAACGACACGGCTGTTTTTCGTTCCAGGAACACCGAGATCACCCACTGGATTGACGCCGCTGTCGATGACCGCGACTCCGACGCCGGTGCCGTCATAACCCATACTGAGGGCCAAGTCTGCCCCAACCGCCGGCACCGCAAAATTCATGGCACCCTGCAGGGGGCGATCCGGCGAAACATATTTGACGTTGCCGTCTTTTGCCACCAGCGCGCCGACTGCGCCGGCCTGCATTTTGTACTTGCTAGCTTTGATCAGCCCCAAAGCCTTACCCGGTTGTGCCCCCACGCTTTGGGCCGCGTCTTTGTCTGCGCTACCCGGGGCATTTTTGTACTGGACGATGACATCCACCGTCTCTCCTTGAGGGAGGTTCTGGAGATCGGTGGAGATTCTGGACGACTGTCCAAAAGCAATGGGTGCCAAAATGGCAAATCCCAGGAACAGCTTGCAGCGCATAAGCCAATCAGCGCTCCGTTGCCTGGTGGTGTCTTTCATCGAGGTGCACTCTCCCGCCTGAGTAAGTGCAGGCGCGTGGCCAAATGGCTTTGTGGAGGTAAATACTGTGGAATCAACAACTGGCCAGGTGCGCGGAGTTTCGAGGAGGACATTTTGTCCGTTTTCCGCTGCCAGCTTGTCCGCTTGCGAGGGGAAATCGAGGCGTTCGTTTCAGCCGAGGGTGGGAACCTCGGGGGCATGCCCCCTCATGGTGTACAGGACGCACCCAACCCACCGCCACTGTCATCCTGAGCGGAGTCGAAGGACCCCATGGACCTTCGCACACAATATGCTTTCAAGGAGCGCTCACCGGAAACTCTGGATTCTCGTTCGAATTCCCTTATGGGCCGTTATTTAATTTGAACGCGATGGGGTCCTTCGACCCGGGCTGACGCCCTCGCTCAGGATGACAGGTCTTTTGAGTGGAAGACTATCTTCCCGCCCGCGCCGCCATGGTTTTCTGCTGCGACATCATGGTAGCGATGGTCTCCAGCAGAGCTTCGATGGTGCGGCCCGAGTCGATCATGCCGTCGACCTGGGGATGGCGGGCGCCATCAGCGTGCATCACCAGCACGCGCGTGCCTTCGCTGGCCTTCTTCACCATGTAGGGCAGGTGGTGGCGGTCATTCTTATTCATCGAGGAGCCCAGGATGACCAGGTCGAACTTGCCCTGCTTGAGGGCCTCTTCGACACCTTTGCGGCCCAGTACCGCTTTTACCTGGTGTCCGGCCTTTTGAATGAGAGCTGCCTGCGAAGCTAAAACGTCCTCTTCGGACTCGCCATAAAGAATGTTGAGCTTAGATGTCGCCATGAGCGCGCTTTCTCCCCGTGTGGCGCGGACGTTACTGTCCGCGTGCTTTGACGGTAACAAGCGCCGGATGCCGGGTGTAGGTCACCAAAGCTGTAGTACGGATGCTGGTTTCAGGCGGAATACGTAACCGATTAAAAAACGGAAGTTGCTGGCCTGTCCAGGGGCGTATCATGCGATCTGATTGATGGAAAAGAAGATCAGCGTCGTCCTGATTGGGGTCAGAGACATGGACCGGGCGTTGAAGTTCTATCGCGACGTGCTCGGCCTGCCCTTGAAGTTTCAGACGGACGAATACGCGGAATTCGCCACCCACGGCGCGGTGCTAGCGCTCGAAAAAAGAACCGAACTATTCGCGAACGGCCCGGCATTCACGTTCCCCACCGCCAACATTCAGCAGGATCGCGATGAACTGCAACGGCTCCAAGTCAAATTCTGGAAAGAACTGCACCAAGAATCCTACGGCCTTGTGATGATGCCGCAGGACAGCGAAGGCAATATTTTTGAGATTGTGCAGTACAAAAAATAGTCGTTGGTCGTTAGTCGCTGGCAAACCAAACACCCCATCGATTGCCTTTCGGGTTTGAATTCTCTTGACCGCTTGTGATGGCGCACTACAAGAGGCCTGGCAGGGAATTCTCACAGTATCTTGTTGGGTGTTCGGTTTCGCCAACGACCAACGACTCTCCTCAAAATTTGCGCGCCCCTTCATACCGTAGTCTCAAAAATGCATGATACGGCGACGCGTAGTGCAGACTGATCATGCGGAACCAGGGCGCCGTATCGGGTGCGAAAGTGGCATTGCCATAGGCCGTGGGCCGTTGCAGGTCGGGTTTGGTCGAGGTGCCCAGAACCTGCATAGAGATCGTGCGAAACTCCTCGTCGACCAGTTTCTCTTTCAGCATCTCTCCATAGAGCGTAGGCCCACCTTCGCAAAGCAGGGTGTGAATCCCATGCTCGGCGCGAAGCACGCGCAACGCCTGTCGGATGTCGACAATGGAACCCTCGCCGACCTTAACGATCTTGATTGTTCCTTTTCGACCGAGTTCCTCCAGTCGTGCCTGGACGCTGGTCGCCCCGGCGGACGCGGTAATGATCCAGGGCTCGACCTGAGGAGAACGGAACAGGCGAAAATTGAGATCAATCTCGCCGGAACCGCTAACAATCAAGACCCGCTGGGGACCGAGCTTCAGGACTTTCTCGCGATAACTACGCAGCTCTTCATCCTTGATGGCATAGCTCCATCCCAGGCCGTCGGGACCGGGCTCATCGCGCAGCGTGCTGGCGCCCATGATCTGCGCATCATGATGGGCGCGAAAGAAATTCATCAGCCAGAGATCTTCGGGGCTGCGCGACACTTCACGGCCGCCAGACTGGCCCGGCAATTCGCGGAAGGAGACACGGCCATCGAGGCCCATGACGAAATTGGAGGTGACGTAAGGTCGGGAATCGTCGCGAGCCTTCGGAAATCCGAAAGGGCCATAAAGTTCCTTCATCCGCGCCGGCAGGGGAAAGCTGTCTTCACTATTGTTGAAGCAGCGTTGAAGTGGCATCACACCTCCGAAGCAAGTAGTCAGGAGTCAGTAGTCAGGAGTCGGCGAAAATCGTAACGCCATCACATAGTGCCATCCCGAGAGCCGCCCGAACAAGCGAAGCGGTGAGGGCAAATCGAGGGACCCCGGGGTGCTTGCTGACTCCAGACTACTGACTCCTGACTACTCACCGCATGCAATAATGAATACAGGAGACATCTCTTGAGCTGTGCTATCTGCGAAACTCGTAAGGAGAAGCGCTTCTGCCTCGCAGTGCATGGACGCATCTGCCCACAGTGTTGCGGAGAGCAGCGTGAGGTGACGCTCGACTGTCCGAGCGACTGCGTATACCTGCAGCAGGCACGCACGCACGAGAAACCTCGGTCGGCCGATGAACTCAAAGATGCGGAGCTATTCCTCGCCGTGGAGATCCCAGACCAGTTTCTTTATGAACACGAGCACTTGATTATCGGGCTCAGTTACGCGCTGGCGAAGTCCGCAAGAGCCCAGAGAGGTCTGAATGACCGCGACCTTATTGGCGCGCTGACTTCTTTGACTAAGAGCTATGAAACGCGGGTGAACTCCGGCTTGCATTACGAAGCGCCCACCGCCAGCTTAAGCCAGCAGGCCGTCGCCGGCGAAGTCCAGACCATGGTCAAGGAATATCGGGAGGCTGAGCAGAAGCATCTCGGCTACTCCCGGTTGAAGGATTCTGACGTGCTGCGAGCATTGGTTTTCCTGGTACGGATGGGGCATGGCCGGACTAGCGGCCGGCCTAAGTCTCGTGCTTACATAGACTTTCTGCTGACCCAGTTCCCTGAAAGCAAGTCAGCCATAGCGGCTCCTGACGAAGTGGGCAGCCGGATTGTCATGCCTTAAAGTCAGGAGTCAGTAGTCAGGAGTCAGTAGTCGGCGGGTAGCTCTAACAATTTTCGGCGTAATCTCGCTGTCCCATTGTAAGTTACTGAAAGATAAGACGTTTGTTTTCGCTGACTCCTGACTCCTGACTCCTGACTCCTGACTACTGACCACTCACTTTGGTTCCAGCAACTAACAATAGCAATTTGAATCGATTCCGGGTACAATGTAAGTGCGTTTGAATCTAAGCGGTTGTAAGCAGTATCTCCGCGTTGTAGCGTGACCTGCCTGCAGCACTCTGCTCTCGAATCAGCGCAAAATCAGAGAAAAAGGAAATTGCAACACAATGGAAACAGGAACAGTGAAGTGGTTTAATGATGCCAAGGGCTATGGCTTCATCAGCCGTCAGAATGGGGAGGACGTATTCGTACACTTCTCCGCCATCCAGTCGAATGGCTTCCGCAGTCTGCAGGAAGGTCAGCAGGTACAGTTTGATGTCGTGAAAGGCCCTAAGGGCTGGCAAGCGGAGAACGTTCGGGCTCTGTAAACCACTCAAAAATTGCGACAGAGGGCGACGAAAGTCGCCCTTTATTTATTGGACGAAGCTCCCAGCACATAACATTTGGCTCCTGCCCGCGTAGGGGCAGGTGCCCTCACCTGCCCAGCCGAGCGCAGCTCGGCTTGATTCTGCAGCAGCAAACAATTGTGAGCTGTCGCTCCCAGCCCGGACGAGGGCGTCTGGGCCTACGTGGGCCGTTGTTAGAATAGATATTGTGGGGAAGTTCACTGAACAATACGACGTGGTCGTCGTCGGGGCCGGACATGCCGGCTGCGAGGCCGCGATGACGGCTGCCCGCATGGGCCTGAAGACTGCCCTATACACGCTGAACGTCGACCTGATCGCGCAGATGTCGTGCAATCCGGCAGTCGGGGGGATCGCCAAGGGACACCTGGTCCGCGAAGTGGACGCCCTCGGCGGCATCATGGGCGAAGTAACCGATGCTGTGGGAATCCAGTTCCGCCTTTTAAACACGTCGCGCGGCCCTGCCGTCTGGTCGCCGCGCGCCCAATGCGATAAGCAAGCCTACCGCCTCAAGATGCGCGAGGTGCTGGAATCGCAGCCCAATCTCAAGATCAAGCAGGCAGAAGTGGCGGACCTGATCGTGGAGTCGTCAGTCGTCGGTCGTCAGTCGTCAGCCCAAACGCCTTCTGGCACGGATTTGGATTGTTATTCCGAGCGAGCCGAGGAATCTGATCTTGCCCACGACCAACGACTAACGACCAAGGACCAGTTGGATGTTGCTGACGACCGACGACTGACGACTGGCGACTCGAAAATCGTGCGCGGTATCCGACTTCGCGACGGCCGCACCGTCGGCGCGGGCGCAGTGATCATCACGACCGGCACATTCCTCAACGGCTTAATTCACTGCGGCGAACAGCAATATCCGGCGGGGCGCAGCGGCGAACCTCCTGCGGTGCTTCTCGGGGAAGCTTTGAAGAATCTCGGCCTGCGGGGCTGCCGTTTGAAGACCGGCACGCCTCCTCGGTTGGACGGGCGAACGATCGACTGGTCCAAGTTTCAGGAGCAGCCGGGCGATCCCGATCCGACCCCTTTCAGCTTCCGCACCAAGCGCGTCGCCCATCACGATGCCCAGGTAGCGTGCTACATCGCGTGGACAACGCCGGAGACCCAGCGCATCATTCGCGAAAACGTGCACCGGTCGCCCATGTATAGCGGCCAGATCAAGTCCATTGGTCCGCGCTATTGCCCGTCGATTGAGGACAAGATCGTCAAGTTTCCCGACAAGCCCATCCATCAGCTCTTTCTCGAGCCCGAGGGGCTGAACACGCACGAGATTTATGTGAACGGGATGAGCACTTCGCTTCCGGTTGAAGTGCAGCTGGCGATCATCAAGTCCATTCCCGGATTGGAGAGCGCGGAGATGCTGCGGCCCGGTTACGCCATCGAGTACGACTCGATTGATCCGACCGAGCTGGAGCGCACGCTGGAGACGAAGAAGATCGCGAACCTCTTTCTTGCCGGTCAGATCAACGGCACCAGCGGATATGAAGAGGCAGCGTGCCAGGGCATCATGGCAGGCATTAACGCTGCCCTGAAGGTCAAAAGCGAGGCGCCCCTGGTCCTGGATCGGACCGAGGCTTACACCGCGATTCTGATTGATGATCTGATTTCAAAAGGGACCAATGAACCATATCGAATGTTCACCTCGCGAGCCGAGTTCCGGCTGCACCTGCGGATCGATAATGCCGACCGCCGGCTTACGCCACATGGGCGTCGAGTGGGCTTGATCTCGGATGCGGCATGGGCGGATTTCCTGGCTAAGCAAGAGCGGCTGCGGGCCATGCAGCAGTTGCTGGAGAACACGCGCCTTACGAGTGAGATGGTGGAGAAAATAGAGCGCGCGTGGTCGGAGGAAAAGCAGATCCCTCGCTCCGCTCGGGATGACAACCCGGGGTATGAGAACAAAGCTGGTGAATCTGATATCTCCCCGGATCTTTCTGCAGCCATAGGCCAGAGCTGCGCGCAATTGCTGAAGCGGCCCGAGATCAATATTGAGCACCTTGTTCCCGTTCTGGCCGAGATCAGCCCCTGGTTTTCGGAAAGAACCAACGACGCAGCTTACTCGGCGGTGAATCTGCCCTCCGAAATTAAGAACGAACTGAAGTCGGTAGAAACGGAAGTGAAGTACGCCGGCTATCTGCAGCAGCAGGAGCGTGCTATCGAGCGGCTGAAGAAGGCGGAGCAGCGCACTATCCCGGAATGGTTCGATTACCACTCGGTCAGCGGCTTGTCGCGCGAGATGCAGGAGAAGCTGATCAAAATCCGCCCGCGCACGTTGGGCCACGCTTCCCGAATCCCCGGCGTGACGCCCGCAGCCGTCTCCCTGGTGAACGTCTACATCGAAATCCAGGCGAAGCGCCGGGATCAGGCAGCAGTCCTGTAAGTTTTTTCCCGGACCACTCTTCCCTCTGTCATCCCGACCGGAGCGAAGCGGAGTCGAGGGACCTTGTGTTTAAATCCGAGAGATGAATATCGACTCCGCTCGCGGGCAATTCCCCGGACTGAAAGATAAAGTCTTCCTCGACGCCGCCTGTTGCTCGCTGGCACCGAGAGTTGCCGTTGAAGCGATCGAGAAGTTTCTTGACCTCGCGATGACTTGTCCGCTGAATTCTTCGACCCATCACCACATGTTCATGGACGAAATGCGGGCCAAAGCGCGACCCGCCGCGGCGCGCCTGATCAACGCGCACGAGGATGAGATTGCCCTTGTCGAAAGCACGACCCACGCGTTGTCTCTAGCCGCAAGTGCGATTCCCCTCGAACGCGGCGACCGGGTCGCAATTTCGGACCTTGAATTCCTTGAAGTGGCTGTCCCCTGGATCCAGAGAAAAAAAGATGGAATTGAAATTGATGTCATCCCCAATCATCAGGGAGAAGTGCGGGTGGAGGACTTCGCTGCACGCATCACCCCGCGCACGCGCGTAATCGCGGTCAGTTCGGTTCAGTGGACGAATGGATTTCGTCTCGATCTGGGGGCGTTCAGCAAGCTGTGCCGCGATGGCGGCATCTGGCTGATTGTTGATGCGATCCAGCAGCTAGGTGCGATTCCCATCGATGTGAAGGAAACGCCACTAGACATACTTGCCTGCGGCGGCCACAAGTGGCTGAATGCGCCCTTTGGCTGTGGGTTCATGTATGTGAGCCGCGAGGCCATGCCCAAACTGCAGCCGCCACTCGCAGGTTATCTCGATATCCAGGATCCTCCCGGCGGGTGGGGGCATTATTTTCAGACTCCGGGCACGGCGCCGGTTCGCGACTATGAGTTTGCGACGACGGCTCGGCGATTTGAAACCGGTGGTACAGGAAATTATCCAGGCGCGGCGGGATTGGCCGCATCCCTGGATCTCATTCATGAACTGGGACAAGACGAGATCGCCAAGCACATAGTTTCCTTGACCGACCAGTTACTAACCGGCCTTGAGCATCTGCCCGTGCAAATCGTGACACCGCTCGCAAAAGAGAATCGCTCGGGCATCGTGACGTTTTCACTCGGATCCGCCGAGCAGAATGTCGCGCTCATGAAGCGGTTGCAGGAGAAAAGAATTCTGGTTTCGGTGCGATACACATCCAACGTCGGTGGGATAAGAGTGTCGTGCCATTTCTACAACTCGTCGGATGATATCGAGCGCTTGCTGGACGAACTGTAAGATAATTTCGTGCGAGTCTGTCCAAATATTTGAATTAGTTCAATTGTGGGAAGTAACTACCGGCTGTAGAGTTGCTTTTCGTCGCATTTTTATCCCATTCGGGTTATCTTTAGCCTGCTTATGAGATTAGCCAAGGCGGGCATAACATTGCCTCTTTTCCTTTGGGCGGCGCTTGCCTACGCGCAGGAGACCTGCCCGCTGCCGCCCGCGATCCAACCAGTTGGCCCGCCAACGAATATCTTCTCCGATCAACAGGAAATCGACCTGGGAGATGCAATGGCGGAAAGCATTGCTCAGAATCTTCGGATTATTGAGAACGACAATTTAACTTCCTATCTGCGCACGATTGGTGACCGCATTGTTCAGCACCTGCCAGCAACAAAGATGAAGTTCCGCTTTTACCTAGTCGAATTGCCGGAGGTAAACGCATTTAGCATTACTGGGGGTCGAGTCTATGTTTCACGCAAGCTGGTTGCGCTGGCCGGAACGGATGATGAACTGGCCGGCGTGGTAGCTCATGAGTTAGGGCACATTGTTACCCATCAAACCGCGATTGCGATAACTCGGCGTCTGAGGGAGGTGCTAGGAGTAACCCAGGTTGGTGATCGAGCGGATATCTTCCTTAAATTTCACCAGCTTATGGAAAATGGAGCCCGTAAGCCGCCGAAGAACTCGCCCAACGAGGAAAAGGAACAGTACACGGCTGATCAGGTCGGATTGTACGCCATGGCTCGCGCCGGCTATGCCCCCCACGCTTACGTCGACCTGTGGGACCGTTTTCAGCAGACTCGGGGGAAAACTGGAGGCTGGTTAGCCCGCTTGTTTCTTGAGATCACGCCAGCGCAGCGGCGGCTTGGAGAAATGCTGAAAAACGTTTCCGCTTTACCCCCGGGCTGCGCTGATATCCCCTCCCGCTCGCACACCGAAGAATTTTCCAAGTGGCAGACGGAAGTAATCAATTATGTAGATGCACGAGCTAAAGAGTCTCTACCCGGGTTGTTGTTAAAGCAGACGCTGTCACTGCCCTTACGCCCAGACATTTCCAATCTGCATTTCAGCCCAGACAGTAAGTACATCCTCGCCCAGGACGAGGGAGGCATCCATGTGCTCACTCGCGAGCCTTTGGCAGTCCTGTTCTATATACCGGCAGTGGATGCCCTGGACGCGAAATTTACTCCGGACTCTCAATTCATAGTTTTCCATAACCGCGCTCTCCGGGTCGAAAGCTGGTCTATTGCGGAGCAGAAGCGCACCTCAGTTCATGAACTCGCGCTACTGCACCCCTGCGTGCAAAGCGAGCTTTCGCCGGATGGTGCCGTCCTAGCATGCCTGGATGAGGGACTTCAGCTCTCGTTGGTCGCAATTGCCTCCGGGACTACTTTGGCCACCAAGAGGTCTTTCGTCGATTTGACCTTGCTCGGTAAGATTGTTCTATTCAACCTTGCGATCGGAAAAGAAGACGGGCGTTTCGTAGAAATGCATTTTTCACCCGACGGCCGCTACTTTCTGGCGGGAGCCTGGGGTGCTCTCTTCGCCTGGGATCTCGGTAGCCAACGCGAGCTCTCCCTGCCGGGAACTATCAGGGACGTCCTAAAGGAAAGCTTTGCCTTCCTGGGCCCGGATCGTATCACCGGGATTCAGACTTCGGCCCCGGAAAAGTCGCCGATATTGCGTTTTCCTGGAGGAGAGCGAATCGGCCAACTCAAATTTGCTAACGGTATTCGGATACGCTCAGTTGCGAAAGGTGACCATGTTTTTGTCGGTCCACTGAGGAATCGGCCGTGGGGCCTGCTTGACGTGAAAACGGGATCACTCCCACTGGAATTCAAATCAATTGCCGCAGATGTTTACGAGCGCATGCTGATAAGCGAGCGTTTGACCGGGGAGCTGGCCATATACGCTCTGGAAAAATCGGAACCACAGGCGATTGTCAAGCTGCCGCAGGCGCGACTCGGCTCGCTAAAGGCGGCAGCTGTTTCGCCGGATTTCGAGTGGCTGGCAATGTCGAATCGCGCACGTGGCGCGGTCTGGGATATCTCACACAACATCCGAACCATGGAGTTGCGCAGTTTCCGTGGCGCCTGGGTCGGACCGGATCAAATCTTCTATGTCGACGTGCCGAAATTCGAGGAAGTCGATCGGCAGATTGTGCGCCTGGATCCGAGGGCGGGCGTGGCACTCGAAGGCTACAAAATCGGGGATGTCATAGCTGCGCAATATGGCCACTATCTGTTAGTGACGAAGCCGAAAAAAGGGCAATTCCGCCAATTCAATGATGCAGACCTAGAGATTCAGGATATCCACGACGGACGCGTAATCGGGAAGCACCATTTCCCTTATGAACTCCCTGACTTATCATTTTCTGGAGGCAACGTCCTCCTAACATGGCCAGTAGCGAGCGATGGCGGACGTAGTGAGCTGCAACACTACCCCCAGCTGAAGAATCAGGGTGGAGATCGGGATTACTTTTGCGAGCTTAAGGACCTGAAAACGGATGCAACGCTTGGCGAAGTCCGCATCAACACAAACAAAGGTTCATTCAGCGTGGAGTATACCTTCCTCGCCGGCAATTGGCTGGTCGTTTCCGCGCGCAATAATCAGGTATTGACCTATCGCTTTGCTGACGGAAAGGAAATGGGACACTTCTTTGGACGCGGCCCGAGTGCGTCCCCCAGCAGCAATTTACTCGCGCTCGACGATGAGGTCGGACACCTGAAACTTTACGATCTAGCAACCTCGGAATTGCGGGGGGAGTATGTTTTCTCGGACCCGATCTTATTCAAGTTATTCTCCGTCGATGGAAAGCGGTTGCTGGTCCTCACCGCAAGCCAGACCGTCTACATTTTAGACACGGCCGCACTCTAGTCGCGGGGTTTCTAAGCCCTAAGTTTCTTCAATGCCGCGAAAATCTCGTCCATATCCGGCAGTTCGTCCAGAGCATAAACTTGGGCGAAGGCGATCCTGCCTGTCTTGTCCACGATGAATGCGGCCCGCTCGCTTATTCCGGGCACGGGCGCTGCTTGGCGCAATATTCCGAACTGGTTCGTTACCTCGGCGTGCGGGAAGAAATCCGCACACAGGGGAATGTCCATCATTCCGATTTCTTTCTTCTGCCACGCGATATGGCTGGAAATTGAATCAACGCTGATGTCCAGAACCTGGGCATTGAGCGCCGCAAACTGCTCCCGGCGGGAGCTGAGTTCGGGCACCTGCGCGGCTCAAGTCGGGGTCCAGTCCACGGGATGGAACGTAATCACGACATTGTGCTTGCCCAGGTAATCGCGCAAACGCACAGAATGCCTGCGCTCCCCGGTTACCGCCGGCAGTTCGAAATCGGGGGCTGGGTCTCCAACTTTTAAGGCCATCCAAACTCCTGTGGTCGAATGCTCACTGATAATAAGGAATTAGCATTATAGACGTTGGTGCTTCGACCAGGATTCACTGCGTGCTGCTGACTGCGACCGACCGTCTCCTATACTATGTTCCTCAACTCTCAAAAGGGGATTCAGAATGACGAGTGAGGAATTCTTTCAAGAGCTTGACGCACGTATCGCCAAACACGACCTGCTTTGCCATCCTTTTTACCAAGCCTGGGCCGCCGGCAAACTGACGCGCGACGATCTGCGCGAATATGCCGAGATTTACTACCATCATGTGAAAGCATTCCCCAGTTACCTGGCTGAATTTGGCATGCGGCTGCCGGAAGGCGAATTGCGCCGCGCCGTCCTGACCAACATGACCGAGGAAAACGGCGGCGAAAACAGCTTTGGCGAGCCTGAGGCTCCGCACTCGGAATTGTGGCTAGATTTCGCCGAAGGAATGGGCGCGAGCCGACGAGCGCTTCGGCAACCCGTTGCAGAAATCAAGGCCTTGATCAATCACTACTCTGAGGTCGCCAGCCAAGGCTTAGAGGAAGAGGCGCTCGCTGCCTTCTATGCTTACGAGTCGCAGATTCCGCGAGTGGCCAAGGAGAAAGCGCGCGGCCTGCGTGAGATGTACGGTGCGGATGCGAAAACTTGTGCATACTTCACCCTGCACACCACCGCCGACGTTTTTCATACGAACGTGTGGCGGCAGCAGCTGGGAAAACGTTTGCAACTGAATCCGCAGAATGTCGAGGCTGCACTCGAGTCGGGAGAGCAAGCAGCACGCGCTCTTTGGAAAGCCTTGGATGGCATCGAGGAAGGGCGGCAATCGCGAATCGCGGCCTGAGTGCAAGGGCGCGACTCTTGCCCATGACCATCTGCTGGTCATGGGCTTTATTGTCTGGAGTCTGGAATGGCAAAGGAAATTCCGATTGGCGCGAGCGGAGAGGCGAGGCAGAGCGTCGAATTTCAGCACACGTTGACCGCTCATCATCCACAACTTCCACCGGTTTATTCCACTCCTGACATGATTCGACTCATGGAAGTGGCAGCGTTCCACGCTCTGCAGCCATACTGCGAGGCCGGCGAAATTACCGTAGGGACAGCCATCGACATCGAACATCATGCCGCGAGCGGAGTGGGCGCGACTATCGAGGCGCAGGCGGTGCTCGAATCGTTCGACGGACGGTTCTACGTGTTGCGAGTTTCCGCCCGGGACGATTCGCAAGAGATCGGCCGTGGTACGGTGACGCGGGCAGTAGTGAGCACAAGCAAGTTTTTGGCGAAAATAAATAGAACCAAGAATAAGGCTCAGTAATCAACGGAGTGAGCTATCGCTAGCTGAGAGCCGAGACCTTGACCATCGAAGATCAGAAGCACAAAGCGCTTACCTTTCGCCAGCTTCATCACGGACCGAAGATCCTGCTGCTGCCCAATGTGTGGGATGTTGCCAGCGCCCGAGTTGTCGAGGAAGCGGGTTATCCGGCAATTGCTACCACCAGCGCCGGTGTGGCCTTCTCGCTGGGCTACCCCGACGGGCAGAAGATCTCTCGCGAAGAGATGTTGGCGCGGGTGGCGCGGATCGCGAAGGCAGTTCAGGTTCCGGTGACGGCGGACGCGGAGGCGGGGTATGGAAATGGGCCGGAGGATGCGGCAGAGACGGCCAATGGTGTGATTGAGGCGGGCGCGGTGGGGATGAATTTTGAAGACGGCACCGGTGACCCGGAGCGCCCACTCGTCAATCTATCCCTACAACTTGAAAAAATTCGTGCCATTCGCGAAACGGCCATGAAGACGGGGGTTTTGCTGGTCCTGAACGCGCGTACTGACGTTTATCTCGACGCTGTAGGAACGCCGGAAAGGCGTTATGACCTGGTGCTCGAACGTGCGCTTGCCTACCGCGATGCGGGAGCCGACTGCGTATTTATCCCGGGTGTGCGCGATCGGCAAATCATAGCGCGACTCGTCAATGATCTGAAGTGCCCCGTCAATATGCTCGCGGGTTATGGATCTCCATCGGCATCAGAACTGGAGAAGCTGGGCGTTGCGCGTGTTAGCTTAGGCTCCGGGCCGATGCGAGCCACTCTCGGCCTGGTGCGGAGAGTGGCGGAAGAGCTGAAGACTTCCGGGACATACTCGCTGTTGGAAGGGGCGCCCGCACATGCGGAAGTGAACGGGTTAATGGGAAAATAGCACCCAGCACTCGGCCGTCAGCATTCAGCAAAACCGAGATCCCTCGCGTCGCTCGGGATGACAATCTTGATCAAAATCAGAAACGAACGGCCTGGATGCTGATTGCTAGATCCTGAATGCTGACCATCGGCGTAATCTCCGACACGCACGGTCTGCTCCGTCCGGAGGCGCTCGACGCGTTACGCGGCTCCGACCACATTATTCATGCGGGCGATGTGGGTGATCCCGAAATCCTCGACCGGTTAGGCGAACTTGCTCCTGTAACTGCGGTGCGGGGAAATGTTGATCATGGAGACTGGGGTCGCGCTCTGCCCAAAAGCGAGGTACTGGAAACAGGCGGAATTTGCATTTACGTACTGCACATTCTGACCGAGTTGGATCTGAAACCAGAGGCCTCAGGCTTTGCCGCGGTTGTCTACGGCCACAGTCATAAGCCCGAGCAGGAGACTCGAAGCGGAGTGCTCTATTTGAATCCCGGCAGCGCTGGGCCGAGACGATTCAAGTTGCCAGTTACCGTCGGCAGATTGACGGTCGAAGGCGGTAAGGTACGCGGACAGATCATCCCGTTACAGATCAAGAAAAGCTGAGCACAAAAACACCAGCTACCCACGCAGGCTGCCCGGCAGAGTTTCATTTAAGATTTCAGAGATGTCACTGCGATTTAAGTTAGAGGTCACCGACGGTCCGGCGCGACTTGGGCGGCTCCTTACCCCGCACGGTGCGATCGCTACTCCGGTGTTCATGCCGGTAGGGACGGCCGCGACGGTTAAAGGTGTCTCGCAGGACATCCTCGAAGAGCTTGGGGTCCAGATTCTGCTGGGCAACACTTATCACCTCTATTTAAGGCCCGGAGTCGAGCAGATTCGAAGGCTGGGCGGATTGCATCGATTCATGTCGTGGCCACGAGCAATCCTCACCGATTCCGGTGGTTTTCAGGTTTTCAGTCTCACTGAACTCAGGAAAGTCACGGAAGAGGGGGTGACGTTCCGCTCGCATCTGGACGGGTCTTCGCACCTCTTCACTCCGGAAAGCGCCATGGCGGCGCAGATCGGCCTGGGAGCCGACATCATCATGGCGTTCGACGAGTGCACCGAGTATCCGGCTGAACCGGACCGGGTTCGATCATCGATGGAGATGACCCTACGCTGGGCGGAGCGCTCGAAGCGGCATTTCGAAGAGCATAAGCACGAGGTGCCCTGGGGCTCCGCCCCCGTAGGGACGGAGGTCCCCACGTCGGCTGAGCACACGCAGTCACTTTTCGGGATTGTTCAGGGTGGCATGGATCTGCAACTCCGGAAGGAATCGGCTCAGCGCACAGTCGAGATGGGGTTTCCCGGCTATGCCATTGGCGGGCTCAGTGTTGGTGAGCCCCGGCATGTAACGCGCGAGGTGGTGGAAGCCACTCTCGAGCATCTGCCTGACGATAAGCCGCGGTACCTGATGGGAGTAGGAACGCCGGAGGAGATCGCTGAGTACGCCAGCCTGGGTATCGACATGATGGATTGTGTCCTGCCCACCCGCGCCGCCCGCCACGGTTTGCTGTTTACGTCGGAGGGGAAGATATCCATCAAGCAGGCGCGTTATGCTGGCGATGAGGCTGCTCTCGATCCGAACTGCTCCTGCCAGGTTTGTGCGCGCTATTCGCGGGCCTATCTACGGCACTTGTATGCATCTAATGAAGTGTTGGCGCAGGTCCTGAATACCATTCACAACCTGAGCTTCTACCTTGACACTATGCGGCGGGTGCGAGATGCTATTTCTTTTCGGGAAAGGGCCCGCTTTCTTTCCGGTCTCCAGTCTGCAAGGAAACCGTAGGCGTCCCCATTGTGCCTGAAGTTGAAAGAGTATCCGGCCGGACGAGCTTTAGAATTCCCGCAGTGTCACAATCGAAGGCGGAAGCGCTCTGGTCGGCGCCTGAACGCCAACTGAAGAGGGTCCCCAGGGATTCATGATGCCAGGGAATACAGCAGCGCTCGCGCTGTGGCAGTCGTCGAGCGGCATGGGGTGGTTGGGAATCGCCCCGCTCATCTTTATTTTTGCGGTCTTCTACTTTCTTCTCATCATGCCCCAGCAGCGGCGGCAGAAGAAATGGCAGGCCATGCTGGACACGCTCAAGACCGGGGACAAAGTAACGACCAGCGGCGGGCTGCGGGGAACAATTTTCTCCATGAAAGATGACGCTATCACCCTGCGGGTGCCGCCGGACAACTTGAAGCTGGAGGTCAGCCGGGCATCCATTGTCTCGGTGACCACGGCGGAGGAGACAGCGAGCAAGTAGAGAGTCCCGTAGGGACGGCCGCTCCGGCCGTCCAGCCGAGCGAAGCTCGGCTCGGCTACGTGAACTGGACGGCCGAAGCGGCCGTCCCTACGTGAGTTTCATATTTTTTATGAATAAGAACCTGGGCTGGAAACTCGTACTCATCTTCGGAACACTGGTTGTGTTCGCGTTTGGAATCTTTGGAATTCCCAGCGGCGTTTCTGGTTCGGCCCTGGCCTCTGCCATCCAGAATCGCATTCACCTTGGCCTCGACCTCAAAGGTGGAACTCACCTTATCCTGCAGGTGCAGGTGAACGATGCTGTGAATGCGGATTCGGACCGGGCGGTCGAACGTCTCAAGGACCGCATGCGAGCGCGCAAGACCAATTTCACGGACGTCAGCAAGCCCGATCAGGCCAATAACCCCGACAAGATCGTCATTACCGGCGTACCTCCTGAAAACAGCTCAGATTTGCGAACGATCGTCACGGATCAGCTTCCTGAGTACAACCTGAGTTCCGGCGCTTCCAATACCTGGACGCTGACCATGAAGCCGCCCCAACTGGCGGATCTCAAGAACCGGGCTGTTCAGCAGGCCATCGAGACGATTCGCAACCGAATCGATAAGCTCGGTATCAGCGAACCCATCATCCAGGAACACGGTCTCGGGCAGTATCAGATCCTGGTTGAGCTGCCCGGAGTTGACGACCCTGCCCGGGTGAAAGAGATCATGCAGTCCACGGCCATGCTGGAGATCCGGCAGGCCCTTAACAATGGCGCGCCCTATACCAGCCAGGATGCGGCTCTGCAGGCCAATGGTGGCGTGCTCCCGCCAAATACTGTGTTGCTGCCCGGGCGCAGCATCGGGGCAAACGACTCCAATGAGAGCGACGTCTATTACCTGATTTCCCGGACCTCAGCTGTTGCCGGACACGATCTGCGGGAAGCACGGGTCAGCCGCAACTCGCAAACCAATATGCCGGAGGTCGAGTTCTTCCTCACGGCTGAAGGCGGCAGGCGCTTCTCCGATTTTACGGGCGCTCACGTCGGCGATTATCTGTCCGTAGTACTGGATAACAAGGTCATGGAAGTGGCCGTGATCAAGAGCCAGATTGGCGATACTGGTGTTATCGAGGGCCGGTTTACCGATCAGCAGGCCAAGGATCTGGCGCTTATTCTCAATTCGGGCGCGTTGCCAGCCAGCATCAAGTACCTGCAGGAAAGCACCGTTGGGCCATCGCTGGGGAACGATTCGATCCGAGCCGGCGTTCGAGCGGCGATCATCGGAATGGCGGCTGTGCTCCTGTTCATGCTGGTCTACTACCGCGGGGCTGGCGTGAATGCCGATGTGGCGCTGATTCTGAACCTGATTATTCTCCTGGGCTTCATGGGCTATTTCGGGGCGACCTTAACTTTGCCGGGCATTGCAGGCGTGATCCTCACGGTTGGTATGGGTGTGGACTCGAATGTCCTGATCTTCGAGCGCATAAGAGAAGAGTTGCGCAATGGCAAGACGCCGCCCTCGGCGGTGGACCAGGGATTCAGCCACGCGTGGGTAACGATTGTGGATACGCACGTGACCACGATTGTGTCGGCGGCGATTCTTTTCATTTTCGGCACGGGGCCGGTGAAAGGCTTCGCCGTGACGCTGACTTTCGGGTTATTGGCGAACTTGTTCACGGCCGTGTTCGTTTCACGCGTGATTTTTGACTGGATTTTGAGCCGTAAACAGCGCGGTGAAGCGCTGAGTATCGGCTAATGACGCAGGCTCCAGACTTGCCCTGAGTTTGTCGAAGGGAGCCCCTGGGGCAGGCGAGCGCAGCTCGCCACTTGCCGAGCTTGACTCGGCTGGACAGGTGAGGGCACCTGGCCCTACGAGAGATGTAGTGGTTACAAGTTAGTAATAAAACGAAGAGGTCCGAAACGAAGTGGAATTTTTTCGTAATCCAAATATAGATTTTCTTGGGAAAAAGTGGTATTTTCTCGCCTTTTCGCTGGTGTTCAGCGTTGCGGGCGTGCTCTCGATGCTGTTCTGGCACGGCATCCCGCTAGGCGTCGATTTCCGTGGCGGCACGCTGGTGTATGTCAAATTCGCCGGCCCGCCCAACGAAAATGAGATCCGGTCACTGCTGGATAAGGCAGGTCTGAGCCGGGTCCGCATTCAGCGCTTTGGACCACCTGCAGAGAACCAGGAACTGATCTCCCTCGACGAGCGGGAGACCAGTGAGCAAGCTCTGGATCGTGGCAAGAACCAGATCATCAGTGCCCTGGAGACGAACGCTCCGGCCGGCAAGCAGGACCTGAATAATGCCGGCTATCTGACGATCTTTAATTACCTGATGGAAAAGGATCCGCTGCACTTGGGTACCGACGCCAACCAGAGGTATTCGGATCTTGCCCGCGCCATTGTCGCCTATCGCGACAAGAATAAGAGCGGCGTTCTGAATTCCATGGATGAGCTGAAAAGCGTCGCGCCGCCTGAGCTGGTGGCTTCGTTGAACGACGGCTTCTTTCTTTCGAATTTTGGCGTAAAGAACGTCGAAATTGTTGGCCCACAGGTGGGATCACAGCTGCAGCGGCAGGCTGAACTGGCGGTGCTCTATTCGCTGGTGGGCATGCTGGTTTACCTGTGGTTCCGGTTCGAGTGGATTTACGGATTGGCAGCGGTGGTCACGGTGTTCCATGACACGCTGATCACAGTGGGCGCGTTCTCCCTTGCCAACAAAGAAATTACGCTTACGGTCATTGCCGCCATTCTGACGCTGGTTGGCTACTCGAACAACGATACGATCGTTGTTTTTGATCGTATCCGGGAAAACATCAAGCTGCTGCGCCGCGAGAAGCTATCCGACATCGTCAATCGCAGCATTAATCAAACCTTGAGCCGGACGATCCTGACGGCCGGCTTGACGTTCTTGACTGTGTTGGCCCTCTACCTTTTCGGGGGCGAAGTACTGAGCGGCTTCTCTTTTGCCCTGGTCATAGGCATATTGATCGGAACCTATTCTTCGATTGCCATCGCGGCTCCGATTCTGGTGGCTTATCAGGACTGGCGTGGCTCGCGCGGTAAGCGTCTGGTAGCACTGCCGCCAGACAAGGGAACCACGAAGGGCTCAAAGGCGCAGCCTCAAAAGGTTCAGGTTAAGGCCTGATATTTGTTGGCATTTAGGCGGTTAGCTTTGGGTAAGAATGGGCCGTAAGCGGCTGGTTTTCTTAACGTTTGTAGCTGCTCGTAACCGGCAACATCTTGGGAGCAAAGCCGTACCCGCCGGTGTCTAAGAGTACGTAGGGTCTTGTGTAGGAGAGTGCCTATGTTTGAAGACAGCCTCATAGAATCGGGTGGCAGGCTGAAATCCAAGCGAGGTATGACTACCACTATTTCCTTCCTCATCCAGGTAGCTCTGGTCGGAATCCTGGTTCTCATCCCCCTGCTCTTTACGGAAGCTCTGCCCAAACAGCAGTTAATGACATTCCTGGTGGCGCCGCCGCCGCCACCGCCGCCACCGCCGCCGCCAGCAGCGGCGCCGATCAAGGTGGTCAAACAGATCCAGAGCGACATCCAGAACGGGCAGCTCCGCACTCCGACGAAGATCCCTGAGAAAGTTCAGATGATCAAGGAAGAAGAGGCTCCGCCTCCCAGCATGTCCGCAGGTGGGGTGGTGGGTGGCGTTCCCGGAGGGGTACCGGGTGGACAGATGGGTGGGGTAATCGGCGGCATCATCAGTTCCACGCCGGTTGCAGTTCCCAAGGTAGCGACTCCCCAGCGCGTACGCGTATCTCAGGGTGTCTCTCAAGGCCTGCTGATCAAGAAAATTCAGCCTGCCTATCCGCCGCTGGCCCGACAGGCCCGCATTCAGGGCCAGGTCCTGCTGCAGGCGGAAATCAGCAAAGATGGGAACATCCAGAACCTGCGCCTGATAAGCGGCCATCCTATGCTGGCCCCAGCCGCCATTGAAGCTGTCAAACAATGGCGCTACAAACCTTACTACCTGAACGGCGAGCCGGTCGAAGTAGAAACCCAGATCACTGTAATCTTTTCGCTATCAGGTGGTTAGACCTCACGGGGACGGGCTTAACCGCCCGTCCCTATTCCGCATCTAAGACCCGGCTCCAGACCGGGAGTGACTCTAGACGCAACATTTAGAGCGCGAGCGGTATCAAAGATCAGATTTCGTCGAGATATTTGGAATCAAGAGTTTTCCTGAGGAGGAAAGCAACTCATGTTCGTAGCGAACCTAGCAGCTTTATCTTTCAGCCATGTATCTGCCCTGGCGGCTGTTATTCAAGAGCAGCCCGTGGGTTGGGACCCGATTTCGCTATGGCACCAGATGGGTGTTATCGCCAGAATCGTGGTTATCATTCTGTTCATCATGTCGGGCTGGTCGATTGGTGTCATGATCGATCGCTGGATGGCGTTCAGCGCTGCCCGTAAACAGTCGCGTGCGTTCGCTCCGGCGGTGGCCGGCGCGCTACGCGACGGCAAGATTGATGAGGCGATCAAAGTCGCCGAGCGCAACAAGAAGAGCCATCTCGCCAAGGTTGTTACCGCCGGCCTGATGGAGTTCCGTGCCCACCAGGAAAGCTCCGACATCCCGGGCGAGACCATTGAAGCCTCCAAGCGCGCGCTGGAGCGCACCGAAGCGATCGTCCATGCTGAGCTGAAACGCGGCTTGGGCGGATTGGCAACCATTGGTTCGACCGCTCCCTTCGTCGGACTGTTCGGCACGGTGATGGGCATTCTCAACGCCTTCAAAGGCATTTCGGAACAGAAGGCCACTGGTCTGGGCGCCGTTGCTGGTGGTATCGCCGAAGCTCTGGTGACCACCGCCATCGGACTGTTCGTCGCGATTCCGGCCGTCATGATGTTCAACTATCTGACGGGCCGCGTCGAGGCGTTCGACGTCGAGATGGATAACTCGTCCAGCGAACTGATTGACTACTTCCTGAAGCGCCGGGGATTGGCGCGCCGGCCCTAAGTTTTCAGGGCAGGTCCGCAGTCGTGAGTTGCTGAGCGGGCGCCGGATTTCGATCCGGCGCCTGGCTCCTTCAATCACCACGGGAACTGCTGCCGGCCGCGTGCAATTCACCGAGCGGGAGACTTAACCCTATGTCGATGGCAAAGAGAGAAGAAGGGAAGAAGGTCAACTCCAACATCAACGTCACCCCCATGGTGGACGTGATGCTGGTGCTGCTGATCATCTTCATGGTCATCACGCCGATGTTGCAAAAAGGTGTCAGCGTGGATTTGGCCAAGGTGAACAGCCCGGCCGCCATGCCGGATGCCGATAAGGAAGACGCTTTGATTGTCGCCGTGATGCGCGACGGCAAGCTCTTCTTTGGCAACGACCGTGTTGAGGCTGACCAGCTTACCCAAAAAATTAAAGACCGCCTTGCGAATCGCGTAGACAAGCGCGTCTACGTGCGTGCAGACGCCCGCGCCAAGTACGGTTCGGTCGTTGAGGTTGTCGACAACGTGCGCGCCGCCGGCGTGGACGATCTGGGATTGTTGACGGATCAGAGAAAGAGTACGAATCAGCAGGCGCCGCCACCACCCGCAGCGGGTGGAGTGCAATAGAGGAGATTTCTTATGGGAATGACAACGGGAGGCGGGGGCGGTCAGAACGCTGATATCAACGTCACCCCGCTGATTGACGTACTTCTGGTGCTGCTGATCATTTTCATGGTCATCACGCCGCTGACGCCTAAAGGCCTGGATGCCCTGGTGCCGCAGCCACCGCCGCCGAACGCTCCGAAGAACACGACCCCGGACCGTACGATCGTGGTGCAATTGATCGATCGCGGACCGGGCCAAGCGCCGGCTGTGAAGATCAACCAGGAAGATGCGACCTGGGATACGCTGCAGGGCCGTCTGACCGACGTTTTCAAAACCCGCGCGGAGAAAGTTATGTTCGTGAAGGGTGATAACAACATTCCCTTCGCCGATGTCGCCAATGTCATTGACATCGCACATTCCGCGGGCGTGGACAAAGTCGGCCTGATCACCGCTAAGATCGAAGCGGGCGGCTAGAAGGGCTTAGATCATATTTCGGGAATAGCCGTTGCAGCTTCTCGCTTCGAGCTGCTAGCTTCTAGCAAGCACTTGCGTCCGCGCGAGCGATTGCTGGAAGCTCGTGGCTAGAAGCTAGAAGCCTTGTCCCGTGTTTCTATACGGTTGCAATGGTGATTGCAAGGGGGAATCATAATCAATGAATAACAAGCTCAAGATGCTCATGGTCGCGGCGGCTGCTGTGGCCCTTCTTGCGGGAGCCGGTTGCAGCAAGTTGCGGGCGCGCGATCAGCTCAACAAGGGCGTGCAGGCCTACAAGAACGCGAAGTACGAAGAGGCGATCACGCACTTCCAACAGGCGGTGGAGTTCGATCCGTCCCTCCTCAACGCCCGGCTTTATCTGGCGACGGCTTACGCGCAGCAATACATCCCGGGCGCTGATACTCCCGACAACAATCGCATGGCTGAGGACGCGATTGATCAGTTCAAAAAGGTCCTCGATATGCATCCGGGCCGGGACCAGGAAATCGGCAGCCTCAAGGGCATTGCTTCGCTGTACTTCAACATGAAGAAGCTGGATATGGCGAAGCAGTACCATCAGCAGGTAGCCCAGCGTGACCCGAATGATCCGGAGACTTACTACTCCATCGGCGTGATCGACTGGACGGAGGCGTATCAGCCGCGCATGGAAGAGCGTGCCAAGCTCGGACTGAAACCGGACGAGCCGCTCAGTGCCAAGGACAAGGAACAGAAGAAAGTCTGCGCTGATCTGAAAGAGAAAAACTGGGCGACCATTCAGGACGGCATCGACAGCCTGAACAAGGCGCTGCAGCTTCGTCCCGATTACGACGACGCCATGGCGTATATGAATCTTATGTACCGCGAAAAGGCTGACGTCGAATGCGATGATCCAGCAGCTCGCTCCGCCGATCTGAAAAGCGCAGACGATTGGGTTGATAAGACGATGGCAACCAAGAAGGAAAAAGCCGCCAAGCAGCCAGGCGCGACCGGAATTGTCGCCGATCAACCGGCGAACAAATAACGCGATTCTCTATTTACCTGGAAGCCTCACCCGATCGGGTGAGGCTTTTTGCTGTCCGATTTGTTACTGCGCTGGAGATACTGTGCTAAGCGGCGGCGACGCCGATGAGTAGCTGCTAAACTTTCCACGATGCCGGATATTCAAGAGCCGCCTTCCGTTCAGACGGGCACCCTCTCTCGGCAGAGATCCAGTGTGCCAGCCAGCCGATGGTGGCCGGCAGCCCTGTTCCTCACTTCTGCTCTCTGTCTGGTAGTCCGACTTATCGATTTGGATGGCAAGAGTGTATTCGCTGACGAGATGTCCAGCTTCACTTTCGCAAGAATGAATTGGACAGCATTCTGGCGTGTGGTTACGAGCAGCGAAGCTAACATGGCCCTCTACTATGTCCTGTTGCGGTTCTGGATCAGGATTGGCGATAGCGTCTGGTTTATAAGGTTCTTATCCGTAATTCTTGCGCTGGCGACGGTTCCGGTGATTTATGACATTGGGACGAAATTGTTCTCCCGCTACACGGGATTGCTTGCCGCCCTGCTCTTCTCGCTGAACGTTTACCATATCTCGTATTCCCAGGCAGCTCGCGGCTACACCTTGGCGGTGTTGCTGGTATCGCTTTCATGCCTATACTTTGTCAAAAGCATTGAGAGCCTTGACACACGGATCTCAGCCGCATATGTGACCTCTTCCACAGCGGCACTGTACTCGCATTTCTTTGCAGGCTTTGTATTGCTGGCGCAGTTCGTCTCCCTGTTTTTCCTGCGTTCGCGAGTTGCCACCATTCGGCAACTCCGCCTCATGGTTGTGATTGCGGTCCTCGGGAGCCCTCTGCTCGTGTTTGCGGCAATTCATAAGACAGGGCCATTGGCCTGGGTACAGCCTCCTTCGGGGAAGGATGTATACCACTTTCTGACATACCTGACCGGCAGCGGATTGAAATTTGGGATATGTCTTTTTGCCCTCGTTGTCGTGGGACGAGAGTGGTGGCAGCGGACCGTTGCAAGTGATCCGAAACAAAACTCTACCTGGCCGTTTGTTTTCCTTACATTGTGGTTCGTGCTTCCGCTGGGGATCGCTTTGGCCTTGTCACATTGGAAGCCGGTCTTCAGCCCTCGTTTCCTGATGATTTCCCTACCGGCATTCTTGCTGCTGACATCTCAGGGCCTGCTGGCGATTGGCCCTCGATGGCCCCGGCGCCTGGTTGTGCTGATTCTGCTGGTCAGTCTCGCGACCGCGTTGCCTTCCTATTACCGGCGGCCCGGTTTCGAAGACTGGAACGCGGTTAACAATTTCCTTGCCCAGAAAGTTCAGGCGAACGACACCATCTTTGTAGATCCCGCCTACCGCGACGTATTCGAATTTACTTACCACCACTCCGGGCGGACGCTGCCGACGCGCAAAGTCATTATTGACCTCGGACTCAAAACCGATGACGGGGAGCGGTCCGATCGCATCTGGATCATCTCCTGTCATCCCACGCATACGGCGCAGGACCCTATTCCACCGCTGCCAGAGCAGTACGTGCCAGGCCCGACAACCAAGTTTCCCGGAATTGAGGTGCTGCAATACGTGAAATCAGCCGGGTAATTCGGCTGTCAGTTCCGGTTTCCGGCTTGGGGAGAAGCGTCTTTGTTGCAGTCTCGGCAGTACAGCCTGAGCTCGATCTCCTGGAAGGTTTGCCGCTCCAGCACAGGGTAGTTTTTCCCATATAGAGCTGAGATTAAGCTAGTGGTTGGGTCAGGGCCGCCGGGTAGCTCGTTGTGCGTGAAGACGATCCATATCCGGCGATACCGGGACGGAACCGCCGCCAACAGTGTTTCCGGCGGGCGACCCGCATAGAACTCCTTGAATGTGAGACCTTCGCCGTGTGCGGGATAAATTACAACCGGGTACGCGGGGGCCGTCATCCTGCTCCGGTAATATTCGTAAGGCATTCGCCCGATGGGCTGGTGAAAGAGAATTACGTCTCCCGGTTCAGCATGAGCCAGGATGTAGCGAGTGGCGGGACGGAAATCTTCGCGCACGATATCGATGTCCTTCTGATAACCCAAATCAATTCCCGGTAGCGACAAGGCTGCAAAGAGCAGCAAAGCCCCGCCCATGAGCGCTCGCCAGCGCAATCTCACGAGGCCGGCGGCCGCGAGCAGGGCCATCGCCGGCACCGTGAAAATGAAATAGCGCGCCAGAAAACATGATTTCCATTGCGAAACAATGAAAACTATCGCGAATGGAAGCAGCAGCCAGATCGCCACAAACGCATAGCGCCAGTCTTCCCATCGCATTTTTCGAAATCGGACGAAAGCCGGTATTACCGGAATCAACGCAACCGCACATGCCGCGGCGTACAGCCACAGCAATTTCTCGCCGCCACCTGTAAAGAACATGGCCGTGATGTACAGCGCCATCCGATCTGGACGGGGAATCCAGCGCAACACCCCTAATCCCGTAGTCGCAACGAAGATCAGCAGCGGAGTGATGGCGATCGCAAATTGTCTCCAGCTCTTCTTCATGACTGGCTCAACATCTTTCCGGTCCAGCAGTCTGAAAGACAGCCATTGCGCCACCACCAGTAAGCCGGCAAAAAAATGTGTGTAGACAGCCAGCACGCTCGTCCAAACGTACCCTCTCCGGTTTGTGTCGCTGGGGTCTTCAAGCACTTTCAGGAAGTAAAGCGACGAGAGCACGGCCAGGAATGCGAACAACGAATAGCTGCGCGCTTCCTGGGAATAGCGGATATGAAAGGGATTGATGACGATCAGGAACGACGCCATGATTCCCACGCGGGCGTCGAAGAGCTTCCGGCCCAGCAGATAAGTGGCAGGAATGGTGGCCACCGCCGAGAGAACGGATAAGGCTCGGATCCAGGGCTCGCTGTTGCCCAGCAGCAGCCAGAAGCGCAGCAGAAGCGTGTACAGGGCCATATTGGCCTCATGCCGCCACAAGATGCGCAGGAAGTTGTACCAGTCCAGCCGGGCCATTTCGATGCTGACGCCCTCGTCAATCCAGACGCTCTTCTGGCCCAGAGCATGGAAGCGCAGAATGGCTGCGGCGGTGGCCAGCACGGCCACGATCAGACCGGGATAGAGCCTTGCTAGGCGATCCTTCAGCGAGGGGGGCTTGGTGGCTGCTGTTGCTTCTATGGCGGAAGCGACTGGCATCAAGCCTCTCCTGACGCAAAACTGGGGATTGAGACCATGAGAATGGGAAAGCCGATTCTATCGCATCCAATCCTGAAATCCGCCTACGGGTGAACAATGTTCAGCAAGCAGGGACCTTGGTTACTAATTGACAGTGTGAACCTTGTTCATTTAAATCGCAGTTTATGAACGTAGTTCATTTGCCATCGCAAACAGCTGGGCGGCGGCGTGGCACTCGCGACCAGATTCTTGAGGCGGCTCGCGTCATTTTCATGGGTGACGGTAATCACCGCTTCTCGATGCGTCGGCTGGCGGCCATGAGCGGTTGCGCCGTCGGCACGATCTACGTGCATTTCAAAAGCAAGGAAGAAGTGTCCCGGGCTTTGGTCGAACAGAGCTTTGCAAGATTGTTCCACGCTCTCAGCGGCCTCATGAATCGTCACCAGAACGGCGACCCGGTCATCCTGCTCAAGAAAGGGCTCTATACATACATCGAGTTCGGCCTGCGCAATGCCAATGACTACCGTTTCGCATTTGATTCCCCAGAATATTGTGGAATGCAGTCGGTACTCGAGACGATTCGTTTCATGGTTCGCCGCTGCGTAGAGGAGCATCGGTTTCGCTGTGTGGACGATGAGATAGTCGCACAGGCGCTCTGGGCCGCGATCCACGGAATCACATCAGTGCTGATCCAAACACAAATTATTCCGGGGACAACTCGAGCCAAGGTTATCGAGCAAGTCATTCATAGTGCTGTCGACAACCTGCTGGTGGCGCCGTTGCTTGCTTCGGCCAGGGAAGCTGGTTGAAATCGATTTCGACCCGAGTTCCCGCTAATTCACCCGGTCATCCGGATTTCAACTAGAATGAACTGGCAAAAAACCGGCTCTCCAGGGGTTACTCTGCCGACGTTCCCATGTTTAAAAAGATCCTGATCGCAAATCGAGGTGAAATCGCGGTCCGGGTAATCAGGGCGTGCCGGGAATTAGGGATATCCTCGGTTGCTGTTTTTTCCGATGTAGACCGTGCCGCCTTGCATGTGCGCAAGGCGGATGAGGCCTATTCCATTGGTCCGGCCGCAGCCTCCGAGTCCTACCTGAATATTCCCAAGATTCTCGACGTGGCGCGCCGCAGCGGCGCCGAGGCGATTCATCCCGGTTACGGCTTTCTATCCGAGAACCCGAGATTTGCCGAGGCCTGCGCTGCCGCGGGCGTGAAGTTCATTGGCCCGACGGCGGCTTCGATGGAGATGATGGGCTCCAAGACCCGCGCTCGCCAGCACATGGAGCAAGTGGGCGTGCCTTTCGTTCCCGGTACGTCGCGCGGGCTACAGTCGCTGGACGAAGCCCAGCGAGTCTCCGCCGAGATCGGCTATCCAGTCATGCTGAAAGCGGCGGCAGGCGGGGGCGGGAAGGGCATGCGCCTGGTGCATACGCCGGGCGAGCTAAAGTCCACGCTGGAGAGCGCTCGCAGCGAAGCCCAGCGCGCTTTTGGAGATGATGAAGTCTACATCGAAAAGGCCATTCTGAATCCCCGCCATATCGAAATGCAGATCTTGGCCGATGAGCACGGAAACACCGTATGGCTGGGGGAACGCGAGTGTTCTATCCAGCGGCGTCATCAGAAGGTGCTGGAAGAAGCGCCGTCCCCGATTGTTGATCCTGAGATGCGGCGCCGCCTCGGGGAAGTGGCGGTGCGGGTAGCCAAGGCTGCCAGATACACGAATGCGGGCACAGTTGAGTTCCTGGTCGACCAAAGCAAGAATTTTTATTTCCTCGAGATGAACACGCGGCTGCAGGTGGAGCACCCGATCACAGAGCTAACCACCGGGCTGGACCTCGTGCACCTGCAAATCCACATTGCCGCGGGTGAGAAGCTGCCCTTTACGCAGGACGAGATCCAGATTCGCGGACACGCCATCGAGTGCCGTGTTTATGCCGAAGATCCAGAAAATAACTATTTCCCCAGTCCGGGCAAAATTACCTTGCTGTTGTCTCCCTCCGGGCCCGGCATTCGGCGTGACAGCGGTATGTATGAAGGGTGGACTGTCCCCATCGATTACGATGCGCTCCTCGCCAAGTTGATTGGTTACGGCAGCGATCGGGAACAGACCATCGGGCGATTGCGGCGCGCCCTGAACGAGTATTTCGTCGGCGGGATCAAGACCAATATCTCGCTGTTCCGAAGAATTCTGAACGATCCGGACTTCCAGGCGGGAATAGTAGACACCGGATTTCTTGACAGACTCCTGTCCCAGGCGCCTAACCCATCCCAAACGCCAGGAAAAGATGCCGATGTTGCTGCCATCGCCGCCGGCCTGTTCGAAATGCTGGAGACCGGCTCCGGGCAGCAGCCTGGCAATGGGTTGAGAGAAGGAGCAGCGGCTCAGAATGGTCATGTGCCGACAGCCTGGAAACGCGCCGGCAAACTGGAAGGGTTGAGGAGTGGGTAGGGATAGTGAATAGCGGATAGCGAAAACTCGATTGGCAACTATCCACGATTCACTACTTTTCTTATGCTTTTCGACGTCACCATAGAAGGCCAAAGACGCCGTTTGCAGCTGGACCGTGTTGACGGCCGGTGGTCCTGCAACCTGGACGGACGCGAAGTTCAGCTGGACGCGGTGCTTGCCCGGCGCGACGTGCTTTCGTTGCTGTTAGAGGGCAAGGCCTATGAAGTCAAGCGCGAGCGCACTCCAACCGATACTCACTTGTGGGTGGGCCCGGTGCGCTATGCCGTGGAGTTGTCCGACCCACGTTCGCTGCGGGCGCGAAAAGCCAAGGCGGGCCTGGAACAAGGGCCAATCAAACTAGTTGCTCCGATGCCCGGCAAAGTAGTGCGTGTTCTAGCGCCTGAAAAAGCTGAGGTCGAAGCCGGGCAGGGAGTGGTTGTAGTAGAAGCCATGAAGATGCAAAACGAACTCAAGTCACCGAAGAAGGGAATCGTTCAGAAGATCATGGCTAGCGAAGGCGCGGCGGTGAATGCGGGAGATGTTCTGGCGGTGGTGGAATGAAGTCTACTTGCCGGCGGTGGCCTGCTTGGCTTTTTTCTCTTCCGAAATTCTTGCTTTAAGCCACTGCTGCAGTAGTCGACGGGATTCCGAACCGAGATTCAGAAAACGCACGCCCGACTGGCCATTGTCGGCCTGCCACATTACTTCGACGGACGACACGAACGGCTTTTGTGATTTGGGAAGCCAGCAATTAAGGGTCAGTGGGCCGGTAGCCGGTATGGGCTCATTGCATCGAATGGCAGCACCCCCCTCGCTGAGATCGACCACGAGCACCGCTGTGGTTTTGCCTGAGCGCGACAGGTTGGCAGCAACGTTTATAGGTATGCGGGCGGCGCCCCGGCGTCTCTCACGCGCAATCAGATTGCGCACAGCCCGGATGGTGAGACCTAAACGATCGACTGAAACCGGTTTATAGATAGCCAGGTGAGCGCCCGCGCCGAAGCCGAGATGGGCAGCGGTCTGCGCGGTGGCCAAGGCAATTACCAGGCGCGCTTTGCTGGAAGGCAACGTGCGCACGGTCTGCAATACCAGCCCCGCGCCGGCCGCGTCATCGGTATCGACGATGATGCTGTCGAAAGAACCGCGAACCAGGTCTTCGATAGCCGTATGCGGGTCGGTGTAGTGCTCTACCTCGATCTCCAGATCGCGCAGCAAGCGCCGGAGGACCGATACCGACTGTTCATCTTCGCTCAGGAGAAGACAACGCACGCTATCAGCATAGATACTAACGGTCACCCATAAAAGTTACCTTAGTTACCGGCGGCACAAGTATGCGGCGCGGCGTTGCCGCAGGCGAAGGCCGGCATAGTGAAATGAGAGATCGTTGATTTCACAGAGTGTCTACAGGGCGAAGGCCTCTGTTATGCTACGCGCGTGGCGCGCGCGTTCCTGATCGATACGGATACTGCCTCCGATGATGCCGTAGCAATCATCATGGCGCTCCGTGCGCCGGATGTTCGCGTGCTTGCTATTACAACAGTTGCAGGAAATGTGCCGGTGGAACAGTCCACCCGTAATGCTCTCTACACAGTAGAACTCTCTGGCGCTTCGGTTCCTGTTTACATGGGCGCGCAAAAGCCGCTTCTCCGGCCTTATCAGAACGCGACCTGGTTCCACGGCCGCGACGGCTTAGGGGATCACAACTATCCAGCCCCTCGCCAATCACCGGGACAATTGCATGCCGTCGATGCCATTATTCAGACAGTCGAGGCAAACCCGGGACTGGTAATCGTTACCTTGGCGCCGCTGACCAACCTGGCGCTCGCGCTCGCGAAGAAACCAGATATTGCAGCGAAGGTGGGCCGTTGCGTGGTCATGGGTGGCGCTCCCTGCTGTGAGGGCAATGTGACTCCGGCGGCCGAATACAACATTTGGGTTGATCCCGACGCGGCGCGAATCGTATTCCTGAGCGGCCTCCCTATCGAACTTATCGGGTGGCAACTTTCGCGTGGCGATGCAGTTCTGAATGAAGCCGACATCGCGCGAATTCAAGAATTCAAAACCCAGCTTGCGGACTTTGCTGTCGAATGTAATAGCCACGCCCGGCGTGCTTACAAAGTGCAGACGGGAGAAGATGGCATCTCGCTGCCTGACCCGGTTGCCATGAGCATCGCTCTCGATCCGAGCATCGGAACGGAGTGGAGCAGCCACTTCGTGGACATCGAGACTCAAAGTGATTTGACACGGGGGATGACGGTTGTCGACCGCCTGAACGTCGCACAGGATGACCGAAATCAGGCGTTGTGGGCGCCACTGCTAGCCGGAGGGAACAAAAGCAAGATCTGCTGGAGAATAGACACCCTCCGATGGAAACGGACCTTGTTTTCGGCCCTGCAATAAGAAGATGATCAGAACCCTTATTTTGCCGCCCCGGTGGTATCCAGCACTTCCTGAGCAAAATAGTTTTCGATTTTGGCGTGATCGCGTAAGACTTCGTAATATGCGGCTTTGAGCAGCTGTTCCCGCCGGTCGCGCAATTGCTCGCGAATGGCTTGCTGGACGCGGGGGTCGTTCAAAGCGCGCTGTCCCGCCGGTTCTTTGGCAACCAGCTTTACGATGCGATAGCCGAAAACCTGCCGGTTGGCCGGATTTCCCACGACGATCACCGGGCTATACTGTCCGGGTTTCAACTTCATCACGGCGTCGCGCGTGGCTGGATCGGTATTGTGCAGGGCCGATTCCGGCGTGAACCCTAAATCTCCGCCATTGGTTGAAGTTTCCGTGTCTTCGGAGTAATTCATCGCCAGGGTGGCAAAATCGTCACCGCTGTCCAATCGGTTGACGATCATCTGGATTTTCTTTTTCGCCTCGGCATCATTCTGGGCTTTGCTGTTCTGCAGGTTGCGAACTTGCGGGTTCGGCGCCGGCGTCACGAAGATCTGCGCTAGATGATATTGGGGTTCGATCAAATTGAATTCCGCCCGGTGCGAATTGTAGTAGTCGGTGATGTCCTGGTCGGAGATGTTGATCTTGGAAGTGATTTCTTTGTTCAGGACTTTTTCGCGGGTCAGGCTGCGGCGCAGATCGCGCTTGAAATCATCGAGCGTGATTTTCTTTTCCTTGAGCCGCTGGTTGAATTGCTCCTCGGTGTAGGGCGATTTGAGTTCCGTAAGCTTGCGCTGCACTTCATCATCCGTGGCCAGTAATCCGAGTTTTTCCGCCCGCCGCATCAGCAATTCGTCATCGATCATTTGCGAGAGGATGCTGAGGCGAAGACTCGTGGCTTGTTCCCCGGCGGGCTGCTGATCGGAGCCGGCGGTCTGGTTGGCGTAATACTTGTCGACTTCCGCACGGTAAATCTTCCGTCCGTCCACCTTGGCCAGCACGTCGTCACCACCGCGACTGGTGGAACAACCCGCGGCTGTCAATGCGATGCAGAGGGCCAGACCGAAGACAGCGCGCACACTGAGCCCAGACGTAAAATCAGTGCCCAAAAGAATCCTCCCGAGAACCGACGGAAGAAGAAGGATACACCGCGACTGGATTCATCGAAAATTATTTGCCCGAAGGCTTGGCCGGAGCCGAAGTGGAGGACGGCGCCGGGGGCGGCGGCACCGGGACCCCAACATCCTTCAAGGCGCGGTCGAGGGCAGCACGCACCTCCGCGACCGGAACGGCGCCGTCAAGTTTTTGACCATTGATGAACATGGTCGGCGTGGCGGCAACACCCAAGCCATCAGCTTCCTTCATTGAGGCGCGCACGGCATCGTCTTTTTGTGCCTTAACGCAGGCCTGCAGCTTGGCAGCATCCAAGTTGCGCTTTTGACCTTGATCCATGGCCAGTTTGTCCAGTACGGCCGCACGGGCCTCAGCCCCTTGCGCCGCATCGACTTCCTTGCGATTGGCATGGAGGTAGTCGGCATAGTCCCAGTAGGCGTCGCCATTCTGAGCCGCCAGGCAGTTCGCATCGACAGCCGCGTGGACTGCCCAGGGATGGATCTCGGTAAGCGGAAAGTCTTTGTAGATAAACAGAACCCGGTCGCCATAATCCTTGAAGATTTCCGGAAACAGGGTTTGGTGCATGCGCGAACAGTAAGGGCACTCGAAGTCATCGTAGTTGACGGCAACCACCTTGGCGTTCTTGTTGCCGCGAGTTGGCCGCCCGCTAGTATCGATTTTCTTCATCGTCTCGGCATAAGGATCTTTGCTCAGATCCATCTTGGTGATACGGATCAGCTGTTTCCCATCTTTCGAGAGCAGGAAATCGACCTGCTGCTTGCGGTCGGAATTGTTCAGAGTGACTTGCAGCGCGTCATAGTTGGGAAATTCGCTGGGTTTCAGGGCTCCCAGCGTGACTTGCACATCGGCCGGCAGATTGTAATAGGACCGTATCTGGCGTTCGATCTTGGCCGCCGTCTCCTGGGGCACCGACTGGGCCGAGCAGCCCAGGCATATGAGGACAAAAACAATGACTGCACGTCGAAAAGACTTCACTATAAACCGCCTGAACATTAGGGAATACGAAGATTATCTCATAACCGATTGCTGCGCCGGTTTTGCTCATCTTGCCGGGGTTGGAGGAACAAACGTTAACTTACCTTTCGGGTCAAGTCCCGGAGCGGCAACAGGGTGTTCATGGACCCGGAGCGGAAGCCTTCCAGATCTAAAGTGACGAATTGAAATCCGAGCGCTCGGAAGATACGGGCGAATTCCGCAGCCATTTTCGGGGTCAAGGCGCGGGGCATTTCTTCCGAAGCGATTTCGAGGCGCACGATTTCGCCATGATGTCGCACTCGGAATTGTCGAAAACCGAGGGCGCGCAGGGCATCCTCGCCCTGCTCCACGGTTCTGAGCGCGTCGGGAGTTACCGGGCGCCCGTATTCGATACGGGAGGAGAGGCAGGCGGACGCGGGTTTGTCCCAGACCCGCAGTCCAGCGGCGCGAGCCAACTCCCGGATGTCCGACTTCGTAAGCCCGGCGTCGAGCAGCGGTGCAGCCACGCCATGGTTGCGGGCCGCGCGCTGACCGGGTCGGAAATCGCCCTGATCGTCGAGGTTTACGCCGTAGGCGATGGTGTCAAAACCTCGACTTTGCCGTAGTTGCTCCAGC
The DNA here is from genome assembly GCA_036378535.1 of Terriglobales bacterium. Classification (GTDB taxonomy): domain Bacteria; phylum Acidobacteriota; class Terriglobia; order Terriglobales; family Acidobacteriaceae; genus Gp1-AA122. The sequence goes on along the minus strand of DASUWH010000077.1, from coordinate 26,044 downwards.
ATGTCGAAGAGCTCGTCCTTGCAGTGGAAACAGCGCGAGCCATCGTTGCGAACGTAATCGGGGCGCTCCAGTTCGTGAGTCGAGATAATTTCCAAGGGGAATCCCTGCTCCCGGGCAAAAGCGACGGCATCGGCAAGTTGGGTTCGGGCCAAGCTCGGAGAATCGGCAATGACGGCCAGTGCGTTGGATCCGAGTACGCGACGGGCCATGTAGGCGAGAAATGCGGAATCAACTCCGCCGGAGTAGGCAATCAAGGTACGCCCCAAAGACAGCAGGCGCGATTCCAGTTTTCTTCGTTTCTGTTCCAGGTCCGGGGGCATCCGAATATTTTACCAACGCGACCACTTCGCGGCTGAGCCGGTCAATACATACGGTACCGCCGCGTAAGATTTCCGAAGGAGCCTATATCGGCAAGGTTGAATGTAAAGCGGTACTGGTTCTCATTACGGATTGGACCCAACACGAACCTGCGGAAATCTACCGTGATCCCGCAGCAATTCCAGTTGTAAGTTGACTGAATCGCAAGGTACTGGAGGAAACCGGAGTGGATATCGAAGCCCATGGTCGAGGCTCCACTAAAGCCTCGTTTTGTCGGACTGCCGTAGGTTATCGAACCGTTCGCCTGGTTGAAGACATCCGGGATCTTGGCATTGACGATGCCGGGAATCTGTAAGTAGGTATTCCCTCCCCCGAAGCCAAACTGTCCGATGTGATAGCCCACCGAGACGCTGTCGTAGTTGATGCGGTGAAAGGTAAAGTCATAATCTGCATTCCAGAACACATCAATGCCCAATCCCGGCTGCACATGCACTCTTGAAATCAGCGGCGACAGGTGCCTGGGATCGGTAAGAAAGGCAATGGCGTCGAAGTCTGCGCTGGTCGCGAAGACGTTCTGTTTGCCTGGCACTAACGCACCACCGAATGTGGGGTCCAGAAAGTACTTTTGCGCCAGTTCCCAACTGAGTAGTTCGCGCGGTTGTGACGAAGTTGCGCAGTTCGAGGATGGTGCCGATGCTCCGGCGGCATTATTCGCTGGGGCGGGCGGAACCTGGGGTTCAGCTCCAATCTCGCCTTGGACAGGGAGGGGATTGACCAAGCCGGCACTCGCCGTTACTCCTGTATTTGGAGACGAGAGTCCCAGCAGCGTGCAATTGTTGGCCGAGGAAGCAACAGTCTTGGCGTAAAGACGCTGTGTGAATCCGTACTCCACCTCATGGCTGTCGCTCAGAACGTCACGGTAGTCGAAGCGCAAAATGCGGTCGAAATTGTCAATGCCCGTAACCTTCCGATATACAATGCGCGGCTCGATCACATGCTTTAGCTTCGAGCCAAAGACAGGATGGTCGTAAATCCGCTCCAGAGCCGGTGGACGAAGCTCTACCGAGGCTTGGGCCGCTTTGCGATTTATGAATTGATGAATCGCATCCGTCACGGAAATAGCCGCCCCGGTAGTGCTCGTCGTGGTGGATAGAGATTGTCGCTCCGTGTAGAGCGTGTCATCGATGGCCAACTCTGGCCGCAGAGACCAGCCGCGATATTGCAAGGGCCAGGAAGCGCTCGGGTTCACATCGAACCGCCCCACGAGCGGGCCGGTGCTGAAAGCCGCGTCGCTTCCAAACGCCGGCTGGCTGCGGTGAAGGCCATCTAAGGCCGTATCCAGATTCCAGAACAAACCCGACTCACCGAATTCGCGATCCACCGTGGAAAATTCCAAGCTCGGCAAGTGTTCGATAGTTATCTGTTGGCCGGACTGGAAGCCGAGGAAATTCTCATACCGCTGCAGCCACAAATTGTAAGAGTATCCCCGGGTATTCTTGGAAAGAAACCCTTGGGAAACTACTTCGGAATACACCGCCGTAAAAATCTGTGACCACACGATGCGGAAGATAAAAGAGCTCAAATAGTCGATATTGCCGACGGCCCGAAAGCCGGCAAACTGATCCGTCCCGCCGGCGCGGATCTCCTCGCCACCTTGTTTTTGCTTGGTCTTAGGATCCCCGCGATCCAGTACTCCAAAATAGGTGACGTACGCGAACGAGTTGCGGCTGGGAGTAGCTCGAAACTCTCCGCGCTGGGCCCAGCCGCGCTTGCTGAAGCTTTCGGCGCCGAGGGTCGCATCCATGCTGCGGTTAATCGCCCAATAAAAGGAATCACCGAAGATCGTGCCCTTGACGTTGGAAGTTCCAAACAAAGGCGTCAGCAGGCCAGAATGCCGGGCCTGGCGCTTCACGGGATGCGTAGCGTAAGGAAAAAATAAGATTGGGATTCCGTAAATGTGGAAGGTGCTGAAGTAGATGTGCGCGTTCCCCTCCACGTTAATGACCGAATGCGGGGTATTGAATTGCCATTTCGGGCGGCCCATCCATTTTCTTGCCCGCTCGTCACCCGGTGCGGCGCCGCCGAAGTCCGAATTGCGCTCTCCCGGCACCTCGCAGGTTGTAATCGTGCCATGATGGACGACGTAACGCTCTGGCCCCACCTTGTCCACAACTTTTCCGGTAAAGGCGAAGGGGTCGGATGTAGTCAGCACATAGCGGCCGCCATGCTGCTTCACGCCAATCGTGCCGATCACATGATAGAAATGCCCATGCTCGGTCTCGACGTTGTAAACGGCATGGCTGGCTTGCACGTATTCATCGTTGAGGCCGCCCTCAAGAAGCACATGGCCTTCCGCCACCACTTCACCGGTATCTGAGTTGTAGGTGGCTTCATCCGCCCAAATCAGATAACTCCTGTAGGCAATCCGTCCGCGGTGGTGCAACTTGTAAATAGTGCCTTCTTTTTCCTGTTCGATTGCGCATACGTCCGCCATCTCGCCGCGCAAGGCGGCAACCGAGGGAGGCGGGCAGAGCAACTGCGCGGTTACTAAGCGGGGTAGGATCAGCAGATGACAAACCAACGCCGTCGTGATAAAGATTCGTTTGCGGAAGATCATTGAGACCGACGAGCGCGCCCGCTACAGTTTATTCAACTCAGTGAACTTAGCACGGCTATTGTAGGCACGCAAAGTTTGAACCGCGCTCCCGTTCGATGGTTGCTCTGTTCTTGCTCTGGCATTCTCCGCGATTGACCGACGAATGGCTTGTCCGCGCTGTGGTGAAGTCTGCCATTGCTACGCCGAGGTGCGCGTTACCAACGGCGGGTTGCAACGGCCGAAATTCGAGGTGGATGCCGAGAAATCTGCCCCTGTGTCGTCGGCTGTGCTGATCGATCCCGAATCATACGACGCCACGGAAGAACAGTTTTCGGCGAGCCTGGAAACGTCCACAACCTCTCGTGGTCGCTTTGTCCCCGACAGCGCAGCAGAGAACACTGCCAGCGAACCTCCATCCGTAAGCTCGCGACCAGAGCTGAGCTTGGACTATCAGTCAGGTTGCGAACCTGCTTCTGAAAACGCCAGGATCCCTGCAGTCGAACGCGAAGGGGGTGTTGAGCGGCAGGAGGCCGCAATATCGGCAACGTGCACACCAGCGGCCGACGGGGTCGAACCCAATCCGCGCTCAACCGAAGTTGAGTCTCCTGGCGATGCCAATCCCGACGCCTGGAAAGACGAGGTGGCGGCGCGGCTGAACAGCTATCGAGCGCGGCGCAAGCCCAAGCCTCCCAAATATCCATCTTTGAGCCTCAATTTTGAATCGCCCTCTGTGCGACCCGAAGCTCGAACCCTTCACCATCCCGATTCAGGAAGGGCCTTGGCCGTCGATCAGACACAACCGGTTCAGGTTGAGAATCGCGTTCAGCAGGTGCGCGTGCTTCCGGCCGAGGAAGTTCCTCCCGCTGCACTCCAGGTTGGACGCCTGATCGAATTTCCGCGGTTTTTTTCTCCCGAGGAAGTTCCGCTTGACCAGCTCGCTGAGCCGGTATGTGAACAGCCCCGTATTCTGGACGCACCGGAGGTCGAGCTTCCCGCTCCCGCCCTGGGCGGCATCGTGCTGGAGACGAGACAGGAACTGGAGACCGAGGCGAGGCCCGGTTTCGAAGTGCCGCTGTATTCGGCGAGGATTGCCAGGCGATTGCTGGCCGCAGCCATCGACTTGGTCGTGATCGCCGCCGCAGGCGCGGTGTTTGGCTACATCTTTCTGAAGCTCACGAAAGTCATCCCGCCGCTTCCTCAGTTGCTGACTGCAGCGACGCTGGTGACGATGGTTTTGTGGGCGGGATACCAGTATCTTCTGCTTACGTACGCGGGAGCCACACCAGGCCTTCGGCTCACGAAGCTGCGTTTGGTGCATTTTGACGGGTCTGCCGTGCTCCGATCAACGCGTCGCTGGCGCGTGCTGGCCTCCATCTTGTCGGGCCTTTCTTTGGGCTTGGGCTTCGCCTGGTGCTTTCTGGACGAAGACGCGCTCTGCTGGCACGACCGCATCACCCGCACTCACCTGGTGCCCTCGCGATGATCTGAGGGCAGCTCAGGACAAGCCTCGCCAAAGTGCCTGAGTATGCCCCGCTATGCTATCTTCAATAGTTTGTGGCCTTGAGCCACGCCTGCCCGCTAGATGAGCACCTCGATTGAAACCAGGCGCCCCGCGGTCCGCGTGTTCGTCGCGACGACGGTCATGCTGTCGTTTATTTCGTTCTGGCGCGCCGCTGCGATCGTTCTCTCCGACCTTGCTTCATCGGCCTACTACGCGGGTGGCGACGCCGAGAAGGTGATCGGCAAAAGTGCCCCCTGGTTCATCCTCGCCGTCATGCTGTTCAGTTATGCGGTACGGGCGCTGTATATCGAATCGAGCAGCATGTTCGTTCGCGGCGGTGTCTACAAGGTCGTCAAAGAAGCCATGGGGGGCGGCCTGGCCAAGTTCTCGGTTTCAGCGCTGCTCTTCGATTACGTCCTGACCGGGCCCATCAGCGCGGTTTCCGCCGGCCAATACCTGGCCGGCTTCATTGAAGACATTGCCCGCTATATGGGGCGGCCGCTGACGCATTTTCCGGAGAATGGTTTTGCCGCCGTCTTTGCTGTGCTGGTGGTTATCTATTTCTGGCGTAAGAACATCGAGGGCATTCACGAGTCGAGTGAGAAGGCCGTGCAGATCATGATCATCACCACGGTAATGGTGGTGATGCTCATTTTGTGGTGCATCTACACCATCCTTCGCACTCCCGTCATTAACATTCCGCCTAATCCCCTGCACCCTGGGGTGATTCCTCTCAACAAGGAGTCTTTAGGCTGGCTGAACGGCACCTGGCTTAGCCATTTGATGTTTGTCATCGTATTTGTCGGCTTTGGCCACTCCGTGCTCGCCATGAGCGGCGAGGAGACCCTGGCCCAGGTAAACCGCGAAATCGAGCATCCCAAGCTGAAGAATCTGGAGAAAACGGGGCTGGTCATCTTTGTCTACAGCCTGCTTTTCACATCACTGGTCTCGTTCTTCGCCGTGATGATGATTCCCGACAATGTACGGCCGCAGTTCTTTGCCAATCTAATTGGCGGCATTGCCATGTACCTGGCGGGGCCGACCTGGGCCAAGCTCTTGTTCCATGGTTTCGTGGTTCTGGTGGGAGTGCTGATCCTGGCAGGCGCCGAGAATACCGCCATCGTAGGCGCCAACGGGGTGCTGAATCGGGTCGCCGAAGATGGCGTGCTTACCTCCTGGTTCCAGAAGCCCCAGCGACGCTTTGGAACCAGTTACCGGATCATCAATCTCATCGTTGCTCTGCAATTGTTGACCATTATCCTGAGCCGCGGGAACGTGTACATCCTGGCAGCACTGTATGCCTTTGGCGTGATCTGGAGCTTCGCCATGAAGTCTATGGCCGTCCTGGTGCTCCGCTATACCGAGCCTGGCAACCGCGAGTGGAAGGTTCCCGGCAACTTCCATATAGCGGGAAAGGAAGTTCCGGTCGGGCTGGCGCTTATTTCATTCGTACTCTTTGTCACCGCGGTAGTGAACCTGTTCACCAAGTATGAAGCGACCATCGCGGGTGTGATGTTCAGCGCGGTCTTTTTTGCCCTGTTCACTTATTCGGAACATCGGGTGGCGCGGGAACGCAAGGGCAAGCCCGAGCAACTGGATCAATTCCGGGTCTATGGCAACCAGGAACTGGGTAGCGGGGCCATGGGCGTACGCCCGGGAAATATTCTGGTAGCGGTGCGCGATCCGCGAAATCTTTATTACTTGCGACAAGTGCTGGCGCGTACGAACACCGTGCAGCAGGACGTCGTGGTTATGAGCGCCCGCCTTTACCATCGCGAACACACCTTCAGCGGCAGCCGCGTCATGGATACTGAGGACGTTTTCGACCACTACGAGCAGGAACTCTTTACCAGCGTCGTGGCGGTAGCTGAAAAAGAGGGCAAACCGGTATCCCTGCTGGTGGTTCCGGCTGCCGACGTGTTCGAAGCCATCCTGCTGACCGCGCAACGGCTCGATTCGAGCCGAATCGTTTGCGGCCGCTCGAATAAATTAAGCACCGACGAACAGGCAAAGCTTACCGGCGACGCCTGGGAGAGGTTGCCCGAGCCCCGTCCGCGCGTCACACTGGAGATCTACGGGCCTGACGGCTCGATCCGCGAATACCAGCTCGGTCCCCATACTCCGCGGCTGCGCCCCGAAGATCTGGAACTCCTTCACCGGCTTTGGCTGGAAATCACTAGTGACCCCAAGTTCGCCGGTACCCATCACTATCATGTCGTTTCGCTCGCACTAGAGGAACTGCAAAAAGAGCTGAAGACGAACCAACGCTCCGAACTTCTGGATAAACTCATGGATGAGGTGCAGCAGGGCCGAGAAGCGAGGTCCTGAACCAAAGCGCGGCTTGAATCAGTAGTGGATTCCTGCGGTTAGCTCATCGATTTGCGGCTCCGCGATATAATGCTCGCTCTTCCCCGCAATTTTCAGGTGTCTTATGTCTCGGTCGTTGATCTGGAAAGATGCGGAGCCCGACCCAGGATGGGCTTGCTCTTCCTGCAGTTGGAACTACCCGTTACCGACGCTGCTGGCCGATCCAGAAGCCCGCAAGGCGTATGACCGGCTGGCAGCCGCCAAGTTCCGCGATCACCAGTGCGAGACCAAGTTCCACGCGCGCTCCGAGCCTGCATCTTCTGCGCCCGCAGATACCGGTTTAGGTGAGCGCGCCCGTGTCCTCGTGATGCGTGGCTATAAGCCCAAAGACGCCGTTGAACTCGTGCTGCAGGAAATGGCGCTTGAATATTCCGATCATTCCAGCATCATGCAACGCGCCCGCAAAGAATCGCAGGAGTTCCTCGACAAGATTCGCCGCGGTCTGATCTGAAATCCGTTGTTCGCAACCGTCATCGCGAGCGAGGGCCTTCAGCTCGAGTCGAGGGACCTTGGGTCTTTCTTATATTCCTTTGCAGTCGGACGTAAGCAAAGAATGCCGTCTTAGGCTGGCCGCCACACCATTTCTATGCGCACCGGCATTTCATTCTTAATGGGCACGGTCAGCAGCGTGGGGGGATCAATTTTGAAATCAGACACTTTGGCCGGAATCGTGCCCGAGATTCGGTGTTGTGCTCCTTCAATCAGTTGCTGAAAGGGGATGTGCGTGTAATGAGCGGTCTGGCCGGCAAATTCAATATCCAAGTCGAGGGAAAGCGTTCCCGCAGTCAAGGACGATTCGGGTACGCGCGTGCGCACGCTGACCATGGGAAACTGTGCCCCGCGCACTTCCTGGATCATGTGCAGATCGCGATTGCTGTCGCCGGTGTCGAACGATTTTACGGGCGCCGCGATCAGGAAATCACATTGCCCGTCGTGGCAAACTCCTTTGCCACGCGCTGCGTGGCTCACGCCATCAATCTGATGCAGCGGATGCGAAACATGATAGGACAGAGTGCTTTCCTGGAGGACCCACTGTTCATCCCCCGCGGCGAAAGCGAGGGTAGTGAATACGATGAGGCTATAAAATAATCTTTTATGCATTCGTTTCCTAGAACTTGAACGAGACCGACGCAATGGCCGCGCCATAGGCTATGGCCGTGACGTAAGCGACCGGAGCGTGAGCGCTGGCGATGCCATGAACCTTTTCGCCACGGCTTTTCTGTTCGAAGGCCATCGCCCCCAAGATGGGAGTGAGAATCATTCCTGGTCCGTGAATCCAAGCCAGCGCCTTGTGCACGCGAATCGGACCGCGGGTCGGAACGCCATGCGGTTTGGGGGCGAAGATAGCGTAGGCAGCGGTCGCGATGTACAAGCCAGCCGTGGTTGACCCGAGCGCGGCGTGCAGGTCGCGGTTGGTAGAACTCGTGCTCTTGCCCCCGGCCATGCTGCCAGTGACCACCGTGGCCACCAACGGCACGGCTGTGATTAGCCCCAGGCGCTGATGAATCTTCAGCATATGCGAACGCTTATCGAGCCGCGCCTGTTCTTCGGGATTCGGCTTGGTCTGTTCCGTGGGGAACCCGAGATCGCCAAGCGAGGGCGCTCCCGGCTGCTGCGGTTGCTGTTGCGCCGTCCCTGATTGTTTATCTTGAGATCCTGAATTGGCATTCTGGTTTTGCGGCTCAGGCTTGTCTGGCAATGCAACTGCCGTGGTCTGAACTTCGTGACTTCCTGGGGTGGCCGTTTCGGTAATTTGCCCAAACACGGCAATTGAGGAAGCCCAGCAGCATAAAAAGACAGCTATCTTGCGGCGAAACTTTCCAGCCATGCGCGGTAGTCTCCAGGCAATGCTTGAGGAACGGTGTTCAATTGGCGGCTTTCAGCTCTAGCGTGGGATGCTACGACCGCTGTGTTTCGATGTCTATGATTTGTTCGGGGTGTTCTGTAAAGTCTTGTAAACAGGCGCAGCGCATATGACCATCCATGTTGAGTGAACAAACTCGTAGGCAGTCTCGTACCTGAGGACAGGGCGGCTCACGGGAACATACCGGCTCCGTCCAATTACCATGGTATTCCGCGACCTCATCCGTGACGTTCTGCGCACCCTGTGGGTGCATAAGCTGCGAACGTCATTGACCATGTTCGGAATCGCATGGGGGATCGTTTCTATTGTCCTCATGGTCGCAGCCGGGGAGGGGTTGCGCGTAGGCCAGCAGAAGCAGGCTGAGACCCTGGGCAAGGACATCATGATCGTCTTCCATGGCCGCACCAGCCTGCAGGCGGGCGGCCAGCGCGCAGGACGACAGGTCCATTGGGAAGATCGCGATGTGCCCTACACCCAGGAGCAGTCGCCGGATTGCCAATACGTCATTCCCGAACTGGAACAGGACAGCGTCCGGTCCCACACTGCTTACAATGCGGCGGCATTTACGGTGACCGGTTCCTATCCCGCATTCGGCGAAATTCGCAGCCTCACGATTGCGAGTGGACGTTTTTACAACGAGGACGATCTGAGGGAGGCGCGCCGGGTAGCTTTCCTGGGCAGCGATGCCGCCAAGCAGCTGTTCCCGATGGGCGATGCGGTCGATCACACCGTTTACCTGAACGACATCCCGTACACCGTCATTGGCGTCATGGCCAAGAAGAAGCAGGATTCCAGTTACGACGGCTGGGACGTAAATAAGGTCTTTGTCCCGTTTTCCGCGATGCGGCAGGACTTCCCCGACAAACCTCCTGCCACGCCTTTCACTTTCGATCAGTTGCTGGTTACGCCCAGATCAATCGAGCAGCACGAGGCCTGCAAAGGCGAGATACGCAAGGCGCTCGCAAGCCTCCATCGTTACGATCCGGCCGACAAGGAAGCATGTCCGATCTGGGACACGGTGCAGGAGGCGCAGGCTTTCGCCACCATGACGAACGGCATGAAGTACTTTCTAGGCGCTGTCGGCATTGTGACCCTGTTATTAGGCGGCCTGGGTGTGATGAACGTCATGTTGGTCGCGGTACGTGAACGTACTCGCGAAATTGGGGTGCGCAAGGCTTTGGGCGCACCCTCGCGAAAGATCCTGCAGCAGTTTTTCATGGAAGCGCTGCTCATTGCGCTCGTCAGCGGCGGCCTAGGTTTGGGAGTGGCCTTCGGCCTGTGCGGATTGGTCGATCTGCTGCCCATGCCGGATTTCTTCGCCGGGCTTTTGCCGACGTGGACGACTGGTCTGATCGCGTTCGGCCTGTTGGGTAGCATCGCCGTAGTTTCCGCGTTGTATCCGGCACGCAGGGCGGCATCGGTAGACCCGATCGAAGCTCTGAGATATGAGGCGGGGGGTTAAGTGATTTTCACCACAAAAAGTGTCGCGAAGGCTTCGTGCTTTGTGTTGCTTGATGTTTTGCGGTGATTGTTTTTTATGCTGACGCAAATCATGCTCGAATCCTGGACGGCTCTGAAGCGGAACCGTACGCGCACGGCCTTGACCATGGCCGGAATAGTCTGGGGCATCGTCACGGTGACCCTGCTGATCGCTTATGGCTCCAGTTTCCGCAGCGTCCTGGTGAACGGTTTCGATGCTTTCGGGCGAAGTGTGGTGATTGCATGGCCGCAGCAAACCAGCGAGCAGCCCGGTGGCCAGCGGGCCGGCAAAAAGGTGGTTTTTGAACAAGCTGACCTGGATATGGTCAAGGAAACCGCGCCGCTGGTGAAGTACGTTTGCCGGGAGAGTGTTAAGCGCCCCGGCATCAGCTACGGTGACCGCATGGTGGGAACGGCAGCCATTCGCGGCGTCTGTCCCGAGTATGGAGAGATGCGTAACGAAGTTCCCTCCGAAGGGCGCTGGCTGAATGCTTCCGATGAACTGGAGCGTCGTCGCGTGTGTTTCCTGGGCGGGCGAGTGAAGGAACAGCTGTTCAGCGGGCGGCCTGCAGTGGGGGAAACGGTCGAAATCGGCGGCGTCCGATTTACCGTGGTGGGAGTGATGGCGCGCAAGATCCAGCTGAGCAACTATTTTTCCAGCGACGACGAATCGGTATGGATCCCGTTCTCGGCCGCCACAGAATTGTGGAACACCAAGGATGCGCAGGTAATGGTGTTCCAGCCGATCGCACCACAGTTCGAGAAGCGCGCCATGGCGCAATTTCTGGCCGCCATAGCCACCCGGCAACAGTTCTCACCGACGGATCCGAAAGCGATCCAGATGTTTGGCCGTGACGAATTCCGGCCCATCATCGACGGCATCACCATTGGACTGGAGGTGCTGCTGACGTTCATCGGAACGTTGACTCTGGGCATCGGCGGGGTGGGGGTGATGAATATCATGCTGGTATCGGTCGATGAGCGCATCCGCGAGATCGGCTTGCGCCGCGCGCTGGGCGCCAAGAAGTATCACATTCAACTGCAGTTTCTGGCTGAGACTCTGATGATCATGCTGATGGGAGGAGCGCTCGGCATTCTTCTTTCGTACGCGATCGCCGCCGCGGTGGGGACTCTGCCCATGATGGGTCCGCTATTCGAGGATACTTCCGGCAAAGGTGATATTCACCTGCAGATTTCGTTGTTCACCATCCTGACCTCAACCGCAGTGCTGCTCTTCGTAGGAGTTCTGAGCGGGTTAGTCCCGGCTATGAGGGCGTCAAAGCTAGACCCCGTCGAAGCGCTGCGCTACGAGTAGTAGTTCATTCACCACAAAGGCACAAAGCAGACGAGGGAGGCCCTTTGTGTCCCTTGTGGTGATTTTACGCGTCCGGAATCTGTGACCCATGCTGGAAGTGATACTGCAGGATCTTGGCTGCGAGAGCAGGATGCAGGGTAGCGGAATCGGGTTCGATGGTTCTCACTACCTCGCCCCGGCACACCACTTCGGCTGCAGACAGTCCCGCGATTTCCGGAGGCAGTACCAGGCTGATTTCGAGCTGCGCCATGGGCTGCAGCGCTTCTTCGGCGCGGAACAAAACCCCGGAACGGCTGATATTCTCGGTCGTTCCCGACCGCCAATCCGGTTCGCCGAGCGGCCGATAGCGGATCGGCAACTCCAGTTTGAAACGTTGCGCGCGGAAACTAGGGATGCGCCCCCTGCGAGCGCCTGGTGCGGTTGAACTCATAATACCCCCCTGGGGAAGTGATTCGGCGTCCAGTACTTCACGCACTCTCTCCTTCAAGGATTGCAGGTTGAAGGGTTTCTGCAGCAGGTTGACGCCCGGGTCCAGGGTGCCATTGTGTGAGATGGTGTTCTCCGTGTATCCCGACATGTACAAGACCTTGATGGTGGGCCGCAGCGAAGCAATTCGTTTTGCCAGATCGCGCCCATTCATTCCCGGCATGATTACGTCTGTGAGCAACAGGTCGATATCACCTTTGTGAGCGGCGCAGATCTGGACGGCGGCCGCGCCGTCCGCCGCTTCCAACACCTTGTAACCCTGGGTTTCCAAAAATTGGCAGGCCAGGCGGCGAAGGTTCAACTCATCCTCAACCAGAAGGATAGTTTCGGTGCGCTGCTGTGGCTTCGAAGGCAGGATGGAAGGCGCAGCCATGGCTGTATCGCCGGTTTCCCGGGCGCGCGGCAAATAGACTTCAAAGCAAGCGCCCTTGCCCGGTTCGCTCTGGACCCAGATATATCCGCCACTTTGCTTGACGATGCCGTAGACCGTCGAGAGTCCAAGCCCAGTTCCCTTGGTCCCTTTGGTGCTGAAAAACGGTTCGAAGATGTGGCTTTGGGTTTCCGCATCCATGCCGGATCCGGTGTCGCTGATGGCCAGCTTGATGTATTCACCGGGCCGCACTCCGGCATGCAAACGCGCAAAGGCTTCGTCAAGGTTGGCATTGGCGGTTTCGATGGTCAGTTTGCCTCCCTGCGGCATAGCATCGCGGGCGTTCACCGCCAGATTCATGATCACTTGCTCGATCTGCCCCGGATCGGCCTTCACTGCGCCTAGCTCGGGCGCCGGTACGACTAGCAGGTCGATGTCCTCGCCGATCAGACGAGTGAGCATTCTTGCATTCTCAGTAACCACCGCGTTCAGATCCAGGATCTTGGGCGTGAGCATCTGTTTGCGGCTGAAGGCGAGCAGTTGACGAGTCAGCGAGGTTGCGCGGTCGGCGGCATTTGCGATTTCCTGCGCCGGGCCACGCAGAACGGGATCACCGCCAATTTTTTCCAAGAGAAATTCGCAGTAGCCCGAGATAACCATAAGCAGGTTATTGAAGTCGTGGGCGATGCCACCGGCCAGGCGGCCGACCGCTTCCATTTTCTGCGACTGGCGCAACTGCTGCTCCAGGGCGCGCCGCTCGGTCACATCCTCAGCAAACAGTTCGTAATTTGTCTCCCGGTGGTCGGAATCGCGGATCGCACGCCCGGACAAGCGAAGCACGATGGTGCTCTCATCTTTGCCCACGAACTCGGCAACCAGGCCGGTGAAATCCCGCAGGCCGGAGAAATATTCGCTCAGCGACGACCACTCTGGAAGATTGCGGTGCAGTTCGCCGAGATTGCGGTTGACCAGCTCAAAAACCGAGTCATAGCCCAGCATGTGCACGAACGCAGGATTGGCATCCAGGATCGTTCCGGTGGAATCGCAACGAAAAATGCCGTAAGGAGAGTTGGTCACGAGCGAACGGAAATTCGATTCCGAACGCCGCAGACCCTCCTGTGCCGCTCGCAGAGCCGCATTAAAAGAACAAATCAGCAGCGCGACAAAGATAAACAGGGCGAGATGAATGAGCGCTCGCCGGTAGTCGATGCGCGAGGCGACGCCGTGCAAAGCAAAATAGGCATTGGCGGTGACGGCAAAGGCGGTGGCTACGAGTCCGGGTTTCCAGCCACCGTACCAGGCACTGACCATGACGGCGACGGCAAATACCACCAGCCGGCTTTCTACCAGGTCCGACAGCACCAAGGCCGGGATGAGCGCCAGAATTGTGCTGAGAACGGCAACGCCGTAGCGAAGGACGGGAGCGCTGCGTGGCGGAACGATACCTGTGCGCACGCGAGAGCGAAAGTGACGGGGGAATTTCACTCGCAAGCCTCGGGCAAGATCGTATTAGTTGTAGAACAGCGTGGCGAGTTACGGTAGTACATCTTGGGCTCGCAAGCAATGACTGTCCATTGGGACAATGTGAAAAAGTCTCCCGCGAGGTGAGCGCAACCTAGATGAATTGCGAGAATTGCCGGGTTGTAAGCCGGTTTCACCCGGGAACCTTGCAAGTAACCGTGAAAACGCCGAAACTACATACCTTGTGAAGCGATGAACATAGGACTTTTTGGCGGTACCTTCGATCCCATTCACCGAGGGCATACGGCGCTGGCGGCGGCCGCAGAGCAGCAGTATCAGCTCGGGCGCATTTATTTCGTGCCTGCGAACATTCCCCCGCACAAGCAGAAGCAGCCGGTCAGCCCCTTTCCCCATCGCTATGCGATGGTCGCACTGGCAGCCACGAATGCAGACCGGCGTTTTATCCCGTCGCTGCTCGAAGCTCCTGAGGAAAACGGCGGGCAAGGAACCGCCAATTATTCAATCGAGACAGTTCGGCGACTGAAAGCGGGCTTCAAAAAAAGTGACCGGCTGTTTTTTCTGATTGGCATCGACGCTTTTCGCGAAATTGCCAAGTGGCATCAGGCAACCGCTTTATTCGAAGAATGTGAATTTATTGTGGCCAGCCGGCCTGGCTATTCTCTGGCCGACGTCGCGCATGCTCTGCCTAAAGAATTGCAGCCGGCTGAGGCAGTGACGCGACCTTTTCAAAAACAGCCCGCGAAAGGCGACCTGGTCTTGCCCAAAGCGACCGTGCACCTGCTCGAAAGTGTGCACTACGATATTTCAGCGACCCGCATAAGGGAGGCAGTCGCCTCCGGCAAGCCATTGAAGCGGTTTGTGGACGACGCAGTTGCTCAATATATCAAGAAAACGGGCTTGTACCAGAAAGGCTAGTATAGCGGCAGCATTCGCTTTGACCGATAAATCTGTCCCAGCGTTCCAGCACGAAGTCACGGCGCGATAGGCCTCAGCCCGTTTACAATCAAAACTCCCTCGACAACTCTGGTTTTAGGGAACGGCCCTGATGAAAATCGTGGTTGCAGAAAAGATCTCTCCTTCAGCAATTGAGGTGCTGAAACAGCCGAGCTGGACGGTGATTACTCCCGACCAATTGGATGGAAAGCTGGCGGCCGAATTGGGATCTGCCGATGCCCTGATCGTGCGCTCGGCAGTTCAGGTAAATGGCGCCCTGCTCGAACACGCGCACAAGTTGCGGGTCATAGGGCGCGCCGGAGTGGGAGTCGACAACATCGATGTCGATGCTGCCACCCGCAAGGGCATTGCGGTCATGAATACTCCCGGCGCCAATGCTGTGGCCGTGGCTGAGCACACCTTGGGACTCATGCTCAGCATGGCACGATTTATTGCTCGCGCAAATGAATTGATGCATGCGGGAAAATGGGAAAAGAAGTCCCTGCAGGGAACGGAATTGCGGGGCAAGGTTCTGGGAATCGTTGGCCTCGGCCGGGTTGGCATGGAAGTCGCGCGGCGGGGCCGTGCCTTTGGCATGGATGTGTTTGCCCACGACCCTTTTGTCTCCGCCTCTGTGGTCAAAGAACACGGTATTCGTATGGCTGACTTGCCGGAACTCTATGCCGTCGCCGACTACCTCAGTCTCCATGTCGGATTGACTCCACAAACGGCCGGCATGATCAACGCCGACTCGATTGCGAAAATGAAAAAGGGCGTGCGCCTGGTGAATTGCGCGCGCGGGGAACTGATCAACGAGGCCGACCTCGCCAATGCGTTGAAGCACGGGCAGGTGGCCGCGGCCGCGCTGGATGTTTTCACTGTGGAACCGCCGAAGAATTCTCCTCTGCTTGCGCTGCCCAATGTGATTCTCACGCCCCACATCGGCGGGTCGACACACGAAGCGCAGGAGGCGGTGGGCGTTCAGATCGCAATGCAGGTGAAAGAGTATCTCCAGCATGGCGTCTTTCAGAACGCGGTGAATGTCCCATCGGTTTCTCACGATGAATACGTGCAAATGCAACCCTACATCGTGCTGGCCGAACGGTTGGGTAGTTTTCTTGCGCAAGCGTCGGATGGCAATGTTGAGGCAATCGTCATTCGCTACAGTGGCCATATTGCCGACTGGAAAACGGAACTGGTGCGCAATGCGGCCATCAAGGGAATTCTGAACGAGGCTCTCGAAGAGAAAGCCAATCTGGTGAATGCGGCGTCCATCGCCAGCGCCCGCGGCCTGCAAATCCATGAGACCCGCAAAAGCCAGGCTGTGCTCGGAGGCGCAGGAAGTGTGTTGACGATCGAACTAAAGACTAAGTCCGAGGAGCACCAGATCCGGGGCGCGGTTCTGCACGGTCACGCTCCTCGTCTGCTGGCGATCGATGGAATCGATGTCGAGGCGCCCTTGGAACGTAATCTCATTTATCTTCGTAACCGTGACGTGCCCGGCGTGATCGGACGCGTGGGCACGATCCTGGGGGATCACAAAATAAACATTGCAGATTTTTCGCTCGGCCGTAATGCAAGCAGTCGTCAGGAAAATGAGGCTGCCGGAAAGCCGGAGCGCGAGGCCATCGCTGTGGTCCACATTGATGGCCGAGTGCCAGACGAAGTGCTGGCAGAATTGCGAAAGATTCCGGCAGTGGAGACAGCAAAGGCTATACGCCTCTTCTGAATTGCCATCCCGAGCGCCGCTCGAGTGAGCGAAGCGAAGGAGCAAGTCAAGAGACCTTGTGTTTTTCCGGGCAAGGAATTCACTTGAGGAGTCCATATGTGGCTGATATGGGTGATCATCATCGGAATGCTTGCCGGCTGGGCAGCCGGCAAGATCATGAAAGGATCGGGATACGGTCCGCTCATGAATATGGTTCTCGGTATTGTCGGCGGGATCGTGGGCGGATGGATTCTGCATGCTCTGGGCTTCTACACGACCGGAGGCCTTATCCCCAGTATCCTGGTGGCAATATTTGGAGCAGTCCTGTTGGTCGCGTTGGCTAGAGGATTGAAACGAGCTTGATTCATGCGCCCAAGGCGCGAGGAGCTTGTTTCTAACGTACGATCAGTACGCAGGCGACTGCCCCCAAAAACTTTCGCGCAGAACGGATTAGTGTTTTGGCGTAACTGAGTTCGATAAGTCGTTATCCCTTGATGTTGCCAGTAACTAATCGGGCAACCCTGCACATCCTTCCTGCTACTAAGGCCAGCAGGAGAAAACCCTCGGATGTGCCTATGAAATACAAATTGATTCTGTTTCTGTTGTTTGCCTCTCCCTTGTTTGCTCAGTTCACCTATGCTCCTTTCAATGTTGCGGGCGCTACGGCTACCGAAGTACGCGGCGTTAATGTCAACGGCGAGGTCGCAGGCTTTTACAAGACCACGGCCTGCTCCGACTACAACGTGCAGGTTTCCATCTGTCCGACTGGAGGCTTCAAATTCGTGAACGGCGCTTACATCAAACTGATGGTCCCGGGCAGCGTAACTACGGCCATCACCGGCCTGAATGATTTCGGCGATCTCGTTGGCTACTACAGCGTCAAGCAGAGCGGTTGCAGCAGCCCTGTTTACCACGGCTTCATCTGGTACCACCAGAACGTGATACGCAAAATCGACGCCCCAGGGACAGGCACGTGTTTTACCAACGGCGGCCCTATCACTGCACCAATGGGCATCAACAAGGCTGGCAACGTCGTAGGAGGGATTTGGGCGACCGGACAGAATGGTACGTTTCCCGAGAATGGCTGGGTTTGGGTGAATGGTACTTTCAGCACCATGGATCCCGCGGCGCCTGGTGCGGCTGCTCCGTGCTGCTGGTCCGTGAACGGAATTGCCAACAGCGGTGCGATTAGCGGGAACGTTTTTGAAGCGGACTTCTTCACGGCGTGGTTCAAGGCCGGGACGGATGAGGACTTCTACACCTTCGTGGATGACACATATGGAACGGGCGTAGATTCGCAAACCGATGTCGTGGGATACTCACCGGTTTCGGGCGGCTATTTTGCCAAGCACATCGAACTGAATGAAGGCAGCAACGATGGCACCGAGGTACAACCAGGATTTATCAAGGTGCAATTTCCGGGAGCGAGCTTCAATTACCCATTTGCGTTGAACGACCTGCGTTGGGTTGCCGGTACCTACGTTGATAGTTCCGGCGTCTATCACGGCTTCATAGCGAAGCCTACGTTTTGAAGAAGTGGGCCAGCCCGAAGTGCTTCGCACTGGTACCTGGCCCATTTCGAATTTTGCAGTTTGCCCGAGTCGGAGCCCGGATCTGGAAGCGCTAGACGCCCTGCAGCCGTTTCTCGAGTTCGTCCACTTCGCGAGCGAGTTCCTTTGGCAAGCGGTTGCCGAATTTCTCGAAGTGTTGGCGGATGAGCGGGATCTCGGCCAGCCAGCCATTCTTATCCACACTCAGCAGTTTCGCGAGATCGGCAGCGGGAATATTCAATCCCTCGAGGTCCAGATCATCAGCATCGGGCAGGCGGCCGATCGGCGTGTCCTTGGCGTGAACCTTGTTGTCGCATCGGTCAAAAATCCATTCCAGGATGCGGCTGTTGTCGCCGTACCCAGGCCATAGGTATTTCCCGTTCTCGTCCTGGCGGAACCAATTCACGTAGTAGATTTTGGGGAGCTTGGCTCCGGCGCGGGCCCCGATTTTGAGCCAGTGGGCGAAGTAGTCGCCCATGTGATAGCCGCAGAACGGGAGCATAGCCATCGGGTCGCGACGGAGTTGACCTACTTTACCTGCTGCTGCCGCCGTGGTTTCGCTGCTGGCGGTGGCGCCGAGAAAAGTGCCGTGCGTCCAGTTGAATGCTTCTGTAACAATAGGAACGATTCCGCCACGACGTCCTCCGAAAAGGATGGCATCGATAGGGACACCTTTCGGATCTTCCCACTCGGGAGCAATCACCGGACACTGGCTGGCGGGCGTGGTAAAGCGGGCGTTGGGATGGGCTGCCTTGCGGTTCGATTCCGGTGTCCACGGTCGGCGCAGCCAGTCTATTAGTTCGGCGGGCCGGTCACTGCTCATGCCTTCCCACCAGACGTCGCCCTCGGGTGTGACGGCGCAGTTGGTGAAAATTGAGTTTTTGGTTACCGTCAGCATGGCGTTCAGATTCGATTTCGTACTTGTGCCGGGCGCCACACCGAAGAAGCCGTATTCCGGATTGATGGCGTAGAGCCGCCCGTCTGCCCCGAATTTCATCCAGGCGATGTCGTCGCCGATGGTCTCCACCTTCCAGCCACGGATGGTAGGGATCAACATGGCCAGATTCGTTTTGCCGCACGCTGACGGGAAGGCGCCGGTGAAGTACTTCACCTCGCCCTTCGGATTGGTCATTTTGAGGATGAGCATGTGCTCGGCCATCCAGCCCTCATCGCGTGCCTGTACGGAGGCGATGC
Source organism: Terriglobales bacterium (assembly GCA_036378535.1). GTDB lineage: Bacteria > Acidobacteriota > Terriglobia > Terriglobales > Acidobacteriaceae > Gp1-AA122. The sequence goes on along the minus strand of DASUWH010000077.1, from coordinate 6,881 downwards.
GCAGCGCGTGACACTTCTTGCCGAGCAAGGCGTTCCCGCCGTAGCCGGAGCCATACGACCAAATTTCCCGGGTCTCAGGAAAATGGCAGATGTACTTGTATTCGGCATTGCACGGCCAGGTGGAATCCTGCTGGTTGGGCCCGAGCGGGGCGCCGATCGAATGCAGTCCCCGCACGAATTCGCCGTCGGCTCCGAGGGCCTCCAGCACGCGGACGCCCACCCGCGCCATGATATGCATACTGGCGACCACATAGGGCGAATCGGTGATCTCGACTCCAATTTTGGCGATGGGCGAGCCAATCGGACCCATGCTGTACGGGATCACGTACATAGTCCTACCGACCATGCAACCGGAATAGAGGCCGCGAAGTGTGTTCTTCATCTTTTCGGGATCTTCCCAGTTATTGGTGGGTCCGGCGTCCTCGTGCTTCTGCGAACAGATGAACGTGCGATCCTCCACCCGAGCCACGTCGGCGGGATTAGACCGGACCAGAATGCTATGGGGGCGCTTTTCCGGGTCGAGGGCGATGGCAACCCCGCTCAGCGTCATGAGCCGGAGCATGACCTGATATTCCTCTCTCGATCCGTCGCACCAGTGGATGCGATCCGGCTTACACAGGCCGGCTACTTCTTCCACCCACTGAACCAGGCGGGAATTTCGGTTTTGACCACTGGTTTCGACTTCCATCGCAAGGCTCGACATGGGCCTCTCTCCTAGCATCGGACCAGAGCAGGATTTGACGCTAACCAAGGGCAGACGCGATCAGAACAATGCACTGCGTACAGAACTGTTGGATGCAAAAGGCACAATCTATTATTGTCCCTCATCCGGCGCGTATTTTCCAAGTCTCAGAGACTTGGCGCCAAGAGGCGGACCATCGAACGGTTTGCGACCCCTCAAGAGCGAGCGCTTATGCATCGTTGGCTGGGATTTCGCCGCTAGTCCTGCTGGACGGGTTCTTGTTCCAGTTCCGCCACCACCGCATCGAGATGTTGAAGGGTTTCAGCTACCGTAAGCGAGCACATTTCCCGGCCACTTCCTTCGCCCGACTCCAGAGCGGTCTTGAGGTAGTGGCCCGCGATTTCCACGGCCAGCTGGTCGGTGATGGTTTTTCCCGTCCGCTTCTTGTACTCCACCCACGCAGGCATCGGAAGTGCCACCCAGACGTGCTGTCCATCTACCAGGAATTGAATGTCAGTAGCGTCGGCGTGGCGGGTAGCGATGGCAACGATCAGTTTTTGCTGAATACAGTGAACCTTCTTCTTGCTCCAACGATCGGTGGCGTAGAAGTTGTCGTACATTCACCGAAATGATAGCGGAGCGTCTGCACCGGCGCAAATCCTGGGCGAGCACAACCGATCGGCGATAGGTATCGGCTAAGATGTTGAGGTGCCGACCAAATCGCCTGCCCGGGTCAAAAAGAAAGCAGAATTACCCTTCCTGCAAGTCCAACCCTTTCGCCGCTTGCCTTGGCTGATCCATGGTTTCAGCACGCGTAAGGGAGGCGTTTCGGATGTTTACGGCAAGAATGCGCTAAACCTGGGCTTCACGAAAGATGATTCCCACGCCCATGTCGAGAAGAACCGAATCGCTTTTCTGAAGATGGTTGGCATTGAGCAGCCGGCGTCTTGGCCTCTGGTGACCCTGCGCCAGATTCATTCCGAATTGATCCATCGAGTGGACAGCGCCTTGGAATCACCCTTGACCGGAGATGGGCTGGTTACCCATACTCCCGGGATTCTGCTGGCCGTGCAGACGGCTGATTGTCTACCCGTGATTCTCGCAGATCGGAAGCATAGGGCGGTCGGCGTTTTTCACGCTGGATGGCGAGGAACCGTGAAGCGGATCGTCGAAAAGGGCGTGGGGGAACTGCGCCGCTCGTTCGGCACCGATCCTATCGATGTGATTGCGGCCATTGGGCCAGGGATCCATTCTTGTTGTTATGAAGTCGGCGAGGACGTTCGCGACCGCTTCCGGGGCCAGTTCGCGTATGCCGACCAACTGTTTCGTGAAAGCAAGGACTCTGACGAGATTCACCGGAAGTATCCGCTCTTGTTTCTGACGGCGCGCGCGCCCGGGCATTCGGAGCTGCCAAAGAAGATCTTTCTGGACCTGGTGGAAGCCAACCGGCAGCAACTGCTGGCGGCGGGAGTGCCTGCCGCAAATATTACGGCTTCTGAGTTCTGCACGGGTTGCCGGACCGACCTGCTGTTTTCGCATCGCGCGGAAAAAGGCAAGACCGGACGGATGATGGCGGTGGTTGGTATGCGAAGATAAGTTCCGCGGGATGGTATGCCGACTTTCCTTGGACTATTTTTGTTTCTCTCGACCTTCGCATCCGCAGGCGCTGTGGCGCAGACGCCTTACCGGCTCACAGTGACGCGGGCGGGGGCGCCCGCGCCACAGGCAATTGACGAAATTTTTGCCGAGCTGAATTCTGCCGATGCTCCGGGCGGCGCAGCGCTAGTCAAGAAAGCCGGCCAAATCGTTTTTCAGCGCGGCTACGGGGTCACCGATCTGCGGGCCCGCCACAAGATTGACGAGCGCACAAATTTTCGGCTGGCGTCCCTCAGCAAGCAATTCACTGCCATGGCGGTAATGCTGCTGGTGCACGAGGGTAAGCTGCGTTATGAAGAGCGGCTGACCGACATCTTTCCTGATTTTCCGGAGTACGGGAAAGCGATTACTATCAGCAACCTGCTCAACCACACCTCGGGGCTCCGTGATTACGAGGACCTGATGCCGAAGGTGGATGCGAACTCTCCGGTAGAACAGGTTCAGATTCATGATGCTGAAGTCTTGGAACTTCTCGAGAAGCAGACTACGACGAAATTCCCTTCGGGCACACATTGGGATTACAGCAACTCGGGCTACGTGGTCCTCGGACTGGTGGTCGCGAAGGTCTCGGGTCAAAGCTTCGATAATTTTGTGCGCGACCGGATATTCGTTCCTTTGAAGATGACGAGCAGCGTCGTATACGTCAGAGGCAAAAGCGATATCGCGCATCGTGCCTATGGCCACAGCAAAGGCGCGAACGGCTGGCAGCAGAGCGATCAGAGTCCGACTTCCGCGACACTGGGAGATGGCGGTGTGTATTCATCTCTTGCTGACCTCCGCAAGTGGGACGATGCGCTGGAGAGGCACACACTGCTGAGCGAGAAAGACATGGAACCCGCGATCACGCCGGTGGTCGTACCCGACAACTCCGTTCGTGAACCCGATGGATCACCGGCGGAATATGGGTTCGGCTGGTTCCTGAATCCCTACCACCAACATCGTCGAATGTGGCATTACGGCGAGACCATGGGGTTCAGAGCGAACATTCAGCGGTTCACGAAAGACGGACTGACCATTATTGTGCTTTGCAATCGTGGGGACATTGATCCGGGCGGCCTGGGATTGAAAGTCGCCAACTTGTACTTGGTGCCGGGAGAGCACAGCACCGCCAAGGAGACAAAGTTTTCACGACGGCTGTTTAACTAGAGTGCGAGGGTCGCGCGATGCAGGTCAGGGTCGCGTCTTGGCTATTTCCGGAACGCGTTCTGCCGTGACTTTCGGCTGCTGCCCTAAATGATGCTTTGTGAGGCCGTCCCGTAGGTATTCAAATCCCTCTTCGGGCGAGTCGACGATCGTGAACAGGTCCAAGTCCTCCTGCGATATGGTTCCCGCATCGGCCATATGCTGCAAATTGAGAATCTTGTCCCAATATTCCCGTCCGTAGATAACCACCAGAATTTTCTTCGCCAACTTTTCGGTCTGCGCCAGGGTAAGAATTTCGAATAACTCATCGAGGGTTCCAAAGCCGCCGGGGAAAATCACCAAAGCCTTGGCCAGATATGCGAACCAGAACTTCCTCATGAAGAAGTAATGGAACTCAAAGTTCAGAGAAGGCGAAACGTACGGGTTCGGAAACTGCTCGAAAGGCAGGTTGATATTCAGTCCGATAGTTTTTCCGCCCGCTTCCTGCGCGCCCAGATTGGCCGCTTCCATGATTCCCGGGCCGCCACCGGTTGTGACCACAAAGCGTCGGCGCTTGGCAGGGATCTTGATGGACCATTCCGTCAGCAGATAGGCCATGCGGCGTGCATCCTCATAATAGCGGGCCATATTTACTGCCGCCTGGGCGCGTTTCAAACCGTTAGTCTGCTCGGCGGCGGCCTTGGCATCGTTCTTCAGTCCTGCTAAGGCGCTTTCCGCATTACGCAGGTTCTTGAATCTTGCCGAACCGAAGAACACGACGGTGTCCTGGATCTGCTCGCGGCGGAACCGGGCGAGCGGTTCCACGTACTCCGACAGAATGCGCAGAATGCGGCCATCGGGGCTATTGAGAAAGGGTTCGTTTTGATAAGCAAGTGGGGCCGGCTTCGGTTTATTTTCACTCATTTCAAATCTCTCTTACGGGATCCCCAGTTCTTTATTCGTGATAGTGAATGGCTTCCCAGAACCCAATCCAGATATCGAGCACACCCAGGCCGCTGCATAGACCCCGCAAGAAGCCGTTGGAGAAGAATTTCTGCAGTGCGGGATGGCCGAAAAGCAGCCGGTTCGTCATCCATTCGTCGCGCCAGGGAAAAAGAATCAGGATTACGCCTAAAATCGCGCAGAAGAACACAAACAGCAGCACGGCCAGACGGTGCATCCACAAGCGGCGACCGGAAAGCGGGGGGCGAGACAAATCGCCATCGTGCTCAAGTGGATTGCCGTTCGTCGAAGGCGAGGCATCTTGCACCTGCATTGATATACCACTGAGAGATATATGCCGGCCGGCGCTCACTCCGTCCTCCACGAACATGATCCGGCCATAGAGCACCACTTTGGTGACGCTGGCTCCAAAGGAAAGTCCATCCGTCGATTTTACGACCTCAGGGCCTTAATGCGCTCGGCCACGTCTCGATAATCGATATTGGTCCCGTATACCTGGAGAAAATGGTTAAGAGCCTCGGGACGGTTCTGGGCAGTTTCGTAGGCAGCCGCAAGTTCATAATGCACAGCAGTGCGCGTATCTTCGTCGATGTTAGGAACCTTGAGCGCCTGCTGGTACCAGCGGATAGCGGCCTCGGGCACGCTTTTATCCAGGAAACACTGGGCCAGCCAGGTGTAGGTCTGTATCAGGTGCGGGAAGCCCGGGCTGCGGTCGGCGATTTGACAGACTTTCTGAAGCTCTCCGATCGCCTCGTCTAACAAACCCATTTCCCGGAAGGCTACGCCCAGGTTGTAATGTGTTTCCGGATCCTGGTCGGCGGAGGTTGAAGTATTGTCTTCCTCCAACTCGCCTTTCAGGTCGTTGAACATCTGGGCGAGGTCGCCGGTGCCGCTGACGGCAGTGGCCACGCCGGGCGCCAGCAGAGAAGCCATATCGGTCTGATGCTGACTGAAAGTGGCTGCGGACGGTGCCGCTGTAGCGGCTGCCGCAGCTGCCACAGGCCTCATAGCCGGGGCCGCGGGCGGCGGACTTGTTATCGGGGCGGCTACAGGCTTGGGGGCGGCAGCAGGCTTGGGAGCAGCAGCGGAAGCAGCCGCCGCAACCTTGGGGGCCGCCGGTTTCGGCACCTCCGGAGGAGGCGTCGTCAGAAAATCATCGCCCAGGGCCGATTCCAGATCGGCCACGAATTCGCCCAGCGCATTGGCGCTGGCCGCGGCAGGTTTCAATGGGGCGGGAACAGGCACCGGGGGTGGCGCGGCGGGTGCAAAGTGCTCGAAAACAGGCTTCTGCTCTTCTTTGGAGGCAATTTCTTCTTCCGCCTCTTGTGGGTTTTGAGCGGGTTCGCTCCCCAGCACAATGGCAGGTTCTTCCACAGGTGCGGGCTCTGGAGCAGCGGGAACCTTGGTAGAGACGGCCTCTGGAGCCGGGTGGGCTATGGGAGCGGGCGCGAACGCCGACTCGTACTCAGCGCGCAGCGACTCGATCAGCGACTCGTCTTTCGAAATCGCTTCCAGCTTCGCCATAGACGCGAGCGCTTGCAGGCGCATGGCGTGCTGCAGATAAAAACGGATCTCGTCCACCGTTTCGGCTACCAATTCGTCATTCGACGGCGCGCTTTCTTCCTGCTTGGCCGATGACCGCCCTACCGCCGATGCTGCTGCTGCAGCTGGAACCGGTGCCGCCGGCTGGTCCTCGACCGTTCCATCCCATTCTTCTGACAGGTCAAATTCTTGAATTTCTGCGGGGGCAGCGTCAGTTGGCGCCGCACTGGCGGCTTCCACCTGCGGCGGTTCCTCTGCAGGAGCTTTGCTTGCGGCCGCAACTGGCGCCTCAGTGGGCCAGGGCGCTGGCGTGGAAACTTGAATTTCTTCCTCAGTCGTTGCGGCGACGGATACGCTGTCGGCCGGAGCACAGCGTTCCTCGTAGCGGCTTGCCAGTTCACCGTATCGGCCGGCGACTTCTTCGTGGCTGGCACCGCGGTAAACCTTCTCCAGTATTCGGCAGCACTGGGCTGCTTCTGCAAACTTGGCTGCGCGCGTATACAGGTTCGCCAGCTTTTGATTTACCTGCGCGTGCTCGGGCGCGCGCGGCAAAACGTTGGTCAGTGGTCCAAGCGCCTTGGCCGCCATGTTGTAGGAAACGAACAACTCGGCCTCGGTAAGCGCTTCCCGCACCGACGACAGCACTTCCGGCGAATAAGATCCCTCCATGGCGGGCGACGTGGCTTCCAGTTCCTCCAGAATAACTATGCCTTCTTCGACGCTGATCTCGGCAGTGCGCGGCTCTTCGCCCATCTTCTCGGCGACTTGCTGCAAATTCTGGTTGTGAACAGGATTCCCCGGCTCGATGGAGCTCAACTCCTGGTACAGATCCCGCGCTGTTTCCAGATCTCCGGTCTGCACACTGGCATGTGCCAGCAGCTCGGTGATTTCCGCTTTGTGGCTTTCGTCCCCAGCT
>DASUWH010000076.1:0-71011 GCA_036378535.1 Terriglobales bacterium | reverse complement strand
GCATTACGAGAACCCGTTGGGAAGCAACTCCGAGCTGTGGTTTCGCTCTATTGTGGAAGTGGGCAAAACCTACGGCTGGAGAATCAGCGAACTGCTGCGGATGCGAGTGAATCAGGTTGACTTGCTCTCACGAACCATCCGCTTAGAGCCGGGCACCACGAAGAATAAAGACGGACGTGAAGTCACGATGACCACTCGTGTCTATGAACTCCTCAAGCTCTGCGTCCACGCTAAACAGCCCGACGATTTTCTTTTCACTCGCACCAATGGAAAACCTGTACGAGAGTTTCGTTATGCGTGGTGGAGAGCTTGTGTCGCTGCAAAGCTAGGGGTGTTGTCTTGTCCTCGATGTGGCAATCCAGTGAACGCAGAAGCCCACTGTGACGGTTGCGACAAGAGTTGGTCCATTGCGAGACTGCGATACCGAGGGCTGATTTTTCACGATCTCAGACGAACGGCAGCTCGGAATCTCAGAAGGGCTGGAGTAGCAGAGGGCGTGATTATGAAAATCGGCGGATGGCGGACGAGGGCTGTCTTTGAACGCTACGCCATTGTTTCCCAAGCCGATGTTGCTGATGCACTCCAGAAGCTAGAAGCACCTCAGAACGGGCATAGTTTCGGGCATAGTCGGTCAGAACAAGCCCATACAACCCAAACAGCGCAACGGCAGTAAACTCTAGAGTGTGTGGAGTTTATTGCTGGTGCCGGGAGGGGGAGTTGAACCCCCACGAGGGGTGAACCTCGGCGGATTTTGAGTCCGCTGCGTCTGCCAGTTCCGCCATCCCGGCTGAGGGCTTTCAGAAAGGCACTTCAAGGGTAATGCATCATTGTTTGTTGTGGCAAACGGCCTCAACCAAGACGGGGCACTTAAGATTGACGGTAACTCTGCCGCGTCAGCGGCAGGCGCGCCTTCCCTCTACAAGGGCGCCTGCCGGTGAATTTTGGCGCGCAAAGAGCGGTTTATCCCAACGCCTCCGCTCACGAGCAGAACACATCTTTACAATTCGTTACCCACTTTTTACAGCTTTACCAGGGTGAGACAACTTACCATATGGTTATGAATTGCTGCAGTTCGGCTTCGTGCCTACAACAGGGCGGTAGCTCCGAATGCTTAAGATGAAAATCGCCGGCCTCGCGGTGTTGGCTCTGGGGACACTTCTTGGCATCGCCCTCACGTCCCAGGCTACACAACCGCAAGTGAGTGATAGCGCGGCCGCGGTCAAACAGGTCGGCGCCGTTAAATCGGTTGCGGGGGATGTAATCGTTTTTGCTCCCGACGCCGGCCCTGAAATGAAGATTCTGGTTCCCGCCTCCACCAGGATTGTGCGCATCGCCCCCGGCGAGAAGGATCTGAAGAATTCGGTCCCTATTGGATTAAAAGATCTGCAGGCGGGCGATCGCATCTTGGTGCGCGGCAAAGCTGGCGATGCGGGGCAGGTGATCGCTACCGGAATCATCGTCATGAAGCTTTCCGATCTGGAAATCAAGCAGCAACGCGAACGCGAGGATTGGCAGAAGCATGGCGTTGCCGGATTAGTGAATACGGTGGATGGTCCGACCGTCACTATTTCCGTTAACTCTCCCACGGGGAAAAGAACTATCAGTGTCCGTACCGTGAAGGATACTGTCGTGCGCCGGTACGCACCTGATTCGGTGCGGTTCGATGACGCCAAACCGGGCACGCTCTCGGAAATCAAACCCGGCGATCAGTTGCGGGCGCGTGGTACCCGCAATCCCGATGGCAGCGAACTGGCGGCCGAGGAAATTGTTTCGGGATCGTTTCGCAACATCGCGGGAACGGTCGCTTCCGTGGATGCAAGCTCCGGCGCCGTTACCGTTCTTGATCTGGCGACAAAGAAACCGGTTGTGGTGAGAGTGACGGCGGATTCGCAATTGCGAAATCTGCCTGCGGAAGTCGCAAAACGGATGGCGATGCGTATGGTGGGAGCTGCTAACGCAGGTGCGGGCGCCGCACCAGCTAATGGCGGCTCTCCCAATCGCGCCGCTAGACCAGAGACTATGGGCCAAGCGGCTGAGGGTCCGGGCGGTGCGTCGCAACAGCGGGGGGATATCCAGCAGATGTTCAATCGTCTCCCGCCGCTCTCGGTCACTGAAATGCAAAAGGGCGACACAGTAATGTTGGTGGCCACACAGGGCAGTGCCAATGAAGTCACCGCCATCAAGTTGCTCGATGGTGTGCAAGCGCTCCTGGCTGCGACCCCTAAGAACGGTGCGGAGGCGATGACGCTTTCACCGTGGAGTCTGGGTAGTCAAGGTGGCGAGGACGCAAATCCGTAGCTTGGTCTTTGGTCGTCGGTACTGCGATACCGGCTTCTTAAAATGTTTAATTTCGGAGTTTAGATGTCTCGATCTCGGCTTCGCTTTTTTATTGCGCTGGTCGTGGTGACTGCTTCGTTGGTTCTCTCTGCGGCGGGGCAGAGCGGTTCCGGGGTCGTTCGCGGTCAGGTAACGGATCCCTCCGGAGCGGCCGTCACTAACGCCACAGTTGTACTGAAGGGGGCGGGTGGACAAAGCCGCACGGTTCATACCGATCGCGAGGGCACATACGAGATCAAGTCTCTCGACGCCGGCAAGTATAGCTTAAAGGCCAGCGCCAAGGGCTTTGCCGATTTTGAAACCGATTATCTCAGTATCGTTGCCGGGCAGGTGCAGCGTCTCGACATTCCCCTCTCTATCAAAGTTGAGGAAGAGAGGGTCACGGTCGAAACCCAGACCGCCAAAGTGGACGTAAATCCATCGGACAATGCCAGTTCGATCGTGCTCACGGGCAAGGACCTGGACGCGCTATCCGATGATCCTGATGAACTGCAGTCCGACCTCGAAGCGCTGGCCGGACCTTCTGCCGGGCCGGATGGCGGACAGTTATATATCGACGGGTTTACCGCAGGACAGTTGCCCCCCAAGTCCGCGATTCGCGAGATTCGCATTAACCAAAATCCATTTTCCGCGGAATATGACAAGCTCGGCTATGGCCGGATCGAAATATTCACCAAGCCCGGTTCCGATCAATACCATGGCCAGTTCCTGGTGGATGGCAACACCGCGGGATTCAACTCTCTGAACCCATTTCTTAGCCGCGGCGGCCCCGCGTTCGAATCTCCCAGCTATCACTCCCTGATGTATAACGGCAGCTTTGGCGGACCGCTGGGCAAGAAGGCGTCGTTTTTCGTAGACGCGCAGCGGCGGAATATTAACGACCTTGCGGTGGTCAGCGCGATTGTTCTCGATCCCAGCTTCGCCCCCACCTCTTTCACCGCCGGCTATCCCAGCTCGCGCGTCCGCACCAACGTTGGCCCACGTATCGATTACCAGATCACCCCCAGCAACACGCTCACGCTGCGCTACCAGTTCTGGCAGGATATCGACAGAAATCAGGGAGTCGGACAATTCAATCTTGCTTCTCAAGCGTACAACGAGGGCGAGACGGAACATACGGTTCAACTGAGCGACACGCAAACTTTTGGCGCGAAGGCAGTCAATGAAACTCGCTTTCAATACATTCGGGACGACACCCGGCAGTCGCCGTACAGCCTGCTGCCGACCGTCGACGTGCTGGGTTCATTCGTGGACGGCGGAAATAACCAGGGTGCCATGACTGATCGGGTCACGAAATATGAGTTTCAGAACTACACTTCGATCTCGAGAGGCAAGCACCTTCTGAAATTCGGCGCGCGCCTGCGTTATTCGCAAGATGTCAATGACGCGACCACTGGCTTTAATGGGCAATTCACTTTTTCTTCTTTGAACGCCTATCAAGGCGCGCAGCAGGCCCTGGCAGCCGGTCAGGCAATTCCTGCGTTATTTCTTCCCAGTCAGTTCACATTGACGGCCGGTTTGCCGCGAGCTTCGGCGAGCGTGTTCGATTCTGGCTTATATGTGCAGGATGATTGGCGAGTGTTGCCGAATGTGACCTTGACCTATGGTCTGCGACTGGAGACACAAACCGGAATCAGCGATCACCTTGATCCGGCGCCGCGCATCGCGGTTGCCTGGGGCGTCGGCGGGGGGAGAAACTCCTCGCCGAAAACGGTAATCCGGGCCGGCTTTGGCATGTTCTACAGCCGTTTTGAGGAAGATTACATCCTGCAGGCGAACCGGCTGAACGGAGTGACCCAGCAGCAGTACATCGTTTCTGCTCCGAATACGACTTTCTATCCCAATGTTCCCAGCGTGAGCACTTTCCAGACACTTGGCGCCGCGAGTCTCCCGACCACGTATCGGGTTGCGTCGAACCTGCACAGCCCCTACATCATGCAGAGTGCGATCACCGTGGAACAGCAAATTTCAAAGGGCGCCAAGGTCGCCGTTTCTTATCTCAATTCGCGTGGCGTTCACCAATTCCTTACGCGCAATATCAACGCCCCATTTCCGGGGACTTACAATCCTGCCGATCCCACCAGCGGTGTGCGGCCGTTCGGCGATGTCGGAAATATCTACCAGTACGAGTCCGAAGGAATTCTCAAACAGAATCAATTGATTGTGAACGTGACTGTGCGCGCGGCCGCGCGCGTTTCCCTGTTTGGCTTTTACACCTTGAACTATGCGAACAGTGATGCGGCGGGAATCCAGACATTCCCCTCCGACCAGTACAACATCGCAGCCGATTACGGCCGCAGCGCTTTTGACCTCCGTAATCGCTTGTTTCTGGGAGGAACCGTGGGCCTGCCCTACTCCTTTCGCCTGAGTCCATTTTTGATGGCGAGTTCAGGCCGCCCATTCAATATCACCATCGGCCGGGATTTGAACGGGGACTCGATTTTTAATGACCGCCCGGGATTGGTGTCGCCGGCAACCTGCGCGACCATTACCGCCGTGAGTGCAGTCGTCGAGTGCACACCGCTGGGAACATTCGATCTGCTTCCGACTGCTGGACAACCAATCGTGCCCATCAACTATGGCACCGGGCCATCACTGGTCACCTTGAACCTACGGCTGAGCAAGACCTTTGGTCTCGGCCGAAAGTTGGAGCGGGGTGCCGGACGTAACGATATGGGCGGACCGGGGGGACCTGGTGGACCGGGGGGCGGTCACGGAGGCGGTGATCACGGCCACTTCGGCATGATGGCGGGCGGACCGGTTGGCCTTGGCAGCGCGACCGACCGGCGCTACAGCCTGACCTTTGGCGTATCCGCGCGGAATCTTCTGAACCATGTCAATCTGGGCCCGCCGGTCGGAAACCTGAGTTCGCCCTTATTTGCGGAATCCAATTCGCTGGCCAGTGGCCCCGGTTTCGGCGGATTCTTTTCCTCGGCCGCCAATCGCCGAATTGATTTCATGGCCACCTTCAGCTTCTAAGCCGAGCTTCGCTCGGCGGGACAGGTGGAGCCCCCGTCCCTACGTTATTCGTGACCACGTTGGCTCAGTCGCCCTCGTCTGGGCAGGCGAGCGAAGTCGCCAGCTTTGTCCTGCCACGGAACCTGAAGCCCAGTTACCCGACCCGGTGCCGTTTCGGGCACCGCCATCGCCCATTCCCACGGCGGGAACACTCGCATCGAATTATTCAGTCAATATCACTGACAGACATTTGAGTGCTGGCGCTTCATGACATCAGCACGTTCTTGGCATCGCGTGTGCCAGGTTCTGTTGGCACATTAGCGCAACTCGTATCTCCACCAGCAAACTTTCCCAGGCTGCAAACATTACTTCCCCCGGCCCGGGCGTAAGACAAATGAGACGTTCTGCTCAGTTCCAGACCCTAGCCGGCCTTGAACTGTAACCACACGAGGGGCATGCCCTGACGGAGAAGTCCACCGCCCAGTGCGACATTTTCGGAGGAAATTATTAAGGAGAGACGTATGGCTAAAACGAAGTTGTTCGCGTTTGCAGTGTTGTTCTTCGCTTTCGCATACTGTGGGCTGGCAGTTGCTCAGGACGAGATGAGTCCGCAGCAACCGACAGCCGTAGCAACTCCAGCGCAGCTTCCACCCGGGATTTTTAGACCTCAGGGCACAGTAATCGTCCCAGACACCAGTGTGGTCCGTCCCGAAGATGCGGGCCTGCGGGCACACACAAACCATTTGGTTTTTGTCCCCCAGGGCCACCCCATGTCTTCTCCCTCTCCCCTGTACACGTTCGCCGAAACACCGGCCTCCTTGGCTTGTGTGTACAAACTTGGGGTTAGCTACCCGGGATGCAACCCATTAACCGGTGGCACCAGACATGCCGCTGGCGGATGGGGCGCGATCGCCCTGGTAGATGCATTCGACTACCCCACCGCGGCTTCTGACCTGACCTATTTCTCCAGCTATTTCGGGTTACCGCTGCCGGGAGCAAAATTCACCAAAGTCTATGCCAATAGCAGCTTCGGTACATTAAACGGCTTGACCGCCAGCTGCAGTGGCGTTCCCCCGGCCAATGTGGGCTGGGCGTTGGAGGCGGCTCTGGACATCCAGTGGGCGCATGCCTTGGCTCCCAGCGCCAAGATCATTCTAGTCGAGGCGTGCAGCAACAGTTACAACGACCTGCTGTATGCGGAGCAGGTGGCTGGAATGAAGGTGGCGGCCGCAGGCGGCGGCCAAATCTCCAACAGCTGGGGTAGTAATGAGTGGGCGACAGAAGCAGCCGATGCCGATAATTTCTTCTATCGCTATTACTATGACAAGATTGTCTATCTCGCCTCGTCCGGTGACTATGGATGGGGTGCTCAATATCCCAGTTCGTCTCCTTGGGTAGTTTCGGTAGGCGGCACTACTATCAACCGTGACTCGGCCGGGAACTTCCTCAGCGAGAGCTGCTGGTCCGGCTCGGGTGGCGGTATAAGCGCCTATGAGAAATGGCAAAATCCGCCCTCGATCATTAACGGGTTGGGACCCTGGAGTAACTATCAGTACCACCTGTTCGGTGGAGCTCCTTATGCATATCCTGGCCGTTATACACCCGATATTTCCTTCAATGCCGATCCTGCCAGCGGCGCGTATGTTTACGATACGTATGGATACAGCGGCTGGGTTGTGGTAGGTGGCACCAGCCTATCGTCGCCAGCTGTGGCCGGTATCATCAATAGCGCCAACAATAGACTGGGCCAGACACATCCGGGCGGCGGCTACTACCATACCGGACAACTCGACCTGCTCTACAGTCAACTCTTCTCGAACACCGCCTACAAAGCTAACTTCTATGATGTCACCACGGGAGCGAATGGCGTAGGCCACAACGCGGGGGTAGGTTACGATCAGTGCACTGGTATCGGAAGCCCGCGCGGCAAACTCGGGAAGTAATCTCACATTTCAGGAATGGTTCTTCAAGAGGTCCCGTTTGCTGGGGCCTCTTCCTTTTGCTGCTCCTGTGTGCAAGGAACCACAAACCCGCTAATGGGTGATAATTTTATCGTTGGTGAGCAGACGCTCGATAATCTTAGCCACATACTTCTGCTGGGCAGCAAACGGTTCGCGCGCAGTTGCGGAAGGTGGTCCGCACAGCACCATCACCACGTGATCGCCCACGGCAAGCGGTTGCGGGTCAGGCTGAGTGCCGTCGGGCAAGAACAGACGAGCACGCGAGACATCAGCCTTGAAGCTGGCGCCCCGGGTTACGAACTGCGCATGAATCCCTTTTGCTGTGCCCGGGTAGGCGTCAGGAGTCTTCACCGTCACCAAGTCGCCTTCGATCGCGGTAATTTCTCCCTGGATCACGACGGTCGTGCAGGAGGCCGGCTTTCGGGATGGAGCCTTCGGACCCCCGGTATTATTCTGCGTATAAGCGGAAAGTATCGTGAGGAACAGTATCAATGTTAAGTGCGCGCCCCTTTTCAGGCTACTCGCGCAGAAAGCGGTCTTGTGCATTGGCACCTCTTCAGTCAGCCTTATGGACGCAGAGTGTTCGCTGGCGGTCAATTGTTCTCCCAGCCTATTATCGTCCGCAGTGACATCTGTCACGAACACGTGGCTACGTTTCTCTGTGCTTCTCGGGTCTGCTCCGTGGACCGGAAATCTCTTGGTCCAAACACCAGCTCTCCGGTTAGGATGACAGTTCATAGATTGACAGTTCAATGGAAGCGCGCGCCCGCGGGCAGTCATTTGGAACCACCGAGCGCGCCACATCTGCTTAAACTATGACTCTTAAAGGCGATAGCACGGCCGGAGATCCGGTTAAGCCCTATTTACGTTTAATCGCTTTGGCGCTGCTGGGAAGCCTTCTCGCGCCGTTCTTGACGTTCGTGACCAGCCGGGCCATGTTTCAATCCGGGCCAGTGCTGACGGCTCCGGCCCTGCTTCTAACCTCGCTCGGGTTCATCTTTGTCATTGGCCTCAGCAGGCTAATGAAAAAGTCAACGAGTGTCATCGCATCTGCGGCCCGGGCACAGGCGGAGTTCCTTTCCGGTCTCCCGGACCGATACATCGGTTCGGCCATTGTTCTCGCCGCTGCCGTCAGTTTGTTCCTCGAGCTGGCAATGATCCGTTGGCAGGCAAGTGTGTTCGAGCTCTTCGCGTTTTATAAAAACTTCTCTCTGCTGGCCTGCTTTACCGGTTTGGGAGTGGGCTACGCGCTCACAAGCCGCAAGTCTGTGCCTCTGCTCTTAACCGCGCCTTTGTTGGGCTGGCAATTCGCGTTGCTTTTAGGGATCCGCTATGGATTGCCCGAGGCGGATCGAACCAGCCTGAAAGTTCTTCCTTTTTCCGAGCAGCTCAACATGGGCTTGCCTACCGTCACCCGGGTTACATTCGGGCTGCCCACTCAATATCTGCTCGCCCTGGTCTTCCTGTTAACGGCGCTGGCATTGTTACCCGTTGGCCAATTATGCGGCTGCCTGATGGAACGGCGAGAAAAGCTCCCGGCCTACGGCCTCAATCTGGCAGGGAGCATTTTGGGCGTGCTGTTGATGTTCTGCTTGAGCGCGTTCTGGACGCCACCGATCATCTGGTTTCTGCTGGCATTCACGCCTCTGGTTCTGCTGCACGAATGGAAGTTGCGTACCCTCATTTTTGCATCGATGTCGGCGGTCCTTGCCCTAGCCATCCTGGCATGGCCCGTGGACCCGATGTGGCAGCGCATTTATTCGCCTTATCAGTTGCTTGAGGTCGGTCGCGACATACGTGGACTGACCGTGATCGCAGCTGCGGGCCACTACTATCAACGCATCCACAACCTGGCCCGTTCCAACCGCAATGTGGACTCCGACCCCGAGCTGAGCAGGATTCGGAGCTACTACGAATTTCCGTACCAGATCTATGGCCGAGCTCCCGCCTCCGTTGTCGTGGTTGGCGCAGGGACAGGAAACGATGTCGCCGCAGCTCTGCGAAATGGCGCGCACAGAGTAGATGCGGTCGAAATTGATCCCGCGATTCTTATGGAAGGAAGCAGTGCTCATCCTGAGCACCCTTACTGGGATCCACGTGTCCGCCCGGTTGTGGATGATGCTCGATCTTTTCTTCGTTCCACCTCAGAGCACTACGACCTTGTTGTATACGGCTTGCTCGACTCTCATACTCTGCTCAGCCAGGCTTCCAGCGTGCGCTTGGATTCGTTCGTTTACACGATTGAGGGCCTGCGCGAGGCGCGCACTCGCCTGGCGCCCGACGGCATGTTGTCTCTCTCCTTTGCGGTCATGAATCCACAACTCGGGCGCAAACTCTTCTTGATGTTGCAGAGCGCATTTAACGGACGGTCACCGCTCTGCCTGCAGGCCGGCTACGACGGGGCGGTCATCTTTCTCGAAGCAAACGATCGCACCCTGAGTATGCCTGCTGCGCTGCTGCAACAGAGCGGGTTCTTTGACAGGACCGCTCTCTACTCCGACCGTTCCGTCATAACCAATATCTCTACCGATGATTGGCCTTTCTTCTACATGCCCCGGCGGGTTTATCCTTTCTCCTACCTGCTGATGGCGGGCGTGGTTCTGACACTCTCTATTTTCATCTTCTCCAGATTCTTAAACGTGCGCCCCCAGTTGGGGAATGCGCCCTTCTTCTTCCTGGGTGCAGGATTCATGCTTGTCGAAACCAAGGCCATAACCGAACTTGGACTGGTGTTTGGAAACTCCTGGCAAGTTATTGGGATTGTCATCGTCGCGATCCTGATTATGGCGTTCCTCGCCAACTGGATCGTGCGCACCTTCACCATCACCCATACCCTGTTTCCCTATATATTCTTGCTGCTAAGCATCGCTATCGGTTGGTGGATGCCGCGCGCCGGAGGTTTTTCCTTCCCCTGGGCAGCCCGCGTAGGCTTCGCCGTTCTCCTGACCGTCCCCGTGTTCTTTTCCGGCATCATTTTTTCCACCTTGCTGCATTCCCGCGGTGCAATTTCCGGAATGCTGGGAGTGAATTTACTGGGAGCGATGTGTGGAGGCCTCCTGGAATACAACTCCATGTATTTCGGGTTCCGCTTTCTCTACATTCTCGCAGCATGCCTCTACCTGCTGGCGTACATTTCGGAACTGGTTGCCGCCCGCAGATTACGATCGAATATCGACGCTACGGCCGGCGTGCTCGAAAGCGCACTAACCGCGAATGGCGCGCGGTGACGATGAATCCAACATCGCCGGATTCTGGCACCCTTGATCCTCGACTGAGGCGCATGCTACTCGCTGGCATGTTCGCAATGTTGATGGCTTATGCTGCCGTCGTCTATCACCTCCGCATTCAGATCGCTCATGGCTATTCCGATTTCATCAGTTTTTATGCCGCGGGAAAAATTCTGCAACCGGGGGAGGCTGACAGGCTCTACGACTTAAATCTCCAATACCAGGTCCAGCAGGAATATGCGCCAGAAGCGCGCATTCGGGCTGGCGCATTGCCGTATGTGCGGCCGCCGTTCGAGGCCTGGCTTTTTGTGCCCCTCGCGAGAGTTTCCTATTTGCCGGCCTTTCTGCTGTGGGATGCTTTCACCTTTGGCTGTATCGTTGCTGTAGCAGTGCTCGCGCGGTCGCACATTCCCGGTCTGCACGGCATACCTCTGGTCTTGTTTATTTTGGCTCTCGTTTCCTACTTCCCAATCTTTGTCACGCTGATCCAGGGACAAGACGCGGGATTGCTGATGCTGATTGTCTTCTTAAGTTATATAGCTCTGCGCCGATCCAGAGAATTTGTGGGAGGGATGATTCTCGCTCTAGGCACTTTTAAGTTCCACATCATTCTTCTTTTCCTTCTGCCGTTCGCGGTGGCACGGCGGGTTCGGATACTTGCCGGTTTCTGCCTGGTCTCGCTCCTGCTTGTCGGAGTTTCTCTGTGGACTACCGGCTGGCATGCACTGTCAGAGTATCCGAGCTACCTCCTTGCTATCGACAAGCTTGCGAGAGGTGTCAATCAGCCTCAGGATATGCCGAACATCAGGGGTTTAATCGACGTCGTCGTGGGATCGCATGTCTCATCCGTCATCAGAAATGCAACAATTGGAGCTTCGTCCTTATTATTGCTTGGGTGGCTGTCGACCAGGCACCGGCTGTTTACTCCGGGCACGAGCCCATTGTTCTCCCTCGCGTTCTCTCTGGATCTCGTCGTTACGATGCTCGTGAGCTATCATGCCCACCTGTTTGACCTGGCGCTTCTGGTGCCTTTTCTTGCGCTCGGCTCAGGGTTGTTGCTTTCTGACAGATCGCTGTCCGCATCGGCGCGAAGGAGGCTGGGGTTTGCGGTCGGGTTGACGCTGCTTTCCCCGCTCTATCTTCTGGTTTCTATGGCTTCTCGCAACACAACGCTTTTGGCCGTGATGTTGTTGGCTGTGGGGGTGGCTTTATCGCGGGTGATCACCGACGTGGAACTCAGGGTTCGCACCAACCAGCAAGGGAGTTTGACTTTGGCGGCACAATAACGGCGCAACGGTACCTTAAAGAAGTCAGGTTTGGCTTCGTAAAAATGCGTTCAGTCACTGAGCATCAAACTATCGGCGAGCAACAAGGGGACGTGACGCGCTCCGGTGATGTGAGAACTCGCACCGGGCTCGCTCCTCGCGCACACTTGCTGTTGATTGTTGCCGTCGCTTTGCTGGCCCGCCTGATTTCTTTGAAGATGGTGCAACCGTGGCCGATTGGACCCGATTCGATTTTGTGGAAATCAGGCCTGGAGATCGTCAACATCGCGCAGGCAATGGTTTCGCACCACGGTTTTAGTTCTCCCTTTGGAGTACGCAGCCCGCCAACCGCGTGGATTCCGCCCGTATATCCCGGCATCATGAGCTTTGTGTTTTTCCTGTCCGGAATCAAAACCGGCGCCGCGGCCGTCATTATTCTTACGCTGCAAGCCTTTTTCTCCGCGCTCACCTGCGTCCCACTCTACGGTATCGGCCGCCGCGCCTTCGGTCACCCTGTCGGACTGGTAGCTAGCTGGGCATGGGCCGTGTTCCCATACACGGTACTGATCCCGGTTTTATTTATATGGGAAACAGCTCTATCTGCCTTCCTTTTAGCGCTGCTATGCGATTTGTGCATGCGCCTGGGATCTATGACGACTTTGTCCAAAGCCGGCGTCGGTGTGCTTTGGGGAATAGCAGGGCTTACCAATACTGCACTGTTTTCTGTCTTGCCGTTGTTCTTGTGCTGGCCTTTTCTGCAGTCCCGCAACCGCCGGGAATCGGTCAAGAGTTTGCTCATCGTATTAGTGTGCTGCTTTGTTACGGTTGTGCCCTGGCTGTGGCGCGACTGGCGCTCTCTTCATGCGCTCCTCCCGATTCGGAGTAACTTCGGCGAAGAATTTTGGTTGGGAAATCACCAGGGCGGCACCGGCCGCACCGCTTACGGCTTAAATCCTCCCGAGAACACCCGCGAACTCCAACAGTACCTTGCATTGGGAGAAGTTAACTTCGTTCATATGAAACAACGCGAGGCCTGGGATTTCATCTCCGCACATCCTGATATGTTCTTTCGTTGGACCCTGTATCGGATCAGCTACTGGTGGTATGGAAAAGGCGAATCCGCGCCCATCTTTCTTTTCTACACGCTTATGTCAGTGCTCTCTATTGCAGGCATGACCGTCGCTTTTCTGCGCAGGAATTACGATGCCATCCTGCTTTCGATCGCAGTTCTTCTATACCCTGTGCTTTACTACATCACAGACATATACGCTCGCTATCGTCATCCCATCGAGCCTCTGATGACCGTGCTGGGAGCTTTTTTGGTAGTTGACCTGCTTCGGCTGGCGCGGAATTCACCTTGGCTGCGCCGTTCACGAGACCATGCGTAATGGAATCCTCTAGCATTCCATCTGCTTCTGGCACGATCGTTGACCCTTCGCAGGTCCGATCGCCCAAGCTTTGGAAGCGTGTAGCCGTTCTCCTGCTGGCATTGTGTTTTGCCGGCGGCATGTTTTGGTTTGTGGATCGCATGTGGGCGCCGGGCAAGGAAGCGCACTTTTCCGATCTCTACGCCCGATGGTACGGAAGTCGTGAACTGCTGTTACGCGGCCGCGATCCTTACGGGCCCGCCGTTACTCGAGAAATACAGGTCTGGATCTATGGCCACCCTCTTGACGCCCCGGGCAGTCAATCCGCGTTTCGCGACGAAAATCGTTTTGCCTATCCGCTCTATATCGTGTTCGTCCTGGCTCCCTTCGTTCGCCTGTCATTTCAGCAAGTCCACGATTCGATGCGCGTACTGTTACCCCTGATCTGTGGCGTGACTACTCTGCTCTGGATGCGATCGATTCGATGGAGAGGCGACCCCGCTGTAATGGTCGTTGTCCTTCTAATGAGCGTTGCGAATTTCCCGGTTCTGGAGAGCATCTATTTGCAGCAGCCGGTTTTGCTGGCCGCGTTCTTTCTGGCAGGATCATTTGCCGCATTCGAGGAGCGTCGCTTGTATACCTCCGGCACATTGCTGGCCTTGGCCGCCATCAAACCCCAAGTCTGCTCTCTATTCATAGTATGGATTCTTTTCTGGGCGTGCTCCGATTGGCGCATTCGAAGACGCCTCGTCTTCGGTTTCTTGATTACATTCGGCCTTCTGATCGGAGGAGCCGAGTTGCTGTTGCACGGGTGGTTGGCTGAGTTTGTTCGCGGACTGATGGAGTATCAGGCTTACACCGGGAATTCGTCGGTTCTATCCTTTGCATTGGGGACGTTTCTTGGACGCACCACCTGCATGATCCTCCTCCTGACTCTTGCGCTGCTAGTCTGGCGCACCCGCTGCGAGCCGTTCGGCTCTCCCCGTTTTTACTTCGCCTTTGCCTCGGTGCTGGTCGTGACTCTGGTGACGGCTCCCACTATGTACCCGACCAATCAAGTCGTCCTGCTGCCAATTTTCCTTTGGTTGATGAAGCGTTCCACGCAGATCTGGGCTGAAGGCCGCTGGGTTCGCCTCGTCTATATTGCGGCTGTAGCTTTGGCAGCTTGGCCGTGGCTGGGTTCCATTTTCGCTATTGCCTTTCATAAGATTGTTCGCCTGGAGATCCTTCTATCCGCTGTGCTGGTGCCGGTTTTGCTGGTTCCAATATCTCTTCTTATTTTCCTGGTGATCGAGGCAGTTGTAGTCACGCACGATGCCATCCCTGCCCCTTGCGGTCCGAACTCCAAATAATTCAGGCTGGTCGCATTGGGAATCATTTCAGACCGAGACTGGCATGCGGAAACTGCTCACGCGCGCAGGCTTTGAGCGGATACGGTTCTACTCCCTGGCTAGGCTCCGGTTCGTGTCGGCGTCGCGATCTCAGCCGCTTGCCACTTTTCGGGAAACTCTTCCAGCAGCCGAAGATCTCGTTTCAAGTAAGCCCTGAAGATCGTTTGCATTGCGTGTAAGCCGCAGCATAGAAAACAATCCACACCCAAATTGTCCACGTGTAGTAAGGGCTGACCACGCGCACACCCAAGACGAGAGCAATCACGATTCCAGCGTTCACGATCGCGAACAGCACCAGGAGCTTAGTCCCACGTCGAGTTGTTGCCAGCGCAGCGGCCGCTCCAACCAGCGGCAGCAGTACCACTACCTCGTCCACCAGCCATGCATAAGGTGTCAGCACCATGGAAGCAAGCAGCAAGATCGGCAGTTGCTCTTTCCAATTCCAACTGCGCCGATGCCGTACGTAATGAATCACAGTCCACACGACGCCCGCAATTGCCGGCAACACCTGTAACCAGGCATAGCCAAACCGTTGACGCAAAAAGCCACCAAATGTAGGGATGAATTGCGTTGCCAGCGACTCGCCCCGCAGCATCGACCAGTATTCCCCTACAACACGTCCATCAAAACACAGTACAATCAGCATCGCCGAAGCAATGCCCACGATCAGTCCGGCCATCTGCTTCCATTTTTGCCTGTACACGCACCACAGTGCCAGCGTGATCCAGAATAAGAAAGCAAGTTGCGGTTTGAAGGCCGCCAGTAGCAGCACAAAGCCGGACCAAAACTCATGCCGATCTTGCAGATACAGGAAGAGCGTTAGTCCCAGAAGCACAAACGGCGCCGTTTGACCGACCGTGAGACAAGCGAGCGCGGGTGCGAATCCAAATGTTACCGCCAGCGCCACCCACCGCTGTGGTTGACTTCCTCCATACATGGCCCATAGCAGGCGTGCGGCGATGGCAAGTGACAGAATCAGGCAACAGGTCCAAAACATCCAGGCCGAGGCATAGTCGAGCATGCCAAGAGGAAGCGTGACCCATAAGGCCAAAGGCGGATTGCGCATGACCAAGGGCTTTGCTTCTGTGAAGCCGAGTGCCCGCTCCACTTGCAATGCATAGGCGGCATCGTACGGGTTCAGGCGATGGAGGAGTCTATGGCCGGCAATCCAGAACGAACAGAAATCAGTGACGGGAATTACTATTTTGCCGAATCTTCCGGCAGCGATCGCGGCTACGGCTACGAGGATCAGTATCCAAGTAATTCTGCGCACACGCACGTGTGTTCATTGTATGTCGAACCCGCCAAAAAGAACACGCAGGTACCGCGCTGAATTGCGTGCCTATTAATCAGCTCCCTACGGTGAGAAGCCCTATAATTTCCCTCTTGCTGGATAATCCCAAAACCATGCCGGCGCCGGCAGATGCGCGAGCAAGAGAATCAAGACCCGCTCGGGCGCGCGAGATTTCGCTTTGGGCGCTGGCTCTCCTGCTGGCCGCAGGAATGATTTATTACTATCGCGGCGTCCTGGTTCCGATTCGCGCCCGGCATTCTCAACTGGCTGGCGCCCTGCCCGGTAATTGGTCCGATCTGTATCCAAGGTGGCTAGGAGCTCGCGAACTTTTTCTGCACGGTCGAAATCCCTACAGCCCGGAACTGACCCGCGATATCCAAGGCGGCTTTTATGGCCGGGCCATTGATCCCTCCAATTCCAGGGATCCGAAGGATCCGGAAGCGTTCGCCTATCCTTTATATGTCGTCTTTCTACTGCTGCCGTTTGTTCACCTCTCGTTTGAGCCGGTGCGCGTAGTCTTTTCTGGCGTCCTATTCCTGCTGACTGCGGTTAGTCCGTTGTTGTGGATGCGCGCTCTCGGGCTGCCATTGCGCAAGCGTCCCGTGCTCTTCGCTGTTTTGGCGACAATGTCCAGCTTCGCGGTCGTTGATGGTTTGCACTTGGAACAATTGTCGCTCCTGGTCGCGGCGCTGATGGCTGCTTCCCTGACGGCGCTTGCGGGAGGGCATCTGCTCCTCGCGGGGGCACTGCTCGCGCTAAGCATGATCAAACCACAACTCACACTTCTGACAACTCTGTTCCTATCCGTCTGGGTGCTGGGCGCATGGGCGTCCCGCAAAAGATTTGCGATCGGTTTCGCCGGCGTGATGATCACCCTGCTGCTCGGTTCCGAACTGCTAATGCCGGGGTGGTTTCGATTTTGGATAGAACAAATGCAAGCGTATGTAGGCTACGTGAAACCACCATTGCTCAAAGTACTTCTCGGCGAAACCGTTTCGCTTTTGGTGGCTGCTCTAGCTGTCCTGTTTTGTGGGTGGTTTTTTTGGCGCGTGAGAAAGGAAATGCCCGGCGCGGACCGATTCAATTTCGCTCTAGGTGCCGCCTTGCTCGTGACCATATTCCTTCTGCCCAACGGCGGTGGCGCGTTGTACAACCAGGTCTTGCTGATCCCGGTTGTGATCTGGTTGTTCCATCTCGAGCAACAACTGAGACCGATTGGCCTGGTTCGTTTTACCTGGCTGCTTGCGGTGGCTGTGCTGGCAGGCCAGTGGCTCGCGGCGCTCGCGGTATCTTTCGCTGCTCTGCTCTTGCATCACAACTTTCAGCAGGAGGCGACATTCTTTGTGGCTGGACCCGAACTGTTGGCATTCTTCTTCCCGGTGGCACTTGCACTTTTTTTTCTGAGCACCAGGTTTGGGCGCCCGCAGGGAGCGTCATGAGGATTGGCATTAATATAGCCAGAAGCCATCAAGCCATCTCGTAAATCGGTTTTGGAAGGGGCGCAGAAAATGAGGGCTTAATCACGGCGGCGTCAGTTTCGATGCCACGGCCGCCAGCGCGGAATCCATCCTGGCACCTGTGCACAAAACTCTTCGTACTCCTCCCCGTATTTCCTCCGCAGAACCGGCTCTTCATAGATAATCACAAAAACATAAAACGCCGCCCACACTGCAATACCGTATTCCAGAACGCGGACACTTCCAAAGAACAGCCCCTGGCCAAAGATCAGCGACAACACCGCCAGGTACATCGGATTGCGCACGTACCGAAACAGGCCACTCACGACCAGATACCGAGTCGGAAAAACCGGCGCCGGAGTGCCGAGACCTTGCAGTGCGAAGCGGGCGAAAGAATCAATCAGCACCGCAAGACCGGCAGCCACGAAGACAATTCCGGCGACCCGGAATAAGTATGTTCCCAGCAGTGGTACTCCAATCCGCCATCGACACAGCATCCAAGGTATGTAACCTGCTACGACTCCTGGAGCAATCAGGAGAAATAGCGCAGAGCTAAGAACCGCGAATACTTTCCTCATTTGTCTTCGAGCCCAGGACGGAGTCGAGGTCAATACTGGCCGCGGCCGCGCCATCCCGGTAAGCGGTCCAGCACTACCACAGTTTATTGACCCGAGGCTTCGGCCGTTTGCAGATCCAAGGCAGCGCGTTCGCCGTTGATCAGTACAGTGCCGGCATCAATCAATTGCTGGCCGGTACAGTCGTAACTTTCATAGCAGCGCAGCGCGGAGAAGGGAAAAAAGAATTCTACAGCGATGCCGCTGGCAGCAGCTGGGGATCTGCTGGGCAAGTGGATATTCGTGCTGAATCCGATGCCGTCGAACTGTGAATCATCTTTTATATAGCCCAATACCGGACGAATCAGGTGGGCAACGTGATCGTCGAAGGCGAGTGCAGCCAGCCGGTACCGCGAGCCACTCCTGGCTTCCTTCAGCTCTGTATTGAGCGAAAGTTCGAGATAGACACCTTTCCGGAATGTCACAAACGACGGGGTGGCGTAGGAGACAAAGTGCGCTTGCGGATCAAGTTCCTTCACCAACGCACCCAGCATGGTTGCATCCGCCGACTGCAAGGCGGCTAACGCTGATGGCGACACATCTCGCGGCGGAGCCGGCGGCTCGACCGGTTTCAGCGCTTTTACCGTGGGCAAGCCCAGCGCAGCAGCCGTCGCCTGTTCTCGCGCCCGCGTAGTGGCATCGTCCGTGCCATTGGCGACTTCAACCGAACTGGTTGGCGGCTTCGGGGGATCAGGATCTTCGGGCTGCTCTTGTGCCGCCAGTTGCGGGCCTTGTCCATCCAGCCAGATCGTTACCGGCTGGGCGTTGAGGTAAAGCTCGCTCTTCAGTAGAGCGGCCTGTTTCACGCTGTCATCCTTTGCGCCGACCAGCCGGAGGGCGGCATCCTGGGGCAAAACGGCAACCAGGTTCTCTGCATGTTCTACTGAAACATCCATCACTTTGCCGAGAATGTGATGTGATATTTCGAAAGCATAACCTTGCACGTTAGGATTCGACTGAAAACGTGGCACTTCAACTTTCAGTATTGGAAGTACGATGGCATCGAACGTGGCCTTGGCACGTTGTTCGGGACTCATCTTCTCCGCTGAATAAGCAGCGTAGTAGTTTCCCGTGATCTCCACCACGGTCCGGCCTTTGTAGCGGTCGAACCGGATAGATCGCTGGTCGGCGGATTTCTGCTTCTGTTCGTCCACGTCGAGATGGCGGCTTAGATAAAAGGAGTACTGGGTCGGCAGCGAGAGTACATCTGCGCCCAGGCGGTTCAAATCCTCAATATATTGCTGCTGAAAACCGCGCAGCTCGGCATCTTTGATTTCGACGGGCGCAACAACCTGAGCAGAAGCGGCCGAGAACAGCACCGAAATAAGAAGTACGAGCCCAACCGCCAACCAGCTACTGATTTTTGGCATACACCAGACCTGTGCTGTGATACGGCGGATCGGACACCATACGGATATACGCGATCAGCGCCTGGATATCAGATTTGCTGAGAGTATAGCCATAGGGTGGCATGAGCGGTGACTTATTTAAAGCGGGGCCGCCGTGACTGATGATGGCTAACAGGTCGGCGTCGGATATTTTGTTCAGGGTCTCGCCTTCGGTGAACGGATGCGGCTTCACCTCAAGGTTGTCATAGTTGGAGACCCGCTCGGGAGTGGACTCGGGATTGTGGCAACGATCGCAGTATTGGTCGTTCAACTGGCGGCCCAACACCTGCTGGTAACCGAGTGCAATTTCCTCCACCTTCAGGTCGATCCGTTTCTGCTGCTTGTTCATTGTGGTGGCAGTGATTTGATAACGGCCCGCCATCCCGCCCAGCGACACGTTGCTGGTGAACTGGCCGCTGGAGTCCGTGAGACCAGCGGCGGGATCGAAATGCACGCCAGTTGCCCCGTTTAACTGGACCAGCGCACCGGCAACTCCGTTTCCTTGTTCGTCGTTGACCTGAACGACAACGGGCTGCGGCAGTGTCGATCCGACCGCCGCGATCTGCTTGCCGCCGCTCGATTCGACCAGGGCCGAACCGAATGCGGTCGGCTTGAGGGCCGGCGCAGTTGACTTGTGAGAACATGAGGAACTCGATAAGCACAGCGAAAGCAGGCCGATGCTCAGAATGACGCGGTTCATTTCTTCGCCTCCTGCTTGCCCGAGCCCTTCAAACTCATGAGGTAGGCAGTTAGAGCGCGCGCCTCCTCGTCGTTCATGTTGCGATTCGGTTCAATGGTACCGGGGCGAAGCGCCTGCGGATTTTTCATCCACCCATAAATCCAGGCTGCGTTCAAGCGCTCGCCGACATGGCTTAGTGTCGGCCCGATGTAACCTTTGTCCGTTTTCGTGTCCACGATGTGACAGGACTGGCAGGCATACTTCGAATAAAAGAGTTGCCTGCCCTGCTCCACTTGCGCGGCGGAGTAGCCAGTGAGCGGCATGGAGTCGCGATCGAGGCTGGGATTCTGATAGACGGTCATGATGTAGTCCGTCAGTTCATTCACCTCGCTGTCTGTGAAATTGAATTTTGGCATGCGGCGGATCAGGGCTGGGCGCAGGGTGTTCGGGTTCTTCAGAAAATCCTGCAGCCAGGCGCGCTGTACGGAACTGCCTTCCCAGGTGAGGTCGGGGGCCATGTCGCCGCCATGGCCGTTGATGTGATGGCAGCTGAAGCAGGCCAGATCGTGCATGAGTTGTCCAGCCTTTCCCGCGGGCTCGTAGCTCGATGGCGGAGATCCTGCAACAGTGAGTGCCGGCGGCAAGGTTCGTGAGCGCTCGTTCAGCGAAAGCAAGGCGGTGGTAAGCGCGTCAATCTGCGGGCCACTGAAGTTGTATTGCGGCATCTTCAGGCCTGGCGAAAATGCGCGCGGGTTGCGGATTTTGCCGGCAATGTAATCGGGCAAGGTGTGCGGCATTCCTTCCAGGAAGATCAGCTGGTTGACTGATTTGCTGCCAATGCGGCTTAGCTCCGGCGCGAAGTTTTCCGGCTTCTTGATGCCGTCGATCTCGTGGCAGGAAGCGCAACCATAATCCATCACCAGGCGTTTGCCGTGGGCGATTTGCTCGGGCGTCGCCGGATCCAGGTGAACATTGGACAGGAAATCGGCATCGGTCTTCGCCATCAGGAAGGCAGAAACAGTGGCGATCTGCTGGTCGTTGAAGCGGTAGTGCGGCATCGCCGTATCCGCGTCATACACGCGCGGATTCTTCACCCAAGCTTGCAGCCATTCCGCCTTGACTTTGCTGCCGACGCGGGTAAGCTCCGGCCCAACATCGCCGCCCACCAGGTTACCGGCGGCATTCTGCACGGCGTGGCACGAGGCGCAGAACGATTCGCCATAAAGGCTCGGACCTGCCGTCGGGTCCGATGCTGGCTTCTGCGACACCGTGAGCGTATCTCCGGCTACAGGCGTGCTGTTCGCGATCAGGAATGCGGAAATGTCACGTAAGTCGGCATCCGCCAGTTTGAAGTTCGGCATCGTGGCCGAGGCGGCATAGGCTTGCGGATCTTTAAGCCAGGCGTAGATCCACTCGCGCGTGGTCTTGTCCCCGATGTGGGAGAGCGATGGCGCGTCCGTCGTGCCTTTTAGAACACTGCCATCCGCCAGCTTCACGGCGTGGCAGTTCACGCAATCGTAACGTCCCAGCAACTCCCGCCCTGAATTCAGCTGCGGGGTTCCCCGGAGTTCATTCCGATGGCATTGCCCGCAGGAGGATTCGATGTACTTCGCCGGCAGGATGGGCTGCTCCCATGCCAGCGTGCTGCTGTGTGCTTCTTCGAAAGTCGTGGCCGCGCCCTGCCCGCGGTGGCACATCACGCAGCCGAACTGATCCACCTGGTGTGGTATCACCGGATGCTTGCGAAAGGGCTGCGTGCTGACGTCGACCAGGGTGGTTTCCTTCTGTGCCACGTGGCAGGTGGCACAGCGATCAACCACGCCCAGATCAGGCAGCCATATCTGCTGAAGGTCGCCTTGAAAATGGCGCTGCAATGTGACTGCATCGCCACGCCCGCGAATCATCCTCAAATAACTCTTTTGATAATGCCGCCATTCGCTATAGTGGTTCTTGGCCGGAGCGATGGCCAATGAGATCAGCAGCAACAGGCTGACCACGCCGAACGCGCGCACGCTATCGCCGAACAACTGGCGCCGGAGGGAGACGACTTTTCCTTTCAGAGCCACCTTAATACCCCTTCCACGGCCACACCCAGGACCAGCCGGGACCTCGGAAAAACGTGCCGATCGCGGTCAGCACCACCAGTTCGAACAAGAACCAGGTCATGATCCAGAAAGAGAGCGGTTTCGCCGCAAGATAACGTCTAGCGGGAGAGCCCGATTGCGGCGAGCTATAGGCCGCCATTGTCATCAATCCGGCCATGATCAAGGTCGGAATCAGGGCCGCATACACATGAAAGGCAAACAGGAAAATGGAAAGCGCCGCCGCGACCACTCCGAAGATGCGTAGCCGGCGCTTGCGGTCTTTTAGGAAGAACCCTTCCGCTTCGATATTGATATTGAAGTAAGGAATGACGATCAGCGCGATTACCACCAGTCCCGGTGCGAGCACTCCGGCCACCACGGGAGGAAAATAATGCAGCATTTCCTGCAGTCCGAGAAAATACCAGGGCGCCTTCGCGGGATTCGGCGTGTGGGAAGGATCGGCTAAACCTTCCAGAGGCGCATTAAACAGAAGCGCGGTCGCCACCAGCGCAATGGTAAACACTTCGATGGCGACAGCTGCTCGAAATAGTCCTTCCGGGAAAGTCTGGACCTGGTCTTCGTCGGCGACTTTGACCTGCGCCGAGGTTCGTCGGGTAACGAAGACGACTCGCCTCGGGGATTTCTTCGCATTCGAGTCAACACCGGTGACGAAATCCTTGTCGTCGCTCATCGCGCCTCCCTGAGTGAGGCTGCGGCTACGCGCGCGCGCACCGCCGCGGGTTCGCTGGCGTGCGCATAGAGCCCGCCGTCTTTGCGTATGCGCCAGAAATGAATCGCTATAAAGAAGATAGCCGTCAGTGGAAGAATCATGCAGTGTAAGACGTAAAACCGCAGCAGGGCATTGGCATTCACCGCGTTGCCGCCCAGCAACAGAAAGTGGATCTTATTGCCGAATACCGGAACGGCCGACGCGATGTTGGACCCAACCGTGATCGCCCAGTAAGCCAGCTGATCCCAGGGAAGAAGATATCCGGTATAGCTCAGCAGTAACGTGATCAGGAGAAGGATTACTCCGATCACCCAGTTGAATTCGCGCGGGGGACGATACGCGCCGCGATAAAACACCTTGAACATGTGCGCGAACACCAGAAACACCATGGCGTGAGCCGACCAGCGATGCAGATTTCGCAGAAACAATCCTGACGAAACCACGAACTGCAAATCCTTGGTATCCGCATACGCCTGCGGGACCGAGGGATGGTAATAAAGCATCAGCAGAATTCCGGTGCTGACCAACAGCAAGAATGTTCCGAAAGTGAGCGTGCCCAGATACCAGGTGGTGCTGAAGCTCAGCATGCGCCGGCGAACCTTGGTCGAGAACAGGTGCAGGAAGACATTCTGCTGGATAGCCAGCGACCGGTGCAGCGTACTGCTTCCGGTACCGCTGCGGAAGATCGAGCGCCACACCCGGCTTGCGCGCAATTGGTCGAAGTAGTGAGTATTTTCCATCCTCAGACCCTCACAAACTGCATGGGACGAACGTCGGTGGAGCGATCCACCATCA
Source organism: Terriglobales bacterium (assembly GCA_036378535.1). GTDB lineage: Bacteria > Acidobacteriota > Terriglobia > Terriglobales > Acidobacteriaceae > Gp1-AA122. Next base: position 47,464 of record DASUWH010000076.1, on the reverse strand, counting down.
GATCGCCGTCGTCGCTGACCCACATACGCTTCCAAGGCAGCGGCTTTGGCGCCGGCCCTTCGATTTTTTCGCCGCTCTGTCGGAATTTGCTGCCGTGGCAAGGACAGGCAATCATCCCCAGCTCGGGCTTCCACGCGGTCATGCAACCGAGATGAGTGCAGACTGCGCTGAGTGAGAAGAAGCCTTCCTTGGCATGAATGATGTAAATACCCGAGTTCACGTCCAGGGTGACCGAATCCAGAGGATAGGCTTCTGGCTTGCCCGCGTTGACTACGGGCGAGGGCTCGTAGAGGACGTTGGGCGAAAGAAACTGATAAGCGAAGACGGTGGTCCCGGCAGCTGCGATGCTGAGCGATCCCAGGCCGAGTTTCGCGAAAAACTGGCGGCGGTTGAGTTCGCTGCTGGCATCATCAGTGCCATTATTCTTGGTATCTGGCATGGCTATTTCGTAGCTCCTGCTGGCGCGCCCAGGACCGTTTTTGGTCTCCCGGCGGCGCTGATCGCCTCCACTGAGATCAATCCGGTGGCCTCGGCGGGGACGAGGTTGTAGGACTCCATCGTGATCGTGCCCACGGGGCAGCGCATCGCACACAGACCGCACCGAATGCAGCGGGTCTCGTCTTTCAGCATCGCTGAGCCGGTTACGATGCCGAGTTCATCGGCGGCCACTTCGTCCAGCTCCACTCCGAAGCATTCCTGGTTATCGCGGATGTGTTGCACCGTTTCGGGGGTGAATTCAATTCGATCCAGGGAGACAAGCTCCAGACACTTTTCCGGACAAACGTCGACGCAGCCGCCGCACAATATGCACATGGTCCCGTCCTCCGGGACGCCCTCGAAGACTGTGTTAGTCCAGCAGTGCAGGCAACGCTGCGCCTCGGCTACGGCGCTTTGTGCGTCGTAACCGACTTCAACTTCGGTGACGCCGGTACGCCGCTCCAGCGGCAACATCGGAACGGGCTGACGATTGACGTCCAGGAAATCCAGCGGCATCGCATGGCGCTTCAGGATTTCAACTTCGATGATGGGTTCGGGATGCTTTCCGCCGCGCAGGTATTCGTCGATACCGACGGCGGCGCGCTTGCCATCGCCGACGCTGTCAATAATGAGGCGTGGACCAAAGACGCAGTCGCCGCCGGCGAAGATGCCAGCTGCTGACGTCATCAGCGTCTGCGGATTCACCGAGATCAAGCCGCGCGGAGAAATCTCAACCTTGTCTTCGGGCTTCAGGAAGTCCAGGCGCGGCGCTTGGCCGATCGCCATGATGATGGTGTCGCATTCCAGCTGCGTTTCAGTTCCTTCATAGAAAGCAGGGTTGAAACGCTTGTTCTCGTCGAACACCCACTTGGTTTTGAGCGCTTCGAGCGCGGTAACCTTGGCATCCTTGCCGATCATCCGCTTGGGACCGAGGCCGGGATGAAGGATGATGCCCTCGGCTTCCGCCTCTTCGATTTCCTCCAGGGCGGCCGGCATTTCATCGCGGCGCTCCAGGCAGACGATATTTACTTCCTGCGCGCCCATGCGCAGAGCTGAAAGCGAGATGTCGACCATTTCGCGGGTGGCAACCGCGGTGACGTTTTCTTGTGAAGGCTCGACGTCCTGCACCCCGGCGGCGTGCTGTTTCACCACTTCTCGGGCCGCAGACCGCGCCACATCCATGGCGACATTGCCCCCGCCGATTACAATGACTTTCTTGCCGATGGTGAACTTATAACCCAGATTTACGTTCAGCAGAAAGTCAATGCCCTTGTGAACGCCGTCGAGGTCCACGCCCGGAATGCTGAGATCGCGGCTCCGATGCGCGCCGACTGCTATCAGCACGGCGTCAAAGCCTTGCCGGCGCAAATCCGAAATCATGAATTCGCGACCCGCGGCTTGGTTCAGCTTCAAAGTTATGTCGCCCGTTTCGAGGATCTCTCGAACCTGCGCTTCCACGACGTCGCGCGGCAGACGATATTCGGGAATCCCCAGATACAACATTCCGCCCGGAACCGGCGAGGCTTCGAAGATCGTCACCGAATATCCCATCAGCGCCAGGTCGTGTGCCGCCGATAGTCCGACTGGTCCGCCGCCGACTACGGCGACTTTGCGCCCCAATTTCTTTTGTGTGCGGCCGTCATTGACGTTGACATGATTCTTCGACTCGGGGCCGTAACGCTCCGTAAGGAATCTCTTGAGGGCACGAATCGAAATCGGTCGATCGATTTCGCCTCGCCGGCAGGCGGTTTCACAGGGATGAGCGCAGACCCGCCCGCAGATGCTGGCCAGAGGATTGGGATCGCGGGCCAGCCGGTAGGCTTCTTCGAAGCGTCCCTCCGCGATCAGGCCCACGTAACGTCCCGCATTGGTGTGCGCAGGACAGGCCATCATGCAGGGGAAGTTGGTATGAAGCCAATCCGCGTCGACCTTTTTGTCTTTGTACCTTTTCAGCATGGGAACCGGTTATCGCGAAGCGGATGAATCTCGGGATTATCTCGCCGAGTCGCATCTCGCGGCAAGCCTCCTTCACCTGAGCAGCTACAGGGGGCGGTAGAGGTCGGTACCGCCCCCTGTTTTCCCTACTTACTCAGCGTGAAATCTGCTTTGCTGTCTCCAGATACGGCAACCTGTTTGGATTGAGGTTTGCCGCCTTCATGCCATGCGGTAACCGTGTAATTGCCATCGGGAACGTTTTCAATCTTGTAACTGCCCGATTTGTCACTGGTGGCGTAATAAGGCGTGGGAGCAACGACGATGTAGCCCGACATTTCCGGGTGCACGTTGCACAACAGGGCCACGCTTCCCGGGTTGTCGAATTTGAAGGCGCGCTTTTCGCCTTGCGGCCAGGTGCCGAGATTGTGTCCCAGCTTCTTGTTGCCGCTGATCGAAGTCCAGAAGACGTTGTGCGCGACTTTATCGCTGTTGAGGAAGTCCACCGTGGTGCCTTGTTGCACCACCAGCAAGTGCGGCTGGAACATCAAGCCCTTCTGGTCCATGACCGGCCGGTCCGAGGGAGCGGGAAAAGTCTTCCCCTGGATGGTGTCGACGTAAACGACAGACTCACCATTTACGCCGGATACTTTGCCGGTAATCGTTCCCGCGCTCGCGGCTAAGCTAAGAGTTAGAACTGCTGCAAGTAATACTGCCAGATTGCGATTCATAATTTCTCCTGGAACAAAATTATCAAGAGAGCAAGTTGCGCGCTCCTGTTAATAAACCCATTCCAAACCAGCTACTGCCTGGTTGGTGCGGAACGGACTTGTGAGGCGATTGCCGTTGGGGTCGTAAACGACCTGCTGCGGCCGGACTTGATACTCAAACGATGCCTTGATGTTGGCATGAATGAGGAACTGAATACCGGGTGTAAAGCGGTTGCGGGTCTCACCGGCGCCGGAGAAAAAGTTACCGGCATTAGGCGCTCCCGCCTGGGTTCCGATCTGGTTGAGGAAATCAGCCGACGACTGCACCCGGTCATAGCGCATGATTGCCATCAGCCAGGGCAGCGCCAGGTAGTCTGCCTCCAAAAACCCTCCATTGAAATGTGCGGGGACACCCGAAACGAATGTCGTCGGCGCGGTCGCGGGGAAAGGTAACAGGTTTTTGTCGCGACCATACATGAACAAACCGAATAGATTGAAGGTCCGGTAGTTGAAGCTGAAGTCTCCGCCGACGCGGTAAAACGGCTCTCGCGCCGTAATCACGTTGGCCGCTCCCGTCGGTAATTGCCGTTGCACGGAGCGCCCATAAAAGTAAAACGTGCCCAAGTTGAGATAAGTGTGATCACGCGGACCGGTCGCGCCCGCTGCCTGAATTTCGTTGCGGCTTGCAGGATCGCGCTCCAGGTTGAAACGATACGAGAACCGTCCGTAAAGATCCTTGAAGTTGGAATCGGAGAACAGTCCCACCGCCGGGCTTACATTCGGACCTGGGTTCGTCGTCCCCGTCGTGTTCTGGTTGATGGCGGCCAGCGAGTAGTGATACCCGCGATAACTCCGTCCACCGCTGATTTCCACGCCCTGCCCGGGACTGGAGAACGCAAAGCCATTGTTTACGTTTTGCGTAAACGGAACCAGCGAGTTCATCACCCCGACATTGGCCTCGTCATAGATATCCCATCCGCTCAGATTCCAGGAACGAGCCTGGCTGAAGGGAAGATCCAGTTCAAACTGGCCGACCCGCAGTGCCAGCGCATACTCCGGCAATTTGAAAAGGCGTCCGAGCTGCACAAACTTCAGGTAACCGTCTCCCAGGCCGCCGCTCGCGTTCGCGCCCCCAACGCTGATGTCATCATCTACCCAGAACGCAATGTCGCTGCCGAAATTGCCGGCCGTGAAGATGCTGAATAAGCCGGGTTGAAAATCAGTATGGGGAACCACCGGCGAAACACCTTCGGAAGTCGGCAGTTGCGAGAGAAAAGCGTTGCGGTTCTTGCCGTATACCTGGAAGAAGGTGTTGAACCGTAGCCCGATAGGCGGAAGTCCGGGAATGACTCCGGGCCAGATGGAATGCGGCCACAATTCCTTTTGCGCCGGCGCCCCCAGCATGACGGGCGGGATTTTTATAAAAGTTTCATCGTCCTTGGGAAACTTGAAACCGGCGTCCTTGAAAGCCTTCCCGAAATCATTGAGCTTGGGAAAGTCCAGGTGACAGGTGCTGCAGGACGTACCATACTGACGCGAGAAGGCAGGTATAGCGTAACTGCTGCTGGACAACAGGATCAGCAACAGACAGAAAACAACAATGATGACCGCTGGGCGAGAGCGCATCTCTTCGCCTCCTTGGTTATAAGTTGTAGGCTTTCGCCTGTACCCCAACCCTTGTGTCACGCAGTATCCGTGAGGCATGAGTCATGCCGCTGTGTGGAAGCTCACGGCTTCCTGTGACGGCCATCACATAGGAGTGGGACGTACAAAAGCCGTCATTTTGCTGAGGGGCAGGAGCCGCTGTTTGGAAACCAGCCTGAAAACGGCAACGGTGGTAACCGTTTTGGACGTCTGAAAGACTCCGCGGGGACGCCCCGAGCAGCCGTGTTAAACTACTGAAAACCCATCGCCGGAGAGGTGGCCGAGTGGCTGAAGGCGGCGGTTTGCTAAACCGTTATACGGGCTAACACCTGTATCGAGGGTTCGAATCCCTCCCTCTCCGCCAGCTTTTCCATCCCTTGCCCCTGCATAATCAGAAAGTTAAATCTCCGTGGAAGTTCACATTCACCTTTTGCTTATTGAGCAAGCTGCCCTCAGCATCATGGGATTCCAGCGCACGTTGAGCGCACAGTTGCAGGGCTTGCATCGCCTTTATTGAATCTTCACTCACGCTCTTTACGTACACATTCATCGTTGTGCTCAAGTTGGCATGGCGAAGAATTGCTTGGATTGTCTTGTCAGGAACCCCGAGGCTATAGAGGTTTGTCGCCAGTCCCCTCCTAAAGGCGTGCCATCCATGCCAGAGGACTCGGGAGGTATCGAGCCTAAATTTGTGGTTTGCCTTTTTATGTCCATCTCGGTTGTCACCGCACACGTCGCAGCGATGGAGAACGGGCAAAATGATCCTATTCGCCACACCGTTCAGGCACAGTGGCTTTCCGAGCCTGTTTGCGAATATTGCTCCCTGCTGTGGATTGCCTCTTCTCGCCCGATGCCCATCCAGCATGGCCCGTAGTTGTGAAATAACAGGCACGGGAGCCTTGCTCTTTGCTGTTTTGGGTTCATCAACGGTGCTCTTCCAGACTGACTGCGTAACCCGTAATTCATGCCCGTTGTAGTTCTCCCACAGGAGTCCCCGAATCTCCCCTCGCTTCAACCCGGTGAATGCTGCCGTTGCCACGATGGATGCGGCAGGTTCAGGAAGCACAGCTAATATCCTCGTCACCTCCTCTAGAGAATATGCATAGGTCTCTTTTCCGGGTCGAGCCTTGGGAATAGCAGTCCCCTGAACTGGATTGATCCCGTCAAAATATCCCTGCTGCTTGGCATAATTGAATATGCCCGAGAGTTGCGCCTTGATATGCCTGAGGGAAGTCCGGCTGAGATCATGCTCAATGGCAATGGCGTCGAGCAAGTGCTGTACATCACAGGTCCGAACCTCCCTCATCCACCAAGATGAGCAGCGAGGCTTCAAATATTCGTTCCACTTGTTCCGGTAGTCGTAGGAGGTGGATGCCCTTTTCTGCTTCACAACGTAGGGTATGTAAACACGTTCAACAAACTCTCCCAACGTGGTCACCGACTCCGGAGAATGATGGCGTTCATTTAGTGGCTTGAGCGTATCCTCGATTAGGTCGCTGATACTGGCCTTTGTGCGGTGATTCTCATCCACAGGAGCCAGACGTTTTGCACGTTGGACGATATTCAATTTGCCGTTCTCGCAAACTGTCATGCGATAGCGGAGGACCCACCAACCTCCGCGTTTGTAAACATATCCTTCCTGTTTTCGGTGCCTAATCACGTTCTGTTCCCTCCTTAATGTGCGCTACTTGTGCGCTGGTATTTGCAAGCTGTTGAAACAGCGAGTCCCAATTCCGAACGACGGTCCTGAGAACCGCTGTCCATTGGCGGGGAAACGCACGCAAATTGCCGATCAGGAACTAGTGAAGGATGAGTGGATTACGATTTTTCGGCCCGAGGTTTAGGCTTGTCACATGGGGGGTGGGGGTTTTCTATTGGGGTCCCATCTACCGGACTCTGGGAATTGAAAATTTGAAAACTGCTATGGGCAGTTCTTACGAAGGGGGTGGGGTGTTTTTTGGGGAGCCTCAAAGATGGGCAAAGATTTTCGAAATTTTCACGCACAGTGTCGTTGTATTCCATAATTCCATGAAAATAAGAATCACATGTCACTAGTACCTACATCCTATGAGCTTTTTCGGTGGAAAATCGGAAAAGGACCGGCTTTCGCGCCTAGACGGATGGATTGCTAGAACGACGAGAAACAATGATTGAAAACGCAAGAAAAGCAGAGTAGTATCTGCTCGTCTAACTCCCCCGTTTTTTGCCATAGAGGCACGTAATTTCTTTTTCCTCAAAACTGCCTCTTTGCGGAGAACGCGTATGTCACGACGGCTAATGTCAGTCGTGTTGTTTCTATCCTTCTGTCAAGCCAGTGTCCCGATACATGCTCAAAGCGTATCTATTAATGGGTCGGCTATAGCCGGTTTTGGGGACTGGAACTACTACGACATGACGGGGCCTTCTTTTGAGCTGTTCAAAACTGATCCAGCTGGAACCGGTCCAGACCAGATCGCTACTTGTACGCCGAACACTGTATGCACCATCACCTATTCTATAGGCAACTGTTGGGGAATCGACCCTCCGGGTTCGTGGTGTTTTGGCACCTTCAACTCTTTATATGGCGGTGACACGGGTGGTGGAATCACACTGACTTCTTCCGTTTACGTTCCGAATACATTGAACGACATCACCGGATCAGTTACGGTCACGGGCGACATCAACACCTACGACACCGTCTACGACCAATCCGGCGGATATTACGTTCAAGGGCGACTCCTGTTCAACAGCAAGGTCACAGGAACGGGCACCGTCACGTTTTCACAATGGAATTCTCCTGGAAACATCAACGGACTCAATGCCTCATTTTCAGGTATTGCGCAAGTCACTGTGCAACCCGAGCCCATACCAACAATTAACTCACCACTCGTACCGTCCACTATGTCACCCGGTCAGCCGAGTTTTACATTGACACTCAATGGGACTGGTTTCGCGTCCGATTCGGTCGTAAATTGGAACGGGAGTCCTCGGGCGACAAACTATATCAGCGAATTACAATTACAGGCCAGCATTCTCGCATCGGATATAGCTGTACCAGGCACTGCAATCGTAACAGTTACCAATCCAAGTTCGGGCGGTGCTGTGTCAAATGCTGCCCCATTCTCGATAACGAATTCGACGACCTCAGTCACTTCGAACCGTACAGACGAAAGCACAGCTGCAAGTCCAGAAGGCATAATTTCTGCGGACCTAAACGGAGATGGTAAGCCTGATCTAGTGTCCGCAAACCTATCCGGTACAGTGTCTGTCATTCTTGGAAATGGAGATGGCACGTTTCAAGGAAAGAATGATTATGGTGCGGGTGGGAGCGTTAGGAGCGTCACCGCGGCGGATTTCAATAACGATGGAAAGCTAGACCTTGTAACTGCGAACCAGAGCGCCAATACGGTCTCCATACTACTTGGAAACGGCGACGGCACCTTCCAAGCCCATAGCGATTATGTTGTGGGTAACGGGCCATTTTCCTTGGCCATAGGCGACTTCAATATGGATGGAAACATCGATCTCGCCGTGGTTAATCAAGCTGCAAACACGGTTTCAATCTTGTTGGGAAAAGGGGACGGCACGTTTGAGCCACATACAGACTACGCAACTGGTCGGCTTCCATTCGGTATCGTCGTCGGCAATTTCATGGGTACTGGATATCTAGACTTAGCGGTTGCTAACTACACAGACAATACGGTATCCATTCTGCAAGGTAATGGAGACGGCACTTTTTCTTTTGCGGGAACACCTGGCACTGCTCCTCAGCCAGAGTTTCTGACGTCAGCAGATTTCAATGGGGACGGCTTTTTAGATTTGGCAGTCGGCACAAATGAATCAACGGGTCCGGTAATTTCCATTCTGCTGAATAATGGAGGATCGTTCAGCCCACACGTCGATTACCCCGCAGGGGGCAAGCCTAGGTCGCTGACGGTTGCAGACCTAAATGGCGATGGCAAGTCCGACATTGTGACCGCCAACTATGGCAGCAGTAATATATCCCTTCTTCTTGGCAACGGAGATGGGACCTTTCAACCTCAGTTCACATTGGGGAAAGCAGGGCTATCACCGCAGGCAATTGCCGTGGGAGATTTCAACGGAGATGGTCGTATAGATGTTGCAACCGCCAATTATGGCGCAAATACCGTTTCCGTATTGCTCCAGGTTCCGGTTGTCAATCTTTCCCCCTCAGCTCTGACCTTCGGCAATCAAGTTGTAGGCACAACAAGTGCTCCTCAGGTAATCACGATCGGAAATGCCGGGTCCGCTCCGTTGGCCATCAGTACCGTGAGCGTAACGGGAGACTTCTCGCAAACGAATACTTGCAGCGCCACTGTAATGCAGGGGGGCAACTGCACAGTATCTGTGACTTTCACCCCTTCTGCTGCTGGTACAAGAACCGGGACTGTGACTATCGTGGACAATGCTGCCGATAGCCCGCAAACAGTAAACCTGACTGGCACGGGCGTGGCAGCTACGACAACGACCAGTCTGAGTTCCTCGCTGAATCCTTCAATTTATGGCCAGTCTGTAACGTTCACCGCCAAAGTCGCGCCTTCGGGTGGTGGGACTCCCACGGGTACTGTTACGTTCTATGATGCGTCTGTCGTGCTCGGAACCCAACCTCTGAACAGCAGTGGTCTCTCTATTTTGACGACTTCCTCTTTGAGCGCAGGTTCGCACTCGATAACAGCTTCGTATAGCGGAGATTCGTCGTTCGCGGGAAGTACGTCTACTGCATTGGCACAGTCGGTGTCTCAGGCGACGAGCACAGTGGCCTTGAGTTCGAACCTTAATCCATCGTATGTCGGACAATCCGTGACTTTCACGGCCGTGGTGACCGGGCAATATGGCGGGGTGCCTACGGGGACCGTTACCTTTAAGCAGGGCACAAACGTGCTGGCCACAGTTGCTCTTGCGAATGCGCAAGCCAGCTGCACGAAGGCATTTGCCACCGCAGGTAACTCCTACATTACTGCCGTATACAGCGGAGATTTGAACTTCAAGCCCAAGAACTCACCGTCCCTGAAGCAGGTTGTACAGCGTTATCTAACAATAACCCAATTGCAATCAAGCCTGAATCCGTCAATTTACGGTCAAGCAGTAGTCCTCACTGGGACGGTAACGTCGGTAGGACCAGTGCCCACAGGTTCGGTCACGTTCAAGAATGGTACGACCTCGATTGGCACAGCGACCCTGAGCAATGGGGTTGCAACACTCACAAGAAAGAATCTTCCAGCGGGCACAGACTCACTAACGGCTGTGTACAACGGATGTGCAACATCTGCCAAGAGCACGTCCACGCCTCTTAGCCAGACTGTCAATAAGGCGTCAACTAGCACAGCAATCAAGTCTTCGCTGAATCCGTCCTTGCAAGGCCAATCCGTCACGTTCACAGCAACTGTCACATCCCCAACCGCAGCTATAGTCGGGACAGTCACGTTCACGGCGGCATCGACGACCCTGGGAACGGTGCCCCTGAGCGGCGGTAAAGCGAATATCACAACTTCAACCTTGCCGAAAGGGTCAACAGTGGTCACTGCCACTTTCAATGCTGGCACAAATTTCGTCAGTAGCTCGGCTTCACTTACGCAGGTAGTCCAGTAAGCAGGGTTGGCTTCGTCATCTTCTTATGATTGCACCGTAGAACAAGGAGCGTTCCATGAAAAGAGTGGTGATACAGACTCTACGAATCAGGGCAATTTCAGTCATCATTTTGGCAGCCTTTTATGGTACGAGCAGCTACGGGCTAACACGTGTCGTCGGACCATCCGCCTGCCGTGCGGCACTTCCACACTTTTCAACAATACAAGGAGCTGTAAACGCCTCGGGACCGGGAGATGTAGTACTCGTATGCCCCGGCAATTATCCTGAGCAAGTTGTAATCAACACGCCCCTAACATTGAAGGGAATAGTTGACGAAAATGCCGGGGTAGCGGTGATCACTGTTCCGTCAGGCGGTCTGGTCCCAAATGGGCAAGCACCTGATTTGGATAACACTCCCTATGGTGGAACAACTGCTGTTCAGTTGCTCATGCAAAATGTTCCTCAGATCGTGGTCAGCGACATCACAATTGATGGAACAGGGGGCTCGTCGAATGCTGGTCTTGCCGTTGGAATCGAGCTTTACAACATCGGCCAATCTGGTACTGCTACAGCTGTTGGCAACATCAACCACGTAGTTGTTCGCAACACCGGGTCAGGGGTAGGCATCTTAAGTGACAACTCGTATGCCATTATTCAAAACAATTCTGTTTATGGAAACACCAATGCCGCCTTCGTCGCGTCGGGACGAGTTAAGGTTCTTTCCAACAACATTGCGGTGAGCGGAAGTAGCAGCTTTGCAACGTACCTATATGTGGCAAGTGGCCTTATCTCTAATAACCGATTGACGGGTGGCAATGTTGGAATGTACCTAGAGTTCACGGAATCTCTTACGATAGCCAGCAATATTGTGGAACATACAGAGGGGGCGGCGATTTATCTCCGCGAGTCTTCGCAAAACTTCATCAAACAGAACGTTATAGCCGACTCCAATTTAGGGATTGGCATGGTTGCAAATCCGGTTGATTGCTGTGCGGCAACAGCGAACGATATTGGGGGAAATCGCATTAGCGGCGTACAAACTGGGGTAGGCTGGTCGTACGCAACCTACAACACCATCCACAACAACGTGTTCACGACTACGCAAACTGCGGTCTCCATGCTTGATAGCATCATCTTTAATACGGGCGGGAATACAGTCAAAAACAATGTGGTGAATGACAGCACATGTGGTATTGCTGGAACTGGTACCGCAAACGGAACAGTGTACACGCCTAATACTTTTTTCAGTACCTCAACTCCGCTATGCCCCTAGCCGCCTTCAGCCATTTGGTCTCGGAGCGAAACCCCTGTTGAATCCGAACGGGCTGGTTTGCGGTGATTTGTAATCAGGTTTTCCGCTCACTGTCACAAATTCTGCCGATTTCCCACAGGAAAAGCACAGGAAATGGTGCATTCGCTCGGTTTCGCTGTTTACTCTGTGTAAATCTCACGGTATGTAGATGCTTAAAGCAGCAAGTTGTAGCGACGGTCGCCGACAATTGCTCCGCTCAGGTGGGTAACTAAGGCACTATGCGCCAAAGACGAGGAACACCGTTGCACTGTCGCTCATGGCCTCTAAGTGTTTGTGGCATTGCACTACCGGTCATAATGCTGCTACATAGTGCGTCGACTCAGCTTCATGGACAGGTCTGGAATGAGAGCTATCACGAGTTGATGCTTGCAGGAAGTCCCTTGCATTTTTCAAGGGGTATACCCGCAGAGATGCGCCAAGTCCCCGGCTCATGGATTGAAGAGGCAGCAAAGAAATCAATCATCGTGGACATAGACAATGCCATTATTTCGGGACCCCTAAATCTACAACACGCGGACATTCAGCAGCCTCTTATCCTCGCAAACTGCACCTTTGCAGGTCACGTCGATATTTCAGACAGCATCTTTGAATCAGAGGTGCTTGTTAGCGGAGCGGTATTTCTAGACACTGTGATTGCTAGCGAGACCCTCTTTAAACATGGCATCTACGCGTCTAACGCCCAGTCTCGGTAGATTCCGCGTTCTAGGCCCCGCAATACACGAGACAGCGGCGTCTGGAAAGTGTCACAGATTCGCAATAGTGTCCTCAAGGTAATCGGTCTCCCTGCCTCAATTTGCTGCCAATGCCGAGCTGAGAATCCGTGGGAGATCATGTCCTCTTGGCTGAGACCACGTTTTCGCCTCAGTTCCTTGATGCGTAGTCCGAGCGCCCGGAAGAATCTCTCTTGATCTACCACGCGCTAGGTTGTATTGTTCCACGCGCAAAAGTACCACGAGCGGGGGCAGGAGATGTCACCTAGAGGCAAACACCACAAGAACTCACTATGCCTGCCGCTTATTTGCGCATTGCTGGTTGTTGAACTCAATGCTGGTTGTGATACGCAATCCGGCTATGTACATGAACGTAGAGAGTTCAACCAGCAAGACCTGATGGCCATCCACAGGGTTGAAAAATCACCCATCGGGCAGTCGTCGTTCCTGCGGACTTCTGTAGCTAAGGCTGTCGAGGGCGCAGGTGCGGAGGCCAATGACCCCATTGAACCATGTGATTACACAGTTCAAAAAATAATTGAGAGGGACGGCCCGAAGGTCGATGGAAGGTATTTCGAGCACTTCGCAGTCTTTTGTGTCACACGCGTAGGCAGAGCGCCCGAATTGAGGTTTAGGTGGGACCTTGAGCCGAACCAAACTGGGGGGGTGGAGAAATTTGAGTGGGGTTGGGCATCAGTGGACTAGGCATCTGTGAAAGGAGCTTTATGACACATGTTGCCATGATTTTCTACTGGTCCTTCTTGTTCCTGTTTGTTGGGGGAGTCTCCCGCCTATTTCGCAGGAGGGTAAATGCAGAATTGGTTGAAAAAGCCGTGCAGTGGGGTTTTTACGAGCCGAAAGGAAGCGGATGAGTTCCTCGAAGGCGGCGGAACAGCGGATGTGATCGTCTCTAACTTTGATCAGGACGTTTTTCTACTTTTTTCAGGCAAACGAGAGGTAGCGGAAGCGGCGGAAATCGAGAGACGAATGAACGCCCATAGATGTTGATAAGCGACGTGGAAAGCGCCGTATCCTCTTTTGACCCCTTTTTAGACAAGAACTGGAACAGCACCCTGCCCCAAAGCCCCAGTAAAGAACGCCTGCCCTTAATATTCGCTTAATGTTCTCTTAAGGTTTCGACGCTACAATCCCTTCGGTCCGAGGTTCGCCCCCTTATGGCTGGCCCTCCCCCATCATGGAAAGAATTGTTTAAGGCCGCCCTGAACGAGTCTGACCTTCATAGACTCCCTGAACGTATCCAGCAAGCCCGAGATGCCATTATGGAGCGAGTGGACGAACTGGTATCCGACCGTGAGCGCCAGCCCGAGCACGATGAGATACTTCTGGCCCTGAATACCCTGAATAAGCTCGATGACGTTGCTAGCAGGATGCGAAGCTGACGGGGTGAAACCTAAGCGGAAACGCTGAACCGTATCAATGAGAGAAATACCTCCCAAACTTAACCCGGATTGGTGGACAGTCTTTTATGCCATCCTCGCCGCTGTGGGCATCGTAGGAACTATATTCTGGTTCTGGGGACAGAGTCGGTGATAAAGGGGATGCCGATTGGCTCGTCGCAAGAAGGATTTTGGGGTGTGTCTCGGCAGCCAAGCATAAAAATCCCGCCAATCCAACGTCCCTCTGAACTGGCGGGGCTTCCTAATTGGGGGGCGGGCGAACTATACCACAGCTTTAGCCGACTTCATGCGACCGTTCATCCTCCATTCAGCCCACAACCAGAGCCTTCGATTCTAAGTTGTTGATTCCATTCATAATCACCTCCATATTCTATCTCACGTCATTCGTAAGTTGCTGAAAATAAACGAACAAGCGTCCACATCACCCACCTTTTGCAACTCCCTCAAACAGGCTCTAGGGATGCATTGGCGGCCTCCATTGCATTCTCCCGGTCATCTGGGTCCTCCAGCAGCTCGCGAACGTGTTCTAGACATACCCACGCCCTCCCATCCCATCTCTTCGCATTCAGCCGCCCGTTCCAAATCCAAAACCATATCCAAGTTTCTGGGATGGCTAGTTCCTCGGCTGCTCCGGCTGGAGTATGGCGATAGAGGAAGCGGTTACTGCGGACGTGAAATGTGGACCGAAGAAGTTGTCTCATGTGCGTGCTTTTCCTTGCACGAGTCCGTATTTGTCGTATTCTCCGTAGTTGCAGCAGGTTGTTCTTTCTTTCTGATTAATTCTTGAAACCTGAACCACCCGAACCCGAAAAATACGACAAATACGGAAACTACGGCTCAGTTCTTAAGGCTGAAACACCTTCCGATATTGCTTCGTTGTCGAGTCGTGGACAATGAAGTCGTTAAGCACCGCCGTCCGGAGGGTGGAATTAAGGGTGTCTGGACTGACGGGCTTGCCATCCAAAGTGACTCCCAACGCTTGCGTCCACGTGAACTCGCCTGCTGGCAGAGTTTCATAGATTCGCTTTTGCTTGGGTCGGCCCGTGAACGCCTGCTCGTAGCGGAGCTTGGAGTCCTCATGAATCTCGAAAGAGAGACTCTCAAATCCCAGATGCATAACCATAGGTTCAACTGTTCCTGTGCGGTTCACACCATTGACCACATGGAACAATTGGTCACCAGCCATCTCCTCTGCCAGCGCAAGTCTGCACTCCGCAAAATCCAGTAACCTCTGACTGCCCCTCGCTTGAGACAGATATTCCCGAGGAGCCGTCAAAAGACTAGGGCGGCTGCTCTTCTCTCCCGGTTTAGTGAGGTGGTGCAGGAGTAGGATGAAGCCACTATTAAGGGTATCGCAGAGCATACGTAAGTTCCGCAAGCTCTGGTAGAAGTCCTTTATGTCCTCCGGATCATTTAAGTCGCCCGGAACGAACCATCCGAGATTGTCGATGATCAGCACTTCGGCCTTATTCTCAGCGAGAAAACCCGCCAATTTCTCGATTCCCCGTTCGTTGACTTGCAGCCCGTAAAATGGGCAGTGTTCATCGAGCATTTACGTAAGTGAAATTGCTATCTAGTTGCCTGTAGTCTCTATCAGTGAAACCAGCCGATCTACTCTGTCTCAAGAGCCTCTCACGAATGGCACCCGGGCCAGTCTCAAAGTCCACAAAAACGACTTTGAATGGCCTCAATATTTGCCGTCCGACAAAGGGCCGCCCGGTAGCCAAGCACGTTGAAAGTTGCCCGGCAAGCATGGTTTTGCCAACTCCGAAGTTGCCCGCGAAGATGACATTCTGGCCTTCACTAATCAAGCCTTCAACTACTTGAACCGGGGAGGGAATATCTAAATCCGCCAGCTCTCCAAATGAATAAATACCCGAATACTTTGTTTTGTTAGCTACTAGTGCTTCCATATGTATGCGTTCTTGTCCGTTTCTTATGTTGTTTTACCTGCTGAATAAGCGCCCGCAGACTGCGGTGAGCCTCAAAAAGCTCCCTCGCAGACAACGGAGTCCCTGCGAAATAGGCATTGACAGCCTCCTCCGCCGAAACATCGAAGTAGAACTCCACCAGTTTTCCTCGCAGGTCTGCTCCTAGCAGACGATGCCCAGAAGCCTTGAGGTAGCTGTCAAGCTCAAGGTCATTGGTTGTGTAGTGCTTCACTGCCCCTGTCGCAGCTGATCTGCTGGCACCCACATGTAGCCTGCGCCATCAATCGCAACGGGTATAGCACCCGAAATGATTAGTGCATTAAGCTGAGAGACCGGGATATGGGCTGATTTTGCGGCTTGGTACACCTTTGTCCAGCCACGGGGAATAGTAGAAGAATGTTCCATAGGTAGTGAGATGAGCCTTGCGGTCTAATTGGAGCGAAGTTCGGATGCTAGGAAACTCTCTTATTGTCGCTCTCTATATGTATTAGATGCAGACCTACCCTAGGTTCGTTTGGTTTACACCCACACTTTTCGTCATAAATAGTGACTACAGTGCTGAGACAGGTCCTAGAAACCGCGCTTCTACAGATAGATTCACCCTGCGAAGAAACGTTTGGTCCCTCTGGCCAATTTCAGGATAGAGCAAGTCAACTGCTAGGGGATAAGCCACCTTCAGCCTGCCTTCTCTTGTCCAAAAGGGGTCGTTAAAAACTGAGACCATTGTCTCCCCAATGCACGAAAGTATTCTGTTCCCAACTCTTGTGGGCGGCATTCTGGTGGCAACACTAGGGCGGGAAGTATAGAATTGCCCTGCTTCGGCTCATTACTGAAGTTGGCCCATGCCTACCACTCGGACCTACGGTGTGGGCCTGTAATTCAGACTTCTAAAACAGCCTGTTTTATCACTAATGTTTACAGCTTATTTTGACGATAGCGGAACTGACTTAAACTCCGACATTGCGATAGCGGCGTGCTATGTGTCCGGCAACCGAGGCTGGGACGAGTTCGTTAAGGCTTGGGATGATGCCCGATGGGAAGAAGGTTTTGACTGCTTCCATATGGCCGAGTTCGCCGCACCGCGTGAACATAGCCATGAGCCTTGGGATGATGATAAGAAACGCCATGTATACGCTCGTCTCGCAAGAATCATCAATGAGAACAAACGTATTGGTACTGCCGTAGCCGTTCCGAAGGAGATTTGGAACTCCACGCCCGAACACATTCTTCAACACTATGGACGCCAGCACTATACATTTGCGGTCAGGATGTGCATGAATCGCATACGGGACTGGAGAGCACGTAGCCTCATCACACTCCCGATTCGCTACATTTTCGACTGGGAGATGCAGCGGAGTCCTAAACGGGAGGAGATCAGCAAAATTCTCGACCTTCTCTCCAAACCGCAAAATCAGCCTGTCGCTGATCTGCTAGGTCTTGAGCCAGACGGTTATTCCTTTGAGCATAAAGAAAAGTTCAGACCATTACAGGCCGCCGACATACTTGCTTGGCAAATGCGTTCGCATATGAGAAAGGTATGGCCGTTAGGGCGAGACGACCCCTCCTTATGCCATCAAGGTTTTAGACTGTTGAGGGAAGATCAGGAGATGGACCTAGGATTTTTCACGAAAGATCAAATCGAATCATTCGTTGCAGCCAAAGTAGCTTTAGAAGAGCACGGGGAGGTGTTTCCGGTCCTGTATCCTTGACTGTCTCATCGCTGAGGCTCAGGGCTGGGCTACTACTCGGACCTATGGTGTGGGCCTTTGACTATAAGTCCACCTCCACAATTCCAGCGATAGCGCACTCTTCAACCCCCGAGCGCATTCCTTATCACCCGGACAGGTGACTGCTATCACGGCTGATTCCCGACTGCTGGAGCTATATTTCTAACTTCTCTTCTCCTAGGGCTTCGAATTTAATAACGCGCTTTCCCCCGCGCGAGGAGTTTATTTTCCATGAACTCTATAAAAGCAGTGATGATCGTGCTCTTTGTGTGCGGGTTCATCGCATTATCAGCAGCGGAACAGATTAACTCCAACCAGACCCCTTCCTATACTTTTCCGATCACAGGGAAGGGATTCGCAATTCAGGCATTTGAAGCGGGATCGTCTGCAAGTGGGGGAAATTTCGATTTTTCGAACACTTGGTATGACTATTCAATATACCTAGGTTGGTGCACAATTGGCCAGCAGTGTGGTGTGCCGGGTGTAGGTCTCGTCAATTATTGGCTATGGAATCAGAGTCCAAGCTGCTTAGGTTTGACCTGCACGATATACCTATCGGGAGAGGGCACGGAAATTGAGGGATCGTTCATTCCCCCCGCTACTGCATCGTCTGTAGAGGTTCAGGTACCGATAACGGTAAAAGGCGAGGTTGGGGGATGGTACTCGGGGCACAACGGGATGTATTTGAGCGGTTGGCAATTGTGGGACGTAACATTCACAGGCAAAGGTACAGCTGTAGTCGATTTGGTATGGCTGGGTTTTGGTGACCAATTAGAGATAACTTCGTTCACTTACTCTTTTGCGGGTAAAGCAACCGCACACCCCTTAGTGTCAGCAATCTCAACTCCCGGACAACAGCCTACGGGAGTCAGTTTCATCGGGCAGTATCTTTATGAATCGGAACAGGGGGCCTTGGGAGCTATCAACCAACTCGATACACGAACGGGACAAGTGCTCCGATCATTTCTTTCACCCAGTACCACGGGTTTCGATGGTCGAAGCACGCCATCTGATCTGACCAGTATCAATGGACACTTCTTTATGACTGATGTGGGAACAGCTGGTACTGGCTCCGTGTACGAGTTCGATCCGACCGCTTCAACCACATTCAACTCCTTCTCCGTACCCTTTCGTGGAGGTGCGATCACCGCAGACAAGGCTCGACTATTCATTGGCGATTTGGACAGCACACGGCTGCTGGTTACAAGTCACTCCGGAAAGCCTATCCGGTCGCTTTCGACTACGTTCAATCCGGCTGGAGTAGTCTTTGATCCTACCGACAACCTCTTATGGATTGTTGACCATACGCAGCCGATGAAGATTTGGCAAGCCACTACCAAAGGAGTTCCGATTCGTAGCTGTAGTGGGCCGTGGAACCCAGATGCTCCGGTCTCCTACTCGCAGGACATCCAAGCTGTTGACGGTCTCGGCGGCATTGCTCTGCATGGTTCCTCTCTCTACGTGGCCGAAGTTGGGGGTTACCAATGGTGGGAGTGGGGCGTAGAGCCGGGAACGATCTCCATCGTAGACTCCCGCAATTTGTCATGCTCTCCAGCTTTACCTACTCGCGTTCGTTTGGACGTGAAGCCGGGATCGTTCCCAAATGTGGTCAACGTGAACAGCAATGGCATGCTGCCCATGACAATTCTGAGCACAGCTAAATTCGACGCGACTCAAATTGATCCTACAACTGTCCGATTTGGAGACACAGGCACGGAAGCCACGCCTAACCATTGGTCTCTGGCAGATGTGAACGGAGATGGCCTTTCCGACCTTCAAATGAATTTTGACGTTCAGCAAACCGGAATCGCTTGCGATACAACCTTGGTCTCAATGACCGCAAAGACGTATGGAGGGAACGAGATTCGAGGTACGGATTCGGTTAAGGTCATCGGTTGCAGGTAGCATTTCGCGCAGCTTCGTTTCACAAAAGTGACCTGGCCAGTAGCATCCGATCCGCTCTGCCCATTTCTCATATACGAGTGCTGAAATTTGTTTCTTCTTGTACGCTGCCTTCCACTTCGCCCATCGTGCCCGTTGAGCATCAGCAATACGCTTTCGGGTTGCTGCTGATTTCGCCTTCGATAGTGTTCCTTTCTGCTTGGAGTTGTTTGATCGCGCCCATTAGGTTCATTAGTTCATTGCCTCCTTGCGTTCCTCTCTGCTACGAGGGAACTGCAGAGTGTATACGATTGAGCGACTATTCCTTAATTCCTGAAGCATTCTTGCTGTAAGCCTCCTGCCCCATTCGGGACGAGTTACTAAAGGCCATACGTTTTGCATGGTCATGAGTGATCTTGTTCCACATCATCCCGCCGTATCAGTGTTGAGACAGTTAGTTGTGATTCATCTCACTGTGAGATGGTGAGGAAAAATGACGCCACAGACGCCCTCCCTTTACTACTTTGCTGCTTGGACTGACTCCGGCTGCGTACTTGGTTGCGATCATCAACACGAGACCGTGATTTCAGCCGTTGCCTGCTGCGCTCCGGCAGGTGCATACGTAATTGCGGTGGAAAATGGTGATCTACGCGAACTGAACGAAGCGGAGGAGTCCGAATTTCAGCACGCCATGTATGGGTACGATTTCCGCAGGACTGTGACAGCAGTCATCGGAGTTTTGGTGTTTATTTACCGCTTTGCGGGTAGTCACTTCTGATCGGAAGAGTTTCATTGCTGGTACCCGAATCTACGCCCAAACTATGCCCGAGAGCAGCGCACAAATCGGCGCACGATAGGCCAGCCGGACGGAAATTCTTAGGTTTTTCAGAATGCTGACTTGCTGAAAACAAGGGCAAGAAATTGGCAGACTGCGTTTGCTAAACCGTTATACGGGCTAACACCTGTATCGAGGGTTCGAATCCCTCCCTCTCCGCCAGTTCCTTCAAACGACTGCAGTTGCCTCTTTTTCTCTCAACTCATATTTGTTTGCTGGCTTAAGGTCATGAGCTGCTGCGATGACGCGCGCCTCAATCTGCGCTCTTGGCCTGTACTTCGTTCAACGGCAGCGTAGCCGCAACCGTCGTCCCGGTTCCGCCGGAGCGGATGTCAAAACGTCCTGCCAACTGCCGCACGCGTTCTCGCATGCCCTGAATTCCCACTCCGGGGGTGACCACGCCGGAAAAAGTCCGATAATTGTCCGCCTCCAGGCCCTTGCCTTCGTCGCGAATTTCCACGCTGACCGTGTCCGCCTCACGCCTCAGGCGGATTACGGCAGTACTGCTACCGGAATGACGATGCACATTGGTCAGCGACTCCTGGACAATGCGGAATATGGTGGTTTCGATCTCGCGGGGTAGACGTCCCAGATTGGACGGCAAATCGAGTTGCACGGAAATTTTGCTGCGTTGAGAGAACCGTTCGACGTACCACCGGATGGCGGCCGAGAGACCAGCTTCGTCCAGCAAAGGCGGATGCAGCAAATGCGAGATATTCCGCAATTCCGCTGATAACTCCTTTGCCAGGGCGATACTTTCGGAGAGGGCGCGCCCAGCGTTGGCCGTCAGCTTGTCCGATTCGCGGTGAACGGTTACCAGATTAATATCGAGCCCGACCAATAGTTGTCCGGCGCTGTCATGCAATTCACGGGCAATGCGACGACGCTCCTCATCCTGAGTTTGCAGCAAGCGAGCCGACAGCATGCGCAGCAGTTCTTCTGCACGCTTGCGCTCCGTGATGTCAGTGTTGATTTGCAACCAACCCTGGGCAGTTCCCCGCGGGTCGCGCCACAGGGTCCACCGGCTTGCGACCGTGACTTTACTGCCATCGCGGCGAGTATGCACGAGCTCGCCTTGCCATTGGCGCTCGCGCAAGAGTGCCTGCTGAATTTCTGCCATGGGCAGCGGGTATTCCGTCTCCAGAAAATGCGAGAGCGGCTGGTCCAATACCTCTCTGCGGGTCCAGCCATAAAGCCGTTCCGCGCCCTCATTCCAATAGCAGATAGTGCCATCGAGCTTGCAGATGAAAATAGCGTCATTGGCAAGATCGAGCAGTTGCGCCTGTTCACGCAACTTGGCCGCTTGCGCTTCCAACTCTTCCTGGGCATGAATGCGCTGCGCAATTTCCGCCTGCAGCTTTTGGTTGGCAGCCGACAACTCCGAGGTGCGCTCGGCGACTCCGGCCTCCAGAAGCTCGTGCTCACCCCGGAATCGAACTTCCAGGCGCTTCCTTTCGCTGATGTCTTGCACCACGCCATTTACCGCGAGCACGCGTCCATCGGTCGACTTCAAAGGAAAATAGCTGATGAGGAAATAGCCCTCGCCGCCTGCCGTCCTTGGTACCTTGAGTTCGCGATCGAGAACGGGTTCTCCGGAAGCGATCACATCCTGCAGCAAAGATTTGAGCACCGGTGCGGCTTGGGGAACAACCTCGTCGACAGACTTGCCCAAATGCTCGGCCACCGACAAGCCATTAATCGTGGCTAATCTCTCATTTACGCGCAAATAGCGGAAATTCCTATCGACGAGCCCAAGCCCCACAGGAGCGGTGGCGTAAATGGCCTCGATCTCCGATTCCCAAGTGCCGTTTTCGAGCACCCGGCGAATCAACGCCAATGAGGACGCACTCCAGCGGGAGGACGCCTCACTTGAGGTCTTGCTCGATCCCTTTCCGGCGCCCTTGATCGGTTCCCTATTGTGGTCCCACGGCTGCATTTGTCCAATGTCCATCCAATTTGGATTGAGAGCGGCGCGGAATATGATCAGACACTGGCTCCCGGAGAGTTATGGAGCCACGGTATCGGTTACCGCAATTTACACCAGAGTAGGATTGAAGTCACGCTCGGAAGGGCTATGCAATAATAGTTTCTTCGAGGAAAACGCATGACTGATGGCCACAGAGTCTTTTGTGTGAAGTTACATAAGGAGTTACCGGGCCTGGATGAAGCTCCGTTCGATACCGAACTGGGCAAGAAGATCTATGAGAATGTTTCCAAAGACGCCTGGAACATGTGGATGGAACATTGCAAGATGCTGCTCAACGAGTACCGCCTGAATCCGGCTCGCAAAGAGGATCAGCAGGTCATCGTGCAGCAGTTGGAACAATACTTTTTCGGAGAGGGTTCCGCGCCCCCGAAGGAGTACGTTCCTCCCTCGCGGTAGTATCCTGTTTCGAAAAGAAGATTGCAATGATGAGCTTTGAAAGGGCACGCCTTGAAGCCGCGCCCCTTCAAAACCGCTTCGTACCAGCATTTTTCCGCAGCCTGTTGAAGTCGTGCCCTTCCAAACTCCGCCCGATGTGGAGTTTTTCCGCAGCCTGTTCAGGCGTGCCGTACCGGCCATTTCAGAACGCGGCTTTAGGGGCTGCGGAAAAAGAATCAGGTAAGTAAAATCGGGAAGGGCACGAGTTTACTCGTGCCGCTAAGCTGTTGAATATACGTCCGCGCTTTAGCGCCTGAGGGCCATCTTTTGCCGCCGAGAGATTTTTTCAGCAGCCTGTTCAGGCGTGCCGTACCGGCCATTTCAGAACGCGGCTTCAGCCGCTGAGGGCTCGACCCGAGGGCTTAAAGGGCCGCATTTGGGCCGATCCTGCGCCCTTTCAAAGCGTTGCTGTCACGAGTTTTCAGAAACAGGACACTAGAAAGCGCCACCTTCCTGCGTTCGCCTCAACTGTTGACCCGTGCGTGCTGCCCGCCAAAGTCTCAGTGCCAATTGCCAATTGCCAAATGCTAAGTGCTCCTTGAAAATACGCTCAGCATGATTGCTCATCTGCGCGGACGGTTGCTGGCGAAGCATCCCAATCAGGCCATTGTTGAGGCCAGCGGAGTTGGTTACGACGTCGTGATCAGCGTGCCGACGTTTTCGGATTTGCCCGACATTGGGAGCGAGGTCGCGCTGCATGTTCATACGCATGTGCGGGAAGACGCCCTCGCCCTGTACGGATTTTTGCGTCCTGCCGAGAAGGTGTTATTCGAGAAGCTGATAACCGTGAGCGGAATCGGACCCAAGCTGGCCATTACGATCCTGAGCGGCATGCCTGCCGACGAGATGGTGGGAGCCATTCGCGGCAACGATGTCGCCAGGCTCACTCGTATCCCGGGCATTGGCAAGAAGACCGCCGAGCGCATGGTGCTGGAACTTCGGGACAAACTGCAAACTTTCGCGGATGTGCCGGCCGCGGCCCCAGTAAGCCCGGTCGAGGGGGATGTACTTTCGGCATTAGTCAATTTGGGCTACCAGCGCCCCGCAGCAGAGCGGGCACTGGCGAAGGTGTCCACAAACGGAAAAGCCGCTTCTTTTGATGTGCTGTTTCGAGAGGCTTTAGCAGAGCTGTCAAAGTGAGGGTTGGTGGATAGTGAATAGTGGATCGTTTCCATCGATGCCAGCCCGCCATCGAGTTCAAGGTAACCTTCCTACTTTCAGTGTTTTACCTTTTCCCTGGCCACAGGGCCGATTTGCAACTAAAATAGCGGTGATTGGAATCCAAGATGGATACAGGCTCTATCCGCCAAGGCGGAGGGGCACTGGAGGACATCGTGAGTCTCACTCCTATTGGCGAACCTCGCCAGAAAATCACCATTGCCACACTCAAAGAAAAGAAACTTCGGCGTGAGCCGATTACCTGCTTAACTGCCTACGACTATTCCAGCGGCCGGTTGGTGGACGAAGCCCGAATCGACATCGTGCTGGTAGGCGACTCGCTTGCCATGACGATGCTTGGATACGACAACACCCTGACCGTCACCGTGGATGAGATGCTGCATCACACGCGCGCCGTGCGGCGTGGCGTCCAACATGCCTTGCTGATCGGAGACATGCCCTACGGTTCGTACCACCTCAGCCCCGACGAGGCTGTGCGCAACGCCTCGCGCTTCATGAAAGAGGCGGGCGCCGAGGCGGTGAAGATCGAGGGCGGCGAGAAACGAGCTGACCTGATCCGGCGCATCATTGATGCGGAGATCCCCGTGGCCGGTCACATTGGGCTCACGCCACAGTCGGTCAACGTAATGGGGGGCTACAAAGTGCAAGGCAAGTCCCTGGCCGACATTGAGCATTTAATGCGCGATGCGGTGGCCCTCGATCGTGCCGGGGTAGCCTGCATTTACCTGGAAGGAATTCCCCGCGAGGTTGCTGCCATGATCACCGCGGAAGTTGAAACGCCCACGATTGGGATCGGCGCCGGACCGGAATGCGATGGACAGGTATTGGTTTTCCACGACATTCTGAACCTGACTTTCCAGTCGGCGGCGAAATTCGTGCGGCGCTACGGAGATGCGGCAGGGCTCATTACGAACGCGGTGCAATCGTTCCGAGCTGACGTGGTGTCACATCAGTATCCGTCCGATGGGGAGTCCTACCATCTGTCCAAAGAGACGCGGGCGGCCTTGGAGACGGTGCTGGAGCGGAAGCGGGCACTGCGAAGATAAGAAAACTGTCGTTGGTTGTTAGTCGTTAGTCGTTGGCACGTCTGCTCGATTGTGTTGCTAACGACCAACGACTAACGACCAACGACTGGCAATGAAGATCTGCAACGAAATTGAACAAGTTCGCCGCACTTCGCGCACGGCGCGCTGTGAGGGCAAGCGTATCGGTCTTGTCCCGACCATGGGGGCGCTGCATGAGGGGCATCTGTCCCTGGTGCGCGCGGCCAAGAATCGCGGCGATGTAGTTGTGGTCTCCATTTTTGTAAATCCCACACAGTTTGGCCCTAACGAGGATTTCTCTAAGTATCCGCGCACGTTGGAGCGCGACTGCGAGCTGCTCGAGAAAGAAGGCGTGGACCTGGTCTTCGCGCCCTCAGTTAACGAGATGTATCCGGATGGCGCCGTCACTTACGTGACGGTGGAGGGCATGAGCGACAGGCTTTGCGGCAAATCACGGCCGGGGCACTTCCGCGGGGTGACGACAGTTGTGTCCAAACTGTTTAACATCGTTGAGCCTGATCTGGCGTTCTTCGGGCAGAAGGATGCGGCGCAGGCGGCGGTCATCAAGCGCATGGTGCGCGATTTAAACATGCCCGTCGAGATCGTCGTCTGCCCGATTATTCGCGAGCCCGGCGGCCTGGCCATGAGTTCCCGTAATGCCTATCTCGATGGGCGGCAGCGCAAGTCGGCGCTGGTGCTGTCGCGATCCCTGGAAGCGGTGAAACAAGCCTTCAATCAAGGGGAAAGGAATCCGGCGGCGCTGGCCGACGCAGGCAAAGCGATCTTGTCA
The DNA here is from genome assembly GCA_036378535.1 of Terriglobales bacterium. Classification (GTDB taxonomy): domain Bacteria; phylum Acidobacteriota; class Terriglobia; order Terriglobales; family Acidobacteriaceae; genus Gp1-AA122. The sequence continues at coordinate 21,885 of DASUWH010000076.1, read as the reverse complement.
GAGGAACCGTCGGTGCGGCTCGACTATTTCCAGATGGTAAACCCAGAAACCCTGGAACCGGTTAAGCAATTGAATGGAGAAGTACTGGTTGCGATCGCAGCCTACGTTGGGACCACACGGCTGATTGATAACCTTGTCCTAACTGCCTAATTTCGGCGTGGCACCTATTGCCTGGCCACGACAGCCTGCCCGGAGAATTGATCAGGTAAGCCCTCGGATGCGTGTTCCGGGCCCGCATCCGCGCCCGCATACTGGATCGTGGCGTAGGCAATGGGGACCAGGCCGTCTTTCCCTTCCACGAGGTACACCGTATTGGAGATATCAGGCCAGGGGAAAACGCTGACCTTAGTGGCCGCATAGAGCGCAACCTTGTAATTCAATCCGCATTCATCCACCCCGTGCGGAAGAAGAAATTGCTTATACTTGGTGAACAGCAAGACGCCGCGCAGGGCGCCAAGATTCCCAAGATTGAGATAGTCATCCGGCGTGTCCTGCTTTTCGTTTTTGGTTTGAAACGTAACCGGCGACTGATTGGGAAGATCCAGTTCATTGGCCAGAATTCCGCCCGATTGGGTCACCCGATAATTTTGTAGTCCCAGGGTTTTTTGGACGACGGTATAGCTTTTTCCAGTGCTATGGACTTGGCCGCTGGTAAAGAAAGGTGGAATGTTGGGGAAGGCTGCTTTGACCTCCTTATCGAACTGGGCAAAATACTCCTGCTGACAGTTGCCGCACTTATCCAGGTCCACCAAACGGGGAATCTGCAAGGGGGCGAGGCTGGCAATCGATCGTTTCAGCCCGGGTTGATCATAGAAGACCTGCATGGTCAGGTTCTTGGAGAACAGGGTCGTGTAATCATCGATGACATAGGCGCCAGCGCAGGCGAAAGCGAGAACGATGAGCAGGGCCCGCAAAATCCAGAGAGTCCTGACCGGAACCCTCGCCAGCTGGATTGGACCCAGGGAGATATTTATTTCGGGAACTCCGGCGGCTTTCTCCGCGAATATGGCAAGCAGGCAAAACAGCAGGAATAACAACATCGGCAGGTACAACTTGGCCAGAATGGCCGTGGTGCCCATGACAGACCTCCGCTAGCGATTGCAGGCCGTAAAAAGAATGAGGGAGGCGCCTTGTAGTTCGCTGGGAAGCAGCAGCTTTCAGGAACTATCGTTTGTTGGACGAACACGATATCAGGGAAGGGGTCTCTGTCAACAAAGAAATGCCGTTTGTTCTGAAATTGGAACAAACGTATCATCGGCAGGTGTCATCTCAGCAATGCTGACGGGGCCCCAATCGTGGAGCAAGAGGTTGGCTCATTGAAACTTACCCTTGCCTTGGAGCCGTACACATGGTTAGCTCCGCTAGTTATCTTTGGCATGCTCGGTTCTATGCACGCAAGTTCACCGCTGCCCCCCGAAGTTCCCACCTGTGAGGATGCACAGCGGCTTGCCGCCAAGCTAAGCGAGAGCCATGGCATGGTTCGTTCCAGGGACGGAACCTGCCTGATTTATCGCTACTGGCCCGCCACACGACAAAGCCCGGAGAATCCGGTCGTGCTGGTTCTGCACGGAATCGGCTACTACAGCGGCCCGTATAAGTTGATTGCCGACGCCTGGAGTTCCAAAGGCGTCGAGGTCTATGCCATGGATGCACGCGCCCACGGTTTCTCCACCGGGCGGCGCGGATACATAGGGACGCCCCCGCAAGCGCGCGAGGATGTCGGCGTCATGATCCAGCTTTTGAGGAAGAAGCATCCTGCGGCCAAACTCTTCCTCCTTGGCGAAAGCATGGGTGGCGCTTTTGCTCTGAACTATGCCCGTGAAAAGGACTCCGAGATCGACGGGCTCATTCTCATAGCCCCAGCCTTAGGCGTGCCCAGCAGCCAATTCCTGAGATTCTCCAACCTGCTTTTAATTCCCTATTACCTGATCTGGCAGAGGAAGCCGGCCGTCAGCCTGGTTGACGCGCGGCTACAGGAAAGCTCCCGCGATCCGAAATTCATCGCGGAACGCCGCAGCGATCCCTGGGCATACAAGAAAGTCAGTTTCGCCTATCTCAAAGATATCGCGAAAATGGTTAAGAACTGGAAGACCGATGTGGCCCCCAACATCCATGTGCCCACCCTGATCCTGCAGGGTGAGCGCGATGTCATCGTCAGCAAGAAAGATAACGAAGCCCTGCCGCGGTATCTGGGCGTGCCGGAGAATGAGAGAGAATATAAGCAGTGGCCCGGCGTACCCCATACGTTGCTGTGGGATCCGGAAACCGGCAAAATTCTCGAGTATGCGCAGCAATGGCTTCAGAAGCAGAATGCACGGCAACCCAGCGGTGCGCTATCGGGAAGTCGCCGCTAGATGTCCAGCCTCTGACTACTCACGACCGTAACCTTGTGCATCGGCTCATCGCAGCGCAGAATCAGCCTGTTTCTGCGAGGAGCCATGAAGCGTTCCCTTCGAGAGGTTTTGGCGGATTCCCATGTGGGAGCGGTTGCGCTTGCGGTGCTCATTTTCTGGTTCCTGGACGGAATATTCGAGGCCCTCTGGCCCCTGTTGGCGCACGCCGGCAACTTCCTGATTACAGCTGTGGCGATCCTGGATATTCCTTATTTCTCGCCAACGCTGACACTGTTGGACCGATCTATGTTGATCTTTCTCTGTTTCTATCTATACAGCGCCATCATCAGCATCTCGGCGGCATGGCTTCTGTCGAAGTGGCTTCACAGTACAACACCACTTCGAGCTCTGGCCGCTTATCGAACTAAATTACGGAGGGCCAACCATGGTTAAGAGATTCAAAGACGCGCTGGTAGGAAGTTTCATCGGTGCTATCGCTTTGGGTTGGATCTTTGCACAGGCTATTCTGCATTTTGCGTACGTGTTCAGCACGCCAATTGCGACTTGGGCAACCCGCCGAAACTATGCTGGGGAATTGCTGCAACATGGGACAGCGGTACGGGGATTTTCCCTCCTGGATGCACTTCCTGAACTGGTCAGGTCAGTCGCACTCCTGCTAGTCGGTTATTTTCTGCTGAGATGGCTGTACTTCCAACCGCAGGAAGAGCGAGGGGAAAAGGCAGAGTCACGATAGGGCTATGCCGTTTGTCGAATCCCGCTCTCATCCTGTAAAATCAAAGTTTCGACTACAGGTTCTGATACCTTCTGGAGAGCGGTTCAATGGCACAAGTTTGTGATATTTGCGGCAAGGGGCCGCAATTCGGGAACAACATCAGCCACGCGCACAATGTCACCAAGCGGCGGTGGAACGTCAACCTGCGCCCGGTCCGGGCCAAGGTGGGTGGGGCGACCAAACGCATCCGCGTGTGCACTTCCTGCCTGCGCAGCGGCAAAGTCGTAAAAGCCTAGCACTTGTGGCGCGGACATTCTTGTCCGCGAATCGACAGTGAGCCGCGGGCAGGAATGCCCGCGCCACACGTTCTATTCCACCCCGCGCAACGTTACGTCGAAGATCAGCGTTGAATTCGCCGGGATCACCGGCGGATAACCATTGGCGCCGTAGGCTAGATCTGGTGGAATTTTCAGCTGCCGCTTGCCTCCGACCTTCATGCCGGCGACGCCCTCGTCCCAGCCCTTAATCACCTCACTAGCGCCCAGTTTGAAATCGAAGGGCTTGCCACTACCGACCGAGCTGTCGAATTTCTTGCCATTGGTCAGCCAGCCGGTGTAGTCGACTTTGACGGTGTGGCCCGGAGTGGCCACGGGGCCGGTGCCCTCTTTTATGTCCCAGTAGGTCAGGCCGGTGGCGGTTTTCGTGCCCGGGCCTGTGACTTTCGTCGGTCCGGCGGCAGCGGCGGATTTCTTTGCAGTTTGGGCCAGAGCGAGTGCGGCCACTACGATTACTGCGAGAATAACTGCGATCTTCATATTTAACTCTCCTTAACAAGCATCAGCACTCAGCTACTTCTATTGTCATCCCGAGCGGAGCCGAGAGCCTGCCCCGAGCGCAGTCGAGGGGGACCTTGTGTTTTGAAGGATGCAGGAGCATCAAGCTTTTGGGCTTTGTTGCCGTCGTACTGAGTGCTGAGTGCTGTTTTCATGTCAGTGCAATTACATCGATCTCCACTAAAACGTCCTTCGGCAGTCGCGCCACCTCTACTGTCGAGCGGGCGGGCGGGGCCGAGGAGAAGTACTTTCCGTAGACTTCGTTCATCGCGGCAAAATCGTTCATGTTTTTCAGGAATACGGTCGCGCGGACGACTTTATCCAGGCCGCTGCCGACAGCCATGAGAATTCCGCGCAGGTTCTTCATCACCCGGTCGGTTTGAAAAGCCACGTCGCCACTGACCAGAGTGTTGGTTACCGGATCAATGGCGATCTGACCGGAGGTAAAAACGAAGCCGTTGGCTTTGATAGCCTGTGAATATGGGCCGATGGCTTTAGGCGCCTCGGGAGTGGTGATGACGTCGCGCATGTTAGCTCTCACTGGCAGCTTTCGGGTCTCACAGACGGCACCTGATCAGAGAGACGATTGTAGAATGCCGGTCGCAGAAAACAAACCCCAGATTCCGCGCGTTGCTCGGGATGGCAAAGCAGGGATGTGCAATCGGGCCAAAAACACAAGGTCCCCTTCGACTGCGCTCGGGCAGGCTCTCGACTTCGCTGGGGATGACAGCTTTGAGGTTTGCGTGAAAATCATAGCTGGGGTGGCTGATTGCTGAGTGCCGATTGCTGGTGCTTTTTCAGACTGAGAACTGAGAACTGGTATTCAGATCTTCTGCAGCCTCTGCACATCGTGCACGCCGGGAATCTTGCGGACTCCCGCAATAATCGTCTCCAGGTGCTTGAGGTCGGCGATGTCGAGGACCACGTCTATGTTCGCCTGGCCGTTGCCGGTGCGGGCTTCGATATTGCGGATGTTGGTTTTGGCGTCGCTGATGACGGCGGTGATCTGCTTCAGCATGCCCCATTTATCGTCGCAGAAGAGGGTGAGCTTGACGGGATAAGCAGCGGGCAGGCCGTCTTCCTTGTCGCGAGTCCATTGCACATCAATGCGACGCTCAGGCTCATAAAGGAGATTGGTGACATTCGGGCAGTTCGAAGAATGAACGGCCACACCTTTGCCGCGAGTGACATAGCCGACGATGGCTTCGCCACGGATCGGGTTGCAGCAGCGGGCCCGGTAGACGAGCAGGTCTCCGTGGCCTTTGACGGTTATGGCATTCGCATCGCCGCCAAAGACGCGGCGTACCACATTGGCAAAACCATGCTCGCCCTCTTCCGCCGCGGCCGGCTGTGTGCCGGGAGGGGCGAGGCGGCCGAGGATAGAGCGGGCCGAATATTTGCCGTAGCCGATTCCGGCCATGAGGTCATCGGCACGGCCTAGCCCATAGTCGGAAGCCACTTTCTGCAGCTCTTCATCCTTAATATCTTTGATCGCGATGCGGTACTTGCGGGCCTCTTTTTCAATGAGCTTGCGGCCGATTTCGATGGCGCGCTCGCGCTGGTGAATGTTCAGCCAGTGCTTGATTTTGTTGCGGGCACGTGAGGACTTGACCACGGCGAGCCAGTCGCGGCTGGGCTTGTGGCCGGGCTGGGTCAAAATCTCGACGATGTCGCCGCTGTGGAGTTTGTGGCGCAAGGGAACCATGCGACCGTTCACCTTCGCCCCCACGCAACTGTGCCCAACTTCGGTATGCACGGTGTAGGCAAAATCGATGGGGGTGGAATCGCGAGGAAGCACCACGACTTTCCCTTTGGGGGTGAAGGTGTAAACCTCTTCGGGGTAAAGGTCGATTTTCAGGGTGGAAAGAAATTCGTTGGGATCGGAGACGTCGCGCTGCCAATCCACAACTTGCCGTAGCCACGCGAGGCGCTGCTCGTCTTTGGCCGAAACCGGACCATCTTTATATTTCCAGTGCGCCGCGATGCCTTCTTCCGCGAGCTTGTGCATTTCCTCAGTTCGGATTTGCACCTCGAAAGGAGTGCCATTTTCGGTGATCACGGAGGTGTGCAGCGACTGGTAGAAATTCGGCCGCGGCATGGCAATGAAATCCTTGATGCGGCCGGGAACAGGGCGCCAGACATTGTGGATGATGCCGAGCACGGCGTAGCAGTCCTGCACGGAGTGCGTGATCACGCGCATGGCGAACATGTCATAGACCTGGTCGACGGTGATGCGCTGGCGGATTAGTTTCTTGTGGATGCTCGATAGGCGCTTGATGCGGCTTTCGACTCGGGCGGTGATACCGGCTTCCTTGAGTTTCTCCCGCAGTTCCACCTGGACCGTCTCCAGAAAAGCCTCGCCTTCCTTACGGCGTGCTTCGACGGCATCGTGCACCTGCTGATAGGCGATGGGGTCGAGAAAACGGAAGCCCAGATCCTCCAGCTCGCCACGAATCTTGCCCATGCCGAGGCGGTGCGCGATGGGCGCATAGATATCCAGCGTCTCTTTCGCGATCTTGTGCTGGCGCTCCTCGGGGAGATGCTCCAAAGTACGCATGTTGTGCAGACGGTCGGCCAGCTTGATGAGTACGACCCGAATGTCGTCCACCATGGCCAGCATCATCTTGCGCAGGTTCTCAGCCTGCTGCTCTTCGCGGGAAGCGAAGTCAATTTGTCCAATCTTGGTGACACCCTCCACGATGTGCGCCACCTGCTCGCCAAATTCCTTGCGGATGTCCGTAACCGTGACCGAGGTATCTTCCACGGAATCGTGGAGCAGGCCGGCGGCTATGGAGACCGGGTCCATCCTCATTTCGGCCAGAGCACAGGCGACTTCCAATGGGTGAACCAGGTAGGGCTCGCCGGAGGCGCGGGACTGGCCGGCGTGATGCTTCAGCGAATATTCGTAGGCTTTGCGAACGATTTCCAGGTTGTCGTTGGGGCGGGCTGCTTCCAGCTTTTTGATCAGGTCACGGAAGCGGGTAACCGTGAGGACGTTGGTGGCGATCTGTTGACGCAGTGTCCCCATGAGGGATTATAAGCCGGGAAGCCTAGTGGGGGTACGGGCGCTCGCCCGTTGAGCGAAGCTCGGCTCCGGATTGTAGTCTGATTATAACCGCACAAGATGGCTAATTCTCGGCCGTTGGCCGTTGGCCAAAGGCCTGTGAAATTGGCTCCATGACGTTCTCTCGCGTATTTGCTACAGTTCTTTGCCATGGCGAGGGGCAAAGTTCTGGTTTCGGGTGCTTCGGGACCTGTTGGGGCGGCACTTATTCCGAAGCTGCGTGAACAGGGGTATGAAGTCGTTCGTCTGGTTCGGCGCTCCCCCTCCGGCGAGGGACAAATTCGCTGGGACCCAACTCAACCTATCGATCCCGGTTTGGTTGCGGGATTTGAGGCGGTCATCCACCTGGCGGGCGAAACCATCGTGGGGCGCTGGACGGAATCCAAGAAACGCCGCATTCAGCAAAGCCGGGCGGAAGGAACGCGAAATTTGGCTGCCGCCCTGGCGAAGGCCATTCAAAAACCGCGGGTCTTCGTGTCAGCCTCGGCCATCGGGTTCTACGGGAGCCGCGGGGACGAGACCCTTCGCGAAGGGAGCTCCTCGGGACACGATTTTCTGTCGGCGGTGTGCCGGGACTGGGAAGCCAACACCCAGGCTGCCGCACAATCCGGAATTCGCACCCTGCAGACTCGGTTTGGGCTGATCCTGAGCAGTGACGGCGGCGCGCTGCCGAAAATGTTGCCTCCATTCCGCATGGGCTTGGGCGGCACCATGGGCAATGGCCGGCAGTGGTGGAGCTGGATTCACATCGCAGACGTGGTTGGGGCCATTCTTTACCTGATAGAAAATGCCTCTCTCCAAGGCCCGGTGAATTTTGTGGCTCCCAATCCGGTTACGAATGCGGTATTTACGAAGACCTTGGCATCCGTGCTGCACCGCCCCGGCTTCTTTCCGGTACCCGCGTTCGCGGCGCGGTTGGTATTCGGGCAGATGGCCGATGAGCTGCTTCTGTCGAGCCAGCGAGTCGAGCCGGCCAAACTGATGGCCAGCGGATTTCAGTTCGAATACACAGACCTGGGCAAGGCTTTTGGAAACCTGCTGGGGCATGGGTGAGGGATTTGTCTACTGGCCCCTGCGCGAGGAGGTTAGCAGGCGGGCTCGTTTACGCCGCCACTCCCGCAGTCCGGCAAATAACGAGAACAACCCGCCTAGAAACAGGGCGCCTACGATCACCGCAACTACTTCGTCACTGGCGGACTGCATTTTCATCCTTATCTGATATCTAATTGGTTAAGTCCTGGGCAGCTGGTGCGGGTCCGAGGATTCACCCCAATACGCCCCCGAATTGGGAACCTATCAGGCGCGGCCAGCTGCCCGGGACCTGCCCCACCTCGACCCGAGAAAGAGGCGGAGCAAGCTCACAAAGCTGAAACGCAATCAGGGAAAAATCGAAGGTTGCTTTAGCAAATATGCTGGCAGTGCAGCTCGAGGAAATTGGAGACCTGAAGCGGGTGAGTCGAAGGGTCCTGTGCCAGGTGGCTCGACCTGGTCAAAGAGGCTATTTGCAACAAGCCGGTAACGACAGCCGCCGCGACATGACTATGGCTGCGATGCATGACCCCAGGCACGTCGTCGCTGGGGCTGGGCGTGAGAAGGATCGTCGTCACCGCCGTGACAACCAGCAGTAGCACGACGATTTTGAACACGCGCCCCACGACCTTCATCATATAGCGTGACACCCACCGGCCTGTCAATAGACAACGTATTGACCCGAAAAAACAAAAGGGAGGGTTCTTCGCCCCTCCCTCCCGTTGGCTACGATTCCAACGGCGGTGCAACTTTACTGTGTCTGAACGTTCTCGGCTTGCAGGCCCTTGGGACCTTGCACTACGTCGAACTGTACCTGCTGGCCTTCCTGCAGGCTGCGAAATCCTCCAGACTGGATCGCTGAGAAATGCACGAACACATCGCCCTGGCCGGAATCACGGCTGATGAAGCCATAACCCTTCGCATCGTTGAACCATTTCACTGTTCCTTTTTCCACTTTGTTGCCTTTTCTGACTTGAATTGCTGAGAAGAATCGCCGGTGGGAAGGGTGACGCAGTGTTGCGGGACCAACTCTCAACGCAGGTGAATCATGCTGCAGCTACTCCTTTAGATGCGGGCGGGAGGGCATGGATCCTTACTTTTTTCTGAATTTTCCGCCTGAGCGAAACCACAGCAGGCGAGCACGGGAAGGCGCGGGTACTTATCAAATGCCCGGTCGCTAAAAGAAAGCTTGCACAGCAGGAAGGTTGACCCACGATCAGAAGCCACTGTGCTCGCGTGAATGCAGGTGCGGCAAAGGCCCGCATTCCGCGGTATGGGGAGCGGAGCTTCCATGGCCGCAGCATAGCAGAGCCGGTGGCAGAGCCCGCAAGGTAGCCGATCGCCGGAAATTTTATTGTCCAGCTGAGGGACGTGCCGAAAACAACGGAGGCGAGCGAGGCTACGGACAGGCTTTGAATGCCATGAAGGAATAAGGAAAAAAGGGGCGGATGTACCCGCCCCTCAAGTGAGCATCTGGGGATTACGGTCCGACTTGAACGCAGCCGGCAAGGTGATTGTCGTATTCCATCTGCAATTCGTAAAAACGTCCGTTCCACATTTCGTTCGCCAGCGTACTGTCCCAGGTGTTTCCACCGTAGTTATAGGCGCACAGATCGCCAATCTCATTGCCGGACGCGTCGTACCACGCGTTCAGCAGGGGATCGGTGATGGCTTCGGTCAACTCGTGAGTGGCGGCCGTAGCAGCGGCGTCAGCCACAGGGTTGCCGTTTGGGGACGGCGTGCCGGGCGCCTGACAATTGCTAGTATTGCCGTAAGGCTCGTTGCTGTAAACCACGGTCTGCCCGGATCCATTGGTGAAGTAACCGTGGTAGGCGCAATAGTAGGTGTACGCGCACTGGGCGTTGGTGGAATCGAAGCAGGAGCCCTCTCCGCTCGACGTGAAAACCAGGAACATCTTCGACAGACCGCCGGTCCAACCCTTAAGGGTCATCACGCGTTGGATTTCTGCCTGCAGCTGGGTGTCGGTGATGCAGGCCCCTGGGGTGGCGCTGTCGCTGCAACCGGAAGCCGGGTAGGGGTTCGTGTCCACGTAGCTGGACGCCAGTTTGCCCGAGTTCTGGATGTACTTCTTGGTGGTGGTGCCCTGGTAATACTGGGTGTTGTTATTGTCCAGGCCGTGGCCAGGGTAATCCGCCAGCACGTTCTTCTCTATGGTCTGGTAAGCCGCTGACATGCTGGTCGAACCGCCGTTCTGCAACTGGGAAGGAACCCAGAAGATGGCATAGGTATTGACTGTGCTCATTACGGGACCGCCGTGATAAAGAAGGGCTCCGGCCGCCAGGGGAGCGGCTGCATGTACGCTCCGGGTCGGAAAGACGTGGACTGCGTTGCTACCGTTGTTAATTGTGAGCGGGCTGTCTTGCGCAAGCGCAAACGTGGCCGCCACCAGGACTGCTATCAGCGACAATCTGGGCATTCCGTCTCTCTCCTGTTATTGAAAAAAAATCGGGCAAACATTCTTGGCCCGTCTTTCGTTGAGGCCGTCTCTTCCCCCGAAACGCAGTACCAGAGCACGCTTTCGGCCGAAACCGCAGTTCTCCGGCGGCGTTGCTGCGTTGCGCCCTGATGTTTTTAGGGAGGAAGCCAGGGTCGGAAGAGCGTCTTGGATTCTGCTTTACTACTCTGCAACTGTCAAGACTGAAAGGGATTGCATATGGGTAAATATTTGCCACGGTCAATGGCGGCGGAGTTGCCCCGGCGGGACGAGGAGGGTTTCGGCGATTTCGCGGTGTTACGGGATTGCCAGGCGCTCGGTTTCACGCACAATGGCTGCGTGCGCTTCCCCGCGGTAACGATAGAACACACAGAGCACTTTTCCATGCTCGTGGGCGGGATCGACGCCCAGGGTCTGATTATCGACGCGGATCACCAGGGAATTGTCGCGAACCAGGTCCTGGAGATGTCCGGTAACTTCCGCGGTAGCGTTATTGATTCCGTAAAATGCGCGCACGATTACCAGGTCACGATCGTGGCGGTCCCAGTCCCGGTCACGCCGATCATCGTCGTCGGCGTAGCCGCGGCGATAATCAGCCGCTCGTGAATCTACCTGCAGGCTGGCGATCTGGCCTTCGCGAAACATATATTCGTGCACTTGCCCGTCATTATCGCGTTGCTGGATGCGTAAATCCTTAGGTTGCCGCGGCGCCGGGTCAACGCCCATGTTCTGGTTGTCCACGCGCACGCTGAGGTTGCCTCCGTGGGCGAGGGATTGCAGACGGCTGGTCACGTCCACGCGATTGTCGCCGCTGCCATAAGTGGCGGAAATAAGCGATTGGGCGTGCGCCCGAATCGAGCCGCTCAAGGCGCAAGCGCAAATGACGCCGACCACGAACAAAGTCTTTACAAGGCTGGACGTGCGTTGCATAGATTTCTCCTGTTCGCCGATTATCGCCCAGCGGAACTCGGATGGCGCCATAACGAATGTTCATTCTCGCGCTAGCACCTCCGGGTTTTTGTTTTGGGCGCGTGAAAAGCAGGCGGATGGTTCTTGTGTCAAACGTTAGCATTGCCCCGCGTGTAGACCTGCTACTTGAAGGTCGCATCCCGAGCGGCGTCGAGGAACATTTGCAAGACTCACAGCATAATATTCAAAACACAGTGGTTAGTGGCTGGTAGATCGTGGCGGCTAACTATCCACTAGCCACTAATCACTATCCACTTTTGCCTACACGTCCCCACCTTCCCGTATAACCGATCAGTTGCGCTGAAAAAGGCTCGGGCCTATACTCTTCCCCACTGCGGGCCCTTCTCTCATAGTTCCTCCAGGTTTTTGATTTGATACCGGAATAGGCAATCATTGGAGGACACATGGACTCTGAGATCATCCTTGGCAGCGTTATGCCAGGCCTAATGCCGGCATGGTGTGGCACCACTAAGATTCGGTTCGGCTCGCGCGTCGACACATACCTCGACGCGCACCAAGCGATCGCGCAAGCGGTAGAAGGTCACACCATCCTGTTGGGCTCCAGCTTCCTGGAAATGCATCCGCTGGATCAGCACCTGATTCTCTTGCATGAAATCGCCCACCTGCAGCAACTAGCCAGACATGGAGACGATCCCACGAGGGCATTAGAGGCAGAAGCGTGGGAGGCGGCTCATGCATGGGCTGCGGGAAAGGATTATCACATTCGCGGCCATGGGCGGGGCCGCTTGAATGCGCTGGCTCTTATCCAGGGGAAGCCAAACGGAGTCAGCAAGCCGGACGGACAATTAACTGCTCCGCCATGGTATCGACTCAAACCCGGGGAGCCTATCGGAAGCCCGTACGTGAGCAGCATCCTGGTGCAAGATTTCAAAGTTCTGGGTAACATGACATTGGAGTCCATCCTGGACGCGATCCTTCTGGCAAGGTTGACGGCTGAAATCCTCATCAATTGTCACGGCAGCACATTTGGGCTGGCCATTCCACTCATCCACGGATCGGCGGCGGGAGCTGAATTTCCAAATATCGAGCGACTTCTGGCCGAGCACGAAAAGGAGGAAACGGTTGGCGGCAGGAAAATCGTCACCCCCGCACTAACGAACCAAAACCTCGCGGAGACCTTCAATATACCCGAAATGCGCGTACGCGACTTGCGCGACAAGATGCATCAGGTTCAGCGCCGAAACCTGTCGCACGTCGCGTTTCGCGCGTGCGACATGGGCGCTAAAAAGGAAAGTCTGACGCTCTACTGCAAATTTTTTGGCGCCCGGGGTGCGAGCGCTCCAAAAATATTCGATTCTTACGGCGAACTGACTCCAACGTTCGGTGTCAATCTAAACCGGTGGGCTGACCGGCAAAGGAAAGACGGTTTTCACGCGTGGATCGATGGAAACGTAGCGGTCGCGATCCAATTTGATCCTCGAGATCATACGAGGTACAGGAACCAATGTGCGGCCACCAGCGAGGCCGAATTCAAGTCGTGGGTGGGCAGACGCATTGGCCTGGGAGCGCTGGTCGGGCGCGGCGAGGTTGTTTACCACGGAATGGTGCCAGAAGACCCAGAGACTCCGATCTCACCGAACATCTTCTTCGTGCGCGATCCGGAATATGCTTCCAATCTCGTCGACATTGGCGTGACCGCGTCGGACCTTGCTACGACAAAGTGGAATTACGACCCTGCGTATTCAGCACCGGGAAGCTATTGAGGCGGGCTCCCGATAAGAGCGAAGGTGCTGAGGGCAAAGACCTCCGGTCAGTGTTTGGCGGGTGGCCCTCGTTCTGCTCGAGCAAAGCTCCGTCCAATTTTTCATGCGAGTTCTGCGCAAAGGCAGCCGGGACTGAAATTTTACATGACGGTGACACTTCGGTGGTCTCGACGGTATAAGATTTGGATCCTTTATAGGAGGCGGGGCCATGCGATGTTTCTTGGCCGTGCTTCTCATCTTTATTCTGTGTAGCTGCGGCGGGGCCCGCTTCCAAGGGACGTTCCGATCCAATACTCAATTCAGCATCACAGGGGTTGTTCTCTTCATTGACTTTGTGCCCATCCCGAACAGCCCATTTGCTATCACGAGCATTACCTTTCTTCCTGATTTCACTCCGGCCATGACCGTAGCGTTCTGCGGAGATCTCACTCAGCAGCTTTTCCCGAACGATTTCGTAACCGTGACCTTCACTCAGGGGCCGAATTGCGCTACCGCGTTGACTATTTTTGTCGACTGTTGCAGGAAATCGGCGAAACATAATGGCCTATCCACGAACGGATTGAAGCCTGATTCCACGAGACGGGCTAGGAGGGTGGCCCACCTGATTCACTGATTCTTGCGCTCCTCCCGCCGTGGCTCCTCCCGTCGCGGCTCCGGCGCCGGTTGCCCTCGTTGGTGCTGTTGCTGCCAGCCGTTGAATTTGTTTTCTTCTTCCCGCATTTGCGCCGGGCTCTTCTCTTCCACCGGCGGCGCCGGCCGGGCTAGAGGATGGCTCCACGTTTCCGCGCGGGGCGAGCCTTGACCGGATTCTTCCCTGCCGGACGGCTCCTGCGGCCGCGCTTCCTGCCGTACAGGTTCCGTCGCCCGTGCCGGCCCTTCGACTCGAGAATTCATGCGAGCGCCTTGCGGTTGTCCCGGCCGTGGTACTGCCGGACGCGGTGCTGCTCGGGAGTCTCCGGGTCGCGGTATTTCCGGTTGTCGCGGAGTCGGCTCACGCAGAGTTGAGGTGGAGGCCTCGCCGCCTCGCGGGTTTACCGAGTTCTGCCTCTGCTCAAACGCCGGCACTGGCGCCGCCGGGCTTCTTCGCGCGACCACTTGCCGGTTCATTACCGCGGCCGGCGGTCTCACTCGCGCCGGCGCGCCGGCCCCGAGCACGCTCGCCCTCACCGGCTGCACCGCCGGTTGATGAGTCACGGGCGCTGACACTAACTCTTTCTCATTGACCTGCGCCAGGTTCCTGGCCACGGGGCGGGCATTGGCAAAGGTTTCACGCGAGACCGCGGTTACCGCGTTCGGCCGCTGCTGATTGATATAAGTGATGCGGTTAACGTTCGTATTGTTGATTGTCGTGTTATAGACGTTGGTTACTCTGGTGACATTCACTACCGTATTAGTCACATTCACGTTGTTCACGTAAGTGCGGCTGGCGCGATAACCCGGCACATAGACTTCTCCCGGAGCCAGTGGGAACCACGCCACTCCCACGCCTCCGCCGCCTACGAACGCAACCAGCGCCGGCGCGTATACCGGACGCACAAATACTGGTCCCGGTACCCAGCACCATCCACTTTCGATAAAAGCCCAGCGTCCGTAGTGGAAGGGCGCGAAGCCCCAGGGCTCATCCTCAACCCACGTCCAACCCCACGGGCTGATCCACACCCAATGGCCAAAACGGTACGGCGCCCATCCTACGGGAACGGCGGCCGGCGCCCACACCGGACCGTAATCCCCGACGTAGCGCCAGTGCCCATAATCATCCAGATCCTCATAGCCGGTCAGGTCTTGCGAAACATAGTTGGCGGATTCGGAGCGCTCCTCGCGCCGGTCGCGCTCGAATGCCCAACTGTCGAAGTCGTCGTTCCCGGGTATTTCTTCGATGTCATAACCCAGCCGGTCGGTTCCGGAGAAGCGCGCCTGCTGGCCTCCCACGACGGTGTAGGAAGAACCTCCGCCGGTCACTTCGCCTCGGCCTCTCCACACCGTGACCACCGTCTGATTTCCATCGCCATTCACGTCGATGCGATACTCGCCCGTCCTCAGTAGCGAGAGCGCGAGGTTCGGGGTGTCGACTTCGAATACATCATCATCATCCAGGTGCCGAACCTGCACGATTAGCGAACCCAGCGAGAGCCGCAGCTGAACATTGCGATCATCGAGATTGAGGAAACTAAGGCTGGTCTCCGAATTCATGCGCAGCGCGCTGGAACCGATATGCAACTCAGAGCGCGAGTCCCGGTCGGCCCAGAGATTGTCGCCGGTGGTGAGCGGGCGGTTCGGAACCGCGGTCACCCAGTCGCCTTCGCCTCCGGGCTGAAAGGAAACCGAACCCTGAACGAAATTGATTCTGGCCACGCGGCCCGGCGGGTCGCTATCTTGCGCCCATGACCGCGGCGCGACCAAGAAGACCATCGTCGCCAGAACCATTGCCACTACGAAAACCTTGGCTGTTCTCATTTTGTTCCTCATCGCGCTACAAGGGCCTGCTGGATTAAACCCGGCTCGGCAAGATAATACTCGCTTCGCCCACAAATGTGCCCAGTTGGGCGTAGGGTCACCGCCTCAATGATTTACGTAATAAGGAAATCTATTCTTACTTCTTCTTTTCCTGCTGCAGGATCCATTGATCGAAGGCGCTGGGCAGCCCTTCGCGCGGTGAATACGGGCCCGGCACATACGCCCGTGAACTGACGCCTTTCTGCGCCAGCTCAGAGATCGCCCAATCCTCACGATTGGTGATGTCCCAGAACTCCACCGCGTCATCGCCGCTGAAGTGCGGCTTCGCCATTTCGTTGGGATGAAAATACCACTCGCACACAATGCGCGTGCGGTCGACGGCCTCAGGCCAAAGCATGTGCGCCATGACGTAATCCGGATGAAGGCTCAACAACAGGTTAGGATAGATTGCGTAATAGAGCACCTGTTTCCGCTGAGCCTCATCTAAGCCGGGGAGAAATTCCCGCCATCGGCGCCCGTTCAGGCTCATGGTTTCAGCGCCGTCGCGAAACTCCATCGACCCGCCAATATAGGTCGGCTGCGGCGGATGGTTGTCGCCACTCAGGTAATCGGTGATGCGGTTCAGAGCCGGGTGCAGCAGCGGACAGTGCAGGCATTCGTTGTAATTCAAAATCATCAGCTTCCAGTTGGCCTTCACGTTGTATACGATCTGCCGGTATCGCCGCAGATCGCGCATTCCCCAGGCGGCAAACCTCTTTGGCAGATCTGCCAATTGCGACTGCAGCGGCGGCGCGTGGGAATCCAGATTTAGAAAGATGTATCCATCCCACTCGCCAGCTTGTACCGGATGCAGCGGATAATCCTCGCGCCTGAACGCGGGCTCGTCCATGTGAGGCGCGCCCAGCAGCCTGCCATCCAGTCCGTAACTCCACCCGTGGTACGGGCAACGAATCGGACCCGTAAACTTGCCCTCGGCTTCCTGGCACACGCGCGTTCCACGATGACGGCAAACGTTGAAGAAGGCGCGCACCTGGTCTCCGTCACGCGTGACGATGATGCTCTCGCCTCCGACATCGCACAGAAAGAAATCACCGGCATTTCTGATCTGCTCGCTCCGACCGGCGCACACCCACATGCGAAAAAAGAACCGCTCCAGTTCCTCACGAAAAATCTGCGGATCGGTGTAGTAGCGGCCGGGTAACGTTTTTGCCGAGGTGCTCATTTGCGCCAGAATTTTACCTCGCCCAGAGGTTTCTCCCACAAAACCGGGGGTCATTCCCGCTAACGAACCGGCGCGACTGGCCCCGGCCCGTATAATCTTCTCCGTTTGCGATACCGAGGAGGGTTCTTGCGCCGATCTTGCCTTCTGGGCTTCATCTTTCTATGTGTGGTCACCAGTCACTGCCTGGCCCAGCGCCAGCCCGTGCTGAAACAGATTGATCTTCCGCACTCCTACTATTACCGGGAGATGTACATTCCGCAGCTGACCACCGGCCCCAGTTCCCTGGCGTGGGCTCCTGATTCGCGCCGCCTCGTCTACTCGATGGCGGGTGCGCTCTGGATTCAGGAACTCGGCAGTGACAACTCCACGCAGCTTACGCTCGGCAATGGATATGACTATCAGCCCGACTGGTCACCGGACGGCCGCTGGATCGTATTCACTCGTTACGACGGCAACGCCATGGAACTCTGGTCGCTCGACACACGCGACGGCAAGTCGCAGCAGCTGACCTCATCCGGAGCCGTCAATCTCGAACCACGCTTCTCGCCCGACGGCAAACGCCTGGCCTTCGTCTCCACTTATCAAACCGGGCATTTGCATATCTTCATTGCCCAATTCGAGGAAGGCCATCTCTCCAACCTGCGGCAGTTGACGCCGGAGAATGTCAGCTCCCTGCCTCGCTACTATTACAGCAAGGTCGACCACGAGATCAGCCCCGTCTGGACTCGCGATGGCGCGGAGATTCTGTTCATCTCCAACCGCGGCCACATTCACGGCACCGGTGGTTTCTGGCGTATGAAAGCCGAGCCCGGCGCCGAACCGCGCGAAATCCATTATGAAGAGACCAACTGGAAGGCGCGTCCCGACTTTTCTCCTGACGGCAAGCGCATGGTGTACGCCTCTTATTTGGGGCGCTCCTGGCACCAACTCTGGGTAATGCCCGCCAGCGGTGGAGATGTCTTCGCCATATCCTACGGCGACTATGACAATACCAATCCCCGGTGGTCGCCCGATGGCAGCAGAATCGCCTTCATCTCCAACCGTGGCGGCAACACCTCTTTGTGGATTCAAACCATTCCGGGCGGCGAAGAATCCGAGCTGGTCGTTCGCCACAGGAAATATCTGAACCCGATGGGAAAAATTGCTCTCCACATTGTGGACCCCGCTGGAAAGCCTTTACCCGCGCGCGTGTTCATAACCGCTGCCGACGGACGCGCCTACGCCCCCGACGATGCCTGGATGCACGCGGACGACAGCTTCACGCGCTCAGAGCGCCGGTTTGAAGCGCATTATTTCGATTCGATGGGAGCGTCCGAAATTACCGTACCCGGCGGACCAATCTCCGTGGACGTGATGCACGGCTTTGAGTACGCCTTCCAGCAGCGTCACCTGGACGTCAAGCCGAACACAACCACTTCCCTAACTGTCCAGCTGCGGCCCTTCAATTTCAAAGACAACGACACCACCAAATGGATCAACGGCGATGTCCACGTCCACATGAATTACGCGGGCACATACCGCAATGCACCGAAGCACCTGCTCGAGCAGGCCCAGGCGGAAGATGTCACGATCATCGAGAATCTGCTCGTCAACAAGGAGCAACGCTTCCCTGACATCGAGTATGCACCGCCGCGCCTCGATCCCCTTTCCCATAGCCGCCAGATTCTGCAGCATGCCCAGGAGTTTCACACCAGCTACTGGGGTCACCTGGGACTATTGAACCTGAAAAGCCTGATTCTGCCCGGCTATGCCGGTTATCCCAACACCGCCGCCGAAAGCCTGTTCCCCGCCAACGCCAATATTGCCGACATGGCGCATGCGCAGGGTGCCTTAGTCGGATACGTGCATCCTTTCGAGAACTTCCCCGATCCGGCCAAAGAAGACGTCACCTATGAATTGCCGGCCGACCTGGCGCTGGGCAAAGTGGATTACATCGAGGTCGTCGGTTTTGCCGATCACAAATCCACGGCCGAGGTCTGGTACAAGCTGCTGAACTGCGGATTCCGTTTGCCCACGGCAGCAGGCACCGACTTCATGGGCAACTACGCCTCGCTGCGCGGCCCCATAGGACTCAACCGCGTCTATGCGCAGCTCCCGCCCGGCCCGCTGAGTATCGAGCCCTGGCTGAACGCCATCAAGAAAGGCCGAACCTTCGCCACCAACGGACCGCTCCTCCGTTTCCAGCTTGGCGGCTCGACTCCCGGCGGTGAACTCAAGCTTGAGAAAAAACAGGAAGTATCATTCAAAGCGGCGCTCCGATCCATTGTCCCCGTCGACCATCTGCAGATCGTCTGCAACGGCGGAGTGGTGAGGGAATTAGAACTGACCGGCAAACGCGACGCCGCCGACGAATCCGGAACGTTGCCCATCGACGGAAGCGGCTGGTGCGTGTTGCGTGCCTTCAGCGATCAGGCCGAATATCCGATTCTCGACCTCTACCCTTACGCCACCACCAGCCCCATTTACGTGAATGTCGCCGGGGCCCCATTACACAGCCCCGCCGACGCCGCTTACTTCGTCGCCTGGATGGACCGCCTGATCTCCGCCGCCCGCGCCAGTTCGATGTGGAACACCGACGACGAGAAACAGAAAGTGCTCACGCTCTTCGAAACCGCAAAACAGAAGTACGAAGCGCTTGCCCGTTAATTCACAAAACTGTCATCCCGAGCGAGCCTGCCCCGAGCGCAGTCGAGGGGGACCTTGTGTTTCTTCGCCCGATCCCGAGTATTGAAAGGGCACGCCTTCAGAGGCTGCGGGAAAAGGTACTTTGCCGCCAGGACACGGGCCCTCAGGCGCTAAAGCGCGACGTATTCTCCTGAAGCCGCGCGCCCTTTCAAACCCAAGCTGTTCGATCAACCACCGTCACTCCACCTTAGTCTGCTGAAACGCCACGGACAGCCACTTCCCGCCCTTCTTGACGTACACCCGCGTGAACAGGATCTGTCCGGAGGCGTCTTTTCCGGCGATAGTTCCCTTCACGTCCGCCTTCCCGGTCACGACCGCCGTATTTCCGTAAACCCGCACCTTCAGATCGGAAACATCGTCCTGCGAGAGCTTGATCTGACCGGACTTGATCGCTTCCATGGTGTGCGCCTTATCCCACATCTGCCCGTTCACATTGATCAGCATGTAGTCGTCGGAAGTCATCTTGGCCAACGTGTCGGTATCGCCCTTGACCACCGCCGCCGCCCGCTCCGTCTCCATCTTCTTTATGTGCTCTTCGACGCCTTGAGACCACGCCCCACCCAGCATCGCGAACACAACCACGATCGCAGCGCATATCCGCTTCATGGTATTCCTCCTAAGTTGTCAGTGAGAATCCGAACTGGGCCCCGGAATGAGGGTTAAAGCTTAGGACTGCGCTTCAGCCTTGTCAAATCCGCAGTGGTTCCTCGGCGTCCGCGATTTTGGCAGACGCTGCGCCCGGCGGTGTGCCCCATGGTTTTCCCGGCCTGGGGGTTGGATTTGACTCTGTTATCGCGGTCATCGAGGAATCAGGGAGGCCCGATCCCCCGATTCCTACTCCCGTTCCTGCAACGACGCCTGGGTCACCGCTCCCCGCGCCAGGTCCGTCTTCAGCTGGAACTTTTGATTGGCGTTCAGGCTGATCTGGGTTTCGAATGTCTGATATCCCGGCAAGCTGATCTTGAACTCGTGTTTTCCGGGCGCAACCAGCAGCGCTTTTCCCGCTCCGTTGAACTCGCCCACGTGCCCGACGAACACTCCATCCACAAATACCGCCGCGCGGTCGGGACTCACCGCCAGCTTCACCTCCGCCGTGATCGTGGGCAAGTGCACGCGCGTGTCTTTCTGCATGGTGACGCGCAGAACCTGTTTCTCGCCTGGCTGAAGAGTGAGCCTCGCCACCCAATCCAGATATCCGCCCTGTCGCACCGTGAGCTGATGATCGCCGGGCAGCAGCAGGACTTTCTTCGATCCCTTCAGTTCGCGAACATAACCGAGATATTGGCCGTCGATCCAAACTCCGGCCGTGCGTTCATTGTTAGTGGTGCCTTCCAGCTGCACCTCGCCCAGAATCTGGTTCTGGGCCAGCAGCGGATGGGTGAAAAACAAACCAATGGTGAAAACCGACGTAAGCGCAATGCGACTGATGTACTTCATAATTCGTGCATAGTACTGCCATACTCCTGTGCATCTCGACTCGGAAGTACATGGGCCAGTTACCTTCGGAACCTCCACTAGAGCACATTCTTTTTTTATCGGAGCATCGGATCATCCTCGAGCGAGTCGATGGACCGATCACCCGATTGAGAAAATCCCAACCCTGTCAGCCCGAGCGGAGTCCGACAAGCGAAGCGCCGTCGGAAGCAGTCGAAGGACGTTGGGTTTGTGTTTGCAGGAGTTACATCAAGATATTCAAAACACAGTAGTTAGTGGTTAGCGGCTGGTAAGTGGTGATGGCTAACTATCTACTCGCCACTAATCCCTATCCACTTTCGGGCCTGGCGCCGGAAGAAATTTTCGTTGGGGCAAAGCCAAACGGGTATATAAACGTGCGCACTCAGGAGGTGCGACATGGGCATCCCGGCCAGGAGGGTGATGGGTTTAAGCGTGGTAGTTGTGGCAGTGTGTGTGTGGAGCGGATGCGCCAAGCCGTCGGTGTCGCTGACGGCGACGGTTACCGACTCCCATGGAAACAACAAAGGGCAGATCACGGTAACCGACAGCGCCACCGGCCCAGCTACTTTTATTGTGGCGCAAGGCGACAACGTTTCGGTCACGGTGAGTGCCAACGACCAGTATGGGCTGCAACAGTTGTCGATGAGCGGGAGCACGTCGTGCACGGTGTGCCCGGCGGGTTCGCCATACTGCACGCTGCAGCAGGGCGACCTGGTGGCGCCGTCGCCGACCGGCAACGCCATTGCGCCCGGCACAACCCCGCTGACGGCCTCGTTCAGCGCCAATCTTGGGCCGGTGCAGTGTAACGGACCTTTTGAAATGGATCTGAACGGAAACGCTACGGATATCGGTTCTCCGGGACTGTTTGGCGGTTCTGCGTTTTCGTCCGGACCGACGACCAGCATCACGCAGACGGCAATTCTGAAAAA
>DASUWH010000075.1:0-72612 GCA_036378535.1 Terriglobales bacterium | reverse complement strand
GCTCTTCCAGTGCTACTGCTCCCGCGCCTGATCGCGGCCGTGGTTTGACCCGAGCGAAGACGTTCGCGTCATCCGGTGGACTGGCAGACTCATGTGGGAAAAGACGAGCTACAAATCGCCATACGAATGTGAGGATCAGCACCACAAGGACCGAGATAATAATCCCAGACCACATACACCTTCATGGTACGCCTGAATGCGTGCAGGGTGTACGGGTGACGTTAACGCATTATAAAAGGGCGCCCCTATGGGAGTAGGTTGTCATCGTTCGCATGACGACCTACAAAGGAGCACCCTCGTGAACAGTGAAAAGTATATTGGGCTCGATGTTCATCAAGCAACGGTCTCGGTCGCAGTAATGGGTATTTCAGCAGTGCGTTCTTCCGCGGATTGCAGACCACCAGGTGGGCCACATGTGGATGGAGCAGATCGTACAACCATCCGGCACAGGTCCCCCCTTCGAAGGTATGCCACAACGTTCCCCCGCAGGCCCGCAAAAAACTGAAGAATTGTTGCCGCTTTCGTCTCCACAATGGATTCCATCACTACCTTGCCCGTAGAATCCTCGCGAAACCTTCAGGAAAATGACCAAGCGCGCGACTATTGCCCTGTGCGCAGAAGTGGTAAAGACAGGTCGCGATGATCAGTCCAATTTAACAATCCACATGTCCGAGCGTGGCGTACCGTTACTCTCGGAGCCAAGTTGACCATCCCAAGTTGACGTGAACAGGAAAAAACGCCCATCCTGCGAGATATTACCTAACGGTTGGGTATTGAAATATTTACCTATCACATATGCGCGATGGTGAGCAAAACGCCATACTGTTGAAGCGATGCCGTCGGTTTCGATGCAAACGACTTCATCATCCCACGGTCTTTTTATCGCTGTATCTCCATCATAGTTGTGCAGTGACGCACAAACCGGGTTGTTGTTGTTCAGAAATCCGTTTGCCCAAACAAAATGCGTTTCCTGTTCAAAACTGTGGGGTACTTCCAGAGGCCAAACTAGTGGAGTCATTGCAGCCAAATTATCTAAGGGTCGTTTGACAACGTTTAGCTCGTCAATGCTTCCAGCGGCATTGATGTAAGAGCTACGGCCTAGGTTTCCGTAACCAGTGCAATGTGGCTCGTATGTGTCTGGCACCCAACCACATTCAAAGTCGCTACATCCCAAATGTAGAAACCAAAGTGCAGTGCAGAGATTTTTACGTGCTGACCGTCGCCCGATAGGAAGGCGTGGTTGATGAGGAAGCCCGCTGGTACTGTAGCAAATCCTGTCTGTCCCCATTGGCCACCAATTTGCCCCGTCTGAGTGTTGTACCAGCGGCAACCGAGATTTTGATCATATACGACTACAAAGGGGTCCTCTCCTGGTTGTGGGCCACCCTCCGAAATCGAGATGCGACGGTCGTCTGCGGAGAGGCTCACGTCATCATCGCTCTGGATTTTGGAATTCTGCGTGTTTATCGGGGGCTGGAGTCCACATGTGGTCGTATCAATAACCGGAGCGACTTTATTCGTGGAAAATCGGTACTGGCTGATCGTGAATCGATTGGCGTTCGTGGTGCCGTACATTAGGTCGGGGTCAATAAAGCTGAACGTAGGGCCGGGACGAAGTGGTAACAAGAGAGCTTGGCCAGCAGTTGCGCGGGGGAGGGAGCTAGTGGCCATCGTGGACGGATCAAAGGCGAATGCAAAGTCGTTCCCTCCCCGTCCGATGAAGTAAAACTTGCTGTCATCAGCGCTCCATGTATTAGTTTCCCAGACAGCAGGGCTCCGCAGATAACCACCGGGATGGCGAAAATTGGTAGTTTCATCGCTGACTCGGACTATTGGAGATCCAAGATCAGGGTCATTGAATACAATGTTGACGGGCGGAGGAGCCATGGGAGTTTCAGTGCGTACTACTCTGTCCGTGATCGCATTCGGGTATGGCTGTATGCCTTGGCCGAGGACGTTCGTCAAAGCTATGATAACAAACGAACAGACCGCAAACGCCTGTAGACTGGCTTTGGTCATAACTTATACCCCTCAGAACAGTCAGGAGAGCTGGGTGCCGTGGCCAGACAGCATACCCCTAGTTATTGGGTTGTCAAGACCGAAATAGTTCTTCTCGAACTCCCCCACTAGCCGGCGATCTCAATTAGGTTATCGACCAAGCGTAAAGCCGGATACTCCACTAATTTGACACTCTTGTTTATTCCTTGGGCCGGGCTTTTCGCCGCTACTTCGGCACTCCCGCCGGTATGTCGGCAGCACTAGCTTGCCAGAATTGTAAAAACCTTCGTCATTCTGAACAGCCTGGAGTGGACTCTGATCTGCATGCGCAATCAGCGGAGGAGACTATGCACATTCCAAACAGTTCGGTGGAGGAGAAGGTTCGCGTTCTCATTTCGGAACTAAAGAACGATCTAGCCAGTATTGACACACAAGAAAAGCTAAATGTTATCAGTAAGCGTGACGCCGCCAGCATTCGCAAATCTATTCAGCAGTCCATCGATGATCTGGCTAAAATTCCATGCGACTGAAAGGAGAGTTGTCATGGAACAGATCACCTCCCCGATTTCCGCCGCACAGTACCTTCGCATGTCAACAGATCACCAGCAGTACTCGATTCAGAACCAGGCTGCGGCCATTCAGCGCTGGGCACTCGAACACGGGTTCAATGTCGTGCAGACATATGAGGATGCTGGGAAGAGTGGTCTCGTACTGAATCGCCGGGACGGTTTAAGACAACTTCTGCAAGATGTTGTGAGCGGCGAGATCACGTACAAAGCCATTCTCGTATTCGATGTGAGCAGATGGGGACGGTTTCAGGACATCGATGAAGCAGCCCATTATGAGTTCCTCTGCCGTTCTGCTGGCATCCCCGTTCACTACTGCGCCGAGTTGTTTGCGAACGATGCCAGTTTGCCCAGCATGATCATGAAAGCCCTGAAGCGGATGATGGCCTGCGAGTATAGCCGGGAACTCTCGGCCAAGGTCTACGCCGGAGCATCGCGCTTGGCGCAGCTTGGTTTCAAACAGGGAGGAATTGCAGGTTACGGTTATCGCCGGATGTTGGTTTCAGTGGCCAGAGAACCGAAAGTCGTTTTGCTGCCTGGGCAGCGCAAAAGTATTCAAGAGGATCGTGTGATCTTGGTGCCGGGACCGCAAGAGGAGGTGGACTGTATACGAGAAATCTTTCGAATGTTCGTTGATGAGCGCAAAATGCCCAAAGGCATCGCGGTGGAATTGAACGCGAGAGGTTATAAGTATCACGGTGTCCTCCGACATGACTGGTATCCCCAGGCCGTGAATCGTGTTCTCCGAAACGCGAAGTACACAGGAACTTGCATATATGGGCGCTCCTCGGCAAAGCTTCACACGCCAAAGATTTCACTTCCACCGAGCCTATGGATCGTGAAGGAAGGTGCATGGCACCCCTTGATCGACCAGCAGACGTTTGATCAAGCGCAGCAGCGATTCGTCGAGCAAACCCGATACAAAACTGATGATCAATTGCTGGCGGCATTGAAACAACTGTGGTCAACGCAGGCAACTCTGTCCGAAAGACTTCTCAATGACTCTGCGTTTCTCCCGTCCATTTCACCGTTTGTTTCCAGATTCGGAAGCTTGTCAGAGGCGTGTTCGCGGATCGGGTTTCATACACGAAGAATTCACGCAGTGCTGGCACGACGGCAGACTCTGGCGCTTAGACACGATCTCGTCCAGAAAATTACTTCAAATGCGACGGCGAGGATTACCCTGATGCAGCGCGACGGGCACTTTCGCCCGAGACTTCGAATGCCAGACAACAGCCTCGTATCCGTTGAAGTACTGAGATGCTTTCGCAATAAGAAGGGCCAGTTACGTTGGGCATTCAATGCACATCATCACGAACGCCACTTCGTTACACTGATCGCTCGGCTCAACGAGAGCAATGATGGCTTCCACGATTTCCACATTGTTTCCCATTTGAAAAGACGAACGCGCTGCACTGTGAAAGACCACGGTGACAAGTTGCTTGCTGGCGGGCGACAACTCGTTTCCCTGGTTGACTTTGTTCAGGTGGTTAAAGCCGTTCAAAACGGACGGCCACACAATTAGCGTTCGACTGGCCAGCTGTGAAACCTTTGCGCGCCATAGGTTCGGCGCTGGGATCGTCCTTCTAAGTCGAGTGATAGAGCTATCGCCCTTACCACACCGCAGACTTCCTCAAGCCCACTGAGCTTGTGCGCAAATCTTAGCAAGAGATCGTGCTTCTGTATGTAGTGAGTCTTCTTAACGAATTCCCCGAGCGGCCCTACCAAGTAATAGCTCTCCACTTTCTCCCAGCCTATGTCCAGCAAACATATCAGCGCGATGTTGCCGCGTTCGCGCTGGGAGAGTCGCAATAGCCAGTAGTCGAGTCTCTTAGCACCGTGGTGGGTTCGTCGCCCGCAGATCAATACAGAAAGCCTGAAACGACCGTCCACCTCACAGACACTTTTTTGCGCTCCATTACCTTGCAGAATTTTCACTTCAGTAGGGAATAGTCTGTGAATTGTCGCAATGATCTGGCTGTGCAAAAGTTTTGCCGCGTGGGAGTGCTTAATGGCCGCATAACGACTCGATACCTGCGTAAAGCCCACAAGCTCGTAAGCGTTTATGAGACCGCCGAAGTATTTCCTATAGGAAGTCGGGTGTGGCATTCCCTTGGAAGATTTGATGATGTCAAACGAAAGCCGCCCTTTACGGGCCAAAAGTCGCCGCAGATGGCTCAGCAAGTCAGGGCAGTTGTACGGGACAACCTTTCTCGCTGCAATCAGCCTTTGCGCTTGATCAAATGTGGCTGGATCAATGATTGGCTTGAACCTGGCCTTGCTGATGACCCAAAGAGCTTCATGCCGTCTCACGTTCTGATCATATAGTTTCACTGATCGCTTCGCCCAAACGTTGAAGCCTAGGTATTCCTGTGAGGAAAGAATGCGGTTGACTCGGTCGAAATCCCAAGGTTTGCCGCGCCAGGTTGAACCACTCGCGTTTAATGTAGCCACAATCTGACGGATAGACTTCTTCTCATGTGCGCACATGCGAAAAATATTCTGAACATCCCGAACTTCTTTTCTGGTACCTCTTACCAAAACGACGCGATCGTTTTTCAAGTTCTTTCGCTCTCCCTGCTTCAGCCTGCCCTTGTCGCGTCCAGAAGCCGAAATCAACATGCGTTGCAATCCATAACGAGCAACTCCTCCGGGGTGAAACCCATCAAGCACAAGCCGTTTGGTTCCTTCGAAAACCTTTACGCCCAGCTCTCTACTAAACTCGCCTGCCATTGTGCGTTTGATTGCCTTCATCAGGCTGCTTTGCACACTCCCATCATTTGAGAACTGTTCCGCACAGTAGTGGATCGGCACGCCCGCGTTCGCACAAATGAACTCGTAGTGGGCGGACTCATCGGGATTTTGGAAACGACCCCAGCGACTCACGTCATAAACAAGGATGGCCTTGTAATCAGTCTGGCCTGATAGCACATCCTGCAAAAGCTGATTCAATCCTGGTCGATACCGCATCAACACTCCACTCTTGCCTGGGT
Organism: Terriglobales bacterium; assembly: GCA_036378535.1. Classification (GTDB taxonomy): domain Bacteria; phylum Acidobacteriota; class Terriglobia; order Terriglobales; family Acidobacteriaceae; genus Gp1-AA122. The sequence goes on along the minus strand of DASUWH010000075.1, from coordinate 67,055 downwards.
CGGCGTAGGTCTTTGAGATGAGAAAACCATGCTCCGCCGCATACCGGCGAATTGCAGCCTGTTGACTTGGTATTGAGTATTTCTGGTCTTCGGTGGACATCCGAACGTATTCAGCGACGGGGATAGTGGACATTGTTATTCCTCCTGGTCAATCGACAACGTCGGTCGCGCAACCTTCAAGGCCGCAGAACTGTATTATTCTGCTCGCCACGAGGTGCAACATGGAAAACCCTCTACTTGTGCCAGCGGCACAGTATCTCCGAATGTCAACCGACCGACAGGAATACTCATTAGCAAACCAAAGAGCTGCGATAGAGGAGTACGCTGCTTTGCACAGCTTTCGGGTAGTGAGAACCTACGCCGATCCTGGAAAAAGTGGTCTCGTACTTAAGCATAGACCTGGACTGATGCAACTTCTCTCCGACGTAACCGCAACCGTGCGCCCATTCGAGGCGGTGCTCGTGTATGACGTATCGCGATGGGGCCGTTTCCAAGACAATGATGAGGCAGCACATTACGAGTTCATCTGCAAACGCTCGGGCGCTCCCGTCCACTACTGTGCAGAGCCGTTTGCAAACGATTGCACTGTTCCGAGCCTGATCATGAAAGCTCTAAAGAGAACAATGGCGGGCGAATTCAGCCGCGAGTTGGGCGCACGAGTTTATCAAGCGCAACGTCGCATGGTATTGCGCGGCTTTTCGCCTGGCGGGAAAGCGGGTTACGGCCTGCGGCGAAAGATGGTGTCCATCGATGGGCAGCGTGATCGCATACTCCAGAGCGGTGAGTACAAAGGTGTACACAGCGATCACATCAAGCGCGTCCGAGGACCAGAGAAAGAGATTCGCATTATTCAGCAAATCTACGAGTTATATTTGCGTTCGAATGGTCGATTGGGACCGAAGCGTATGGCAACAGAACTCAATAGGCGGCATATACCCTTCTTTGCTGGAGAGCCATGGGATTACCATGCTATTCACCAAATCCTTTCTAACCCTAAGTACACTGGCGCAAATGTCTGGGGACGTACAACTCAACGATTGGGCACTGCACAGCTCAGGCTGCCGCGAGAGGACTGGATTCAACAACCTGGCGCTTTTGCCCCAATCATTGACTCTGGAACTTTTGAGCGAGTGCAGCGAATTCGAGCAAAACGGAAACAGGGTCCCACAAACGACGAACTCTTGCGTTCTCTTACTCGGCTTCTTCTCCGAAAGGGAAGGCTGACGCGGCGTGGCATTGATCAGGCAAAAGGGTTGCCATCACTCACGTTGTTGCGGAAAAGATTTGGCAATATGAAACGGATTTTTGACCTGGTCGGCTCCCCGTATGATAAGGAGGTATTTGTTAAGCGCCAAAGGGGCATGCAATCGGAGCAACTCCGAGATGAAGTCGTCAAAAATATTCTTGAAACTTTCCCAGATCGAGTTTCGGGCTTTCGAACTGCTTCCCGACGACAGCGGCCAATTCTGCTGGTAGACGACGATTTCACAGTTTCGGTGGTTGTCGCCCGTGCTTACGAAACACCTCTTGGGAAAAAGGGATGGCGTATCCACCCTGTTCCTTACGAATATGGTCATCTAACTCTTCTCTGCCGTCTGAATGAAAATCGAGATGGCGTGGCTGGCTTATTTTTAATGCCGCCGCTGCGAATGCGTGTAACGCAATATAAGTTTGATGAGAACGACAGCTGGTTTCGAAGCGGGAAGTATATCTCTGTGTCAGAGTTCTACCAGGCTGCACTTTCGCTCCATGCAACGACGGTCGCTGGAGAAGGGTGTATCGAGAGGGACACACTTGTTCCCCTTAGACGCTCATATGGCCAACGCATCACCCCTTCGTATTTGGCGTGAATTTTGAGAACATTCTGCAAGGCACGAGGATTACAAGTTACATGATGATTTAACGCTGCTGCCAATCAAGGAAAGTCTAGAAAGTGTTTCTTTGTGAAATCTTCCGCCTAGGTTCGAAACTCGCTGCAGCAGGGGTTTTCAACGCATAACGCGCACAGTATCGTTATCGCCACCGAGTCACACCGGGAGGGTCTTCTTCCAAGACTGCAAGCCTATGGCTTAGATGTAGCGGCTGCTATTGAAGAGGGCAGATATATCGCGTTGGACGCAGCGGAGGTGGTCTCGACATTCATGGTCAAGGACGTTCCTGATCCAGCTCGATTCTTACACGCAGTCGACAATCTCATTAAAGTCGCTGGGGATGCTGCGAAGGGAGAGCATCCCCGTGTCACCATATGCGGAGAATGTGATCCTCCCCTGTGGACCATGGGCAATGGCGAGGCGGCTATTGGGCTGGAACAACTCTGGAATAAAATCACCAGTACCTACAGCGTTGGTGTTCTTTGCGCGTATCCGCTAAAAGCTCTTCAAGGCTCCAGACACAGCAACATGTTCCAAAAAAATCTGTGTAGAGCATTCAGCTGTTCATTTCCGGTAGCAGAAGCTTGCTATTGAAGGCTTACCCCGTCAGTGCCTTGTGCAAGCCTACGCAACTCAGTGTCTGGAATAGAGAACTCCGCGAAGCCGCAATCCAAGCAAACTACGATCTCTGGAAATACCCAAATGGTAGGTATAGTCAGGCCTTCAATGCCGGGGAAATGAATGTTTATCTCTGCGCTGAATCTGTTCTGGCATTCCGAAGAGCATCGCTTACAAGCCATCGGCTTTCCTCCGAGTGAACATGACTCTTTGTTCCTGCGAGGAGGCGCTCGGTTTGTCATATCACTTGGGGGTGAACTACTGTAACAAAGGCATCCGTATTGCAGAATGGAGTATTAATACTCATGGACAATCAGCGAAGGTTTGTAGTATCAAGTGCTGCGCCTTGGCTGCTAGGACCAGACCGATTGCCGAGTGCCCATCTGTCGCTGAATGTACTTCTTGGGGGAGAGCACATCCAGCCACGTGCTCTGCTCGGTTTTTCTCTGGTTGACTTGGGGCTGCGGTTGCCAACGTTTGACTTAACGGTACCGAGCAGGCAACTGTAGCCCCTCCCCCATGCTGATGTGATAAGGGGGCAGATGGACGAAATGGAAATCGGCACGCAATTCCTTAGGTGTGCTGTTTACTGCGGCAGATACAAATGGCTAGATTGAAAGTCGGCACTGGATTTGTTCAAGCAGAGAAGAAAAACCGCTTTTCCCCCAACGGTAGCAGTCGAATCGCGTGGTGTCACTTCTTTCACTTCGGTGGACACCACGAGCTCTAAGCCGTTTATTTTCAATGGGAGTATAAGGACGGAAGATTCTTACCCCTATTTTAACTACCCGGACCCCCTGCGCCATCGTCTCCGAGTTGCTCTCTGAACAACCGGCACGTACAATTTTGATGAAAGCATCTTGAGCAGCTGTGGACTCGCTCCACAGCTCCGCAACCGACAGCCATTTTCCTAACGGCCAGCACGGTGCGATCAGCGATGACTCGCTGGATGCGGCAGAAGGAGTCTGCAAATGGATCCCACAGCAATTGAAAGAGCTCGCGAGATCGGTTTTATTTGCGACAGCTGCAATCGACCAACACTGGACGGCTACATCTTGAGAGACGGTACGCTGATTTGTATAGAGTGCGCCTACCGCTGGGAGCCGAAGCGTGTCAAGCAGAACTAGGAATCTGCACCGCGGCTCGAATTGGCTGCTGCGCCAGCGCTTGCGCGCCACGACGGTGAGCCACTACGTGCGCGAGACGCCCGAAGAGACCAAGCGGCGGCATGGCGATGGTCGAGCGGGAGCTGATGAGCAAGAATTAACAAGAGGATTCACCAGCCCTTAGGCCAAGCACCGTACCAGCGTAGCACCTGCCAAATACCGCTTACGACGAAGAAACCCGCAACAATATGCAATGCCCAATGCCAGCGGGGGGCTCTCTGCGGAGTTAAGTGCTTCGCCTTGAAGTCTGCGAGTTCCTTGCGCGCCTTTCGAAACGTGAGATAGAGACATCCAGGAGGGCCTTCTTCGCTTCCGATGATTCTCTGATGTATCCCCTCGTTCATCATGAATATGTGATTGATGTAGACCTTCTCGTCCTGCGACCACTCAATCGTGTGCACCAGCGGGACCGTAATCTCCATCGGCGTCGGAGAGGCGGCGAGAGCCAGCGGATTGTCTTTGGCTCCGAACTTTTCCATGACCCTCTGGTAGAGGCCCAAGGACCCCATGACGAACCCGTGGAGGCGGTCCATGTAGTCTAGCAGTTGGCGGATAGCATGGTTCAACTGCACGAAACTGGGGAGGAGTTCGCCAACAGGCCTCGCGTACGGGGAGCTCGTAAGGCTGCTGAGTGCAGGCGTGTCGAACTTGAAGATCATCCTGCTGGGGTTAAACCAGTCTTGATGCTCTTTGACGAGTTGCACCCGCGTCTTCGAGAGCAGGTATCCCTTGTCTCCCTCTCCACCACTAGCCCACGCACTGACCAAATCAAGCTCGGCCTCGACCCCGGCAATCAGGTTCATGAGGCCGTCATGGAATTGGCGGCGCGCTTCTTTGGCCGCGCCAGCGTACGTGAACCACGCGCCAGCGGCGCCCCACAGGGTCCCCACGGATGCCCAGAATGCCACAGAGGCCGCGATATCAGGTAGTTGCTTCATCATGTTGGGATGGCTTACAACCTGATTCTAACAACCCGATGGCTACTTACTAAGTGTTGCTTGCGGCACGGGAGTACACTCGTGGCAAGGATCATGTCTTGGTTCTTCAATGTGGTTCCGTATGCCCTAGCTCTCGGCGCGATCATTCTGGGCGGCGTCGAGATCAGAAAAAACTGGCACGAGTACAAGGAGCGATGGCTCAAAAACACGGTGGCGACAGTGTTCGTCATTGTGGGGCTGTTAACAATCGTCAGCCTGCGGCATGACCAGGCAGAAAAGAGAAAGGCCGACGAAAAAGCGGAACAACAGATGAGTGCCCTCCGGGCGGAGGCCCGCGCCGCCAACGGGGCGCAGAAGGAAAACACGAAGTTGTTCACCGAATGGTCTAAGCGGATGTCCGACCAAGTGGGCGACCTCAAGGCCGAGGTGAAGACCGAGAAGCTGCAGAAGAAGCTGGCCGAGGTGCAGGCGGAACTGCTGAAGACGCAGAAGGCGATGGCGCCAGGCCCGAAGGCGGAGCTGGCGTTCACGTTCTTCCCGTTCACCAACCCGCCCCCTCCCGCGAAGCCTGTGCTGTCCAAACAAGTGACACTCCCGCTCGACAGCGACGGCTCTGTCCACGTGGACCTCACGGCGGTGAACCCGACGGAAGTGGACGCGACCGATGGCGAGATCAACCTGCGCATCTGCGACAGATGCAAGTTCGCCAAGGAGCCAGAGAGGTTCGCCCGCATGAAGGGATGGGGCGAAACCGTGCGGTTCGCGCCCTTCACCAACATACACGCGATGGAAGCATTCAGGACCATCACGCTCGAGGTGATCCCGCCTGAAGACCTCAATCGCATACCGATTAGTTTTGCATACCGGTGCCACACTTGCGTTCTTCAGGTTGGATCGTCCGATGCGACCTCCGGGAGTATCTACATCATTCGTTCGGGGCTTCGGATGAAAACAACTGTTCCTGCCAAGACTCGATCTCAGTGAGCTCGGCCATCTGCTTGAGCTGCGCCCTCACCTGCCGGAAGGGGACTATTCCGCAGTTCGCGCAACCGCCATATTATTCACGAACACACTGTGAAATTCGACCATGACGATGCACGTTGCAGGGTTGAAGAATCCCTGTGCGCCGCAGCGTAAGCCCTTGGTAGGCTTATCGTTCCAGATGAATGGCCGCGAGTACGACGCGATTGAGCAGAACCCAGAAAAGCCCAGCCGCTGGGGACGGCTCGCTCGGACAGGGCATCAGATCGTCCAGTTTCTGGATAGGCAGACTCGCCGCTTCGTTGCGGTGGCGATCGATGGAAAGGTGAAGGAGTGTGGCGCCTTGCGGCAGGGTGATTGAGCTATCTCCTAATATTTTAAGGTACTGTCGTCGTCTCCGAAAGGAATGGGAACAGCCTGCGATTCTCTTCCTCGCTGGGCTGATGCCCGTATTCAGTGATCTCGAAGGCCTCCGCATGCTGAATACCGCCTGCTTGCGCACCGTAGCGTTTCTCTAATGCCTCGCGCCAGTCAGGCTGTACTCTGCTCCTTTCCGCTATTTGCGAGGACAGCCACTTCTTGCGCTCCATGGGATCTTTTGGCACCTGCTCCAACTGTCCCGTCGTCCACGGCAACCACTCATAAAATTGCGAAGTGTGGGCATCCAGCATGTTGATCTTCTTCTCGAAAACGTCGTCGATCGATACCACGATGTCGGGACGAAAGGGCTGCGGGCGCGTAAACCGGTCGCTGTAATAGAGGAAAACCGGATTGTGCTTTAGCGGCGGCGTATCCGTCACCAAATCCGGCACGATCACCATGTACGAGGCATCCTGTACCAAAACTCCCGTATATCGGTGATCGGGATGGTAGTCATTCGGGCGTGGTGCAATGACGATGTCGGCCTTCCATTGGCGAATCTCGCGGATAACCTGTTCGCGAACGTCGAGCGTGGGCAAGAGCTTGCCATCGTGGTTATCGAGCACCTCGTATTCGATACCGATGCGACGCCCCGCTTCCTGCGCTTCGGCACGGCGGCGCTTGGCGAGTTCCTCCCCGTGTTGCAACTGATGACCAGCATCGCCATTGGTTAACGAAACAAACTTCACCTTATCGCCGAGCGATGCATACTTGGTGGCGAGCCCTCCGGCACCGAGATCGCAGTCATCAGGGTGTGCGCCGAAGGCGATCACGCGCACAGGCTGGCTTTGCGATTGTGCGGGTAATGCCCAGAATGACAACAACATCAGCACCCCCGGAACGCACAATGAGTACCGACAAAAGAGTGCAGAAAGCTGACGTTTGAGTGGCTTCGACATGGGGTTTACCTCGGGCCAGACATCATAAACGTGGGATCCGTTGTGCGCCCGCAATCGCACTCAGCGTGAAAAGTCGCGGCTCTTAGTGGTTGTTCTTGCAAATAGAGTTTCAAGCAGCGGCCGCTTCTGGACGGAAAGTATGCCCCATGCCAGAGAGGAATGCTTCCAGTAGTGCGGCCGTCTGCTCCGGCATCTCCTGAGGGATTTCATGCCCGCACGGCAGCGCGACCATCCTTACCCCCGCGAGTTGGGACATTATTGTCGTTTTCAGTATGTCCGGCGTCAGCAGCGGATCATAGCTTCCCGCTATCACCAGCGTGGGAACCCGAATCTTGTTCGCCTCCTCGACAAATGAGACCGCACACATGTTCAGTGTCTCTTCCAAGGCGATGCGAGCAGCTTTGGCGAAGTCATCTAAAAACAATTCGGTGAGTTCACGTTTGACCGCAATTCTTGTGAACGGCGCGAGGATGGTGTTAAAAGCGGCTTCTCGATCCCTCTGTGTATCGCACCATGCCTTCGCCATGTCGGCAGGAACCGGAAACTCGCTGGCTGGAACCGGGGCGATGAGCACGAGTCCAAGCACGCGCTCCGGGTGAACGGCAGCAACGCACTGAGCAAACTTGCCGCTCATGCTGAAGCCGACCAGTACAAAGTGCTGTGCTCCCGCAGCATCGGCAGCCGCGAGCACATCCTTGATGAATCCATCCAGCGTATAACCCTGTGTGGGTTTGTCCGAATCGCCGTGCCCGCGATAGCTCGGCGCAATGAGTTGCAGACCTTCCAAATTTAAGTAGCTGACCAGATCGCGCCAGTAGGAAGCTGATCCACCCCAGCCATGCAGGAGAATAATCTTCAAGGCGCCACTGCCGTGGCTCTCATAGGCGATACGCGTTCCGTCATCAGTTTGAGCGAATGCCATGGGGCACATCCTCGGACCTGCGGGAGAATACTCCCGTTCCCTGATCGTTTTCAACAATGGGAAGCACGGATCGAAGCTGGGCGAAGGCGCAGCAGGCGAGCGTACGAAATCATGCGTTAGCTGTTGATAAGGCTTCTCGTGGCTGATGACCCCACGATTGCTGCCTTGCCCTGTTTATCAGGAACCGAGCGCCGCGGAAGGCGAGGTGGCAGCCGGCATCTCTCACCTGCGGCTCGAGCCCGCATAGCTGCGGCGCAGCGGGCGAGATGGCGGAAGTGGAAGGCAGCCCGCAAGAAGTAATCTCCCATAACGAGTTCTGATCTTTATCCCGGTGCCGCTGTGCCCAATTTTGTGCCTACCAGCAAACCCTACCGAGTGTTACGGAGTGGGCGAAACGTCTATGGAAACCGCGCGTAAACAATTACTCCATAATGACTTGTCGCAATTCATAATCTTCGCTAGCAACTGCTCGTAAGTTGTTGATTCCAAGCTCGATAGGAACTTAGGATCTGGCGGGTAAAACCGTGGGGGTTCGAGTCCCCCCTTTCGCACCAGAAGGCTCGCGGCAGACCCAACCACCTTGCTCTTAACTGTGCTAGGCTGGTAGCCTCTGAAGGGTTAGTGGGTGGCAACCCCCTCGGCTCGCCCACGGTTCACCGGTCAGTTTTGAGTTCGGCCCCATGGCTACAACGGCAGCAAATCCTACTCACATTGGGCGCTATGAAATTCTGTCGGTCATCGGCCGGGGCGGAATGGGAGTCGTCTACAAGGCGGTTGACCCCCGCATTGGACGGTGGGTCGCCATCAAGGTTCTGACCTCGGCATTTGACCAGGGCGACGCCCTGGCCCGGTTCTACCGGGAAGCGAAATATACCGGGAGCCTGCAACACCAGAACATCGTTACCTTGTATGAACTGGGCGATCAGGAGGGATATCCCTACCTGGTGATGGAATATCTCGAGGGCCGAGGCTTAGACGCCATCATCGCCGACAAAGACTTGTCCATTCCAGAAAAGCTGAACATCATGGTCCAGGTGTGCCGTGGCCTGAGCTTTGCCCACAGCCGCGGTATCGTGCACCGCGACATCAAGCCGGCAAACATCGTGGCTCTCGATGACGGCACTGCTAAGATCGTGGATTTCGGCATCGCTCATGTGGGCGGAAACCGGCTCACGCGTACCGGGCTGGTAATGGGGAGCATCTTTTATATGTCTCCCGAACAACTGAATGGCACCGCGGAACTGGACTGCCGGACGGACATCTTCTCGGCGGGCATAGTGCTTTTCCAGTTGCTGACGGGAGCGCTGCCTTTCGAAGGGCAGGACACCGGTTCCACCTTGCTGAAGATTGTGAACGAGCCGGCGCCGCCCCTGGGCAAGTATCTGAATACAGTCCCGCCGGAACTCGAACCCATCGTGCAGCGTGCTTTGGCCAAGCGGCGCGAGGACCGGTATTCCTCGGCCGAGGAATTCGGGTTCGACCTCCGGCGCCTTCAGCAACAGCTTTCTCGAGAACAAGTGGCTCTGTATCTGGATCAGGCCGACCAGCAGGTGAAGGCTCGCAACTTCGATGCTGCCCTGAAGGCTTTAACGCAGGCGCTGGCGCTGGATCCGGACAATGCTACCGGGAAGCAGCGCCTCGCCGATGTGCAGAAAGAAATCGAGGCTCTGAAACGCAAACAGGCGGCGCTGGAATTGCGTTCGCAGGCTGAGGAGGCCTTCAAAGATAAGCGCCTGGATACCGCTCTGGCCTTGGTGGATGAGGCATTGCAGGCGCAGCCCGACGACACCGGCCTCCAGCATCTGCGCGAAAATGTCCAAGAAGAACAGCACACAGTTCAGAACTATAACCGCGCCCTCGATCGTGCTGCCGCGGCACTGAACGCGGGCGCATTGGAGCAGGCGAAGAGAGCCATCGAAGATGCCTTGGCCGTGCGCGCACTCGACACGCGGGGCCGCATGCTGGGCGAGAACATCGCCAAACAGATTCAGGAACAGTCCCGGAAGGATCAGGCTGCTACTGAGGCAAAGCAGGCGGCCGTGGCGATTAACGTTGTCGAAAAAGCAATGGCGGATGCGCGCATGTTCCTGTTCCTAAATCAGCGGCAGGAAGCCAGAGAAGCGCTGGTAGGCGCCATGGGGTCGGCGCTGCGGGTTCCCCAGGATCTGCGCCTGAAGTTTGAAGCTCTAAGTCGGGACCTGGAAGGCGATCCCAGGGCCGATGATCTACAAGTAAATAGAGCTCCCGTTCCCCCGCCCGCTGCGCCCGATCAGCGCCCGGAGCGATTCAGCGCTACAGAGGTTTTTCGATCTCCCGCGCCGCCCGAAGAACCTGCAGCCTTGCCTGCCGATCGGTTCGCTGGCACGAGGGATTCCTGGAACTCTACCGCCACAGACGAGACGGCGATTCCGGAAGAGCTGCGGGAATTTCTTCCACCACCTCCGAGTGGCCGTCGCGGTTTCATGCTAGCGGGTGCATTGGCGGTTGTAGTAGCGGTGGGCGCCTGGTACTGGATTCACGTTTCCAGTAACAACGTTCCCAAGGCCCACCCGGTTGCGCAAGAGTCCACAACGCAGACGCCCGTGCATCGGGACACGTATGCCGAAATCAATGCGGAACCCTGGGGAAAAGTAATCTCGATTGTGTCGCGGACAGACCAATCAGTGATTCGGCCAGACGAGGTGACTCCGCTGCGACTGTCACTTCCCGCCGGCGAATACGATGTGAGCGTTAGCGGCCCGGGCGGGGAAACCAAAAAGGTCCCGATTCAAGTGCCGCAAGAGGGTGGGCAGTCTTATTTCGTGGTCTTTGCGAAACCCGATATCGCCAAGATCGTGGGCGCGCCATCCTCGGCCCAGTGAGACACTAATCAGCAGCTTCCTGGTAAGCAGATAATATCTTTGGTGAAACCGGTTGGCCGTGGGGTGAAAATCCGGCTTTCCTGGCTTGCCGGAATTCGTCGAGCGCGCCATCATGTAGGCTGGTGTCCTGACCTCCATTAAGATAGAACTGCGCCAACTTACTGGCTCCCGCATAGAAGTGAGCCAGATCCGGCTTTTGTGGGTTCTCCTGGTTGTAAGTCGAGAGATATTGTTGCGCCTCAGCATAGTGCCCGGAGTAGAACTCATCGATCCCCTGCTGCAGATCGACGATGGCGGCCTGCTCTTCGGGCTTCCCCGGTCCCCCTGGCTTAATACCTGCCGCTTCCCGGTAAGCTAACCGAGCGTCCTGATAATCGGCCGCGCGCAGCAGTTTGGCGGCGTGCTCCATGGCGACCCGATAGCGCTCGATTTTGTCGAGGTATTCACCTGCCTCCGGCTTTTGATCACCCGTGACACGCTGAAACAACTTCTTTGCTTGATCGAAGTCATTGGCCTCGTAGGCAGCGCGAGCTTTCTCAAACTGGTCAGACTTATCGGACGCGGCGACTTGGGCCGGGGGTTCAGCGCTGCCGCCGCCGGGATGGCTGGCTTCCAGCTCTTCCATTTGCTGACACACGTGTACAGCCTCGTCGCCGCCACATGCGAATCCGGGATTATCATTGGCAACCAGACAACTGAGACGCGTTGCATCCTTGTAGCGATGCGCTTTCGCCGCGTCGAGCGCTTTACGGCAGAAGTCCTGGTCGCGGTTTGCAGCGCTTGCCTGCTCCGCGGCTGCGACCTTGCCCTGCAGGGCTTTCGCTTTTGCCAGCAGATCGCCGGGATGATAAGGACCATCCGGCTTGATAGCAATGGCTTGCTGAATCTGGCGAATCGCAAACTGCAGGCTGCCGCTATCCATTTCGTCGGGACTGCGATTGAGCATGGTCTGCGCTGTTTCCAGAGCGTCCCGGTACGATCTAATTTTATCCAGGTACGCCTTCGCCTCTTGCGCGTGCGCTCCGGTGACGGTGGAGAACAAATTCTGCGCATCCGTAAACCGGTTCGCGTTATACGCATCCACCGCCTGGGTAAATGCGTCACTGCCGACGGTTCCCTGCCACGCCTGAGAGTTCGGCGCTGACAGCGACAGAACGAGCGCAAGAATTGTGAGAGAGGAAAAGTACCGCACTGGTATCTATGTCTCCGAAATCGATCCGACTTAAGGCTCAGCTGTTGGGACTATATGTGCGCGCCGGTTTTGCCGATAACACTGGTCGGATTCTTCCCGGCAGAACGGACGCTCCTTGCCATAGCTAATGGTAGCAATGCGCATAGGGCTGATGCCAGCTTTGACGAGCATGCTCTTCACCGTCTGGGCGCGGCTTTCGCCAAGAGCGAGATTGTATTCAATCGAGCCTAACTCGTCGCAGTGGCCTTCGATAAGCACATGCAGATCCGGATGCGCCTTAAGGAAAGATGCGTCACTTACGACCGTGGGCTCCTGGTCGGCACGAACAGAATATTCGTCCGTATCAAAGAACACATCCTGGCGAGCGCTGGCCGCGGAAAATAGCTCATCTTCTGCCTTGGGCGCTGCGGTTGCCGCGGGCATCACAGTGACGCGGACCGATGCCTCCTGCTGTCCGCCCGGACCCTTTGCGACGATTCGATAGGTGACGGAATCGGAAGGGGTCACAGTTTTCGAACCGCTCGCCTCAACAGTGCCGATGGGTTCTAACTTGATGTCGGTGGCATTCTCCGTCTTCCAGGTCAGAACCGCACTCTGCCCCGGCTGCAAGGTGGAAGGAGCAGCCTCAACTGTGGCTGTGGGGACAGGCGGAGGCGGTGGCGGCGGCAGCTTGGCCACAGGCTTGCTGCCACAGGCACTGCAGACGAAAGCCAGCAGAACTACGGTAGCGAGTTTGAGGCACGCAGAAAAGGTACCACGGCGGACCGTAAGACGGGCTGGTGAGTAATTCATGATGTCCCCCCGCCAGAGAAGGTGGGATCTTGCTGTGGCTCCTGGGGCAGAGCCATCCTGGGGAACATATCTTACATTCACGCGTCAGGGGTGTCTAGGACAAGAATTTATTTAATTTCGAGGGGAACTACTGCCCAGCTCCCCCATAGTGGCTGAAATTGGAGAGGGCGACTTCATCCTTCCCCGGAATCAGGAAGCCGAACCTACCCGCGGAAACCTCGGCATCGGTCTGATAAATATCCAACGTCTTCCAGTTGTTATTTTGCTGGATATCGGTCGTAATCTGGTGCGTGGAGACGTGAATCTGGAAAGTTCGAAACTTCTTATTGTCGGACTTATACGGGATTTTCATAGTCGTTGAAACTTGCCCGTTCTGCATCTCGCCGCGATACAAAAAGTCGTCGTCCATCTGGTACAACTCATAATTTTTGTCGTCTTTGTAGTTCAGCACCCATTGCAGGCGGTGGCCCTTGCGCAGCATGGCGGAAAAGACCAGCGTGCCCAGGGGCGGGGTTTTGTAGAGAATGAAATTTCCGCCGCGGCGAACGTAGACGTTATTTTCGGAGCGCCACGCACCCGGCGGTGCATCCCAATCCTCCATGCCGCCGGGCAGCAACGAGATGGTTCGCGATTGCGACTGGCCTGCTACGACTTCGACGGCAATCGACTTTACGATGCTGCCGCTTCGCGCCGTGACCGTGTAGGTTCCAGCAGGCAGCGAGATTGCGGTTCCACTGGTTACCTTGCGGGGGGCTTCACCCGACTTGGTGATGGTCACATCGGCATCGGAGGGCAAAAAGCTGATAGTGATCTCTCCCGGCAGTGCTTCCAGCCGGGCGTCGCCCTCACTTATGACGACGTTCTGCCCGGAGCTAAACTTCTCGTGCAGCTGCTTGGACTTGAAACCATCTTTTCGGAGTTCGACTACATGCTCACCGAGAGATACGCCGGGCAGACGAAAACTTCCATCGGGTTGAACCGTACCGGCAGAGGCGTGGTCGACCAGCACTTCGGTTCCGGGTATTCCGCCCTGCACGGTCAACGTGGCCTGGTGAGGCAGGGGTTGCAGCTTGAAGGTGAGCCGCGCTTGTTCTCCCTTGGCCACTTGCACGCGTTGCTCGGGAACCTCCTGAAATCCCTCTTTGCTGACCCGAATCACGTATTCTTTCAACTCGAGGCTGGGAATGCGGAGACGGCCGTCGCGCGTCAGTCGCTTATAGGGGGTTCCGTTGATGAAAACCTGGACTTTATCTTCGCCGGTGATAATTAAAAGACTGCCGATATTCTGGTCGGATTGCAGGTAGGCGCTGAGCGTGGGGGCTGGACCGGCTTCGACGTCAACCGCATGTTCATCTTTTGCCTGCTGAATGATGACATGGTGGGATCCAGCCGAGAGATTTTGCAAATCCACACCGGAGTCGAGAAGATCGATCGTACTCTGGCCATCTACGCTGAGCTTTGCGGGCGCACAACTGCAATAGAGGCGAGCACGCGATCCCAGAGCGGTGACGAGGATGGCATGCAAGCCGCTGGACTTGAGTGATGACGCGATCTCAGGTAGCGCGGCGGGCGCGTCGGTAAAAGTGAAGGAAGCACGTCCGTCGGGGCCGGCATATTTCACCGTGTGCTGCTTGCCCGCGGGATTCTCCAGGCTCCACTTCGCTTCTTGCGATCCAATAGGGGCATTGTCATCGAGCCACACCTTGCCCGCTTCGGAATCGCTAATGACGCGCACGACCGTGGCAGCCGGCTTCAAATCAAGGTTAATGGGGGCAGGACTTCCACTCTTGACCTCGAAGTCGTTCGCAAAGGGTTCGTAGCCGTCCATGGCGGCTTCGATGCGGTAGGTACCAGGCTTGACCTCGAGCTGCAGGTCGGAGTTGCCACGCAGCTCGTTGTTGACGCGAATGGCAGCGCCTGGCGGGTTGGTATGAATACTGATCGCTACTGAGGCGACGACCACGGGCTTCGGCTTAGTTCTGTGTCCATATTTCACCGCGACCACACTGCCCGCGATCAATACAACAACGACGCCTGTGACCAGTCCAATGAGCTTAGCGCGCGGCCGAACCCGCGCGGCTAGAGCTGGCGCGGTGGACCGTACGTATCCTACGAGCGAGTGAGCGTGCCCAGTGATCCAGATCGAAAGCTGAGAGAACCGTTCTGCCAGCCGCATTCGGGAGGCCAACGAAGTTTTCTCTGTCTGCTCAACGGTAGTTCCCTGCTCGGTTTCTTCGGCTTCTGCCAGGACCACCGCCGGTCCGGCCGCGGGACTTAAGCCACCGGCAGCGCCAGGCGGGGAAAATAAAAGCGTGGCATGCGGAGCGTCTCCGGCGCGGTTGATCGCCGGGCGAGGAACATCTGAAACGGTACTCAATGGACCTGGTGACGGATATCTCTCCGGCATCTCCACCGGAAGCACACTCTTCCTGGCGGGAGATTTGCCATCCCCATCGGGCCCCGGAGCTGGCGAAGTGTCCGGTTGCTCGTGCTCTCCGTCCGGTCCCGATAACCGGCGCCGCAGGGCATCCCTTACTTGAATGAGGCGGGGATCGAAGGTGTAGGTGCGCAGGCCCTCTTCGACACACGCCAAAGCGCCGTGCGCATCGGACACCGACAGCAGCCGCCGCGCCTGCGCTACACATTCGCTGACAAATTCTTCCTTCTTCCGATCCAGGATCAGGGTGCGCAGATTCTTCGCCTGCGCATGACCGGGGTTCAGGGTGAGCGCCTCCTGAACCATGTCCTCGGCGCGGCGCCAATCCGTCTCCAGGAGCGAGCGGGACTCCTCCACCAGCGCGCTGGCCAACACGGCGCGAGCCAGCGAACTGTGCTCGTCAAGCTTAGCCGCCTGCCGCAGAAATCCGATACCCTCATCGAATTGGCCGTTGCCGCAAAGAGCTTGGCCGGTCGAGATAAGCCGCTCAACTTCGGCGGTGCGCTGCGCTCCGGACTGCGCCAGGCTGCACATTTCGCGAAGCTCGGCATCGTCGGGGAACTCGGTCATGGCCTCCTGCAGCAATTGCAAAGCCCGCTTATATTCGCCGGCGTGCAGGGTGCCGTCGATTTGCTGCGTCCAGCGCGATTTGGCGTCGATGCGGGTCTGCTGTTCACGCCGCTTCTGCAGGCGCTCCAATTCGAAGCTCAACCCGGGATATTGGCCATAGATGGTGCGCAATACCTCCCAATCGCTTAACGCCTCGCTGAAGAGCCCCTGCTCTTCGTGCAGGTGAGCGCGGGCCACGATGGAATTGACGAGGTCGCGCTTGTCCTGGACCAGCCTGAGTGCACGTTCGAAATGAGCCTCTCCGGGGCAGCGCGCGAGTGCATCTTTCAGAATGCCGACACGCCTGTCCAAATCCGGCTCGGCCTCGGCTTGGCGATCGACGGACGCGATGAATGCCGACACGTCCTGGCGTTGCTGTTCTTCGGCATCGAACTTGAGAGCGCGGAATAAAGCGTTGTTGGGATACTTCGCGAGGAACGTTTCGCAGACGGTCAACGCCTTGGCGGCATTGCGGTCCTCCAGATACTTCCGGCCTTCCGCGTAGGCGCTGTTGATGGCATCGTGTTCGCAACGGACTTTTTCGTAAAAATTCTGATAGGTGGCGCTGCGCTCGGGATTGGAATAATCGGGAGCTTTGCGGTCGAGTTCGATAACCAGCCCGAGCTTGGTCAAGGCCGTGCTGACCTCGCCGCGGTCCCAGGCATCCAGGGCGCCGCGATAAAGGTCGACTTTCTGTTGCCGCAGGCTGTTGTATTCACTCTGCTGGCGATCGATTTCCGCCAACAGCTGCAAGGCCCGCGCCTCGTTGGGTTTCAGCTGCAAAACATTCTCCAACGCTTCCCGGGCATGCACGTAAGAGTGATTTTCGATGTGCTGGCTGGCGAGCCGGTACCAGCTCTCGATTTGGCGCTCGCTGCGGCGATTCTCGATCTTGCTCTTCATCGCCAGAGCGGTGATATTGCCCGGATCCAGCTGCAACACCTCTTCGATCTTCTGCAGCGCCAGGGGATCTTCGCTTTCTTCCAGCCGGGTATTGGCGCTTTCCAGAAGTTTGGCAATAGTCTTCTGGCGGACAGCGGCATCGAGCTGTTTTCGCAAGCTTACAATTGTGGGTTCGAGGTGACCTTCGGCTTCCAGTTCCCCCAGGATCTCGGCGACGAACTGGTAGTCGCCCGCTTCCATGGCCTTGGTGGCGCGTTCCAGCCGCGGGCGGAGCCGCACCGGATCGAAAAATTCGATAGGCTGATTGCGCAGGGCTTTGTTGAGCGCGTCGGCAAAATCGCGCGCCATAGAAAATCGGTGCCAGGGCTGCTTGGCCATGCCTTTGTGGACCACCCGGCTGACGCTGTCGTTGACGGCAGCATTCAATTCCGAGGCCGGAGGAGGAACAAATTCCAGGATGGCGGTAGCGATTTCCTCCACTTTCGGGCGGCGGAAGGGTTGGCGGCCGGTGAGAGCCTCGTAGCAAACCACGCTCAGCGAAAAAATGTCGGACAAGGCCGACAAGGGCTTCATCTGGATCTGCTCGGGCGACATGTAGAGCAGAGTGCCCTTCTGTCCCATGGTGGACTGGCGATCGGCAATATGGGCGACGCCGAAGTCGATGATCTTCACCGAGTCATCATCCATGACGAAGATATTGCTGGGCTTCAGATCGCGGTGAACCAGGCCGCGTTCATGAGCAGCTTGCAACCCGCGGCAGGTCTGGCTAAGAATTTCGACAGTGCGCTCCACGGTCAAGCGGTGGCTGGCATTGCCGATCAAAGACTCGAGCGTGGTCCCGGGCAAGAGCGGCATGACAAAGTACGGCTTCGCCTTGCCGCCGTCTTCCAATTCGCCAATGTCGAAAATCTCGACGATGTTGGGATGGGACATGGAGGCGAGTACGTCGCACTCCTTGTAGAACAGTTGCAGGGCAGCAGGGTCGGGTGCATCGCGCAGCGTCTTGAGCGCGACCTCGCGGCGGACTACGGTGTCGTAGGCGCGGTACACCAACCCCATACCGCCCTGCCCTAAAATCTGTCTGATTTCGTACCGCCCTGCCAGTCTTTGTGGTAGCGGGGACGCCGCCATGGGACCCACCTCTGGGGAAACGGGGGAAGGCGAGAAAATAATCAACTATTTTGGCTGGAAAGTGAAGTACTAACATGCGAGGCTGCGGTCCTGTTTCCCGTTTTTGTGCAAGCGCTAGTTCAAGCCGCGCAAATTCAGCTACTTACAAACTATTGGGACGGGAACGCTTACAGGGCGGTGGCACCCGAGGCCGTGGCCGCAGCATGCCTGGCGCGCTCCAGAAGGCGTGCCAGGCGCGCGCTGGGGTCGGCGAGGCTCACATCTTGCAGGATGGCGCGAGCCCAGGGAAAAGTGGGGTTTTCATCGAAGTCGGGACCGAAGGCAAAGATCAGTTCTACAAAAGAGCGCAGATCAGTCTCGCGATTCAAACCATAGCTCGCGGCTTTGTTAAGACCGTATCGCACCAACTGACTCACTTCTGCCTGGCCGAGCCCGGCATAGCGTTGGGGGGAGAGTTTTTCCAGGTGGTGCGCGATTCGATCTCCCAGTTCCTCGCGGGAGGCACCGGTAAGTGCGTCGTATTGTTCTCGACTCATGTGCCAGGGCGAAGCAGTCGCAGAAGCGGACCATGTGCTGGAACTGTCTCCCGGCATATGCAGGATGATGATCTGATCCCCGTGTTGATCGGGGACTCCGAATCCGCGCACCGGACCAAAAAAAATCTCCAGCTCGTCGGCCCGGCAGTTCTCCAGATAAAATTTCAGGATTCTGGGATCGTAGTATCGGAAGAACCAGCGTTCCCCGTCGGGCAGTTGCACAATCAGAAATCGGCGAAGGTGTGTGCGAAGCGTTTCCAGGCCCGACTTCGACATTAGGAAGACTCCGCTCACGCCGTTCCACAGGGTGTGTTTCATCCACGCGAGAGTTGCTTCATCTACGCAGATGACATAAGGCGCCAACGCCCAATACTTCCTTTCGGCTTCGCCGACAAATAGGGAGAGTGCTTTCTCGGCTCCCAATTCCTGAACCTTGGCGGGAACGGCAGGCGCGTCATAGGCATCGAGCAAGGCATACAGATATCCGCCACCTGCGAGCTTGCGCATGTGCTCGATCGAGGACGGCTGAATCCTGAGAGGAAATGTACTCATACCTCGCCTGATCGCATAAGCTATCACAAAAGCGCACGAAAACCGCTGCCGCATCGCGTCCGAAGGGTAGCCTTTTTGGTTGCATCCACACCGCGCAACTGAATCCCCGTTGCGCGTCGAGGTGCGGGACTGCGAGTGGAATCCCATATTTGACAGGCTTCTCAGCCCGGCCTATACTGCCGCACCACTGCAGATTCCAGCTTCCCTTTCGGAGATGTTGCCATGCTGAAACCCTCATCAGCTCTTTACCAGATCGTCGTTATCGTCGTTGCGCTTCTTCCATCAGCATTCGCGGTGCAGCAACCGACGTTGACGCCCCAGAACAGCGGCACCACACAACTGCTGATCTCGGTCAGCCCGGTGAACTCGCGTGTGGTGTGGGCAGCCGGAACTGGCGGCACCTACGTGGTTACGACCGACGGCGGAGCGCACTGGAAGGCCGCGGTTGTTCCCGGCGCCGAGCATCTGCAATTCCGCGATGTCCAGGGCGTAAGCGACAAGATCGCGTATCTGATGTCCATTGGACAAGGTGGCCCGAAAGATTTCCGGATTTATAAAACCGTCGATGGCGGCGCGCACTGGCACATCGAGTTCACCAATCAGACCACGGGCGCGTTCTACGATTGCTTCGCCTTCTGGACTCCCGACCGCGGCGTTACGCACAGCGATTCGGTCAACGGAGTATTCCCCGACATTCGCACTCTGAATGGACTGACGTGGCAATCGATCGCCGGCAATATGCCACCGGCTCTGCCGGGGGAAGCGTCGTTTGCCGCGAGTGGAACCTGCATCGCAACCCAGGGACAAACAAATGCGTGGATTGCGACCGGCGCGTCAACCATCGCGAGGATCCTGGCAACTCGGGATGGCGGCAACAGCTGGAACGCTTATGACACTCCGCTCGTCAGTTCGCCAAGCGCAGGTGCAGTTACTGTGGCCTTCCGAAATCCCTCCGATGGCATGGTAGCTGGTGGCGACCTGGCCTCCAATGATTCCGCCGATGCCGCAACTTCCGAGGATGGCGGCAAAACCTGGACCTTAACCACGAAACCACCCACGCCCGGAACTATCTTTTGCCTGAGCTACGTGCACGGTCATGGCACGGAAGGGGGGCAGAATCTCGAAAGGACCGTTGTAGTGACAGCCGAGACGGCGCCCAACTTCAGTTCAGGATCCGCAGCCTGGACTCCCGACGAGGGCAGTACCTGGTTCGCCCTGCCTAACGCCAGCGGCTTCTGGGCAGTGGCATTTGCCAATCCCAAGGCGGGATGGTTTGTCGGAAACAATGGCCAGATTCTGAAGATCAGCTTCTAGCCAAACCGGCTCCAGGCTGGGGCGTCCCGAATCACGTAGCCACGGCCGCCTCGACCGTCATACCGCTTCGTGATCCTGCGTGCCCTTTGCGGTGAATTTTGTCTGCGTCTGTCGCCGACTATAATGAAAATGTGAATCCCCAAGACACGATTCGCAAACTGGCCACCGCGGATTTCCCGACCCGCTGGGGCCGATTCCAGATTCTGGGATTTGAAGGCGAGTTCGGCGACAGTTCCCCGCGCAGGCTCGAAACCGCGGTCGCTCTCGTCATGGGGGACATACACTCGACCGCCCCCCTCGTTCGCATTCATTCGCAATGCCTTACCGGCGATGTCTTCGGATCGCTGCGTTGCGACTGCCGCCAGCAACTGGAGATGGCCCTCGCCATGATCGCGGAGGCCGGAACCGGGGTGCTCATCTACGAACAGCAGGAAGGTCGCGGCATCGGGCTGATGGCCAAACTGCAGGCGTACGAACTTCAGGACGCCGGGCTGGATACGGTCGAGGCTAACGAACGGCTCGGTTTCAAAGCGGACCACCGGGAGTTCGCTCTGCCGGCGCAGATCCTGAAGGCGCTTGGCGTTCAACAAGTCCGCCTCTTATCGAATAATCCGGACAAAGTTGCTGCCCTCGAAAACGCCGGCGTGAAGGTGGTCGAGCGTGTGCCCTGCGAAGTTTCTCCGACGCTTCATGCGGAAGACTACTTGCGCACCAAGAAGGCCAAGTTGGGTCATCTTTTCAGTTCCAGGTAAGGCTCGCTTCCGTTCCTCCGGCTACGGCGGGATTGCAGCAGATGATTCCTCCGCCCGGTAACCTGCTGATTCCGCTGGCGGCCTGAGACTTACGTCACCTCTCCCTGTGACGTGCCTCACATAGTGCGCGGAGCCGCAGGGTCATAATCCAGACATAGCCAGGGGTCGTGTACCGGACCCGCGGGAAGGAGAAGTCCATGAAAACCTGGCAGGCGGTAATTCTGGTGCTCGCATTCGCCTTTGCAATGCTGGGCCAGGCGATGGCTCAGAAAGCGGGCAACGCATCTGTTCCCAAGTACGACGTCTCCACGGAAGCGAAGTTCAAGGGTGTGATTGACGAAGTACATGACCGGCAATGCCCCATCAGCGGCGGCCTGGGATCGCACTTCATGCTCAAGCTGTCCGACGGCAAGATCGTCGAGGTTCACCTCGCCAGCACGAAGTTCGTGAAGAGTTACGAACTGGTGTTCAATAAAGGCGATGAAGTCGAAGTGACCGGGTCCAAGGTGGATTTCGAAGGCGCCGAAGCGATTCTGGCCCGCGAAGTGAAACGCGGCAACGATGATTTCGTTTTCCGCGATCCGCAGGGCAAGCCCATCTGGTAACGGGAGAGACCTCAGCAGAAAGGCAGCAAGGAACACGAAGGAGCACCCCTAAGCGGCTGGTGCTCCTTTCTTCTTGGAGACGACCAGCAGCAGGAAAGAGAGTACTGTGATTACGGAAATGGCTCCCAGCGAAGATAAGCACAGAATGCACCAGGTCGAGAGCACGAAGCCTTCGATGTAGGTCAGATACAACGCGAATCCCAATCCTGCACTAGCTCCCCAGAACAGCAGCCTGGGCGTCGTCACGTTTCCGCGGTAAAACGTCGCCAGCACAAATAAGGCCAGGTATCCGAGCACGCCAATGAGAGCCACCGGAACTCCGAGCAAGGTGGAATACTCGCTGCGATTGACGATGTCGCAGTTCACGGTCTCGCTCAAATCACAGAACGACGATTTGGAAGTACCGTAGTGGTGAACCAGGGAAACACTGGAGACGACCATCCCGGCGACGGCGAGCACTGCAATCACCAGCAGCAGGCGTCGCGCCGCGCTATTCATGGCAACGGGCATCCAGTGCGGTCACTCAATGAATCCAGCGAAAGAACTTGTTCAACACGCTCGCCCACGGGGGGGAATTGCCAGGTCGGAAAATGTCTAATGCCGGCATCTTTGCACACCTGCTGTTCGCCACGGGTGTTGCCGGGAATACCGCATTCAACGTAAGGGGCGTATTTGAACGAAGCGCCAAACTTCTCTTTCTGCTCAGCGCAGTGGGGACACCAGTAAGCGCCATACATGAGCACGTGCCGGTCGGTTAGACATTTGGCGAAACTGTCGTAGCGGTGCTGCTGGCGATAGAGGATCATCGCCAGCAGTAAACAAGCCGCGACGACGAAGATTGCCAATACGATTTTCTTGCCCGAGACGCGACCTTCGGACGCGACTTCCGATTCGGCAGCGCTCGCCTGGTCTCTTTTAATGTTCTTGGCCACGAATGTTTTTATACCACGACTGTCAGCGCGGAGGGCAGCACGTCGAGGTGCTGGCACTCGAGGGTAAGCACTTCCCCATCGATCATGACATCTATGGGACCATCCAGCTGGAACTCAATCTGGCGCGCGGCCTGGCGGGATGCCAGCGGATGTTTGATATGGGTTCCGTCATACAGTGTGTGCAGATTACGGATCAGCCCCGGACGCCCGATTGGCCCCCAACGCACGTACTCGATTAGACCGTCATTCACCTCCGCATTGGGAGCAATCATCATGGTACCGCCAGTGAACTTGCTGTTATTAAAGCTGAGGAAGAGGCAGGGGCGGCGGTCGAAATCTCCTTTCCCATCCACGCGAAGCGGAAAGGCGCGCCGACGGAGGCGTGCCAGACAAGTGAAGATGGCAATCAGGTATCCGAGTTGACCATAGCGGTTGAAGCGGCGCGCGCGCATCACGGCAACGTCGGCGGCAAACCCCATGCTCAACAAGTTGATGTAGTAAAGGGTCCCGCTCTTGTGCTTTAGCCGCAGCACATCTGTTTGCCGTGTGCGCCCGGCAATGAGAGCGCGGGTTGCGGCTTCGATATCCTGGTGGCCGAAGTCGCGAAGAAAAGAATTCCCCGTGCCCAAGGGAAGAAAGCCGAGAATCGGCCGCTCGCCGGCTTGCGCATCGGGAAACAAACCATTGACGATTTCATACGACGTTCCATCCCCGCCGATCGCCACAAACTGCCGGCGTCCGCGCGAGTAAGCGTCACGAGCGATCTGGCTCGCCTGGCCCGGAGCAGTCGTTTCGACCACATCGACCTGCAGTCCAGCCGCGCGTAGCCGTTCCAGAGCAGGCGGCAGCAGCTTGCGGCAGCGGCCACCCCCCGCGGCAGGGTTGACAATCGCCAGAAACGCTTCGCTCACACCGCCACCACGGCCTTTTGCCGCTCGAGTTGTTTGCCGATTTCTGCGGCCAGTTCCGCGCGCTTTATTTTCATGGAAGCGGTACGCGGGAAATCTTTTTCCCAGATCAGGTAGCCACCGACACGTTTGAAATCGGGCAGCCGGCGATTGCGCTCCATGACTTCCTGCCTGATGGCATGGGAGAACTGCTGCCCAGATTCGAGCCGCAATGCGAGGACCAGCGTTTCCCTGCCCAGGTTCTTCGCGGGCCAAATGTAGTTCGCCGCAAAAATGCAATACTCCTTGACCGGCAGTCCCTCGAACATGTTCTCGATGTCCTCGGGATAAATATTCTTGCCCCCTTCCGTAACGATCATGTTCTTCTTTCGCCCGAACAGTTGCAGATGCCCGGCAGGGTCGAAGCGCCCGAGGTCACCGGTGAGCAGCCAGCCATCCACGATGGTTTGCGCGGTAAGCTCCGCATCGTCGAGATAGTGCGACATAACGGTTTCGCTGCGTGCAGCCACTTCCCCGATACCGTCCTGATCCGGCTTGAGAATTCTGATTTCGACTCCGGGGAGGGGCTTGCCGACGGTGTCCGCTCGAAAAGGCTTGAGATCGTTCACGGTCAACACCGTGCAGGCCTCGGTCAAACCATAGCCATTGGCGACGGGAATACCGAGATCATAAAAAAACTGCAACGTAGAGGGCTCGATGAAGGCGCCACCGGTGATGAGCGCCAGCAACTCACCGCCAAAGGCCTCGTGGACTTGGGGCAAAAGGCGCCTGCTGAGCTTGACCCGTGGTTGGCGCCGGGTGAACAGCTTGTTCAGCGCAATCATGCGGTTGAGGAAGAATCGCTTCGGCGCTGAAAGGGCATCGAATTTCGCCCGCAGTCCCTTCTCCAGATTCTTGAGGATCATCGGAACCAGGGTGACGTAGGTAATCTGGTAGCGCGCGAAGGCGTCGCGCACGAACTCGGGACGAAGCGTGCGCAGGTGAACGACGCAGGCGCCACACACGAACGGGCCGATGAAGCCGACCATAAAATCGATTGCGTGATTCGTCGGGAGAATGCTCAGGTAACGAACCCCCGGCCAAAAGGGGTACCAGGCAGTCAGGGCGCGGCATTGTTCCAGATAATTCTCGTGCGTGAGTACGCAACCCTTGGCACGGCCGCCAGTTCCGGATGAGTAGACGATGCAGGCCGGATCCTCGCGGCGACGATTTACAAACGTGGGCTCCCCCTTGCGGCGAAATTCTTCCCAGCGAAAGGCGCCCTGCAGGTCGGTTCCGGCAGGAGCCTCGGTGACTAGAACCGTTTTCGTCTTCAGCTCTGAAAAGTTGGGAGCCTGGGTGATTGCCCGCCAGATGTGGTATTCGGTAACGAGGTACATGGCCTTGGAATGTGCCAGCAGTTGCACCTGCTCGGGCGCGGTGAGTTTATAGTCCAGCGGAACGAGGACGCCTCCCGCATAGAAAATCGCATAGGCCGAAACCAGCCACTTGGACTGGTTGGTCATGATGATTGCAGCTCGGGCGCCTTCACTGAAACCGGCGTCCTGAAGCGCGCGGACCAGCGGCAAAGCCATTTCTTTAAAATCGGAATAAGTGAGCCGGAGCTTTTCGCGATCGCGATCCGATTCGATCAAACAGGTTTCATTGGGCCAGCGGTCGAGCGCGTCACGCAGCGCGGCGCCGAGGCTGGAATATTGGGTTAAATCCAGCATTCTTGTCTATTTGACCACACAGGTGCGGCGACACGGAAAATGCCTGTTAATCAACGCATTACCCTTCGTGCAGCCAGAAACAGATACAGTTGCGCTCTTAGCTCTGGGGCAATTCACAGTCGCGATTGAATACGGCTGGCTAGAGTGCGGAAATCGGAGACGCCCTGCAGTTCGTAGTCAGGGAGTTCGATGTTGAAGTGGTGCTCGAGCCGGGTCAATAGGTCGAGGGCCTGCAGGCTGTCGATGCCGAGAGTTTTGAAGAAATCGTCGTCCGCGGTGAGCTTCTCGCGAGGGACTTTAAAGTGCGTGGCCGCAAGGTTCAGAATTTCGTCAACCGTTTGCTCGGGAGTAGGCATGATCAGTATTTTACGTCAGGGCAAGTAGGGCTGCGCGTCGGTGCTCTCGACGAACTTGCGCAGACCGGCTTCGACCGCTGGGCTCGTGAACAGTTTGCAGAAAATATCTATCTCTTTCTGCAATTCGTCGTATGGAATCGGCTTGATAAATTTCTTAGCCATGAGCGCAGTGTGGCGATCGAACTTCTTCAATTGCACGGCGGTGGCGCGCGCCAGTTGTAAGGCTTCGCCCTCGGCGGCTAGCTGGCTCACCAGGCCGGCGGCCTGGGCTTTGGTGGCGTTGAAGCTGCGTCCGGTCAGCAGGAGATCCCGCACCACGGCGTTGCCGAGATCGCGCTTGAGGCGCGGGATCCCGCCAAAGCCTGGAATAAGGCCAAGCCGAAGTTCGGGGAAGGCGAAGCGGGCCATCTTGTCCGCAATGATGAGATCGCACACCAGGGCCAGCTCGAATCCGCCGCCGAAGGTGACGCCGTGGACGGCGGCAATTGTGGTCAGCGGCGCGGCGTCAATCGTGTTCAGGCAATGATGAATGCGTTGCAGAAATTGGCGGGTGCGGCGGCAGGCTTCTGGCTTGGGGTACTTCTGCAAGCCCTGATAAAGCTCACGCAGATCGGCTCCGGCGCAGAAGCCGGACTTCAGCTCGCTATAGATGATCAGAGCGTGCGCTTCGGGAGAGAACTGCTCGAGCGATCCGGTGAATTTTTCCAGTTCGTCGAGCGTAAGAGTGCCAATCTCATTGGCGGGCTCGCGATGGAGCGCCAGCTCTATGACGCCGTCCTGCAACTGCCACGAGAGTGCTTGGCCTTGGAATGCGCGCATGGATTCGTTAACCAGGAGGTCCTTCGTTCCGCTCGGCATAAGAACCTATTACGACATATTTATGATGCCTGCTTGGCCCTGTACAGATCTTCGATCTCTTTATGCAACTGCGCGGCTATCAAGTCGCGCTTCAGCTTACCATTGGCGGTCAGCAGACCATTATCAATACTGAAGGGCTCGGGATGAACATGGAACGCGCGCACCTGCTTGTAGTGCGGCAGTTGAGGGTTTACGAGGTCGATCGCGTACTGAACGTTCTCCGGGGAGACCTCGCCGGTGACGATCGCCGAAAGATAGCCGCGCCCGTTTCCCACTAAGACAACCTGCTGGGCGCCGGGGATCTGCTGCATGAGCTTATCTTCAATGGGTTCAGGGGCGATGTTGTGGCCGGAACCGAGGATGATCAGGTTCTTGATGCGGCCAATGATCTTCCAGTTCCCTGCCGCGTCCACTTCACCCTGGTCGCCGGTGTGGAACCAGCCATCGCGCAGGGCTTTGCCGGTTTCCTGGGGACGCTTCCAGTAGCCCGGAAAAATATTTGGTCCGCGGACAATGATTTCGTCGTTCTCGCCCAGCTTCATTTCGATTCCGGAAATAGCTGGTCCAACACGCCCGGGCACTACGTGCCCGGGATCATCCATAGTGCAGATTGCCGTGGTCTCTGTAAGCCCGTACACCTGAAGGACGTGGATGCCGAGCATCAGGAAGAACAACTGCGTTTCCAGTACGAGCGGCGCTGACCCGCAAATCAGCGCTTTGAGGTGGTCGCCGATCATTTTTTTGCGAATGGTGGGAAACACCAGGGAATCGGCGAGCTTGAGCCAGAGCCCGTCGCCGAATTTCGGCCTGCCCTCATGTTTTCGCATCCAGGCGGACTTAGCACGGCTGTAAATCATCAGCGCGGCTCCGCCGGTCTTCCAGAGTTGTTCGTCAACCGCCTTGCGCATGCGCTCCAGCAGCGCGGGGACATTCAGGAAATAATCCGGCGCTGCAGTGCGCATTTCGGCGGCCAGTTTGGTCAGATCGGTGTTCAGAGTCAAAAGGCTGCCGCGCACAAGGCAGGTCAGCAGCATGATCCAGGATCCGGCGAAGCAGAAAGGCAGGTAATGGAAAACGCGATCCTGAGCGGGCCCGGGCTTCGCCTTTCCGCTCTTCACCTTACCCCATTCGATGAGCTGATCGAGCCGGGCGGAAGTGCAGGCGAGCATGTGAGCGATGTTGCCGGCGTTGAGAATCACGCCTTTGGCTTCGCCCGAGGTGCCGGAGGTATAGATGATCGTAACCGGATCGGAATCAGCCGCGTGCACCCGGCCGGCGGCGGTGGCATGGGTTCCAAATATCTGGTCGAACAAGTAGGTGTCGGGATTCTCCGGCCAGGCGCGGTGAATAGCATCGCGCAGTTCGGCATCGCCGCAACATAGGACGGAGGCGGAGCAGTCCTTCATCATGGCGGCAAGTTCGGCGGGGGCCTGGCGCGCGTAGAGCGGAACAACGATCAAGCCTTCGGCCATCAAGGCCAGGTCTACGGCGATCCAGCGGACACTGTTGTGAGCCAGCAGGGCCACGCGATCGCCTTTGCGCAGACCTTTGGTCGAGAGGAACGCGCGGGCTTTGCCGATCATGGCCAGCAGGTCGCGCGCGGTGACGGCGCCGGGTTGTCCCTCGCGTATCTCCTGGAGGATGGGCTTGTCGCCATATTGCTCCAGCCGCGCGAAGATGGTTTCCAAGAAGCTCACGGTTCAGTGGGCACGCATGCCGAGCGATTCAACTGTCATCCCGAGCGAAGTCGAGGGGTCTTGCGTTCTGTTTGGTTGCCGCGTGTACGCGCGGGTTGGTAAACCTGAGGTTGATAAAACCATTGTCGGATGACACCAGCGAGCAAAACAAAACACAAGGTCCCTCGACTTCGCTCGGGATGACAGAGCGGTGTTAATCCGCCAGCAATAGGTTAATCCGCAACCGGCGGCTTAATCCGCGACCATGGACGGCTCACCGGCTCGGCTTGTCTCGTACATGTCCAATAAGCCCCGAAGATTCTGGCTCAGCGGCGGCAGGTAATCCTCCCAGCCGTATTCGCCCCTCCGGGTCGCGAAGTCGGGATAACGGCGCTGCACTTCCTCTTCGAAATACACTCCCATGCGGGCCATCACCTTCAAGTTTTTCACCACGCAACGGCCTATGCCATCGGCAATCCGCTCGCGCTCCGTCGCTAGCTTGTTCATGGCTGCCAGAAGCCTTGGCTCCAGATCGGGGTCTTCCACATTCATCAGAAGATCTTGATGGCCGCGTTCGCGCATGAGATTGCGGATGCGCTCGTCCATGGTGATGCCCGCAGAGGCGACTAACCCGGGCATAGAAGTAACGATGCCGTGGTAGCGCGAGGAAACCATCATCGTGCAGGCGCGCAGGACGCTGACGAGTTGATACATGTTGTAGTCGTCTGAGGTCAGCACCGGCACGCCGGCAAGCGTCTCCGCGATGCGCCGGCAGGGGCGCGCGTCGAGACGTTCCATGGCGACCAGAATCGTAAAAATCCTGTTCTTCTTTCGAAACGCATCTACGGCGTTGGTGATCGCGGTCAAGTATTGCTGGTAAGCACGCTCAGCCGACGGTCCGGAATTGTGGAAATAGACTGAGCGGTAGTGGCTTTGCTTGTATGCCCCAACCAGCTTGTTGGCGATGAGTTTGCCCAGGGAGGCCTTGACCGGCCATTCGAAGGGATTAATTGGGCACACCACCAGCACGGGTGCGGCGCCGTCCCAGCCAAGCTGGCGCAGTGTTTTCTGCCCGTAGTCGGATGGGAGAGGCTCAAAAGTCCACGCAGTATCGGTTCCGAGCTCTGTAGGAACTCCCAGGTCCCGCAGCACGGTGCGCGATTCTTCGTTGCGCGTGATGATGAAGGAGTTTTTGCAATAACGCGCGCACATCTTGGCGAGGAGCGGATCCATGTGACCAGCTTCCGAACCGTAGCCGACCGACAGTTTGTTCTGCGCAGCCGCTATTCCCAGTGAGCCGATCATCATCGTCGTGAGGGCGTTGGCGAACTTACTCTTGAACATCGAACCTTCGCAGGCAATCACTCCATGATGTTTGGGGACCTCATCGAACAGGAACGGAGGGAAAATGTCGGGGAGTTTGACTTGCCGCGCTCCCTGGAAATACCCGGCGGAACGCTCCAGGTTGTGGCTCATCACCGTGAAGTCGACGCGGTCGTGGCCGAGAATATGCCCGATTTGCCGCAACATTTCTTCCACCCGAACATCGGAGCCGGTGTTGCGGTTGCCGTTGTAGCCAGCGAAGAAGAGCTTTAACTTTTCCCCGGCTTGCCAGGATTTGCCTTTGCCGAGAATCCAGCGGAATTTCGTGAGTTCGATGAGGCTGCTGACCCAGGCCTCGAGGAGAAAGTCCATCATGCGGCAGACCCTCCCGCCATCTTTTCCGGCCAGCCCTGGTAGGTGTAGGTGAAATTGTTTTCTTTGCTGAACTGCAGCAGCGGATAGCTATATTGAGAGAACGGGACCGGTCGGCGACCTAGTTCACTCACAGCGCGGCTATTGTCGAAAACCGTATTCCACACCAGGTATGGCATAAAAACCTTCATCAGCGACGCGCCATAACCCATGGTCCCCTTGCGATTCGAGAGCATGTTTACTGTGGCGCTGAAGGGCTTTTCGGTAAACGGCAGAAAAACCGGCTTTCTCTTCTGCTGCGCCAGCGCCAGCGCATCCGTCACTTCACGGAAAGTTTGCGATGCGGCACCGGAGGACAGATGGTAGGTATCGTATTTCGGTTCTTTCTGGTGAAGCGTGGCGATCGCGTCGGCGACAAAATCCACGTTCACGATGTCGATCTTGTCCGTGGGCCGG
Organism: Terriglobales bacterium; assembly: GCA_036378535.1. Lineage (GTDB taxonomy): Bacteria > Acidobacteriota > Terriglobia > Terriglobales > Acidobacteriaceae > Gp1-AA122. Next base: position 36,963 of record DASUWH010000075.1, on the reverse strand, counting down.
AACGGCAACGCCGGCAGGTCGGCCAGGAATACAAATGACTTCACCATCTCGAACTGCGTGGTAGCGGCGTAGCGGCTGTCGCCCAGAACGATGCTCGGCCGGAAAATCGTGAGCGGAGTCTCCGGCAGCAACTCGCGAACCATGTGCTCGCAGAACTTTTTGGTACGGGCATAGGGATCGTAGTCGGAGCGGTTCCAGTCGATGGAGCGATCCTCAGTGACAATTTCGTTCTGGCGCTTCCCTGCCACGGCGACCGTGCTGACGAAGCTGAAGCGGCGAACGCCATGATAGTAATGCGACCGCCGCGCCAACTGGATCACTTCCAAGGTGCCGCGCAGGTTCGTGTTCAAACAGCTCTTTTCCGACTTGCGATTGAGCGACGCCGCGCAGTGGATGACCGAATCGGTGGTGTGGATGAGCCGATCGTAATCGTCCTGGGCGAGGCCAAACAAAGGCGTCGTCAAATCGCCGCGGAAAATCCGGATGCGTGTCTGCAGGAATTCGTAGAAGCGCCGGAAATCCATGTGCAGCTGCATGGCTTGCCACAGGCGGACTTCGGCGTCATGCGCGTCCTGGCCACGAATCAGCAAATTGAGGCCGGCATCGTACTTTTCGAGAAGGTTGGCGGCGACGTGCGCGCCGATGTAGCCGGTCGAACCGGTCAGGAAAATCGCCACGTTGCTCCGTTGGTTCCTGTTTTGATGGTCTCTCCGTTAGGCTCGGGTTCCGGAGAAAGTTGAAACGTTCTGGCTGGGCGCGCTTCCAGTGGCCGGCCCTCGATCAAGGGGTAGGTCCAGCGGCGCAGCGCGGGAATGTGAGTGTTGATCCAGTACTCCCACCAGTCGATCGCGCAGGTGTTGTAGCTGAAACGCGAGCGTTCCTCCGGCACCAGCGCATAGGAAAGTTTCTCCACGTTGTCGGCGATAAAGTCGTGCTCGTTGTGAAGAATGAAGGGCTCAAACAGCGCAATGAGTTTCTCGACGCGCTCCAGGTTGCGCTCGGCCCGGGTTAGAAGCGTGCGCTTGAGTGGAAGCGGCGCCATGATGCGCTGAATCGATTTCACAATCGCTTTCTGCGCCGGGGCCGACATGCGGTCGTAGCGCTGCTTGGAAACCGGAATCGCATCAAAGCGCAGCCGCAGCCAGTATTCCAATCCTTCCTGGGCGCGATAGTGCTTGCGATGGGCAAGCGAGGTCAACTCAATCGAGCGGCGCATGTCGCATGGATTGGTCACCGAAGTCGCCAATTGGTACAGGGGGTCGTGGCGCCGCAAGATGATGGCGGCGGCGATCAGGGTCATGCCACGGCAGACCGAATCCACAGGAATGATATCCAGCCGCTTGTGCTCGTTGGTGGGAAGCTGCCGGAAGTACGTCCCCAGCAAATAAGACAACGACGCCGATGTATTGATGCCTTCATTCCAGCCGACAAAAGGCTGCTCGATCGAGGTCTCGACGATGGCAGGACGGACCAGCGCGACCGGCAAACCCACGCCATACTTGATAATGAGCGACTCGGCGAGACTCTTGGTCAAGGTATAGGTGTTGGGCCAGCCCAGTTCCTGGGCACGCTTCATGCCGGCTTCGGTCAAATAGGTGCGGAGCCAGCGAATGCGGTTTTTGCGCACCTGATTTTCCAGCGCTGCGCCGGCCAGTCCCTTGGCAGCATGCTCCTTGCCGAGAGCCTCCTGACGAAGCTGATCGGTAATTGCGGGGCTTTCCGCCATCTTCTCGGCCTGGGTGATCAGCTCGTAGAGAGAGGCGTGCTCACGTTCAGCATCGAAATCGGGAGTTCCTGCTGGGGTGTAGTTCGGGCGCAGGGTTTCGCTGACCCGGCCATCGCGAGCCCCGGCCACGTAGCAGGTTGAAAGGTGCAGCAGGCCGGCATGATCGGACTTCCGCACAAAATCGAGGATGTGCATGGCCGCGTCCACGTTGGTGGCCAAGGCATCGCGAAGGTCAGGATTGAAATCGGTCAGGCCGGAACTGTTGATGATCAGATCGAGGTCCTTGGAGACGCGCTCAGCAACGTCGGGCGCAAATCCCAAGCCGGGCTGGGAAACGTCTCCTTCCAGCACCTCGACCCGGTCCGCGAGGAAATGCGATAGCTTGGCGCCATAGCGCTCATGGAGAGGGTCGAATACCGGCGACTCCTCGACGATCTTTTCGAATCGGCGCACGGCCGGGTTCGACTTCTGGGGGCGGATGAGCAGGTACACACGGCCAACCTCCGGCAAGTCGGAGAGCAGGTTGACGAGCCAGACCTTGCCGATGAAGCCGGTGACCCCGATCAGCATGATGTGCTTGCCGGCGAGAGCTTTTCGCACCGACAAAGGCGCCAGAGGCCGTTGGCGATCAAAATGGACGAGAGGACGGCTGAAGGGTCGAACCTGGCGTTCCGCGGGAAAAATCGCGGACTCGAGCGCCGGAACTGCCGCCAGTCCGAGATCTCGCACCAGTTGCTCCGGCGAGCGCTGGCCATTGGGATCCCTGCCCGTAATCATGGCAAAGAAACCGCGTGGGCGAATGACCGGCTCAAGCAGACGGCCAGTGGCAATTCCGTCGCGAAATTCCAGGCGATTGGCGATCAGGTGCCTGACCCCGAGATGCTGGGCCAAAGGGCGCATAACGTGGTCCAGCCCCTGGCTGACCAGAACAATATCGGCCCCGGAATTTAGCAAGTTCTTAAGTTGCCGGACTCCCTCGGGCTTTAGTCTGGGTTTGAGCTTGTATTGGAAGTACTCGCCCCCAAGCAGGTCCAGGCGATCACGGCTGGTGCCGCGCAGCACAGCGTGCACGACGCGGGTTGCAAGAACGCGGTGCGCTGCATATAGGAAGGGCCGAAGCAACGCCATCAGCAGGATGGAGCTGCGGCGGAGCAAACGGCCCAGGAACGATTGCGCGTTGTTGGCAAAGAAAGCGACCGGGCGTACGGTCGAGAGATTGAGCAGGCTACCTTCCACCCGCCAGTAAACGCGCGCGGCGGAGCCTGACCCTCCAGAATTATCGTACGAATGCGGCAAGTTCCAGAATCCCGAGACTTTTGATGGTCCTCCCAGGGGGAGGAATGAAGCACTCATTGTAAACAATTCAGGCCAAAGGGCGAAGAAAGTAGTTATGGCAACCTTGGGAACCGGCTACCCCGCCCCACCCAGCGCGGCACGCAATTGCTGCACAATTTCCGCCGGCGAACGGCTTCCATCCACCACGATGGCGTCCTGCGGCTCTTCCAGATCGGTAAACTGGCTGGCCACCAGCTGCTGGCCAGCAAAGTGGCCATGGCGATTCTGCAGGCGTGCCTGGATCAGCTCATAATCTGCTTTGATGTAAACCAGCTTTACGCCTGAATTGATGAGTAGCCGCTGCCGGTAAGCCTTTTTCAGGGCTGAGCACGCGAGGACAATGTTCTTGCCCTGAGCGCTCCATTGCTGCATCGCCTGGCGGAGGGAGTCAAGCCAAGGTCCACGATCCGAATCGGTGAGCGGAATTCCGCGGCGCATCTTCTCAATGTTGGCCGCGGAATGGAAGCTGTCGGCATCGTGAAATTCAAAGCCGAGTTCGCGGGCCAGGAGCGAGCCGACGGTGGTCTTCCCTGCACCGAGGACGCCCATCACGATGATGATCACGATAAAAAGGCCGCCTTGCGGCGGCCTGAAATACCAGCCTGGCTGCGCTCGGCGGGACGGCCGAGGCGGCCGTCCCCACGTGAGCTGGTTAGTCGCCAGCTACTGGTTCTTCTACTTCTGGTTTGGCCGCGTGGCCCCCGTTTCCGTTGCCATTGGCAGGCTTCACCAGCGTATCCAGCGCGATAAAGCCGTTCTCGGATACCGGCGCCTTCTCTTTCAGCACCACCTCGCGATAGAGCTGGGCCATGCGCGCGTTGTAGGCCGGATCGTTCTTCTGCTTGGCGTCGCGGGCGCGCATCTTCTCTTCGCGGGAGTTCTTGGCGATGCCCAGCCGGTCGAGGTCTTTCTGCTCCTCCAGGGTAACGATGTCGTCGCGCAGGTAGAGCGAGTGTTCTTTGGACTCGAGGTTAACTTTCTTGCCGCCGGCAAAGATTTCGTGACGGCCATGCTCCTCGTACCACTTGGTGAGGGTGGCGGTCATGTGCATCTTCTCGATGATGTTGCGCCAGCCCACGCCGGTATTGTAGGCGCAGAATGAAATCTCACCTTCCTGCGTGGCGTAGGGAATGATGCACTGCTCGGTACGGCGGAAGTCGTAATTGAACAGGTCCTGGAACCACATGCCGGCGATGAACAGGAAGTTCCAGCGATCCTTGCGGCGCTTCATGACATCGTCGATGGTGCGGTCCGGGCCAACCTTGCCATAGTTGCGGCCGGTGGCGTTGAAGTTCTTATCGAACTTCTGCAGCAGGTCCATCAGCTTGAAGTGGGTGGGCGAATGGAACGGGTCGTAATTCTTCATCAGCGCCAGCGCCATGCCGAAGGCAGTCAGGAATTTTCCACGCGCGGCGTCGGTCACCTTGGCGACGTCCTTGGCGAATTGGTCGCCGTGCAGGAAGGCAGTCACGGGGACGGCTTCCTTGGTCTCCTTGTCAATCATGATGGCCATGCCGGTACCGCAATTCGGGTGGCAGCCGCAGCTGAGCTGACCCCAATTGTTATCGGCGTCACTGGAGTGCATGACGTCGGCCCAATCGGAGAAGGTGCTCATGAAGGAGATCGGGAACCAGTCACGGGCAGGCTCGCCCAGGCCGGTCTGATTCTTGACGTCGTGCGCCAGGTGCGACAGCGTGTAGCGCTGAGCGGTGCGGCGCTCGTCGGTGATGGCCTCGTCGCGGCCAGTGAAGGATACCGGCTGAAATGACAGAAAGCCGATCTTCTTAGGATTATCAAGGGCAAACTTGATGATGCGCCCGACCTGCTCGTTGTTGATGCCGTTCACGATGGTGATAACCGGAACGATTTCCACGCCGGCGCGGTGCAGGTTGTCGATGGCCTTCAGTTTCACGTCGAACAGGTTGCCGACCTTGCGGTGAGCGTTGGCAGCATTGCCGATTCCGTCGAACTGCAGGTAGGCGTAACGCATGCCAGCTTCAGCAGCCTGCTGTGCGAACTCAAAGCTTTTGGCGAATTCAATGCCATTGGTCGCGGCCTGTACGCTGTTGTAGCCGACCTTGCGGGCGTAGCGGACTGCGTCCAGAAAGTACGGTGAGAGTGTCGGCTCGCCACCCGAGAACTGGACCGACATCTGCCGACGCGGCTTGATGGTGATGGCATTGTCGAGCATGGTCTTGATGTCTTCCCAGCTCAACTCGTGGACGAAGCCAACCTGGTTGGCGTCCATGAAGCAGGGGTCGCACATCATATTGCAGCGGTTGGTCAGGTCGATGGTCAGTACGGCGCCGCGGCCATACTTCACTGTGCTGGTCCCGTGATTGTGGAGCTTCTCGTCGTTGTGGGCGCGAATATCGCGGCCCGGGAAAACTTCTTCCAGGTGGCGTGAGAAGTCGGTGTCAATCGACATCAGGTCTTCGAAATGCCCATGCTTCGGGCAATCCTTGACCATGAGGATCTTGCCGTCGCGCTCGACGATCTGGGCCTTGATCTCGCCCACTTTTTCGTTCAGCAGGACTTCATAGGGCAGCTTGCCGTCGAGAATCTGCTGGCGGATTTCCGGAACACACTTGGGGCAAAGCGAATCGGTGCTCCGGGGCCAACCCAGTGGCGGCTTGGACTTCTCAAACGACTTCAGCAGCGGCTTGTCGGACCATTTCGGTGTAGGAGATGGATTGGGCTTGATGCGGTTGAGGCGGTCAAAAACTGCCCACGCTCCAGTGGCGGCCACAGTGACCGCTTTCTCTACATATTTAATCGGCTTATGCATGTCCTCTCGCTTTCCACTGCTGGGAAGACCCGACAAACGGGTATGTTTGCCTGTCTTCCTGGGTAAAAAACCCGGAATACTGATAATCCCCCAAGCGAGCCCGGGTAGACGTATCCCTACATGTGGGAAATCAGTGAGCCTATCCTATTGAAAGCAGAAGGGGGACACAGCAAGAAGTCAATGAAGTGGGCAAAATGGCGGTTTAGCGGTCAAAATGTGCATTGGATGGGTGTAAGTTATTGAAAACGAAAGGGGTTCGTTTAGGTTTCCAGCAGCGAACGGAGTCTGGCTCCCAACCTTCTGGATATCTACTCCCGCTCGACCAGCTTGTAACGGTTGAGGACATCTTCCTGGGAAATGACACCCTCCAGTTTGTGAAAATCGGCGCGGTTGATGACCGGAACCAACGGTGTTTTCTGGGCGTAACGCAGAGCCACTTCGAGGGCCAAATCGGGATGCAGATGCGGCAGCCGCCGCCGGGGAATCGCCGAGCCGAGTGTCAGATCTCCCTTACCCTCTTCCCACAACTTGATAATGACCTCGCGCGTGACACTGGTCCACCCGCTCGAACCAAGTCGCACCAGAAAGATATCCCCGATTGCCTGCTGCAGCCGCCGGTAGGCCTGCTCGACAGTTTCATCCACATTCAGGACGGGGCCGGCAGCGGGTCGCATCGCGTCTTCCACACGCAGGATGTTCTCTTCGCGCTGTTCTTCCAGTGATGGCAGTTCGAGGCCATCCTGCCGGGTCAACATGTCGAAAATGGGCGTTGGCTGCAGCGCGCGTGAGACCACGTAAGCCAAGGTGTTGCCCACAATCACCGGAACGATGATCGAGTAATTCCCGCTCACCTCGAGAACCATAAAAACGGACGTCAGGGGAGCACGCAGAAATCCAGCAAACAGTACGCCCATTCCTACCAGGCAATAAGTTGAAACCGACCCGGCCAGGTGTGGGAACAAGGTGTGGGCGACTGCGCCGACGGTGCCTCCGAGCATTGCGCCGATAAACAACGTGGGCGCGAACATTCCGCCGGGCGTGCCGCTCACAAATGACAACGTCGTGGCCACGATCTTCAGACCGGCCAGGATGCCCAGCATCTGCCAGGTGAACTGGTTGCGCATCGCCTGGTCGATGTATTCGTAACCGGCTCCCATGACTTGGGGAAAACCAAAGTAGCCGATCAAGCCAATGAGCAGGCCAGCGATGGCAGGCTGAAAATACTGGGTGAGGCGCGGCATCGCTTTCAGGCGCGGTCGTAAGAACCCAATCGCGCGGGAAAACACCACGGCGGCGAGTCCGCCAGCCAAGCCAAGAACGCCATACACCACCAGCTCCTGGGGTCGAATCAACTCTACCGGAGGAATGCGAAACATGGGCTCCGAGCCCAGGTACCAGCGCATGACCACGACGCTGGATATAGCGGAAAGAACCACCGAGCCCAGAATTCCAGCACTCCAGCGGCCGATTATTTCTTCGATCACGAACAGAACGGCCGAAATGGGTGCGTTGAAGGCTGCGGCCAGCCCTGCCGCTGCGCCCACAGGCGCGATCAGACGCAACTTGTCGCGGGAGAGTTTCAGCCGCCGTCCGAGCGCCGAGGCCAGGCCGGCGCCAATCTGCAATGAGGGATCTTCCGGACCCAGCGATTGCCCGGAGCCAATCGCCAATGCCGAGGTGATGAATTTTCCGATAGCGGTTCGAAATGGAATATAGCCGTTATAAATATAAAGGGCCGCTTTGGTTTGATTGACGCCGCTGCCGCGCACAGCAGGAAAGACGTGCAGCACCAGCACGGCAACCACCAGGCCAACTAGTGTAGGAGCAAGGATTACGTGCAGGCCCGAAGGAGTGATTCTTGGCCCCAGCATCTTCAGGCGGCACCATTCAATGGCCAGACGAAAACAGACGACCGCCAGAGCGGAAAAGATGCCAATGAAAACCGACAGGATCAGGAAAAAGCGCTCTTCCTGAAAGGCAAAATGGAGGGGCCAGGTTATGGCTCGACGGTAGCGAACCGTGGGCTCGGGGTGGGTTTGTTCAGCAATCGGAGATGGGGCCGTCGGCGTACTCACCGTTCCACTCCTTCGCGATTGCGCCCGATGAGCAGCAAGGCCTCGTCGAGGCCCGCCGGTTCGCCGCAGATCGGATCTGTCTGTTCTTCTACTGCGAAAACGAAGCTCATCGCCGCCGCTGGCAATTCCGGATTTCTCATGAGCTGTGCGGGAGTCATCTGCGCCCGCAATTGCCGCTCTCGCGTGCTGAGATTCTGCAGGTCCTCCGAAAGAGGCACTGCGGCCTGGTTCGCTGAGCTTGCCGCGAGGTCGCTTCCACTCTTATTTTTAATACAGGCCTGCAGGCGAGTGCCGGCAGCGCGATACGCCTTTAAGATGCGCTCCTGTCTTTCAAGGGCGGAAAGACTACGCAGGAAGGGATCGTTTTCGAGCACGAGGCGCGCTGTTTCCAACATATCCTGCGTCTGCTGATCGTGACGCTCCTTGGCCATGGCGGCATCGAGATAAAGGATTGCGGTGCGGTAGTGTCCCAGCCGAAACGAAGCCTTGCCCGCCCCTGCGGCTGCAAGCTCATTGTTGCGGTCTAACTTAAGCGCCTGCAGGAACTCGCTCTCCGCGTTGCGAAAATCGCCGATTCCCAGGAACAACTGCCCCACCCGGGTGTGCAGCTGAGAGTCCAGCGGCAACCCCGGCTCCATGGAGATCAATTCAGATTCCGCTTGCGTAATGGAATTGTTCTGCAGCAGGAAATTAATCAACTCGAAGCGAGCTGAAATCCGATTTTGAATCGGATCACTGCTCCAGACGCCATAGATCGCATTGTGGTAATAGCGCAGAACTTCGATGGGCTGGTGCCTGCGAATGGCCAGTCGGCCCAACTCGAGGTTCACTGTCCCATCCTGGGGTTGGCGGTCCCAAAGGGTACGCAAGTAAGACTCGGCTTCATCGAGCCGGTTTTCTGCGATTAATGATTGCGCAAGATTGAGCAGCGCGGCGGGATCCTCGCGGTTGAACGATAAAGAGGAACGAAAGAAATTGATGGCCAGCTTAGGTTGCCCGGCTTTCAAAGCCAGTTCTCCGCGCTGGTTCATGCGGTGCGCCAGGGTATTTTGCCAGGAACGGAAGCGTCGGACGAGCGCCCCGACCCCAATCAGGGCGGTGACAGTGATGGCCAGCAGCGTGAACAAAATCAGCGCTTCGCGGCGGCCACTGGGGAAAGAGGTTTCCCCCATGCCCACGGTCGTGTCGTAGGACGACATGAGGAAATACTAACCCACGGCGTGCGGGGTCAACAGGCAGCAAAAACGGGCTGTGGTTCCATAAGGACTACATGATTTGTCGGCTCGGACGTGATCCTTGGTTATGGAGCGCTGTGGCCATTACATTGCAAAACGCCCAGAAATGCGCTCCAGGGACCCACCGCTTCGCGGTATTGGTGTGCCATAACTCGGGATATTTGATGCAGGTGCGTGAGATCGTGGGCAGCCCAAGTGGCCAGCAATTCTGACAGGGTAACGGGGCCCAGAGCGGGGTGCCGCGCACGGCGGCTGAAATCCTGCGGCCGTAGATTCAGCGCGCGAAAAGCCGCTAGATTTTCGCTGCGGAGGCGGGCGAACTCATCCAAGAGCCAAGCCAGTGATTTGCCGACGCTCTTGTCCTTATAGCCCAGGCGATCGAAAGGCTCAAAAGTGCGCGATTCGTCTCCAGCCAGGATAAGGCGGGCGCGCGGCAGCCAATCGGCGAGCTCGGCATAGGTCAGGTGACCGACGACCTCGTAAGGGCTCCAAGTGTTGTTCCCTTCATTCGTCGTGGTCCAGGTTTCTGGCAGTCCGCGGAGAAGCGCGTTCAAAACGGCGGGAGTGCGTTCCAGGAGAGCTGTGGTTTGGGAGAGATCCAAGGTTTGCGACGTCATGTGGTGATGGATGCTTTGGTTGGTTAAAAGTAGCGAGACAAAATCGCGCCGCAGTTAAAAGACAAACACAAGGTCTCTCCGCTCGGGCTAAAGCCCTCGGTCGAGATGACCGATTTTCGGGCTTTTATTTCGATTCTGAGGCGACTAATTCGGCGGCGGCAAGGTCTTCCAGAGCGACACCTACACTTTTGAACATTGTGATCTCTTGGGCGTTTCGCCGAATCACTTTCTTGCCCGACACCAGTTCGTGCAGATCGGCAAGGATGTGGGCGCGGGTGATGACGCCTTCGGCCATGGGCATGAGCAGGTCGCCGGCTTCGGCGAACGCTCCTTCGTAGGTGTCCACGACGACGCGCGATCGCAGTACGGTGACACTGTCAACTTCGCGGCTATTAGGCTGGAAAGCTCCGATGCAATTGAGGTGCGTGCCGGGGCGCAGCAGGTGGCCATCGAACAGTGGCGTTTTCGAAGTGGTGCAGGTGCAGAGCACGTCCGATTCGGCGGCGCAGGCGCGCGAGTACACCGACTCAACCTGCGCGCCCAACTCGCGGGCCATCTCCTGGGCAAATTGGCGACTCTGTGCCGGATCGATGCCCGAAACCAGAAATCTTTCGAACTTTCGAACCAACCGCAGAACACGCAAATGAGACCGAGCCTGCCGCCCGGTGCCGAAGATTCCGAGTACGCGGACATCTTCTCGAGCTAAATGTTTGGTTGCTACTGCCGAAGCAGCCGCGGTGCGGAGATCGGTCAGGTAACCAGCGGACATGGTGGCGGTCGGTTGGCCGGTGTTCGGATCCAAGACAAGGTAGGTCGCTTGAATCTTCTCTTCCGGAGTGCGGGGATTATCCAGCACCGTAATCAGTTTCATCCCCAGCGCGCGATCCTGCCGGTCATAACAGGGCATGATCAGGAACACGCCATTGCCCAATCGCATCTGCGTTCGCAACGGGATCAAAGAGTTGGGATAACGGCTGCGAAAGGCTTCTTCGATCGCGGCGATCAGGCGCGCCGGATCGAGGCGCTGTCTGACGTCATCTTCGGTGAGAGTCTTCACACGAATCCTGGAAGAGGACGGATGGAAGGATAACGCATCGGTCAAGAAGCCATATCTCGCACGACTGCCCAAGCATCGGGCAGATCCACAAAGCGACACTGCCGAGCTTCGCTCGGCTGGACAGGTGAGGGCACCTGTCCCTACGTCGGTGAGGGCACCTGTCCCTAGGTGGGCATGGGCAGGCGAGTGAAGCTCGCCTTGGTCTCTTAATCACGGACTACGGAAGGAGCGAGGGCGACATCACGTGCGGAGAGGCGATGCCGGCGAATCGTGACCAGTCCGGCCACCAGCGCGAGCGCCGAGCAGAGCAGGGCCGTGGGCACACCAACCTTGGTCGCGAGTGCGCCCCAGGCGGTACTGCCAATCGCCATGCCACCTTGCAGAACCAGCAGGTACATCGAGAGGCAGCGTGCGCGCACCCAATCCGGCGACATGGTCTGGGCCGCCACATTCAGGCACGCCAAAATCGCAATCCAGGCCGTTCCGCCGATGAAGAGGACCAGGCAGAGCGGGCCGAATTGGTGGACCGCGCCGGCAGCAAAGGTCGCAATCGCAAAAACCACGATGGCGATTCCCACCACGCCATCCACCGACATCTCCCGCTTCAACCTGGGCAGCACGGCCGCGCCGCAGAGCGCGCCGGTGCCGAAGCATCCGACCAACAGGCCGTAACCGGTTGCTCCATGCGGGCGCGCAATGATCGGCAGCAAAGCCCAGATCGCGCTGGCCGCGAGGCTGAAGGTGCCCGTGCGAATCAAGACCGATTTCACCAGCGATGATTGGCGAACGTAGCGAAACCCGGTCTGGACTGCCTGCACCACGCGTTCGCTCCGAACCTGGCCATTGGCGCGACGCTTCCAGTGATACAGAAAGAGAATCACGCCAAAGAACGAGAGCGCATTCAGCAGAAAGGTAATTCCGCAGCCCGCAGCCGCCACAATCAGTCCGCCCAGAGCCGGCCCCACGGCCCGCGCCACGTTAAATCCCGCCGAATTCAAGGCGACTGCGGAAGCATGCTGCTCACTGGAAACAATTTCCGGCGTGATGGCTTGCCAGGCGGGATCGTTCATGACCGCGCCCAGTCCCAACAAAAATGTGAACAGAAGAAGAATCCAGGGAGTCACGACGTTTAGAAGAGTAAGTACGCCGAGGATGCCGGACGCGAACACCATCCAGGTCTGCGCGAACAGCAGCAAGCGACGCCGGTCGACCATGTCGGCTAAAGCTCCGGCGGGAAGAATCACAAGAAAGACGGGTAAAGTTGCTGCCGCTTGCACCAGGCCAATCTTGAAGGGCGACATCGTCAGTGTTGTCATCAGCCAGCCGGCGCCCACGTTTTGCATCCAGGTGCCGGTGTAGGAGATGACAGCCGCTATCCACAGGGAGCGAAAGAGCGGCTCGCGCAGGGGCGCCAGAGCCGACGTCGATGGGGGCAGAGCCTCAGGCGGAGCAATCGGGATCTCGAGCGAGTCGGCCATGTCAGGAAACGGGCGCCCCTTCCGTCGTGATTGCCACCTGTTGTCCGAAGGGCCATTCACCATTTCGCCACGCGCGTACAAAATAAATGATAAGCCCGGTAATCAAAATGACGGCGGCATAGCGAATCTGTTTCATCGAGTTCGTACGCGAGAACAGCACGAAGATAAATCCCGCTGAAGCGGCCAGCGCGGGCAGCGGATACAACCACATGCGAAAGGGGCGCGGCAAGTCGGGCCGGCGTATCCGGAGCACGATCACTCCGATGGCTTGCACGAGGAACTGCAAGGTGATGCGGATGACCACGAGTGCCGCGATCACGTCAGCCAGGCTGAAAAAGCAGAACAGCCCAGCCACCAGACCCAGGGCGATCAGCGAGATGTGCGGAAAGTGATATTCGGGATGAACCCGGCCAAAAATCTTGAAGTAATTGCCATCACGCGCGGCGGCATACGGGACACGCGAATAGCCCAGCATCAGCGAGAACACTGAAGCAAACGCCGCAATGATGAGCAGCACGGTCACCAGGTACGCGGCCCCAGGGCCATAGATCCGCTGCATGAAAACCGAGACGGTATACAGCCCGGTGTTGGACTTGGCCGCGCGATCGAGTTCCTGCCAGGGAATCACCCCCAGAATACTGATGTTCATTACGATGTATAGACCAGCGACCAGCAAAATAGATAGCAGCAATGCGCGCGGGATGGTTTTACCCGGGTCTTTGACCTCTCCCCCGATAAAACATACGTTGTAATACCCCCAGTAGAGGTATGCGGCATAGAGCATGGACGATCCCATGCCCCGGAAAAATTCGCGTGACAGGTGGAATGCTCCCGGCGGAAAAGTGAAAGCGCGAGCGGCATTGAAATGAGTCAGTCCGGCGAAGATGATCCACAAGAGCGTTCCCATCACCACGGCCCACATCACCTTCGACATCCAGCCGATCGTCGTAATGCGCCGGTACAGAAGCAGAATGGCGAACAGGGCCGAAGCGATGGCCACCAGGGTTGCGGTCGAGAGCAGCCAGCGCACTTGCAGGGGCCCAAGTAGGGGTACGGCAACGCTGAGGTTGCGCGAGATATAGGTATGATCCAGGCCCGGCCAGAAATAGGAAACGTATTGAGACAGACCAATGCAGCCGCTGGCGATCGACATGGGCGCGCTAAACGAGAGTTGCCAGATATAAAGAAAGGAGATCAGCCGCCCCAGGCTCTTGGGGCCATAGATCTCACTGAGATATCGATACGATCCCCCCGACCCGGGCATGGCGGCCCCGAGTTCGGCCCAGATCAGGCCATCGCAGATGGCGAAGAGCGCACCCAGAATCCATCCCAGCATGGCTTGCGGACCGCCGGTGGCGCTGACCATGAGAGGAACCGTGATGAACGGCCCGATGCCGATCATCTCGATCATGTTCAGGGCGGTGGCGCTGCCCAGGCCGACGCCGCGAATCAGGTCGGGAGATTGCTCGGATTGAGTGGTGGTCGAGAGCATGAGAGTCGTCAGGCATCAGCCGTCAGTCCTCAGCAAACCAGCAAAAGGATCGTCAGCTGCATGGAAGCTTCTGCGAATAGCTCTGTCGGGAAGTTCTTGCCCGCCCGCTGAGTACTGAGAAGCTATCTCGCAAAGCATCAAAGAACTCCGAAAAGCAGAGTCCTCACGGGCTAAAGCCCCGGAATGACAAAAACAAAACACTGATTCGGCACGGCAGAACAGGCTGCGGAAAAACTCGCACGTACATCAAAAGGCGACCCTCAGGCGCTGAAGCGCACCCTCATTTCCAACGAACTGCGGCACGACTGAAGTCGTGCCCTTCCCAAACCCTGCCCAAATCAAGTCTCTCCGCAGCTTGTGAAGTCGTGCCCTTCCCAAAATCATGTACGAGACAGCTTCTGACTACCGACTCCTCACTACGGCTTTCCAGCGCTCAGCAAGTTCACGTACAAGCGAATTGCCCCTGGCACCCCGGCCGGCAGCTGCCGGAAGAATGCGTACGCATTGTAGATGTATGTCCCCTTGCCATATTGCGCAATCAGCAATCCTCCTTTTTGCGGGGGCTCTCCCGGATCGTGAGACGAGAGCAGCGGCTTAAAATGATCGTCCCACTGATCCATGAAGTAGAGGCCGCGTTCCTGCACCCAGCCGTCGAAATCCTTAGCCGTAATCTCATTGGGATAATGAAAAACGCGGTTGTCGGGAGCAAGAATTTCCACCTGAGCTTGCTCCACGGAAACGCGCGCGCGGCTCAATTGCGCAGAGTATGGCGTGAAGTGGCCGCCGTTGAAATCGCTGACTCCGGTTTCATATTGCACCATCAGGGTGCCGCCGTTGGACACGTAGTCCAGCAACTTTTTGTTATTGGCGATCACATCCTTCTGCGTGTCATAAGCACGAATACCGAGGATGATGGTTCCATAATGGCTCAGATCTTCGCCGGTCAGCTTCTCCGCGGGAATCATAGTCACATCGACACCGATCTGCTGCAGCACGGTGGGAATATCGTCACCCGCGCCCATGATGTAGCCGACCTTCAGCCCCTGCGGCACTTTTACATTGACGATGCTGACACGCTGAATGGCGGGCTGGTAGTAGTAGAAGGAATCGAGATCGGGGCGCGTTATCACGGTGTAGCCGAGCGTGTATGGCTTGCCCTGATAGTCGAGCACGGCCTTGAGCTGATGACGCGCCTCGTGCAGGTCCGCCGGTTTGACTTTGAAATGAAATTGCTTCGACTCGCCCGCATGCTGGAAGTTGATGGGCTGCATGGCCGGTTCGGCGCTCCAGCCCTGCGGCAGGTCAAGCCGTAAGGTCGCAGACGACGAGGTTGCAATATTGCTGCGCACGCCTACGTTGATTTCGGTGATCCCATCGTGGCTGGTACTGATCAGTTCCGTCGTGGGCTCGAGGGCAATCGAAAACGGGGGCGCGACCGCGACCGCCCGCTCGCGCTCAACCCCCTCTTCCCTGTACCTGGTCATGGCGGTCGCGTGCACGGTTCCGGTTTTTCCGTTCAGCATGTAGGTCGCATGTGCCCTCACCGGAGGCGGGGGGAATGGGAGCGTGACATAGCGCGGATCGTCAATGATGTTGATGCTCTGGGTTTCGGGATCATCGCGATGCCAGTAAGGGCGCGAGTATTCCGCGTCCGCAGGAACCGTGATGCGGAAGGTGGCGTTCCCGGATTTATCTTCACTGACCGCTTGGGAGGTCCATCCTGGAGGTAAATCAAGAGCAATGCGATTTAGTTTTGCCGCATTGTCGGCAAGAGAAAATTTTGCGGTGACGGTAAAACTCTGCCCCGGAACGGCCATGAACGCATCGTCCGGATTGGGCGCGGCAGGCGCATCCACAGTCACCGTCAAGGCGGCACCTACAGCCAGATCAGCGGCCTCTTCGAACTGCTGCTCCTTGGTAGCCAAATCGGGGACGATCGCATTCTTCCCTGCCGCAGAGATCGAGGACTCGGTGACCTTCTTCTCCAGCGCGCGAACTTCTTGCAAACCAGTGAGCAGGGGTGCCGCGGCGGATTGCGGGTTGCGGTTGGCTTCTGCGGTAGCGTCATCAACCAACTTCTGCAACTGCACCAGCGCAGGTCGAAGAAACGGCGCTTTGGCTTTCTCGCTGCCCAAACGATCGGCCAGTCCCGGCAAACTGGTGTCAATCCCATCCCAATAATCTTTCTCGTGGCCGGTGCTGTCGGCTGTGGGAGGCAACACCGAATCAATCAGCTTATAGAAGGCGTAATGCGGACCCGGATTCAACGACCATCCCCCCGCGCCCTGCGAGAGCTGATGTTTGAGGCCCTGCATGGCGAATTCCGCGTACGAGGTTCCTAGTGCCGGATTCGTCTCGCCCGTGCTCAGCCGGATCGTGTAATTCTTCGGATCGCATTCGTTGCTGCGAAAGGGGCAAACATTGTCGATGTAAAGCTTCTTCGCCTGCCACGGCAGCAGGCCTTCTTTAATCTGCTCGGGAAAGCGGTTGGGATCGGCGGCGGCGCGGAACGCTTCTTTGGAGACGATGCCGGAAACCTGGTGGTTGCCGTGGCCGTCACGATCGGTGCCATTAAAGCGGGAGACCAGCACATCGGGGCGAAAGGTGCGAATGACACGGACGATGTCGCCCAGGACAACGTCGTGTCCTTTCCACTGCTGGAGGGTCTCGTCGGCAGTTTTCGAGAAGCCGAAATCGGCAACCGTGGTAAACCGTTGCTCGACCCCGTAGTAGCGATCCGAGCCCGTCAATTCCAGCGTTCGCAGCACACCAAGCACATCCGATAAATTGCTGCCGACCTTGTTCTGCCCGCCTTCTCCGCGGTTGAGGGTCAACAGGATCGCGGTAACGCCTTCGCCACGCGACTCCAGCGTGAGCATGGAACCGTCTTCATCGTCAGGATGCGCCGTGGTGTGCAGCAGGCGTGCCGTAGTGTGCAGGCGCAGCAAGGTTTCTTTCAGGCCCGCGACGCCCGAGTCCTGCGGCAAAGGCCCGGTGGGATCGGGATCCCTGGTGCTTTGGGAAAAAGCTGGCAGCAATGCCAAGGCAACTAATAGAGGCGCAACTAAATTAAAGGGCGAAACGAGGTGACCGGCACCTTGCACGACCCTGGAACAGGATTTCAGCATGGACATGAGGAAAAGATTGGTTTCTGTGAAGATTTGACGCAAATTTTCTCCGCTTCCGTGATCTGCTAGTTTACACATGCGGCCTGACTCAGGCTCTACAGCGAGCAAGTTCACCATGGCAACTAGCATTCGCGGGCAGGAGTGCCCGCGCCACACTGCTAAGGCTTGGCGGGGGATCGGATCACGTCCTGGCAGCCGCTGGCGGCGGTCAGGACCTCGTCAATGCGAGGATTTTTGCGCAGCTTGGCGAGCAAAGGATCGGAGAGCAGATTCGAGTAGGAACAGTAGTTCTGTTCGATGGCCAGTTTGAACATGTGGATGGCGGCGTCCGTTTTTCCGCAGAAGGCAAAAAGAGTGCCTTCGTAGTACCAGATCTCCGGGTCCAGATCGGAAGGTTGCGTAGTCATAGCTTCTTGCGCCATGCGGTCCGCATCGGCGGCCGGCCGCAGCTGCAGGCAGGCTTCTAACAGGTCGCGATGATAGCGGGGCTGGGTGGGCATGTGTTTCACCGCTTCGCGGGCTTCCGCCACTTTGCCTTCCCGCAACAGGATCGAAGGCATCACATACGCCGCCCACTCCGAACCGGCATCCAGCTGAACGAAGTTTCGCGCCCCTTCTGTATCTCCCAGGTAGAGAAATGCCCAGGCGCAGGAGCGGAACTGGTAGTTGCCGGGATCGAGCCGCAAGGCGGTATTACATTCCGTGGCCGACTGCTCGAGCATTCCGGCGTAGCGCAGCACGAAGGACAAAGCGAAATGGGCTTCGCCGCTCTCCGAGCGCCGCTTCACCAGATCCTGGGCTTGCTGATAGGCCTTATCCAACTCGCCGCGCTCCACGCGATGGGCAATCAACTGCCCGGCGGCGACGATACGGTTGGGATCCAGTGCCAGCGCCCGTTCATAAGCCTGGTTGGCGCGCTGGAACATCTCTTCGCCGCCATTGGCGTAATCGGCGTCGTAGTAGTAGCGGTAGCCCAACGCCTCCCATGCCGGCGCGTAGGAAGAATCCAGTCCTACGGCGCGTTCCAGCATGGCAATGGCCTGTTTATTAGGACCGGGATCGTGCGGGACCGGCACGCTGCGCAGATAAAGTTCGTATGCCTCCGGACTCTTCGGTCGGGTGCTGGTATCGATGAATTCTCCCGCGCGCACGCCCAACAGCGGCAAAAGCTGCTGGCGAACTTCGCTCTCCAGGCGAGCCTGGAAGGAAACCAACTCCGTCGGCGAAGCGTTCAGGGTGCTTTGCCAGAGTACGCGGTCGGAGTTGACGTCCACCGTCTCCAGCGTGACCAGCAGGCTATCGCTCTGGCGCACGAAGTGCCCCGACATAATGGTGCTGACGTGCAGTTCGCGCCCGGCGCGCTGCGGGTCCACATCCATTCCGGCATACTTTCGGGTGACTGCCGAGGGCCGTACATCGAGGCTGCGGGAATAAGTGAGGACGTTGGCGATCTCGTCAGCCAAGGCAAAGCGCAGATACTCCAGGTTGGGATCGCCGCTCAAGTTCTGCAGAGGCAGCACTGCCAGGGTACCGGTGTTGCTTGTCCCCCCATACCGGTGCTTGAACCAGAAGGTACCGAACACAACCACCAACATGAGCAGCACGGCGGCGACCCCAGCGAAGGCATACAGTTGCGCCCGGCTGCCACGCTGAAAGGTCTTGGTCGCGCGCAGGACGGGCAAGCGTCGCAATCGCGAAGTGCCCTGCGCGGTAATGGCCGACTCGGTTTGCTTCTTCAGAATCTGCAGGTCCGCCTTCAGATCCGAGGCGCTCGCATAGCGCTTGTTGCGGTCCTTCTCCAGCGCGCGGCCAATAATGTTTTCCAGTTCGACCGGCAGCGCAGGATTCAGCGTCAGGGGCGACGGGGGCTTGCGGTTCATCACCGCATCGAGAATGTTGACGATGTTCGTGCCGGAGAAGGGCTTCTTCCCGGTAGCCATCTCGTAGAGAACTACACCGAAAGAAAATATGTCGCTGCGGGCGTCCAGTTCCTCGTCGCGGGCCTGCTCCGGAGACATGTACACGGCCGTACCCGGCAACAAGCCGGCACCGGTCAGCGAATCTTCCGCCGGCAATCCGCTGTCGGTGGTGATGGTGGGGTCGCGCATGGACTTGGCCAATCCGAAATCCAGAATCTTGGCCTGCCCATTGGAGGTAAGAAAAATGTTTCCGGGCTTGATGTCGCGGTGAATGATTCCCTTCTGGTGCGAGGCGATCAGGGCGTCCGCAATCTGCACCGCAACTTCAAGCAACTGCTCCAACTCCATGGGCTTGTTGCGGAGGCGCTGCTTGAGAGGCTCTCCCTCCAGCTTCTCCATGACAATGAAGGGATGACCGTTGTTGTCGTCAATGTCATGAATGATGCAGATATTGGGATGGTTCAGCTGCGATGCGGCCCGCGCCTCGCGCTCAAAGCGTTCCAGGGTTTTGTGGTCTTTGACCAGCGTGTCGGGAAGGAACTTGAGGGCAACGCGGCGGCCGAGGCGAGTGTCCTCCGCCTCATAGACCACTCCCATACCCCCGCCTCCCAACTTGCCTACGATCCGGTAGTGGGAGACAGTCTGGCCAATCACAGGGCAGCCCCGCCGGTGTTCGGCGTAATGTTAGGCTGGTAGCAGGCTTAGGTCAACGGGGCGATTACTTCCGTCCTGATTACTTAATTCTTGCTGAACCCACAGGGGATGGGCACTGTGTTCCGTCACTGTCCATAGCTGGTCGTCCTGGGTCGGCGGGCGATTCTATCCCAGCTTTGACTTCCCGAATCATTTTTTTAAAACCGACCGCTGGTCAGTTCGGATTCTCGAGATCCTCGTTTACACTAATGACTTTTCATCGAGCCGGGAGGAACGACCATGACTGACGCCAGCCTCAATGGCACTGAGTTCAAGAAGCAGCTTCGTGAAGGCAAACCTAAATTCGGGCTTTTCCTGAATGCCCATAGCCCCACCATCGCCGAACAGTTGGCCCATAGCGGCTACGATTGGCTGCTGGTGGACACGCAACACGGCCCCATGCACTACGAGAAACTCTCAGCCATGCTGTGTGCCATTGCCAATGGCGGGGCCAAGTCCATGGTGCGCGTCGGAGGATATAACGACCGGCCAGGAATCCAGCAGGCACTCGATCTCGGCGCCGACGGAGTTCTGATTCCTTACATCAATACCGCCGACGAAGCCCGTGAGGCAGTGAGCTGCGCGAAATATCCGCGTACCGGAACGCGTTCCGTTTACTTTCCGCAGCGCAGCATGAATAAAGCCGGCTTGCTGGGTTATGCCGGCAACGCCAACCAGAATACGATTGTCGCTCTGCAAGTCGAGACTGCTTCCTGCATCAAGCACATGGAAGAGATTGCGGCTGTGCCCGGCGTCGATATCCTGTTTCTGGGACAAAACGATCTATGCATGTCAATGGGGCTTTATGAAAAGTACGAATTCCCGCATATGTACACTTCGCCGGAGCTAGGCGCCGCTACTCAGAAGTTAGTCGACAATGCGCATAAGAATAACGTCATTCTCGGCCTTTTCTTGTTCGGCACAGCTCGGGTAGGAGAATTCCTGGAAAAGGGATTTACCTTCATCAGTATCGGTAACGACCTGCATCACATGGTCACCCAGGCCGGCGCCTACGTAAACGATATGGAGGCAATTTCCAGGGATCAAGGAAAGAACTGGACCAGAAGGCCAACCGCTTTGTTCTAAAGCCTGCAGCAGAGGAGGAGAGGGTGCGTGTGGCTTGCCCATTGTGGAGTCTAGGCACAGAACGATAACATCCAGCGCTGAGAGCCGACCAGGGACCGCCAGAGCGCACCACAGTATGAATCGTGCCGCTCGTTGGGTGGGCCTTCTCGATTCAGCGCAGCTTTTCGTTTTTGGATTTACTTGAACTTTTACGCCAGATTTAATTGGTAAAGACCGCGTGCGTACTATCGAGAGAGCAGCGGTCGTCAGGCGGAACATTTTCCTGAGCCATGCGCCCGCGCCGCACCGATTTCCACCATTGCAACAAAGGCTTCAGTTCTGCGTCATAGGGCTTGCGGCTCTTGTTGTCGAGAAACTCCAGATTCTGAAACTTGTTGCCGCGGGCCACGCTGATGCTGTATTCGTGTGTATCCTGAATAACCAGCGGAGGCACCGTCTGGGCTACGTACAGTTCTCGAAAATTCTTGCTGTCCAGAATCTCGCCTAACGCGGCCCACTCGGCGTCGGATAGCTTGCCTTCATAAGCCTGGCGGTCTTTATCCTTTCCCATTTTGCGGACCGCTTTCTCGGCGTGGAAACGCTGATCCTGAAACACGAGCAGGCAGTATTGTTCCGAGGACATGGTTCCGGGTTGGACTTCGGACAACAAGAGCCGTAAGGCGTCGCCACCAACGTTCGAACTCGAGGCCACACTGGCCGCCAATCCAATTCCCAGCGAGAAGCAAAGAATAGTTATCGCATGTTTCATCTGCTCACCTCGCACCTATGTTCAGCCGACATTGATCGGCGCGCAATATTGCGGCTTGGCTTCCTTGAGATTGGATTTGTTCTTCTTCTGCAGTCCTTCGAACCACTTCATAAGCGGGTTAAGAGTTTTCTTGTAAGGCTGTCCGTTATCCAAAAAAGTATCCAGGCCGCTGGATGGCCCGGAGGTTGCCGACACTAGCGCGCCCGTCTTGATTCGCTCTTTGACCGTCGTAATGCGCTGCAGCGAGCCGGAGTGATTGATTTGAATATCCAGGCTTTCGATTTCTCGCAGAGCCTGAGCATCGGCAGGAAGGTCCGGCATTTTGGGCGTGGTAACCTTCTTCAGATCTTCGTTGTCCAGTATCCCTTTCAATTGTTGTAAGTCATCAGCAGATAGAGTGCCCTCCGTCGACTTCACTTTCGGCCTGCCCACCGTCTGTTCTTCCCTTCTCTCGAGCGCGAACTTGCCATCGCTATATACCACCAGACAGGCGACCGAATTCGGATATTGCCACACGTCGTGCGGATCGCCGAAGCTGATCTCGCTTACATTATTTCCCTTTCCCTGTCGATGCTCCTCAATGTTGAGATACGCGTGGGAATTCTGCATCTTCAATAAAGCGGTGCTGTCCTGGCCAGCGGCTACCTGGAAAAACACCAGCAGTCCAAGAAGAAATACCAATGTCGATCTCATGTGGCTAGCCGACGGCTTACTCATTACTTCCTCCTCGGAAGGCAAAAGGGAAACTGAAGACCAAGTGTGCTTGACACTCATAGGGGATAACGTCTGCAGTGTTGGGCGTAATGTTAGGACGGAAAGGAGCTCAGGTCAATGGACAAAGTGCCGTGAAAAGGCCTGATTTCGTGGTGGCCAGGAGGTTGATAAACCTGTTTAGGCCCGCAGACGCGGGTAGAGAATGTAGCCGGGAGCAACCGAAGCGGCGAACTGCCGCCATGCGACGAATCAAGCATGGGGCCGGCGTCCGGGTTTGTTATGTTTATTCTGTTGGACCGCACCCTCTACCGCTGCGATCAACCGTTCCGGCCCGTCCAGCGAACCGATTAAGGTGTGCGCGTAGGGTAGCAGTTGCTGGGCTTCCGCTTGTGTCTTGAAGAAAATGACGAGCGGGAGACTGGGTTTTGATGCAGCAATTTTGCTGGCCAACTCAACACGTTCTGCCAGGTCGATGGAATCGCCCATTACGACGGCATCGAACGATTCCTTCTCGATAAAATTTGTGAACTCCTTTGGGTCCCGCGTGGTAGTCACGTCGTAGCCCGCGGACTGAAGCACCAGATTTCTGGTGCGAAGCACGGTGGCATTGCGGCTGGTCGATAAGATCCGCTTTGGCATAATCAAAGCGCTCCTCGGTTGCGCGGGGGAGGTGAGTCCGAAATATATCACTGCTCCGAGGTTTCTCACACAATCCACCGGCAAGTTTCTGAATCTGGAACAAAAAGGGCACCAGTTTCCCCGGTGCCCTGTTCTCTAAGACTGGTTGGCGCTAGCGCACTTGCGCAGATTGTTTTGCATTCTGCACTGCCTCGACGAACGCGCGTGCCTGCTCGTTCGGGATTTTCACTCCGCCGGTGAGGATGTCCTTGAAGGGGACATCGTTTCCATACCAGTCGGTGGTAGCGCGGTGATCTTGCTGGATTTCGGCGCCGTTCAGCGATGCCCCGATAAAAGCGCCTTTGCTGCTGGAATAGGTCAGGATGCCGGCTTTGTAGCCCGCATCTGCCGATCCTGAGCGCCCGACCGGCCCCGCTGCCGCCGACACGTCCGCACCCACCTTGATGTGGCCGCGAAGCAGGTCAGTCATGCCCTGATCGTTCATGATGAACATCAGCAGGTCCGTGGATTTGCCACCGATTTGCGGTCCCCAACTAATCCCGGAAAGCGAGAACGGCGCGGGTGCGCTCCAGGTGCCGTTGTTCTTGCAGGTCGCAACTCCGGTGCCATGCTCGCCGCCCACTACGAATGCGCCTTTCACCAGTTTGGGGATAACGGCAACACACTTGGCGCCTTGCAACACCTGGTCCGGAATGCCTTTATCGCCCGCCGCCGCGCTCATGTGTTCGACCGTCTGCGTCGCCGCCTGTAGTTCAGAAGCGCCGCCCTTGCTCTTGGCGCTCTGATCGTCTGCATCCTGCGCGTAGACGAACACGCCCATAGCCAACAGTAGAAAAGCAATAGCCGCTGCTTTCATTGATTGTTCCCTCCCTTAGAACGGAAGCTTAGATGACAGCAACCGTGCCACGTTTGTTGCTGGCGGAAGGTGCCCCGACCGAACAAACCTAGTGTTTGCAATGACATGCCGGACTTTGCCGGAACAGAGACTTCACAAGGAGCGCAGTGTGCACCTTATCCGCGACGGCGGCGTCGCAATCCGGTACACTGGTGCCCCCCGCGAAAGGAGCTGCTGCATGAATAATGTGAAGGGGAAGTGTGTGCCTGTTCTGTTTCTGCTGTGTGCGATGTGTTCTTTAAACGCCCAAACCTCCAAACCCGAACCTCCGAAAACTGTGAGCCAGATCCTGGATCGCATGGTGACGTCTGCGGAGCAGGAATTCGTTTCCGCAGCCGAAGCGATGCCGGAAGATAAGTACGGTTTTGCGCCCACGAACGGAGAATTCAAGGGCGTGCGCACCTTCGGGCAGCAAGTCAAGCATGTAGCCGCCGTAAATTACATGATTGGCAGCGCTGTTCTCGGAGAAAAGCCGCCAGTGGAACTGGGCGGCGAAAATGGCCCCGATTCCATCAAAACCAAGGACGAGATCGTGAAGTTCGCGAAAGAGTCGTTCAGCTACCTGCACAAGGCGGTGGCGACCGTAAACGCGAGCAATGAAGTCGGAGCCATCAAAAACCCATTCGGCGAAGGCAGCGCGACCCGATTGGGAATGTCAGCGTTATGCGTTAGCCACGTTATGGACCACTACGGCCAAATGGTGGAATACCTCCGCATGAACGGCATTATTCCTCCCGCCAGTCGCCGCTAAAGACCCCACTTTGGGCCGGAACCCGAGTCCGGCCCATCCGTTCCCCTAGGAAATGCCATCAAATTATGCGACCATGAGGACGTCTGGACGGCGATCTTCATCTCAGGTTCAGCTACAAGAGTACGTTCTTCGATGAGCATCTACCGACATCTGGCAGTTTGGACAATCCTGTCTACAGCCGCTCTTGCGGCTATGGGACAGGCCGCCTCAGGTGACGGTATCGGGAAACCGCTCTATGCGACTAAGCCCCTGGGAAGCTCCCGCGCCCCGACGGGCCGTGCACAGGTTGCGCCGGGGACCCTGAACACGGTTCCGTACTGGCGAGGATCGTTCCGGTCCACGATTAAAGGAAAAGTCAGTACCTTCCCTTACACCATGGTCGGCAGCGACCCGGCAATGGGTTCGGCGACCACCACCGTTCCTGCCAACATCGTCCCCATCAGCTTGAGCTTTTCGAATGGCACCCGGCTCGACGGTTCGACGCGAGTCCAAAGTGTCATCGCATCGCCGATTTTCCAGTCGTTCGATTCGCAGGCGGGATTCACGCAATACGCGGACGCCATGTTTCGCTCTTCTTTCTTTAAGATCGTCGAAGATAAGAGTCCGAGCTGGCACGTGCTACTGGGTCAACCCGCGGTGATGGCCACGCAGTACCTGGTCGTTCCCGCCGACAAAGGGTTGGAATTTACGGGCTCACATTCGGGCGCGGCGGTGGGGTTGATCGACGTAGACTGGTTCTCGCGACAGCTGCAACAACTGGTGGACAGCCTGAAGCTCGATCCCCATGCCCTTACCATCTTCCTGACGAACAATGCATTTCTTTTTGCAGGGAATCCCGGGAAGTGTTGCATTGTGGGTTTCCACAGCGGATCGATATCGGCGCAAGCGGATTTCACCCAGCTGCATACGTTCGTCTGGGCCAGCTATAACGACCCGAAAATCTTCGATGCGCCGCTGGAAGACGTTACCGCCCTTAGCCACGAAATCGCCGAGTGGTATAGCGATCCTTTCCTGAGCAATGTCGTGCCGTCCTGGGCGCAGCCGGGAACCTCCGCCTGCACCGCCAATATCCTGGAAGTGGGCGATCCCATCCAGGCTTTCCGTAAATTATCGTTTGCGGTGATGCTGGACGGGACCGTCTACCATCCCCAGGATGCCGTGCTCTTCTCCTGGTTTGCGCACCAATCGCCTTCCATTGGCATCAAGGGCCGATATTCCTATCGTGGCGACAAGCTCTTTGCACCGGCACCGCCCTGCTCGTGAGAGATGTTGCGCTGGCATGCGCAAACCGAACCCTGCAAAACGCATATGGCACGAAAGTGCTATTTACCCCACACCTTCTGGCGGGTACTTTGACTGCAACCAGCCAAGGGAAATTAAGACCCAATGATCTTCCTTCCTCCAGGGTTCTAATACTTCTCTCGGCGATCATCCGAAGTAGAGGTAGTATGTCGACTCGCCACATTCGCAAGACGTATCCCGCAATGCCCTTCGATATTTCCAAGTCTGAGCTTTCTGAAGAGCTGCAGGCGTACTTTGAGGCGATTCATTCTTACCCGGATCGATTCGCCAAGACGCGAGTGAGCTTTCAAGAACACCTGCTCAACATTTTGTGCGCCGCGCATCCACAAACACACAACCACGGGTCGGAGCGCGTGCAGTCAGTTTCCTAGCCGGAACCCAGGAGCCCTATCGTCTACAGGCAGTTCGTTCGCGCGCTCCGCGCTCGTCGATAGAGGTTTCGATCAGCTCGGCGCCGAGATTACACGATCGTAAATGCCGGCGCACGCGGCGCTTCACCGAGTCCACCGAAACTTTGGGATCCACGAAAACCAGAACAGAAGGTCCCGCGCCGCTCAAAGCAGTGCCCAACACCCCGTGCATCCCGGCAAGCTCCTGGAGTGCCGGCAAAAGTGGACACAGCTGGGCGCGATAGGGTTGATGCATGCGGTCCTCGAGTGCAGTACGCAAAATCTCGTGGCGGCCCTGAACAAAAGCAGCGAGCAATAACATTGCGTTCTGAATGTTAGCGACTGCATCCTGGCGTGAGTATTGCGTCGGCAGCACACCTCGAGCTTTTTCAGTGGAAAGCAATTGCTCCGGAACCGCGAACAGGAGCGGCCATTTTCCCTTCGGCGTCAGCTTCATGATTTGCGCCTCAGCATTGCTCTGCATGCGCGCGACCGCTATACCGCCCATCCAACACGCAGCCGCGTTATCGGGATGATGCTCACGCCGCGACGCCTCGCCGACTATGCGAGCATCATCCCAGCGCAAGTTTCCATAGTGAACCGCGAGAGCAATACCAGCCAGGCGGGCGGCCGCCGAAGACCCGCAGCCTTTCCCAATTGGCAATTCATTACCGATTCGAACCTTGAGTGGGATTATTCCTTTTTGTTCGGCATGCAACACGTCACGATAAGTATCGAGAATGAGATGGTTTTCGAGCCGGCCACAAATCCCGCTATCGCGACCGGTCGCACGTATGGAGAATTCCGCAGCCGCTTCAGCCCTGATCTTCAGATAGAGGCGGAAAGCCAGTGCAGCCGCATCAAAAGCAGGACCGAGATTTGCCGAGGTGGCGGGCAAAGTTATTTCAAAAGTCCTGGCTGCAGTTTTAGAGGCTCGCTTGGCGGCGCGCATTTAGGACTTTTCTGCCTGCTGCAGGGCATCAACCACTGCGTCGGCGCTCGCATCCAGCACCACGGGAGCGCGCTGATATTGCGGCAATGCCGACGCCCCTTTTACGTGTGCTGAGCCGGAGAACAACTCGCCACGATGGAATTTCAACGTAAACTCAGGATCCTTCAGCAGGTGGCCCGTTAAGATCAGCACGACAGTTTCACCGCGCTTTACGAATCCCTGCCCGACCAGTTTTTTCAAACCGGCCAGGGTTACCGCCGACGCCGGTTCGCAGCCGATGCCGTCAAAACCGATCTCCGCCTTAGCTTGGGCAATTTCCAGTTCACTGGCCTGTTCGACCGTTCCCCCGGTGGCTTCCAGGACGCGCGACGCCTTCTTCCATGACGCCGGATTGCCTATACGGATGGCGGTGGCCATCGTTTCCGCCTGCACCGGGACAAGTTGTTTTCCCCGGCTGCGCAGCATGCGCACCAGCGGGTTCGCGCCTTCCGCCTGGATGATAGAGAGCTTCGGCAGACGCCCAAGCAGTCCCAGCTGCTTCAGTTCGATTAACGCCTTGCCGATCGCCGAAGAATTGCCCAGATTTCCGCCTGGAACAATCACGTGGTCGGGTACTTCCCAATTCAGCTGTTCCAGCAGTTCGATGGCCGCTGTTTTTTGCCCTTCGATGCGGTAGGGGTTCACAGAATTGAGCAAATAAACCGGCATGCGCTGCACAACTTCGTTCAACACGCGCATGCAGCCATCGAAATCAGTGCGCAGCTGGCAGGTAAGCGCACCGTAATCCAGGGATTGCGACAGCTTGCCCCAGGAAATTTTTCCTTCGGGAATCAGAACCAGGGCACGCATGCCGGCGCGGGCAGCGTAAGCGGCCATCGAAGCGGAGGTATTACCGGTCGACGCGCACGCCACCCAGCGGTAGCCAGCTTCCCTGGCGAACGTTGCCGCCACCGTCATGCCAGTATCTTTGAAGGAGCCGGTGGGATTCATGCCCTGATGCTTCGCCAGAAGCGTATCCACTCCGGTTACGCGGGCGCATCCAGGGAGTTCATAAACAGGAGTGTTGCCTTCCCGAAGCGTGACAACGGAATTCAGATCGCGGAGAGTGGGAAGAAGATCACGAAAACGCCATACGCCGCTTTGGTCGGCCGTACTATAAGAAAGCTTGCGCTCGCGCCAGCAGCTCTTTAGTTCGGACGCCGAAACCAGGGAGTCCTTTGCATTGAGGCGAGGATAGGCGACTTCGAGCAGATCACCACACTCGACACAGCGGAAGGTTTGCCCAGCGGTCGCGCAGGTGCGCCCGCAAGCAATGCAACGCAACTGCGCATTGTTCAGCGAAGGACTTTGAGATGTCGCCTGGTTGTTCACGGGCTGTTCGGGTCCGAAAAATGGCTAGGCGCGAGCCTATCGCAAATATCTATCGTCCTTCTCCATCCAGTCGCGGCGGGGAGGCGTGAAGACGTCGAGATCGACGGTATCCGCCAGAGCCTCGGCTTTGTGCGGCATGTTCGACGGGATCGTGAGAACTTCACCAGCGTTGACCACGATCTCTTTGCCGTCAATCCAGAACTTCAGCGCGCCATCGAGGATGTACGTAACCTGCTCGTTAATATGCCGGTGCTCGGGAACGATGCAGCCCTTTTTCATCAGGACACGCGCCACCATGATGTCGCGGCCGACCACGAACTGGCGTTGCAGCAAGGGGTTCAACTGCTCGAGTTCAACAGAATTCCACGGAATATGCCGCAGTTCAGCTTTCGCACGGCGCGCCGGCACTCCTCGTTGCCGGAAGATGCTGCTCTCGCCAGCCCGCGCGACTGGAACCTTCCTTGCCTTTTTCTTGGCAGCCGATTTAGCTCGCCTCGCCGTCTTTAGCGTTGCCATTTCAGTGAACCTTCCCGGGATAGAGACTTACCGCCGTGTCGTGCAAATATGCTTTCGCCATTTCCAGGGCCTTGGCTTCGCTGATTTCATTTTCGGAAACCATTTCCGCAAGAGCCGCCGCCAGGGCTTCACGGCCCGATTGCACTCCCAGCCAGTAACTTTCTTCGGCGCCGAGCACTTCATTGTACGGGAAACAGTCGGTGCCGAAGGTGATCTTATCGGGGAAAGTTTCCAGCCACTGTTTCAGCGAGTTCTTGAAAGTGGATGGATACATGGCTAGTTCCTGATAAGAAGAATCCATGTATACGTTTTTGCGCGCCGCCAGCCAGATAGCCTCCCGCTCGAAGGGATAACCGCCGTGAATCATCACGAACGTCGTGCCCGAGTAGCGCGGGTCACGCAAAATGTTTTCGAGGTTCATGATGCCGCTTTCGCTGAGGCTAAAGTAATCACCGATGCCGACCGCCGAATGGATATGTACCGGTAAATGCAGACGTCCGCCTTCCCGGACCAGATAACGGAAGATGAAATCCTGAAAAGTTTTGTACTCCTCTGCGCTGGGCACCCCGCCGGCCGCATACTTCTGGTATAGGGCTTCGGCCTGCTCACGACTGGGATCGCCAAACTTAGTGGTACGGAAATATGCCACCTCGAACTTCATCGCGATCCCGCCCTTCTTCTGGTTATCTTCTAACGTTCGGCTGACGAACGAAAGATAGTCGCCGAAGCCGGCAGGCAACTTGGAGACATTCTCCTGCTGCATCCAGCGGTGGAGCATTTTTTCCTGCAGCGGAATGTAGACCTCCTGGTCGCCGTTACGGGCGCGCATCTGGCTGTTATCGAAGGGCCACATGAACGAATCGGCAAAAAAGACCCACACGAAGCGCTTAGGGTCGAGGTAATCGGCCATCATGGCGCGATTGGCGACCGACTGCTCCATGTGCAGCTTGTCAAGAATCATGTCGAAGTAGGCTGGACCGGGATACTGCTTCTTCAACTCCGCCTTCTTCTGCACCAGCCACTTGGAGTGCTCGGGCGAAAGATCGGTATAGGGATATGCAAAGAGCGCTTTGGCCGCGGCCACCAGTTCGGGATTGGAGTCACGCTCGCGCAAGGCGGAACTTCCCGGGGGTGCGGCCATAGCGTCGACGTCCGCATCCTCGGCGAATCCGGGATGGGCATGATGATCGAATATCGGAATCTTCTCGATCTGCCCGAGCAGACGCGTATAGGTCTGTTGGAGATCGGGTTTTGGATATGGCTGCGCCTGACCGAAAGCGGAGACTGGTATCAGGAGTGCCGAGCCAACGAGAATCCCGCGGATTACAAATCGCATTGCCATTCTCCCCGAAACGCAACACCTACCCCAGAGACACAGAGGCACAGAGAAAACCTCTCTTTGTCCTCTGTGTCTCTGTGGTGGACGTTCTTTTCTTCTATCTTCCTGCCGGCGTACCCTGCCAAGCGGTCGAGACCTTCATGATGCGCTCGACTGCTTCCTTCAAGGTCGCCATGGACGACGCGAACGAGAAACGGACGTAATCTTTGCCTTCATCGCCAAAAGCAGCCCCGGGAATGCCGGCAACGCCCGCTTCTTCCAGCATGATCTCGCAGATCTGTTCCGCGCTCATGCCGGTGTCATGAATGTTGACCCACGCGTAAAACGCCCCTTCAGGCCCCTGGCAACGAAATCCCGGCACCCGGTTGAGATCACGAACGACCTGCTCCCTTCGCCTGGCGAACTCACCTACCATGCGCGGGGTTGCGCCTTCCCGGTCGCGCATAGCCTCAATGGCCGCGTACTGCGTGAATTCCGCCGTGCAGGTGTAGCTGTTCACGGTCAACATATCCAGTGCGGGGACGATATAAGAAGGCGCGACGGTGTAGCCGAGCCGCCAACCGGTCATGGCGAAGCTTTTCGAGAAGCCATCAATGATCAGGGTGCGCTCTTCCATGCCCGGATAGCGCAGCATGGACATGTACTCGCCCCCGAAAATGATGCGGGCATAAATTTCGTCGGACAGCACCAGCAGATCATGTTTTACCGCCAACTCGGCCAGGCGGCGCTGGACTTCATCGGTGTACACGGTGCCCGTGGGATTGCCGGGCGAATTCGTGATCAGAATCTTGGTGCGCGGCGTGATCTTCGCGGCAACTTCATCAGGATCCGGCTGCAGCCGGTTCTTCTCACTCAGCGAGAACGGCACCGGCGTGCCCCCCAACCCCAGGGCAATTGAGGCATAGCCGGGAAAGCCGGGATCGGGGTAGAGCACCTCGTCTCCTGGCTCGAGCAGGGCCATCATGGCCATGAATAGCGCCAGCTTGCATCCGGGAGCGATGACCACATTGTCCGGCGATACGGAAACGTTGCGCGTGCGGCGAAGGTAGTCCGCGATCTCCTCGCGCAGTGCGGGCACACCGCGCACGTTGCAGTAGCGATCCCTGCCCTGGTCGAGAGCTTCTTTGGCAGCTTCGATGACAGTGGAAGCGGGATGAAAATCGGGCTCACCCAGTTCGAGGTGAATGATGGAGCGGCCTTGGCGCTCCAGTTCTTTGGCGTGCGCGAAAACCGACAGCGCGCCTTCGCCGCTCATGACGGAGATGCGGGAAGCCAGGGGTCTCATAAGTCAGGGCGCTTCGGCGGCGGAGTGGCTGGAATTCGCAATCCGTCCACGAAACGCGGAAAGAACTCGAAGGCGGCGGCAACCGCCGTCAATTCGAGAATCTGGAGATTGTTATACACGCTCTGCACGGTGCCGTAAAACTGGTCGTCGATCTCGGCGGCTGAGCGGTGCAGGCGGTCGGCAAAGCGGAATCCGAGTTTCTCGGCGTCGGTGAAGGGACCGCGCTCGAAGTCTCTCACTGCCTGAATCTGTTCGGGGGAAGCTCCCTTTTGCTGGGCCGACAAGGAATGCGCTGTGATGCCATATTGGAAATCGTGCAGATGACATACGCGCACCGCGATCAGTTCCTTGTACCAACCCGGCAAAGCGCCATCGCCGACAATCGGCTTCAGAAAGGTTGCAAAACCCTGAGCCATCGCCGGAATGTGCGCGATGGTTTTGAACATATTGGGAACGACGCCGCGCTGGGCCAGCAGGGCGTCGTACATGGCAGCGACTTCCGGTGCGACCTGGTCCCGCTCCAGCATGGGGATGCGGCCTTGCCGGGCCAGGCTCCGAGTTGGAGACCTTTCGGTCACTCTACCTCGCTTGGCCTGGGTGGACGGCCGAAGCGGCCGTCCCTACGCAGGTTATCGTCACCAGCGCTCGCGTCAGAAGGCATAACGGAGCGAGAACTGGATCAAGCGAGGATTGCCCACAGTCGAAACGATCTTCGCAAACGCGCCCGCATTCTCGATGTCGGTCGCAGCCGGATTGGCAAAGTTGGCGTGGTTCCAGATATTGAAGAAATCCGTCTGGAAGCGCAGCGCCTGCCGTTCGGTGATCCGGAAGTTCTTGATCAAAGAGAAATCCCAGTTTTGCTCAAAAGGCCCGCGGTATAGATTGCGGCGAAGGTCGCCGAAACCCTTGGTGCACTCCGGCCCGGCATTTGAGCCCGCAGCGGTACAAGCCGCGGCAAGGGTTGAATCGGCAAAGGGAGCGGCCGTGAAGGTGTTGATGTTGAGATAACCATCGAGGCGATGCTGCACGCTGCCGGAGGTATAAGCTGAGCCGACGGTTGCGCCCGGAGCCAGGGTCGCACCCAGCGTGGCAAAGGCAAGACCATTGGCAATGTAGGCCGAGCCGGCGCCGGAATCAAGCACCGAGAACGGCTGTCCGGATTGGGCAATGGTGATGCCGCTGATCGCCCAGTCGCCGAGCAGCTTATTCGACCAGCCAGTCGCGTGAGCGAAAAAGGGCAAGTCGTAGCGGTAGCTGACGGTCAGGCGGTGGGTGCGATCGAAATCCGACAATCCATAAGAGTTGGCGATGTTGGACTCGTCGTTGAAGGCGGTGTTAAAGGCGGTGTTTCCCGTCGAGGTTGCGTCCAGCGCTTTGGAGAAGGTGTAGGCGCCCTGGAAGTAGCCAGCACCCCAACGACGGGTGATGGAGGTTTGCAGCGAGTTGTAATGAGAGTAAGCGTTGTTGGCGAAAATCTGCATTCCGCCGTAACCATTTACCCCTTGCAGATTGGAGCGCGCCACGGCATTCGCAGCCGTGCTCTCGGTGATTGCGTAGGTGACTCCGTTAGTTCCGGTCACGAAGATCGGGTTGGCGGCGGTCGCTAGTTTCGCCTGCACGGGGGTGCTGGTTTCACGTAGATGAATGGAGTGATCCCCTACATAGCCAATTTCGAAGACCCAGTTGCGGCCGAGATCGCGCTGGATGGTCAGGTTCCAGGATTGAGTGGCAGGAACGACAAAATGACGCGGCACGGCAAGAACGAAAAGATCCTGCGAGGGCACGAGCCCTGGGCTGCCGCTCGCACAGCCGTAATTCGGGAAGGTAGTAGTGTCGGCGCCGGTAAAGCTTTGCAACGCGCCCAGGCAGGGGACGAAGCCCGGAGCGATGACTCCAGCAGCGGGCAGTGCGTTCAGATTCGTGCCCACCACCTGATCACATCCAGCCGGTGCGTTTGGCGAGAAAAAGGCGCTCAGGCAACCCGGGTTGCCGGGAGCTCCCGCGATCGGCAGATAGGGAGCCTGGAATGACAACTGGTCGACGCTGCCGACATCCTCGCGCACGTAGTACATACCGAAGCCGCCACGCACACTGGTTTTATGGTCGTTGAAGACATCCCAGGCAAAGCCCACGCGCGGACCAAGAGTGGTGCTGTAATTGTTCTTGAGTGTAGTGTCGTTGCCGCTCCCGCTCAGGCCGGTGACGTTGAGGCCCTTGGCGCAGCCCCCGTAAACGAACGGATACTGGCCGCTATTGCCCGCCAGTAGATCAAAGTTGCCGATGTGGCAAAGCTTGTCGTAAAAGGCGCCCATGATTTCGGTACGCAGTCCGATATTGAGCGTCAGATTGGAGCGAACCTTCCAATCATCCTGCGCGAAGAATCCGTAATTGTTGTTGCGATATTTGTGGTTGTAAACGCCGCCGCCGCCGAAACTAGCTTGGGCGGTTCCTGTCAGAAAATTTCGAAAATCTGATAAGGGGGCGGTGTCCGTAGGCACAAAGAATAGCTGCCCATTGAATACCTGCGGGAAAAGCTTGTCGAGATTCACCCGGGTGTATTCGCCGCCGAATCGCAGCGTATGATTCCCCCGCACCCAACTCACCGTGTCGTTGAAGGAATAATTGTTCTGGTTCTGGTGCTGATCGGCAAACGGCGTGGGGCCGATCTGAAAGCTGGCCAGCGTGAATTTGTAAATATCCGAGGTCAGATTGCTCATGGGGCGGTCAATTCCCAACACCTGGGCTGTGAGTGGACCGGGCGCGCCACCATTCAAAGATCCGACCGGCGCGACATTGTCGAGGCTGTCGTTGATGTGGTTGATGCCGAAGCGGAAGTCGTTGATGATGGTGTTGGAGAAAAGATGGGTCTCGTCGAGCGTAAACAGACGATTATGAACGGGCAGGTCGAGCGGAAAGTTTAAATCGCCCTGGCTGATGCTGGTGCCCAGGGTCCCGCCCAAAGATGCCTGCAAGCCGCCTGCGCCAAAGGGGAGCAACTGCTCTGAATCGGAGAAGAAGAAGCGGGCAGAGATTTTGTCTTTGCCGCTATGGAATTCCTTGTCCCAGTTGGTGGTGAACTGGTTGTCGGTGTATTTTCCGGGCTTGCTGACAATAAATTGCCCGGTTCCGCCAACCTGGCCGGTGGTGATGCTGGGGATGAGATAGCCGCCGGGCGAATCGCCGAACTGATTGCTTTTGAAGTTCAGCAGATTGTGGACGACCGGGTCAATGCTGGTCACGCCAAATGCCGCCTCAAGCGAGGCATCATCGCGCTGCTGCGGGATCACCGGAAGCGTGGTGCTAACCAAAGTGCCCGGAGACAAGCCGCTGCGCTGGCGGGTTCCCTGGTAGTTCACGAAGAAAAATCCGAGCTTACCATCCCCGCCAATCGGGCCACCGAAGCTGCCGCCAAAGATATTCTGCTTCACCGGCGGGCGCTTCTCGCCGGCACGGTTCAGAAAGTAGTCATTGGCGTTGAGAACGTCGTTGCGGAGGAATTCGTAGACGTCGCCGTGGAACTGCTTCGTTCCGGACTTCATGATGGCATTCACGTTGCCGCCGCTGTTGCGGCCCTGGCTGGCATCGTAGAGAGATGTTTGAGTTTTAAATTCCTGGATCACGTCGGGGTTGGGCAGTGGAATATTGGTGGCCTGAGCGACGTTGTAATCGGTAACGCTGATCCCCTCGATCAGGTAATTGTTATTGTCTTCGCGCTGGCCGTTCACGATGACGCGTACATTCCCGCGGCCCAACTGTGTGGAGGCATTGAGGTCGCTCTGCGCGCCGGTGGAAAGCGTCAATAATTGCTCGAAGTTCTGGGTGGCCAGCGGCAATTCGCGAATGGTCTGCGATTCGATGGCCTGTCCGGTGGTGGCGGTAGTGGTTTCGACCGACTGCACCTCGGCCTGCACCTCTACTTTTTCCATGACCTTCAGGGGCGCAACCCTTGCGCTCATGCGTGTGGTCTCGGTCACGCGCACGACTATGCCGGCGAACTTGGCGTCGGAGAAGCCGGGGCTGCTGACGGTCACGGTATAGGTGCCGACCGGCAGCAGGGGCGCGGTAAAGGAACCGTTCGCGTCGGTTTTGACGCTGCGGGCCATCGCGCCGGTGTCCTGATTCACGATGCGGATGTCGGCGTTCGATACATAAGCCCCAGTGGGGTCGACGACGGTTCCGGTAATTGCGCCCGTAGCGCCGCCCTGGGCGAATACATAAACGCTACTCAACAGAATTGCCAGGCTAATCAGCGCGGAAAGTTTTGCGAACTTCGCCATACACTCCTCCATGAAGGACTCCCACCGCTGGGAGCCACTATGCTCAGTCACAATGAAAGCAAACAGGATTGCGCTGCGAACTTCTGTATAGAGCGTGGGTGCTGGTTATGAATTTATAAATGTAAATCGTAACGCGCATGGCCCCGGGACTCTGAAACACGACTTCCCCGGCGGACACATTCCGATGGGTTGGGGAAGATTGCCGGACAGCTTACTAGAAAACCGCATAGCTGACAAGGATTGGCGACGCGCGCGTTGCCGATCTAGTAAAGGGATCTATAGACCTTTGTAAGCTCCGCCGTCCACCAGGATTGTTTGTCCGGTAATGTAGGAAGCACGCTCGGAAGCCAGCCATACGACCGTGTCGGCGAACTCCCGAGGCTCGCCGATGCGCCCCAGCGAGGAATCCACCGCCCAACCGGCGAATATCTCGCTCTCCCCTTTTCCGGAACTGGCAGACCGCGCTTTCGCGAGTTCTTTCAGGCGGTCGGTCGCCGTGTAGCCGGGACCCACATTGTTCACCAGGATGCCATCTTTGCCGAACTCATTCGCCAGGCTGCGCACCAATCCCATCACGGCCGTGCGGACTGCATTGGACAGCACAAGATCAGGAACCGGCTGCTTGGTCGTGATCGAAGTAATGGTAATGATCCGGCCCCAGCGTTTCTTCTGCATGTGCGGGATTACTTCCCTAGCGAAATAAACGGCGCTGAGGAAATTGGCGTCGACGGCTCTCTTCCAGTCTTCAATCGTGGCAGCCAGGAAGCCCTTCGCTGGAGGGCCCCCGGCATTGGTGACACAAATATCCACTCCGCCGAATCTCTGCACTACCGCATTCACGAATCGGTGCACCGCTGCCGCGTCGGTCACATCGAACGGTTCCGAGTAGACCTCCACGCCGTGTTGAGAGCGAATGTGGTTTGCGGCTTTGTCCAGGGCGGGAGCGTTGCGCGCACACATGGCCAGACGACATCCCTCCGCGGCGAAAGCTTCCGCAGTGGCTTTGCCTAAGCCCTGGCTGGAAGCAGCAACGATTGCCACGCGACCTTTTAGTCCCAGATCCATAAGCGCGGAATTATAAATGGTGTGTGGCGCGGACATTCCTGTCCGCGTTGGTTTGGAATTTCTACACGCCTTCGCGGACAGGAATGTCCGC
>DASUWH010000074.1:0-122868 GCA_036378535.1 Terriglobales bacterium | reverse complement strand
AGAAGGTGAACACCCATTTAGGCATGGACAATGTCCTCCGGATGAGAGCCACACACCATAGCACACGCGACCTCCGCAAGGAGGCACTGGCGTGTACAAGACGAGGGGCTTAGCTGCGCCGGTTGCGCCAATTCGGCGGCTCGGCAAGGCTGATCGCGGGTTGTTTAGGCCTGATGGGTTCTGGAGCCGGGCACGGTGGGTTGTTATCACCCGGGCAGGGAATCAGCGTCGGGCTGAAGCCGTTCTAATAAGGAGCTGACTCACGGTGAAAACTTGGGTCAAACTTGGGTCAAAAACTCATGCAAATCGGCCCGAATTTGGCCAGTTGCGGGAGGTAAGGACAGCAGAATCAACGGGGTTTAGCACTGACCTGTCAGGCTCATAACCCAAAGGTCGGTGGTTCAAATCCACCCCCCGCAACCAACTCCACTGTTTGGCTTCAGTGGGTTGAGTCAGTCTCACAAACGGAATCGACCTTACCCTGATTCCCAGCCGAAATTTCCAAAATTGTTTACGCGAAGATCTACGCAACTCTGCTATTTGCGGGCGCGTTGGCTTTGAGCCTAATCTCGTGATGTTCGCAAGCTCGACGCACGTTGCCGTCCGGTAGCCGGTTGATCTTCTCTCCGGAGATGGCGAACAAGACACTGTGCATCGCACTCTCTGATCCGGTATACATTCAGGTGATCTTCAGCCGAGATGGATCAGTATATCTTTTGCTGGTTGCTTTGAAGATGGTGCATCTTTGTCGCGCAACATGGGTGCTCTCACCAAACTCATTTTCACTTTGTTGACGATCTCTGTTCTGAGCGATTCAATGGCGGCTCAGACAACGGAGCAACCAAAACTACCTGCCTCCGAAACTGGGATTGCCCAAGCCCTTCGAGTTGAGCAGGCTCCGAAGCTGGACGGCACCCTTGACGACCCGCTCTGGCAGCAGGCAGTCCCAGTCAAGAATTTCCGCCAAAAGGAACCGTATGAGGGTCGGCCTGCAACGGAGAGCACAGAAGTAAGAATTCTCTATACGCACAAGGAAATCTACTTCGGGATTGCTTGTCACGACTCAGAGCCTAACGGAATTGTCGCGACTCAGCTGCGGCGGGACGTGACGCAAGAACTGGACGACTATTTCGAGATCGTGATTGATTCTCGACATGACCGCCGCAATGCTTATGTGTTTCAGATCAATCCACTGGGCACACAGCGGGATGCGCTGGTAACCGATGAACAGGGCAGCGATATTTATGGCAGCACTCAGGACGGCGATGCGGGTTGGGACGGGGTGTGGACTTCAGAAGCAAGAGTCGGCGCAGATGGATGGACAGCGACGGTCGAAATTCCTTTTTCCACATTGAACTTCATGCGTTCCAGAGACGTGGTTTGGGGCGTCAACTTTAAGCGATTCATTCGTCGCAAGAACGAAGAAGACCTTTGGAGCGGCTGGCGGCGAACCTTCGGCGCGACAAAAATAAGCCAAGCTGGAGAGTTGCACGGCATCACCGAAATCGGCAGCGGTCGCCTCTTCATCATCAAGCCCTATGCTCTAGGAGGATTTAACCATCTACCGCCGAATGCGACCACGAATGGTCTCACGGCTGGCACGAGTGCCCTCCACACTGGAGGCGTCGATATTAAAGTGGGGCTGCGCTCCAACATGGTTGCAAACCTGACCGGAAACACGGACTTTGCGGACAGCGATGTCGACGTTCAGCAGTTCAACCTGACCCCCTATAAGTTGTTCTACCCAGAGAAACGGCAGTTCTTCTTAGAAAATGCTGGAGTGTTCTCTTTTCCAATGGGCATCGGGGAGAGGGCCGACCAACTCTTCTTTAGCCGTCAGATCGGGATCGATCCGGTGACAGGACAGCAGGTTCCGATCAACGGCGGAGGCAAGTTGACCGGGGCACTCGATGGTTTCGAGTTGGGTGTGATGGATGTGGACACACGGTCGTCCGGGCCAAACCCGTATGCCAACTACGCGGTCGTGCGCGTCAAACGGTCGTTGGGTAGCAGCGGGTCGTATATCGGCGCGATGGGGATCGACAAAAGGTTTGGAAACCCCGCTGGCAACTTCAACGAGACAGGTGGCGTCGATGGAAGGGCGGTTCTTTTCAAAAATCTGATCCTCAGTGGCTTCGCGGCAGAAACGCGAACACCCGGATTATCTGGAGGACAGACCAATCTTGGTGCGGGGGTGATCTACCGATCCAACTGGCTGGATTTTGAAGCCGATCATCGGAAGATCGGCCCCAACTTCAATCCTGCGGTTGGGTTTCTCGAACGGACTGATTGCGTTTGTGATTTTGCCGACGCCAATTTCAAAGTTCGCCCAGAATTTGCTGGGGTGCGCGAACTAAACTTTGAGAGCTTCATTTATCACGCCCCGGACACGCACGGAGCGGTCGCGACCCAAGAATGGCAGGCGACCTTCCGTGCCAACTTCAACAACGGCTCCTATACTGACGATGACATCGTAGATGTCTTCACTCAGCGACTCATCACCCCATTC
The DNA here is from genome assembly GCA_036378535.1 of Terriglobales bacterium. Lineage (GTDB taxonomy): Bacteria > Acidobacteriota > Terriglobia > Terriglobales > Acidobacteriaceae > Gp1-AA122. Next base: position 120,359 of record DASUWH010000074.1, on the reverse strand, counting down.
AATATCTACAAGAGCGTCTTCATCCCAGTGGGCGTGTACAACTGGACTCGTCACCAGCTTACGTATGGATCAGCCCAAGACCGCAGATGGACGGTCAACTTCTTCGAGCGGTTCGGCGGCTACTACAACGGAACCCTGAATGAAGCTCGCGTTCGCAGTACATATCGAGCAAACGAGCGACTGGCATTCAGCCTCAGTCAACAATGGAATCGGTTCAGACTTCCCCTGACGAATGGGAACTTCTCGGTGGTCTTCGGTGCGTTAGAGACTGATTACGCCTTCTCGCGGTTCCTTTCACTTTCGACCGTTCTTCAAATCGACACTTTCAACAATCAGGGTGCGAGCGCGAACGTCCGTTTGCGCTGGAACTACCGACCCGACAGCGACCTGTACGTGATCTATACGGCCGGTCAGCAGTTCGCGAGTCTCGCAGCCGCGAACCCCGTCCAGCTTTACCAGCACCGTTTCGTCGTTAAGTACACTTATTCCTTTCGGCCATGAAAGAGGTGTTGTGCCGCCTGATCAGGAGTACAGGTACCCGTGCATCGAAAACGGGCACTCGTGTCCTCACGACGCCCCTCAGCGGGAACCGCAGAGACAGGAATTGTCGAGCAACTTGCCGCGAATTCGTGTCGGCGGGTCCCGGGAGCAGGTACATTGTTCGCCCTTCCAGCATTACCGTTGTAGCCGCCCATCCAGACTGGCGGCGAACAATCCTGATTGGGCATAGCGCTCCGCAAACGCGGCTTGCGCCAGCGTGAGATAGGCTCCGTCCGGTTGTTCGTGGTTGCGCCGGTATTCACGAGCATGTTCTTCTGACCAGAAGAAGACGGTTTGGTTTCAATAGTCATGAATGATATTTGCACCGCGAAAGTTGTCCCAATTCATGTCGGGCTCGAAGATTAATGGTGATGCCCCGCGCGACAATACGCGGAAGCGCAGGCGATGATCGACATGCATCGTCAGCGGCCGCGAACAATGGTGGCACTCCGATTCCACCCGGACCCACATCTTTTTTCTTCTTAGGCATCCTTGCACGAAGGATGTAGCGAAGGCGTCTTCCGCTCAAGCACCAAAAATCTTCTCTCCGCTTGAAAACGTCAGGCAATGCGGCGTCCGTGAGGTCGTGACAGGGAACGCCCAAGTCACATTACCTTCAGAATTACGTACCAGGAAAAACAGATTTCTTTCGAGTTCAGCGAGGATGGCTGACACGGTTTGGCGAGTCAGGCCCGTGGCCTGCGCAATCTGAATTGGAGAAAGCGGCCGGTCTCGCCTCGGAAGCTCACGAACTACAAAGTCGCGTATCGCGTGATGGTCATGAGACATGAAGGCTAAACGCGAGGCCATTCGGGCCGGCAGTCCCTTTACACTCATCACAAAAGCAGTGTCCAGCTTAGATTGAATGTTCCGGCCGATGCCCAACAATATATGGCTGCTCATTGGTTGCCTCCTCCGTTGTGGCCGGCGAGAGTGCGGTTAGGCAGAACGAAGAACTTTTTCGCCAGCTCAGACCCTAGCGTTTCGTCACAGTAATAATCTCTCAGGATCAAGGTGCTTTTCCGATTCAACAGATCCGGGTTTTCGGTTGCAAATTCGTTCCAATTCGGCTCTCGGCCGCCCTGACGAGAGGATTGAAGAGCCAGGCGTTCGCGAATCAGAAACAGGAATGCCCATGTGATCGTCTCGTGGTACAAGTTAGGTTTGCCTTTAGCTATAACAAATCGTTGCAGGGCCCGCGAGAAGCGTTCGAGCGCCTCCAGGATAGAGAATCGGCAAACGTACAGAAAAGCCATGCGGACGTGGTCGGCATGGTGGAAGTCCTCGCTCGCGAGGCTGCAGTTCTCAAAAGCGACAATGAATTCTTGATCTTTCACGATAACACCTCACGATCTCGCGGCAGGCTGTCGTGGACGCATGCCAGAGTGGCCGCGCCGTAGACTAGCAAGGAGCCGATCTCGAATTGCCGGTGCAGAATGTGCAGCATTGCGGCAATAGCAAAAATGGCCAGGAGACAATAACCACCAACTCGGCGCAGCCTCGGAATGAGGAAAATGACGCTGGCGACAACCTCGATTCCGCCGAGTACAGGTGCGATCCACACAGGCAAGCCCATCCGCTGCAGGTGATGAATCGAAGCCGGCGAGGCGGCAAACCGGCACGACTCCCATAAGACGACTAGACCTAAGCTCCAGCGCAAAAAAGCGATCGAACTTGCCTTATGCAAAGTAATCATCGCCGTTTTCTCCTGGTCTTACTGTTCGCGCCATGGACCTCGCGCAACTGGTGGCTGGCACTTGCTCTCAAGTCCAGCCCATAGAACTTTTTGAGTTCGCCAATTCGGGACAGCGTCTCTGCCTCAAAAGGGGACTTGCCTTCGAACGCGTGCACGACTATGCCTTCCAACAAATCGCCGAGGCTCATGTCGCGGTACTCTGCCAGGGCTTTCAGTACTTTCAGTAACCGCTTTTCAATCCGCACCCCAGTCTGAATTCGCTCCACGAGGTAGGTCGCATTGCTTTGTACCATGGTACCATGGTACCACATATCGTACGGTAAAAGACGTGCCCCGAACAGGTACAGGACAGTGTGGTCTTGACGGGTACAGGGAAATGCCAGAACAGGGGTTCGCGCCTACCGCGCTGCGCCCCCAGCCTCGCTGTGGCGGCGTTCCTTACCTGTCGCCAGCCGCCCTGCGATGCTGCCCAGAATTACGAGCGATTGCTCAACGCGCGGGGACCACGGCATCCCGCAACTCAGTCGCAAGCAGTTGCCAAACTGGCCGGTTGCCGAGAACATTGGTCCTGGCACGACACCGATCTTTTGTTGCTGCGCCTTCTCAAATACCGTGATCGCATCCACCGATTGCGGGAGTTGGACCCATAGGAGAAATCCTCCTGCCGGACGAGTGACTCGTGTCTCCGGAGGAAAATACTGAGCAATGGCGCGGCTGACCATCCGCAGGCGATCTGCAAGTAAAATCCGTACACGCCGCAGATGACGCTCGTAGCCGCCCGACTCCAGGAAGTTTGCGATTACCTGTTGCGGCAACGAGGGTGCGGCAACTGTGTTGATGAACTGCAGTTGTTCAACCGTGGACTGCCAGCGACCCGCCTGCACCCAGCCCAAACGATAGCCGGGGCCTAGTACCTTGCAGAAGGACGAAACGAGAAGCACTAGGCCCTCGCGATCGTACGACTTGATGGTGCGCGGTCGAGGTTCTTCGAAAGCGACGTCGCCAAAAAGATCGTCTTCGATGATGGCGGCCTTATATCGCTTGCTCAGTTCAGCCAGATTGCTCTTAACATCATCGGAGAGCACGTATCCAAGTGGATTGTGACAATTTGCGATGATGATGCAGGCACGGATTCGCTTCTTCCGCAGAGCGTGCTCCAGCACGTTCAGATCCATTCCGGAGCGGGGATTCGTCGGAATCTCCAGTGGTTTCATTCCTAACGACTGGATGAGCCGCAGAATTCCGAAAAAAGTTGGGCTTTCAACGGCGATCACATCGCCGGCCTTGGCCACAGCGCGAAGGCAGAGAGTCAGGCCTTCCATCGCGCCGGAGGTGACGATAATTTCCTCCCACGACGACCTTCCGATCTGCCGCGAGGCATGTTTCGCAATCTGCCGCCGCAATTCGGCATGCCCAGGGGGAAACTCATAACTGCAGCTGTGTGCCGGATTGTCGCGAATGATCTGGCGGATTATCTGGTTCAACTTGCGAACCGGGTAGAAGTCCGAGCTGGGAACGGCGGCTCCAGGTTGCAAAGCTCCGGAAGCCGACCGCAACTGGAGCAGTTGCCCGAGCCGCGCATCAAGGCCTACGTCGCGGGGAACGGAACGCTGCAGGGACAATTGTCAATATGGTTTCGGCTCCTGAAATCTATACGGACGAGTGGGCATCATTCTCTACGAAGGACTATCCCGGCAATCGAACAGCAAAGACCGGTGATGTGGTGCGAATCATCACCACTGACTTCGCCGACCCGCGCCCTACGGAGGACATCCTGTGGACGGATGAGGACTATATGGAAGTTTACCGGCGGGCCGGTCTCAGCGTCATTACCACGCGTAAGCCCCTGGCTACCGGCGATGAACATTATGCGTGGGTCAACGAGACGAAGATTGCGCCCTGGGTTATCTACCTACTCAAAAACTCTGACATTCGAATGGAACCCAGCTGAAACGCGAGATGCATACGTCCAGCCATGAAGACCTTCATCATTGATTCATTTACAGACCGGGTTTTCAAGGGCAATCCCGCAGGCGTTTGCTTTGTGGAGTCGCCCTTGAGCGCTGAAACCATGTTACACATCGCGCAAGAACTGAATCTTTCCGAAACCGCTTTTATTTCCAAGCTCGATTCGAAACAACATTTTTCCATCAGGTATTTCTCCCCGAAAATGGAGATCGCCCTGTGTGGCCACGCCACGCTGGCTTCCGCCAAAGCGGTGTTTGCCGTGTATCGCGTCCCAGAGGTTCACTTCAAGAACATTCATAATCTTGACCTGGCGGTACGCGCCTGCGGAGACCAAATCTCTATGACCTTTCCGATTTACGACACCCATCCGGCAGAGGCTCCGGCGGCGATGCTCGCAGCATTAGGCCTCAAATCGGTCCGTAATGTCGCTCATAACCGCCAGACCAAAATTCTGCTGTTGGAGATAGCCTCACCGCAAGAGCTGGCGAATCTGGAACCAGATTTCCCGGCGCTCTTGCGGTCGCATGATTCCATCAATGGGGTGCTTGTCACAGCGCCTTCGAGCAACGATGGCTACGATTTTCACTCGCGTTATTTTTGGCCCTGGAGTGGCACAAACGAAGACCCGGTAACCGGCGGTTCTCAAGCGTTCCTGGCGAAATACTGGTCCAAAAGGTTAGGCAAAACCAGGATGAAGTCGTTTCAAGCATCGCAGCGGTCCGGCTTCATGGACGTAGAGCTGGTCGACGGCAAAGTGCTCATCACTAGTCAAGCCGTTATTGTTTTTGAGGGTGAAATCTCAGTGTGACCAGCCGCGAATCGAGAATAGCCAGCGCCCAGATTGAGATTGTCCGAGATCACCCTATTCGGGGTCTCGAGCTGATGCAATAACGTACAAATGAGAGGGATGGCCGAAGCCGATTCATTACTCGAGAAAGGAAAAAGTTATCGCTTGATTAGGCCCTCGAGTTCACGAAGGTCAGCCGCGGAAACATCCGACACGAGGCAAAACTGCATATCGCCTGATCTCCACATGACCCAGTTATAGCCCTGACGTGATCCAGAACCCCCGGCAAGCGGTTCTGCGTTCCGACTCGGCCACACGAACAAGTTGATAGTGTGCTTGCGGCGTCCATAGACCACCGTGGCGACATTGTGTCCATCAACAACATCGATGCGCCCGCCCACCAAGGGAAATCCTTGCCCCGCAAAGTCGGAAACCGGTGGGACAAAGTCGAGTTTACCGTCAAACCACGGCTTTACTGTGTGCTGGTCGGTCGACAGTACGTCCGTTAAATGTCCCGGCTGCAATGAGCGCACATGAGCATCAATCAGCTCGGCAGTGACTCGCGCTGCCTCCGTGTGTGCCTGCAGCGAGAACCAGGCAATCATGAACCCTGCCGCTACGGCCAAAGTGGCGAAGGCCGGCATCAAGAATCTTCGTAGCGAGGACATCACGGGCGCGGGAGCCACGCCGGTAGCCTGCCTGAGTTGCCTGTGAAGCCGCTCGCGTAGCTGAGGCGAGGCCCGCTCGCGCAAGTCCGCCTGTCGGAGGCGGGTACGTAAAGATTCGATAGATTCGAGAGAAGCCTGGCATTCCGGGCAATTCTCCAGATGGCGCTCAAATTCCAGGGCTCGCACGGCGTCAAGTTCACCATCGAAATAGCCATGAACCGTAGTTTGCGCTAATTCGCAACTCATGACGCCTCCTTTGCCCTGGCACCGCTCAAGATTCGCTGCAGCCGCTCGCGAGCTCGGGACAAGGTCGACATAACCGTTCCAATTGGAATTCCGGTGATCTCCGCGATCTCTTTGTAGGAGCAATCTTCCAGTTCTCTGAGCACGATCACCTCGCGCGCGCGCGGGGCCAGCAACTCCAACGCCTCCTTTAACCGCTGCCGCTCGTCTGCTTGGCTAGCCAGAGTCTCCGGATTAGGGGAGGGACGTTGGTGCAGTTCCTCATCGAATTCGGTCGTCAATTCCGATGCGCGATTCTTCTCCAACCAGCTGTAGCAGGTGTTGCGAACGATCTGCAGCAACCAGGCCCGCGCGTCGCCTCCGTGAAACCGTTCAAAGAAACGGTAGGCGCGCAGCATGGCTTCTTGGACCACATCCTCGGCGTCGTCACGGTTGCGCAGCAGCCATCGAGCCAGATTGACGGCGCTGTCGACATGGGGCAACACAAGTTGTTCAAACCGATCTTTTTCCTGCACGTGCAGCACGTCCTGACTAACTGTCCTGTAAATAAGACTCCGACAAGCGGCATTTTATTCCCTTGTCTGAGTCTGCGTATACAAAGAGGCTCGGGTGGAACAAAACCTGCCCAACTGCGGTTTACGCAGGTGTAGCACGTCCCTGACAGGCGGCGCGAGCCAGACGCCAGAACTCGGGCACTGCTCGCGTCGCCTGATGCCAGTGATGTCGATGGCATTAACTGGATGAGAAAAACACGAATGGCGAAAACGAACTTCTCCCGTCCGCGTCTGTTCTAAGAAATGTAATCCCAAAGGAATAAAACACACCCCATACCGGTCTATGCAGGTGTAGCACGTCCTGACAGGTGGCGAGAACGAGAACGGCTGACGTTCGCGCCACCTGCATCTTGCGATGTGGGCGGCCTAATCCCTGAATCGGAGGAAACCACGGATGTCGAAAACAGACCTTTTCCACAAGGCTTCTGGCGGCTCTATCAAGCACGACCACAATCGTGACGGAATCGACCGCCGGGGTTTTCTGAAATGTATGGCATGGGCCGGCACCGGCGCGCTGTGCGTAATTCAAGGCGGAGTGCTGAAGTCCTTTGCCCTCGGATCCCAAATGGCTTCCGCGACGAAGTCCCACAAAACGGGTGGGCTGAGTTTTGTGCAGATCAGCGACAGCCACATGGGATTCAATAAACCAGCGAACCCGGATGTCGTGGGCACGCTTAAGGCAGCGGTAGACAAGATCAACGCTCTGCCGAACCCACCCGAGTTCATTCTGCACACGGGCGACATCAGCCATCTTTCCAATCCCGAGGAATTCGACAACGTTGATCAGATACTGAAGGCCACCAACAAAGAGATCTTCTTCGTGCCCGGAGAGCACGATGTTCTGAACGATGACGGGAAAATGTTCCGCGAGCGCTACGCGAAGATCTCCAAAGGCCAAGGTTGGTACAGCTTCGACAAGAATGGTGTCCACTTCATCGGCCTTGTCAATGTAATGAACCTCAAGGCCGGGGGTCTTGGCACGCTCGGCAAAGAACAGCTCGAATGGCTCGAAGACGATGTCAAACATCTGAAATCGAGCACGCCCGTTGTAGTGTTTGCACACATCCCACTCTGGACGATCTACCCGCAATGGGGATGGGGGACTGAGGACAGCGCGCAGGCGCTTTCGTATCTAAAGCGATTCGGCTCAGTGACTGTTTTGAACGGTCACATTCACCAGACAATGCAAAAGGTGGAAGGCAATGTCACTTTCCACACCGCCTATTCGACGGCCTTCGTCCAGCCGGCTCCTGGCAAAGCTGATTCGCCTGGACCGATGAAAGTCCCCGACGGCCAGCTGCGCAGCCTGCTGGGGATCACGGATGTCAATTACGTGCAGGGTAAGCATGCGTTGGCAATCGTGGATGCCAACCTGGCCGAAGAGTCGAGTCGATCTTTGTAAAGGAATATCACTCAGGAGGATTCAACAATTATGAAAAATAAGATGTTAGTCGCAATGGTGAGTGTCGCACTTCCGTTGGCCCTTGTCGCTCTTTTGACTGTCCATCCACCTTACGCAAGAGGTGAAGATGCTAAACAAACAGAGATACGAGTCGATAACTTCACCTTTGCTCCCGACACACTGACCGTTCCGGTAAACAGCACCGTGACGTGGGTCAACAAAGATGACATTCCACACGTGATCGCGAGCAATGACGGTGTATTCAAATCCAAAGCTTTGGACACGGATCAGAAATACTCTTACACGTTTACCAAGGCTGGCACTTATGCCTACTTCTGCTCAATCCATCCCAAGATGGTCGGCAAAGTTGTCGTTCAGTAGGCGCACCCGGGTGGCTCTATGACGTCGGTGAATCCATTCGATTTGCGAACCGTGGTGATGGCGAAGCACGCGCAGCACGTAGTGCTTATCCATTTTCCGATCGCCTTGTTTCTCACTGGAGTTTTGTTCGACTTGTTGTCGCGAGGCCAACGGTCTTCCCAGCTAGCCGCCGCTGCCTATCTGAACATTTCGATCGCCGCTTTTACTGTGATTCCCGTAGTCGGAACAGGGCTGCTGGCCTGGCAGTTTGCCCTGGATGGGAAAAAGCTGAAGGGCCTGCTGCTCTGGCATCTCATGGCTGCGTCCCTTGCCGCCTTGCTGGTGATTGCGTCCTGGTTCGTGCATTGGCGAACGCGCAAGCCCGAGACTCCGCTGCTTCCGGCGTATCGAATTCCGGTGGAACTGCTCGGGGTGGCTGCGATCGCAATTACGGCACATCTCGGCGGCTATCTGAGCGGAGTCAACGTGTGAGCAAGCGAGTTTGCGTCAGGCGATGTGGTGGATCTCACTTCAACGAAAGGAAGTACTTCGAAGTTATGGAAACCCGAAACGCCTCCGATCCCACAACCTTGAATCCCAAACAAGATGACCTTACGCAAGCTGCTAAAGCTTTTGATCGTCGTTCATTTCTGAGGAACAGCGTTATAGCCGGAGCTGCGGTGACCGCCGGCGCTGCAGTGTTGGAGAGCGTCCCGGCTGCATTGGCCCAGGAGAGTCGCAGTCCCCTGACACGCGGTGATGCAGCTATCCTGCGCTGGCTGGCGGCGGCAGAAATCATTGAGTCCGATCTTTGGCTGCAGTACACAGAACTGGCCGGTGTGCAGGACGATGAAGTATCCAAGATAGCCAGCCGCCAGATCCGAGGCTATCCCGCTGAGCCCACCGGCGGCAGCCCAGCCTATACCCAGGCGGTCTCACAACTTGACGCAGACATGTCGCAGTACATCCACGACAACACTGAAGATGAACTGTCGCACGAAATCTTTATCAATGCATACCTGGTCTCGAAAGGTGCGGATCCGGTAAGCCTCGATCAGTTCCGTAATTTGCCAAGCAGCAAGGCTACAGGGGCCAACCAGATCGGACGACTGACCACGCTGACTGAGCTCACCGTGGATACGACCTGGTGGACGCGCTATCGCAGCCGCACCCGCAATCCTGATCTCGGCGATAAGTTCCTGCCTGCCGTGCCCAGCCTGATTGTAGGGAAACATCCGGGAATTCCCCGGTCTAACGATGACTTGAATGATCCGAACTTCCTGCAGGCGATCGCGAATACGGCGGGATTTCACTTTGCCAATATCGAGGTCGGCGGGGCCAGCATGTATCCAGGGCTGGCCCAACGAGTGAGCAGTGTGGAGGTTTTGCGCATTCTGCTCAGCATCGGGGGAACCGAAATTGCGCACTTCCAAACCTGGCACGATAAAGCGGGCAATGCGAAAGCATTGAACGCCGTCGATCCAGTGACGGGCGTGCCGGTAAGCTTTCCCAATCTATCGTCTGCCAGTCAGAATCTGCAGGCAAATCTAATCATGCCGGAGCCGACTCCATTTCTGAGCAGGACCCTTCCGGTATGTTCGATCATTCGGCCAACCGCCACGAAAGACGCGGCTACCGTGGCCCTTCAAGGATTCATCAACATGAATGTTTTCACCGGCGAGTCGCCGGCGTTCTTCAGCTTCGTGACCAGGCTTGCACAGGAAGCCGATCAAGCAAGGCGCGAAGTTGTCTAAAGGTTTCGGCAGCGTTCTCGGCCCGCAACGAAAACGTCGATCAGATTGTCACTCAGTAAGCGCCTCTCCCCGCAGGTGCTGTGGTGGAAGGATAAATTCACAGCACCTGCATTTTTCGATCGACCGACGCTTCCCAAAATGCTTCAAGGAGACCTGTATGTTTGAAGGATTGTTTCAACCGATGCATCTGCTGGTTATTTTCGGAATTGCTCTACTCGTGTTCGGCCCCAAGAAACTGCCCGAACTAGGCAAAGGAATCGGAGAGGGCATCCGCGGCTTCAAGTCTGCCCTGAAAGCTGAGCAAGAAACGCCCGTCACCGCAACAGCAAGCAGCCCTCATGATCAGGGTCCGGGCAAGGAGTAGATCGTGGAAGTTGGCGCGGAAATCCTGTTCACGCTTGTGCTCGGGGACCTGTTATTCGGATCGAAGCAACTGCACACAAGGCCAGGTCATGTGGAGCGGCCTAAAGCTAAGTTCGAGAAGACAAGCCGCAGCTTCAAGTCTCAATTGGAGGGGCAGCTGGATGCCACATGTCCTAGCGTATCGACACGAGGCTCAGCAGAAGTGAGCAGGAAACCGTGAACTATCCGCGGATTCTCGGAATTGGAACGGCCAATCCGCCGATCAGGCTCACGCAGGAGCAAAGCTTCCACGCTGCTGGCTACCAAAGCGAACGCATTCGGAAGATCTTCCTGAACAGCGACATTGAATACCGTCACTTTTTCTTCGGAGGCACGCCACATCGCAAAGAGAGCTCTGATCAAATGAATCAGCGTTATCTTTCTGGTGCCGTCAGAACAGGTTGCCGCGCGATCGTGGATTGTGTGAAGGCAGCCGGAGCTACTGTGCAGGATGTGGATCTCCTTGCGGTTTGTACGTGCACAGGCTACGTATGTCCGGATGTCGGAAGCCATCTAATCGCCCACATGGGCTTCAGGAGGAATGTGCAGAGAGGGAACTGAACAAGAACACTTGAGCAATGTGTTTGACGCGCACTTACGTATCACCTCGCTGCGAGGTACAGTCGGACCTGGAATTGAACTCCTGGAGTATATGACTCCGCTTGATGGCCGCATCTTCCCGCCGGACGAGCATGCTTCGATAAGCGGGCGCAACATAACAGAGATCACAACGCCGAAGAAGCTGAGCTCTAGCCCAGTAAACCCGCGTAGCTCAGTACTTCTTTAGCCCTGAACCTACGGGTCTGACCTTGGAATAAATTCTCCTGAAAATCGGTCCTCACCATAGCGGCCGGATATTACACGGCCCGCCATCCCGGTTCCGAGGACTTTTCTGTGCGTGCCATTATCAGCCTGCCTTTAGCCGGCTTATTTGTCTTTCTGGCGGCATTTAACGCGTGGATCATGTTGACTAGCCGTGGCACATCTCCGCGCAGCCGCAGGCTGTGGACCCAGGCGCACCGAGTTTGCGGCTATGCCTTCATCGCCCTATTCGCGATTTTTTGTTATTTCATGCTATTGCGCGTGAGGGGATCCTCAGATGAGCTATCGCCGCGGCTTATCTTGCACATGGGCCTGGCGTTGGCTCTGGCTCCCTTACTTCTGGCGAAAGTAATTGTCGTCAGATATCAAAGGGCTGCATGGGGTGTTCTGATGTCCCTGGGCATCAGCATTCTTGTTACGGCCTTTACCCTGGTTGCAGTGAATGTGTCCGTACACTATCTGCGTAATGTTTCACCCCATAAGATCCCTCTCGCGATTTCGCTGAGAGTCGTCGCGGCAGTGATCATCCTGGCGGCGCTCGCCTTTTTTGCGAAGGGTAGACAAACGAATTCCAAACCGGGCCTGCCGGCGGTCTCTCCCGCGAAACCTGCTGATCAAGAACCCACCAATCCGCAGGAGACTTTGACCTTAACCCTGGCACGAATCGACCCACAAACCCCGGATGCCAAGACACTGCGGTTCCTTCTGCCGCAAGTCCAACGACTTTGGGCTCGTCCTGGGCAGTTCCTGACCTTCGAATGGCTGATCGAAGGAAAGAAGGTCACTCGTTCATATTCAATCTGTTCCTCCCCTGCTCAGACTGGCTACATCGAGATAACGCCCAAGCGAGTGGAGAACGGTTGCGTTTCTACGTTTCTCAATGACCGCGCTGAAGTTGGCTTGGCGGTCAAAGCTCGAGGTCCTTACGGTAAGTTCTATTTTGATCAGTCCAGGCATGAGCGGATCGTCTTGATCGCGGCTGGAAGCGGAATCACGCCGATGATCGCGATGCTGCGATACATCGATGACTTTTGTCTTCCGGTGAAGGCCACACTGATCTACTGTGTTCGCACCGAGCAAGATGTGTTTTTCAAAGATGAACTTAGAGTGCTTCAGGGTCGGTTAAGCGCGTTTTGCTACATCTTGGTTCTATCGCGGCCGGGTTCCGACTGGAAAGGCCGAACAGGCCGCTTGCGACAGGAGATTCTGCAGCGTGAAGTCGAGAATTCTTCCAACTCGACATACTTCTTGTGCGGGCCGCCAGCATTTATGGAGCTTGGCCGCACATTGCTGAAAGAGATGGGGGTCGAGCCCTCCAGAATCCTCCAAGAAAGTTTCGGAGGCGCGGTAGCGGGAGAAAAACTCTCCACTGACGCCGGTCCGCTCGAAATTAGGTTCTCTCGCTCCGCAGTCGCGTGCAAGATTTCGCCTGACGAAACTCTATTGGAGAGTTCGGAGAGGAATGGCGTGTTGCTCCCGTCGGGGTGTCGCCAAGGTGTTTGCGGTACCTGCGCTACGAGGCTGCTCAGCGGCAAGGTACGCTCGGAAACTGAAGAGGCACTGAACGATGCGCAGCGAGCGCAAGGGTTAATTCTCCCGTGCGTGAGTCGGCCTCTCAGCGATGTCACGTTGGATGCGTGATTGAGGCCGGCTTGTGAGTTCATACGGCACGGGGTGCTGAAACTCTCATGAAACACGAACAGATCAGACTTTCGGAATCATCGTCGCGAAAGAAACACTGGAAGCGCTGGGGACCGTATCTCAGTGAACGTGCCTGGGGAACGGTTCGCGAAGATTACAGTCCTCACGGTAATGCCTGGGAATACTTCCCTCACGATCATGCCCGCTCACGTGCCTATCGCTGGAACGAGGATGGCCTGGCGGGAATCTGCGACCGGCACCAATTCCTCTGCTTCGCCCTGGCATTGTGGAATGAGCACGACCCTATCTTGAAAGAGCGCCTCTTCGGGTTGGCAGGTAGCGAAGGCAACCATGGAGAAGACGTTAAAGAGCACTACTTTTACCTCGATAGCACACCCACCCACGCTTACATGAAATATCTGTACAAATATCCACAGTCTGAGTTCCCTTATGCTCGCCTGATCGAAGAGAACCGCCGCCGTGGCAAAGACCAGCCTGAGTTCGAGTTGCTTGATACGGGCGTGTTCGATGGTAATTGTTACTTCGACGTTTTCGCGGAATACGCAAAAGCGGATGTCGACGACATCCTGATCAAGATAACGGTCGCAAATCGCGGCCCAGAGTCAGCGACTCTTCGAGTGCTACCGACCATTTGGTTCCGCAATACCTGGTCCTGGGGAAATGCAGACGCCAGGCCGGAGCTGCATCAATCGCGCTCCGGAGTTAATCCGGTCATTGAACTGAATCATGCCCAGCTGGGGAGGCGATGGCTGCACTGCGAAGGCTCCGTGGAGCTGTTGTTCACCGAGAATGAGACCAATTATCGGCGGCTGTTTGGGTTCGACGGCCGAACGCCCTACGTAAAGGACAGCATAGACAACTACGTCGTTCACGCGGCCACGGATGCTGTAAATCCGGCTCGCAAAGGAACGAAAGCAGCAGCTCATTACGCCGTCACGATTGAACCCGCTGAACAGAAGACCATCCGCTTGCGCTTGCAGCACTCAGATACAACCAATTGCCTGGCCTACGGACTGTTGCCACAAACTAAGCACCCGGCTCGAATTCAGTGACTGCGGGACCGACTGCCTCAACCCGGCCAAAACCTTCGTGTCCAATGATCAGGTAATCGTATCCATGTCACTGAGGAAGACGAGAACCGCATTTCCTTCCCAAAACCCGAGAAACCATTTGCGTCGAAGGCCAGTTAGGAGGAGAATGTGCCCCAATCGGGCCCTGGTTTTGGACGGCCTTTCCTGACTGGCCGCCGTGGGGTAACCATGGACATTTCGGCCCACGATATTTTGTTGGTTGGTGGCGGAGCCGCCGGTCTGCGCGCCGCCATCGCCGCCGCCGAAATCAATCCCAAACTCAGCATCGCCGTTGTATCCAAGGTCTATCCCATGCGCAGTCACACGGTTTCCGCTGAAGGCGGAGCCGCCGGTGTTGTCAAGTCGGACGATAGCCTGGATGAACATGCCTACGACACTATTTCGGGTGGAGACTGGCTGTGCGATCAGGACGCCGTGGAGTTCTTTGTAAAGGAAGCTCCACTTGAACTCCTGCAACTGGAGCATTGGGGGTGTCCTTGGAGCCGTGAAGCCGATGGGCACATCGCCGTGCGCGCCTTCGGCGGCATGAAGAAGAAGCGGACCTGGTTCGCCGCAGATAAGACCGGCTTCCACATGCTGCACACTTTGTTCCAGACTACCCTCAAGTACGATCCCATTACACGCTACGACGAATGGTTCGTGACCAAGCTGCTGGTAGACGACGGACGTGTTCTTGGTGTCGTGGCCATCGAACTAATGTCTGGAAGAATTCAGGCAATCACTGCTCGAGCTGTCATTCTGTGCACGGGTGGTTGCGGTCGTGTTTTCCCTTTTACCACCAATGCCAACATCAAGAATGGCGACGGAATGGCCCTGGCGTACCGGGCAGGTGCGCCTTTGAAGGACATGGAATTCGTACAGTACCATCCTACGGGCCTGCCGTTTACTGGCATCTTGATCACCGAGGCCGCTCGTGCGGAAGGTGGCTACCTTCTAAATAAAGACGGCTACCGGTATTTGCAGGACTACAACCTGGGTACGCCTGAATCCAAGCCCGTCTTGCGTTCCATGGAACTGGGACCGCGGGATCGGTTGTCTCAAGCGTTCGTGAAGGAGGAACAGAAAGCCCGCACCTTGAACACACCCTATGGCTCGGTGGTTCATCTGGATCTGCGCCACCTGGGAGAAAAGATCATCAACTCGAAATTGCCGTTTGTCCGGGAGTTGTGTCTGAAATATCAGAACCTTGATCCGATTAAAGAACTGATCCCGGTCCGGCCGGTGGTGCATTACATGATGGGAGGAGTGAGTACCGACATCAATGGAGCCACGCCGTTGGCTGGACTCTATGCCGCGGGCGAGGTCGCATGCGTCAGTATCAATGGCGCGAATCGCCTGGGTTCGAACTCCCTCCCCGAGTGTCTCGTGTTCGGTGCGCGTGCTGGTAAAGCGGCTGCGCTGTTTGCCGCCGAACAGAACGTCCATTATGGAAAAGCGTTGGCGCAAGCACAGGATGAGAGAAAAAGACTGGAAAGCCAGTTCTTGAACAAGTCAGGTGGGCGGGAACGAATCGCGACCATTCGTGACGAGATGCAGGCGACGGTCGAGAAAAGTGCCGGCATATATCGCGAGCAAGGTTTGCTGGCTGACGCCGCCACTAAGCTGCGTGAACTGCAGGAACGATCCGAAGACGTCGCACTTGACGACCGGAGTCACACCTTTAATACGGAGTTGCAGTCCGCGTTGGAATTAGGATTCATGCTCGACGTTGCGGAATCGATCGTGCAGTGTGCTCTCAACCGCAAGGAATCTCGGGGTGCTCACCAACGCACGGATTATCCAGCCCGGGACGACGAACACTTTCTCGCTCACTCGCTGCTGTTTCGTAACTGGGACGGATCGTCGCGCGTGGAATATGCGCCGGTCAAGATCACACACTGGCCGCCGGGGGAACGAGTATATGGCCGGCCGCACGAACCAGTGAAGGAATCCATACTCGAAACAGAGCAGCCGGCAGAACAGAAACAGTCAATCCCGGCGCGGCGGGCCAGTTGACATGGGCGACAAAATCATCCTCGAGATTGCGCGCTACTCACCCGAACGGGACCTGCAGCCACGCTTCGAAACTTTTGAGGTGCCTTTCAGAAACGAATGGGTGGTGTTGGATGCGCTGAACCATATCAAGGACAAGATGGATGGTTCGCTCACCTACCGCTGGTCGTGTCGCATGGGCATTTGTGGCAGCTGCGGCCTGATGGTTAATGGTGAGCCGAAGCTGGGTTGTGCGACTTTTTTGTCATCCTACGCCGGCAACGGAAAACCTGTTCGCATCGAGCCTCTGCGCTATTTTGCGATCTTGCGCGATCTGGTTACTGAACTGGGGGACTTCCTCGGCAAACTGAAAAAGGTGAGGCCATGGCTGATCCCAAAGGATGAGCTTCCGCTGAGTCAGGGCGAATTCCTGCAGACGCCTGAGCAGCTGGAAAACTATAAGCAGTTCAGTATGTGCATAAACTGCACCTTGTGTTATGCCGCCTGCCCGGTGGTCGGACTGGATCCTCTGTTCGTAGGTCCGGCTGCCATCGCGATGGCGCAACGCTATAACAAAGACTCCCGCGACGCCGGTGCACAGGAAAGAACCGCAGTTCTGGCACATCCCGACGGAATCTGGGGATGCACCTTCGTTGGGGAGTGCACGCGAGTCTGCCCGAAGCACGTGGATCCGGCGGGCGCGATTCAGCAATACAAAATCAAAGCGGCGTTGGATTGGGTCCAAGCTTTAATCATGCCTCGGAAGCAGCCAAACAGGGAGGAAAGCCGCAGTGCAGCAGCCGATTAATGTCCCGATCTATACGGAATACCATCCACGCTGGTACCGGCCACGAGTGTCGGTGTATTGGTGGTTGGGACAATGGCGATATCTCAAATTCATTCTGCGTGAATTGAGCAGCGTGTTTGTGGCTCTGGGCGTGATCTTGACCATACTGCAGGTGCGCGCCCTGCGAGAGGGATCACAGGCTTATGCCCGCTTCCAACATGAACTGCAGACGCCGGCCGTT
This sequence comes from Terriglobales bacterium, assembly GCA_036378535.1. Taxonomy (GTDB): domain Bacteria; phylum Acidobacteriota; class Terriglobia; order Terriglobales; family Acidobacteriaceae; genus Gp1-AA122. The sequence goes on along the minus strand of DASUWH010000074.1, from coordinate 103,411 downwards.
ATTTCGATCAGCCTGATCACTCTGTTCTTTGTCGTATTCCACACCATTACCTGGTTCAACCTGACGCCGCGAGCAATGGCAGTTCGGGTACGTGGAAAGCGAATTCCAGAATGGCTGGTTGCGGCACCCAATTACGCGATGTGGATTGTCGTTTCAGGGGCTGTAACCTGGCTCGTGTTGCGAGGGCGATGATGCGCGAATCCAACGAGGCTCCGTTGTGGGCGCTATTCAGTGCTGGTGGCGTAGTCGCCGCCTTCCTGATCCCCGTGCATCTTTTCTTGTTCGGATTGGCCTTTCCGCTGGGCTGGCTTCCTACCCCTGGCTACGAGCACATGCTGACGCTGGTCAGGAACCCGCTCGTGAAAATCTATTTGTTGCTGCTGTGCTCACTGCCGCTGTTTCATTGGGCGCATCGCTTCCGGTATACCCTCTACGATGGCTTGAAAGTTAAACATCTCAACGAATTGATCTTTACTTTTTGTTATGGAGGAGCGGTAGTAGGAACCGTACTGGCGGCCTATCTCCTCTGGAGCATTGCGTAGTCGTTTCGACCTGGAGGCTCACGTGGAACTCAAATTGAAGACAATCTCGCCGAGCGGCATTGCCGAGGCCCTTTCCAAAGTTACTCTCTACCGCTACCTGAACGAACCCGAGGAAGCCGAGTCCATCTGCCATGACATCCTCGCTATCGAGCCTGAAAACCAGATGGCGATGCGGATGCTCGGTTTGAGCATTACCGATCAATTCACCGGGCAGGCGTCAGACCGGTATGCAGATGCCGGGACGGCATTTCAACGCCTTACCGATCCTTACGAACGGTTCTATTACACAGGACTTCTGTGCGAGCGCCGCGCCAAGGCGCAAATGCGCGCCGGCCGCCCGCCACAGATGCTGGTGAGTTTATTCCAGGAAGCGATGCAGTATTTCGACGAAGCCGACAAGCTTCACCCCTCTGACAACGACGACGCTATCCTGCGATGGAATCGCTGCGTGCGCCTGCTCCACAAGCTGCCCGATGTCGAACTGGACCGACAGGAAGCACCCTTCGAGGATCATGACATAGCACCCGTCCAGGTCCTCCGGGAAGCAGCTCGCAAGGCGGGATAAAGGATTGGAGTTTTCATCAAGGCTGGATGCGGTTGACTGGCCGCCCGAGTTAAGTTGCGCCAACGAAATCCATCCGGTCCAGGAGCTTGTATGAGGCATACTTTCGCTCTCGGGATAGGCGGCGCCGCCGGTCAGGGAGTTGCTACGCCGGGCGACATATTCGCCAAGATTTTCAGCCGCCGCGGTCTTCATTTGAATGCCTACAATGCCTATCAATCGATCATCCGCGGCGGCCACACCTTCCTCACGGTTCGTACCGGCCCCGATAAAGTCACGAACATGGGGGACCGCCTCGATCTGCTGATCCCACTGAATCAGGATGCCATGGAGCGCCATTTGAAACTGCTCACCGCCGGCGCCGCGTGCATCTATAACGCCGATACGATCAAGCCCGGGACCAGCGACGAAGGAGTACAACTCTGCCCGCTGCCTGTTTCCAAATTGGCTGACATCGCCAGAAACAAAGTGGCCCAGAACACATTGGCCGTGGGCGCTGCCTTGAGCATGATGGGCATCGGTTTTCAGGCGCTGGAGGAAGTTCTTACCGAGCAATTCAGGAAAAAGGGGGAAGTCGTAGTTTCGGAAAACGTTGCCATCGCGCGAGCTGGATACGACTACGCATCCTCAAATTTCAGACCTTTTGCTAGACCACTCCCTATGACCGAGAACCGTTACGCCGTGCTGAGCGGCAACACCGCGATGGCTATGGGCGGGGCGGCCGCAGGCGTTAAATTTTACTGCGCCTATCCCATGAGCCCTTCGACCGGCGTTCTGCACTGGATGGCGGCCCACGCCCGTAAAGCGGGCATCATGGTGCGGCAGGTGGAGGACGAGATCGGGGTAGTGAACATGGCCATCGGTGCTGCCCATGCCGGGGTACGGTCGATGTGTGCTACCTCGGGCGGAGGCTTTGCCTTGATGAGCGAAGGCCTCGGCCTGTCGGCAATGATGGAAACTCCGGTAGTTGTGATCGACTGCCAGCGGGCCGGTCCGTCCACTGGCGTTCCGACGAAGACCGAACAAGGAGATCTGTGGCAGATGTTGGGCGCGGCCTTCGGCGATTACCCCCGTGTCTTGGCTGCTCCACTCGACATTGGAGATTGTTTCAAAATCATCCCTGAGATCTTCAACCTCGTCGACCGGTTTCAATGTCCGGGTATCGTACTCTGCGATCTGTTGCTTTCGGAAGGCAGACTCAGCGTTGACCCGAAGGATTTGGACTTTGCCCCAGTCATTGACCGCGGCCAGCTAATCACCACTAGTTCCTCGGAATCCGGATCCAATGGCGATGGCCCATACAAGCGCTACAAGATTACAGAAAGCGGTATCTCGCCGCGTGCTATCCCAGGCCTGCCCGGATACACCCACACCGCCGCCAGTGACGAACATGACGAAGACGGTGTTCTGATCAGTGACGAATTCACCAACCCGTCGAAGCGTCGCGCCATGATGGAAAAGCGCATGCGGAAGGTCATCGGCATCGAGGCGGTGGTTCCTCCGCCGATATTGCGGGGCCCGCGCGACGCCGATGTTACGTTGATCGGCTGGGGATCGACGAAAGGAGCGATCGAGGAAGCCTGTGAGATCCTCGCCGAACAAGGGATTTCCGCCAATCAGCTTCAGATCCGCTGGCTGGTGCCACTGCACGGAGAGGCGATTCTCGAGATTCTGAAACGCTCACGGCACACCATCGTCGTCGAGAACAATTACAGCGGCCAGTTCGCCCGGTACTTGCGCAGCGAGACCAGCTTTGTGCCGGACGGGCATATCCGAAAGTACGATGGGGAACCATTCATGCCCCACCACATTGTTGAAGCGGTAAAAGAACAGCTGGCCGGGAAGTCCAAACTTTCCGTGCCTGCGCATGAAATCCTGGTTTAGGAGAGCGGAATATGGCAACGGCTGTCGCCGATACTAAGCACATTGCAATGGCCGATTTCAAAGGGAAGGTCGATCCTGACTGGTGTCCGGGGTGTGGCGATTTCGGTGTGCTCGCCGCCGTCCAAAAAGCGCTCATCGAGCTGCAAATCCCAAACCATAACGTGGTCACGATCAGCGGTATCGGGTGTTCGTCCAATTTCCCGGGCTTTATCAATACTTATGGGATGCATACCTTGCACGGACGCGCCCTGGCAGTGGCCACCGGAGTGAAGCTTGCCAATCATGAACTGACTGTACTGGTGACCGGGGGCGATGGTGATGGTTTCGGCATCGGCGGCAATCACTTCATTCATTGCATGCGCCGCAACGTTGACTTGCTTTACATTGTGATGGACAACCAGATCTACGGCCTCACTACCGGCCAGACATCGCCCACCAGCCGCATGGGTATGAAGACGAAGAGCATGCCCTTTGGCAGCATCGAAGCGCCGATCAATCCAATTTCCCTGGCGCTGGCCGCGGGAGCTACATTTGTTGCTCGCGGCTTTAGTGGCGAACAAAAGCATCTCACCGAGTTAATCAAGCAGGGCATCCGACACCAGGGCTTCTCTTTCCTTGATGTGTTCAGCCCCTGCGTCACCTATAACCACGACAACACCTACCAATGGTTCCGTCCGCGGGTAAAAAAGCTTGAGGACGACCCCACTTACGATCCTGCTGATTGGGTCGACGCGATGGCAAGATCCCTCCTTTGGGGCGAAGAGATTCCGATAGGAAAATTCTTTGAGCGTACCGATATGCCCAGCTTGCATGGCGCCGAACCGGTGCTGAATACGGGACCGCTCGTGCATGCCGACCCGCGGGTTCCATTGGATGTGGCGCAAACCTTTATTAAGGAGTTGATGTAGTGCGCCCGGAGTGAGAGGGGATCCGTTTCTAGGGCATGCAATCCCTTCATTCTCGAAACCCAGCCAGAGAAATCCGGACAATGCCTTAGGAACTCTGATTAAGTTCATTTCTGTCATCCCGAGCGCAGCAGAATTGCCGCTTTTCAGGCAATTCTGCGGAGTCGAGAGCCTGCCCCGAGCGTAGCCGAGGGGGACCTTGTGTTTGTGTTTACCTGCTTAATCATAGTCACGAATCCCGCCCAAAATGCGGAACCTTCTCACTCGAAATTAGTAGCGATAACTGGATCTCGACACGTGACTCGATGTCAACCGTTCGGCTTCACGCTCCACACGACTGCGACGATAAGCCGGGGTTGGCCGGTGCCGATCCGCCTTGGAGTAAAATCTTTCCCTGCTTCCACTATCGCAAACTTGATTGAATAAATGGAGGTGTTCCAATGGTCTCCTTCAGCGTAAATCGGCGCCGCGTGAATCTGGAAGTCGATCCTTCAACTCCTCTGCTCTGGGTCTTGCGCGAAAACCTCGGCCTGACGGGAACCAAGTACGGATGCGGGATGGCGCAATGTGGTGCCTGCACCGTCCACCTCGATGGCGAAGCCATACGATCGTGCGTGGCACCCGTCTCGCGAGCGGCGGGCAGAGAGGTAACCACCATCGAGGGGCTGTCGTCAGACCTGAGTCACCCGTTGCAACGTGCCTGGATTGCCGAAGATGTACCGCAGTGCGGCTACTGCCAGTCTGGACAACTGATGAGCGCGGCCGTTCTGTTACGCGACAACCCGCGACCGAGCGATGAAGACATTGACCAGGCGATGACAGGCAACGTCTGTCGCTGCGGCACCTATCCGCGGATCCGGAAGGCGATCCACCGGGCGGCCGGCATGATGTCCGCGGGAGGTGCAAAATGAGCACACTCCACATGAGACGGCGCGAGTTCCTGCAGTTTTCGATCGCGGCAAGCGGCGGTTTGCTGATTGGTTTTTATCTTCCCGGCGCGAGCAGGCTAGCAGCCGCGGAAGAACCATCTGGCAGCGCGTTTATGCCGAATGCGTTCCTGAAAATCGGCACCGACGAACGAGTCACAGTCATCGTCAACCACTCGGAGATGGGCCAGGGCGTTTACACGGCGTTGCCGATGCTGCTCGCCGAAGAACTGGATGCAGATTGGAACAAGATTGGGTACGAATCGGCGCCCGTCGATGCAAAGTACAACCATCCCGTCTTTGGGATGCAAATGACGGGAGGAAGTTCGAGTGTGTGGTCGGGCTTTGAGCAATACCGCAAGGCGGGAGCGGCCGCGCGCGCTATGCTGATCGCCGCCGCCGCGCAGCAATGGAATGCCGACCCCGCGAGCCTACGAACCGAATCCGGAGCGGTGCTAGATGGCGCGAATCGCAAGTTAAGCTACGGTCAGTTGGCCGAAGCGGCGGCCAAGATCACGCCGCCGGAAAAGGTCACCTTAAAAGACCCAATCTCGTTCAAGCTGATTGGCAAACCGGAAAAACGGCTCGATACTCCTGAAAAAATAAGCGGCAAAGCCATCTTTGGAATCGACGTCAGAAGTCCAGGAATGCTGACCGCCGTGGTCGCCCGTGCTCCCGTGTTCGGCGCAAAGCTGAAGAGCTTCGATGATTCTCGCGCACGCAATATGCCGGGTGTGCGCAAGATCGTTGCCGTGCCCTCCGGCGTGGCCGTAGTTGCGGACTCATTTTGGCAAGCGAAAATGGCGCGCGATGCGGTTCGCATTGACTGGGATGAAGGCGAGATGCATTCCTTCAGCACCGGCCAGATGATGGAGCAATTTCGGAAACAAGCCCAATCGCCGGGAACGAGTGTGCGCCGGGACGGTGATCCCGATGCCGCTCTCGCGCAGGCAGCGAAAAAGATCGAGGCTGTTTACGAGGTTCCTTACCTGTCCCATCTGATGATGGAGCCTTTGAACTGCGCTGTCGATCTGCGGGCAGACTCCTGCGAGATCTGGACCGGAACCCAATTCCAGACGGTGGACCGTGCAGCCGCAGCCAAAGCCGCGGGCCTGCCAAATGAGAGGGTCCAAATCCATACCACCTTTCTGGGTGGAGGCTTCGGTCGTCGAGCTACGCCCCAGTCGGACTTCGTGGTCGAAGCCGTTCACGTTGCAAAAGCTGCGGCCGTTCCAGTGAAGGTAGTATGGACGCGCGAAGATGACATGCAAGGCGGTTGGTATCGCCCGGCGTTTCTCCATGCCATCGTCGGTAGTGTCGACGCGAGCGGTAACCCGGTGAGTTGGAGATCGCGGCTGGTCGGTCAATCCATCATGTCGGGAACAATGTTCGAGAGCATCATGATGAAGGGAAAGCAGTACGATCCGGTGTCCGTCGAAGGTGTCGACGATCTGCCGTATGAAATTCCCAACATTGCCGTCGAATCTCATCAAGCCCAGGTCGGCGTGCCGGTTCAATGGTGGAGATCAGTGGGCCACTCCCACACCGCCTTCGCGACTGAGTGTTTTATTGACGAACTTGCAGCCCTCACGCAGAAGGATCCCTACCAGTTCCGGCGGGCTCTGCTGACGAAGCACCCCCGGCACCTCGCGGTGCTCGATCTGGCTGCTCAAAAAGCAGGATGGGGCAAGCCTATGCCGAACGGCCGCGGGCGGGGTATTGCCGTGCACTTTGCATTTGAGAGCTATAACGCGCAGGTCGCCGAAGTCTCAGTCACCGACGGCAAGGTCCGGGTGCACCGGATCGTGAGCGCAATCGATTGTGGCCGTTACGTAAATCCGGGGATCATTTCCGCCCAGTTAGAGGGTGGCGCGATTTTCGCCGCGTCGGCTGCGCTCTATCAGGAACTCACATTCGAGAACGGTCGCCTGCAGCAGACAAATTTCCACACCTTTCCCGTGATGCGTATGAACGAGTGCCCGGAAATCGAAACCTACATTGTGGAGAGCAATGAGAAATCAGGCGGCATCGGGGAACCGGGAGTGCCGTGCACCGCCCCGGCTATCGCGAATGCGGTGTTTGCAGCCACCGGAAAGCGAATCCGCAAGCTACCGATTCGTATGACGGAGGCTTTATGAAGCACTCAGTCACGTTAGTCCTCTTTGTTATCTCTATCGAGGTTTTGGCCTGTGCAGCAGCGATGCCGTCATCTGGCCCGAACACTGCCGCAGAAAGACTCGCTACTGACGCGACAGCCTCGGCATCTCCGACGGCAGGTGACGGATCCCTCTTCGAAGAATTCGTGCTAGTGTTCCGGCATCCCCGCTGCATGAATTGCCATTCGCGCGGAGACTTCCCGCGGCAAGGCAATGACGGTCATCCGCACGCCATGAACGTGCGACGAGGGCCCTTAGGTCATGGAGTGACCGCGGAAAAGTGCAGTACCTGCCATCAGGACCATAACCTCTCCGGCGCGCACATGCCGCCGGGAGCACCCAATTGGCGACTTCCTCCCCCGAGTACGCCAATGATCTGGCAGGATCTTAGCGACGGACAGATTTGCCGCTCAATTAAGGACCCCAAACAAAACAGGAACCGCAATCTCGATCAACTCGTAGAGCACCTCACCGAGGACAAATTGGTAGCCTGGGGTTGGGATCCTGGGGAAGGTCGGGACCCTATTCCGGTGTCGCGCGATGAGTTTGCCGCCAAGGTCAAAAAGTGGCAGTCGGCTGGAGCGCCCTGCCCGACCGATAGCAGTCCGAAGACGGCAGTCGTCAACCCTCATACGGAAGGTTTGCAAAAAAGTCGACACTGACATCCGCTTTGCCCGTTATTCATCAAGCATTGGTGTCAAACACCGGGGACGGCAATGCCTAACAGGCCGCTGAAATACTCGGCTCCGAACGCGTTTTGAAAGGGCCACGGCTTCACAGGCTGAAGAAAAAAATCAAGTCAAATCGGGAAGGGCACGAGTTTACTAGCCTGCCCTGAGCGTGGTCGAAGGGTGCCGCTAAGCCGTTGAGAATACGTCCGCGCTTCAGCGCCTGGGGCTCGTTTCCTGCCAGCAAAGTACTTTTTTCCGCGGCCTCTTCAGCCGCGCCGAATAAGTGTTTTTGTAATTCCGAGCGGGTTTTACCCTCGAGGGATCTGCTTCTCGGAGTTGTTCAGCACCCTGCTAACTAAAGGACTACGGCAAAGAATGCAACGTGGTGTTGAAGAGAAACGGACCCTGAAAATCGGTTTGATCGCCCGGCTTTTTGCCCTGAATAGGCTGTAGGCGCGCCGAAAGCGGCTTGTTCCATTTCCTTGCCAGCGAGGCCACGTCAGCGAAAATGCGCGCCATCTGCTCTGAACTGATGTCTCCCGGGAGTGGAATCGTATCCAAACCAGTGGCGCAAACTGCCGAATAGGCAAGCAATGAGTCTACGTTGTACGTGGACTCGGCCCATCGCTGTGCCAAAATCTTGTCCTCCATCACGGGCACCATCAAGCCGGAGTAGCCGACTTGCTTTTCTGGTACCGCTTTTACGGCCGCGGTAATGATACTGGCGGCAGTGAGGGTTCCGCTGGAGCCGAACTTTGCTCCCGTGAAAGCTTCGATGGCCGCCCCTATCGATACGTCTCCCAAAGGCGCGGGAGTAGGATCGACTCCCAGGTAGGCCCACCCAGTTTCCGCCGCAACCTTGTTAGCGATGGTCTCGGCCACGGATGCGTGTTTCGTGAGCGCTGCTGTCAGATCGGCCTTAGCAGTTTCGGCATGTCCCTTGTCTTTGGCGAAGATGTCGCGCACCACGTTGGCTCCTTCAAAACCGATGGCGAATTGCCTGCCCGTGGCGGTGTGATAGGAACCTGGGAAGAACGGAGCGAACGGCTTCAGCATGGCCGTGGCTGCGAAGTTGAAAGTTCCTTTGCTGTGTGGACTGTGCTCGCTGACATACTTCACGAGTTCGGCGGTACGACGAATGGTTTCCCAGTGAATTCCTGCTTCATCGGCGATGACGGTGCTCGCCACAATGTTTGGAAGCGTCGAGAGCGCCCTCTCGAGGAGGTGCATCGTAGCAGGATCATCGGAGTCGTGCAGCATCCCCGGCCCAACGTTCGGCAGGAATTTCTCCTTCACTGAGAGTTCATCAAGCTGCGCAAGGAAAGTTAAGGCCTGTTCCTCCGACATACCGGCGACGAGTTCCGCCAGTGGTTGTGTCGTGAGGCGCACAGTTTCGACTTCGTAACCCGAGGATTCAAATTCCGCCTTTACTCTTCGCAAAACAACCAGGGCATCAGCAATTTGCTTCTGGTACGTTGTTCGGTCCAGCCGCACGAATCCAGTGATTGCCCTTACTTTCGGATTTGCCGAAGCGATCGAGGCGGAACTAGTCTGAGCAGCCGTTTGCACTGAAAGAAACAGGACAACGGCAAAGATGATTCGCGTCATTACGGTCCTCCCGGATACGCAATGGCGAGGCAGTATAGCGTACTAATCGCTGCCTCGCCGGTTAATTGAATTTGGTAGCAATTAGCTCGAATAAGCGCTTCTTCGTTATTCTTCTCAACACTCCCCGGACTATTCTCGGCACCATGGGCTCTCTTTCGAGCCCAATCGAGCCCACCTCAGGACTGAAGTACGCTTTTCCCAACTTCTGCGTTCGACTCAACCTCCGGGACAACCGGCAAAGGCGGACCGGAGTTGTCAGCATGAGCTCAGAAGCTTGACCGCGACGTAATACGCACTCGCGGCCCTTAAGGGGCTTCGTTTTAGCTTGACTTTGCCGGCAAACGGAAGTAAAAGCTTCAAATCGCAACAATTCGTAAGCAGGGCGGCTCTCACCAGGAGGTCGACATGCAAGCAGCAGGGGCGCGGCTTTGGATTCGGTCTTGGTTAACAGTCGTCATGGCCTTTGGCCTCTCATATAGCCATGGGGTTTGGGGGCAGGCAAGCTACCAGGCCCAAATCCGCGGCACCGTAACTGACTCCAGCGGCGCCGTGGTGCCGAACGTCAACGTCACCCTGACCGAAGTGGCGACTAACCTGACCCGCACAACCAAGACCGACACTTCCGGGCTGTATATCCTGCGGGCCTTGCGGCCTTCGAACTACGTTCTGCGCGTGGCGGCGCCTGGATTCCAGATCATTGAGCAGAAAGGCATCGTTCTCCAGGTTGATCAACAGACCACGCTGAATTACACCCTCCGTCCAGCCACCGCGGCCACGAAGGTGGAAGTTACAGAAGCCGCGCCGCTGTTGGACACCGAGAGCTCGTCATTGGGCACGGATGTGACCAATGAATACGTAAAGGCAATTCCGCTGCTGAACCGAAATTTCTTCGGCCTGGTTTTCCTGAATGCAGGCGTGAGTGAAACCTCGGGTTCGGGGACAGCCGATAACTATCCGTCCGGAACCAATTTTGTGTCCAACGGGCAGCGCAATGCCACCGCGGAAGTGCGCCTCGACGGAGCTCTCTTAAGCGCCCCGGAACAAGGTGAGGGTGGAAACACCAACGTCTATTACGAACCTTCGGTAGAAGCCGTGCAGGAATTCAAGGTACAGAACAACGCCTTTTCTGCTGAGTTCGGCAGCAACGGCGGAACCGTAGTGAATATGGCGCTGAAGAGCGGCACCAACAATTTTCACGGCACAGCGTGGTGGTTCGGTCAGCGTACTGGTCTTGACGCTAATGACTTCTTCAGTAACCAGGCAGGCTTGCCCCGTCCCGAGCATAGCCGCAATCAGTATGGTTTCTCGTTAGGTGGCCCGATTCGGAAGAACAAGACATTTTTTTTCGTAGATATGGAGCGGATGCTCGAGACTCTCCCCGTGAACATTGTGGCCACGGTTCCCACACTGGCGGAGCGCAAGGGCGATTTTTCCCAGGCCCTGATCACTGATCCGAATACCGGGAATGTGGTTCCCGACACCATATTCAATCCTCATCAGGTCTCGGTTGACCCGACTACCGGCAACAGTGTCCGCGCTTCCTTTCCCACTGCGAATGTGATTCCCCAAAGCATGTGGGATCCTGTGGGCAAGAATATTCTCAATTTGTATCCCCAGCCCAATCAGCCGGGAAATCCGGACGGCACCAACAACTTTCGCACCGATACCGACACCTTCAACAAATATCTGCAGTTCGATATCAAGTTGGACGAGCAGGTGTCCAACAACACTCACCTGTCCGGCCGGTATAGCCACCAGCATATGTCGAATGTCACACCGACCATCTTCGGCGACGGCGATACCTGGAGTGACGGCTATAACTACATCACCAGCGTAAATAATGGAGGATTGCAGTTCGACTGGACATTGAAACCAACGCTCCTTCTTACCACCAGGTTTTCGGTAGACCGGGTATATGCCCCTGGCTTTACCACCTATCCGCACGCAAGTTCGGTGGGATTCCCATCCAATTTGGATAACGCCAATCCGGGAATCGCTCGCATGCCTGCAATTTTGGTGGATTCCCCCTGGACGTCGATTTACGACCAGTGCTGCGTGGACACAAAATTTGCGCACAGCCTGTATTCGTATTCCGCCGCACTGGCTTGGTCCAAAGGAAAGCACAACATCAAATTCGGTGGAGAGCAACGGCTGTTTTATAACAATTTCCAGCAACCGTCCTACCCCACCGGCTACTTCCATTTTGCGCAGACCGTGACCGAGCAGGTGATCGACGCTTTCAACCCTGACCAGGGAAATCCCTTCGCCGACATCCTGCTGGGCATCGGCGATTACGGCGGGATTTCGATTTACCCTGCGGTGGCTGACAAATCCAAGGAGACCGGCTTCTACGTGCAGGACGATTGGAAGGTCACGCCTAAACTCACCTTGAATCTCGGCCTCCGTTATGAGTGGAGTACGCCTTATTCAGAGCGTTTCAACCGGCTCGAGTTCAGCAACTTCAGCGGCAACAGCGGCGTGACGCTCGACCTTAGCAGTGGCGATCCGGCGCTGCAAGCACTCGGACTCGGACCTAAACAGTTGCTTGGAACTACGCTTTTCCCTACTTCTTCAACTCGGACCATTCCCGTCGATCGAAACAATTTTGGTCCACGGCTTGGGGTCGCTTACGCGCTTACGCCGAATACGGTGCTGCGCGGCGGTGCAGGTATTTACTATGGAATGAATGTCGCCACAAATTTCCAGTACGCGGGCACAGCATTCCGCAAAGATGGGGTGGTTTACTTCACCAAAGACAATTTCCAGACGCAATACGCGAGTCTCTCGAATCCATTTCCCGCCGGTCTGCCTGCGCCCCAGGGTGAAAAGTACGGGCCACTGGCCATGTGGGGATTTGGCAATGGGAACGATCTCGGAACCCAAACCGATCGCAACGCCGAAATCTATCAGTGGAGCCTGGGTGTGCAGCGACTGTTGCCCGGTAACTTTGTCGTGGCTGCAGATTATTCCGCCAACCGCAGCACCCATCTCCCTTGGGGAGGCTCGGGAGGATTTAGTGGAGTCACCAGCCGTGATCGAAACTTCATCCCCTCGTGGCTGCGCCGACAGTTCAATACCCAGAACCTTTTTGCGGAGTTGCAAACTCCGGTAGCCAACCCCTTTCTGTCGATGTTTACCGGACCGAATGCGATTTTCAACGAGCCGGACTCGCTATATAACGATCCCCAGATTCCATTGATCAATCTGCTGCGGCCTTACCCTCAATTCAATGGATCGTTTGAAGGGCTGCCGCTTTTGACGGCGGAGTCTTTCTACAATGCTTTGCAAGTGCGCTTCGAGAAGCGGGCCGGTAAATATGTCAGCGTCGAGGGTGGCTACACGCTTTCCAAGTCCACCGACAATTCCTCGGCCGGCCGAAATGCCTGGGTCAGCGGCTTGGCCTTTGATAATCCGCAGGAACTGGACAACCCCCGCGCCGAGCACTCGATCAGCGCCAACGATGCCACCCACCGTCTGGCCATGGCGATCGTCGCCGACCTTCCGGTGGGCCGCGGCCGCTTGCTGGGCCGCGATATGAATCGTTTTCTCGATGCTGTCGTGGGCGGTTGGACTTTGGCTAGCAGCTTAACCTTCCAAAGCGGTACCCCCATCGACATCGGTATGTCGGCTCCGACACTCGACGATGGCAACCAGAGACCGAATGTTATCTGCAATCCAGCCAGCGGTATCGGCGCCCACCGTTCCGCTCTGACCGGACAGAGCACATTCAATTCGAGTTGTTTCGCCGACCCCGGTTACGAGCAACCCGGCAACGCTCCGCGGTTCTTCTCCACTCTCAGGAGCGACGGTATTCACAATACCGACCTCGCCTTCTCCAAGAGCTTTGTCCCGCGGGAAGGCATGAGGATAGAAGTGCGCGCCGACTTCTTCAATTTCTTGAATACACCGCGCTTTGCGCTGCCTGACAATCTTTGGGGCGATTCGACGTTTGGCCAGGTTTCGTCAACTCTGCCGAACAGCACGCCGCGCCACGGTCAATTTGGAATTCGCTTCGAGTTCTAGGAGGGCAAGACGAAACCGAGGCTGCTCCTGTGTTGAGGCGAACCTTTCTCAGGGCCGGCGGCGCTGCGGCCCTCCTGGCGGGCACAAGCTCGGCCTTGCCTATCCACATTCCCGCTCACAACTTTGACAAGTACGATTTTGGCTCTGGCCCGCCTGTTTCCGATCGGCTTTATCAAGGTCCATTTGCGGCGGATGAATATCCCAGCTGGGACGTGGTCATGGCCCTTACTCCGTCCGCCGACATCATTTCCAACTATGGCATGGGCCTCATCACCTATTTGTGCGATGAAGTGGGTCCAGCTTCCAAGATTGGAGAGGCCCTTCCGCAATCGCTCGATAACCTGGCAAAAATTCCCCTGGGCACCAAGTTGTACTTGCGCGTGAACTGGAAAGACGTGCAACAACGCCCCGGCCGGCTCGATCTTTGTGAACACTGGAAGATTGCTTTCGCTCTGGCACGGCAGTACCAGAAACGCCTCGGCTTGCGCGTGATGATCAGCAATCCCGACATTCCAGGCTCTGCGATGCCGGATTTTGTGCTGAGCAAGGTTCCCATGATCAAACTCGGCGAGTGGAACGGTCGTATGCGTTACGAGCCTGGATATGACGACCCGGTATTCCAGGTAGCATTTCGCGAGCTGGTGGACTTATTGGCAACCGAATACGACGGCCATCCCGACGTGGAGTATGTGGATAGTTTTATGTACGGCTTCTGGGGCGAAGGCCACACTTGGCCGTTGGAGTCGAACCCGTTTCCCGATGCAATCACTGCGGAACACACCTTCGTCGAAATGCTCCAGCATCAACTGCAGCGCTGGAAGAAGACACCGTTGGTGACCAATACGCAACCGGACTTCAGCAAGGTAGGAAATTCGGAACTGGTTGATCGGACTATCCGATCTTTCAACTGGCTGCGTACCGACACCATTTTCATCGAGAATGAGCAGATTGAAGCGCTCAGCAACCGTCCGCCCTGGATCGGAGTGTCGGTGGAGGTGGGCATGTCGGATGGCTCGCCCGCGACACTAAAGCCGGATAATGGCGTCACCTACACGGATAATGTGATTCATCATGTGCAGGATGTCAGCCCGTGCTATTTCTCCCTGTGGAACTGGCATCGCATCCAGGCCGATCGCATTCTTAATTACTACCGTCAATTTCCCAACGCGCTTGATCGTTTGGCGCGGCGCATTGGTTATCGCATTCGCCCCTCGTGGGTCTGGAGCTATGAGGAAGCCAGCCATCCGGGATTAATTATTGGATTTGTCAACGACGGGGTCGCGGCGGTGCCGGGAGTCTTCCGAGTATCCATCAGCAGTGAAGACGGCAGAGTGCATTCCGCGGGATGTCTCGATCCCGGCTATCCGCTGCCCGGCAAGGTCCGCCAAGCCAAGTTCCCCTTGCCCAAGGGCGTGAGTTGGAAGGGGCTGAGACTTAACGCCGAGTTGGAAGTGAAAGGGCAGCGCTATCCCATCCACTGGGCATGTCAACAATCGCTCAACCCTGATGGCAGCCTGAGCTTGCGTCCCACGGCGGGCCTGGGCCAGAGCGATGTGACTGGCGGGATTTAGTGCTTGGAACAGCCTTATGGGAGCATTGATGAAAAGAATCCAACTTCCGGCAATCTTGGCGGTAGCGTGCTGCGCGCTGATCGCGCCCGCGCGCAATGGCGCCCGGCAAGACTGGACCAACTACGTTCGCATCGGCGCCTATGGCCTCCGCTTGGACAACAGCGACCAGATCGTACTGGACGCGCAGCATAGTGATGTATTCGGTATCGAGGTCGACAACGATATCCCCGGCCGTTACGAGAGCTTCCTTAATCCTGAAGAGAAGTTGAAAGCGATTCAATTGCTGGCAGCAAAAGCCCACGCCGTCGGCAACTACGCATTCGTCTACATTGCCGGTACCGAGTGCATTACCGCCAACGCCGATCAGGCGGCGCACACGCTTGCGAAAGATCATCCTGACTGGCTGCAGCGCAAAATCACTGGCGAGCCGGCGATCTTTGGCGGCGGAACTGCTTTCTGGATTGCCAAAGGCGACGAAGATGTCTGGATTAGCCCGTACGCGCCCGAATGGCGGAAGACCTACATGGCACGAGTACGCCAAATAGCTGCCACCGGCATTGACGGCATTTATATCGATATACCGTATTGGATGACTCACTTTGAGGGCTGGGAAAATACCTGGGCCAGTTTCGACGATTACACTGTAGCCGCATTCAAGGCCAAGACCGGTCTTGATGCAAAGAAAGATTTAAAACTGGGCGATTTTTCCGATCCGAATTTTCGGAAGTGGGTCACCTTTCGCATCGAAACGATCAGCGAATTTCTGCGCGAAATCGGCAGCCATGCCAAGTCAGTTAATCCCGGTATAAAAGTTATTCCCGAAATCTATCCCGGCATAGAAGAAGAGTCGGTACGAGTGGGTTCGGATGTGTACAGCCTCTACCCCGTGGTAGACGCGATCGCTCATGAATACGAGTTTGGCAGCGGCGATCACATGGCGTCGTCGCGCACGCCGCTGGACTGGTTCCGCTACCAGGTCGGCATGCACAGTTTCCGGGCCTTTGCCCAAGGCAAGCCCACCTGGATCCTGAATTACTCCTGGGATGGCGACAAGAACGTAGACAAGCGGGAGGCGATGATGAACCTCGCGGTGTCACAAATCATGACGGGAGCGAATTTCTGGGACGCTCCCGGACACTCGATGGCGGGATCGAACGATCCAACCACCCGCAAGAAGATTTTTTCCTGGATTCAGGCGCACGAGCGCACATTTTACCGTCCTCGCACGCCGATTCACCCTATTGGCGTGTATTTCTCCCCGGAAACGCGCAACTTCTACGCCGACGAGTTCCTTCGCTCCTACCGTGGAATATTGATCTTACTCATGCAAAAGCATCTCGAATTCCAGGTGGTCACGCCGCGGACGCTAGCCGAATTCAAGGGCACAAGCCTGATTTTGCCCGACGTGCGCATATTAAACCCGGAGGAAAAAACCTGGCTGGCAAAGTACGCGAGTGGGAACAAGCTAGTGATCACGGGAACCGACGTTACGGGACTGCCCAGTCAGTCGAATGTCATACGGTTTCCGCGGTGTCCTGGCAAGGCCTACAACCAGGCGCTCGAATCCGATTTCGATCATGCCAATCCCGGCCAGCAACAGGAATTCTTAAAGCAGATGGGAGGCGATGCCACGATCGGTGTTACGGCGGACGCGCAGGTGGCAACCTCGATTGCGTCTGTAGACGGTCGCACGCACATCTTTTTCGTTAATTTCGCAGGCCTCAAGGGCGGAGTTAACCCGGTTCAAACTCCGCAGCAAGGCATTCAAGTCACACTCGGGCGCGAGGCCAACCTTTCCGGGTATTTCCTTCCTTTTATGGGCGACGTACAAGAACTGCACGGCGCGGAGACGAATGGGCGGATATCGTTCACTCTTCCGGTTATCAACAAGGGCGCAGTGTTCTGGTACGGCTCGAAATCCACCGCAAAAACGCTGGCCGAGCGCCGCACGAATGAGGGCGGCTAAGCTTTCCACAATCAGATATGACGGAACTGGCTGCACTCGTGTCTCACCGCACACACTGTTGATTTTCCCCCGCGATCCGAAGGGGTGTGTATCCGGCTAAGCCCATTCCTATCAACACCGCTTAGTGCGGCGTATGCCGTGCTTCAACTCCTGTTAGCTGCTATGCAGCCGGAGGTGAAACCAATATGACACACGCTAATGATTTCGTAGTGCCCGCATCAGCGGCTAACGGCCCTGGTGCAAATCGGAACAAACTCGTCGTTGCAGGCTCGGTGGTCGCTTTGCTGCTCACGATCGGATGCTCCAAAGAAAAGAGCAAACCAGCGGTTGTGACCTCAACGGTCTCATCTGCTCCGACCCAGGCCATCGTCTCGCCCAGCGCAACCGCGTTGAGCGCTGCCCAGCCAGTAACGCCAAAGCCCGTTGCCAAGAAAGTCGTAAAGAGACACTCGTCCATGGTGACGTACAAAGACGACAACTACGGGATCTCTTTCGGATACCCAAGGAAGTACAGCTTGAAAACCGGAGAAGACCTGAAGTCAGATTCTGCAGCGTCGGCGATGAACTTCGCACAGGCAGGCGGAATTTCCGCTGTCTCTGTCGAATTGCCCACCAATGCTTATCCCGGAACCGACCTCACGTCGGCCTTTTTCCAGGTCAACGTGCTTAAGGGACTGGGTCAGGCGGAGTGCGGACAATTTGCCATGCCGCAATCCAAACCTGACGACAAGAGCGCGATCCAGCCCTCGGATGTCGAAATTGGTGGCATGAATTTCCGCGAGGTGGAAAACATCAGCGGCGAGGCCAGCAAACAGGTGGACACGAAGTACTATCACCTGTTTGAAGGAGGGGCCTGCTACGAATTTGCCCTGGGCCTGAACACGGCTTGGGACGGCAACGAAGATGGAGTCAATCTGGTCGATCGCGAAGATGTATTTCGCCGGCTGGAAAAGAT
The DNA here is from genome assembly GCA_036378535.1 of Terriglobales bacterium. GTDB lineage: Bacteria > Acidobacteriota > Terriglobia > Terriglobales > Acidobacteriaceae > Gp1-AA122. The sequence goes on along the minus strand of DASUWH010000074.1, from coordinate 85,642 downwards.
CCTCGCTGGAGTGAAGATCGCACCCGAAGCCACGCCAGCGGCGCCCGTCGTTGCTGCGACTGAGACCACTTCAACACCGGCCGCCGTCGCTCCTAACGGGAGCAGCGCAGAGCCGAAAGCACAGGCGGCAAGCGTGCCTCAGCCTGAGACGGTGAAGTAAACAAAAAACCAACCCAAAGGGCCTCGCCTTCTGCCGGGGCCCCTTTGAATCTCTCCGAAAGCATATTGCCCAAGTCACCACTCAGCTAACTACTAACTACTAACCACTAACTACTCCTACTGTTCCTTCCTGATCGCACTCAAATCAATCCCCAGCTGCTCGCATTTCTTATATAGATGGCTGCGCTCGAGATCGAGTGCCTTGGCTGTATTGGTGATGTGGAACTGGTTACGTTTCAGTTCAGCAAGAATGGTTTCTCGCTCAAATCCTTGTACGCGCGCCGACAGCGGTCCCGAGCCAGTGATCCCTAAAGTTATTTCGGTTGACGTCTGCGGAATCGCAAGCTCCACGGTAGCGGCATCGACCCGGTCGTCTGTGGCAAGCAAAATCAGCCGTTCTACGACATTGCGTAATTCGCGCACATTTCCAGGCCACGTATGTTTTTGCAGGGCAGAAACCGCGTCGGGCGTGAAGGGGATGGGCTTCCAGCCGTTTTGTCCACAGAGCTGCTCAATGAAATGTTCAACCAGGCGAGGAATATCCTCCCGCCGCTCTCGCAGGGGAGGCAGCACCAGCGGAAAAACGTATACCCGATGAAACAGGTCCTGGCGGAACTTGCCTTCGCGGGCCAGCACCGGCAGATCTCGATGCGTTGCCACGATCACCCGCACATCGACAGCAACGGCTTTCTCGCCGCCGACTCGCTCGACTTCGTTTTCCTCCAGAACCCTCAGAAGTTTCGCCTGCATGGCGATAGGCATGTCGCCAATCTCGTCCAAAAAGATCGTCCCGTGCTCCGCCTGCTCAAATTTGCCGACATGCCGTGCCGCTGCACCGGTGAATGATCCTTTTTCGTGGCCGAACAGTTCTGACTCGATCAGTTCGGCCGGAACAGCTGCGCAATTCAGCGTTATAAAAGGACCAGCAGCCCGCTGGCTTCGTTCATGCAGAGTCCGCGCCGCCAGTTCTTTGCCGGTGCCGGTTTCGCCCAGAATGCAAACGCGCGTTTCGCTTGTGGCGACGCGCTCAATCTGAGCCATTACTTTCTTCATAGCGTCACCGGCCCAGATAATTTCATGCTTCCCCAATCGCTGCCGCAGATCGCGGTTCTCCGACTCCAGCCGCTGGAGCCGCATGGCATTGTCTACGGTGAGCAGTAGTTTTTCGGTAGAAATCGGTTTTTCGAGGAAATCGAGTGCGCCAAGGCGGGTCGCGCGAACTGCCATGTCAATGTGAGCTTGTCCGGACATCATTACTATTGCCGTGGAGATGCCCTGGGCCTTGAGATCTTCCAGCAGTGATAGGCCATCCCTGCCGGGCATGACCACGTCGGAGAGAATCAGATCGAAGCGTTGTGACTTGGCCAGCTCGAGCGCCCGCGCAGCATTGTCGCAAACGGTCGCTTCGTGTCCGGCAAGACGAAAGGCGCGGGAGAGCGAGGCCAGCGTGTTCGCCTCATCGTCAACAATCAACAAGTGCGCTTTGTCGCCCAACGTGGCTCCTTAATCTTACACGGCTGATTTTGCGGATTCTGATTCGCTTTTCCGCCTGTCCCAATACTGCGGCAACTCAATGACGAATGTCGTGCCCTGGCCCGGCGCGCTGTGCACGCTAATCGTACCGTGATGATCGCTGACAATGGACTGCACGATCGCAAGCCCCAGGCCGGTACCATGCTGCTTGGTCGTGTAATACGGGGTGAAAAGGCGCTGGCATTCTTCCGGCGTGATGCCACTCCCGCTGTCGCGCACCTCCAATCGTACCCGATCATCTGGCTTCTTGGACGTGGCCAGGGTGATCGTACCGCCCGCGGGCATCGCGTCCATGGCGTTCAACACAAGGTTGGAAATCGCCCGGTGGAGAAGATCAGAATCGGCGGCTATCGGAGGAAGAGTGTTGTCCAGTTCCAGGCGGCAATCGATCTTCGCGCTCGCCTGCCACTGCGCCTGAAAGACACGCGCGACCTGCTGCACCAGATCATTTAAGTCGACCTGCTGGAAATTAGGTTGCGGCATCCTGGAAAATTCGCTGAAGCGCCCAATCGTAGACTTCAGGTTTGCGATCTCAGCGAGCAGAGTTGCGGTGCTCTCGCGAAACATTTCTTCGAACACTTGCGGATCTTGCGTATGCGCCCGCACCAGATTTTCGACGGTGAGTTGCAGTGGGAATAGGGGATTCTTTAGTTCATGAGCCAGGCGCCGCGCCAGTTCCCGCCATGCAGCCACTCGTTCGGCCTGCACCAGGCGGTCACTCTGCTCACGCAATTCTCGCGTCATGCGGTTGAACGCGTCGGCCAATTCGCCCAACTCGTCCTTGGAGGCGACCTCAACTTTCACTCCGAGATCACCTCTGGCGACCGACCGCGCTGCAGTCGCCAGTTGTTCCACAGGTCGCGTGACCCGCCCGGCAGCCCAGGTGCTGATCAAGATCATCAAGAGGATGCCGGCGCCTCCCGCCAAAAGAGCGATATCGCGCACACGGCGATTCAGTTCGACATACGCCCGCAGGGAACTGCTAATTAGCAGGACTCCCGCCAACCGGCCACTCTGCCCCGCTAGCGGGATCGCGTGCATGATCTCGTCGTCGCGTCGGTCCGCGGTCCATCGCACGGTGGCAGTGTGTTCCTTTCCATCGCAAAGGACTTCGCGAACAATAGGCTCAATCTTTTCGGTTCCTTCTTCCTTTTCGGAACTGTCAATTACATGCTCGGCCGAGAAAGCCGGCCCTACGTTTTCATACAGCAGCGCTCGCGTGCCAACGGGGAGATCGAGGGTCTCGAGGAAGTTCTTGTCGAGGCGTTTGCCTCCTGCGACGAACAGCTCTCCGCCCGTGGCGGGCTGTACTGCAAAAAGGCCAAGGGCGGAGCCTTGCGGCAGGTTTTCTTCTTTCAGGTAAGCGCGCTTCGGGATAGAAGGGAGATCCAGCGAAGCGTCTTGGTATCCGAATTTAGCCGGCCATTGCGCGGATGAAACAATTCGTCTCTGGCCATCTACGAACTCAAGAAAATCGAGCCTGTGGCTGTCCGCAATCGTCTTCGCTTCACCGACATAAGCGCCAAAGTCAGGCTGCGCGCGGTGCAAATCCAGAGCCATCCGCGCTGCCGCTTCTCCGCGTGCAATGGTTTCCACCTCCTGCACGACTTCGTCGCCGCGGCGATCGAACTCCCGCTGGAATTGCCGCACCAGCGCCAGCGTGCGTTCCTCATTCATGCGATCGAAAGCGGATCGAGTCAGCGCCGACACTGTCCAGGCCAGCGCCGCCACCACCACAACCACCGAGGCAGAAAACGCCAGCAACAGCTTGCGCCGAAAATTCAATCTTTCCCCACTCTAACCACCGCTCTCGAATGAAAAACCGGTTTCAAGCCACTCGGATTTGCCTGATTAGTGCTAATCCGAGGAATTCCGTGGCGCGTTCATCCAGATATCCACGAGCCGCCAAGTGCCGTCGCGTCGGACATCCCACCCTTTCACCGCGGGTCCAAGGCCGTAAACCACTGGCAAATGAAATAACGGAATGATCCTCTGCCCCTGCAGAACAGAATTCTCCGCTTCGTAGACCTTCTGCGCGCTTGTACCATCCAGCTTTGGCGCGGGCGATCCAAGCCGGGCCACCGCAGTTTCTAAGGCGATTCCTGCATCCAGCGATTCCAACCGAACCCGTACCAGCTGCACATCAGCGTTCGTTCCAGCCGCCAATTGCACGCGCAGACCGACATCGCGTGCGTTCAGAGCAATCCGTTCGGCAATCACCTGGCCGACCGGATCAGCGGGATTGTATCCAAGGGTCCACACCGGGGCTTGGTTCACTCCGCCACGGTCCTCCTGCGCTTTGGTCACGTTGGTCTCGACCGGAAACAGGAACTCGTAGCCGGAAATCCAGTTGGGCAGAATTCCGCCGGCTGCCTCGCCCTCGCCACCCAGCAATACATTACGAATCGACTCGCGATCGATGCACAGCTGCAAGGCCCCGCGAAGCGTGGACTCGTTTGCGGTTTTACTGTCGCGCGCGAACACGAGCGCGAGCAACTCCAGCGGCTGCGACTCGGCCACACGCCGGCCTGCGCCTTCCATGCGGCGAGCCTGCTCCGGAGCGACCTCCACCACCTCAACTCGGCCCAGTTCCAGGGCAACTTCCTGGTCGTGATAACTCTTGCCGAACTCGATTTCTACGGAATTGAGGAATGGCCTGCCTCCCCAGTACTCCTCATTCGCATTCAACGAAAGCCGTTTTCCCGCGACCCATTCCGCAACACGGAATGGACCCGTTCCCCTCGGACCCGCTGCATCGCGCTTCACGATCGCGTTCCTGGGCAGTGCGAGTTCCGCCAAAAGAAAATCGTCGGGCTGCTCCAGGCCGATCGCAACCGAGTCTCCCTGCGGAACAACACTCCACGTATTCGCCTGGCGAAGCGATGCGGCCACCGCGTCGGCAGTGACCGGAGAGCCGTCACCGAATTTGACACCGGGGCGCAACTGAAAGTACCAATGACGGCGGTCATACGCAGCTTGCCACGCGATGGCAAGCCCAGGCTGGAGCCTCCCGGTATCGTCGGCGATAACCAAGGTGTCATAGATCAGACGGAAAATGTTTCCTGCGCTGAAAGCGTCAGGTTGCGGACTGGCAGGGTCGAGCGAGTTGGGCGCGCTCCGCAGCCATACATGTGCGGTACCGCCATACTGCGGCCGAGTGGCGCCGTGCGCCAGCGCCACCAGCAGACTACTGACCGCAACTAATTGCCAGCCGAAACGCTTCATATTGTGCCGTCCGTAAATTCCGGGCAACCGCAATTGCTGTGCTGCCTGATTGCTCGGTCCAGAGCGCTACCACAGGACCATTCATAGCAGTGGCCTCGCTCACCGCAACCGGATCGCGATCAGGAAATTGATAGGCACGGATCGTGTCCGGCCGATTGCCATCCGAATTCCCGGTGGCCAGCACCTGCCCGCCCAGGCCGCAAGTGCTCTTCACACTGGCAAGGTCGCTGCCCCATCCGCTTTCTGAGACCGCCAGGTCCGTCATGCCATCTACGGCATGAACTTTTCCGTCAGCAGCCGCGAACAACCAAAGAACATATTTTCCGCGAGCGATCGGTGCGGCCGAATAGAACGCCGGCACGGCTGTTTGCCGCCCTAAGCCTGGCGAAAGGACACCGGTAAAAAAATTACGGGTCGGCGAGAAGAACGCATTGAGCGGGGAAGCGTCGCCTCCCAGGGGCCACGGATCGTCGCTCTGGTTGCAGCGCAAATAGAGCGTTGCTCCCGAAGTAGCGGCACAGAGCACGCCCGGAAGATATGCATCGAATAGGTGATCTTTGCGGAGCAGAAGATGTCCCCGCAGGTCGCGCGGCCAAGGCCGCACATGAGAAATCGGAAATTCCCGATCCTGCTGCCACTGGCCCGAATTCATTCGGCTATAAAGAACAATCCGCTCCGGTTCGAGGATGATTACGCGCGCGGGACTGTCAATGACACCCACGTCAAGGATACGGTTCTCCTGCGACCACAGGGGAATCTTGACGACGGCCAGCGGATTAGTTTCGTGCGACACTGCCGCCGGCGCCGCGCACGGGGTACTCACCATGACGATGGCCGGCGAATTGGTCGCCTGCTGAATCCGCCCCACCCAGAGATATGCCTGAACGTTTTCCGAAAGCGTCACCTGGATGGTGGCCGCAGCTTGATCGGCGGCGACCATCCGCATACCCGCAGCTTCAAACTGCGCCCGCAGCTCGGCGGTAATCACATTCACATCACTCTGTGCCAGCGACGAACGGTTCTCCAAGCTCAGCGACACCGCGCCCGGACCGGTAACTGCTGCGATTTTGTTGGTGAGTTCCCGCTCTGCCGCTGCCCAGTTGGAAGCAGACACATTGGGCGCGATACAAAGCGCCAGGCTCAGCAGCGATAAAACACTTCGCGTACAACGCCGGTTGCTCATTTGAGGCTTGGGCGCATTATAACTGCGTGTCCTCATCGGTTTGCCTCCGCCTCTGTACTGTCCCGGTTCATGTCTTTGGGCGGCAGACCCTATGAATAATGAGGTGGTCCGCCGCCCTGCCCGCAGCCGAGAAAATTACTTGGGATCCTGCGCGTCCTCACCGGCCTGCTCCGACTGGCTTACGTGGTTGGCTGTGCTCATGCTCCGCAGCACATCGTTGGCAAAGAAGAATTTGCCGTCCGCCGGCACCATCATGATCTGTAGCTTGTCGGACAGGCGCTCGGCGACGATCTTATTAATGAGCAGAGGATTCGATTTCAAAATGGTAGCCTCGCTCTTCATGCGCTCCGCATCCGCGGCCGCCGTGACCCGAATGCGATCCGCTTCTGCGTCCGCCAGCATCTTTCTGCGATCCATCTCCGCTTTGCTGTCGATGACCTTGGCCTGGGCCATGGCCTCGGCATTTTTAACCGTCGCCTCCTTACGCGCCTCGGCTTCCAGGCGCGATTGCTCTATCTGTTTCTGCTTGAGGGGCAGGGTGTACTGCATGGCGTCGGCTTCCGATTTCGCCTGCAGCACGCGCACCTTGGCCTCGCCCTCGGCCTGCTTCACGCGCTGCGCCTTCTGGGCTTCGGCTTCCAGTTCCGCAATCTTGACCTGCTTCTGCTGGATGTCGGTCTCCACCCCCATGCGGTCGCTCTCCTGCTCCTTCAGCAGCAGGTCTTCCAGGCCTTTGGCGTACTCCGGCGGCAGCTGGATGTCACGCAGCATGACTTCCTTCACCAGAATTCCATCCGAGGCGAGCCGCTGTGTGATTGCGCCCGCCGCGCGGTTGCGAACCTCTTCGCGTTTAACCGCGAACACGTCCCGCACGGTGTAGTTCGGAACGAGGTCGCGCCAGACGCTCGCCACCACCTGGGGCACGATTTCCTTCTCCACCGGTTGCGGCAGATTGCTTTGAATGAAGTCCAGCCGCTTGGGATCGAGCCGATAGCGCACCGTTATCGCCAAGCCGAGGATCAATCCTTCCTTGGCCTGCACCTTCAAAGGCTCAAATTTTGCCCCAGCTTCTGTGCGACCCTTAGCGCCATCTTCCGGCGTCCCGGTGGTGAACAACTGGTCTCGCGTGTCGAAGAGAACAACGCTTTGGATTAGGGGCGGCACGGCATGTACGCCGGGGTAAAGCGTGCCGGGAAGCGTACCTTCCGTCTGGCTGACGCGAACCCCAGCCATCCCGCTCGGCACCACCACGATGCTGAACGCCAGCAGCATCGGCGCCCAGGCTAGAAGGGCCAAAGCCAGGGTTACGCGCCAACGGGCCGCCGCTTGGGGCGGCGTCGGCGTCAGTCCCGAAGCCACCGCGTTCCGGTACTTTGCTTGTAGATAAAGGTCATACCCCAAAATGCAGGCAGCTAGGACCATCATGGCGATGCCGCCCGCCATCAGCATGTTTTTCAGGAATAGCATGTTCGTTCTCCTTGCGCGCTAGCGCGCCTTCGTCCACGACCTGACTCTCGCCACCGCCGGTTCCGCGAAGAACAGGCGGAAGATTTCTCCGAAGATCACCTCTTCGACCAGAATTCCCACTGCTATAGAAAAGATGAGTCCTGCTATTACCGTCACCGCTGTGATTGCGGTATCCATGACTTGCCTCCTGCCAATTCGAATCTCCATGACTGCACCGTTATTGGCGGCCCCAGCGCATCCCGAGTCCCGGCCACGCCTGACCCCCGTTCGGTCTTCGCGAAAATGAAAGGCACGGGCATGGCCATCGGGAAGCCGCTGATCACAAAAGGACTTACGCATTCGGGAGGGAAGCGATTCGTGTGCGGTGGACTACGCCGTGTTTGGATTGACACGTGATCCACGCATGTGGAACAGGTCTGGGCGGCTAACAGGTGGCGGAAAAACTCCAGCTCGGGCAGGGTTTGGGAAGGGCGCGACTTCAGTCCTGCCGTTAGATCGTTGAGAATAAGGGTGCGTCAGCCTTCAGCCCCCGCACCAAATCTGTCATCCCGAGCGCAGCCGAGGGACCTTGTGTTTACCTGCATAACATCAGCAACTATTTTGCCGCGAGGCGCGGTGGCCTCAGGCTAAGACTGCGACGCAGGATTCGCTTCGGCAGCCGGGTTCCACGCCTGCTGCCAGGTCCGGCCTGGGGCTACCGGGCGCCTGGCTGCTATCTCGCACAGCAGGGCCACCGCGGCCAGAATCGCCGCTGAGTAGAAGGCCATCTGATAATTCTTGTAGCGGTCGAACAGTACACCGCCGAGCCTGGGCCCGATGATTCCGGCCACTCCCCATGCGGTGAAGAGCATGCCGTAGTTGATGCCGGCATTCTTGGTTCCCCAGAAATCAGCGGTCGTCGAAGCATTCACGGACAGCTGAGTTCCGTAGCACCAATACACGACGAATACGGCTATGTAGAGCGGAGCTACGGCTCCACCAACCTTGTAAAGAACCGGCATAGCGACAATTGAGATCGCAATCATCAGGCGCAACACATTCAGACGACCCAGCACATCCGATATCCAACCGGACAGAATACGGCCGCTGGCGTTGCCGACTGCTCCTACGACGAGGCCCATCGTGGCCAAAGCGGCGCTCGGTATGCCGACGCTCTTCGCGAATGGTACGAGCTGGCTGATCACCATCAGGCCGGCCGATGCGCCCAGCGCATAGGCAACCCACATCAGGTAAAACGTTGGCGTGCCCAGGACTTCGCCTGGACTGAATTCGTGTGTGGTCGCGCCGGCTTTAGCGGCCGGAGCGGGTGTCCACCCCTCGGGCTTATAGCCGGCTGGTGGATTCTGCAGCAGGAACGCTCCCGCAACGGTCATAAATAAAAAGATGATTCCGAGAATCATGAATGTGGTGTGCACGCCGTAGGCCGGGATCAGCTTGAGATTCGCCAGCGGACCAAAGATCGCAGAACCTGCGCCGTAACCACCGACCGCCATACCTACAGCTAGCCCGCGACGATCAGGGAACCACTTCGCCATTACTGGGATGGGCGTGGCGTATCCGAAACCATTACCCAGACCTCCAATTACTCCGAAACATAAATAAAGGTAATTCAAACTATGCGTGTACGAGCATAGGAAGAAACCCACGCTGACCAGGATTCCTCCGACCAGCGACACACGGAAGGGTCCGAACTTATCCTGCAGACGCCCTGCCAGAACGAACGAAAGCGCGAATACTACGACTGCCACCGTAAATACGTTGGAGGTCTCAGCCCGCTTCCAGCCGAACTCTTTTTCTAAAGGAGCTACGAACACGCTCCACGCGTACAGGGTTCCCAGCGCGAGATTCATGGTCAGGCCCCCGACTACCCGCCACCAGCGATTGATTTGAGGCGAACGCGCCGCGAGCGAAATCTTTGCAGTAGCCATAATTTTCTCCTTCAAAGTGAAATTCGAACCCGGGGCCTCGGTTCGGCCGCGGTGGCATAGTTCGCCTGCGCTAAGGAAGCTCTGATTAAGTTCATTTCTGTCATCCGAGCGCAGCAGAATTGCCGCTTTTAAGGCAATTCTGCGGAGTCGAGGGACCTTGCGTTGCTGTTTATGGCACTTAATCGGAACTTCCCTGACTAATCAAAAAAGGGCCGGAGATCGAGCGATTCCGGCCCCAACCTGTTAGAAGCTAAAGATGGGCCCAATTTCCGTGCGCTGGTTCTTCCATACCGGCGAAGATTTTCCTGCAATCAGGTAGAGTGGGCCAACCTCCGGGACCAAGCGTGTCTGATACTGCGACTGCTCGACCACAAACGAAACCCATTGGTTCAGCTTGTAATAAAGAGTGCCTGCAACGAGTCGGGATTGCGACAGCGGGATTCCGCCATTGCAGGGGGTGGGTTGGACAGCGTCGGCGCTAGTGCAGCCAAAGCCAAGTGCACGCCGAAGGTCCCCGTGTACAACCTGATCCTTTCCGGCATGAAGATAAAGCTGCCAACCCGCGTTGTGACCCTTGGGATTGGCATTGAACCAGCGGGAAAGCGGCAGGCCCACGTTAATAAATCCACCAAACGCGCCAATGGGCCTCTGTTTCGCTAATTGCCACGTACCGCCCGCCCCGGCGCAGGTGCTGCCGGTCGGGACCGGCACTGTGCAACCGAGCATCTGGGAACCGGAGACTCCCACGTTGTCCACGGTGGGCGCTGCCCACACGTCGTATAGGCCTCGCGTATCGGTGTAGAACGTGTTCAGTTGTCCGCCTAACATGAATCGCATGTCGGCGCCACGGTAGGCGCTCACTACTAGCGTTACCCACCGCGTCGGCAGTTGCACCGCCAGCTGATTTCCATACAGACTGCTGCTGTTGGAGAAACCGCTCTCGTACTGTCCTCCCAGGTTGTACGGTGCGGTTGCGATATTGCTGTACGTGGTAATTCCGGTACGGCGCGCATTGTAGCCGGCCCAGATCAACTGCGCGGGCGCCACGCCCGGAGCTCTATCAAGCTGGAATTGCAGGACCGTCCGGGCTTCCAGTTCTGGGCGACCGGAATCGGCGCCCTGGCGCTCGCCTTCGCCAATTTGCGCTTCAAAACCGCCGACCGTTCCATTGAGTTTGTAGATCTGGCCGGTGCTGGGCATCATCAGCGCGACTTCCGGCGAGAATTTGAAATTGCGGTCGCCGCCTAGCTTTTGCACCAGGCCGAACCGGAATTGCGGCGAACGGTCCCAGATGTCGCCGGAATAGGCGCCCAGGAACGTGGTCTCGAGAATATTGGGCAGAGCGCTCGATCCAAAGAGCGTCCAATTCTGACCGCCTTCGAAGAAGATGTCGCTCTTTTCCGTAGCCGCATAGTCCAGGCGCACATAGGCCAGACGGAGCCGCGGGCCGGGATTGCGAATCGAAGAAACGTCCGCATTATCCACGCCGCTGAAGTTGCCTTCGAGATCGCCTTCAATTTTTCCGGTCAAGGTTAGCTTCGAGGTCAGGTCTGGCCACTCGAAGTTGCTGCCGAACCGCGTGGAACGCGCCTTGATATGGAAGGAAGGATTCTTGTTAGGGCCGGTGTCAAACGGTGAGCTTGAATTCAGAAAGATTCCTGGGAACGGGAAGTCATCGCCATTAGGAGAACTCGAGTCGCGTACGACAGTGGCTTTAATAAATCCATAGGGCGTCACCTTGACCGCTCCGATTTTGAAGCCCGGTACAAGCCCATCCTTGACCGGCGGATCCAGGGGAAGCACCCGCAGGGGAGCAACGGCGGGGATCAAGGTGGGTCCTGCGGGCTTGGCCTCTTGCGCTAATGGACCTGCAAGCTGGCCCGATGTAGCCGCTGCTGGTGCAGTCGCAGCCGGGCTTAGGGCGCCTGCCGCCGACAGGTCTGCCGCCGTCACCAATCCTTTGCGGGTTAGAGCCTGCACCAGGAGTTGAAACTCCGCATCGGGCGTCGCGTTCTGAATACTTCTGACTTCGCTGGGAGTGAAAACTCCTTTGCTGACCAGCGCCCCCAGCAATGCGTTCATGTTTGAATTGACCAGCACGGGAGCGGGACTAGGAGTAACGGGAGTCGCCGCAGGTTCGGGGTTGGCTGCGGTCGCAGCGGAGCTTGTGTTTGCGGCTGCGGCTTCGTTGGTTACGGCGAACGTGGGGACGATCGTTACGACTATCGCCACTAAAATGCAGGCCCAATTCCTCACCTTCAACATAAACTTCTCCTTATTGCCGCCTTCTTCTCAAGAAATCATTTTTTTGAGTTTGCTTTCGCCCTGGGTTCGAATAAGTCCCGACTGCGATCGGTCCGGAGTCGTGAATTGGAAATCGAGTTACATTTTTCCGATTCCGCTCGTAGCAATTGGGTGATAACAGTAGGACAATGATGTACACACAGCATGTGATATTAGGCACTTATGTTTGTGACTCGAGTCACAAAGGTTTGCAGACTCCCGGCTGAGGCGCAGCAATAAGAAGGAGGGTAACTGACCCTCTCAAATGAGGCGGATTGCCGGTCGTAAGCCGTCTTGGCGGGCTGGAGCATAGTGGGATAACCCGGTTACTGGCCGCCGCCCTTATTCGTGCTTCGATTAAGGCCGCTTACTAGGAGGCTGCGGAAAAAAGCACCAGGCAAGTAAAATCGGGAAGGGCACGAGTTTACTCGTGCCGCTAAGCCGTTGAATACACGTCCGCGCTTTAGCGCCTGAGGGTCGCCTCTTGATGTATGTATGAGTTTTTCCGCAACCTGCTAGGCACATGAGTTTGTGATCCCGATCACTGTGTGTCGGTGACGGTCCGGAACAGAATCGCTGCTACCTTTTTGCCCGATTATTTTCTCTCAGGAGGATCCTGCATGAACGCGATGGCCGTTGCCAAACAGGAAAACATCTCCAACCTCTTGGTCATGGATCAGCAATACCCGGCTCCGGATATCGTGGTGCAAAATGCCATTCAGAAAGACTGGCGGGGAGAATGTGCACGGGCGCTGAGGGACCCCGACAAGTTCTGGGCGGACTATGCGCAGCGCTTCCAGTGGTCGCGCAAGTGGGACCGGGTTCTGGACTGGGATGGCGTGCATCATCGTTGGTTCACGGGCGCCAAGACCAACATCACTGTCAATGCGCTGGACCGGCATGCTGAATCGGAACGCTGTAATCGTGCCGCCTTCATATGGCTGGGCGAAGATGGCTCCGAACGAGTGGTTACCTACCGCCAACTTCATCGTATGGTGTGCCGGTTCGCGAATGGCTTGAAGTCGCTGGGTGTCGTAAAGGGAGACCGCGTAGTCATCTACATGCCGCTAACCATCGAGGGTGTCGTCGCTATGCTGGCGTGCGCGCGGATTGGAGCGATTCATTCGGTGGTATACGCCGGCCTCGGCCATACCGCCCTGCGCGATCGCATCAACGATGCGCAGGCAAAAATTGTGATCGCCGGTGATGTCGGTTTCCGCCGCGGCAAGACTGTGCCTCTCAAAGCGATTGTCGACGAGGCGCTCGAAGGTCTGGAATTCGTCGAGAAGGTAGTCGTGTACTCGCGCAGGGCTGCCGAGCTCTCCGCTCCCAGGGAGGTCGACTTCAATGATTTGCTGAATTTTCCTGCGGACTGCCCTGCCGAGCCGATGGATTCCGAGGATCCTCTATTTCTTCTTTATACCTCGGGCTCGACCGGCAAGCCGAAAGGCGTTGTGCACGTGCACGGCGGTTACATGGTGGGCACAACCTACCATCTGGAGAACTATTTCGATGTCGGCGAGCGGGACATCTTTTGGTGTACGTCCGATATCGGTTGGGTGGTAGGGCACTCGTACATCGTGTACGCCCCGCTTTGCGCCGGCGTGACCACGTTGTTCCGCGAAGGGGCCATTGATTTTCCGAATCCGGGGATAGCTTGGGAAATCGTCGAGCGTTATGGGGTAACCAAGATGTTCACCGCGCCGACCGCCTTGCGCATGTTTATGCGTTATGGAGAAAGTTATCCGGCGGCGCACGACCTGACCACGCTGCGAGTTATCGCCTGTGCAGGAGAGCCGCTGAATCCGGAAGCGTGGCGTTGGGCGCAGACTCATCTCGCTGGCGATGGCAAGTGGGGATATGTGATTGATAATTGGTGGCAAACGGAACTGGGTGGTCCGGCATTGGGAACACCTCCGTCCATGGCGATGCGGCCGGGGAAGGTTGGCGTGGCTGTGCCCGGAGCAGAAGCCGACGTGCTGGACGAAGCGGGAAATTCGGCTGCGCCCGGAGTCGGTGGTCGATTGGTCCTCAAGCGGCCATTCCCGCATATGCTGCGCACCGTCTGGCGCGATCCGGCTCGCTACGAGCGGGACTGGCAGAGTATTCCCGGTTGCTACGTCACCGGCGACGTGGCCATGAAAGATAAAGATGGATATATCGCGGTACTGGGGCGTTGTGATGACGTCCTCAATGTTGCCGGGCACCGCATCGGGACTGCCGAAGTGGAGAGCGCTTTGGTATCGCATCCGGCGGTGGCCGAGGCGGCCGCGATCGGCGTCCCCGATGTTTTGAAGGGGGAGACGATCAAGGCTTTTGTACAGGTCCGCATTGACCATGTGGCCTCCGACGCCCTGGCCGCGGCCCTGATCGAACATGTCCGCAGAGAGTTGGGACCGATCGCTACGCCGTCGTCTCTGGAGTTTGTAACGTCGCTACCTAAGACGCGATCGGGGAAGATTTTGCGCCGCTTTTTGAAAGCAAAGGAAACCGGAGCGGATGCCGGAGACGTTTCGACGATGGAAGGCTGATGGCTGAGCCTGCATTTGAATTCCGAAAAGCCCAACAATTAGCGGCGGACTGGTAGTCAGCAGTCAGAAGCTGTTTTATAAAAGATTTTGGGCAGCGCATGCCTTCACAGGCTGCTGAAAAACGCCAGCTCAGGCAGGGTTGGGGAAGGGCATTCAACGACCTAGTGGCACGACTGAACAGGCTGCTGAAAAAAGAACCAGGTAAGGGAAAATCGGGAAGGGCACGAGTTTACTCGTGCCGCTAAGCCGTTGAGAATACGTCGGCGCTTTAGCGCCTGAGGGCCCGTTTCCGCAGCCTGTTCAGCCATGCCGCCAAAGGCCCCAAGGGACGAGGGGCCGATACTTCAAGCGGAGGCACGGATTGCCTGCCACCCTGCTCCCCACTATCGCGATTGTCGAAAAATTTTCAACCGCGATCGCCGAATAACCTTGTCGTATGCGCCTTGCTTCTGCCCGCAACCAAACATTGACGGCCTCTGATTAGGGGCCTAAGATTTTCCGACAATGGCTACTCCGTCCGACTTGCTGGGTCAAACCGTATCCCACTACCGCGTTCTCGAGAAGCTGGGCGGCGGCGGCATGGGACTAGTTTTCAAGGCGGAGGATGTCCGCCTTGGGCGTTTTGTAGCGCTGAAATTCCTGAGCGATCAGATCGCGCACGACCGGCAGGTACTCGAACGGTTTCGGAGGGAAGCACGCGCGGCGTCAGCCCTGAATCATCCCAACATATGTACGCTGTTTGAGATCGCGGAGGAGAACGGGCGACCCTTTCTGGTCATGGAGTACCTGGAAGGGCAAACACTGCGCCATGTGATTGGGGCACGTCCGGTGGAACTCGGACATCAGCTGCGGCTGGGCGTCGAGATCGCCGACGCGCTGGACGCCGCCCATACACAAGGCATCATTCACCGCGACATCAAGAGCGGGAACATATTTGTTACCAAGCGCGGCCACGCCAAGATTCTGGACTTCGGCCTGGCTAAGCTGGCCGGGAGCGACGACAAATTCGCCCGGCCGCCGGAATCATCCGATCCCGCCGGGACCGTGGCGGCGGAGCATCTTACCAACCCGGGTAGCGCCGTCGGGACGGTTGCCTACATGTCTCCCGAACAAGTCCGCGGTAAAGAGGTGGACGCGCGTAGTGATTTGTTCTCGTTCGGTGTAGTGCTTTACGAGATGGCTACCGGACTGCTTCCGTTCCGCGGCGACACCTCCGGCGTGATCTACGGAGCCATTCTGAACCGACCCCCCATTCCGCCTTTGCGCCTGAATCCAGATCTGCCGCCGCAACTGGTGGAAATCATCGGCAAGGCCATCGAAAAAGATCCTGACCTGCGTTATCAGCATGCTTCCGAGATTCGCGCCGACCTGCAAAGGTTGAAACGGGAAACCGAATCGCAGCAGAGCAATTTGATCCTGGGGGCGGAAGTAGAGGAATCAGAATTCCCCAGCCGCAGGGAGATTAGCGATCTTCCCAGCGCCTGGACCGGCTTATCGAAAATATTCAAGCCCGAGGCCAAGCTGTTCGGCTGGAAGCTCCTTTTGTCGCTGGCAATTCTCGGGGCAGTTATGCTGCTGGGCTTGTGGCTCAACTCCTCTTCGTCGCCGCCTCGAGTGATGGCTTCTGTTCAGATTACAAACGATGGTTTTCCCAAGCGCTCGCTGGTGACGGACGGAGCCCGGCTGTATTTCTCCGAGTATGTAGGCGGCCACTCGGTCCTTATGCAGGTTTCGGTTTCAGGGGGTGAAACCGCGCCCCTGCCCAGCGATCTCGCGAGCGCCGATATCTATGATATTGCGCCCAACCGCTCGGAGCTGTTGGTGCGAACCGGCGAGGAGGGAGCCGAGCCGGAAGCGCCATTATGGATTCTGCCGTTGCCCGCCGGGTCGCCACGCCAGCTCGGCGACCTGCAGGCACACGCGGGCACCTGGACGCCCGACGGACGCTACATTGTTTATGCGTACGCTTCCACTATTTACATCTGCAATTCAGATGGGACCGATGCCCGTAAGCTTTTGAGTGTGTCGGGCGTGCCATTTGATCTGCGATTCTCGCCGGATGGCCGCCGCTTCCGATTCAGCGTGCAGAACCCAAGCCAGCATACCTCGACACTGTGGCAGGCGGCGGCAGATGGCAGCGATCTCCATCCCTTGCTGCCGGGCTGGAATGAACCGCCAGCCGAGTCGGCGGGAAGTTGGGGGCAGGGCGGCAACTATTTCTTTTTTCAGTCGATGCACGATTACGCACAGGACATTTGGGTGATGCGGGAACAAAACTCCTTCATCCGCCGCCACAGCAGCGCCCCAATGCAGTTGACCGCCGGGCCGTTTCTGTTTAACCGTCCCGTCCCTGAGCGCCAGGACGGTCGCATCTTTGTGATCGGAGAACAGCGCCGCTTCGAACTGGTGCGCTATCGCGGCAAGTCACAGCAGTTTTCCACTTACCTTCCGGGAGTATCAGCTGGAGAAGCGGAAATTTCACGCGATGGACAATGGATTACCTATATCGAGCATCCCGGCTTGACCTTGTGGCGAAGCAAGCTCGACGGAACGGATCGTGCGCAGCTGACATTTGCTCCCATGAAGGCGCACCTTCCGCGCTGGTCGCCGGATGGAAAACAGATCGCGTTCATGGCTTCGCGCCCGAGCAAACCGTGGAGGATTCTGGTTGTGCATGCGCAAGGTGGCGCTCCCCACGAGATCTCACCAGACCAGGCTAACCAGGGAGATCCTACGTGGACGCCGGACAGCAGTTCGGTTGTCTATGCCGGCATGCCCTGGCTGGAGTACGGAGGCAGATCAGGGCCGAATATTCATGTGATCGATCTTAAATCTTCAACCCGATCGGATTTACCCGAATCCGAGCGGCTGTTCAGCCCGCGCTGTTCTCCTGACGGCAGATACATCGCAGCTCTGTCTGACGATGCGAAGAGGCTCATGATTTTCGATCCTAAGAAGAATGCCTGGTCTTTGCTTGCGGAAGGATTATTCGCTTTTCAGAACTGGTCCCGCGATTCAAAACACCTGTATGCCGAGCAATTTACCGGAAAAGACGACGACTTTGTCAGCATCAGCGTTCCAGACGGGAAAATGACCAACCTGTTCAGCCTTAAGGAAGTTCCACGCGGCTTTGACCCGTTCGAATCCTGGGTCGGGCTGGTGGATGACGACCCGCTGCTCATGCGCGATAAGAGCACCCAGGAAATTTACGCGCTCGAATTGCAGTTACCGTGATTCGACGATCGCCGCGCCACTAAGCTATTAAAGAGGATGTAGTTCGACGGCCATCCAGATGCAGTCGCTATCCGCGTAATAACGGTGCCATGGATAATTGAAGCTTCGATCGTTTCCCAGCACGAAAAATGGGTCGTGCGTGTATCCGGGAGGCATCAGGACGTCTTCGTATAGCGTGTCAGCATTGTTCTCCCGAAACTTCTGCATACGTCCTGTGCCCATAACTTGGGTATGCACTTCCAGAAATTTGTGGCCGGTGTGAATGCCGCAATCGGTTTCTTCGGGTGTGTACCAGAGGTTCAGCTTGAGGCGGTAACGCCGCGGAGATGCTGAGGATTGACCGGCGAAGATGGCCAGGGGATCGAACTCGATGTCGCCAATATCATCCTGGGACGAGATATAGAGTGGAGTGGTGCGAGGGAACTGCGGATTGTGACGGCCGTACCATTCCCAGTCGAGGGCCACTGCGCCAAGGTTGGTGCGCTTGCGCACCTGAAGCAGCGCCGCCATGGTGCCTTCTACTAGAGTGCAACGGCGAAGCATAGTTGATTTCCAGGGTGCGATGGTTCCGTGATTCTCTCCGCCGATGTAGCGCAAGACTGTCGGAGACAGGTTCACGACAATAGCCTCTTCGACCGGCATCTCTTGAATCCCGCTGACCAGCCTGCTTTCGATCCACTCGTTTGAAAAAGAGAGCGGGCGCTGCTGGTTCGTCTGCGGCGCCCGGTTCGCGCTGCAGATCTTTGAAGTTATGCCTGCGGCCAGCAGAAGCCGGCTAGAGTGCGACAGAAAGGTGCGGCGATTCATATTGAGGGGTGTCCCCATGGGAGAGCGGGATTATACAACTATCCAGCCGATAACCGTGATTCGGGAGTAGAATGTGCCGCACCAGAATTGGCCGAGGAGGTTGGCATGGGACTCACCGTCGGACAGATCATCGGAAAAGCTCTCAAGGCATATGGCGTTCCTTACGTAACCGGGCTCCCCGGACATGGCAACTGGAGCATCATTGATGCTTTCAACGATCCCGTCTCCAAGCTGCCGTTTATTCAGGTGATGCACGAGCAGAGCGCCGTACACATCGCTGACGCCCACTACCGGGTTACTGGCCAGCCCATTGCCGCGTGTACTTCGATCGGGCCGGGTGCCACCAATACCATTATTGGACTGGCCACGGCCCACTGTGATTCCACGGCTTTGCTTCTTATTACCGGCAGCGCCGCAACGCACATGCGCGGGCATGGCGTGATGCAGGAGTTGGATCGCTTTGCCTCCCCGGATTTTCCTCATATCGTAGCGCCCGTGACCAAGCGGACATTCGATGTGATACGCCCCGACCAGGTGCCGTTCGTGCTGCATCGGGCATGGAACGCCATGCTGACGGGACGTCCAGGTCCGGTTCATATGGAGGTCCCGCTCGATATCCAAGTTGAAACCACGGAAGTTGATGTCGCCGAGTTATCCAAGCGGGTGCCGGTCGGGAAGCCGCGTGCGGACGCGGACGCCGTCGAGGCTGCGATCCAGCTTCTGCTTTCCGCAAAGCGACCGTGTATCGTCGCCGGGGGCGGAGCCATCAGTGCCGATGCCTCGCCGGAACTGACCACGTTGGTCGAAAAACTCGGTATTCCTGTGGTTTTCACCTGGAATGGCAAGGGCGCTTTGGCCGAAGACCATGCCATGTGCGCGGGCACGGCGGGGTGGCCGGGTTCGCTTCCCGGCAACAACACAGCTGCCAATGCCGACGTGGTCATGTCGCTCGGATGCCGCTTCACCGACTGGTCGGCCTCGTCCTATCGCAAAGGAGTGACCTTCTCTATTCCGGATGCCAAGCTCATCCAGGTGGACATCGATCCGCGTGAGATTGGAAAGAATTATCCAGCGCAAGTTGGCATTGTCGGTGACTGCAAGCTGGTGCTGGCCGACATCCTGGCGGGCATTTCCCACGAACAGGCTCGCAAGGCGCGTGATGCGCGCGCATCTTACCTCAATCAAGTCGAGGGATTGAAACAGGAGTGGGACAAACGGCTGGAGCGGCGCCGCTCGTTCAATGGAATGCCAACCACCATGTTGCGCACCTTGCGCGAGCTGCGAAGAGTCCTGCCGCGAAACGGCATTGTGACGGTTGGATCGGGCCATCCGCAGAGCACTACCAAGCAAGCATTTCCGGTCTATGAGCCGAGGACCCACATCACTTCGGGTTCATTTTCCTCGATGGGCTTCGCATTGCCTGCCGCGATTGGGGCGAAGCTGGCCAAACCGGACGTTCCGGTGGTGTGCATTATCGGCGACGGCGACTTCATGATGTCGGTGCAGGAACTCGCGGTTTGCGCGATGTACGACATTCCGGTCGTATTCCTGATACTCAACAATTCCGGCTACATCTCGATTCGCGACGGCCAGAATTACCTCATTGGGCGGCAGATCGGATCTGAGTTCAACCAGCACGCTAACGGTGGACAGCCTTACTCGGTCGATTTTGCGGCTCTCGCAAAATCTTTCGGATTCGAGATTGCGGCAAAAGTGCAGGCCGCCGACGACATCGGTTCGACCATCCAGCGGGCACTGGACTCCAACGCCCCGGCCCTGGTGGAAGTCCCAATCACGCGCGATGTTTCCGTAGCGGCCGCTGAGGTCGTGGGATGGTGGGATTTTCCGGTGCTTCCGACCGCTTCCGCCGCAGTCAAAGCGGATTACCAGGCCGGTTATGCGGCCGAGCAGCATCGCTGGCCCGCTAGCGATGATGAGCTCCAAGAGCCCATGTCCGCCGTCGGTTAGTTGCAGGTATTCCTGTCTTCCATCGAGATAAACGTTCTGCCTTCCACCCAGCGAAAGGAGGCCACTATGGCGCGCTATCTAAAGACCGGGCGCACCCCCGAGCAGGCCGGCGCCGATGCCAGGAAAGTGCGCGACATCGTTACCGCGATCCTGGAAGACATTGAAGCTCGAGGTGAAGTTGCGCTCCGCGAGATTTCCGAGAAACTTGACAAATGGAATCCGCCCGCATTCCGCTTGTCGCCGCAAGAGATCGACGCATGTCTAGCGCAGCTTACGCGACGAAATATTGACGACATCAAATTCGCGCAAGCCCAGGTCCGTAATTTTGCACAACTGCAACGGTCGGCGATAAAAGATGTCGAAGCCGAGACTCTGCCCGGGGTCGTGCTCGGCCACAAGAACATGCCGGTGGATTCCGTTGGTTGTTACGTTCCGGGCGGGAAGTATCCACTGGTCGCCTCCGCCCACATGAGCGTGGTAACGGCCAAGGTAGCCGGCGTTCCGCGGGTGATCGCCGCTTCTCCTCCTTATCATGGCCAACCGAGTCCGGCGGTTGTAGCCGCCATGCACCTCGGGGGCGCGGACGAAATTTATTGTATGGGCGGCGTGCAGGCCATCGCCGCCATGGCTCTGGGGACGAAGAGCATTGCTCCAGTCTCGATGATTGTTGGCCCCGGAAACGCCTTTGTGGCCGAGGCCAAACGCCAGCTATTCGGGCGCGTAGGCATTGATCTGATTGCCGGCCCCACGGAAACTCTCGTGATTGCGGATGAAACGGTTGACGGCGAGCTCTGCGCAACCGACCTGCTGGGCCAAGCCGAGCATGGGTTCAATACGCCCGCCATCCTGCTGACCACGTCCGAGAAGCTTGCCCGCGAGACCATGGCGCAAGTGGAACGCCTGCTCGCAATCTTGCCCACGGCGGAATTGGCGTCAGTTTCCTGGCGTGATTACGGTGAAGTCATCGTGTGCGATTCCGACGAGGAAATGGTGCGCGAAGCTGACCGCATTGCTTCGGAGCACGTTCAAGTCATGACCCATGACCCTGATTACTTCCTCAAAAACATGAAAAACTATGGCGCCTTGTTCCTCGGGCCGCGCACCAATGTGGCCTATGGCGACAAGGTCATCGGCACGAATCACACGCTGCCCACGGGCAAAGCCGCGCGCTATACCGGTGGATTGTGGGTAGGCAAGTTCATCAAGACCTGCACCTACCAGAAGGTGCTTACCGATCAGGCGTCGGCCATGATCGGCGAATATTGTTCGCGCCTCTGCGTGCTGGAAGGATTTTTTGCTCACGCCGAGCAGGCAAATATCCGGGTCCGCCGTTATGGCGGTCGCAACGTCGCCTACGGAACCGCGGCGGAAGACGAGCGCAACGCCGGAGCGGCAGACTGAGAAGCATCCCGGAAATGTCGGTTCCTGATTCTGGTCTCTGCATCTAATAGGACCATGAACCAGGATGATACCGGTGTTGCCTACCTCTCCGATGTACTGCGCAACTTTCGCAGTTACAAGAAGCTCGCGGAGGAAGCGCTCGCCCAGACCACCGACGCAGACCTGTTTCGTTTAATTGATCCTGACGCGAACAGCATAGCCGTGCTCATAAAGCATATGGCTGGAAACATGCGCTCGCGCTGGACCGATTTTCTGACCAGTGATGGCGAGAAGCCGGACCGGCATCGCGATCAGGAATTCGAAATCGCTCCCGGCACCACTCGCGCAGAAATGATGGAGTGGTGGGAGCGCGGATGGCAATACGTATTCGACGCCATCTCACCGCTTGGGCCGGAAGATCTTGGGCGCAAAGTGCTCATCGCCGGCCGTGAACATACAGTTTTGCAGGCCATCACGCGTCAGTTGCTGCACTACGCCGGTCACGTCAACCAAGTCGTGCTGCTGGCGAAGCATTTCCGCGGGTCCGATTGGGTATCGCTGAGCATTCCGAAGGGACAGTCGGAGAGCTTTGCCCGGAAATTTGAAGAGAAGCACGCAGCAAGATCAAAGGCATGAAGCCGTAATTCCGCGAGGATTACTCTTACTCGCTATCAGCCTCTCGACCCCCCATCGGGGTTCAGGCTTCAGGTTCTATTTTCGCTACTCCAGCACGGCGATTCGCCGGACATTCCGTCCCCATCACATCGATTATCTGAACCCGATGTAGTAGGCAGTGGCTCGTTGCGCAAGACGAATTGTGCTCGCCCGTTATGTGCTGTCCAGTCATGGACGGTCAAATCCGGTAGCGGACACTTCCAACTAGGTGTACGGTTCCGCAAGCTATCTAAGTTCCACGCTTTGAAGTAGTTAGGTTCGCCGCCTTGTGGCCAGATGATTGCATAATTGTCCGCCATGGATATCGCCCGGCCAGAGTTCAAGCAGCAGAAACGTAGGCGGCAGATCATCTGGTCCGCAATTGCGATCGTCGGCCTGGCAGCCGTCTCCGTCGGTGTTTCGCGGCTGAAACCGGCAGCACCGGACGTGGAGCGCAGCACAGTCTGGACCGATACTGTCAAGCGCGGTTCGATGTTGCGCCAGGTCCGCGGATTGGGATCGCTTATACCCAGTCAGGAGTTCACACGTCAAATACCAGCGGAGACCGAGGCTACTATTGTTCGCATTATCAAGTTACCCGGTTCGCAGGTGAAGGCCGACACCATTCTGGTGGAGATGAGCAACCCGCAAGTTGAGCAGTCGGCGCTGGATGCGCGGCTGCAACTCAGGGCCGCGGAAGCTGAGTATCAGAGTCTGCGAGTCAAACTGCAGAGCGATCTGATGAACCAGAAGGCGGGCGCGGCGACCGTGGGCGCGGATTACAGTCAGGCCAAACTACAAGCCGAAACCGACCAGTCCCTTTACTCCTTGGGTGTGATTTCCGGATTGGCCTACAAGAATTCCAAGAGCAGGGCTGACGAACTGGCGACCCGCAACAATATCGAATTGGAGCGACTCGACGTCAATCAGAAGGCCATCGAATCACAACTGGCTCAGCAGCAAGCAAAAGTCGATCAGATGCGTGCATTGGCCGACCTAAAACAAAAACAGTTGGACGCGTTGAGAGTGCAGGCCGGGATTGAAGGCGTGCTGGTCGATTTGCCCTTGCAGGTTGGACAGCACGTGTTGCCGGGCGCAATGATCGCCAAGGTGGTGCAACCCGATCATCTGATTGCCGAATTGAAGATCGCCGAGACCCAAGCGCGAGATGTGCAGATGGGACAGGCGGCGCTGATTGACACGCATAATGGGACCACCTCGGGAACCGTGATGCGCGTCGATCCAGCCGTGCAAAACGGCACCGTCACCGTGGATGTCAAGATTATCGGTGACCTGCCCAAAGGCGCTCGTCCGGATTTGAGTGTCGATGGCACGATCGATCTGGAACATCTCGACAATGTGCTTTATGTAGGACGGCCGGCCTTCGGGCAGGAAAACAGCACCATCAGCTTGTTCAAGTTGGATCTGGATGGCAAGGGGGCGGTACGCGTACCGGTAAAGGTTGGGCGCGCTTCGGTGAACTCGATCCAGATACTGGCTGGCTTGAATCAGGGCGACATTGTCATTTTGTCTGATATGTCGCGAAACGATAATGCCGATCGCATCCGTCTCGATTGACTGTCAGGAGCCGAGGACTGAACACCGAAAATCAGGCGTGAATTAAAAGGATGACTTATGAGCGAGCGAGAAGAACCACTTATTGATATCGAAGACCTGACCAAAGTTTTCTATACCGATGAGGTTGAAACACACGCGCTTTCTGGAATTCACCTAACCGTCCGCAAAGGAGAATACGTGGCCATGTCCGGCCCTTCGGGGTGCGGCAAGTCGACCCTGCTGTCGATCATCGGCCTGCTGGACACTCCGACATCCGGCAGATACAGACTCAACGGCAAGCCGGTGGAGAGTCTGGATTTTGCGGCGCGCTCGCGCATTCGCAATCAGGAAATCGGTTTCATTTTTCAGAGTTTCAATCTGATTGGCGATCTGACCGTGTATGAAAACGTCGAACTGCCTCTGACTTACAGGCAGAAGATGTTGTCGTCGGAGCGCAAGAAGCGGGTCATGGAGTCCCTGGAACGCGTGGGTATGGCTCATCGCGTCAGGCACTATCCATCGCAACTCTCCGGTGGGCAGCAGCAGCGGGTCGCCGTGGCTCGTGCGCTGGGCGGCCATCCCTCCATACTGCTCGCCGATGAGCCTACGGGAAATCTCGA
Source organism: Terriglobales bacterium (assembly GCA_036378535.1). GTDB lineage: Bacteria > Acidobacteriota > Terriglobia > Terriglobales > Acidobacteriaceae > Gp1-AA122. The sequence goes on along the minus strand of DASUWH010000074.1, from coordinate 61,113 downwards.
TTCCCGCAACGGAGATGCGGTCATGGAACTCCTGCAGAACCTGCACCGCGACGGAGCCACCATCTGCATGGTCACTCACGATGCTCGTTTTGCCAAGCACGCGCAGAGAGAGATTCACCTGTTCGACGGCAAGGTGGTCGCCGAAGATGAATTGCGCAAGCTCATGCAAGATGTCCCGGCATGACGGTACTGCTCCAGGACCTCCGTTATGCTTTTCACCAACTACGCAAGTTTAGTGGCGATTGATGCCGGAATCCCGCTAACCGTCCCGTGCCTTCACCGCTGTTCTATCGGTGCGGCATTGGCCGCAACTATTTCCCGAGGCCGCTCGGCGGAGGTCGACCCATGGTGACGCTGCGCTATGCATAAGGCATTGAGATGAATGGAGTGATAAAAGATCTTCGCTACGCCCTGCGCCAGCTACGCAATAGCCCGGGATTTACTGCGGTTGCGGTGTTCACTCTCGCGCTGGGCATCGGCGCCGACACGGGGATATTCACCCTGGTCGATGCGGTGCTTCTCAAGTCGCTGCCGGTGCCGCAGCCGGAACAGTTGTTCCTGGTCAGACAAGACGATCGGTTGGTAGAGAACACGCGCTTTTCTTATCCATTCTTTAAGAGCGTGGAAGCCGTCATGCCACCTTCGGCTGAAGTGGCGGCGATGACCTGGCCTGCAAGCTTTTACGCCGCACTGGGAAGCGCTCAGCCGGCGATGGTGACCGGGCAACTTGTTTCAGGAAATTATTTTCATGCGCTTGCGACGTATGCTTCGCTCGGTCGTCTGCTGGCAGCGGATGACGATCGCCTCGTTGGAGGCACCCCGGTAGCAGTAATCAGTTACGGGTGCTGGCAAAGGCGCTTTGGGCGTGATCGTAGCGTGCTTGGCCGCAAGATCGTCGTGAATGGAATGCCGATTGAGATTGTCGGTGTCGCTGCGCCAGGTTTTTTTGGCGCTCGCCCGGGTATCGCGCCCGAATTCTGGTTACCGACGACGATGCAGTCTGCCGTCCACTACGCCCAGCACTACAGCCAGTCAGAAGATTCCGACTTCCAAAAACCCTGGGTTCCCCAGCGCGACATTCGCTGGCTGCAATTTATCGTGCGTATCAGGGGAACAAATCTCTTCGCTCCCACCCTGGCTGCACTTAATCAAGTCTTTCGCCAGGAGCGCGAGGCATCTGCTGCGAAAATCAAAGACCCGCAAGAGCGTCAGGCCTTCCTGCGTGCTCAGCTAAAGCTTGAGCCCGGCCGCCGCGGTCTGTCGAACTTGCGCACGAGCTTTGCGCAACCACTCAGAGTGCTGATGGGAGCGGTTGGGTTCGTCCTGCTGATTGCATGCGCGAATCTGGCAAACCTCCTCCTGGCGCGCGGCGCCGCTCGTGAGCGTGAGATTGCACTCCGGCTTTCGATTGGAGCGGGACGAGCTCGCTTGATCCGCCAGCTCCTGACGGAGTGCGCCCTACTCTCCTTTTTAGGCGCCGGCTTTGGCGTAGCTGTGGCCTATGGCTGTGTTGAAGTGCTGCCCAAATGGGCTTCCAGGGGGAGCACTCCCATTCCACTGAATCTCGCACCAGACGCGCGGGTTCTTGCCTTTACCACGGCCGTAGCGATAGTGACTGCACTGCTGTTTGGAGTTGCGCCCGCGATTCGCAGTTCGCAGGTTGAGCCTGTCCGCGCGTTAAAAGGGAAGAGTGAGGGAAGCGACAGAATCGGAACGGTGAATTCGCGGTCTGTCAAACAGATTCTGATTGTCGCGCAGATGGCTTTATCCCTGGTTCTGCTGGCCGGCGCCGGCCTGTTTTTGCGGACCCTTCACAACTTTATGCGGCTCAATCCCGGTTTTGACCGCGACCACATCGTTAGCGTCTGGCTCGACACACACATGGCCGGCTATAGCCAGCCGCAGCTTTCGTCGCTCTATAAGCGTCTCATCGAGCGCGTGGAAGCCATTCCCGGGGTGGATTCTGCCTCCTTGGCCAGTTGTGGACTGGCGATTGGCTGTGGCGATGCTAGTGATATTTTCCTGCCCGGCGTGCCGCATACGAATGGCGAGACCGACGCCCAGCAACGCCGCGTGAGCCCGCACTTCTTCCTCACAACACAAATGCCGATTATCGAGGGCCGGCTGTTCGCCACATCCGATACCCAGGCAAGCCCTCCAGTCGTCATTGTGAATCAAACCTTCGCGCGCGAGTTTCTCAAAGGCAAGGATCCGATCGGTCAGTATTTCGGATATGACGCCATCAACGATCATCGCTTCCAAATCGTGGGATTGGTTCGCGATGCCAGGGTGAATGATATTCGCGAGACTGCGCCCCCATTGATCTATCACTCGCTCGTGCAGGATGTGGTAGACGCCGAGAGTCTGGATGTGCGCACCCAGGCCGAACCAAACCGGTTCATCCCTGCCATCCGAGAAGCGGTCACCAGCGTTGATCCCAACTTGCCTATTGGCGGAGTCACAACCCTGGCGGAACAGATGAGCAATAATCTCGCGCAGGAGAAGCTGGTTGCGCGGCTCACGACCATCTTTGGCCTGCTCGCGCTGGGTCTGGCCTGCGTGGGACTTTACGGAATGATGTCTTACACGGTGGCTCGCCGTACTGGCGAACTTGGAATCCGGTTGGCCCTCGGCGCTTCACGCAGGGCAGTCCTCTGGTTAGTGCTGCATGAAAGTTTTGTCGTCATTGCCGCCGGCGCAATCGCAGGACTGATGTTGTCATTCCTGGTTGCGCGAACCGTGAGCAGCCTGCTTTTCGGCCTCAGTCCTTACGACCCTACCACGTTGATCGTTGCCGTTGTCGTGCTGGCCCTCGTCGCAATCAGTGCAGGACTTAAACCGGCCTGGCGAGCCGCACACCTCGATCCAAACGAAGCACTGCGCATGGAATAGAAGGGAATCAGGTCCGTGATTCGACTCAAAAATCTGGAGCGCAGTTACAAAACACCAGCCGGGCATTTCTGGGTGCTGCGGCGCATCAACCTGGAAATTCGGGAAGGGGAATTCATAACCATCATGGGGCCCTCCGGAGCCGGCAAATCATCATTATTAAATGCACTTGCTCTGCTGGATGACGGTTGGCTGGGCGAGTACTGGTTTCGCGATCAGCCCGTACATCATATGAAGCGCAGGCAGCGCAGCGAGCTCGCCAAGCGCAATGTCGGAATAGTGTTTCAGAGTTATCATCTGCTCGACGATCTCACGGTCAAGGAGAACATCGACCTTCCGCTCTCCTACAAAGATATTCCCACGAGACAACGGCAAGGAATGATAGCGGAAACGCTTGACCGCTTTCAGATCGTTGCCAAAAAAGATTTTTTCCCCAGCCAACTTTCCGGTGGGCAGCAACAGCTCGTTGGGGTGGCGCGAGCGCTGATTCACAGACCCGCGTTGTTGCTCGCCGATGAGCCTACCGGTAACCTGCACTCTTCCCAGGCCAAGGAGATCATGGAGCTCTTTTGCGACCTTAATCAGCAAGGAATGACGATTGTTCAAGTGACGCACTCGGAAGGTAACGCCGGTTATGGCTCACGCACCATTCAATTACGAGATGGCTGGATGGTTTCCGATACAGCTAATCCGGAGCTGCTGCCGTATGAGGCGGTGAAGCAATGAGTCGATGCGCGGGTTACGAGTATTTCATAGGGTTGGTCATAATCTGTTTGTGTAGTCCATGCCTGGCGCAGACGAATGCAGCGGTATCTCTGGAGATGCCCAAGTCCCACAATCCTGTGAGCGCCTATCTGCCACAGGAGGCGCCCAAGCCGCGGTTGACGAATTCTCCGCTTCTCGAACAGCTAATTCACGATGGCAAGCTGAATCTGTCGCTTAAGGATGCAATCCGGCTCGCGTTGGAGAACAACCTCGATCTCGCCATCGCCCGTTACAATCTGCCGATTGCCGACACCGATATTCTGCGCACCAAGGCGGGAGGTGTGTTTCGTGGTGTGAATGCCGGCGTAGTGCAAGGCACGCCCGGAGGTGGTATCGGGGGATTCGGCACGGGCGCGCCAGGTGCCGGGGCGGGAGGAACCACTGCCGGTGCGGGCGGCGCCGGTGCAGGCGCCTCCGGTTTGGTCTCGTCTACATTGGGAGTGGGCCCGCCAGTCCCGTCCTACGATCCAGCAGTCACCGGAACAGTAGGTGCCCAACATCAAACTACTCCGCTTGCCAGCCAGACCATCTACGGAGTTCCGCTTTTGCAACTGAATACTGGACAGGCAAACTTTCAGGTCGCACAGGCCTTCGCAACCGGAACCTCATTGGCTTTTCAGTTCAACAATAGCCGGCAGACCACCAATAGTCCTTTTTTCAACCTCTCGCCAGCGCTGACCACGAACTTCCGCTTCACCTTCCAGCAGCAGTTACTGGCAGGATTCGGTTTTGGACCCAATCTGCGGTATCTGCGCATCGCCAAGAACGATAAGAAGATTTCTGATATCGCATTCAAAGACCAGGTCACCGCGACCGTGACGCAGATACAGAACATCTACTGGGATCTCGTGAACGCTTATGAGCAGGCGCAAGTGAATGAGCAGTCCTTAGCCTTTGCCCGGCACTCGCTCGACAATGCGAAGAAGCAGCTGCAATTGGAAAGTGTTCCAGAAATGGACGTGCTGCGTGCCGAAGCTGAGGTCTCAAAGCGCGATCAAGACCTCACCCTGGCGCGCACCAACTTGCAGTTGCAGGAACTACTTATGAAGAATGCTCTGACCAGGAGCTTGGAAGACCCGGTTCTGGAATCTGTGGAGGTGTTGCCGACCGATCGCCTGCAATCCGTGCAACCCCCGCAGTCCCGCCCCGTGAAGGAGCTCATTGCGCGGGCTATGCATGATCGTCCGGAACTGGCCGAGTCGGACATCGATCTGGTCAATCGCCAGATCAGCCGCAGGGCTGCCAGAAATGCTCTCTTACCCTCCCTCGCGTTGACCGGGTTTTATGGAGGATCGGGTTTGTCAGGGATTCTGAATCCACTCTTTAACATTCCTGGCGCGGTAAATAGCTCGACGGTGCCAACGGACTATGGAGGAGCGTTAGGAAATTCCTTCAATAATAGCGCCCCCGATTACTACATAGGCTTCAACCTGAATATTCCGATTCGCAATCGCGTAGCCAAGGCAGACCAATACCGTTCCGAACTGGAGTACCGTCAGGCTGAGTTGCGGCGGGAGGAGTTGCGCAAGCAGATTCGCATTGAAGTGCGCAATGCCGAGTACACGCTGGAACAAACCGCGGCCCGCGTGGATGCGGCCAGGAAGGCCCGCGATCTGGCACAGCGAACCTTCGAGATTACGCAGAAAGAGCAGACCCTCGGGGCGGGCTCAACCTATCAAACCATGGCCGCGCAGCGTGATTTGGCGCTCTCGCAGCTGGACTTGGTGACCGCTATGACGGTCTATGAAAAAGCTGAAGTTGAAGTTGATCGTGCCACAGGAGCCACTTTGGAACATAATGGAATCGACATCCAGGATGCGATCAACGGCACCGTCACCCATCCTGCGCCTTAAATGAGCCCAACCTCCGCCAAACCGACACCCGACAAAGTATCTGTCCTGTCCAATGCGGAAGGTAATCCTCGAATTCTTGCGGCCGACGATCAGCAGCCCATCCTGGAAGCAATTGAACTGCTGCTGAAGCCGGAAGGTTACTGCGTCGATACAGTGCGTTCTCCCGCACGGTTGCGAGAGGCGATGGCGAGCAACGCATATGACTCCGTATTGATCGATCTGAATTACACCCGCGACACGACCTCTGGTCAGGAAGGACTTGATCTACTCTCCGAGCTTGTCGCGCTCGATAGCACGCTACCGGTGATCGTAATGACCGCGTGGGGCAATGTGGAACTGGCGGTCGAAGCCATGCGCCGCGGCGCCCGCGATTTCATTCAGAAGCCCTGGGAAAACGAGCGGCTGCTTTCCATTCTGCGGACTCAAGTTGAGTTACATCGCGCGCTACAACAATCCGAACGTCTCGCGGCCGAGAATCGCTTGCTCACTGCCCAGGGCAGTTCGGAGTTCATCGCCACGGCGCCCTCCATGGCCCCGGTTCTGGAGACGATCCGGCGAATCTCTCCCTCCGATGCCAATGTGTTAATCACAGGAGAGCACGGCACCGGAAAGGAAGTTGTTGCCCGCACGGTGCACGCGCTATCGCAGCGTGCCAACCGCCCTTTCGTGGCGGTCAATACCGGGGGATTGGCCGAGGGAGTGTTCGAGAGCGAGCTGTTCGGCCACGTCAAGGGTGCTTTTACCGACGCTCGCACAGACCGCATCGGAAGATTTGAACTGGCCGACGGCGGCACGATATTTCTGGACGAAATAGGCAATGTGCCCCTTCGGCAACAGGCCAGGCTCTTGCGGGTGATCGAGTCGGGCGAGATCGAGCGGGTGGGGTCGTCGCGCAGCAAGCGGGTGGATGTTCGTCTGATTTCGGCCACTAATTCCGATCTCGCGGCAGCCTGCAGTGCGGGACAGTTCCGCGAAGATCTGCTATTCCGCCTCAACACCGTGGAAATCCACTTGCCCCCGTTGCGCGAGCGGCGGGAAGACATCCCCGTGCTGGCCATGCATTTTTTACTCCAGTATGCTTCGCGTTACCGCCGGCAAATCCACTCTCTGGATCCTGCTGCGCTACAAACGCTTATGCAGTATTCCTGGCCGGGGAATGTGCGGGAGTTGGAGCACACTATGGAGAGGGCGACGCTGATGTGCCGCGGCGAACAACTCCAACCCTCCGATCTTGGATTGGCGGGACAACGGCTGGCATCACAGAACCTCGAAGAATTGAGTCTGGAAGCGGTTGAAAGTATCCTGATCCACAAAGCACTGCAGCGCTTTCAGGGTAACGTGAGCCAGGCGGCGGAAGCTTTGGGTTTAAGCCGCGGCGCCCTGTACCGCCGGATGGAAAAGTATGGGCTCTAGCCCGGACATGGGCGACCATTCCACGCGCACAACCAGAAAATCGCAGCAAGTCCATTTCGAGCGTAGCCTCTTCCGCTTTGCGATTCTGCTGGTTGCACCCGGCTTGCTGATCAGCGCAATTCTGGTGTGGCCGCAACCCTGGGCGACCGGGACCAAGCTGCTGCTGCTCGCTGCGGAAGTGGTTTTTTGCATGCTGATCGGCGGCGCGCTGCGCGATCATATTGTCCATTCACTCCAGACCTTGACCAATGTCGTCGGCGCGTTGCGCGAAGAGGATTACTCGGTTCGCGCCCGCTCGGCAGTTTCTGACGATGCTTTGGGACAACTCTCGCTCGAGGTCAATGCCCTTGCCGATATTCTGGCCCAGCAGCGCACCGGAGCTATCGAAGCCACAGCCTTGTTGCAACGCGTTGTCGAAGAGGTGGATCTCCCTATTTTTGCTTTTGATCCGGCGGAAAAGCTGCAACTGGTTAACTCGTCGGCGGAAAGGCTCCTGCATCTTCCTGCCGGAAACATGCTTGGCCGGTCAGCCACTGAACTGGGTCTACAGACATTTCTGACCTGCCACAACGAAGCTCTTGTGTCGCTCTCGTTTACTGGCGATACCCGCTGGTTCGTTAGGCGCAGTTTGTTCCGGCAAAAAGGAATTCCGCATACCTTGATTGTCCTGTCTGACGTGAGCCGTGCCTTGCGGGAAGAGGAATTGCACGCCTGGCAACGGCTGATCCGGGTAATTGGTCATGAGCTGAACAATTCTCTGACACCCATCAAATCTATAGCCGGCAGCTTGAGCGCGAGGCTGGGCGAGACAAATCTCGATCCTGAGCGGCGCCAGGATTTTGAACGCGGCCTGGCGATTATCGAGGGCCGCGCCGCCTCGCTCAATCGTTTCCTGCAGGCCTACCGCAAACTGGCGCAGATGCCCGACCCGGTTCCGCAAGCCTGTTCGCTGGCCGAGGTGGTGAAACGTGTGACCGCTTTAGAAACTCGGGTCGAGGTGAAGGTCGTTCCTGGCCCTGACATCACGTTGACGGCCGATCCTGATCAACTGGAGCAGATGCTGATTAATCTGCTTCGTAACGCTGCCGAGGCCGTGCTGGAAGCGCCCGTGGGCGAGGACGATTCCAGACCCCCGGCCAGCCGCTCTGCTCCTGTGCCGGGAATCACTTTGACTTGGAAGCGCAATGGCCGGAACGTGGTCGTGAATATTGAAGATAACGGGCCCGGCCTTATGAATCCGGGCAATGTCTTCGTCCCTTTCTACACGACCAAGCCCCAAGGCAGCGGCATCGGGCTTGTGCTCTCACGTCAGATTTGTGAGGCCCACGGCGGCAGACTGGAACTTTCCAACCGCATGGACCGGCACGGCTGCAGCGTGACCGTTACCTTGCCTCTGGCTCCGGGTTCGGAGTTGGGTGCCGGCCACGCCAGCGCGTAAAGCGGCCAATGGCGGTTTGCCGAACAGCCGATGCGCTACCTTCCCGCGCCTTGAGCCGTTGCCTGTGGCGCAGGTATCTGGTTAACCAGCAACCAATAAAGACCAACGCTTTTTACCGTCTCCCGGAACTGCTCGAAATCTACCGGCTTCTGGATGTAGCTGTTCGCCCCCAGCCCGTAGCTGTTAACCAGATCGCGCTCTTCGCGCGACGAGGTCAGAATCACTACCGGTATCGTCTTCGTACGCGCATCGCCTTTGAGCCGCCGCAGCACTTCCATTCCATCCACTTTCGGCAGTTTCAGGTCCAACAACACCAGCTTGGGAGGCGGGCTAAAGCAGCGGTCGGCATGCGCGCCGTTGCAAAACAGGAATTCCAAAGCCTGCTCCCCGTCGCGAGCTACATGAATACTATTAGCCAGGTTTTCTTTTCTCAGAGCGTGCAACGTCAGTTCGATGTCGTCCGCATTATCTTCTACCAGCAGAATTTCAATTTGCCCTTGGGTCATGAATTTGCTCCTGCTACTGCAGTTTCGGCCTTGAGTTCGCTATGTTCGGCACTGCCGAGGGTGAAATAGAATGTCGCGCCCTTATCCAGTTCAGCTTCGGCCCAGATTCGGCCGCCGTGCTTCTGGATAATGCGCTGGACTGTGGCCAGGCCCACGCCTGTGCCCTCGAAGTCCTCCGAGCGGTGCAGACGCTGAAAAACGCCAAAAAGTTTGTCGGCGTACTTCATGCTGAAGCCCACGCCATTATCGCGGACATAGACGACAGGGACGCCATCCTTCTCCGCTTGCCCGACTTCGATTACCGTCTTGGGGCGCGGGCGCGTGAACTTGAGGGCGTTGGCCAGCAGGTTCTGAAAGACTTGCTTCATCAGCGCGCTGTCACATTCGACATAAGGCAGGTCACCAATCTTCCATTCCACCTGGCGGTCGCCGATGTCGGGTCCCAGGCTGGTGATCACTTCTTGCACCACGGATTTGAGTCCGGTCACCTGCAGTGCGATATCGCGCCGCCCCACCCGCGCCAGATTGAGCAGGTCATCCACCAGCTGGCCCATGCGCCGCGTGCCCTCCTCGATGCGTTGCAAGTGGTGTTGGGCTTCTTCAGGAAGTTGGGGTGCGAACTCTTCCGTCAGAATCTTGGAGAAGCCCAGGATGTGGCGCAGCGGCGCTCTCAGATCATGGGACACAGAATATGTGAAAGCTTCCAACTCCTTGTTGCTGGCGGTGAGCTGGAAATTCGCGTTGCGCGTCTCCTCCATCGAGCGAGCGAGTTTGATCCCGCTATAGCTGAGTTGCGACAGCAACTGAGCGAACTTGGTGAAAAATGCCCGGCTGATCTCCACCTGTTCACGACCAAGGCGCGGAACCCGGGCCAGTGCCGCCATATACGACTGCTCGTCGAAGCCGTACTGGCGTGCCTGCGAGCGAAAAAGTTCGTAGTCGACGGGTTCGTCAGAGAAGAAGAACTGTCCGGTGAAGATATTGGCAATGTGCTTTTCCCCCAGCATCAACGGTGTGACTGCATCCCACATGTTGTTCTTGCACTTGTACAGCTTGAATTCTCCGGGTTTGACCCCCGTGCTCAGGACCAGGTCACTTTCCAGACAGTTCTTGCAGCTTTCAGGGTGAGCGCGGTGGAACTTGGTACAGATCTCCTGCCAACCGCCACCAACTAGGATTTTGCCTTTGAGGTCCACCATGAACAGGGGAATATTCGTGAGCTTGTAAAAATCTTCTGCCAGCGTCTGAACCGCCGCAATATCCAGAATGTCGCTCACCTCCAGGTTGGCCAGATCACCTTCAGGAGAAAGGATAGAATCAAGCTTGCGGCGGGTGCGGCTCTCGCTTTCTCGCAGTTCCGAGGTCCGCGCCTCCACCCGCTTTTCGAGTTCCTGATTGACGCTGCGCAATTCTTCCTCGGCCTGTTTACGGCGAGTGACATCGCGGGCAGCCGCGAAGACGCCTTCCACCGCGCCTTTCTCATTGCGAAACAGAGTGGCGTTGTACAAAACGTGTATTACGCTACCCGAGACGTGGCGGAGCGCCAGGGGATAGTCGCGCACGGACCCTTCGGCGAAAACACTGCGATATCCCTGCCGAGCTTTTTCCGGCTCGGTGAAGTAATTGGAAAAGTCGCTGCCAATGAGGCTATCGCGACCACGTCCGGTGGCCGTTTCCGTGGCCTCGTTAACGTCGGTGATCATACCGTCCTTGCTGATGGTCACCAGCGGGTCAAGACTGGCTTCAATGAGGCTGCGGGCGTAGAGCGAAGCCCGGCGCAACTGCTCCTCGGCGCGCTTGCGCTCGGTGACATCGCGGGCCGCGGCAAATACGCCTTCGACTTCTCCGTTCTCGTTTTTGAATAAGCTGGCGTTATAAAGAACATCCATGACCTTGCCGGAGGTGTGCCGGATGGCCAGCGGGTAATCACGCACGAATCCTTCCGCGAAAACGGTTCGATATCCCTGGTCGGCTTTTTCCGGAACTGTGAAGTAATTAGAGAAGTCACTGCCGATGAGGCGTTTTCGTGGAACCCCGGTGGCGTTTTCCGTAGCCTCGTTCACGTCGGTGATACGGCCATCCTTGTCAATCGTGACCAATGGATCCAGGCTGGCCTCGATCAGGCTGCGGGCGTAGAGCGACGCCTTTCGCAAGCTGTCTTCCGCCAGTCGCTGTTCGGTTACATCCACGTCCATTTCCAGAATCAGAGGCGAACTATCGCTATCGGTGAAGGGGAAATCGAAAGCATGAATGCGGTGCCCGTTGGGAGTCGTAACTTCCCAGTCATGCGGCGCATTCGTCTTAAGTACCTCGAAGGTCTCACAGAACTCGCACGGCGTACTTCGTCCGAAGCAATACTCGAAGCACTTTCTTCCCTGAGATTCGCCGAATTGCTTGCGGAAAGCTTGATTGGCAAAAGCTACATCATAGGTAGGCGTTAGCAGGCAGACCATCACCGGCAGCCGGTCGAGGACGGATTCCAACCGTTGCCGCTCTCTGACAACCGCTGCCTCCGCCCGCTTGCGTTCGGTGATGTCACGCACGATGCTGGAAACACCCACAATTTTTCCGCTCTCGTCTTTTAGCGGGCTGAGTGATAAAGACACGTCGATGACTTGTCCGTCTTTGCGCACACGCTGGCATTCGAAGTACCGCACACTCTCGCCCTGGCCAACCCGCCGCATGAGTCTGCGAAATTCTTCAATTCGGTCCGGAAGGATCGTGGTCTCCATTGATTTCCCGATCATGTCCTCCGCGGAATAGCCGTAGATGGCCTCTGCGCTCGGATTCCAGCTGGTCACAATGCCTTCCAGGTTCTTGCCGATGATGGCATCGTTGGAATAGGTCACGATGGAAGCGAGACGGCGTGCGCCTTTGTGCGCCTGCTGCAGTTCGCTCTCGGCGCGCTTCAATTCCTGCACGTCCGTGGCCACCAGGCACAGCCCGGGCGTTTGGCCGCCCGCTATCATTTTCAGCGAGGCCAGCACGGGAACAATACTTCCGTCCTTACCCTGAAAATGTACCTCGCCTCGTGCTTCACCTTTGTGCGCACGCAGCAGCAGTTGCTGGAAAGTTTTTCTGTCAGCCTCGGCAGCCAGTTCGATCGCCGGCGAACCGACCAGCCTTTCGGGTGGCCGCCCCACCATGGCGGCCAGACGCCTGTTGCAGAAGAGGATGACCCCATCAGCGCCGATCGAGGCGGCGCCTTCATTCATCTGCTCGGCGAGAATTCGATACGGCTGCTCGGCGCTTTGCAACGTAAAAATCTGGCGGCCAGCCGGACCATCCACGGCGATGGCATCGACAGCCCCTTCGCGAATCGCCGCGATGGTTTCTTCGGCCTCCGCCAGGCGATTACGCAGGCGCTGCAATTCGCTCTTAGGACTGCGGGCCTTCTGGATTTTGGCCATTAGCTCCCCTTTTTCGGTTTCAGGTTGAGCAACATCAGCAGCTTGCCTTGTTCCGAGAGATCGCCAATCAGGCGGCGCGCCGGCAAGGGGAGTTGTTTCACCAGCGTGGGTGCCGCCAGAATCTCGGCCTTCTTGGCCAGGAGCGGCGATTGATAGATATCCACCACCTCCAGGTCATAACGTCCTGCCAGATATTGGTCACAGACCATTTTGAGATTGGTGATGGCGCTTTCCGAGCGGCGCGTCACCCCCGTGACATAAAGCTTGAGGACGTACTCTTTTGTTTCAGTCGTCTTTCTTTTCGGTTGCGCCTTCATTGCCCACCGCCTGCGGGCTTCAGATCGAGCCCGACCAGCACCCGGTCGGTCTTCGAAAGGTCGCCGATAATTTTCTTCAATGGGGGCGGCAGTCTCCGTACCAGCGTTGGAATTGCCAGGATCTGGTCCCCCGCAGCCAGTTGCGGATTCAGCAGCAAGTCCACTACATCGAGCTGATACTTTCCCTTGAGGTGTTCGCAAATGGCCTCGAGATTGGACAGGGCCGCCAGCGAATTGGCGGTCTGCCCCGCGATATACAGGCGCAGCCTCCAGAAATCCTTGTCTACTTTGCTTTTTCCATTAGACTTCTTTGATCTTTTCCGCTTCATAGCTCTCTCGTTTCTTGTCCGCTGGATGCTGTCAGGCTGGTGCTTTCTCCCGTGCAGCGCGGCCGTTCTTGTGACCGGGCGTACTATCGGCCTGGCGGATCCTGGCCATTTCGGCGCGATCCAGCCCAACCTGTTTTCCCTTCGCGTCCATGATGTCCAGCTCGCTCGTCAGGCCGCGTTCCTCGACGGCAAATTCCGCGCGCATGCGCGCGATCTGCTCCTCCAGTCGCTGCCGCTTGTGCATCAGTTCGGCGCCCTTGCGCTCCAGTTCCTGCTTGCGCTCCAGCGCTTCGGCCGTTTCCCGCGCCGCCTGTGCGACCCGCGCCGAACCCGTCAGTAAGCCGGCAGGACCCACGTAAACATCTACCAGGTTCACACCGTGATCGGTCAGCACGAACTCGCGAATCTGGTTGGAATGCGCCATGCCGCGCGACTTGAGCACGTAAATCCCGCGATTGCGCTCGCCGTTTGCCTCCAGATTGCGTAATAACAGCCAGCTATCCATTTGCGAACTCACGCCAACGTCGCTGGTTTCGGGCGCCGTGTCCCCCGAAGTGAGGCTGGTAAACATGGCAGTGATATTCCTCGCTTTGAAGGTGTCGATTAGCCGCGTGACCATCGACTTAACTTCGGAGTCAGTTCCGACCGCAGCAAAATTAGTGACCGGATCAATGACCACCACCTTGGGATCGAACGTGGTGGTCAGATTGTGGATCGTGACCAGATGCTTCTCCAGCCCGAAGCTTCCCGGGCGGGAAGCGTAGAAATGCAGCAATCCGCGCTTCACCCAGGGCTCCAGGTCAAGCCCAATACAACGCATGTTGCGGATGACCTCGTCCGGAGATTGTTCCGACGCCAGGAACAGGGCGCGTTCGCCCCGTTGACAAGCTGCCCGAACGAAATGCGCGGCCAGGCTGCTCTTCCCCGTACCCGCGCTACCCGACACCAGGATGCTGCTGCCGCGATAAAAGCCTTTTCCTCCCAGCATGGCATCGAGCCGCGGGACACCAGAGGAAATCCTCTGGGAAGAGGCTTTGTGGTCCAGCTTCAAAGAAGTGAGCGGCAGAACCGAGATCCCTGTATCGCCGATCAAAAACGGATATTCACTGGTGCCGTGCAGGCTTCCGCGATATTTAATCACCCGCAAACGGCGGATCGAATTCTGCTCTTCGACGCGGTGATCAAGCAGAATCACGCAGTCAGCGACATACTCTTCGATGCCGTAGCGCGTGAGTTTTCCCTCACCGGTTTCGGCGGTGATAATCGCGGTCACGCCCCTGGTTTTCAGCCACGTGAACAGACGCCGTAGTTCCGCCCGCAAAATGCGCGTGTTATCGAAACCCGAGAACAGCGCCTCGACCGTGTCCAGAACCACGCGTTTGGCGCCCACAGAATGGATCGCGCTCTGCAGGCGAATGAAAAGGCCATCCAGATCGTACTCGCCGGTTTCCTCGATCTCGCTGCGCTCGATGCGAACGTGCTCGAGGCAAATCTTCTTGCGTGCACAAAGACCGGAAAGGTCAAACCCCATCGAGGCGACGTTCTGGCCTAGTTCCTTTTCCGACTCCTCGAAAGCCATGAAGACGCCCGGCTCGTCGAACTCGGTGGCCCCGCGCACCAGGAACTCCATGGCTAAAACTGTTTTGCCGCAGCCCGCGCTGCCACACACCAGGGTTGGCCTTCCCGCCGGGATGCCGCCCTCGGTGATCTGGTCCAGGCCGGCGATGCCTGTCGGACTTTTGGCGATTCCGTGTCTCGGGGGGAGCTTCGTACTGCGACTCGACATTTAGGAACCTCCATAGGCGAGTCGCAGCCGGGAAGAATGGATTCTGATGTGAAGGAATGAAACGACTACGGCCCGCAAGGTTAGTATGCGCTGATGATTTCGCAACCGTTTGTGACAGGTGAACTAACGCACGCACTAAGGGCTGAAGAGATTCCCAAAGCGGGAAGAAGAATATTTCCAGCCTCCGATAGCGCAGCCGCCGCAATCCGGCCGCCGCCTTCAGCCACGCCGAGCGATAGTCTGAATTTCCGAACGCTCCTCTGGCGTCAGTCCCACGAACTCGAAGCCGGAACTCGCGCTCGAGCTGTGGCGCACGACCGCAACCGCACTGAGCACATGTTCCGGCAACGGGACATCAAGAGCTCCGGTTTCTCCCACCTGCAGCCTGCCTTCGACTAGCGCCCCCACTCCGCCTTCACTGATATCCAGGCTCACGCCACGCGTAGTGCGCACCACGCCCGTCGCAATGCCGTGAAACATAATGGGAACGCTGTAAGGGGACCGCGGGTGCCGACGGACCCCCTGTCGCGAAATCAAATCCGGCTTTGAATGATCAGCGGCTTGCATGCTGAACCTCCCGGAAGAACCGTGAAGACTCACGGCAACTCCCATAGCTCTTCGCCCGCCGGTCCTGCACCATCACGGCGCGCCACCGAATTAACTTCTGCAATTCAAATTAGACGTAACCATCCGCCTACGACGGCAATGTGCTGCTTGATTTTCTGGGCAACGTGGCCCGGATAACGTCCAGCAATTCCGCATTGTCTGCCGGTTTCTGGAAATAGGCGGCGGCGCCGGCCTGCATGGCGCGCTGTTCATTGCCTTGCGGATCGCGCGCCGTCAGCACGACCACCGGGATAGCCGACAGCTTGTCGTCGTCTTGCAGGCGTTCTAGCACGATAAAGCCGTCGCCTGCCGGCAAGCCCAGATCAAGGATGATCAGGTCGGGGTGCTCCTTTTGGGCTTGCGCAATTGCCGAGTATCCGTCGACAGCGTGCACGGTGTCGTAGTGGTTAGCCCGCAATCGCAGTTTCAGAGCCTGTCTGAGCTCGGGATCATCGTCGACGATCAGTATTTTTTGCATTCGCATAACTCTCCTCTATTAGCTTAACGTCCAGTTTGTGCCAATGACTGTTGCTCCACACTCAGTTTCAGACCGGGAGCGGTCCGCACCATTTCGGTCACAACCTCCGCCAGTTGCTGCACCTGTTTTTCCAAATCATCACCCGTCGCAGCCGGAGGGAGGGGAATGGCTGCAGCAGAGATTTCAAAATGACCGCCGGCATTCAGCTCCTGCAGTTTTCCCATCTGTTCGCGAATTCGTGTCATCATGATGTCGGCGCGATTCAGATCGGTGGAGGCCACAACGAAGAAAGCCTGCTCCGGGCCGGTGGTCGCGATCGGAGGCAGGACCAGGTCCTTGTCCAGATAAACACAGCGCTCCAGTAGTTCCAGGCAGCGGCTGCAGGTCTCCTTCCAGTTGCCGCGAGGCGGCTTGGAGCGCGGGCGCAGATCCAGGCGCACCAGTACAAAAGCATCCCGCAGGTGCTCCTGGTAGATGACTATCGGCGCCAGCAACTTGGGCAAGGAATACAAGGGCAGGGTGAAAGAAAAAGTGCTTCCATGTCCGGCTTCACTCACCACCCAGATGCGTCCGCCATGCAGGCGCACCAGTTCTTTCGCGATGAATAGTCCCAAGCCGAGGCCTTTGCGATTGTTGTCGACCGAATTGGGATCCTGGTACAGGCGCTCAAAGACCAGCGCGCGCGCTTCCGGTTTTATGCCGCACCCGGTATCGGCGACGGAAACGCAGGCGAAGTCGGCATCGGTAGGAATACGACAGGCCTGTACGGTGACGGCGCCCTCGGACGGGGTGAATTTGATGGCATTCTCGATCAGATTAATGAGCACTTCGAGAATGCGGTCAGGATCGCCATAAATGAAGGGCATGGTAGTGTCGACCCCGACTTCCAGGCCGACACGCTTTTCATTGGCCGTCGCCTGCATCATGGTGACCGCGGTCGAGACAATGTCGGCCATGGAGACGCAGCGCCGTTCGATGCGCATCTTGCCCGACTCGGCGCGCGTAGCTTCCAGCAGATCGCGCACCATGGCGCCGAGCTGGTTCACGCTTTTCAAAACTGTCTTCAGATGTTCTCGCTGCTCCGGAGCCACGTCTCCGGCAATGCCGTCCAGCAGCAAAGTCACGTACTGGTGAATGCACGTGAGTGGGGTGCGCAGTTCATGCGACACGTGCGAGAGAAACTGATTCTTGAATTCGAGTTGCTGCTTCCGGCTCATCTCCAGCGAGCGCAGCAGCGCTTGCCGCTCGACCGCATGCCGCATGGCGCGATCAAGTTCGCCGCCCGTAATGGCGCCTTTTACCAGATAATCCTGCACCCCCTGCTGAAGGGCCTTTATCGCTAGATCTTCATCGTCCTGCCCGGAAAGGATGACGATGGGGACATCGGGAGCCTTCTCCAAAACTTTGCGGAAGGTTTCGGCCCCCTGGCTGTCGGGAAGGTTCAGATCGAGCAGCACCACTGCTGGCGGCTTCTCCTTCAGGGCTGATAGCGCGTCGGTCAGACGCTGGACGCAGTCCACATTCACATCCAGCTTCCGTTCCACCAGGCGCAGGCGCACCAGGTCAGCGTCTCCGGGATTATCTTCAATCAGCAACACTCGAGTCGATGAATCACTCATTTCTTCTCCTAGTGGGGGAGGCTGGCAAAACCCAGCCAGAAATCGGCCATGGATTGCACCACGGCTACGAAATCGCGCAGGTTGCCGGGTTTTATGAGATAGCAATTGGCGCCCAACTCATAGCAGCGCGTAATGTCGTCGTTCGCCTGGGAGGTAGTGAAGATCACAACCGGAATTTTCGACAGGTCAGGATCAGCTTTCAGCTCGCTGAGCACCTGTCGGCCATCGACCCGCGGCAGGTTCAGGTCCAGAACGATCAACTCGGGCTTAGGGGCGTGCACATAGGCGCCTTCCTGCCGCAAAAACCGTACTGCCTCCTCTCCGTTATTGACCGCATTCACGTGGAAATGCCGCTTGCTTTTCCCCAGAACTTCGCTGGTCAGGTCGATATCGGCGAGGTTGTCGTCGACCAGCAGAACCTCAGGCTTATTTCTGTTCGCCGTGATCGTAAGCTATCCGTCCTTCCTTTGCCGGCAACGTAAATTTGAAAGCCGAGCCTCGCCCCGGTTCCGATTCCACCCAGATCCGGCCGCCACGCTGCTCGACGATTTTCTTGCAGATCGCCAGGCCAATGCCGCTGCCCGGATACTCCGCCTGCGTATGCAGGCGCTTAAAAATGACAAATACCAGCTCAGCATGTTGGGGGGCGATGCCGATGCCATTGTCCAAGACGGAAAAGAGCCAGTCCCTATCTCTCTTTTCTGCAGTTACCCGGATTTGCGGCGGTTCAGCTCCGCGAAACTTGATGGCGTTGCCGATCAAGTTCTGGAACAGCTGCGTCAGTTGTGAACTATCGGCAATCAGCGTCGGAAGTTGAGAGTATTCGATGCGGGCACCGCTGTCCTGAATAGCAGCCTGCAAATTCTGCAATGCGATTGCCACCACCGCGTTGCAATCAACCGATTCCAAGGGAGCGCCCTGTCTGCCGACGCGGGAAAACGCCAGCAAGTCCCGAACCAGGGTCTGCATGCGCAGCGCGCCCTCCACGATGTAGTGAATGTATTTCTCGGCGTTCTCGTCCAGCCTGCCCTGGTAACGTTCCGCAAACAGTTGCGTATACATGGCCACCATGCGAAGCGGCTCTTGTAGATCGTGCGACGCAACGTAGGCAAACTGCTCGAGATCACGGTTGGATCGTGCCAACTCCTCTTGATCCTGGCGATGCTCGTCCTGCAGTTTCTTCTCGCGAAGAGCTCGCCGCACCGATTCCGGCAGGCGCGGCAGGTGGTCTTTCAAGACGTAATCGGCGGCTCCTTGCTTGATGCATTCGACTGCCTTGAGTTCTCCTAAGAATCCCGACACAACCAGCACCGGGGTGTTCAAGCCTTCTTTACGAAGGACTTCGACCGTGGCCATGCCATTCCAGGAGGGCAGGCTATAGTCGGCCAGAATTACGTCGTAAGTGTTTTTGCGTATCTGAGCGATGAATTCGTCTGCCGTTTGCACGGTATCGAAAATCGAGTCAAACCCTCCGCTTCGGAGCGCCCTCACCTCCAGTTCAACATCAAGAGCATTGTCCTCGACAAAAAGAACCCGCAATTTGCGTACGCTTTCGCCATTGTCAGAGGCAGGCTTATTCGGAAGAAGATCGACTCTTGGCGAACCGCCGGTCGGAACTGGCGTCGTTGTTGCCTGCGAAGCTTCCTTGTCATGCTCAGTGGTTATCATGGGACGACACTGCCGCCTGCTCCTACCTGCCGTCTCCATCGGCGATGCACGGAGAATCTTGAGGGAAAATAGGGCGAGAGCAACCCGAAGGTTCACAGGTGCAGGCGAAACTTCGCGGCCCGGCCGGTACATCGGACATGTACGCTAGTGCTTACAGAAGCCGCGGAGTTACAGGCCTAGTTCACTCAAGCCGGGATGGTTGTCGGGACGGCGTCCCAGGGGCCAGCGGTTCTTGCGTTCCGATTCTTTGATTGGAAGATCGTTGATCGATGCGTGTCTCACTACCATGAGGCCGCTTTCGTTGAATTGCCAGTTCTCGTTCCCATACGAGCGAAACCAGTTGCCGGAGTCGTCGTGCCATTCGTAAGCGAAACGCACAGCGATTCGATTGTCGTGAAATGCCCAGAGTTCCTTGATTAAGCGGTAGTCAAGTTCCTTCGCCCATTTTCGCTTCAAAAAGGCTACGATTTCCTGGCGGCCTTTCAGGAACTCGGCGCGGTTTCGCCACGACGAATCGATGGAGTAGGCAAGCGCAACTTTCTCAGGATCGCGAGAATTCCATGCATCCTCTGCGAGCCGGACCTTCTGCACGGCAGTTTCAAACGTGAACGGAGGCAGTGGGGGACGCGGAGCCTCAGCCGAAGCGTCCCCCGTTATAGATGCTGCACTCATAGATCCTCTGTGTTCATCGTGTCGCGACCAACTCCGCCACCCCGGAAAGCTTGTCAAATTCCTCCTGCGTCAGGCGCAGGGACGCTGCGGCAATGTTTTGCTCCAGGTGAGCGACCGAAGAAGTTCCCGGAATCGGAAGCATGATCGGCGAGCGCTGCAAGAGCCAGGCGATCGCTACCTGCATTGGGCTGGCGTGGTGAGCTTGTGCGATTTCGTTCAGAGCTTCTCCCCCGACTTTACCCGCCGCCAGCGGAAACCATGGGATGAAAGCAATCCGGTTGCGCTCGCAATAATCCACCACGTAATCCCACTCGCGGTCAGCGAAGCTGTAGCGGTTTTGCACCGACGCTATGGGAACAATCTTCCTGGCGCGCTCAATATGCTCCTGGGTGACGTTGGACAGGCCTAGGAGGCGGATCTTGCCCTCCCTCTTTAACTCGGCCAGAGTCTCAACGGACGCGTCGAACGAGACGATTGGATCTGGGATGTGCAGTTGATAAAGGTCGATGCGCTCGCGTCGCAGCCGTTTGAGGCTGCCTTCGACAGCTTCGCGCAGGTGAGCCGGAGTCGCGTCATGCGTCCACTGATTTGGTCCCGGGCGATTCCAGCCCCCTTTGGTCGCAATCACCAGACCCTCAGGGTAGGGAAACAGAGCTTCTGCAATCAATTCCTCGTTGACGTGCGGCCCGTAAGAATCTGCGGTGTCGATAAAATTCACATCCAGTTCGACCGCGCGCCGAAGAACCGCCAGCGCGCCTTTGCGATCCTTGGGCGCTCCCCAGATGCCGTCGCCGGTGAGGCGCATGGCTCCAAATCCGAGGCGATTGACCGCTATTTCTCCGCCCAGAGAAACCGTGCCGGCTGTTTTGGCAGAAATGTTTTGCTGATTCATGATTCCTCCAATCCAAAAAGTTGCTAAGGATGCTTGCTTGATCCATCCAGTGATTCGATCGCTACCGCCTTCACTGCTTCCGCAGTAACGATCCTGCCCCTGATCGTGATGCCAGGTACGCCGATGCTGTCGAGCACCTCCCCAGGAATTGGGACGGCGTTGCTCGCGGTCAGAACGAAATAGGTCTGCCCGCCCTGATCCGAAATAAATACGAGAGGACTGCCAGCCGCTACGCACAGTTTTGCGCAAAAAGCGTGATCATAGGCGTGCTTGTGACTGGCAACATAGCAATTCGCGTCATTTAATTCGCCTCGCAGGCTCACGCTTTCACCTGGCACCGCATTGCCGGCCAGCAGATCGATATTTCCTTGCTTCGCCAGCGCCTGCGCTTTGGCCAGGTCGGAGACCAAAGGCCGGACGCGCGCGAATGGCATGCTGTTCAAGTTGTTTCTGTCGCCAAATTGAAAAGAACACAATCCCAATACCGTCATCGAGCCGAACAGCGCAACCGCGACATTTCTATCGAGACGCACTCTTGCCGCCACGGCTTTGCCGGTCTGTGTCCACTTTACTTTTCGTCGCATTCGTCCCCGTGTAGCTGATGCGCCAAATGGAGTTCGAACCATCATCACTGACCAGCAGGGAACCGTCTTGCGCCATGGTGATGCCTACTGGCCTACCCCAGACGTGCCCGTTGTCGACGACAAATCCGGTGACAAAATCCTCGTATTCGCCGCCGGCCTTGCCGGTTTGGTGCAGTGGCACGCGAACAACTTCATAGCCCGCGCGGACCGAGCGATTCCAGGAACCGTGCTCGGAGGCAAAGATATCGCCCTGGTATTCCGCAGGGAATTGCTTACCGCCATAGAACGTTATCTGAAGAGAGGCGTTGTGGGCCTGCAACAGCACGTCGGGCACCATGGCTTTATCTCGCAGTTCCGGGTGCTTGCCTTCATGACGAGGGTCTTGATGCCCGCCGATGTACCACCACGGCCAACCATAAAAGCCGCTGTCTTCGACGTGAGTAATGTAATCGGGCACGAGATTGTCGCCCAGCCCATCGCGCTCGTTTACCGAGCACCAGAGCTGACCGGTCTTGGGATTGATCGCCAATCCTCCACCGGCGTTGCGTATGCCATACGCATACACTCGCATGCCGGAGCCGTCGGGATTGAATTGCAGGATGTCGGCACGATTCTTCTCATCGGGCGAAGTATCAGGATCATCAACATTCGATTCCGAGCCTACGGCGACGAACATTTTCTTGCCATCGGGAGAGAACTGTAGGTCGCGAGTCCAGTGGCCTCCGCTATGCGGAAGGTCGACCAGGTGTTGTGCCGCGCCGCGTGCTTTCCAATCGCCATTCTGATAAGGAAATCGAACCACTGAATTGGTGTTTCCGACATACACCCACTCCGGATTGCTGCCTCCAGGGTAGAAGGCTATGCCGTACGGCTCATTCAGTCCGGTGGCGAAGACCCCAGCCTGTTTGGGTTTGCCGTCTTCGCTTATTCCGCGAAACACGCGAATGATCCCGTTGCTGCTCTCCGCCAGAAAGATGTCGCCGTTCGGCGCGGTCCGTAACAGTCGCGGATTATCGAGGCCCGTAGCAAACTGCTGAACGCGAAATCCGGCGGGAGCTTTCGGCCACGCGCCTTGCGGCCGATTTACCAGCTGTGGACCGTTGTTTGCCGAATCCGTCGCATAAGGGGCGGGGAGATCCTGCACGGTGATCTTGTGAACTTTTCCCGGCTGCTCGAAACGGAAATCCGTAAAGGGCGCGGCCGGCATTGGAGCATCGGTCTTTACCGGCTGGTAATGGGATGGCAGCGGCACCGCGGCTTTTAGATTGGCCGTCTTGAGCGCTTTCACATAGCTGACCAGTTGCCAGCGTTGCTCCTCGGCAAGCTGCTTCCAGGAAGGCATACCATTGGCAGGTGATCCGTTCGTGATAAACCAGAAAACTTCTCCGTCGGGTGCTTTCTGCACCGGGCCGCGGGACAGGGGAGGAACGTTCCCGCTGCCGCGCCCCCCAATTCCGTGACAGGAGCCGCAATTCCGCGTGTAGAGCTTGGATCCTGCCGCCACTGCCGACTTCTGCCCGGCATAGGGATTTTTCTGTTGAGCGCTCGAGATAGGTGCATTATGGAAGTGGGCGTCTTGGGCAAGGAGCGGTGATCCAGAAATCATTGCCGATATTACAAACAGTACCAAGCTGAAATAGCGGACCATGAGTCTCAAAAATTTTCTCTCCGAAACTGATCGCTGGCGTTCTCACATCGACTGAAGCACATACGTTGGATGTATAGTCACGCTGTGGCGCTCCATTTTTCATGGTTCAATTAACGCCCGCAACCACGTGCGGATCGGCGTCGGCCGTAGTCCGTTCTCTGTGGCTAAAAATCGAGAGTACGCACAGGGGGACACAACCTGAGCTGTCGGTCACACCTCGCATTCATCCTGATCTAGGATTCAATCAGGAATAGTAAGAACCCTCTGCTGACGCGCTGCTCAGTTCGTGCGAGTGGATCAGGCTATACAAAATTTCGATGAGCTTATCGGTCAGAGAACCCTTGACCAGATGGACATCTACGTAGACCAGTTCGCCTGCGGGAAGATGGGTGCGACCGGACAAGAGGCATGCTGGTCTACCGTGAATTCATCGCCAGGAGAGACTCGGGTATAGCGAGCCCCTGGTCGGACTCCACTTGAGCGTCACGCGCGCGCAGGCGCGCGCTTTGAGGGACGCAGACCCGGTAGACCGCGATAACAGAGCGCTGAACAGGTCAGCGGAATCGGCGGATCAAAAGTGTGTGGCGATCGGAACGGTACAGTCCCGATACATATAAGGTGGGTTCGGCGGTGGTGGAGAAAATTACCTGTCGAATCCGCAACAGGGGAGCGCCGCGGGCCACGCAAAGCAGCTCTGCGGTTCTGGCATCGGCAGCGGTGGCATCGATCTCTTCGTCGGCATGCGCCAGGGTGACACCGTACTCCCGATCAAGGATGGAAAACAGCGAGCCCCGCTCCAGGCGAGCGCGGTTCAGCGCCGGGAAATTTTGCGCCGACAGGTAAACGGTTTCCAGGGCGAAGGGCTCTTCGGCGCCGAGGCGAAGACGTTCAACCTTTAACAAGCGGCTGCCCGAGGGTAAAGCCAACTTGGCGGCAATCTCCGCTTCGTCCTCAACCGTGGTGCAGGACAACATCCTTGAGCAGCCGACCAGGCCCCGGCTGGACATCTGCTCGGTAAAGCTCATTAATTTATTGAAGTGAATCTTGGGCGGGGCAACAAACGTGCCAGCTCCCCGCCGCCTTTCCACCATGCCCTCGCGTTCTAATCCGGCAAGCGCATGCCGCGCAGTCATCAGGCTCACGCCATGAATCTTGGCGAGTTCGCGTTCCGAATCGACGGCGTCGCCCGCCCTTAGCTGGCCAGCTTCAATGCGTTTGAGAATCGCCGCCTGGATGCGCTTGTAAGCAGGCGTTCCGTTCTGGCGAACAGGTGGCATCAATCTCCCACGGTCATCGGCGACAGACCAGGTTCTCCGCTGATCGTAAAGTGCTATAGAGCATAATACAACTCTCCCGATTCACCAGATGTTAAAATCTGAGACCAGAATCTAGTTTGGCAAACGCTCCTTCGATCCGTTCGACGCTGAGGCTAACTGCATGTGAGGCAGGCGCCGACTATTCGGCAGCGTTTTATTCTTGCCTGGCGAAGAACCTACCAATTATTGGATTTCCACAGCCGTCCACAGAGCAGTTCTACTTTCCTCATGATTTTTTTGTTGACCTTGTCTCCGATGTGCTATATAGCATAACGCAATCACCTTATGTCGTGAGTTCTGTCACGTGGGTTTGTGACCTTTCAGAGAAGCTTCCAGGAGGTCTGTGATGCGGAAACCAAGAAATGTCGGAATTGCCCTTATTCTTTTGACTCTTGCCGCAGTTTTAACCGCGCACCCGCGCGCCTGCGCCCAGGAAGTGACTGCCAACATCGTCGGTACGATTACTGATCCCAGCGGCGCGCCTGTGGCTGGCGCTACTGTGACTGCGACCGACACCGCTCGCGGAACGGTTTACAGCAACAAGACCAACGACGTCGGCGGGTACACGATTCAGCGCATCGCCGTTGGCAACTACAGCGTCAAGGCTTCGGCTGCCGGCTTTCAGACCGCCATTTATCCCCCGTTCACGGTGGTGTTGAATCAGACCGCCCGCGTGGATGTTCAGCTCAAGGTGGGACAGGTGACCGAGACGGTCGAGGTTACCGGTGCTGCGCCCGTGCTGCAGACGGAAAATGCGCAAGTCAGTACCATCGTGGATGCACAGACCACGGACAATCTGCCGCTGGCCACGCGCAACTATGTGCAATTGACTTTGCTCTCCCCCGGGACTATCTCAGTCGATCCGGCCAGCATGAATCTGGGATCAAACACTGCCGAGGAAGGTGGCCGTCCCTATATAAACGGTAACCGCGAGCAGTCCAACAACTTCATGCTGGATGGCGTCGATAATAACCAGGCCTCTGACAACCTTCTGGGTTTCACGCCCTCGCCTGATGCGATCGGCGAGTTTAACGTTATCACCCAGAATGCTTCGGCGGAGTTTGGTAACTTCAACGGCGGCATCGTCAATGCGACCATTAAATCAGGGACGAACAGCTACCACGGCAATGCGTTCGAGTTTTTCCGCAACGACATCTTTAATGCCAACAAGTGGGAGAACGGCCTGGGCGCGGGAACCCCGGCCGGCGTGCTGCCAACGCCCAAGTTGCGCTGGAATATGTACGGCGGCACTTTCGGCGGTCCCATCATCAAGAACAAACTCTTCTTCTTTGGCGACTATCAAGGTGGACGGCTGGATCATCCCTCATCGTCCCAGTTCATCACGGTTCTGACGGACGCGGAGAAGGGAGGCAACTTCAGTGCCCTCAGCACGCAACTTTACAACCCATGCGCTGCCGGCACTGGCGGGACGTCCGCTACGCCCTGCTCCATCTTGTCGCCTGCTTCACGGACTGCATTTACGGGCAACATCATTCCCACGTCCATGCTGAATCCGGCATTTACGGCCTTGGTTACGAATTCCCTCTATCCTAAGTCTCTTACCACTCTATCCAACGGCTTTGGACAAGCGGTGAACGTGATAGGCCAGCAATACAATTCCGACCAAGGTGACCTCAAGATCGACTACAACGCCTCGACTAAAGACCACGTTTTCTTTCGTTTTTCCAAGGGCAATCAGTACGATCCCAGCACTAACTCGCAGCCATTGTTAGGTAATACCATCAACGAAGCCTATCTGGACAATGGCGCCTTAAACTGGTCGCACACGTTTTCAACCAACTTGCTGAATGAAGCGCGTTTCGGAAAGAACTACGTGAAGTTGCCTCATGGTCTGACTTCATTTGCCTCTTCCGTGGGAGCGCTGGGCAATACGATTGGTATTGCGGGCGGTAACCCGAGCGGCGTCAGCGGATTGCCGGAATTCGGTTTTGGGGGCGGTTCCATAACCAATATCAACACTGGGACGCTGACCAATATCGGTGCGGCCAGCGTGGTTGAACAATTCTCCTCTACGGTCACCCAGTTCGACGATGTCCTTATCTACACCCGAGGCCGGCACACGATCAAAACCGGTTATCAGATGAACCGCTATAACATCAACGTGTTCTACAGCGGTAATGCGGGCGAGTTGGGGGCCATGCTTTTCGGCAACGGTCCGGGTGGCAACTATTCAGGAAATGGCACGACTGCCGGTGCTGGTGATCCCGCTGCCGATTGGGCTCTCGGCATTCCCCAAGACGTCGGCCGAGGCACAAGTTCGGGAAGATGGCATCAACGCGATTGGCTCATCGCCGGTTTCGGTCAGGACGACTGGCGAGTCAGCAACACATTAACCCTGAACTTGGGACTTCGCTATGAGGCCCGCACTCCTTGGGTGGAAGCCAACAACCGCCAGGTGGGTGTAGATATGAGGACGGGCGCCCTCCAATTCATCGGGAGTACGCCAGTGCCCTCCGGTGTTGTCGGAAGTAATGGATTCAGCCGCAGCATTTACAAGAGCAACTATGGACTCCCCGACTTCCAGCCTCGTATTGGATTTGCCTGGAGTCCCACAATGCTGGGGGGAGCCAAGACTGTCATCCGTGGCGCCTTCACAGTATCCTCCTACCTGGAAGGCACAGGAACCAACCTGCGCCTGCCGCAGAATCCTCCTTACACGGCTCCCCAAGTCGAGCTTAGCAACGTCGCTACCGGAACGGGGTACAGCACGGAGACCGGCCTGGCCACGGCAACACCACCAGCCGACCCTTTCATCGGAGCCACCATGCTCACCTGGAGTGGTACGGTTCAGCCCTCCGTCGCCAATCAGTGGAACCTGACTGTTCAGCGTGAACTGGCCAACAACACAACTCTGCAGGTGGGATACGTCGGACAAAGCACCACTCACTTGATGGTTCCCGAATGGTTGTCTCAGGGAAAACTCGGCCCCGGTGGCACTGTTACCCATCCCCTAATCGGAGGCCAAAATCCGGTGGGCACCATTATCGATGGCATCCCCACCACCTCGCTGACCTACGGTCCCAACGGATTCGGCAACGTGAAGAATACCGCTTCCGTCGGGAATATGAACTACAACGCCTTGCAGATCGTGCTCCAGAAGCGCTATGGCAACGGGCTGGAAGGTCAAATTTCCTACACCTATCAAAAGTGTATGACCAACGATGATGGTTATTACGGAACCTGGGGCGCCACCACGCAGGCCGGACCATCGGGCAACTACTGGCAAAACCTGTACGATCCACACGGCGATTATGCGCGCTGCTACTGGGATTCGACTCATGTAGTGAGCGCATACGCAGTTTACGAGCTTCCTTTCGGTCGAGGAAAACAGTTTGGACACGATATGCCGGCCGTCGCAAACGCGGTGTTGGGCAACTGGTCGGTGAATCCAATCATTTCCTGGCACACTGGTTTCCCGCTCTCACTTTATGGAGCCGACAACTCGGGCACGACCAGTCCGGAAAATCGTCCGGATTGCATTGGGCCGGTTACCTATCCCAAAAACGTTATTCCAGGCGTTGGTATGCAGTGGTTCGGGCAGAGCTCGTTTGCAGATGCCGCACCGGGCACATTCGGCAATTGCCCAGCGCAGGGCCCCGTTATCGGACCGGGTTATACCGATGCCGACATCAGCTTGCAAAAGAACTTCCCCATCAACGAAAGGATGCGAATTCAATTCCGGGCTGATTTCCTGAATGCCTTTAATCACCCGAATTTCGCCGTACCGAACGATAGTTGCTGTACCGGTACCTTCGGGGTGACTAGCTCCACCCAGGATGCGAGGGAAGTGCAGTTTGCGCTGAAGTTCTACTTCTGACCGAGTACCTTCAAGATGGCAGGTGGCTAATGGCCGCCTGCCATTTTTTCATTTAAGATCGTGCCCATATGTTCCCGCCCTTTCGCTCCCTGATCATCGCCATTCTGGTCCTTGCCACAGGGGCGATCGCTTCGATCCCATCTGCAGGCGAGACATCCGCCAGCGCTGACACTTCTTCGACGGCCCGGAAAGCCGCAACCCTGGCCGAGAGTGGCCATTGCGCGCAGGCCTTGCCGTTGCTCAAACAAACCTTGCGCCGTCTTGCCGAAAACGACCTTAAACGCAAAGTGGGCCTCGATGGCGTGCACTGCGCCATGACCTTGAACCAGCCCAACGCCGCGGTCGACTTCCTGCAGGTGCTGACGCGCGAATTCCCGCGCGATGCCGAAGTGCTCTATGTTGCCGTCCACGCCTATTCAGATCTTGCCACCACCGCTTCACAACAGCTGGGAGCGTCTGCGCCGTCGTCGCCAGAGGCCCACGAACTGCTGGCAGAATCGTTTGAATCACAGGGCAAGTGGGATCAGGCGGAGAAGCAATATGAAGCGATCTTGAAGCAGAACCCCTCGGTTCCTGGGATTCACTTCCGCCTGGGGCGCCTGTTACTGTCAAAGCCCAATCCGCCGGCCGACATGACCGAGCGCGCAAAGAAAGAATTCCAGGAAGAACTCAAGCTCGATCCCAGCAACGCGGGCGCTGAATATGTGCTGGGAGAACTGGCGCGACAGAACCAGCAGTGGGATGATGCGGTCCAGCACTTTGGCCGTGCCGCCAAGCTGGATGCCGCTTTTGGGGACGCCTACCTCGGGCTGGGGCAGTCGCTGATCTCCACCAAAAAGTATTCAGATGCTATCCAGCCGCTCGAAACCGCGGTGAAGCTGGAGCCGCAGAACCCCGCGACGCACTATAGTCTCGCGACCGCCTACAGCCGCACCGGGCGCAAGCAGGACGCTGATAAGGAATTCGCTATTCATCGGCAGATGACGCAGAAAGAGCCTCAGGACTCCCCGCAGTGAACTGGCGTTATTCCCGGCGACAATTCTTATGGACGTTAGCCGGCACCGCCGGGGCCGTTGGGCTTGCCCGTTTGGCCGGTGCTCTGCCAGCGCCAGCATACCCCTTCGAGGAAATTCCTTCGTCCGTTAGCGGAATTACATGGAAGCACACGGCGGGCAAGTCCCGCGAGAAATACTTACCCGAGACCACCGGTGCCGGGTGCGCATTCCTCGATTACGACAATGACGGCTGGATGGATATCTACCTGGTGAACAGCGGGAAATGCGACTTCTACGATCCCATTCCGCCTCTGCGAAATGCCCTTTACCGCAATAATCGCGACGGCACTTTCACCGATGTGACCGACAAGGCGGGTGTCGGCGGAGGGGGATACGGGCAGGGAGTCGCGGTCGGAGATTACGATGGCGATGGATTTCCCGATCTCTACGTCACCCAATATGGCCGCAGCATTCTCTACCACAACAATGGCGACGGGACTTTCAGCGATGTGACCGAGAAAGCCGGGGTGGCCGCCCCGGGGTGGTCCTCGAGCGCAGTGTGGTTCGATTACGACCAGGACGGTCGCCTCGATCTCTTTGTCTGCCAGTTTGTCGAGTTCTCAAAAGGGAAGAGCAAGGACTGCCGCGCCGGGGAAGATGCCAAGCGCGGATACTGCATTCCGCACCTCTATAAGCCGACCGCCAGTTGGCTGTTCCACAACAACGGCGACGGTACGTTCACGGATGTAAGCAAGCAAACCGGCATCGCGAGTTCGTTGGGCAAAGCCTGGGGCGTGGTAGCGGCGGACCTGAATAATGACGGGCGCATGGATCTGTTCGTGGCCAATGACACGGCGCGTAATTTTCTCTTTATAAATCGTGGTGGCCGCTTCGAAGAAATCGGCGAGCAGGCCGGGGTCGCTTATAGCGGAGATGGACGACCGCGCTCGGGCATGGGCGTTGACGCCGCCGATTTCGACCAGGATGGCTGGATTGACCTCTTCGTCGCCAATATCGACTACGAGATGTATTCGCTCTACAGGAACAACCATGACGAGACCTTCGATGATCTCGCCTTGCAGACTGGAATCGGACAGGCTACGCGCCTGATGAGCGGCTGGGGACTTAAGTTTTTTGATTACGATAACGATGGCAATCTGGATCTGCTGCTCGCCAACGGAAATCCAGACGATCTGATCGAGTCTCTGCACCCTCAAGTCACCTATCAGGAGCCTTGTCTGCTGTTTCACAACAACGGTAACGGGTTTCAGAACGTCAGCGCACAAAGTGGGCCTTTCTTTTCTAAGTCCCTGTCTTCGCGCGGGCTCGCGATCGGGGATTTCGACAATGATGGCGCCGTGGATGTGCTGATCAGCGTCAACGATGGCAGTCCTGTTCTACTTCGCAACCAGGCTGGCGGCCAAAACCACTGGCTGGGAGTCCGGTTGATTGGGAGAAAGTCGAACCCCGATGCGGTGGGTGCCCGCATGACTTACCAGGCGGGAGATTTGCGCCGCAGCCGGATGAAAGTCGCTGGCGGCAGTTTCCTTTCCTCGCATGATCCTCGTATCGTGCTGGGGTTCGGTCAGCACGAAAAGATCGACCTGCTGGAGGTTCAGTGGCCGCAGTCCAGTTCTGTGGTGCAGCGGTTCACCAACCTGCCCATCGATCGCTATATCACCATCACGGAAGGTGAAGCGAAGTGGAAATAACAACTAACCCACTTCTACCTCGTTGTCATTTCGAGCGAGGGCGTAAGCCCGAGTCGAGAAACCTTGTGTTTCCCCGTTGACTTATCTACGGCTGGTTATAAGTCGCTCGCCGCAGAAACTCTCCACTCCCGGGTTTACCCAAAAACTTATCGTGGTCCACGATGACCCGGCCGCGTGATAGCACCGTTTGCGGCATTCCCGTCACTTCGATGCCTTCGAACATGGAATAGTCCACGCGCATGTGGTGTGTCTTCGCGCTGATGGTATGTTTTCGCTGGGCATCAAAAATAACGAGATCGGCGTCGCTTCCGACGGCGATCGTTCCTTTGCGCGGGTATAGTCCGAACAGTTTTGCAGGGGTCGTAGAGACCAGTTCTACAAAGCGGTTCACGCTGAAGCGGCCCGCAGCAACCCCGCCGGAGTAAACCAGGCTCATGCGGTGCTCGATTCCCGGACCACCATTGGGAATCTTGGTGAAATCGTCGCGACCCAGTTCCTTCTGCTCCTTGAAACAGAATGGGCAGTGGTCCGTGGAGACGACCTGCAGATGATCCCGCTTCAGGCCATTCCACAGTTTTTCCTGGTGCCACTTCTCGCGCAAGGGAGGAGTAAAGACATATTTCGCGCCTTCGAAGCCGGGTGCCTCAAAATTTTCGATCGACAAATAAAGATACTGAGGACAGGTTTCGCCATAGACCGGCAGACCGCGGTCGCGGGCCTCGCGAACCTTCTCCAAAGCGTCATTGCAACTCATGTGCACGATGTACACCGGCGAACCAGCCATTTCCGCCAATGCGATTGCGCGCGCCGTAGCTTCGGCCTCGGCGGTGGTGGGGCGAGTCAAGGCGTGATATTTCGGCGCTTTCTTCCCCTCGGCCAGGGCTTGCTGCACGATGACATCGATCGCGCCGCCATTTTCGGCGTGCATGCACACCAGCCCCCCATTCTTTCCCGTAGCTCGAAAAGCTTTGAAGATGCTGGCATCGTCGAGCATGAACACTCCCGGATACGCCATGAAAAGCTTGAAACTGGTGACCCCTTCGCGGACCAGCGCATTCATCTCTTCCAGTTGTGCGCTTCCCAGGTCCGTGATGATGCAATGGAAGGAATAATCGGAGACGGCTTTGCCATCAGCCTTTTTCATCCAGCTATCGAGAGCGGTTCTGAGCGTCTGACCTTTGTACTGGATCGCGAAATCGATCAGCGTGGTGGTTCCTCCAAAGGCAGCGGCCCGCGTTCCGGTTTCGAAATCATCAGAACTGGTAGTGCCCCCGAAGGGCATATCGAGATGCGTGTGCACATCGATGCCCCCGGGAAAAACAGACTTCCCGCCTGCATCGATGACCTTGCCGGCATTCTCTCGCGGCAGACTTTCGCCGATGGCCGCAATCTTTCCATGGCGGATGGCTATGTCACTGGGATAAGTGTCGGTAGCCGTGACTACGCGGCCGTTTACGATGATCGTGTCGAAAGCCATTCTGATCGTCCCCTCCGCTGGCAGCGCACGCATTTTATGCTAAACTCCCCCGCCTATGCATACAGGAGAGGCAGGCATGCGGTTCGGCATCACCATTAAGCCGGATATGTCCGTGGAGCGCATCGTCGCGTTGACGCGGCAGGCCGAGGCGGCTGGGTTCGGGTATGGATGGATCTTCGATTCCCACGTGCTCTGGCTCGAGCCTTATCCTCTGCTGACACTAATGGCAGCGAATACTAAGAGCATGCGCCTGGGCACCTGCGTGACTAACCCCGCTGTGCGCGACATTACCGTGACCTCCAGCCTGTTTGCCACTTTGAACTTGATTTCCGCTGGGCGCATGCAGCTGGGCATCGGACGCGGCGACAGCTCGCGGCGCGTGCTGGGGAAAAAACCGGTTACCTCCGATCGCCTGGAAGAAGCGGTAAAGGAATTCCGCAAGTTGACGGCCGGCGAGAAGATCGAATACGAAGGTCGGCCCGCCCAGCTCACCTGGGCGAAGGAGGCGCCGCCGGTGTGGATCGCCGGATACGGCCCCAAGGTGCTGCAACTGGCCGGCCGCATCGCCGATGGCGTGATCCTGCAGTTTGCCGATCCCGACCTGATCGCCTGGTGTGTCGGCTTTGTCAAACAAGGCGCCGAAGCCGCCGGCAGGGATTTCCGCAAGATTGAAATCATGTCTGCCGCTCCGGTGTGGGTATCCAAGGATCTGAAACTCGCGCGCGAGCGCGTGCGCTGGTTCCCCGCCCTGGTTTCGAACCATGTCGTCGATCTCGTATCCCGCTACAAACCGGAGGAACTGCCGGCCGCGCTGACCTCCTACATTCGTCATCGTGATCGGTACGATTATCTGCACCACTGCGAAGTGGACAGCGATAATGCGAACTTCGTCTCCGACGAGGTTACAGACCGCTTCTGCCTGGTTGGGCCGGTCCAAGCGCACATCGAAAAGCTTCGAGCTCTGGCTCGCGTGGGAGTCACTCAATTCAACATTTACCTCATGTGTGGCGAGGAAGAAGACACGCTGGAGACTTATCGAAAAGAAGTGTTGCCGGCCTTCCAGCGAGTCGCGAAGGCTTGAGCTTTGCCGCTGAACCACGCTCCGCTATGAAACACAAGGTCGACTCGGGCTTACGCCCTCGTTCGGGATGAAATGCAGGTAATGTGAACCAGCTAAGTGGACTCGCTTACAAGCTGTTTTTGATCTTGCAGTCTCATCAAACCATAGTAGGCCGTGAACGAGACGGCGAAGCCCACGAACCAGGAATAGTCATATAAGACTCGAACCGGCGGCATCACCAGGCCTATCAAGGCAGCGCCCGCCCCTGTTGCAAGCGCAAGGATAGCTGCCCAATTGAAGCCCGCCGCGTACTCGTACTGGCCACCGCGGAGATACAGGTCATCCAGCGACAGCACCCGCCGGCGCACGATGAAGTAATCGCAAATCATGATTCCAGCGACCGGTCCGAGAAAGGCCGCGTACCCGCCCAGCCAGCCCAGAATAAAAGTTTTGTAATTTGCCAGCAGTTTCCAGGGCATCAGCACGATGCCCATCAGGCAGGTCATTACGCCGCCGCTGCGGAAGCTGATTTTCCGCGGCCATAGATTAGAGAAATCGTTCGCCGGCGAGACCACGTTGGCGCCGATGTTCACGTTGAGAGTCGCGAGCAGAATGGCAATCAGCGATATGACCACTGCCAGGGGGGAGTGAAATCGGCTCAGCAGTTGCACCGGGTCCCAGATCGCCGTTCCATATATCACCACCGTCGCCGACGTCACCAGGATCCCAATTAATGAATACAAAGTCATGGTGGTGGGTAGGGCTAACGCCTGCCCGATCAACTGCTGCCGCTGGCTGCGTGCGAAGCGAGTGAAATCGGGAATATTCAGTGACACGGTCGCCCAGAACCCCACGGTGCCGTTGAGCGCCGGAACCAGGAACTTAAGAAAGTCGGCAAAATTAGCGAATCGCGAAGGCGCCGTCAGCATGGGGCCAAAACCGCCCGCCGCTCGATACGCCCATCCCAGCAGGAGCAGCCCTACGGCCAGTAGTATCGGCGCGCTGATTCCTTGCAACACCCGGATGTATTCGATTCCCTTAATGATTACCGCCAGGTTGATCAGCCAGAAAGCCAAAAAGCAGATGGCAGTACCGTGAGGCACGCGTGTCCATCCCGGGGCCAGCGTCGCGATCAGGGTGTTGATCGCTTCTCCGCCGATCCAGGTTTGGATGCCGAACCAGCCGCAGGCCACCAGCGCCCGCAGCACTGCGGCCACATTCGCGCCCAGCACGCCAAACGAAGACCGCGCCAGCACCGGAAACGGAATGCCATATTTCGCGCCCGGATGCGA
Organism: Terriglobales bacterium; assembly: GCA_036378535.1. Lineage (GTDB taxonomy): Bacteria > Acidobacteriota > Terriglobia > Terriglobales > Acidobacteriaceae > Gp1-AA122. The sequence continues at coordinate 26,550 of DASUWH010000074.1, read as the reverse complement.
GTTCAGCAACATCGGCAGCAGCACGATGGTGTTCCCCAGGAACACGGTCGCGACTGCCTGCTTCCAGTTCATTCCTCCCTGAATCAGGCCCGCCGCCAGCATGTAGGTCAAAATGTTCACCGACATCGAGACCCACAGCGCGGCGAAGTTATAGGTGCCCCAGGTACGACGAAGACTATCGGCAGGAGCCAGATCCGGGTTGTACAAAGGACTCGACTCGATTCGCGCCCGCATGGATGGACTGGGTGTGCTCATAAAATTTGCATGTGTCATCGATTGATTCTGAATATCGCCTCGCCTATTTTCTTTTCATCCCGAGCGAAGCGATGGATCCAGGTTCTTGCAGGCTGCATCACGGCATTCCGGAAAACCGAGGTCCCTCGCTAAGTTCGGGATGACAACGGAAAGTTGATGAGCCGCTGCGTTCAGTCTGCCGCTGCCGCTTGTCTGCTCTGCTCCGTTAAAGCGGAGTAAGTCTCCGGCCGCCGGTCACGGAAAAACTGCCATACCTTGCGCACCTCGGCGATCATGTCTAGATCCAGGTCGGCAATGACGACTTCATCCTTGTCACGGCTGGCCTGCGCAACGATTTTGCCGCGGGGATTGCAGAAATAACTCTTTCCGTAGAACTCGCCGATGTTCCAGGGCTTCTCCGTGCCAACTCGGTTTATAGCGCCCACGAAGTAGCCGTTCGCCACGGCGTGGGCAGGCTGCTCCAGTTCCCAGAGGTATTCGGACAGTCCCGCCACGGTAGCCGAGGGATTGAAGACGATCTCGGCGCCATTCAGGCCGAGAACGCGTGCGCCTTCAGGGAAATGGCGGTCGTAGCAGATATACACGCCAACTCGTGCGTACTTAGTCTCAAACACTGGATACCCGAGGTCGCCCGGAGTGAAGTAAAACTTTTCCCAGAACCCCGGATGGCAATGGGGAATATGGTGCTTGCGATACTTGCCGAGGTAGCTGCCGTCGGCGTCGATAACGGCTGCGGTATTGAAGTACACGCCCGGCATGTGTTCCTCGTAAACCGGAACGACCATAACCATGCGGTGTTTAGCGGCAACTTTTTGCATGAGCTTCACAGTCGGGCCGTTGGGAACCGGTTCCGTCAGTTCATACCAGCGCGCGTCCTGCTCCGCACAGAAATAGGGTCCGTAAAATAACTCCTGCAGGCAAAGTACTTTCACCTTCTTCTTAGCGGCCTCCTCGATCAACCGCAAGTGCTTGTCGATCATGGCTTTCTTGATCGCGGCCAAGGATCGCTCCGAGTTCAACACGTTACTTGCCTGAATGAGCCCACATCGCACATTCCGGGGCATGGATACACCTCCCGAGGCAGAAACTATAGCAGACAAACGAGTTGGCAGCAGATGGTTTGTCAGCCTACGAAGGCGATGTTGGCTGCGGAGAACATCCGCACTGAAAGGGGAATGGTCTTCTGTTCCTGATAAAACTACAATCCGATTCTGACGGATGCCCCGATAGCACAGAGACAGCTATACATGAAGTTGTTAATGCTCGCTTGGATTTGGCCTCGCACTCAATGAACGTGGTGCATTGACATTGCCCAGGAACATCGGCGCTAACAACAAGCGTCGTTTTTTGAAAGGGCACGGCTTCACAGGCTGCGGAAAAAAGAACCAGGTAAGTAAAATCGGAAGGGCGCGAGTTTACTAGCCTGCCCTGAGCGTGGTCGAAGGGCGCCGCTGAGCCGCCGAATATACGCCCGCGCTTTAGCGCCTGAGGGCCTTCTTTTGCCGCCGAGGGACTTTTTCAGCAGCCTCTTCAGCCGTGCCGAATAACTGTTTTGTTTTTATCACTCCGAGCGAGCTTTAGCCTGCGAGGAATCCGCTTTTCAGACTTGTTCAGCAGCCTGTTTAGCCGCTGAAGACGCTTTCCTCCGAATTCCGCATTCCGCCACAGGCTCCTAAGTACTGTCGTATCACTGTCCAGCATGTTCTATGTTCCGAAAGTACAACTTATATATATCTGCTGAAGGACGCCGTCCCAACGCAACTAACTGCTCATAACTTGTTAACCACATTGCACTTGAGGCTAAGTTGCGGCCTGGCATCCTGTTCTAGTTTCAGAACACGCGGACAAACTTATTGACATCGGCAGCGTTGAGAGATACAGTCACAGACCGCTTCCTCCGATAAGCGAACTCCGCTGCGGGTAGATCCGTATTGTCGGCTATCCGCAGCGCCTCCCACAGCGTAACTGCCCTGTCTTGAAGCGCGTTTCGGAGCCTAACTGATGCCAAATCCTACATCCCTTTCAGATATCGATCTCAGCCCGCTGCCAGGAAAGCTGTATTTCAGTACGGAGCGCGAATGGCGGGAAGAATTCATCTATTTCTTGATGGTTGATCGTTTTCATGACGACCAGTTGCGTACGCCAGTGCTGCAGGTGGGCCGCTCCGTAGGGATTACGACTCCAGGAGTTTTCTACGGCGGCAAAATCAAAGGCATTAAGAATCACCTCGATTACATCGCCGGTCTCGGCTGCACCGCGATCTGGCTCTCTCCGGTGTTCGAGAATAACCCCAATTCATATCATGGATACGACATTAATAATTATCTCAACATAGACCCGAATTTCGGTACCTTGCAGGACCTTGTCGATCTTGTCGATGCTGCGCACGCTTACCAGATAGCTGGGCAGTCTTGGCCCATCCGCGTCATTCTGGATGTAGTTATCAATCATTCAGGCGATAACTGGGCTTATCCCAATGATGATCCCTACTACTATTACAACAATCAGCAGTTCCCGTTCGGGTTCTGGAGGCGTCCAGACCGGCCCATTCCCACGGAACTGCGAGATCCGACCTGGTATCACCGCTACGGCCAAATCAGAGATTACAACGCTTATCCGGAGATGGAGCAGGGAGATATCGCCACCTTGAAAGACTATGCCAATGATGATGATGCCATCGGCTCTGATGTAGTGAATGCGCTTATCAAAGCGCACTGTTATTGGATTCGTATGGCCGATGTCGACGGTTTTCGTGTGGATGCGGTCAAGCACATGAACGCGATCGCCTGTTCACGCTTTTGTTCCAACATCCGCGAATACGCCTATTCCCTTGGCAAGCACGGCTTCTTTCTCTTTGGAGAGATCGCTACTCCGGACGACGACATTTACAACAACTATATCGGCCAGAACACCTCGGTGAGCGACGGCAACAACACCGTGTTCTTCGGGTTGGACTCGGTCCTCGACTTCCGATTGGCCGAAGGCGTTTATGGGGACGACAACAATGCGCCCTTACGCGATGTTCTTAAAGGCTACAAGGGACCGCAGACATTATTTAATCGTTTGGAGGCACAGCGGCAGCGAGCTTTGAACCGGGGTGAACTCGGACGCTACTTGGTCCGCTTCGTAGATAATCACGATTCATTTTGGCAGCCCACTGGCCGTTTCGGTAACGGCGCCACCGACCAGCAAATTATCGCGGCGATCGGATTTCTTCTATGTGCGCTCGGCACCGCTTGCATCTACTACGGGACGGAGCAGGGTTTTTCCGGCCAGGGCGGCGACAACCAGATACGCGAGGCCATGTTCGACACGGCAACTCCTGGCTTAAACTTGCTCAATCCAAGCTGCGGCATTTACCAGGAAATCGCTAAAATCGCGCAGGTCATGCGTAGCAATGAACCGCTCCGTTTCGGACGCATGTACTACCGGCAGATCTCGGGCGATGGTCAAAGCTTCGGTTTCCCTTACGGCAGCACCTATACGCTCGCCTTTTCACGTCTGCTGTATGGCGAAGAAGTGCTGGTCTGCTACAACGTGTCCGCCAACCCCCGTAACGATTATGTGATCGTAGACTCAATTCTCCATCCCGATGCTTCAACCATGAGTTTCCTCTATGGTGGAACCGGGATGATCCCAGTCAGCACCGCGGCCGACGGCTCGCGGCGGGTTCAGGTGAACCTGCCGGGCTATGGCTTTGCGATTCTGGCGTGACGCTACGCTGTTCAGCGGCGTTTCAAGGCCTCCAGTTCGTCCAGAGTGCGCGGCCAATCTTTTCCTAGCAAACGAGACAGGCTGCGATCGGCAAGAACCTTGCCGCCAGTTTGGCAACGGGCGCAGTAGTTGGTTTCGTTGTCGGCATAGCGGATGCGCAGAATTTTTTCTCCACATCGCGGACAAGGCTGACCGTACCGCCCATGTACCGCCATGCCTTCGCGAAATGCGGTCACCTTCTCAGGAAACGCTGCCTCCGCCTCGGTTTTGAGGCGGTTAATCCACGACTCCAGTGTTTGCCGCGTCGCCGCGAACAGTCGTTCCCACTCCTCAGGCTTCAATTTCTGCGTGAGGGCAACGGGGGACAATTGCGCCGCGTGCAGGATCTCATCGGAATAGGCATTGCCGATCCCACTGAGTAGTCGCGGGTCGGTTAGCGCCCGTTTGAGAGTGCGATTCTCGCTGGTGAGTATGCTGCGAAAAGAATCGAGGTCGCTGGAGAGAACCTCGATTCCCCCAGGATCTACCGATTCCAAAACGGCCTCGCCCTGCAGGATGTGCAGCGAAGCGCGTCGCTTCGACCCGGCTTCCGTCAGCACCAGGGAACCATTGGGGAAGTCGAAGGCTGCAAGGCTCTGGCGTCCGGCGAGCTTGGCCTGAGGCGGACGCCAATGCAGCCGGCCGGCGATCATCAGGTGCAGTACGAGCCAAAGGTTATTATCAAATCCGATTGCGATGCGTTTGCCGATTCGACGGAGTTCCCGCACAATCGCGCCTTCTAAGTCCGATATGGGCGGCTGCACGGTGCGCACCAGAAAAGGGCTGGCGATGCGAACCTGCTGCAGAGGCTGACCGACAATTCGCGCCTCCAGCGCGCTGATATAGGCGGATATGTCCGGGAGTTCCGGCATCAGATCAGGATGCAGGCCCGCATCGGCTTTTGCAACTCCCAGACCAACACGATGTTATTCTAGGAAGTCACTTCCACAAGGCAGTAAACCGGATATGCCCAATCCCATCATTCCAGAAGCGAACGAATCCAACGAGTCATTCGGCAATATTCTTTCCGAGTTCGAACAAAGTCACGCGGTCAAACGCAGCGAAGGCATGCGCGAAGGCACGGTCGTTTCCGTGACCGTAGATTCCGTGTACGTCGACATGGGCCTGAAGACGGAAGGCATTCTGCCCATTGCGGAGTTTGCCAATGATCGCGAGCCGGTGAAATCAGGGGACAAGCTACAGGTCACGATTAAAGGCCGCAATCCTGAGGGTTATTACGAGTTGACCCGGGGAAAAGCAAGGCGTCCGACCGACTGGGCTGCCCTGGAGAAAGCGTTTGCCGAGAAAGCGACGATTCTCGGCACGGTTACGGGCGTGGTCAAAGGCGGGCTGAGTGTGGATGTAGGCGTGCGCGCATTCATGCCGGCATCTCGCAGCGGCGCGCGCGACGCCGCCGAAATGCAGAGCCTGGTGGAGCAGGAGATTCGTTGCCGCATTATCAAGCTGGACGCAGCCGATGAGGACATCGTCGTCGATCGCCGCGCTGTCTCCGAGGAAGACGAGAAAGCTGCCAAGGAGCAACGCTACTCCCAAATGAAAGAAGGCGACAAGGTGAGCGGCACGGTCCGAAGTCTGACCGACTACGGAGCATTCGTCGACATAGGAGGCGTGGACGCACTGCTGCATGTCGGCGATATTTCCTGGAGCCGGATCAACAAACCTGCCGACGTGCTGTCCGTGGGGGAAGCGCTCGAAGCCAGGGTTTTGAAGATTGATTCCGAGAAGCGGCGCATTTCGATTGGAATAAAACAGCTGCAGCCGCATCCCTGGGACTCGGTTCCGGGCAATTACAAAACAGGCGAGCGCGTCCGCGGTACGGTCACCCGCGTCACGGACTTCGGAGCCTTCGTGGAACTGGCGCCCGGGGTCGAGGGCTTGATTCACGTATCCGAAATGTCCTGGGTTAAGAGAGTGCGCAAGCCGAGCGATCTGGTGCAGCCCGGCGAGACGGTCGAGGCGGTGATTCTTGGCATCAACCTGGATGAACGCCGCATGTCCCTTGGACTGAAACAGGCGCTCGGCGATCCCTGGGCAGATGCTGAGCGGAAATTTACAGTCGGGTCCATAATCGAAGGTCCCATTGTGAGCCTGACCAGCTTCGGAGCCTTCGTCCAGGTAGCTGAAGGTATCGAAGGCATGATTCATGTCAGCGACATCAGCGCAGAGAAGCGAATCAACCATCCGCAAGATGTGCTGAAGGTCGGTCAGACAATCAAAGCGCAGGTGCTCGAGATCGATACGGCAAAGCGCCGGCTCAAGCTTGGCATCAAACAAATGGTTCCCACCAGCATCGACGAATACGTGGCTGAGCACCGGGAGGGCGATGTGGTCAGCGGGAGAGTGATCGAAATCTCAGGCAGCTCGGCGCAGGTGCAACTCGGTGAGGGGATTCAGGCGGCATGCCGGATCACGCAGCCAGCGACGAAGGCGCAGGAGGACTCGGCTCAGGCTCGCCCGGCGAAGGCGGACTTGGGATCGCTGAGCTCCATGCTGCAAGCACGCTGGAAGGGCGGCGCCGTGGCCCAGCCATCGAAGCCACAAGCAGTAGTTGCTGGGCAGATTCGCAGCTTTCGTATAACTAAGCTCGACCGAGGCGCAAAGAAGATTGATGTGGAGTTAATGTCAGGCTGATCGTCGAATTCAAACTGGTTATTCTAGAGCCGGAGTGCCCTCAGCGGACTCCGGCTTTTTCCATCGTGGCCAGGAAGGCTGGACTAAGTGTGGCGCGGACAAGAGTGTCCGCGCCACAGGTAACCTTAGGCGACTTCGCTGACGGCGAGCGGTTCTTCCTCGACCAGCGCTTCGACATTGTGCGTGCGTGCCACCAGAACGTAAATAGATGGAACCACGAACAACGTGAATGCCGTACCGATAATCATGCCGCTGACCAGCATGATGCCGATGCTGTTGCGTGCTCCGGCTCCAGGACCGGTCGCCAACACGAGAGGGAAGTGCCCCATCACGGTGGCCGCTGTGGTCATCAGAATAGGCCGCAACCGCGTGGCGGCCGCCTCGACCACCGCACCGGCCTTATCCATGCCTTTCTCTTGCAGGTGATTGGCGAACTCCACGATAAGGATTCCGTTTTTAGACACCAGTCCCACCAGGGTAATCAGTCCTACCTGGCTATAGATATTCAGCGTCGTCAGGCCCAGGAAGGAAAACATCAGCGCTCCCGAGAGTGCGAGCGGCACCGATCCGGCAAGAATGATGAACGGGTCGCGGAAGCTCTCGAACTGCGCCGCCAGCACGAGATAGATCAGGACGCCCGATAGCAAGAACGTCCCCAGGAATTTGCTGCCTTCCACGCGCAGCTGGCGCGACTCGCCCGCGTAGTCCACGGTGAAGCCCTGGGGGAGGATCTTGGCCGCTTCATCTTCCAGGAATCGCAATGCCTTATCCAGAGGTACCCCTGGCGGAATCACGCCCTGGATGCGGACGGCGTTGAGCTGCTGGAACTTTTTCAGTTCGCGCGGCTCGGTCGTGGTCTTTAGCGTGACGAACGTCGAGAGCGGCACAAGTTTGTTCTGCGAGCCGGTCACATAGATCTGTGACAGCTGATCGGCGGTCAAACGCCCTTCGCGCTTGATCTGCGGAATTACCTTGTAGCTGCGTCCCTGGATGCTGAACCGGTTCACATAATTTCCGCCCAGCATGGTCGAGAGATCCTGCCCCGCCTGGCTGAGGTCCACGCCCTGAGAACGAAGCTTGTCGCGATCGAAGACAACCTCGGTCTGCGGCTGATCGAACTTCACATCCGAGTCAGCGTAGATAAATGTGCCGCTAGCCATAGCCTTTCCAACCAGCTGGTTGGCGAAGGTCATCAGCTGCTCGGGCTCGGCCGGCGAGGCGATGACAAAGTCGACAGGAAAGTCTCCGCCTCCAGGCAGTGGCGATGGCGTCAATGGAATCACTCGTACGCCCGCGATCTTCGACAACGGCCCTGTGGACTCAAGCAGCAGTTGCTGCGCCGTCTTTTTGCGCTCGCTCCAGGGTTTGGTCACCATGCCGCCGAATCCGCCGGTAGCATTGGTGATCTGAAAGATGCTCTGGCTCTCGGGAAATGAATGATAGATATCGTAAACCTGGTCCGTGTAGAGCTTGGTCTGATCGAGCGTCGAGTTTGGCGAGGCTTGGATTACGCCAAAGACCACGCCCTGGTCCTCCGCCGGCGCCAGTTCGCGCTGCGAAAACATGTAGAAGGGCACGATCAGCAAAATAACGATGCCCCACAGAACCAGCACGACCGGCCGGTACTGCAGCGTTCCCGCCAGGGTGCTGGCATACCAACTCCGCACCCGCTCGAAGTTGCGGTTGATGACTCCTGCAAAACCCCGTTCGCTCGCGCCCGATTTCAACAGTCTCGAACCCATCATGGGCGAGAGCGTCAGCGCCACCACGCCGGATACCAGAACGGCGCCCGCCAACGTAAACGCGAATTCGCGGAACAGCGCACCCGTCAGGCCGCCCTGGATTCCCACCGGCGCATAAACAGCTGCCAGCGTGATGGTCATGGCGATGATCGGACCCACCAGTTCACGCGCCGCGTCGATGGCAGCCCGGATCGGCGGCTTTCCTTCGTGGATGTGCCGCTCCACGTTCTCCACCATGACGATGGCGTCGTCCACTACCAGGCCCACCGAGAGCACGATGGCCAGCAGCGTCAACAGGTTGATGGTGAACCCGGCCACCAGCATCAGGAACACGGCGCCAATCAGCGAAATCGGAATGGCAACCACGGGAATCAGTACCGACCGGAACGAACCCAGGAACAGGAAGATGACGATGATGACAATGATCAGCGTCTCCGTCAGTGTCCTGAGCACTTCGTTGATGGCATCCTGGATGTACTCGGTTGAGTCATAGGGGATGCCAACCTTCATGCCTTCCGGTAACTGCGCGCGAATTCCGGGTATGGCCTCGCGTACGCTCTTAATCACATCCAGCGAGTTCGCCGTAGGGAGGACCCAGATGCCCATGAAGGTCGCGGTCTCACCGTTGAAGCGCACATCCTGCTCGTAATTCTGCGCGCCCAGTACCACGTCGGCGATATCGCCCAGGCGAACGACTACTCCGTTCTCCTGTTTCACCACCATCTGCTTGAATTCTTCTGGCGTGCGAAGGTCGGTGTTCGCCACCAGGTTCACCGAGACCATCGATCCCTTCGTGCTGCCGATCGCGGACAGATAGTTATTCTTCGCCAACGCATCGCGAACGTTGGACGGCGAAATTCCGTGCGCCGCCATCTCCGCCGGCTTCAGCCAAATGCGCATCGCGAAGGTGCGGTCGCCGAGAATGTCGGCGCGCTGCACGCCGCTGATCGCGCTCAGTTTCGGCTGCACCACTCGCGTCAGGTAATCGGTGATCTGATTCTGATCCAGGTCCTTGGAAGAGAAGCCGATATACATGGCCGCGAACTGGTTATCCGCAGTTTGCAGTTCGATCACCGGCGCTTCCGCCTCGGGGGGCAGATCGTTGCGGACCTGGGCCACTTTGGCCTGGATCTGCGTGAGCGCTGCGTTGGTGTCGTAGTTGAGCTTCAGGTGCACGGTGATGGTGCTAAGGCTCTGAGCGCTCGATGACTCCATGTAATCAATGCCGTCGGCACTGGCAATGACGCGTTCCAGCGGAGTCGTGATGAACCCGCGGACCAGGTCAGCGTTCGCTCCGACGTACGTGGTCGTAACCTGCACCTCGGCGATATCGCTGCGCGGATACTGACGAACGCTGAGCGAGCGAATCGACTGCAATCCGGCGATCAGGATCACCAGATTGACCACAATGGCCAGTACCGGCCTTTTAATAAATAAATCGGTGAATTTCATTGCCTGTCCCCGAATTTAGCTGTCTTCAGGTTTGGGAGCCGGATTATTAGACGGCTGGATCTTGTTATTGACCGTGACCGCCGCGCCGTTACGCAGCTTGAAAACTCCGGAGCTGACAACTTCCTCGCCGGGCTTCAGTCCCGACAGAATGGCCACCTGGTCGCCGCGCCCGGAGCCGACTTTCACGAATTGCTGGCGCACCCCACGATAGCTATTGCCCTTCGGATCCTTGAGATCGGTCACCACAAAGACCGAGTCACCGTAGGGTGCGTAGCTGATCGCCGAGGCCGGCAAAGTAATGGCCGCCTGGCTGGCTCCCAGATTGAGATCCACCTGCACAAACATTCCGGGACGGAGCTTGCCCCCAGGATTGGGGAGGGTCGCCTGAACCTGGATGTTGCGCGTGGTTTCGTCAATCACGGAATCAAGAGCGGTAACCCGTCCTGAAAACTTCGTGCCTGCCAGCTCCTCCCTGGTCACATTGATGCTGCGCCCAACTTGCACCTGTCCCGCACTCTGCTGGGGCACGCCGAAATTCACATAGATCGGATTAAGGGATTGCAGCGACACAATCGGAGCGCCCGCCGCCAGATACGCGCCCAGGTTAACCTTCCGGATTCCAAGAATTCCCGAGAAGGGCGCACGAATTGTCTTGCGCTCGATCGTGGCCTTGATCTCGGCAACGTTGGCATCGGTCTGGCGCTGATCGGCTGAAGCCTTGTCATAATCCTGGCGCGAGATCACACCTTGCCTGGACAGTTCCTGGTAACGGTCATAGTTCACTTTCGCTAGATCGCGCTGCGCTTCCAGGGAGGCTAATTGTGCTCGTTCCTGCCGTGTATCGAGTTCGACCAATACCTCGCCCTCATGCACGGACTTGCCCGAGTCAAAATAGATCTTGGCTACCGTCCCGGGGAGATCCGCAGCTACCGTGACGCCCTGAACCGCCTCCACGCTGCCAATCGCGTTCATACCGGACGACCACTGCTCCTGCCTGGCAACAATGGTGGTAACCGCCTCAGGCGGCGGTTGATAGCCGGCCGATGCATGGATCGCAGTCTCAACTTGCTTATATTTGAAGAAGCCCAGGCCGCCGATCAGCAACACCACCACGGCCAGCATGACCACCATTCTTTTTGCCATAAATCCCCCAGCCCAAACACCCCGTCAGGCCGAATAGTGATAGACGCTCAGACCGGCTGAGCGTACCTCGCGTTAAACAACGTTAGTGATCAGATTGCGAACCCATCCTCAAAGATTCGAAGTTTTGTGCTGATCTTCACAAAACAATATCCGGCTGTTTTGACAATCCTCTTAAAAAAGCCCTTTGCCCAATAGATTTGCTCGCCGTGAGCACCTAAGGAAGCTCTGATCAAGTTCATTTCTGTCATCCCGAGCGCAGCAGAATTGCTGCCTTTAAGGCAATTCTGCGGAGTCGAGAGACCTTGTGTTTTTGTTTCGCCTGCTTAATCAGAGTTTCCCTAAGGCACGAGCTCCGGAGTTACGATTCAGTAACGACAATTTACTGCCCAGGGAAGTCAGCGAGCGGGGTTTCCTGCGCGTTTACAGCCTGCCATTTTCCGTCACGATAGGCGAAAACGTCGGTAAAGATCGTTCTATCGATTTTACCATCCCTGCTCCTCGTTACCACGATCCCATTGGCCACTGCGGCGTTTCCATAAACGCGCACGCGCAGATCCTCAAAGTGCTTGGCAGCGCTGTCGGACCCCGGGTGTTGTCTCGTATACCGGAGTTGTTCGTCCTTGCCGATAAACCCCATCGGGAGGACGTGAACGAAATCTTCGGCCAAAATCGACTCCAGAGCCTCGGAGTCATCTTGAGCTTGCAACCATCTGTTCTCTAATTCAATTACGACCGCAGGGGTATCGTTACCCGGCGACTTATCCCATAAAAAACCAATCGCGGCCGGGAGGACCAGGCAAACGGTCAAAGCCACGGACATGCGCACTGGAGTTGACATAGCAAGCGACCTCGGGGCTTTGATCGTGTCCCGACAACGTAGACCTATCCTGCTTTCGACATAAACATCTCTCTGCCTTCGTCCGCTGAGGGCCCATAAATTGCCGGCACCGAAGCCGAGGTCAGCCGCAGGTAGACCGTTAGCTGACCACGGTGGTGCGCCAAGTGATTGATAACGGTGTCGCGGATATTGATGTGACGAGGCAGTTCGCTGATGACCTGTCCGCGCACCATGAATTTCCAGGGTTTCTGCAGGTGCTCGTCGGTGGTGTTCCTCAGCGCTGTGATCGCCCGCTTCAGCGAGTCGTCGTGCACCTTCAAAATCTGCGCACGATTCTCGAATTTCGGAGACTGGTACGACGGGCCATTTGCGGGGGCAAGGTCAAATTCATCACGATTGACAATGAGCTCTACCCAGCCGACCATGCTGGCGACCAGCGCTGTCAAAGACCCAAGTTCCATCGACCTCTCGTGCGGCTTCCAACTATTGCGTCCTTCCGGTACTCGCTCCAGCACGTGCCGCGTTGCTTCTGCATCACGCTGGAGATCGGCGATGAATAATTCAGTGAGCTTCATAACCGCCATCCTTTCCCCACTATGCGGAAAAGAATAACTGTCCATATATGACATCTAATGTCATAATTCGCGGCGCAAAATCTTTTTTGTGAAGAAAACCCCAAAACTGGTGAAAGGAAAATAAATCCTTGCGCGCCGACCGCTTGCTTTCCATGTTGTTGTTATTACAAGCGCATGGCCGACTTACCGGCCGCGAGCTGGCGGAGCGGCTGGAAATTTCCGAACGCACGGTGCATCGCGACATGGAATCGCTCAGCGCGGCAGGCGTGCCCGTATTCGCGCTGCGCGGAGCCCAGGGAGGATGGCAACTCGAGGCCAGCTGGCGGACCCAGGTTCCCGGCCTGGACGAAGCTGAATTGCGCGGCCTGCTGATGGCTCAACCCCGCGTGATCGGTGACGCACGGCTGGCTTCCGCCGCCGAGCGCGCGCTGGAAAAGCTTATGGCCGCGCTGCCTACCTCGTTGCGCGAGCAGGCCGCGTCCATTCGCCAGCGCCTCTACATCGATACCGGGGGATGGCGGCCTTCGCAGGAGAACCTCTCTATGCTGCCCATCGTGCAGCAGGCTGTCTCCCGTGATCGCAAACTCGCCATCGTTTATTGCAAAGCCAACGGCGAGCGCAGCGAGCGCACCGTGGATCCTCTCGGCCTGGTGGCGAAGGGAAGTGCCTGGTACCTGGTGGCCAATACGGCAGCCGGGATGCGCACATTTCGAGTCTCCCGCATCGAGCAGGCCACTCCGCTTAATCACGCCTGTAAGCGCCCCCACGACTTCAACCTCGCCACTTATTGGACGTCAATGACCAAGGAACTAAGTGAAACCTGGAAACGTTTTTCCGCGACCCTGCGCCTGGAACCACGGGTGGCCCGATGGATGTTGACGTGGCACAGTGCGAAACCGCTCGGCGCACCGAATGAGAAGGGCTGGATAACGCTGAAGCTGGAATTTGAAAGCGAGCATGAAGCGCGCTTTGTGGCCCTGGGCCTTGGCACGCGCGTGGAAATTGTAGAACCAAAGTCGTTGCTGTCCTTTGTCTCGCAGGAGGCAGCGAGTTTGCACGCACAACTCGGCCAGAATGATGGAAGTACCCTTAATCAGAAATCTTGATAGTTCAGGAACCTTATCACTTGCCGAAATAGAAGTGGGCGATGACAAGTGCCACGAAGACTGTGCCAGAGAACTGTTCTAGCCTGACTAATGTTAGAGAAGCACTGATTAAGTTGATTTCTGTCATCCCGAGCGCAGCAGAATTGCCGCTTCTAAGGCAATTCTGCGGAGTCGAGGGACCTTGCGTTTGTGTTTGCCTGCTTAATCAGAGTTTCCTTTAGGCCTGTTCGCGCTTAAGTCCATATCGCTCGCTGTTGGGCTTCGATCCGCTCAGTGCAAAAAACAAAATGTATAAGTAACAAATCACCGGCAGAAAGAAAGCGTGATGAATGCCGATATGGTCAGCAACCCATCCTTGCGCCACGGGAATGATGGCGCCGCCCACAATCGCCATGATCAAGATGCCGGACCCATCCCCAGTGAGCGGCCCGAGTTCCGCCACCCCCAAGGTGAAGATGCTGGGGAACATGATGGAGTTGAAGAAGCCGACCAGCAGGATGCTCCACATGGCCACGTGCCCGCTGTTGAGCATGGAGATAGCCACCAGTGCACTCGTCGATATCGCGCAAATGCCCAGCAAAATACCGGTGTTTGCTTTCGACTCCCCTCCGCGAAGTGCAGCCACAATCGCGATCGTTGTCGTGGCAACTGCGACCAGCACGAACAGCGGACGGCCAGTGACCAGCAGCCAGGCAAGCCACGTCAGGTTGGGCACTCCGGGCGTATATCCCGGCGGCATCTGGTTTTGTATGGGATACGACAACAAGATCAGAGCTACGGCAACTGCTGCTACCAGGCTCATGTACTTCGCTTTGGCCCCACCCAGGAAGTTTGAGCCAATAAACCTCCCCAGCATGGCCCCGCCCCAGTAAAACGCCACGAAGCTGGCCGCCAACTTTTCCGGAAGCCCGCCAATCTCTGACTGGCTCAAATAGTTAACCAGGAAACTACCGATAGAAACTTCGGCGCCCACATACACGAAAATCGCGATTGCGCCGAATATCAGATTGGGATGATGCCACATCGAATCGCTGACTTTCTCGCCCGCTTTATGCTGCGCGTGCTCGATCTTGGGCAACTTGAAACTGCCAATCGCGATGGCCAATAAGACGAGGGCAATTCCGAGACCAACATAAGGGATCTTGACCGTCGCCGCCTCATGCAAGCGATAAGCCAAGGCAGCATCCGGAGCCATGGCGCGGATCTCTAGTGCGGTTTTCGGCGCAGCACTCAGAATCAGCAGACCGCCAAAAAAAGGCGCAAGGAAGGTGCCCAGGGAATTGAATGCTTGCGTCAGGTTCAGGCGACTCGAGGCCGTTTCCGGTTTGCCCAGCACGGTTACATACGGATTGGCCGCCACTTGCAGGCAGGTGATCCCGGCCGCCAGCACGATCAGCGCGCCCAGGAACAGTGGATACGACGGCACGCTCGCCGCCGGCACAAAAAGGAATGCCCCCGCTCCCATCGTCAACAGGCCAATCACCATCGAACGCTGGTACCCAATCCAGTCGATGATCTTCGCCGATGGAATAGAAAAGATGAAATATGCGCCAAAAAAAGCGAACTGGATCAGCATGACCCGCGTGTAATTCAGGTCGAAAATTGCCTTTAGATGGGGGACCAGGATGTCATTCAGACAGGTGAGAAATCCCCACATAAAGAAAAGTGTGGTGACAGTCGCCAGCGCCCCGCCGTAGTTCTTCCCCGGCGCCGAGCTAACCGATTCGCTCGATACCCTTGTGTTCGCAACTGCCATCAGTCAGGTCCTCACAAACGGTTTTACCGCGGTCCTTGCAGCGGTTGAGTAAGCATGACACATGCCAGGCGGGTACACAAAGGGCATGTTTGATTGATTCGCTGCTTGCGCTGAAGCCAGTGCGGCAATAGGACAGCAATCGTGCCCACCGGTCAGCCGTGGGAAAATTCCGCAAATCCCTACTTACCCAGAGATAGCCGCTGACTTCTCCAGAATAACTGCAGCAGCCAGTGCTGCGGTTTTGTGATCCTTAGTCCAAGGCGGCCCGATCGAACTTCCCAGGCTTGCGATGCTGCGCTCAACTTCCTTGGCCCTTCTCCCGAATGCCGTCTTCGCCTGCTCCTCAAGGTCGCGCTCTCGAACGGCGGTGACTGAAATTTGCAAACGTTCGCAGGCCCGGCTGACGGCATTGCGGAAGAATTCACCCTCTGCCGTGTGAATCAGCGGGTGCGCCGCAAGTACTTTCACCAGAGGCGGCAGGACGCGGCCCGAGGCCAACAAGACCGCAGAACCCACGACGCGATACTCCTTCAATTTTCGAATGACCTCTTCGATAGCGGCGAAGGCCAGGCGTTCGCAGACGGCAGCACAGTTCGCCAGGTAACGCTCTGCCTCTAGCAATGTCAGATTCGCGGCATAGTGATACGGCTGATTGCCACCTGGAACGGCCGGCTCGGTGGTGACAATGCGCCTGCGGTCCATTATCTCCAACGACTCGGGCTCTCCGGAAACCGCCACCAGCACTCCCCACCCGGAATGCATGCGAACCCCGAGCGCAGCACGCTTCATCTCTGAGACTCCCCAGTAGCCCCGGCTAGAAGTTAGTAGCTGGTGCCCATGACCGTTTAACACTTGAGACCTGACACCCAAGACCCAAGACCCAAAACCGGAAATCACGGCACATAGTGGTAACTCACGAAGGCAACCTGCGTGCCGTCGGGCGACCAGGACGGCACATTGATCGTCCCCTGACCGCCGAATAGCCTAGCCAAGATTATGATCTTGCGATCTGCCAGCGACATCAACCTCAGCATCACATTTTTATCCTCGGGGTGCCCGCTCACTTCTTTTTCGTAAGTCAGGAAAACCATCCATTTCCCGTCGGGTGAAATATGCGGAAACCAGTTATTGAAATCGTCAAACGTGATTCGTTCCTGGTCGCTGCCGTCCGGGTGCATACGCCAGATCTGCATCAAACCGGTTCGAACCGAATTGAAATAAATGTATTTGCCATCGGGAGAATATTCCGGCCCATCATCGAGGCCGGGTGCGGTCGTGAGGCGAGTTTCACTGCCCCCGGTAGTCGGAATCGCGTAAATGTCGAACTCCCCATTGCGTTCGCCGACGAAAGCCAGTGTCTTGCCATCCGGCGACCATCCGTGCCAGTAGGAAGGCGAGTTCTGAGTAATGAGCCGCGGCGTACCCCCACCGATGGGCACGAGGTACACCTGTGAGTTTTCGTTTCGCGACTGGTCGCTGATGGCCAACTGCGTTCCATCCGGCCCTACCCCGTGGTCGTTGTTGCAGCGGTTCGCGAACCCGGTATCGATGATCGCTGGAGTGCCCCCGCGCACCGGCATGCGCTCGATGTGCCCGTTGCGGTTGAAGAGGAACTGCCCGTCGCGGGTCCAATTGGGAGCCTCAAAGCGGCCCGCACTGGTGTAAGCAACCCGCCGGTTGGTCGAATCGATCTCGACCGTCTCCAAAGTGCTGTAGAGCGTCGGCTTCTCCGATGTCGGCGTGGATAGTTCCACATTCGAGAACACCGCCTTCTCCACCACATCACGTTCGTGCGAACAGACGCCAATCCCAACATAAAAAGTTCCCTGCAGTGGAACCCGGGCCGATGCTCCCGAAAAAACGAGTTTCCCGTCGCCGCTTTCGGCGAACAGGTACACGAAGTCGTCATGTTTCAAAATACGCACGCGGCGCGGTGCGGAAACATTGGCCTGGACCTCGTGCGTAGTCGCGCCCTTTTCCTCCCGGTACTGGAGAGAAGTCAAACCACTGCCGTGGACAGCGACATCAACATAGGGGGAATCGGGATCCAGAGTTTCTCGCACCATGAGCACAATCTTGCGGTGCGGATTCCGGCCGGGCTCGGGAAAGGAAACGTCAGCCGCAAGCGCGACATCTCCAGACATCTTCTTCCAGACGAACTGGAACGCGTCACTATCACCCCAAATATTTTCGCCGCTCCCGGCGACGCTATAACTCTGCTGCGAAGCGTCGTACACAGCGGATCCGGCATGTAGAACCGTGCCAACATCGGAATGACTCTGGAATACTCCGATTGCGCTGCTATTCGTTTGTGCCATCAAGATCGTCGCGGCAGTGATAACAACCAGATTGGCAGCCGCGACGAGCAGCAACAGCCTGTGCACTGTTTTCACCGGACACTCTCCTCTTTTCAACAGGTCGCCATTGTAGCGCTGCCGTCACCTCCCTACAGGGGGTAGCACGCACAAATTGGTGATGGGAGAGAAGCTTAGGGGCGGCGGCTTCGACTATTAAAGGGACTGTCTGCCAAATAAATAACCTCGGTTCCACGCCCGGGGTTATCTTTGCAACTCACATGGAACGTGCGCTTGCGTCAATCCGCTCCCAGTTGCTGCATTTCGTTCTCGACCGCGATTTCGAAGCCCGGCATCTCGTTTTCCTGGCTCTGGTTTCTCAACTTCGCTTCCAGCGCCGCCAGTTGCGCCTCGATATCCTCGTGCGCTTTACGTTTCCGAATAACCTCCTCACGATAGCGCCGCAGGAAGTAATCGATCGTCTCCACGCGAATCCTGATTGAGCCCGAAGGCTTGTTTTCGTCAAGATCCTTGAAGCAGAAATACGGAGTGCCGGATTGCTCGATGATGCCTTCGATCACCCCGTAGATCGGCGCATCGTGCCCGCACTTGAAGCTGGAAATCTCCAGCGCAACCAGATTGGGATGCCGCGCGGTGAACTTCGCTGCCCAGATTTTATGGTTTGTGCTGCACGAATAGGAATTCTTCCAGGCGTCGCTGATATCCAGTGGACTGCTGATCACCCCTGCCCGCACTTCCTCGCCGAACAGGCGCTCCAGCATGTCCTCATCTACCGGCAGCGTGTTCTGCGAGAAGATCGGGTAGCCGAGCTTCTGGAACTCATCCAGGATTTCGTGATTCAGCCCGGGATCGTGGTGATAAGGCCTTCCCAGCATAACGATCCCGATGCGATCCTCGCGCTCCAGTTGATCGAGCGCCTGGCGCGCCCGCCGGCGGATATTGGACTCATACTCCGCCAAAGCCTGAAACCCGGCTTCAACCGCCCGATCGTTTTCTTCTAAGGACAACCCGAGCACCGGCTGCCACGCTTGCAGCATCTGGTGCGCGAACAGCTTGCGGTCGGCGAAATTGAGTACCGGGTCCAGATACTTCACATTGTTCTCAGCAAAAACGTCGTTCTCTTTCGTGAACGCTGCCTTGACTGTCTCTGGGGTCGCCGTCACCGTCGGGCAGGCATTCGCGCCTTGCAGCTTGACGAGCTTCGTGTGCAGGACGTCGTACATCGGGAAGAAGATGACGTTCAGCGGCTTCTTGCGATGTTTCTCCTGCACCAGGTTGTACACGTGCGAGATGCCAATCTTCGCCGGGAAGCAGGGATCGATAGCTCCGCGGCTCGCCCCTGCCCGATACAGTTCTGAGCTGGTGTAATCGGAGTAGACGATGTTCTCCGGTTCCACGCCGAGGCTTTCGAAATACGCGTTGAATAGCGGCGCGTAGGTGTAGATGTTCAGCACGCGCGGGATGCCGATCCGCACTTTCTTTCGCTTCTGCATCAGCGCGATGCGCTCTTTGGCGACTTTGGTCCACCCCCGCGTCGGAAGCGGGTCGGCAACGCTCTTGGCGTTGGTGGGCCGGAAAACTTCCTTCGACGCGTAATCCACGAAGTTGGGATGTTTGTCGCGGATTTGGTCGAGACCGGCTTTGATGTCCTTCATCTCGCTGATGTCTTCCACGGTTCCTTTTTCGCAAGTAGCGATGATCAGCCGCTGCTCGCCGAGCATGAGCGGAACCTTGGTGACCTTCTTGATGGGTATGAAGTCTTTGGTTGGCTCGGTGCGGACGTCAATGAACGTACGCAGGCAATTGTTCTTGCAGAAGTTGCAGCGCGTGGATTCGTTACGCGTGGTGCGGTACTCGATCTTGCGTACCGCATCGAGCCCCACGAAGGTTGTCTGCTGGCCATTGCGCCATAAGCGCAGTGATTCCTGGGCCGCGCCAATCGCACCCGACTCGCCGCAGTGCTCATGGACGATGATCTCCGGCTGTTTGCCGGCTGCACGGAAGCTGTTACGGATGAAATCGACTTCCGCTTTCACCACCGCCAGATTGTTCTGGGTGCCTCCCTGCAGGACAAAGCGCGTACCAAGAGCCGCAAGATTCGGAATGCTGGCCACGTAAAGGAAAACATTCTTCGGAAGCACCGCCGCCAGTCCCGCCAGGATTTCTTCCGCTCGCCAGCCCTGGCGCTGAAAATTTACGATGTCCGACTGCATGAATACCGCGCAGCCATAACCGAACACCGGCATAGCCTGCGCCGAAAAAGCGAGGTCCGCATATTGATTCACGTTCAGCCCGAATCCTTCCGCCGTGGATTGCAGGAAGTACCCGTTTCCGGCCGAGCACTGCGTGTTCAACTTGAAGTCCTTAACCCGGCCGTTGTGCAGGATGATGATCTTGATATCCTGCCCGCCAACATCCACAATGACGTGCGGATCTTCGTAGAACTTGAGCGCTGATTCCGTATGCGCTACAGTCTCGACCAGAGCCACGTCGGCTTTGAGAACATCTTTCAAAATGTCTTTGGCGTACCCGGTGGTCGCAACGCCTAAAACTTCCAACTTTGCGTTCTGTTTCTCCACCTGCCCGCGCAGGCTCTCGAACATCTCAATCGTGTCTTGAATGGGATTGCCGTTCGAGAGCTGATACGACTTGCAGAGAATGTCTCCGCTCTCATTTAGCAGAACGGCCTTGGTCGACGTCGAGCCGCCGTCGATCCCAATGAAGCCTGCCACTGTGGTTCCGCTCTGAAAAGATGCGGGCGCGAATTTCGGCCGGCGATATGCGGATCTGAAACTGTCGAGGTCGGCAGGTGTTTCGACCAGCCCCTTTCCGCCGGATTTCGCCTTCTCCTCCTGGCGACCAAAATCGATGTAATGAATGAGTTGATCGTACCCGCGATAGCACCCAATGCAATCGTCCTCAGCGCGGCCGAATTCAATGGCGCCAAGGGCTGCGAAATATTGCGCGTTTTGCGGAACCTTGATCAGGTCTTCCGGTTTGGAGCCGTCCGGAACAGCAACTTTGCGCTCCTGCCACATGCGCGGAATATTGGCCTGCCAGGCTTCCCGCATTCCGCGTATAAAGCTGTTGGGACCACCTAACAAGAGAACGTGTGGGCGCAATGTGTTTCCACGCGTGAGCACGCTCAAGTTCTGCAGGACGATAGCCTCGAAAAGAGAGGCCATCAACTCATCGGGCGGCGTTCCCACCTTCTGCAGGCTGTTGATATCGGTTTCTGCGAATACCCCGCACTTGCCGGCAACTTTGTGCAGCTTGATTCCGTGATAACCCTGCTGGCACAAGGCTTCTGCGGAAATCTTGAGCTTCGCATTGATCTTATCAATGACTGCGCCCGTGCCGCCGGCGCATTTGTCGTTCATGGACGGAATCTTTTTCTTTCGGCCCGTCTCGTCGTCATCTTTGAAGACGATAATCTTCGCGTCCTGACCGCCCAACTCGATAACCGAATACACCTCGGGATGGAGTTTCTCGACTGCCAGAGAAACGGCCGTCACTTCTTGCACGAATTTTGCGCCGATCTGATCCGCGATGCCGCCGCCACCGGAGCCAGTCAGGAACATTCGCGTGTTGTGGCGATCGATCCCAAGACCCTTCTCCATGCGCTTCAGGAATTCAAGCGTCTTCTCCGGTTGCTTGGTCTCATGGCGCTGGTAGTCCTGCCACAGAACTTGGTCGCTGCCCGCGTCCACGACCACGGCTTTCACAGTCGTAGAACCAACATCCAGGCCGACCATGAACCGGGTCTCGTGATCGTGCGGTTTCTGCCCGGGCTTCGCCTGGGCAACCGGCAGGACTGCACCTTCCAGGGGAGCGATCTGAATCAGTTGCGGACCTTTATGATCGTGCACTTCATCTCTCCATCGGGTACTCGTAAGCAAAACAGCAAGACAACGATTCACCGCTGAGTGCGCCGAGAAGAACAAAGAAACTCCAGGTTCTCGCCGCTCCCGGCGGGATTTGTTTTCTAGTCGCCGGATGTTGCCGGAACTGCCGCGCTCGGCACGCGCGAGCGTTTCCAGAAGCGCGTGTCCTTATCCATTCGATTGCTGACGTGCAGGATGAACTGCGCCGCCGTGCCGGCTACTCCCTCGCGATGCGGCACGTGATAGAACGGTCGCTTCAGCTCAGGATGATCCTCGATGTAATCGCGAATCTCGTTCATGCTCTTGCCGGTTGATTTCAGGCATTGCTCGAACTCTGTCTTCGCTTTCACCTTGGCTTCGCCCAATGCCATTTGTACCCGGCTATGCGCATTGACCTCGCCTTCACCCGAGGTTTCGATCGGCAAGAAGATCATGTCTTTGAACTTGTTGATGACCGCCGACTGCACGCCATCGGATTGCGATGACGGCATGCACCCGAACGGCTTCAGTGCCAGCACCATGTGGCACATCTTGTGAATGGTGTAGTAGACGTTCTTGCCCACTTCCAGGTGTCCTTCACCGCCGCGCGCGAACTGGTTGTAAAAAGGATCGGCCAGGTGCGCCAGTTCCGCCTGCGGCGCCAGGTGATGAGTAATTCCACCCATATGCTTGATGGTGCGGTGATAGAAGAAATTCCACATATGCTCGCCCGCGCCAATACCCCACAGTTTCTTGCGCAAGCCGATGTAGTTAGCGAACTGCTTCTTGACTTCGTACCACTCGGGATTGCGATGGGGGCGGTTCACCGGCCACTTCGCCTTGGCATGAGCCTTGGCCTGATACATCAGGTACGCGACCCAGGTCGCAATCGGCTCGACCAGCACCTGTGCGCCTTCGCGCTCCAGGAATTCGAACATGTGGAAGTTGCCATCCCCTTCGGTGATCTGCGCCCAGAACTCGCCCGTAATTTTCACCAGCGGCTTCACGCGTGTGCGGTCCACCTCGATGGAGTTGATCTTCTTACTGGCCGCGTCGAGCGCCGCAAGATAGTCCTTACCCCACATGTGCTCGTGCCATTTGCCGAACACGTTAAAGGTGTTGCGTAGAACTTTATTGTTCTTGAACTTGGGCTTTGCCCATTGCGGCGCGCGCTCTTCAATTTCAAACGAGTCGCGACTTCTCAGGTCATCGCACAGTCCATCCACCGCCTCTCGGAAGATGCGGTCGGTTTCTCCGGCTTTCGCTTCAAAGGGACGAATCTGGTAGATGATGTCGTTCAGAACGTCGCCCAGGTGCATGGCGTTCAACATGCCGAAGCCGAAATCAACGGTAAATTTCAGACCGGGCTCGCCGGACGCCGCTTTGATTCCATCACTGTCTTTGAACAGCAGAACGCGGAAGCCGTCGAAGCCTGCATTCTTCAGCGCAAACCGGTATTCAGCCTCGTACATGCCGAAGCGGCAGGGTCCGCAAGATCCAGCCGTGAAGAACACATAGTTATCCAGAATCTTCTGGCGCGATAGGCCTTCTTTCTCCAGGAACTGCAGATACTGCACCAGGTTTCCGACCGTGAAATACGTCGGATTGCATTGCCCGTTGTTGCCAAATTCCTTTCCCGTCTGGAAAGCGGCAACGTTGGGTACCGGCAGCTTTTCGCAACGATAACCGCAGCCCTGGAAGACGGCGCGAATCAGATCCTCATGTTTCCACGTGAACCCGCCAAACAGAATGGTGACGCGGTCACGTTCGTCCGCCGTGAATGCACGCTCGACCGGACGATGAAAATGCTCCGGCCGGTCGAGTCCGGCAATCTTGCGCAGGCGGGCGCGCTCTGCCTCCAGGCGGTTCTTGATCTCACTTTCATTTTCAATTTTGACTAAATTCGTCGCCATGTATTCCTCCGGCGGTTTGCTGATTTTCTTTAAGGGGCAAGAAAATGTCTGTGATGGGTGATACAGCAGAAAGATCGAAGCAGAGCGCTAGTTGGCCAAAACCGGGAAGAAGGGAACAGCGGCGAAACAACTACGGTACGACCTTCCGCTCCACTAAGCCACAACATCCGAACTCCAGAATCTTGGCTAGGAGGTTCGAGATCTTACACCGGCGGAACTGTCAGTCCCGTAGGCGCCGGATTTTTGCAAACAGGAGTTAATCCTTCTGATTCAGATTACCTTGACGGAGTGGCCTCCGCATTTTCACCCACAAATCAGATTCAGGCTGAAATCACCCCTGCCATATGCAATTCTTAGCAAAAAAAGGTGTTCTGATTCAAGAACTCTTGATGGAAGATTTGTAAAGATGAGTAACTCGGTTGCGGTGTTCAGGTTAGAGACTCAATGGACGAGATTCTAGAACCCCGTGCTCTGTAACTTTCACATTAAATGCGCGCGGTGAGCTTCCCGCAATGAGCTTCTGGCTGAACAAGATTAATGTTTCGATGGCGGAACAAAGCTATGCCGATCTCTCACAAATGTTTCGCGCCGACAGTCCAGCCCCCATTTCACGCCAGTCACGTTCACCTGTGACGCACAGGTTTGTGCTTTCTGCGCGGTTTAACTGCTGCTGGTTCAAACGCTTCCCCAGAGTCATCCTCCTTTGGCAGACTCCTTAACTCGCGTACAAGGTTCAGGCGTTTGAATGGATCCTTCTCCATCATCGCGTCGACATATAATTGAAGCCAATTTTTCGATGGACTACTCATAGAAGGTGAGAGCCACCTGGATTGTCGTCCACTCGGTCCAGATCAGCTCCAAATAATATTGATGCACCAGCTACTTAAAGGTTGCAACTCTAACTGTTTGAATCTAATAGTCTTGCTTGAGTCCGGTTCGATTTCGGCGACAACCGCGCCAGCTAGATAAGCTGGATGCGGAATTCAGGCAATGATGAAACCGTACAGTCGCGTCGTTGCGCGTGAGCAGCACGCGGTTTAGCATGTCGGCAAGGTCTTTGGAACCACATCTTGAGGCACTTTCTCAGCTACATTCTCGTGGCAACTCTGGTCTCGGCCGCTTACGCCCAGGCGGTTCCCACGCAAGCGCAACCTGACCTGACCCAAGGGCAGGCAGCTCTGGAGAGCGGTGATTACGCCGGTGCCATCGCCGAGCTCGAGAAAGCCCAAGAAGCTGCGCCCGACAGCCTCGAGGTTGCAAACCGGCTGTTGATGGCTTACCTGGAAGCGGGTGCACTCGACAAGGCCCAGCACTTTGGTCAGGAGGCTACCGAAAGATGGCCAAAAGATCCCGACGCGCATCATTATCTGGGACTCGCTTACTTCAAATCAGGTAACCTTCCGCGGGCCCTGGCGGAATTGCAGCAGGCGGGGCGCCTAAGGCAGAATGACTTCGGCACTCATTACGATACTGCCTTGGTGCACCTCGCTGGAGGGCACTATTCCCCGGCGGCTACTGAACTCGAGGCGGCGGCAAAAATCAAGCCCAACCATCCCTTAACCCACGTATTGCTGGGGCGGGCTTATCTGAATAGCAACCGCACCCTGCAGGCAATCGAACAGTTCCGTACCGTTCTGCGCCTTGCGCCGGATACGCCCCTGGCCCATTACCATCTCGGATTTGCTTATGCCAGCATGGGCCAGAATCAACAGGCGATCAGCGAATATGAAAAAGAAGTTGTGCGCGCACCCGATAATCGTGAGGTGCAATATCAATTGGGACGCGTGCTGCTCGATTCGGGAGATTCCAAAAGCGCTCTGCCGCATCTGCAGCGAGCCGCGCAACTCGATCCCCAAAATCCGGATGCTGCCTACGACCTGGGTAAGGCGCTGATTTCCGAGGGAGAAACCGGAGCGGGTGCCGCCGCTTTGCAGAGAGCTATCGAGTTAAATCCTGCTGATCCCTCTCCTCATTTCCTGCTGGCGCGAGCCTTGGCCAAGTTGGGCCAGAATGAAGAATCGCAGAAAGAGATGCAGCGCTTTGCGGAGCTGAAGAGGTCCCAGGTGACGAGTGGAGGAATGGCCACCGGCCGCGCGCACTGATGCGACTTGGCACCTTCTCCGCGGCGGTCTGCGTCGCCGGCATGACGACGATTATGGCCCTGGCTGGTTTTTCCCAGCACCCTGCCGCCCGCCCATCCTCAATTGTCAAAGCCCCGCAGACTGCTACGACATCTCCGAATTTCGTGGATGTGGCTCGTGCTTCCGGAATCAATTTCCATCTCACCTGCGGCGGGCCCGAAAAACGCTACATCATGGAATCCATGTGTGGCGGTGTGGCCGTCTTTGATTATGACAACGATGGCTGGATGGACGTCCTCTTCATCGACGGCTCAACGCTGGAGGACATGCGCGCGGGCAAGTGTCATTACCCGGTCCTCTACCATAACAATCATGATGGAACGTTTAGCGACGTGAGCGCCAAGGCCGGCTTCCGCCGTTGCGGATGGGGCTTCGGCGTTGCCGTTGGCGATTATGACAACGATGGTTGGGAGGATGTCTACATTACCTACCTCGATGGCGGCGCTCTCTACCACAACAATCACGACGGCACATTCAGCGATGTGACTGCGAAAGCCGGCGTCGGCAATGCCGGCCGCTGGGGAACCAGCGCCGCTTTTGGCGACTACGACAACGACGGACATCTGGATCTATATGTTGTCAATTACGTTGACCTGGACCTCGATCACCTCCCTGCCTTCGGCCAAGGCCCGTTCTGTCAATATCGGGGTATACCGGTCTCCTGTGGTCCACGGGGACTGAAAGGTTCGCGTGATCGTCTCTATCACAGCAATGGTGACGGAACCTTCACCGATGTCAGCGATAAGCTCAACATCGATCCTGACGGCTATTACGGTCTGGGTGTGCTGTGGCTCGATTATGACAAGGATGGATGTGAAGACATTTATATTGCCAACGACTCCTCGCCTAGCCTCCTGTATCACAACGATTGCAAAGGTGGATTCACCGAAGTGGGCGCGGTCGCCGGCATTGCCTACAGTTCCGATGGACGCGAACAGGCCGGCATGGGAGTCGATTCGGCCGATTTCGATCGTGACGGCTGGCCGGACATCATCAAAACGAATTTCTCCGATGACAGCAACAATCTTTATCATAACGACCAGAAT
>DASUWH010000073.1:0-98113 GCA_036378535.1 Terriglobales bacterium | reverse complement strand
CAGCCGCGGAAAGGCTGTTACGCCAACCTCCGGCCTTCGCCGCACGAATGAACGGCACATCTTTACGGGTCCCCTTCGTCAATGCCCAGTTGTCGCCCTCTTTTTTCTCCAGCTCGCGCATACGGTCGGCGGAACTCAGAGCGACTGCGCGTGCGATACGTTCAGGAGTTGCCTCTATTCCCAGGAATCGTGCCACTTTCGCCAGTTCGACGTCGCTTTGCGCGATCATATCTTCATAGCGCAGCAATAAGAAATTGGGGTTGCCGCTGCGCAGGGCCACCCAGCTCATGACATTATCGGCCCAAGTCCCGAAATGAATTTCGAATTCGGCCGCCAAAAAACGCGGAACAAATTCGGCGATCGTACAACCCTCGTTGATCCATCCTCTTTTGCGGCAGTAGTGGTAGTAGGACACGCTGACATCCCTGGGATCGCGCACAATATAAATAACCTTGGGATAGCGTGGATCAAAAGCTTCGTGGCTCTTCAAAATACGCGCAAGTCGGCGCAAAACGCGGTCCGGATGCACATAAATCGATGGCAGAATCTCTTCGACATTGGCGAAGGTAACCGGCTCAGTGGGATGAACCAGGTTGCCGATCAAAAACCGAGTCCACGTGTTTCCCGACTTGGGGTAAGACACAATGAACACGTCCCCAGGCATGACTGTAAGCGCCCGCCGCGCCGGATTCTTCCCCAACAAAACTCGAAACGCATGCTGAATTCCGCCTAGGATTTTGACCATCTGCACTCTCCTAAAGATTTGGTTCCGCGGGCCTTTTCAGCGGGCCTTCTGCCAGCCGTCGCCCCGGAACGAGTCGGCGGGAACATTCGGTGATCATGGCTTTTATATCAAAAATGACTATGGCCCGAACGGTAGTAAGTAGTTCATAAATAGCAGGCATCGGGTCGCGCAGATTCCACAGCGAATCGCGCGTCGAGCCGCCGAAGTCGCTACGCAGATCCCATAGCTCCCGGATCAGTGAACCGGAAGCTCGGCCCTTCAGTTTCGCCAGAATCAGGCCATTCAGTCTCTGCAGGTAGCCCGCGGTCCAGCGCCACCGCGTGCCCACGGCGTAGTGCTCCGGAACATGCGGCTCTTGCCCCTGCGACAACTGCCAGGTGTAAAGGGGGAAATCCATGCCTGCAAGAACCGGAAGGGAGATGCTTCCCCAGATACGCCCATTCACCTCCATCAACACAGCTCTGCCGGTACTCGGATCAACCCGGAACTCCACCATAGCAACCCCGTCCCATTCCAGCGCTTGCAGAAGTCGTGTAGAGGCATCCACCAGCGCGGGACCTGGAGTCTCGGCGACCGCCAGTACAGCAACCCCGCCAGCGTGGGGATATTCCTTGATACGGCGATGCTGGAAGACCGCCAGGCACTTGCCTTCATGCATCAGGATTTCGAGCCCTACGCCCACCCCGGGACAAGATTCCTGCAACAGCATAGGTGGACTGAACTCTCGCGGCTCGGGGAAGGATCTCGCAATATCGTTATGGTCCCGCACGACGCGGGTTTTGAAATCTTCGACGCGCTGCTTTTGTCCGGGTTTGATAACGCAAGGAAATCCCACTTCCCGCGCAAGCTCCGGTAATTGATGGGTGTTGGCCAGCAGTACCGACCTGGGTGTCTCGAGTCCGCATTGGCTCGCGATCGCGAGAGTTATTTCTTTGTTCAGCACACGCTCGACCACGTGCGGGGACGGGCAGGCCAGCTTGAGCAAGGCGTCAAAATGATCGTAGTTCTCAGCGATGGCGGTTAGGGCTACATCGTTTCCCGGAATCAGCAGGTCGTGCCCATACTGCTGAATCAATCGGGATAAAGCCGTCACGAAGTCGTCTTGGCTGACGTCCGGGTCGGGAACTCGGAAGAAATGTCGCACACTATTGGAACGAATCCGCGGCTCTATTGCTGAAAAGGTGGCGACGTCGACGGCAATGCCGTACCGGTGAAGAGAACGAGCAACGGTAGTGGCCATCCGTGGTACTGCGGCAAGGACTAGTACCGGAGACCTCATGCCGCACGCCTTTGCTTTCGGATGAGCGCCGCCAGGGCAGGCCGTAACTTAAAGCGGATTGCATGAGCCACCCTTGCGCGTATGGATTTGGCGAACAAAAAGTATGAATAATTTGCGCGGGAATCGGCAGTCCACTTCATCTTCCAGTCATCGCACGGTCCGGTGATATCGATCTCTTCCATGCCGCGACTGGCGCAGTCGTTCAAAATCTCCGCGAGAATCAGATGCCCGGGCGCATATTTCTTAAGATTTTCGTCGTACGCGACTTTGGGCGAATAGTATCTCCCCTTGTGTACAAGGCCGAAGTGACCGGCAAGCAGCTGACCATTCCACTCCAGCAGGTACAGGCAGAAAGAATTTGAGCGCGCAGCTGCCTCAGCCACCTCGTCATAGAATTGCCGGGTAGATGCGTGGGAGAGGATTGCACTTCCCTGCTGCCCTTTCCACCCACTCGCCTCAAGTTCGTAAAAACGGCGGAGCGCCTCGCGGTCGAGATGATTAAGGCGCCGGAGCGTGAGCGGAGACTTCTGTTCCAATTGACGCCGCGCTTGCTTCAGTTGGCTTCTCAATTTGCTGTTGGGAGGCATGCGCTTGAGGCCGTCGCTATTGCGCGGAACCGCAATAAATGGGCTCGCAAACAACGGAACTTCCACGCACCGAAAATTGCGCGACCGGGCGGTGGACACGAATTCAGCAATGGTGCTGTTGGCGGGCGCAAAGTGCATTTCCAGCAGATCCCAGCCAGGGAGTCGCGCCAGGTAGTCCAAGGCGGCTCCCAGCACGGCTGTGCGATCTGATTCCTCGCCGAGTACTGCATCGAAGCGCCCTGGATGGCTGTTCACCGGAGAGCGAAGCCTGCGCAATGCAACACCCCCCACCCAGGCTCTTTCTTTCAGGAGGGGCAAGAGCAGCTGCAAGATGCCATCCCGACGAACCGTTACAAGCACAACTCTAGCCGTTGGCGCAAACGCCTGAAGATAAGCGCGGATCCATTCCGGCCGGTAGAAGGGCTGGTCATTAACTGCACGCGTACAGAGATCGCGCCATTCATCGGCAATTCGCTCGACGATCTCGATTCCGCCCTGCAAGGCAGACACCGTGAATTCACGCGCAACCACATCGTTCGCCAAAAGATTGGCAGGCACTGCTGTCATAGGCCTTTTCGGCGACGATCACATCTCGCTGCTCTGTTCTGCCAAGTTGTCGTCATTCTCTACCTCGTTATCATGCAATTTTTCTGCCGCCTCCCATTGCATCATACGACAACCGCCTGCAAGAATAGCCCCGGCTTTATTGTTGTCAAATGGGCGCATTCTAAGCGTTTTCAATGTCATGCAGAGCGAGATGTACATGCAACGATCGTTCTGCGCTATGGGACAGAAGCAGCTCCTCGAAGCTCTGCTTTGTGCAATTACTTTCACACTAGTCCTCCAAAAGGCCCGTTCTTCCCGCTGACACCCTGCAGAAAATCCAGGAATTTGTCGGCCGCTTACTTGACAGCAATAGAGCGCGACGTGACAATCGCGACAGCCAAGCAGCCCTTGCCCACCGATGACTGTTGAGTCAACCCAAATCAGGCAGCAAGCCGTTTCCCAGGGTACGGTCATCACTCGCAATTCCGTCTGGCGTCTTTCCTCTGGAGCAGGTCCGGCATTGCGAATTGGCGTTCTAGTGGACAACACCTATTTGGAGAGATGTTTTGCTGCCGTGCTGGAGGATATAAGATCCAGCAACTTCGCGAAGTTGGAGATCATTCTATTTCGCAACCATCCGCCTTCCGCAAGTCCCGCTCTATATAAGGGTGGTGTTCACACCAGGGCAGGTACCGGCCGACAATTCCGGCATGCCTTGTACAACCTGTACCTGAGCCTGGACCGTCACAAAAAGACGCCGCATGATCCTCTGGAGCGCATTGATTGCTCAGAGTTGTTGAGTGGCATCGAATCGATGCGCATCGATATTGCACATGCAGAAAACCTATCACCGGAAAGTCTTCTCAACCTGCGATCCAAGGGGCTGGACGTGATCCTCAACTTCAGTTCAGACCCAGTTGCAGGCGACATTCAGACCGCTGCCCGCTTCGGCATATGGTCCTATCGCTATGGTGATCCCGCCTTGTACCGCGGCGAATCCATAGAGTTCTGGGAGATGTCTGAAAACTCGCCAACTGCGACGATAGCTCTTGAAACGAATTCGGGAGCTGCGGCCGGAAAACTGGTGCTGGGCAAGTCTGTTTTTGCAAGGCCGAAGACCGCCAGCATGGCTGTTAGCCGGTTCGCTCCTTATTGGGGTGCGAGCGAACTTGTGATCCGCAAACTCAACGAACTGCACCGCTTCGGATGGGATTACCTGGGCCAGCATTCCCTGTCACCGCAACCTTACCAGGGCAAGAGGTTGCATTATCACGCTCCAGGCAACGCGGAAATGCTGCGCTGGTTAGTACCCACCATTCTGAAAAAGAGTGTCGTCACTCGCTTTCACCAACCCCGCGTACAACATTGGAAGATCGGCATTCGCATAGGCGCGAAGCCGCTTTTTGAAACCGAATCCAAGGCGGATCTGGCGCACTTTCGCTGGCTCGAAGCTCCCCGTGGTTATTTCTGGGCAGATCCTTTCGCCTTCGAAAATCAGGACCGGCTGTGGATGTTCTTTGAAGAGTATTCCTATCAGGCAAAGCGTGCCTGGATTTCTGCTGCAGAGATCGGCAGCGATGGGCAGATTGGACCCTCGGTTCGGTGTCTCGATACCCCAGGACGGCACCACTCTTATCCCTATATTTTCCGGGACGGAAATGACGTTTTCATGATTCCGGAAGCTTACGATTCCGAGTCGGTTGATCTGTATCGCTGCTTGGCTTTTCCCCACAAATGGACTCCGGTGGCCAATCTTCTGCGCGGCAAGTTTGTTGATACAAGCGTCTGGAAGCATGACGGACTTTGGTGGATGATGACCACCAATGTGGACCCGAATCCTTTAACCGCTTGCCTGTTTCTTTTCTATTCGGAGTCCTTGACCGGGCCTTGGCGATTCCATCCTGACAACCCGATTTCCTGCGATGTACATAACAACCGCGGCGCCGGGAAAATCTTCCGCACTGGCGAGCGCTGGATTCGGCCCAGCCAAAGTTGTGCTCCGACCTACGGCTACAGCTTTACCTTGAATGAAGTGGTCGAGATTTCCACAGCCAGATACCGCGAGCGGCCGATCCTAACGGTTACGCCCTCGGCTTGGAAAGCCTTGTGCGCTGTGCATACCTACAATTGGTTGCGTAATGTTGAACTAATCGACGCTGCCGCCATGCTGCCTCTGCGCGCGGTAAGGTAGAGCTCTCGCCAAACTCACTTGGCCGCGGCCGACAAGCTGAAGATTGTGATTACCGCAAACGAGGAACTGGCAGCCGTCCACATCTACGCCGATTTGAAGCACTCCTGAGAAAGGCTAACGCGTGCGTAAGCCGTGACTTCCCCCCAGTTGGCCCATGTTCCCGCCGGACCGCGAAGTGCCAGAGCTATGTAGGCTCGCCTTGGGAACCTTGTTCTGGAAATTGATAGGAGGATTCTTCTGCGGAAGTACTGACTTGCCGGTCATCGCTGCAGAGACTTTCGCCCGCGCGGTGCGGTTCGAGCTTGCCTGAGCCAGCGCTGCTTGCCGCTCTATTCTGGTTAGTTGCTGGTCTAAAGCCTTCGACTGATCGACCATGTGGATGTCGGCGTGCGAACTGGCGTGTGAGTGCATTGCGCGCGCCGACTTTGGCACTGTCGAAACCTTATGCGAATTGGTCTGCCCCACTGCCGGGAACGCTAGTGCCAGCCACGCGATACCCACCCATTTGTAGTACATAAACTGTCCTTTGCAAGCAAAGCGGTCATTTCCACAAGTATTCTGAGCACGAGCTCTGCCATACACATCGCGCCAGCCGGATCGTGCACCGAGGCGGCCGACAGGCATCTTAAATCTTGTACATCAAACCCACAAGGTCACAGAAAGTTGCATGTCTGGTAACGCTCTGGACGCAATGGTCTTACCGCTTTAACCGGGTACCCGTGCGTATGGTGCTATATTCGCCAATTCAAGTCTATCCGCTATCGGTGTCTACATAGCCCACTGTTTCAGCATCTCAGGGCAAGGCTGATGGAAGGCCATTTTCAACGTGCAACTCTTTGCACACCAGGTGCTCTTGAAATGTGCCGGAGCAAGCAGATCTACTATTGATTTCATGTACTTAGGTTATCTTTTCAGTTGGTCGAAGGAAGCGAAATTGCACAGTAACTGCTCATTGGGGGAGTTCAAGGAAGTGGTTCATTACACCAGTCGAACCGCCGGCCCGTCGGCCTGTCTCTCCGGTGGTAGGCACCATCCCGTCAAGATTGCGGATGAACGCGCACACCCGCAGGCCGGGTTTTGCTGTGGGCGTGGTCCCCTGCTACCATGGGCGAACTGGACTGCTCGGAAAAATAATTCCGAACGCACCGGCTCTGATCTGAGGAACGTACTTGGGGAGCCATTTTTGCAATATCCTGCCACGTTGCTTCCTTCTGGCCGGCGCGCACTCGGTAGCAACTGGCGACTGTTGAGCTGGGAACAAGCCCGCCCGGCAAATATCCACATCCTCTGCCCGCCTGTTGAGCGGCAAGAAGCGAAGGTTTGGACAGGCACTCCAGGATGGTGACAACAATCTCTGCTATGAATAAGAACCAGAACCTTAGGGGCTCAGCTACCAGCCTGGAACAGCAGAGGCTTTGGGTACTTAATGAGCTTGAACACGCGCGCACGGCTTTTAACGTTTCCGTTTCCGTATTTCTGAAAGGGCGCTTAGATACCGAAGCACTGCAAGCCAGTATTCACGCAGTGTTGGACGCGAATCCCATTCTCGATTCGAGGTTTACCACTGCGGCGGGCGAGCTCGTGCAGATTCCTGCCGCTCGCCCCTCTGAAATCCTCAAGTTTGTGGATCTGACATCTATCCCCGAGTCAGACCGCGAGGATCGGTTGCAGCGGCTGGCGATGCACGACCAGGCTACGGCATTTGATCTGGAAGCGGAGCCTGCGTTCCGGGCTACGCTTCTGGCGCTGGGAAGACACAATTACGCCCTGTCCGTAACTACTCACCAGATCGTCTGCGATTCTGATTCAGCCAGCATACTGCTGAACGAAATCGCTCAACATTACAGCCGTATTCATCGCTCCAGCAAGGTCACTGTCCAGCCCAATACCCAATATGCCGAGTACGCCGCTTGGCAAAAAGAATATCTGGGCAGTGAAGCATGCGCCGGCGACTTCGCCTTCTGGAAAAAACAGCTGGAAGGCCTCGCGACCGCAGTCGAACTGCCCACCGACTACGCCCGTCCACCCGAGCCCAGCTTTCGTGGCAACACCTACACCCTGGAAATCCCGGACTCGCTGCGCGCCGAACTTCACGACCGCAGGCGCCTGGACCCAAAATCCTTGCGAGGTCTCCTGCTCTCAGCTTTTGTTACTCTCCTGTGCCGATACACGGGGCTGGAAGACATCATCCTGGGAACGGAACTGCCGGGAAGAACGATTGCCGGAGCACACACCTGCATAGGGCCGTTTAAAAAACATATTCCACTAAGGATAAACGCCTCCGGAAATCCTCTGGTTCGCGACTTCGTGGATCGGGTACAGCAGGCCTGCACGGATGCGGACAGCCATCAAGCTTTGCCCTTCTCCAAAATGTTGAGCTGCCTGCCTATCTGCCGAGACCTGAGCCGCAACCCGGTGTTTCAGGTGAGGTTTGTCTCTGAACGTGTGCCTGACTTACCCGCGTTTGCAGGACTCCGGGTCGCTGCCCTGCCCGTGAACGTTGCTACCGAGATGCTCGATCTCAGCCTACGTGTCACCGAAAAAAACGATGGCCTGGAACTGAGCTTCTCTTACAGTGCCGAGTTATTCTCTGGTGAGACCGTCGAGCGAATTGGCAGACACTTCCTGAAGCTGCTCTCAGGCATGTGCTTCGCTTCCGATGCACACATCTTTGACTTACCCCTGCTCGCCGACTCTGAGCGCTGTCAATTATTGGCAGACTGGAATTCCACCCAGCTGCCATATCCAAAAACCTGCATTCAAGATTTGTGCAAGGCCCAGGCGCAAAGATCTCCGGCAGCCGAAGCGGTTAGGTTCGGCGATCAGACGCTGACGTATGCCGAGCTCGACCTGCGCTCCAATCAACTCGCACATTATCTGCGGAAGCGTGGCATCGGCTCGAAGTCGTTAGTGGGCATCTATCTGGAGCGTTCGCTGGAAATCCCCATAGCCCTTCTTGGTGTGTTGAAGGCAGGTGCCGGTTACGTTCCTTTGGATCCAGCTTATCCTCGGGACCGCATTGCCTTTATTCTGCAGGATGCGAACGTTGAACTGATTTTGCTCCAGGAAAAGTTGCGGGAAAGCCTGCCCGTTGATCACGTAGAAATGCTGTGCCTGGATTCGGATTGGAGCAAAATTGCCGCGGAAGATAAAACCGATCCGCCATGGCAAGTTCTCGCTAGCGACCTTGCCTACGTTCTGTACACTTCCGGTTCGACGGGTAAGCCCAAAGGGGTAGAGATCGAGCATCGCAGCGTGGTCAATTTTCTGACCAGCATGCGGATCGAACCGGGGTTCGAGAGTAAAGATGTGCTTCTCGCAGTGACCACTTTGTCGTTCGATATCGCCGGGCTGGAACTTTACTTACCTCTGGTATGCGGCGGAACCATCGTGATGGCGACGCGCGAACAGGCCTGCGACGGCAATGCTCTGCGCCGCCTGCTCGATTCCGACGTAACCGTTATGCAGGCCACACCCGCGACTTGGCGATTGCTCCTCGAATCCGGATGGGCCGGTAATTCCCAGCTAAAAATCCTCTGCGGTGGCGAAGCGCTGCCTCGCGAACTCGCACAGGAACTTCTCCCACGCTGTTGTGAATTGTGGAACATGTATGGTCCAACTGAAACCACGATCTGGTCTTCGGTTTATCGGGTTCGGGATGTCAGTTGGTCGATGGCACCTATTGGGAAACCGATTGGGAATACTCAGATGTATGTGCTCGACAAGAGCCGCCGCTTATTGCCGCCGGCGGTGGCGGGCGAGCTGTACATAGGCGGAGATGGCCTTGCCAGAGGCTATCGCAACCGCCCCGACCTGACCGCAGATCGTTTCCTCGCCAACCCATTCAGCAACGATCCAAGCTCGCGACTGTACCTGACCGGAGACCTGGTTCGTTATCTCCCGGATGGAAATTTGCAGTATCTCGGCCGCATTGATAGCCAGGTTAAGGTGCGAGGTTTCCGAATTGAACTGGGCGAAATCGAGAGCGTTTTGACTCAGAATCCCGCCATTCGTCAGGCGGCAGTTCTGGTCCGCGAACTTTCGGGTGACAAGCAGATTGTTGCCTATGTCAGTGCACAGCCCGGGCATACGGTTGACGCTTCAGAAATGCGCAGCTTTGCCAGGCAGAAGTTGCCTGAGTACATGGTACCTACACAATTCGTGACTCTCGATCAATTTCCGCTCACTCCCAATGGGAAGGTTGACCGAAAATCTCTGCCGGCGCCTGCCCGTGAAAGTCTCGCACGTGCTACTGAGGCCCCTGCTGATGAACTGGAAAGGCAGTTGCTCGCCCTTTTCGAGAACGTTCTTGGCGTGGATCAAATTGGTGTAACTGACGACTTCTTTGAGTTGGGTGGACATTCTTTGAAAGCGGCACGATTAATGAGCGAAATTCGGACGCTGACCGGCAAGCAGCTTGCTCTAAACACGCTTTTTCACGGCGCCACCGTCCGCTATCTGCGCAAAGCTCTGGGCGAGGAAGCTAGAGTAGACACCCAAAAGACGCTCATCTCCATTCAAGTTGGCAAACCTTCTGTTCCCCCGTTCTTTGCTGTCATTTCTCCCGGTGAGAGTGGCCTCGGTTATGCCATTCTTGCCAGGCATATGGGGCTCGCTTTTCCCTTCTACCAACTTCAAGCGAGTACGCCGATAGCCATCGAGCGTCCCTATACTTGGAGCGAATTGGATAACTTAGCCGCGGAATACGTCGAAGACATGCGCACCGTGCAGCCCACTGGGCCTTACTACTTTGGCGGAATGTGCGATGGCGCTCATATCGCTCTCCGCATGGCGCGTAGACTCGAGCAGGCGGGTGAGGCGGTCGGCATGCTCGCGATCTTCGATACCTGGGTGCTAGAAAACAGTCAGCATCCGCTGCTCTGGAAGCTAGCCTATTACTCGGAACGTTGGCGCCAAGTCTGCACTTGGGGCTGGCCCGAACGATTCGCCCTTGCCTCCAGAGTGGCCGGCCGCGCAGCACGCAAACTGGTCGGAAAGCAAGGTCGGGGGGCGTGGACGCAAGCCTATTGGCCGGACAAAGGATATGTGCCTCCGGAG
This sequence comes from Terriglobales bacterium, assembly GCA_036378535.1. Classification (GTDB taxonomy): domain Bacteria; phylum Acidobacteriota; class Terriglobia; order Terriglobales; family Acidobacteriaceae; genus Gp1-AA122. Next base: position 87,707 of record DASUWH010000073.1, on the reverse strand, counting down.
TTTAGGGGTCGCGTTACCCTCTTTCGCAGGCCCAAGCAACCGTACTACTACAAGCGCGACGCCTTGATGGGCTGGGGGGATCGCGCCCGGGGTGGCGTCGACGCAGTAGTTCTTCCCATTCATCATGAACACATGCTGCGTGAGCCCTCCGTACAAATTCTTGCCAAGTGCCTGGTTGGCAAACTCGAGAATGCTTTCGCTGGCAAACCAACGCGAGTACGTGAACAAACGTCGCAACGGGTAGAGATCCCCGCTGCAGCTAGCGCTTCCGGCGAGGTCTGTTAATGCCCCCCGGTTTTAGAATCCAAATGCTCCCGTGCCCCGAAAATCCCTCGCAGTGGCTTCCGCCTGCGCGGACACTCGCGCCAGACCAGGTCGATATATGGCGAGCACATACTCAGATACACAGGCCAGAAATAGCTTATCTTCGCAATTTGCTTGCCAGCGATGAGATTGGCCGCGCCGATCGTTTTCGTTTTGATCGTGACCGCGACCAATACACCATAGCGCGAGGTCTGTTGCGAATGATAATTGCCGCCTATCTCGGAATTGCCCCCCGCGAAACGATTTTTCAATATTCGCCTAACGGGAAACCCGCTTTGGAAAAATCACCCGCTCCTTGGCCGTTGCACTTTAATGTGGCTCATTCCGGCGAAGTCATCTTGCTGGCATTCGCCTGGAACCGACAAATCGGCATTGATGTGGAGAAGATCCGCGCTGACGTTGAAGTGGACGATCTGGCCGAAAGATATTTCTCCGCCTATGAAAGAAAACGGCTGCGCAGCTTTGCGCGGGATCATCGCCAGGCAGCCTTCTTCGAATGTTGGGCTCGCAAAGAAGCCGTGATCAAGGCAACGGGCGATGGACTTTCAGTCCCTCTCCAATCATTCGATGTCTTTTCCCCAGACGATCGGCCCCTTCAGCTCCTGCGTACCGAAACATGCGCTTCTCCGAGCTGGTGGATCGACAGTCTTGCCGTCGCTCCGGGCTATGCCGCTGCTTTAGCGGTCGAAGAAACAGCTGGGTCCTGTGAACTCCAGAGAAAGATTTCCCTCACGCAATGAAGGGATTCGACAAAGTCGCGTTCATTAAGAACATCGGTTCGAGCTGGCTGGGCCTGATCGTCAATATTGCCACCGGCATTGTCATTTCCCCTTACATCCTGCACAAACTCGGGGACGAGGCATTTGGCCTTTGGGTACTGGTGTTTTCCATCAATGGCTACTACGGCCTGTTCGATATGGGCATACGTTCTTCGATCGTCCGTTACGTGGCCAAATATAGCGCTACGGACGAACATGACGAGCTCAATGGTGTCATAAGCACCAGCTTGTTCAGCTACAGCGCCGTATTCTTAATACTATTGGCCCTGACCAGCGCGGGGAGTTTTTATCTAGACAGGATTGTGCATATTCAGCCTGCCTACGTGGTCACCGGCAAGCTGCTTTTCTTGATGGTAGGTGCTTCACTTGCATTGGGATTTCCTCTAGGCGTCTTCGCTGGCGTGCTCGAAGGCTTGCAAAAGTTTTACCTCATTAATTCCATCAATATCACCACCACGATATTGCGCGCCGTCCTAATCGTGGTGGCACTGGACCATGGCTTCGGGCTCCTGATGGTCACCTGGATTACCATTCTTCTGCCCCTGGTTAATCAGCTTGCGAACGCCTTCAACGTCTTCCGCCTTACGCACGTTCGAATAGGATTGCGCTTCGTTACCAAAGAGATGTTCAAGCGCCTGTTCAGCTACGGCTCCGTGACGTTCATGTTCACCGTGGCTCGCAACCTGCGATTTAAGACTGACTCCCTCGTCATCGGCGCCTTTCTTTCGGCTGCGGCAATAACCCCATTCGCGATTGCTTCTCGCATTGTGGACTACAGCACCAGCATGGTGGATACGCTCGCTCAAGTATTTACGCCCATGTCCAGCCACTTCGATGCCAAAGGCGAAATCGACAAGTTACGCGCGGTATTTGTCCAGGGTAATCGCGCTTGTGGTCTGATCGTCTTTCCCATCTGCGCCGGAGTCATCATCCTCGGCAAGGCCATCATCCAGGTCTGGATGGGAGCAAAGTACATCCCGGCGAGCTATCCTGTGCTGCTGATTCTCATTATCCCGGCAACTCTTCGCATGGCGCAGGCGACCTCCCCACGCGTATTATTCGGCATGGCGCGACACAGGACGATGGCTTTCGTAGTCGTCCTGGAAGGGGTGGTTAATCTCCTGCTCAGCATTGCTCTTGTCCGGCACTACGGCATCGTAGGGGACGCACTTGGTACAGCTATTCCGTTAATGTTCACCTGCCTCTTTTTTCTGCCCCAACACCTGTGTGGCATTCTGGGCATGAAAGTCCGAACGTTTTTGACCAAAGCCTACCTAGTACCTGCATTGCTGTGCGTCCCCATGATTGCCGTTTTGCTCGTCCTGGGACGCTGGTCTTATCCTCACACGCTTTGGCAACTGGGGCTGCATACGGCCGCCGGCGGCCTCGTCTACACGGCATTTGCCTATTACTTCATGTTCGTCAAAGGCCCCTACGGCCGGCGCAAGCAGCTCGTACCCCTCTCCCGGACCCGCCCACTTGTGCCAGAACAGCCCGCCGTCGTCGAATATGCGGCAGAAGTAAGCGAAGGGACAGCCGAGTAGTGGAGAATAAAAACCCCAGTACGCGACCGGTGCTGATCTTAGGAGCTGTGACACGCATTGCCGTGCCCCTTGCGCGTGTTCTACAGCGCCGATGCCACATCCCGGTGGACGTCCTTGCACTCCATCCCGCCGATTCGCATCTGCGATCTCGCGCCATACGCAAGTTCATAGCCATGCCCTACGCCCCGTCCGCGGCCGCAGAGTTTTCAGAAAAGCTGGTGGCCCTGATCGCCGAGAACAAGTATGAAATGCTGATTCCGGTGCAAGATCTCGCCTTACAGGTACTGTCCCACAGCTACGATTTACTCACAGGGCTCACCCACATTGCTTGCCCTCCGCCGGCCGTCGTGGAACGAGTGCTGGACAAAAGGCTCACCTTGCAAGCAGCGGAGCAGTGTGGGCTTCGGGTTCCACGCAGTTATTGCGTTTCAACCGCTCAGGACCTGCCGGCCTCGCTTGATTTTCCGCTGGTGTTGAAGCCTGCGGAAACGAAAAATTCCGGCGGACTGAAAGCTGCTTACTTCCAATCCCGGGCGGAGTTGCTCCACTGGCTCACTCAAAATGGCTCCGCTAAGCAGTTTCTCGTCCAGGAGTACTGCCCGGGTGAAGGAGTGGGAATTGAATTATTAATCCATCGCGGTGAGTGCGTCGCGCATTTCCAGCATCGCCGCTTGAAAGAACAGCCACCCAATGGCGGAGTGGCAGTCATGGCTATCTCAGAAAAACCAGATCCCTATTTGTTGGATGCTTCTGTTCGCTTGTTGCGGGCCCTTGAGTGGGAAGGCGTAGCCATGGTCGAATTCCGCCGCAATTCAAAAGATCAGACAGCTGCGTTGATGGAGGTGAACGGTCGCTACTGGGGGACCACCGCTCTGCCCCTTCTGGCGGGAGTTGAATTCCCCGTTTACCAGTGGCAGATACTCCACGGTGAACAGTGGAATAGATCCACTGAAATTGCTGTGGGAAGGCAATGGCGTTGGACGGCTGGTTATCTCGAGCGCTTGGGGGACCTGTTCACGCGCCCGACCGGAATTACTGAAACCTCGCTCTGGAAGGAACTGGCCCGTGTTCCTCTGGATTTGCGGCCCAGCGTGCGTGACGCGGTTTGGTCATTTTCAGATCCACTGCCGTTCCTGCAGGAGGTTGCCGGAGCCCTGCGGATGCTTGCTAAACGCATCGCGAGCGCAGTAGCGCACTACCTGCTTCCGAAGCGCATGCGTACAGCCATTCTGGAATACCGGAGTTTTGGTCGTGCCGAGCGCCGCGTTTACCGCAGGCTTATACTGCGCATGGATTCGCGATCTGGAAAACGCACACCGCGTGGCGCCCACTCACTCGTCTTCGTTTGCCATGGGAATATCATGCGCAGCGCCTTTTGCGAAGCACTGTTGAAACGCGAAGTGAAAAGCGCCGGGTATAAGGATATCCAAGTTGTTTCTGCCGGACTTTACGCACAACCCGGAAAGCCGGCCGACGCCCGGGCCGTCGTAGTTGCAAACGAATTCGACATTTCCCTGCAAGAACACCGCGCGCAAACGTTAACCGCTGACATGGTGTGCAATGCCGACGCCATCTTCACCATGGACCTGAAAAATGAAGTAAAAATCCTGACGCATTACCCCGCGGCTGAAAAAAAGTTATTTATGATGATTGCTTTCGCTGGGGACCCACCTCCTGCCACGGAGATTCGCGATCCCTACTTCGGAGATATCGAGGAGACACGCCGGTGTTTCAAACTTCTCTCCACCTGCGTACAGAATCTAGCGAAGACGATAGCTCCAGGTATTCAGGCGCAAGCGCATGAGGTGCCTGGCATCGGGGATGCCGCCAGAGATTGCATAGTGACTGGACACTCGGGGAGGCCATAGTATGCCTGCACTCAGACAGCGCTTGTTTGAGGTAAAGAGACGGTTGTTGGGGCGGGACCTGGCTGGAAGAGCAGTGACCGTACTCTCGGACGATGTCTACCTCACCTCGTACCCGCGCTCGGGAAATACTTGGACGCGATTCTTATTGGCCAATCTGGCTTACCCGGACACACCGGCCACCTTCGCCAACATCGAAGATCTTATCCCCAGCATCCATCTGTTTCCCAACCGCTGGTTGTCCACGCGTCCCCGGCCCCGTTTTCTCAAGAGCCACGAATATTTCGATCCCAGGTACCCCAAAGTCATTTACGTGGTGCGCGATCCACGCGATGTGGCAGTATCCATGTATCACTACTGCATAAAACGCGAGTATTTACCTGAGACCTGCCCCATCGATCAGTTTGTGCCACGTTTCATCACGGGAGAATTTTTCAACGATTTCGCCACGTGGGGCGAACACGTCGCCACCTGGCTCGCGGCTCGGGAGAGTTCGCCGACTTTCTTGCTCCTGCGCTACGAGAATATTCTCGAAGACACTGTTCGCGAGCTCTCGCGGGTGGCTGCGTTTCTCCATATCCCCGACGATCCCAAACGCTTGCAGGAAGCGGTCGAGCGCAGCTCGGCCTCGCAGATGCGCAGCCTCGAGAAGAAACAATCGTCGGATTGGATCCTGACCCGCAACACCCGACCCGACAAGCCATTCGTTCGTGCCGCCAAATCAGGGGAATGGAACCAGGCCTTGGCGCCGGAGTCGGTCATGGCGATCGAAAATGCGTGGCCAACCTTAATGCAAAAGCTCGGCTATGCCTTTTGTTCTCGACTTGAAACTGCTATGGGACGCCTCTGAGTCGGGGTGTGCTCCCCTAAAATCGGTTTTTGGAAAGAGGTTCGGTTGTGTTGGAACATCTTAAACACTTGAAGGAAATCGCGTTCGGCCAGGTGCCCGCAGGCAGGCGTATGACAGTCTATCCCGATGACCTGTTCATTACCTCCTACCCACGCTCGGGGAACACTTGGACGCGTTTTCTGTTAGGCAACCTCATCTACGAGGATGAACCTGTCACCTTCGCCAATGTGGAAACCCGTATTCCCTCCATTTATATGTTTCCCGATCGAAAACTGCGACGGCTTCCGCGCATGTTTAAGAGTCACGATTGTTTCGATCCTCGTTATCGCAATGTCATCTATATCGTCCGCGATCCTCGGGACGTGACCGTGTCGGCTTACCACTATTCCATCAAAGTGAGAATCCTTCCCGACTCGTGTGCGATCCAAGACTTCGTGCCACTATTTATGGGCGGAAATTTTGGTTCCGGACTGCTGGCCGACCCGCGTTGGGGATGCTGGTATGACAACGTCGCCAGTTGGTTAGCTATGCGTCACAATCGCAGGTTTCTCCTGCTGCGCTATGAAGACATGCTGCAAGATCCGCGGCGCGAATTGGTGAAAGTCGCCGAGTTCCTTAAGATGGATCCAACCCCGGAGCGCCTGACGCGGGCCATCGAGCTTAGTTCCGCGGAGCACATGCGTAATCTGGAGAAAACGCAGGCAAAGGATTGGCAGTTAACCAAAGACACACGCAGCGACAAGAACTTTGTGCGGAAAGCGAAAGCCGGAGACTGGCAGAGCGAACTGCCGCCGCAATCAGTTCGGGAAATCGAGTCCACCTGGCGCGTCCTAATGCAGACGCTTGGCTATGAATTGAGTACTGCCCCGCCCGTTCGACAGGAGGCCGCTTCGATCGCAAGACCCTGATTGCAATGGTTGGACCGCGGTTACCACAGGTGTGCAAAACTCTGCACCTTTGCCCATGTGCTTCGCGGCACCCCACACTGGATCCGTTGCACGGCCTTATTTCAGTAGCTTACGTGCTGAAAGCGAGAGTTTTGGCGGAATCGAAATTGCTGCTGTACTGGCGTGATCACGACTTGTGTCCGATCATAGGGATTTCCTTGCGATTCAGCACCATACGACAGCGAAAGGTAAATATGACTGGGAGGTGTAATTGACTGCTTCTACAAGCCATCTTATTCCGCCACATGGCGGTGAACTCATCAACCTGATCGTCACGCCCGAGCGTGGGGCAGAACTAAAAGCTCATTCCAAAGAATGGGCTTCGTGGGACCTGACCGCCCGTCAGCTCTGCGATCTGGAACTGCTGCTCAACGGCGGATTTTCTCCTCTTCGCGGTTTCATGAACCGGGCCGACTACGAATCCGTGTGCCAAAAAATGCGGTTATCGAGCGGCCTGCTGTGGCCCATGCCGATTACTCTCGACGTGACCGAAGCCTTCGCTAAGTCGCTCACCGCTGGAACCAGCAAAGTGGCCCTGCGCGATCCGGAAGGCGTGATGGTCGCAGTACTGCACGTGGAAGATATATGGCAACCTGATCGCAAGGCCGAAGCAGAATCTGTCTTTGACACAACCAGCAAACTGCATCCTGGCGCCGACTACGCCATCCACAAGGCCAATCCCTGGTACGTAGGCGGCCGATTGGAAGGCCTGCAGTTGCCTACCCACTATGATTTCAAAAATCTGCGGCTTTCTCCCGCAGAGCTTCGCAACGAGTTCTCGCGGCTGGGTTGGCGCCGCATCGTTGCCTTCCAGACGCGCAACCCTATGCACCGCGCGCATCAAGAACTGACCTTCCGGGCAGCCAAGACGGTGGAAGCCAGTCTCCTTATCCATCCCTCCGTGGGTATGACCAAGCCGGGAGATGTGGACTACTTCACTCGCGTGCGCTGCTATCAATTACTGCTTTCCAAGTATCCGCAAGGAACCGTTAAATTATCCATGCTGCCCCTGGCCATGCGCATGGGAGGACCGCGCGAGGCAATTTGGCACGGCTTGATCCGTAAGAATCACGGGGTTACTCACTTCATCGTGGGACGCGATCATGCCGGTCCCGGCGCGGATGAGAACAAGAAGCCCTTCTATGGCCCGTACCAAGCGCAGGAGTTGTTCAGAAAGTACGAGTCCGAGATTGGCATCACCATGGTGCCCTTTAACATGATGGTCTACATTGAGGAGCAGGACAAATACGTGCCCGACAACGAGGTGCCAGCCGGGGCGCGGGTGCTGAATATTTCCGGAACCGAATTGCGTCAGCGCCTCAACGAAGGCCGCGAAATTCCCGCCTGGTTTACTTATCCCGAAGTTGTGCGCGAACTGCGGCGCAGCTATCCTCCCCGCCACAAACAGGGAGTGACCATTTTCTTCACCGGCCTTTCCGGATCCGGAAAATCCACCATTGCCAACGTGCTGTTGACCAAGTTCCTTGAGATTGGCGGCCGCCCGGTCACTTTACTGGACGGTGATTTGGTCCGCAAGCATCTGTCCTCCGAGTTGGGCTTCTCCAAAGAGCACCGCGACATCAACATCCGCCGTATCGGATACGTCGCTTCCGAGATAACCAAAAACGGAGGTATCGCCGTCTGTGCGCCCATTGCACCCTATGACTCCGTGCGCAAGCAGGTGCGACAGATGATCGAACCCCATGGCGGCTTTATTCTGGTGCACGTGGCCACTCCGGTGGAAACCTGCGAGGAACGGGATCGCAAAGGGTTATACGCGAAAGCGCGAGCCGGCATCATTAAGGAGTTCACCGGCATCTCTGATCCTTACGAGGTGCCCAGCGATGCCGATTTGGTGATCGACACCTCGGAGTTGACTGCCGAAGAAGCCGCGCAAGAAATTATTCTGCACCTGGAACAGCAGGGCTTCATCGGAGTCAGTGGAGAAAACGCGACCTCTGCCGTGGGCTCTTGAACTGGGACTATCATCAGCGTGACATCTATGGAGTTGCTCGGCCTTAAGGTTCTGATCGGATTTATTGTCGGGACCCTGATCGGTATGACCGGATTGGGGGGCGGCGTTCTTCTGCTCCCCATTCTGATCTTCGGCCTGCGAGTGCCGGCAATTGTCGCCGTTGGATCCGATGCCGCATTTAACTTCATCACTAAGATCGGTAGCAGTTGGGTACACTTGAGCCGGGGCACGGTACGCAGAAAAGTCGTATTGGCGCTAGCCGCGGGCAGTGCTCCGGGTTCAATCCTCGGTGTCTCGCTGTTGCAGCACCTGCGGCGCATCCATGGTGCCGGCGTCAACGACTTTATCAAGTCTGCTGTGGGACTCTTGCTCATTTGTATTCCCATGCTGCTACTTATGCAGCGCAGGATTGAAGAGCGGGTAATCAATCGCCCGCCTACGGCAAAATCCTTTGCCGGCATGGTGGTGATTGGATTGACCGCCGGCTTCCTGGTGGGCATGACCTCCGTAGGCTCGGGCAGCATCATTATGATGCTCCTTCTTCTGTTCTACAGCTATCCCCCCAAGGTCATGGTGGGTACCGACATCGTTCACGCCGTGCTTCTGACCGGTATCACCAGCATGCTTCATTTTCACCTGGGCAATGTTGATCTTGGTTTGGTCGGCTGCCTTCTGATCGGATCGATTCCCGGAGGACTGCTGGGTTCGCAACTCAGCACGCGCGTGCCGATGCTTTGGCTGCGTCGAATTTTGTGCGCGATTTTGCTCGCTACCGGTGCCCGCATGCTGTGGGCCTGAATGGAGATTATGAACGCCAGCTTGTCAGCGGAATTTCTTGAGCGCATCGAGGCGGCTCTCGCTGCCGCACGTGAAGTCTTCACCCGTTTCACACCAGGACAGATCGAATCTGAGTACAAGATCGGTCATGACCCGGTCACTGAGGCCGACCGTGCCGTGGATGCTCTACTTCGCAAGCACCTGCTGCGCCAGGGCGAAGGCTGGTTATCCGAGGAAAGCGTTGACGACCTTGCCCGCCTGGACAAGAGGCACGTGTGGGTAGTCGATCCTCTGGACGGGACTCGCGAATTTGTAGCGGGAATTCCAGAATTCTGCGTTTCCGTAGGCCTGGTGGAGAACGGATTACCCGTCGCAGGCGGAATCTGCAATCCGGCCACAAATGAAATCTTTCTTGGATCGATCTACTCTGGAGTCAAGTACAACGGCCGACCTGCTCGCGCAAGCGAGAAGACTAGCCTCGCCGGCGCGCAAGTCCTGGCCAGCCGAAGCGAGGTCAAGCGTGGCGAATGGGAAACATTTGAGAACGCCCCCTTCAAGATTCGCCCGATGGGATCGGTCGCTTACAAACTCGCCCTGGTATCGGCCGGGCTTGCAGATATAACCTTTACCCTGACTCCAAAACATGAGTGGGACGTGGCTGCGGGCGCGGCGCTAGTGCTCAGCTCCGGAGGTTTCGTGCAAATTCTTGAAGGTACAGAATTACGCTGCAACCAGAAGAACCCTCTGCTTTCCGGTCTGGTCGCATGCGGACCCAAGCTGCAGCAGGAGCTGCTCAGCTTGCTGGAAGACTACGTCCACCCTGCGTCCAAACCGTGATTAGCTGCGGCGCATTCCCGTATAGATTTACTTACCGCATGCCAGCCGGCGCGCTCCTTTCTGCATTCCCGCACCATCGGGCGAAGGTCCTGTGAGACGAACGCCTGTTGTTTTCCTCATGTACCACGAACTGGAACTGCCCGCACGGTCATTCTGCCAGTCCGATCCGGGATACATAAGATACGTCATCAGCGGCGCAGAATTCACTTTTCAGATGCAATGGCTGCATGATGCCGGTTGGCGTGGCGCCAGCGTGGGTGAGGCGCTGAACTTTCCCCCTTCACCGTCCGTGGCGATCACCTTTGACGACGGCTCCGAAACCGATCTCCTGCTCGCGGCACCTGTTCTCAGCCAGTTCGGCTTTACCGCAACTTTCTACCTGACCACCAGTTTCCTGGGCCGGCCAGGTTACTTGTCCAAAGTGCAAGCACGCGAACTTTCAGCTTTGGGTTTCGAAATTGGCTGCCACTCGCGCACGCACGCTTATCTATCAGACCTCAACGACGCGGCGCTGGAAACGGAAATCAGAGACCCCAAGAGGTACCTGGAAGATATCCTGGGGCACAGCGTAAACCACTTCTCATGCCCGGGCGGCCGCTATGACCTCAGGGTGCAGGCCACAGTAAAGAGCGCCGGCTACCGCACCCTCTCTACCAGTCGTGCGCACGCCAATAACATTCATACTGATCTATACGAGTTAGGCAGAATTGCCATCCTGCGCACGACCACCCCAGCCTCATTCAAACGTATCTGCCGTGGCCAGGGCTTGTGGCGTTTACGAACCATGCAGCATCTCAGCGTTACCCTGAAAAAAAGCTTGGGGAACGACCGCTACTCTGCTTTGCAATCCTGGTTGTTGGATCACAAGCCCTTCAAGTCGTGAACTGAGGGCGCGAGAACTGTCCGTCAGGCTTAACCTGATTTTCACGAACCCATGTACCTAGCTAGTTATAGCTCCTCCCTTCCTCCGTTACACCCGACCTCGGCGCGCAGCCTACTTTTGCGCGTTTCGCGCTAAAGCTGCAGTTGTTTAACTACTTTTCTGTTCCAAACTAGCTATGAATCGGCCGTTCTTCTGGGAACCATGTACTTCTGAATGCCAGGCGGAGTTCTGCGAATTTCCCGCCAAAGTTGCAGTTGTTCGACCACTTTTCTGGCCCCCACACCGGCTATGGGTGGCCGTTCTCCCCCAGACTATGTACTTCTGAGTGCCAGAAGGCCAATGGACTCAAGGTATCTATGAGGTATGTTCCTGAATGACTAAAGTCGGCGGTGAGGACTCGAAACGCGGTCCCCCAATTCGTTTCGCGAGGGTTCTTCATGTCAAGCAAGTCAAGTTGGTTAGCGCGGTTTTTCTCCGTCGCACCACTTCCGAACAAAGTCATGCTGCCGGTGATCGCGGCGGCGCTAATTCTCTCGCTAGCAGCGACGCCTTCCTGGGGCGCTGCTCAGCAGCGCTTGAGCGTATCGGCTTCTCTGCCGTCAGGAACCGTAGGACACGCGTACAACGCCACGGTGCATGCCACTGGCGGCAGCAGCCCATATCTCTTCACTGTGCGCTCCGGGTCATTGCCCCCAGGATTGGCATTGGACAAGAACACCGGAGTAATTTCGGGTACGCCCTCGCAAGCGGGCCAGTATGCATTCGCGATCGCGGCCAGTGACGCTACTGGACGCCATGGCGACAAGAATCTGTCCTTGCACGTTAATCCAGCCGCCATTTCCGTTTCCATTACTCCGACCGGGGCCAGCGTTGCTTCAAGAGGCTCCGTGCAGTTCACGGCCTACGTAAGTGGTACGAGCAATACTGCCGTAGTCTGGAGCACAACCTCCGGTACAGTTTCTGCAAGCGGTTTGTTTACGGCTCCGTCTGTGACGGTGGCGAGTAGCGCGATCGTGACTGCAACCAGTGTGGCTGACCCGAGCAAACTGGCATCGGCCACGGTCTCGATCAGCCCCGCGTCCTCGGGAGGACCGAAGATTACAACCACAGGGATTCCCTCTGCGACCACCGGAGTTGCGTATTCGGCTAGTTTGCAGGCTACCGGTGGCAGTCTTCCGTACACCTGGACTGTGGCATCCGGCTCTTTGCCGGGCGGGTTGCAATTGAACTCGACCACCGGCGCCATATCCGGTACGACAGTTCACGCCGGCTCCTTTAGCTTCGTCGCTAAAGTGATTGATGCCGCAGCCGCGTCCGATACGCAGAGCTTGACCCTAATCGTCTCCAGTGGCGGTTCGGGACCACCCAACTACCCAGGTTCGGTTGTGAACAACAATCAGATATTTCCCGCAGGCGGTGTGATATCTGTTCCACCACAAGTCGGACCCAATCACTGTGCCGCGGGCCAGCTCACCTCCTGCAACAACTCGGTGGGGGTCAACACTGCCACCTCCGACCCGGATCTTGGTAATAAAATCACGCGCGTAACCGATGCCAACACCTTCGGCGGGACCAGCGCCTTCACCGCCGACGCCGGTGGGAACAATATCTGGTCTGCCGACGCCTCCATGCTCATCGTTAAAAATCCAAACATGAGGAAAATGGTCTTGCTGTTCGATCCGGTTTCTCAGAAGGTCGCGGCTCAATTTTCTCTGAATGCGTACGGTAACTACTGGTCGCGCCAGAATCCCGGTGTACTTTACACACAGGTTGGAACCGTAATCCGCAAGCTGGTTGTGAACGGCAGCGGTATCGCATCCAGCTCCGTCGTCTACGACTATGCATCGCCTAATTGTTTAGGCACGGGCTTTGTTTCCGGATGGGCAGGAGTATTCCACCCCAGCTTTGATGAAACCGTATTCACCATGGCTTATGCCCAGAGAGGGGATCCAACGGTTCCCTCGTCTACTGGTAACTGGCTCGTCTCCTACAACACGGCTTACGGCAACTCGGGTTGTGATGTCGTAAAAACCAACACTGGGGACGTCTGGCACCTGGGCACATATATCGGAAAGTTGAACACTCCCGACCTGATGTATATGCACGAGGGTGGAAACACTCCTAATGCGCAGATTGCAGCCTTTGAAGGCGGCGTTTGTGTGAATAGCGGATGTTTCCTCGGCGCGCACTGGTGGACAATTGGAACTTTGAACGTCGTCCCTTGCGGTCCCAGCAAGGCATATGGCGGTGCCATCAACACCTGCACAGGCCATAGTCAAGACGGTTTCAATAATTGGCTGGATGGCACAACCAACAAATGGTGGATTCGCAGCTATGCCAACCCCACCGGCACCTACAGTGGAGCAGGCATCTATCACGGTACCAGGCCAAACTACAACGGCTCCTGCGACCAACATACCAGCTGGCTGACCAACATCGATGGTAGCGATACAGCGCAATTTATTGCCTCAACCGCCTGTACCTACCCACCGCTTACTACGTTCGACGCCGCGTGGGAAAACGAGATCATCGGCTTCTCCATGGACGGCACAAAAGCATGGCGGTTTACCCATAATTACATATCAGGACAGGCTCCCGGTTTCGATGCCACCAACGGTATGGCGCAGATCTCTCCGGACGGGCGCTGTATCGCATTCAGCTCCGACTGGCTCGGCACGCTGGGGCCGCAAGGAACGCCTGTGAGTGGCCAAGCTTCCTGCAGCCTCAACTCCAGTTGCAGGTCCGATGTGTTCGTGGTTTGTCCGCAATAACCGGTCGGCGAACCGGCACTCGCCCGAATGCACCGGGCGAGTGCCAGTCCGCATTTCAAAACTGCTCTTGATCTCCTTCAGCAAATTGTGCAGTCGCAGCCACCGCGCTCTTGCTTGACGACATCGTCTGAGCGCACCACACCCTGCTTATTTGGTATGATCTTCAGCACTCCTGTAAACCGCCATTCCATGCGGAGGGTTATTTTCGTTTCGATGTCCTCTGATCTGATTCCAAGTTAATTCTTGAAATTGAGGGAGCACGCGTGCTGAAGATCTTGGTTGCAATTTTGTTCGCCGGAGCGCTGGCTGTTTTAGAGGTCCCTGGTGCAACCGCTTTTTTGCCATCGCGACAACAAGGCAATAACGCCCCATCTCGTGCTAACAATCCAGCCCGATTTCATGCACAGCTTGGAGAAAACGCATATTGCGGCGAAGGCAATATACCCCGTTTTGGTGAGAAGGACGGGCCTGCAGAATTGCCGAAAGCCTGTTACTACACGTCCATGGATGGTACACCCGCTCCCGGAAAAAGCATCAAGGTACCCGCAGGATCCGACCTCGCTGATGCCGTCGATCATGCCAAATGCGGAGACACTCTGTTGCTGGCGGCCGGACAGGCATATACCATCCGCTTGTTTCCTAGGAAGAACTGTGACGATCGGCACTACATCATCGTGCGGACCGACGTTCCCGACGCAAAGCTGCCTCCCGAAGACAGTAGAGTGAGTCCGGCCTGGGGAGGGGTCGCCAATTTGCCTGGTCGTCCACCTTATGCCCAGCCCGCAGGAGGACCCGCCAAATTACTGGCGAGAATCCTGGTTTCCGACGTTAACGGAGTTAAGTTCGGCGACCATTACCGCTTTATCGGTTTAGAGTGGACCACCCCGCCCGGTGCCCAGATCGGACGACTGGCCTTCGCCGGTGAAGCCGACCACATCATCTTTGACCGGAACTGGTTCCATGGAACTGATGGCCAGGAATTGCACATTGGACTGGGAATGAACCGCGGGGCACAGTACATTGCTGTGATCCACTCCTATTTCAACAGCTTCACCTGCACCGCGAAGACAGGGAGTTGCACGGACGCGGTCGCCTTGGGGGGCGGAAACGGCGATCTACCCAGCCACGTTCTGAAGTTCGTCGACAACTTTCTCGAGGCCAGCGGCGAGAACATTCTTTTCGGCGGCGGGCGAGCCACCATGCATCCCGAAGACATTGAGATCCGGCGCAATCACCTTTTCAAGCCCATGTTCTGGAATCCCGGCTCGCCCGATCACCAAAACCCCACACCCATCGTAAAAAACCTTTTCGAACTCAAGAATGCCAATCGCGTCCTCTTCGAAGCCAACTACCTGGAGAATTCCTGGGCAGGCTTTTCTCAAGTCGGGCCAGCCATTCTGCTCACGCCCAGAAATCAGGCCAACAGCGCGGTAAATAGCAACTTGTGTCCTGGATGTGCCGTCACTAATATCACCATACGATATGTTTGGATAAAGAAGGTTAACCAGGTTCTCCAGCTCGCGAATCCAGCCGATGCCGGACACTTCGCCTCCGGCGGAAACAGCTATTCCATCCACGATATCGTGGCGGAGGGTCTCGGATACAAAGAATGCGGGCCGGGGTGCGGTGGCACAACCATGCAAATCGCTGGAGGGAATCCGAGGAGCCCGGCCGCTGACATAATGCATGACGTAGCCATTGACCATAACACCTTCGTTTCGATGACGGCACGCCGGTCCCTTATGACCATGCAAGGTCCCCCGCCGGGCGATCCCGGAGCACCCCACATGTTCAACATCACCTTTAATAACAACATCGGCGAGGCAGGAAAATTCGGCCCTTGGCCAACCGGCGGCACGCCGGAAATGAATTGTGCTATCCGCGGTGACTTGAGAACCCGGTACCAGAACTGTTGGGATGGCGGCAGTAGCTTTATCGGGAATGTTTTAGCTGGAGGCAAATCGATTCGTCAGAATGCCAATTGGCCCGATGGAAACTTCTTCCCCAATGATCAAAACGATATCGGATTCGTAAAGTTAAACGGTGGTCTGGATGGAGACTACCACTTGTCGCCGAAAAGCCAGTTTCGAGGCAAAGGCACAGACGGAAGGGATCCCGGAGCGGATATGGACGCAGTCCTGCAGGCCATTGCGGGAGTACAGTAAACCCCCGAGTAAAGCACTTAATTTCAACCACTTACAGCCGCGTGCGGCGCCAAAGTACGGGGTTCTATTTTTCTTACTGCATGGTTAATATGGTGAGTTACTGTTGCAGTGACAAACGTTCGCTAAGCACGTCGGCCAGAGGTGTGAGATAAAGGAACTCTCGAACTCTTCCCAGATCCTGCCAGCCACCGCAACGTCACTGACTTGGAGGCCAGTTGGGGCTTTTCATCATGTGGGGTTCGTCGTAGCTTCAATTGCCGACACCGCTCAGTCCTTTGCGAAATCCATCGACGGAGAATGGGACGGGCACATTATCTACGATCCTCACCAGATTGTGCAGGTCACCTTTCTCCGCAGCAGGAGTGCAGCCGACCCACTCTTCGAACTCATTGAACCGGCCGGGCAAGGATCACCCGTGTTATCGTTCCTGCAGAAGCACGGCGGCGGACTGCATCATGTGTGCTACGTCGTCGATGATTTGGACAAGGAACTGCAATGTAGCCGGTCCAAAGGAAATCTCGTAGTACGCCAGCCCGCGCCGGCAACTGCTTTCGGTGGCAGGCGAATCGCCTGGGTGTACACGAAAACTCGCCTGGTGATTGAGTACTTGGAAAAAGGAGGCGTTGCCCAGCAGGGATCGCATGACGGTAGAAGCGGGCAATAATTTGCGGCTAGCCATCGACGGCCTGATTTCGAAAGGAGCCCCTGCGCTCGCGGCAGCGCGTTTAGCTGAGCTCTGGCGGAATGATTCTGGACCCGCCGCAGCCGCCTTCGTGTGCTCTCGCTACGAGAGCCTCCGCCGCCAATTACCTCTAACCCAGCATCGTACCGTCTTTCTACGCTCGTTTACTCTGGAACCACTCATCCCCATGTTGCGCGCGTCCGCTTTTTGCGCGGGTATCGATTTGGGAGTTCATGTTGGTGATTTCAATACTTACGCGCAGGACATTCTCGATGCCAACAGCTCGCTCTACGCCTTCCGCCCTGATTCAGTAGTTCTCGCTGTTCGAACCTCCGACATCGCCCCCGATCTTTGGCTTGACTACACTGCTCTCTCGGCCCAAGCCATACGTTCGTCCTGCGAGCGGGTATCGGTAAGTTTCGAGCAGTGGGTTCGTGTGTTCCGGGAGCACAGCTCGGCCGCATTGATTCTGCACACACTTGAAAAACCACTACATCCGGCCGCCGGTATCCTCGATGCGCAGTCCTGCCCCAGCCAGTCGGAAGCCATCGCCGAGATTAATCGACGGCTGCGTAGCACTGCTGCTCAGTACCCTGGCGTCTATCTGCTGGACTACGACGGCTTGATCGCTACCCATGGGCGAGTTCACTGGCAGGACGACCGCAAATATCTCACTGCCCGTTTACCCGTTTCGGCAGAACACCTTAAGTATTTGTCCAATGAGTGGCTCCGTTACCTGGTGCCCTTGAGTGGCCGCATCGCTAAAGCGCTGGTGGTTGATCTCGACAACACGCTCTGGGGAGGAATCATTGGTGAAGACGGTGTCAATGGCATTAAACTCGGCCCCGAATACCCCGGAGCCGCTTATCAGAACTTGCAGAGGACAATGCTAGATCTTTCCCGAAGAGGGATTCTGTTGGCAATCTGCAGCAAGAACAATCCTGACGAGGCTTTGGAAGCCATTGAAAAACACCCGGGCATGCTGCTGCGCTCCCACCATTTCGCGGCCATGCGCATAAGCTGGAACGAAAAAGCTCTTGGCCTTCGCGAAATCGCGTCGGAATTGAACATCGCAGTCGATTCGCTGGCGTTTCTCGACGATAACCCTTTCGAGCGCGAACAAGTTCGCAGCTCCTTGCCAGACGTTACTGTTATTGAATTGCCTGATAATCCCATGGAGTATTCGGCGACCGTCCGCAACTGTCCTGTATTTGAGCGTCTCGCGCTATCCGCTGAAGACCAGCACAGAACTGCAATGTATACAGAGCAGCGCCAGCGGGCTCAAGCTGAGGGCAGTTTTGCATCGAAAGAGGATTTCTTTTTTTTCCTCAACCAGGCGGTCGAAATCGAGGGCGTACGGCCGGAGACACAAGCTCGCCTCGCGCAACTGACGCAGAAAACTAACCAATTCAACCTCACTACCCGGCGCTACAGTGAACAGGAGATTTGTAATTTAGCCCGTCGCGACGATTACCACGTATTCTCCCTGCGGGTTCGCGACAGATTTGGGGATCACGGTATCGTGGGGGTGGCTATTACCCATGATCGCGGCCATGACTGCGAAATCGACACCTTCCTCTTAAGTTGCCGCGTCATTGGCCGGACCGTTGAGACCGCATTCCTTGCCTACATCTGTGAAGCTGCATCGCTTCGCGCTTGCACGCGCATTCTCGGCCGCTTCCTGCCCACAAAGAAAAATGCGCCGGCACGGGGGTTTTATTCTGCCCATGGTTTCCACAAGGCTTCAGAAGATGAGAGTGGTTCGGTTTGGATCCTGGACCTGAAAACTGCCCGCGTGAACAATCCCCAATGGATTAAGCTTGAAGTCATGGAGAATACCAGTGCCGCCAAGCATTCTTGAACAGGTGCGCGCGATTGCGTCCGACATCCTTTCTGTTCCTGCTGACCGCATGCATCCGGACTCGTCCCCCGAAACCATCGAAGCTTGGGATTCTATTCAGCACCTTAACCTCGTCCTCGCGCTGGAGGAAAACTTCAATGTCCAGCTCTCCCCGGAAGAGATCGAGCAGATGCGCAGCATAGGACAAATCTCAACGCTCATCGGAAGCAAACTGCAAACCTCTGCGAGTTAACTGGTGCCTATTGTCATCCAGGGATACCGTCGCGAAGATGAAAAGGCGGTAGACGAATTTAACCAGCGCCTGCAAGCCAACGGCGCGTCACCGGAACTGGTCTTTTACCGCTGGGCTGAACCACGCTGGCTGCCTCCCAGCCAAAGCAGCAGTCTATTTAACGAGTTCTTCATCGCCGGGGATTGCGACACCGTTCGCGGCGGGTACGCTCTGAAACATCAGAATTTTCTCTTTCCGGACGGTCATCTTCGCAACATTGGCTTCTATCACCATCCGTTGTCGGAAGGAATTGTCAATAAATCGCATGCCATTGTCGGAACACTTCTTCTGCGCGATGCCATGATGCGTTCGCCATTGCTGTTCTGCTTGGGAATGGGCGGCTACGACAAGCCCTTGCCGCAGATGCTGGTAAAGTTGGGCTGGAGTCACTGCGTCATTCCGTTCTATTTCCGCGTGCTGCGTCCAGCACGGTTTCTGCGCAACCTGCAGGCAGCCAGAACCTCGCCCCTGCGCAACCTTCTCATGGATGCTGGAGCCTTCTCTGGAGCCGGTTGGGTCGCGCTAAAGATCTACAACGGGGTCACAAAGCTGAGGTCGCCCGCAATGGCTGCTTATGAAGTAGAGCGGATCAGCGAATTTACTGAGTGGACCGACTTACTGTGGGACCGCTGCCAAGGCGCATACTCCTTTACCGCAGTTCGAGATTGCGCCACCCTTCGGCAACTTTATCCTGGCAGCGAATCACATCTTATCCGCCTCAGAGTACGGCGCAATCGTGAAGACCTGGGCTGGGCAGTCGTCGGATCGCGACGTGCCGACCCGAAATATGGCTCCATGCGAGTTGGTTCCATAATTGACTGCTTGGCTCGTCCGGAAGATGCCCTTGCCATCGTACGTGCCGCATGGCAGGCGTTAAGCGATGAGGGCATGGACCTCATCGTCTCCAATCAAAGTCATCCAGCGTGGTGCCAGGCTTTGCGAGCCGCAGGCTTCCTGCGCGCCAAGTCGAATTTCATCTTCGCGGCTTCCAAAAAACTGGCAGAGGCACTTGCCCCCTTCGACCGCACCACGCAGCATATGCACCTTACGCGAGCCGATGGTGACGGTCTGCCAAGAAATTATTGATGAAAGATTATCGCCAGGGCGGAACCGAAGCTTGCGCACGGTCCGCCCCAGCACGTGTGACTACCCTAATAGACCCCCGCAGTTGCTGCGGCGATAGCCGCGATATTCGCCCCTAAGTCCAGACCGTCGCTGCCTGCTTTCTGATACGGGCTGGAAGGCAATAACTGGTAGTTACCGCCAATTCCGTTGTTGAAGTTAACAAACTGCACCACTGCGGGCGAAGACGGGTAGTAATTGCCTCCCGGCCATGACCCTGATCCATACGCGCTTGGCATTGCGATCAAAGCATTGTAGCTGACCGCATAACCGCTGAAGCATGCGTTGAACGTGAGCACTGGCACATTCTTGCCGGCACAGTCGGGCGAGCCCAATGCTGACCACACCGGAAACTGCGCCGTTCCGAAGATATTGTTCGTAATAACTATTTCTGACATTTTCGGATTGTTGGGATTGTCGCCGATGGTCAGGATATGAACGCGAGGGTCAGGAAACGCGGTAACGTGGTTGATCGTAACCTGATGTAATACATTTGAAGGCCAGGTGTTCAGCAAAAGGAAAGCCCCACCGCCCCCGGTATATTTGCTCGCGCTGATGTCATCCATGGTGATGTCGTGAATGCTGAAACGCGCTCCCGCCAGCGCCGCTGCTCCACGGGCAACAGCGGTAGCAATCTGGAATCCGCCCCCTACGTGGCTGATGGTGCTATATCGAATGGTTATGTCTGTGACCTGACAGGCGGGGCAAACGTTGGTGTTGGTCTTGATTGAGTATTGGTTCAAAGGCATTAATAGGATCGATGAACCGGTTTGAGAAAACCCGCCCCAGGAGTTCTCCAGGATATTTCCCTCGAACAGAACTCTCTGCGCATTCTTCAGTTCAAAGTGGTTCTTGACAATGTAAGGATAACCGCTGATACCGCCGATGAAGCCAGGAGTGCCGGGCTTCCACAACAGCGGTTTGAACATGTGGTTATGCCTTATTTCAATGTCGGCCGGAGTAGTGGTTGCTCCACCTCCACCAAACAGGATGCTTTGCCCCGAAGCTTCAAGGAAATTGTCGACGATCTGGTAAGGGCCCCCGGGATTGTTGCCGTTGCCTCCGCCGATCGCATTGGCGTCAGTGCAAGCGCCGAGCAGACTGGTGCAGTGGAAATCTGAAAAATACGAGTCTACTATCGAAAAGTAGGTCGTATCACGCAGAGCTACTCCGTTTTTTGTGTCTTCGTGGGTATCGCCGTGCAACCAGCTACGGTCGATGACGATGTTATCGACTGGACCGCCCTGCGCAACGTAAACCAGGCTCGCCACTCCTCCCGTCCCGATAGCGCGCGTGATTTCCAATCCCAGGAACCTGTAATGGTTCGCCCCCGGCGCCAGCCTTAGCGGTCCCGACCCGCTTCCACCAAATGGATTCACCAGAGTGGCCAGTACTCTGTGCGGGCTTGGACAGGGAAACGCGGGCCGCCCCGGCAATGATGCGACTCCCCCGTAACAAGGCGTTACTCGCACTCCCTCCGCGGGCAGGCTCGCGTTTAAGGCACTCGTTCTGACAATGATCCAGTGTTGGTTGTCACAGGGTTTAGCCGGCACCGTGAAGTTGCCAACGTACGCCGCACCTGCCTGTAGCTCGATGGTGTCGCCACACTGCGCGCCGTTCAGGGCCGCCTGAAAACTACCTCCCGCCGGAACGAGCAGCACTTGCCCCGGTGCGGGAGTATTGGCCAGTTGGCTGTGAATGAAGACCCGTGGTAATTCTGCGGGGCCATCATAAGTGCTGGCAAATGCCTCAGAACTAGTCAAAAAAGTTGATATTGCTGCTGCCAACAACACCGCGACCGTCATGAATCCGGCGGCACGCATGCGGGGGAGTCTCTTTCTCACTGTCTGCTCCTGATCTTGTCCGTTGTGTCGAAGCGATAGGTTGAACCGATCGCGCCCATCTTGCGCGCGCATATCGGCATACGTTTAACTGTGAAACGCGAATGGCATTTTCTCGAAGGGAACCGAAAATGCTTTGACAGTGGCGCTGAGTGTTGCTGAACTCTATGCATGCGCTGGTCCACTTCTTCTTCTTACCTCCAGCGCAAATGTGCAGCCAAAACACAAGCACGCTTAGGCCTTAAGTTGATTCCCCTAGGAAAAGAGTCGTGGACGGAGAGTCACTTTTTCACGTTGTGGCTCAAAAGCAGATGAACTGCCACAACGCTGTAGTTGTGTACTAGCAATTAATAATTTGGGAAGAGTTACGACGGAGAGACAGCAGCAAGAATCTCGCAAGTCACGAGAGCAGTTGACCGGTAGCGGAGAGCAACACTATTTAATGGCGTGCGAAATGGCGGGAGTGCTCACGCTCGCCGTGGTCAGTTCGTAGCCTAGGTCGATCATGAGATGTCCCCACGCGCTCTCGATCAATTTCACCGATTCACTCGGCAGTACCGTTCTCCAGCCCCCGGAAGCTGCTTTGCGTACGAAAGGCTTATCCTGGCGCGTGTATTTGGTCTGCACCCACTTGCCGCCCTCGCGGTCCTCTAGTTGGCGCATACGATCCGCTGAGCTCAACGCTACTGCGCGCTTCAGCCTGTCCGGCGCAGGCTCGATGCCCAGAACGGGAGCAATTCTCGATAGCTCACGCCCGGCGTCCGCCACCAAATCTTCGTAGCGCACAACTACGAAGCTGTCGGCTCCCCTCCGTGTACTCAGCCAACTGGTCACATGGTCTCCCCAGCAACCCAGTCGGGGCCAGTACAAAGAGTCCATCCAGCGGGGCACGAAATCTTGCATGGGAAATCCGTCTCGGAAGGATCCCTTCTTTAACTCCCAGTGATAATTCGAGACCGCTACATCGCGTGGATCGCGCACTATATACACCACATGTTTATAACGCGGATCAAAGCATTCGTGGCTCTTGATCACGCGCGGCCTGGGCAATTGCCGCATCTCGTGGTCCGAGTGCACATACATGTCGGGGACGAGGCGCTCGAGATTGGTGAAGGCAACAGGCTCATGCTCGTGAATCAGATTGCCCACCAGGAAACGCGTCCATGTATTCCCCGACCGTGGGTAGGAAGTCAGGAAAATATCGTCAGCATACACGGTGATGTCCCGTTCGATGCGCAGGGTTCGAAAAAACACATCGCTGGTCCGCGATAAATGTTTCAGCACTCGTTTGATCATCTTCCCTTATCCGGTAGCCTCTTCAAGTTGTCGACCATGTCATGACGAGACCCGGTCGCCCTGTAACCACCCCAGCAATCGCTGTTTTCTTGCAAACATCTCTTTGGCTTCGTCCCGCAACTTGGCCACAAATTGGTAGCGTGATTTGGTAAACCACGGCACCTTGTGAACGGTGCAGCCGTATTTTTCCTTGTAGGTTCCTTCCCCGCCCCAATCATAGATTTCCAATCCACGCCTTTTCCAGTAGCGCATTACGTACCACTGAATGGCCTCATTGGGGCGCAGGATTTGGCTTGAGCGGAAACTGGCGTTACCCCAGAACTCGGCGATCTTGTTAAAACCTGGGAAAATGCCCGTCGCGATGCACTTGCCGTCCGCGTCGCGCGCCCGAACCAGCAAGACTCTTCCCGTTGCGCCCAGATGTTTGACCAGTGCTCGCACTCGTTCCAGGCTGTAGGTCGGAACCAATCCCTGCTTCGCAAAGACATCTTTCAATTGCGCGTAGTACTCGTCCGCGAAATCCGCATCGTGCGCCTCTTCAATCACCACGCCGCTCTTTTCAGCTTTTCGCACACAGCGCCGGCACGCACTATCCATTGCGTTAAAAAGCTCGTCCTCTGACTTGGTCAGGTCGGTTCTATAGGACGTGTAAAACTGGCACGAAAATCCCAGTTCCACGCCCTCTTCGATGCTGAAATGGGGATCGGAGACCTCAAGGTGAAGACATTTGAGATCGTTCCATGCCATCTTCTCCACAGCGGCAAGCGCGGCCATGCGGGAATGGCCCGGCAGCAGATTGAATCCAATGTAAGGAGTCGTCCACCCGGGAAACGAACTGCCCAAAATCTTGATCCCGAATTTACTGAAGGTCAGGCCGGAAAAGTAGCCCGCCAGTTTGCCCTCTGCGCGCAACTCGGCTATCACCGGCGTCGCACGTTGCGTTTCAGCAATGAAATTCAACCACTCCCTCGTTTGGAATACGGTGCGGTCGCTAAACCGGTCCAGAGCATTCCAGTCCACCGCTCGCAGATCCATCAGTACACACTGCATTCGTTTCACCGGGTTCCTCACCAGCAAATACCTTCGTAACCGGCGCCCGCATTCGGGCGTCGTGACTTGTCCAGATTTACCAGGTCAATAACGATCTGGTCGGCATGCAAGTGGGACGCGAGTTCTTCTGTGTTAACAGATTTATTCCCCAGGATCACGATCTCGGCCCCGCGCAGGACTTCTCCCAAATCAGCCGACAATAGCGACCCGATGTGGGGTATAACTTGTTCGATGTACTGTTGATTGGAACCGGTCAGTCGTCCCAGCGACACTTCCCGGTCCCAGATGCGCACTTCGAAACCTTCGCCCAGGAGCCGTTTGATCAGCTGCACTTGCGGACTTTCCCGCAGATCGTCCGTACCCGCTTTAAAACTCAGCCCCAGTTGCGCTACTCTCCGTTTGTTGCAGCGCATGACTGCTTCCACTGCGCGTTCCACGTGCTCCCTATTGCTGGGCAGGAGCGACTCCAAAAGAGGCAGTCTCAAATCCAGCTCTTTGGCGCGGTATGTAAGCGCACGCACGTCTTTCGGCAGGCAGGACCCTCCAAAAGCAAAGCCCGGTGACAGATAGGCCGGGGAAATGTTAAGCCGCGTATCCGAGGTGAAGATCTCTGTCACCGCTTGTGCATCCACACCTAAATGCTTGCACAAAGTTCCCACCTCATTTGCGAAGCCAACCTTTACGGCGTGAAAGGCGTTGGAGCAGTACTTGACCATCTCCGCCACGGTAATGCTGGTTTCAAAGACTCGGCCTGGAGTATTTCGATACAGCTGTCGCAACGGCTCCAGATGAGAGGTATCCCGGGCCCCCAAAATGGTATAGGGGGGCTGCAGAAAATCAGCGATGGCACTTCCCTCGCGCATGAACTCGGGGTTGTAGCAAATGGTGAAATCCGATCCCGCGCGCCGTCCGCTGGTTCGCTCCAGAATCGGCAACACCACCGACTCGGTTGTGCCCGGCAACACCGTGCTGCGCAACACGAACACGTGCTGCGATTTTTTTTGCCGCAACGCAGCCCCGATCTCGGCTGCGACTTTCTCAATATGGCTCAAATCCAGCTTGCCGTTTCGCAAACTGGGCGTTCCTACGCATACAAAAGAAACGTCGGACTGCAGTACCGCCGCCATGGAATCGGTCGTCGCATGAAGATGGCAGGACCGATTGCCCTCGGCCACCAGCTCAGCCATGCCCGCTTCAACAATGGGACTACGCCCACTCTCGATCATTTGCACTTTGGCGGGGTTAACGTCGACCCCAATCACACGGTGCCCCATGGACGCAAAGCAGGCCGCGGAAACCGAGCCCACATAACCCAAGCCGAATACGCTCACCGACAAGCTCACGCGTTCCCATCCCCCCACAAAGAAATTGTCTCAAACGTCCAGAGTGCAGTAGAGCGCATTGCTAAACTGAGTGCAACCCGGCTTCCATTCTCGCTTGCACGCCTCCCACCCGGAATTCGCTATTGCCTTTGGCTTCAGTCACTTGAAAACCCCTTTCTCTCCCCCTGACTGCCGACGGCCTAGGGGTAAAAAGTGGTAAAACTTTTTCCACTTGCAGTGGAACAAGAATGGTTCTTCTCTGACCGGCCATGCCTGCCGCTCGGGTACATTTGCGCTAGCGCCTTAGAATCAGAAACTTAGAGGCGAGATGCCTTGTCTCGATTACCGGGCGTGGCCGTCATCTTGCTCGGAGCAATTCACCTGTTATGTGTGTCGGCAATTCCGGTTAAGATAGGAATTTGTGAGCTCCGGTTGGACAAGAAAGTGGCGCCGCATTCGTCATATGAGCTCCGACGAAGTGCGCGTTCGCCTGACGCAGGAGGTTTGGAAACGGGTCGATGTACTCCTATTTGGCGCCGGACTGCAAACCCGGCCGAAACTCGCTACAGCGCTGCCCGGGACGATACCTCGATTCTTCTTCTCCCCTGAGGAACTTCCTGATCGCACCGCGTTGATTCGCGAGCACCTTCCCAGTGAACTGGAGAGCACAATCGCGCTTAGCGACAAAATCTGCCGTCACAAGTTCGACCTGCTTGGATACAAGGATCTCGACTACGGCCAGGAAATTGACTGGCACCTGGATGCGGTGCACGGAAAACGTGCGCCGCTGAAGCCATGGTTCCGAATCAGGTACCTCGACTTTGCAGAAGTTGGTGATCACAAGGTCACTTGGGAATTGAACCGCCATCAACACCTTGTGACGTTAGCGAAAGCTTACTGCTTCACCGGTGAGAATCGCTATATCAACGAACTCCTTACCCAGTGGTATGCGTGGCATAAAGCCAATCCTTATCCGCTGGGCATCAACTGGGCGAGCACACTCGAGGTCGCATTCCGAAGTTTGTCCTGGCTGTGGGTCCGCAACCTGCTTTCGGGAAGCAATGCACTCACATCGTCCTTTGACGCGGGGATGCTTGAAGCTCTGCAACGAAATGGCCGCTACATTGAACGTTACCTTTCTACCTACTTCTCCCCCAACACGCATCTGATCGGCGAAGCGGTTGCGCTGTTTTTCATTGGCACCTTATGCCCACAGATTCCCCATGCGCAGCACTGGCAGGATCTGGGATGGAAGATCGTGCTGAAGGAAGCTAAACGACAGGTACGCCCGGACGGCCTGTACTTCGAACAGGCGCTCTATTATCACGTATATGCCCTCGACTTCTTTCTTCACAGCAGGATTCTCGCAAGCCTGAACGCTATTCCGATTCCGGCCAGTTTCGATGCTACGCTCAAGAGAATGCTCGAGGTGCTCTCGGCGCTATCGCAAGCTGGCTGCCCGGAAGGCTTCGGAGACGATGATGGAGGGCGCCTGTTCAACCCTGCTCGCAACCGGGATGAACATATGACCGATCCCCTCGCCCTCGGCGCGGCTGTGTATGGCACAGAATCGGCTGGCGGCGCGAGTTTGACCGAAGAGTCACTTTGGTTCTTCGGCAGTAGAGCAGCGGAGTTGTTGCGCATTTCAATGCCTCCAGCCCAGCCCGTCTCGAAGACGTTCCAGGCGGGTGGCATTTACCTCATGGCGGACAGCGCGCCTAGCGAACTGCTGTGCATTGATGCCGGACCGCAAGGAACCGGCCATTCCGGCCACGGTCATGCGGATGCCCTGAGCATACGCTTGGCGATCAACGGCCGCCGCGTATTGGTCGACTCGGGGACCTACTCCTACTTTTCCGACAATGACGATCGAAATACCTTCCGCGGCACCAGCGCTCACAACACTCTCGTTGTGGACAGTGTGGATCAAGCCGTTCCCCACGGTCCCTTTGCTTGGTCCTCTATTCCAAATGTAAAGGTCGAACGATGGGCAACTGGAAAAACGTTCGATTATTTCTCTGGCCACCACGATGGCTTCCGCCGCCTCAGCGACCCCGTGCTGCATCGCAGATTCGTCTTCCATACGCGGCGTGGGCCTTGGCTCGTCCGCGACTGCGCCGAGGGAATTGGGACGCACTTACTCGAGATCTTTTGGCACTTCGACGCCGAGTTCAAGATTGTGGAGCAAGACGGCAACTTGCTGGTGGCGCGCTCTGCTGACGGCCGCCGGGAACTGGCCCTGAACACCCCGGCAGGTTCGCAATGGCAGGCAAATGTTTTTTCGGGCCGCATTGCTCCAGCGTATGGCGAGGTCCAAGTGGCCCCGGTTGTGCGCTTTGCTGCGACGACCCCGCTGCCGGCCGAGTGCCTCGTACGGCTCGAAGCTATTGCAGAGAACGGAAAAGTTTCCCGATTGCAAGAAGCTAATGGAGCAGTCGCTTATCGATACGACGCCAGTGTTCGCTCTGATTACGTCTTCTTCGGACAAAACCAGCGCCTTTGGAGTTGTGGAGCCTGGCAAAGCGATGCAGAGCTGTTTTACTGTCGCGTTCAGGACGGCCGCATCGCCCACTTGGTGATGGTAGGCGGCAGCTTCGCGAAATGGACGGACAGAACCTTGGTCAGGTTTGACGATCAGGTCGAGCATTTTGAGTGGGTTCTCCGCGACGGCGTGAGTGAAAGTTTCTGTTCCAGCGAGCAATCGCCGGCAGAACTTATGCATTTCGAAGTTCTGGATTCCGTTTTGTAAGACGAAAGGCAAATTTCATGTGTGGAATTGCGGGCATACTAGAGTTCAGGCGCGATGCCAAAGCGGATACCACCGTGCTGCGGAATATGTGCGCAGCCATGGAACATCGTGGTCCCGATGATGAAGGCGTCTACACCAGCGGTCCAGTCGGCATTGGTATGCGCCGCCTCAGTATTGTTGACCTGGCTACCGGCCATCAGCCCATTACTAATGAAGACCATTCTCTCTGGATCGTTTTCAATGGAGAGATCTACAACCATGCCGCTCTGCGCGAAGACCTGATTGCTCGAGGTCATGCTTACACCACCCACAGTGATACTGAAACCATCATTCACCTGTATGAAGAGTACGGTAAGGACTGCGTTCAACACCTGCGAGGAATGTTCGCCTTCGCCATCTGGAATTCGGCTCGCAAAACTTTGTTCGTTGCTCGCGACCGGCTCGGTATTAAACCGCTCTATTACCGCATCACTCCGGACCGGTTTCTGTTTGCTTCGGAAATTAAAGTCCTGATGACTCATCCCGAGTCCCGCCCGCGATTCCGGCGCGCCGCCCTTCCCGAATTCCTTGCATTTGGTTATCTCTCTGGCGAAGAGACGTTTTACGAAGGTGTGCGCAAGCTCATGCCCGGGCATACGCTCGAGATAGACGCGGCCGGTGAACCTCGCATCCGGCAATACTGGGACCTGCCGCAGAATGCGGAGCCCATTCATCGTGATGAGCGATATTTCGTGAGCAGCTACCGTGATCTGCTGGAAGGCGCGGTCAGCAGCCATCTCATGAGCGATGTTCCCCTGGGCGTTTTTCTGAGTGGCGGTCTCGATTCCAGCGCGGTTGCGGCTCTCATGACAAAAATTCGACGGGAGCCCATCGAGACCTTTTCGGTAGGCTATACGGAGCATAGTTATAGCGAACTGCCTTTTGCCCGCCAGGTCGCGCACCATCTCAACTCTGTACATCATGAGGTCCTGGTCAGCCGCGAAGATTTCTTTGATGCTCTTCCGGGACTGATCTGGCATGAAGACGAGCCCATCGTGTGGCCTTCCAGCGTGGCCTTGTACTTCGTTGCCCGCCTGGGGCGCCAGCGTGTGAAGGTAGTGCTTACGGGCGAAGGCAGCGACGAAACCCTGGGCGGTTACTCACGCTATGCCTTCACCCTCAAAAACGCGGCCATGCATCGGGTTTACCGAAACATGCTTCCGCGACGACTGCGAACCGCCATCAGAGACGCAATCGCGACCTCCGCCTGGATCCATGCCACCGCGCGCCGCAAGCTATCTCATACCTTTCTCGGCCGCGATGGTGATTCCTGGGTCTCGTTCTATTTCGACAATTTCTTTTCCGCTTTCAGCCAGGACGATCAAAGTGAACTCCTGGCCGATGCTGTTAAGGAGGAGTTCACGCCGGACTCGGCTTACCGCAACGTGCTGGCATTCTGGGAACATTCCTCGGGAGAACTCCTTCAACGCCTCCTGTACACGGATATCAAGACTTATTTAGTGGAGCTGCTCATGAAGCAGGACAACATGAGCATGGCGACTTCCATCGAAAGCCGCGTACCCTTCCTCGACCACGTCCTTGTGGAATGGGCCATGCGCGTCCCCGCCGCAGTGCAGATCCAAGGCACCGCCGGTAAACGGATCCTGAAAAAAGCCATGGAAGATCTGTTGCCACATGCCATCTTGTACAGACCGAAACTCGGCTTCCCTACGCCCTGGAGCGGTTGGCTTGCTGGTCCCCAGTTAGACGCGATCGAGCGTCTGCTGCTCGAACCGCGGAGTCTGGACCGCGGCCTGTTCCAGCGTTCCGCTATCCAGAAACTCTTTCGCGAACATCGCGCTCACTATCGCGATCACTATGATCGCATCTGGCGCCTGCTGAACTTAGAGTTGTGGCAACGGGTATGCCTGGAAGGGGAAGCACACGATCTTCCCTCAAAGCTGGCCTCATCCTCCACCTTCGCCTCGACCGTGTAATTGCTAGGTCAACAGGTCCATGCCAAGCGCTTATTGGCTGTTCAAGAGAGAGCGGTAAACTCCTAGCCAATCTTTACGCACGCGTTCCCACCCGTAACATTTTGCTTCCTGGTATGCATTCAGGGACAAGCGGCTGGCCAGTTCACCATCCCGCAGAAGTCTAACCATGTTGTCTGCCAGTGCCTGTGGATCATCCACTGGCGACAGCAAACCCGTACGTTCATGATCGACAAGGTAAGGCATGCATTCCGGCGCCGTACTCACTACCGGCGTTCCTGATGCAAACGCCTCCAGAATCGATACCGGTACGTTATCCAGGCGAGAAGCATTGACGAAAATATCGGCGCGGTCATAGCAAAGATGAATTTGCTCCCGCGACACAGTGCCGAGAAAGTTCGCATCCCGAACTTGCAGGTCTTTCACCACGGCACGCACCTGCTGCTCGGAAGGGCCCTCTCCTACAAGATCCAGCCGCGCTTCCGGAAACACCTGCTTCAAGCGCGCAAATGCCTGCACTACGATGTCGACGCCGTAATAAGGATGAAATCCCCGTGTGCACACCAGGTGAGGCCGCAAAGGGTTTCGCAACCGAAACGAGAATTGCGACAGGTCGGCCACGTTCGGCACACTGTCGGCTTTCAGGCCGAACTCACGAAACACATCAACCAGATATTGCGAGGGGACCACCAGTCGGTCAACCCGGCTCAACACAGCGCGGGCACTGCGAAAACGCTGTAAATGGTCTCGCGCTTCCCCACTGTGATAATGCAGCAGAGCTTTTTTCCCAAGTAGACGGGCCATTATCCAGGCCGGTACCGGCGCGATCAGAAAGGACCAATACGACGCTGAGAAAATATGCGCCACGTCCGCGTGCTTCAGCCCTCGCCATAGTCCCCATAAGTACAAAGGCTGACGGACCATGGTCCGCAAGCCGGGAATTCGCTCGGCCCAACGAAGCGCTTTCGGCAGGACTGGGTCGATGGCTATGATGCGGGCCGTCACATCAGGATCACCTTTCCATTTCCTTGCCAGCAGGTCCGCCTGCGCCGATTGTCCGCCCACATACCTTAGCGATGCGGCGATAATAGTGATTTTCAGCTTTTGCGGGAGGCTGCGCGCTCGAACCCTGCTCTCCCAATTCTTCTTCTCAAGGAGTTCCATGTAGAGTTCCTGGTGCCGGCGCACCATGCGTTCGACCGTGAAATTCGCATGAACGAACTGCTTGGCTGCTCGTCCGAGTTCGGCACGAAGTTGCGCATCCTGCAACAAACGGCCGGTCGCATCAGCCAGCAGTTCCGGCTCGCAACTCTTAACAAGGACTCCGCGTTCCTGAGTAAGCAATTCACTATTCCCCCCGGCCCAGCAAGCCACCACAGGCAATCCCGCAGCCATGGATTCCAAAATCACGTTGGACAGGCTTTCTGAGGATGAGGGGAGAACGGAAACGTCCAGCGAAGCCAGTATCGCGGGGATATCGCGCCGATCGCCAAGAAATATGGCCGAATCCCCCAAGCCGAGGCGCTCAGCTTCGCGCTCCAGTTCGGGCCTCAACGGTCCGTCGCCGACGAGAAAAAACTTTGTTGCCCGAAACCGACTGCGGAGTTGTGCCGCGGCTTGCAGGAATAGGGAATGATTTTTTGACCGCGCGTTCATACGCGCGATCATTCCCACACGCATTTCTCCCAGTAGGCGCGGCAAGGCAGGTGCAGTCTCGGCAAAGGCAGAGTCCGGCAGGCCGTTTCCGATTATTACAACTTTCGATCGCGGCAGGCCCCTGGCCATCAACAGGTCGGCAGCTGCTTGTGAATTGCAAACTACTGCATCGCAACAGTGAAACGCTGCCTGTTGCACACGGAACTGTGACTTAGTGAGCAAATCACCGAGTTGCCGTTGGCTACCAATGATCACCGGGACACGCGCCAATTTGGCGGCGGGAATTAAGGTCAAATTGGTATAGAAATCAAACGCGTGTGACACGGCGATGTCGTGCGACCTTAAGTGCCGTGCCAGCCGCAACCGCGTTTGTATAGATGTCCACCGATATAAGCTGCCACCCAATCCGAAGATCGGCACATCGCCGAAGCTGTCCTGAAATGCGCCCTTTCGCATGATGCAGCCGAGATGCACGCGGAAGGATTCGTGGTCTAAAGACTGCGCCAGGGCGGCGAACTGCCGTTCACTGCCACCTGTCTCAAAGCTGTTCGTCATCAGGAAAACAGAAGCTAAGGTCTGCTCTGCTGTTGGGAGGGGTACTACGGCTTGGAGCGCTGGGTGCTGTTCTGCTTCGCCTGCCTTTACGCTGCCATCACTGGAGCCGGTCAAACCACACCTTCACCGACTGCCAGAGTCGGTGTATGCGATGGCAGGAACTCGGGCGTGCCAATCTGTTCGAGGAAATTGCGGTGCCACAACTCGAAAATGAGCAGCCGCCATATTCCGTCGCTGTGGTTACGGCGCCCGCTAAAGTGCTCATCCAGCAGGCGGCGAACTCCTTCAGGGCGGAAATAACCTCGCTGCAGGGTGCGCGGTTCCAACAGAACCGTCAGGATCAGATTTTTTAACTCGTATCGGATCCAGTGCACCAGAGGAATTGCAAAACCACGCTTGGGTCGGTACAGCACTTCCCGGGGTACACCCACGCGTTCCGCCAGCCGTCGGAGCAGATATTTCTGTTCCCGACCGCGCATTTTCCACTTGGGTCGCAGACCAGTTACCCATTCCACGAGTTGGTGATCGAGTAAAGGAGCGCGCACCTCAAGCGAGGTCGCCATGCTCATGCGATCGACCTTGGCCAGAATGTCTTCCACCAAGTAGGTCTTCGCATCGAGATAAAGCAAGCGGCTGAGCACATCCTGTGCTGGGGCCGAATCAAAGTACCCGTACATGACCGCTTCGGGAGAACCGGAGGCTGTCGCCACCCGGCGGAAATCTTCCGACAACAAAACGATATCGCGTTCAAAACGCGGCAGAAAAGATATCAGATCGACGAAGTGCTCGCGCGCCGGAAGAGATATGTTATACAGGAAACCTCGTCCTCGCGTATCTCGTGGCAGCCGCGGATATAGTTGCTCGCGATAACTGCGTTTGAGCCATTCCGGAATCAGGTCGAACTTCGCCCGCTCAGCGTGCACCCGATAACGATCGTAACCGGCAAAGATTTCATCGCCGCCATCGCCCGCCAGTGCTACGGTCACGTGCTTACGCGCCAGGCAGGAAACATAGTATGTCGGCAGCATCGACGAATCGCCGAAAGGCTCTTCCCATGAGCGCGTCAGGGATTCTACCGTTTGGACCACGTCAGGATTGAGTATCAGTTCGTGATGTTCCGTGCCAAAGCGCTCCGCTACCTTGCGCGCAAAGGGGGCTTCATTGAACTCTTCATTTTCGAAGCCTATGGAAAAAGTTCTCACTGGTTTCGAACTGGCGCGCGCCATGAGCGCCACCACGGTCGAAGAGTCCGTCCCACCGCTCAGCAATGCGCCGAGGGGGACGTCCGAAATTAAGCGCATCCGAACGCATTCTTCTAGCCGATGCTCCAGTTCTTCCACACATTCTTCTTCGCTGCCGGGGGAATGCGTGCCGAACTCCGGAAGGTCCCAATACTGGCGGACACTGGTCCTGCCATCCTGGTACTCGAGAAGGTGGCCAGCTGGAAGTTTGTGGATCTGCTTAAAGGCAGTCCGATCGTTGGGAATGTAGCCAAAGTGCAAGTACTGCAAGAGCGCTTGCGGATCAGGGTCGGACAGGTGGGGCGCAACACTCAAAATCGACTTAATCTCTGATCCGAACAGAAGCTGACTGCCGTCTAGTGCATAATGCAGCGGCTTTTTACCCAAGCGATCGCGAACTAAGAGAAGCCTTCCTTTGCGCTGATCGTACAGGGCGAACGCGAACATTCCCCGCAATTGTTTTACGCACTCGACGCCCAGGTCCTCGTAAAGGTGGACGATTACCTCTGTATCCGTGTGGGTGCGAAAACGGTGCCCTCGCGCCTCCAATTCCGGTCGCAGTTGAGGAAAGTTGTAAATCTCTCCGTTAAAAACGATCCAGATGCTTTGGTCTTCGTTGAAGACCGGCTGATGTCCACCCGCGACGTCGATAATACTCAGCCGGCGCATGCCCAGCGCCGTGCCGTTCTTGACAAGAATGCCTTCGTCATCGGGTCCGCGATGCCGGATGACGTCACACATGCGCCGAAGCGTGCCCTCGGAAATGCGCACGCTGGGGTCGGCGCTGACGATGCCTGCTATGCCGCACATGATTAGCTCTTCACCGTGGCTTCAGCCTTGCGACCTCGAAGCGCTCGCCCATGCGAATCCTGAGCACGCTTAAGACGATAGTCGCGATAAGATCCCGGGTTACCGTCGCGCCCATCACAGGCTGCCAACATGATGTTCACCATCTCGCGCGCGGAAACAAAGTGCAAAACTTCATTACGTTCTTGCGCCCCGGTCACCATGTCCCGCAGGAAGCATTGCATGCTACTGCCCAGCATGGCCTCCCTGTGACGCGGATCCATGCCATGGCATTGCAGTTTGATGAATATCCAGTCCGGCCGTCCTTTAACGGAAATCCTCGCTCGCTTCCACGCGGCTAATCGC
The DNA here is from genome assembly GCA_036378535.1 of Terriglobales bacterium. GTDB lineage: Bacteria > Acidobacteriota > Terriglobia > Terriglobales > Acidobacteriaceae > Gp1-AA122. The sequence continues at coordinate 53,219 of DASUWH010000073.1, read as the reverse complement.
TGAATACTTGGCGGATTTGTCGTAGTTAGATCGCCATTTTCGATATAAATCCTGCTTCCTCGTCGTGCGCTGCTGAATTCCATCGCCAGCGGTCCCTGCACCATCAACGGAAATGTAATCGGTGTTCTGCCACAGGCCAGATCCTTACCGCTACGGTGCGCAGCTTTTCGCCCCAGTGGCGGAGTGCACTCATAGAGAGAATTGATTTTGGATATGTGCGCCGGATGGAAAGCTCCTGGCGGCAGGCTCAGATCCGCGTAGCAGCCGGTTTCCGCCAGCAACTCCAGTTCGTTATCGACTCCGCAGAAACGTCCGCCGGCCGAATTGGCGAGCGCGAAATTTCCGTGCACGAAGGCATACGTGGGCGTCCCGCTCCCGTCCCAATACGACAAACACTCGTGTTCTCTGGCGAGAAGGTCGCGAAATCTTATCAGCTGAGCGCGCGTATTCTCGGCGGTGTCGGGCTCGATTAAGCCATGGTGTAGATGAATCTCGACCTCGCCCCATCCATCGTGGCAATGGTCTGCAAGCTGCGTCAGCAAACTGCGCTCATACTGCTCAGCCGGAAAAAAGTAGGTATGCACAAAAGAGCGGCCATCGGAGTCACGCCACCCCTCGACGAGTTCCGGGTACTCGCGACACCATATTTCCAACCTGCGCTGTTGTTCCTGTGGCGGCGCTTGGGCCGCGCCTCTTCCCGGCACGACTGCGGGTTCAAAGTGATCAGCCAGTGCAATAATGAGGTGCACTATCCCGCTGCGCCGGCGACGACGCATGGCGCTTTGCAGCACAAACCTAGGAAGCCATCGTAAGGTACGCGATGTGCGCTCCCACTTGCTTGGTTTCTTAGCTCCTGGAGCGGTCATCGAGCCATACTCACCTGGGCACCGCGCCGGCTAGCGATTCTGCTGACTCTCCGCTGGACTGCGTCGCCTCTTTCCGCAGCGGCTTACGACCCTGGACTCCAATCGAATTGTCAGCCACCACCAGATTCTCTAGGCCGCAACTCTCAAACCAGCGAAACACCTGCTCATACGTGTGTTTCGATTGGTACTTTGGCGAGTACCAATCCAAAGTGTCCAATACCCTGATTTGCGCATTGGGATGGCGGCTGATCGGAAAGATGTGGTGAACAGCCCCTGCAAGAGGCCGGCCCAGCAACGGTATGGCTCGTAGAACACGATCGGTTCCATAGAGAAGTGGCACTGCCACTCTGAGAAGATGATGCAGTGTGCTGCTCGACATCCGGTGCGTTACTTTGCGATAGACGTCGCTAAAGCGGTACCACTTGTTGTAGCCGCTGTACACCCAGATAGCGATTTTGCCTCCACAACGCAGATACTGCGGCAGGTTCTTGAACGCCTTTTCGCAGTCCGGAGTGTGGTGCAGCACCCCCATGCTGTAGATGAGATCGAACGACTCGGGCGGGAAAGGCAGCGAGAAAACGTCGGCTTGCAAGGCGACGAAATCTCGGTCGGAAAGGTTTTCCGCGGCCACCTCAGCGGCTGCGCTTAAATCGATACCAATCACCTGTGCTCCCCAGCGGGTCGCAACTTCGGCGAACCGGCCCATTCCGCAGCCCACATCGAGCACCAGTCTTCCTTTCATGTCTTCTGGCTCGAGGCGGGTCTTCATGCGGAACTCGGCCTCCGCGTTGCGCAATTTCAGCTGGGTCTTGGAAAAGCTTTTCCACTGATAGCCGAAACTTTCGGCGTAATTCTCCGGCTCCACGAAACGGATGACACCGCGAACCACCGGATACGTGCGCCCGCACGAAATACACTCCACTCCGTCGTGCTGCTGCCGCAGTGCGGAACTGCAACTCAAGCAGCGCAACAGAGAGACTACGTCACTAGCGAAGCGCGAGGGTCGGCTTGGTACCATTCGTTTTGCTCGTCTCCCATAAGCTCGTTCTTTTCGGGGTTTCAGCTAAGGCGGTCGTGCTTTTTTGCTGTTGCTCCTTAACGATCGCGAAAAGAACGGCCGTATATGCCACGGCAAAATAAGAGAAATATTGGTATGCCTCGGGGCCGAAAATAGCTCCTACCACGAATCCAATCAAGGAGGCATGCAACGCACCTGCATACAACTTAATCTCAGGATCCAGATTTTTTGTTTTGGTTACCGCTTTCAGGTTCTTGAATCCACGCCGGAAGAACAGCAGATAAAGGATCAGGGCTGGGATTCCTTCTTCCACACCCATCTGCAAATAGGCGCAGTGGACATCAATCCAGTTGCCCGAGTAGACCGGAAAATTGTTACTGCCGATTCCTAAAATCGGATAATGCAGGATGCCATAGAAGGCCTTGATCATTCCTTCTTTGCGTTCTAGATAGGAGTCGTATGCCTTCAACTCAGCTTTGGTCCCAACATCGGAGCCGATGATCACAGAGAATCGATCCTGCAGTTTGTTTCCGAACGCAATCATCATGGCCGCACTGACGAACAGTGTCCCCACCACCAGGTACAGACGCTTGCCCCTTACGCCGAAATGCCACAGGCAAAAGCTGCCGGCAATGGCCATGTCAATAAAGCCGGAGCGGGACGCTGTCATGAACAGTGCCGCGCCCATGACCAGCAGCCCCAAACCCCACATAAGTTTGATGAAAATCCCTTTCGCCGTCAGCAAAAAGGCCAAGCAGAACGGCACCGAAAGAACGATGGCAAACGCCAGGTCATTAGGGTTGGAATAAATACCTCCGATCACTCCCTCCAGTCGCGGCAGAGAATGCCCCTTCAGGATCGCCACAAAGCAGATCACGGCCACGGACCCGGCTTGAATGACGATGATCCGCCGCAGCCTGCGCAGGGTTGTAATTAACAAAAATGTCAGCACCCAGGCGACAAAGACTTTTGAAAAATCAATATCGTGATTGACCGCGCCACCTTTCCAGATGGGGGATAGAAATCCAGCCGCATACATCAGGCCGATCATGGCAAGCAGGTACTTCGCTTCTACCGGCAAGTCCTTGAATTTCCGCGGTGTTCTACCCGCCGCCTGCAGCAAACTCACAAATGCCAGAATGCCGGTGATCTTGGCCAGCGGGATATAGGCCAGGATCTTCACCCAGTCTTCCGGGCGCGCGCAGTAGACGAAATAGAATGCGCTCAGCCAGAAGAATGCGCCCGCCACTGGTTCACGCTGGTAGCGCGAAACCCTTGACCGGAAACTCTGCAAATCGCTCGGAGCTGCGCTGGCGGCTCCGGCTTCCCTCTCCGGCAAAGCCGGCGTACTTACCTCGGCCGTATGAACCCGCTGCCAACCCCGCTGATCTGAATTATCAAAACGCAATGGAAATTCCCTTCGATCGCAACACCACGGCTGACAACCCGTGCGACGACAACTCAGTGCTGAAAAGCAAAAGCCCGCGCATTACCTGGCTGGGAGCCCGCAACCACTCCAGCAAGCACTTCTGCAAAGCTCTCGCTGACGACGGCCCAGTCATAACGGGCCGCAAGTTGCGCTGCCGCACGTTCCAGGCTTACGCGAGAGCCCTCGCTGGTGAGCAGCTTCACAATAGCAGCGGCGAACTGGGGCGCGCTATCCGCCAACACGATATCCGTGCCGTCATGTACAGCGAGTCCTTCGGCACCGACAGATGTCGATACCACGGCTTTGCCCATCGCCATAGCCTCGTAAATTTTCAGACGCGTGCCGCCCCCGATTCGCAGAGGCACGACCACCGTTGCTGCTTCCCCAAGGTGATCCACAATCGAAGGCACTGATCCAGTTACTTCCACCGTCGCGCCCACTAGCTTGCGCACTCGCTGATCAGGATTCCGTCCTACAATTCGAAAACGAGCTCCAGGAATCTTAGCCAACACCGCAGGCCAGATCTCGGAACAAAAATATTCAACCGCATCCACATTCGGTTCCCAATCCATGGCGCCGGTGAAGACGACTAGTGGGTAGGTGGGGCCGTGTCCGTCCACCGGCTGGAACTGCCGCAAATCCACCCCGGTAGGCACCACCGTGATCCGCGACCCATCCACCCAGCCTGTCATCAGACGGCGATCATTCTCCGACACCGCGATGACGTGATCAAACCTGCGGATCGTCTTTCGCTCATACTGAAACATCTTGCGAAATTCCAATCCGTAGATCCGCTTCCGCAGCCCATTCGTTTCCGTGATCGCGTGTCGCCGCCAGATTTCGCTCTCCACGTTATGCTGGAAGAGCACAGAGGGAATCTCGATATCTTCAGGAAAATTGATGGCTGCGTCAAGAAAATCGCATACCGCAACATCGAAGCGCCTTTCTCGAAACCACTTGCGTATCAGTTCCTGAACGGCTCGCGCTCTGAATCGCGCCACAGCGTACGGCGCGTGTGCGGGTAAATGCATGGCATAATCCCACGCGCGGGCCGCGCCCTGGACTTCTCTCTTTCCGGTACACACGACCACCGATCCAGGCAACTCCGCTTTTAGCGCATTCTGGTATTGCGGGTCGGGCGCACCGCCGTAATAGGACAAGAAGGTCAATTCATGGCGCTGTGCCAGATGTTTCAGCAGATGGTAGGAACGTATGTTCCCCCCATTGTTGACCGGCAACAATTTGTCTGCCTTAACCCAAAGGACCTTCAAAATTCTCGCTCCCTCTAAGCGGTCCGGACTACGCGATCGTGCCCACCCCAAGCTACCTGGCGCCGCGTAATGAACTTCGTGAATGCAACCACAGCGGCCGTATTCAACAGCACCAAAGTGGCAGCCGCATCCGCTAACCGGGCCACAGGGCGCGGACTGATCCTGGCCAAGCCAAGCACACTCAATGCATAGAAAAGCACCTGCAGAATGAAGGCAATCCGGTAAACCGGCTCGTGTAGAAACACCGAGGCGACGAAAATCGCCGCCAGCGCGAACGGCACGATCAAGCGTGACAACTTATGACTGATAAATCGAAACCGCAATCGATTGGCGGTGCTTAACAGCCAGGGTGCCAGATGTAATAACTGATAGTTACCACTCAATGTGCGCACTTTGCGCCCAAACTCTCTTTGCGCGCCCAGGTTTGGCTGGTCCCAGGCGCGAGCCCGACCGTCGAATACCACGCGTTTACCCTGCCGGGCCACACACATGGGTAGGTACACATCATCCAGGATGGCTGCATCGGGTATGCTACAGAATAGGTCGCGGCGGATAGCGTATAGTGCGCCTGTAGCTCCGATTACCGAACCCGTTTGCGATTCCAGGTCGCGTAGCCATTTCTCCATACGCCAGTACAGCCCCATGCCTGCGATGGACTCACCCGAGTCCGGATCTCCAAGTACAAGCTCTCCACTCGCGCAGCCCACTTGCTCATCGGCAAAGTTCTCGACTAAGAGGCGGACAGCTTTGCCCTCAATATGTTGCCGGGCATCGGTAAGGACCACGATCTCACCCGTTGCCGCTCTCATTCCCTGGTTGAGCCCATTTGCCTTGCCGGCCGACTCGGGCAAGAAGATCAGCTTAAAGCGAACGTCCGCTGACCAGTGATTCAGTATTTGGTTCGTGTGATCGCTGGAACCGTCGGAAACCATGACGTATTCCATCATTTCCGGCGGATAATCAAGCTGCTCCAGGTTGTTCAACTTGCGTTCAATCACGTCCTGCTCATTGCGGACCACCATGAGCAACGAAACTTTCGGATACTGGGGGGCACGGCGGATCGGGCGCCGGCCAAATCGCTTAAGTATCCAGAGCCAGGCACCGTAGCCAAAATAGGCGTATGCGATCAGACCTGCCGCCGACCAGAATAAGAATTTCATTGGGCTCCGCGCCCCAGAATAACCGTCTTCACCGTCTCAAAAATAATCAACAGATCCAGCCCCAAGGACATATTCTTCATGTAGAAGAGGTCGTATTGCAGCTTTTCTTTTGCGTCTTCCACTGTGTTCCCGTATTTGTAGCGAATCTGCGCCCAGCCGGTTAGCCCCGGTCGAATCACGTGCCTCACCCCGTAATAAGGGATTTCCCGTGACAACCACTCCACGAACTCAGGCCGCTCAGGACGGGGCCCGATAAAAGCCATGTCTCCGCGGAGCACGCTCCAGAGTTGAGGTATTTCATCCAGCCGTGTCGTTCGCAGAAACTTCCCCACTCTCGTTATCCGTGGATCATCTTGCCCCGCCCACGTGGGGCCGCTGACCGCTTCAGCATCCTGGCGCATAGTGCGGAACTTTGATACCGAAAACACGACATTGTTGACCCCAGCGCGCTTCTGGCGGTAGAGCACCGGTCCCGGTGAGTCGAGTTTGATAATCAATGCGACAAGCGGAAGCAATGGCGAGAGAACGATGAGGGCCAGCAGGGAAATCGCCATCGACGCGATACGGCGTAGGATCATGACCCCGGCGCCGAAACGGAATCCGTCGGAAAAAATGAACCAACTCGGATACAGATTGTCGATTTCAATCCGCCCCGAGATCTTCTCCAACCAGGATGTCGCATCTTCCACTTTGATCCCATCTAGTCGCAATTGCATAAGTTCCTGAACGGGGAGGCCGCCACGGCGATCAGGCATGGCCACGATGACCCGATGAACGTGATTCCTGCCCACCTCCAGAAGGTGGCTGGCCGCCTCTTCGCGCGTGGCCAGAGGACCGAGATCACCTGTCCAGCCGACTACGTTGAATCCTAGGTCGATTCGCTTTCTCAGACCGTCCACTACGCGCTGTGCACGATCGCCGGTCCCAAGAACATAAACGCGTTCTCGAAGATAGGGTTGCCGGGAAGCCCACGAATACGCCGTTCGCCAACCCATCAGCGCGATGGTCACAATGACAAGGCCCACCAGGAAGGCGCCATTTCCCGGAGTGATACGCGGGAATACCCGCTCCATGGCCGCCAAAGCCAAGGCAAGCAGCCCCGGAACCATCAAGATACGGAAATACAATTCCCTTGGAGAGTTGAACCGGGCAGGGTCGTACAAATCAAACCAGTGCGAACAAATCAGTACCGAAGCTGTAACCAACAGGATCTTGTAATACCCGTACTCGAAGTTCAGCACTAAGTAGCTGTCTTCGCGAAACTGCAAAACCGTACCCAGCCAAAAGGAGACCCAGATAATCAAAGCCTCTCCCGTCAACAGCACCAGCTTGCGAGCGGGATAGTAAACATTGAAAAGCCGGATCACGTTAGTTCCTAATTGCCTTGTGCCTGGTTTTGGCCGTAGCGGGACTCGTAGTATTGCGAGTAGGTGCTGTTCTCAGCCACGGCGTTCAGCACCACTCCGATCAGTTGCTTGTCCCTGAATTCCAGCCGGGCCTTACGCGCGACATCAAACGGGGTCACGTTCGATCTCACTACCAGAAGCACCCCGTCGCAGAAATTAGCGAGAAGACTGGCGTCGGACACTGGAACCGCAGGAGGCGAGTCAATCAGTACCCAATCGAACAGGCTCTCTACGTGGCTAAGGAAAAGCTTCAGGCGCCCATTGGCCACTAACTCAGCAGGAGTCGAGTGCTGCTGCCCCGCAGCAACAAAGAACAGGTTCTCCATGGGCCCGCGCTGGATTACGCCGAATTCATCACTCTGGCCCGCCAGATATTCGGAAAGACCGGGTGAGCGTTCTGCTCCCAGGAAGTGGTGTAAGGTGGGCTCCCGCAAGTCGGCATCGATCAGAAGCACCCGGCGGCCGCGCTGTCTTACCAATACTTGCGCCAGGTTGGCGCTCACAAAGGACTTGCCTTCTTGCTGCAGGGGGCTGCAGATCAATAGTTTTGTCAGCGCCCTGTTTTCGCGAATGTGATACAGACGCGATCGCAGCGTTCGGAATTGTTCCATGCCGCGCGCATTCTCCTGCGGATTGAAAAAAAGCATTGTGCTTCGGTCCGGATTCCACTGGCTCTGATTACACCTGGCCAGCAAAGCATCGTAGGTAAACGCCGATGCCAAGCTGGGCGCTATAGCGACAGCAGCGCCCTCCGCCCCAGCAACGGGGTGCTCGAGCATCAGGTCGGCGGCACTGCCCGTATTTTCCAATTGCGCCGCTCGCGACGCGGCCCGTTCCTGCTCGGCTTTTTTCAGTGCTTCATGGATTCGACTCATATCTTCCTTTCCTTGGGGACGTCCTGGTCTGATTCCTTCAAGCGGTCGGCTAGGGTAGCTAATGTTTTTAAAGCTTCCAGTAAGTCAAATTTATCGTCGCTGGCGGGTGGTGCGGCATCGCCCCTGCGACTGACGATATAGTTATCCGCCATATCGAAGTCCCGCGCTACCGCCTCCACAACGGAAGGCAAGATAATCGGCTGCTGGTCCACGAACGCGCTTACCAGTGCATGCTCACACAAAAGATTGATTACTCGCGGAATGCCTGCCGCGTGCCGGTGAATAAGCGCAACGGCTTCGGGATCAAAAATGATGCGCCCATTACTTCCAGCGATGCGTAAACGCTGGGCCACATACGCCTGGGTTTCATCCAATGTCAGGGGATGGGTCTTGGCCCGCAGGGTCAAACGCTGGCGCAACTGGCGCAGATGTGACTGCCGCAACCTTACCTCCAGCTCCGGCTGACCCACAACAATGATCTGCAGTAATTTCTCCGTAAAAGTCTCGAGATTTGTCAGCAGCCGGATTTCCTCCAGTACCTCGTCCGAAAGGTTCTGCGCCTCGTCGACGATTAGCACCGCGGTTTCACCAGCTCGGTAACGGTCGAGCAGCCAGTTATAAAGCCTCAGCAGGATCTGGCTCTTCGACTTGGAATCGCAGCTGATTCCGAAGTCGGTGATCATGTAGTCGATGAACTGCGGCACATTCAAACGAGAATTGAAGATGAACGCTGTCGCCACCTGCTGGAGCCTGAGCCATTCCAGCAACTTGTTGATAAGCGTAGTCTTCCCCGTCCCCACTTCACCCGTGAGCAGCACAAAGCCTTTGCGGCTCTGGATGCCATACGTCAAGCAGGCCAGGGCTTCTTCCGTGTGCCGCGTCAGAAACAGATAACGCGGGTCCGGATTTACGTTAAACGGATTGGCGCGAAGGCCGAAAAATTCCTTGTACATAAAAGCAGTTCTATACCCCTACCCTTTCCCGCTCGCCCGAGCTTCGGGCGTGTGCGGGTTCGCCGCGCGATCCATTGCGGTTGCCCTCTTCGGTTTCCAACACCCAAGGTATGGAGATCAGGGCGGGTAAATCCATGACTGCTTCCACATCCAGCTCGTTGCGAATGGCTTTATCCTGGAACTCGAGCCAGAAACCTAGGGCGCAGCCAAGCGCCAGACCAGCGCCCAGTCCACCTCCGGCAAATAACAGCCGATTAGGAAAGCTGGGCGAAGATGGTAGGCTGGCCGGGTTCAATAGGCGGAATTGTTCACCTTGTTGTTGTCGTTCCAGGTCGGTCGCCATTTCCGACTGGCTTTTCTTCGCCAGAAGGTCATCATAGAACTTCTGTGCCGACTGGTAATCGCGAGTAAGTTGCTTGTACTGTTCCTCGACCGCGGGGCTGAGCGCAACCCGGCCCTGATACAACTTAATCTGGTCCTGTAACCGTTTTTGCTGCTCTTCCGCCTGATCGATGGTTTGTTCGTATTGGTGAATCTGCACGCGCAGCTGGCGGATCTCAGGCGGTTCCGATGCGTCGGCTTTCGCGTTGCTCGTGTCCGGCTTTGCCGAGTCTACCTGCTTCAGTTTGCCTTCGACTTCTTTAATGCTCGCTTTGGTCTTCACAACGTCCGGGTAATCATCGGTGTAACGGGACTGCAGTTGCAAGAGCTGCCCTTGAAGTGTGGTCAGTTGCTGCTGCAGAGCTTGCGGACTGGTGCTGGATTCGGAAGCTCTCCAGGAAGCAAGTTGTTGGGCCAATAACGACTGCGCATAGGACTTGTCTGCTTGCGCTCGGTTGATGGCCTGGGTTGCGGCGTCCAGCTGCGAGTTCAATCCCATCAGCACTTTCAAATTACTGTCCGCGTCTTCCGGGAGTTGGCCGACGTATTGGCGCTGAAACGTGGCCAGCTTGGCATCCTGCTCGTCAAGGTTGTGCTTGGCGTCATCCACCTGATGTGCCAGAAAGTCAGTCGTGCCCTGCGCCACCTGCTCGCGAGCCTTCAGGTTCTCCGTAATCAACATGTCCGTAACCTGATTGCAGAGTTGCTGTGCAACCCGCGGGTCGGAATAGGTCAAGTTCACGTTGAAACCCGGGATATCAGAGCTGTTGCTGGGCTGGCTCTTTTTCTTGCTGGTGGTGGAAGTGGAGTCCTGCACCGGCGTGATGTCCACCGACGAACGGACCTGATCGGCAACCTGGACCGCTTGCCCGTCCGACTTGGCAAGGCCGAGTCGCTGGACCACAGGCACCAGGTGATTTCGGCTCAGAACCTGCTGTTCCAATCCGGTGATGCGCCGCAACACGTCTTCGGTGATGATCGGCTTTACCAGATCACCGGGCACCTTCGGCTCTTCAATGAGCACGGTTGTGCTCGCGGTGTATTTCGCGTCAAACAAGTACGAGACCGCAAAGCCAATCGCGGGTGCAATCAGAATCGGCACCAAAATAACCCACAGGCGCCTGCGCAGCATTGAAAGGTAATCGTCGAAACTCAGCTCTCGGTTAGTGATCATCGCGTTTCCTGTACTCCTTCGTTGAGACCGGCAGCGGTTCCCTCTTCAGTCAAGTCGAATCGGTTGTGCGTGCCAGCTCAGTCCCACCGTAACGATGTGCCGATTCAAAGTGTTGCCACAATTGCCGCTGGCGCAAAATGATGAATTAAACACTAAGTCCGTAAATTGATAGCTCGCAAAAACTCGCAGCGTCCGAGTAAGCAGATGGGACAAGCGCAAACCAGCGGTGCCAGTCTGATACGAACTTGTCGGTATACCCAGTCCAATCTGCTGCAAGCGGTGGTTGCGGGCATACCCGACATCGGCGGCCAGCAGCCATGTCCGGCCGAGCGGGCGTGTTAGGTTGCCGTTGGCGTAATCCGTGGTCGCACCGGCAAAAAATCCAGATGCAGCACTCGTATAGTGATCGTAGGTCACAGATACGCTGGTTCGCGGGAATCTGTATCTCAGGGAGGCTCGCCCGGTACCGGCAACGCGCAAGCTCTGACCCTGGGCGGGACTGCTGAAACGGGTGAATTGCGGCCCAGCCCCAATTAGGAAGTCCATGCGTCCCGAGATCTGATGCCCGTACAGCGCCTGTACTACGTTGGTTTCGAAGCCGGCGCCGCCTGCTTGCGGAAAATGAAAGTGCTGGTACCCATAGGCGATGGCTACTTTGTCTCGACGACTTAGCGAATAGTCGTACCCCGCTTGGCCTGTAACCTGCTGGCTGTCGATCAGAAGCCCACCTGTCGAATGCGTGAAATGCAGCAAGTTGAAACCGCCCGCCAAGGTAATCGCTGACCGCGGACTAAGAGCTTGCATTATGTCGACGGTCGAGAGATTGTCGAAGCGCGGTGCTGCCGTCAAGGACCCGAACAGCCCTTGGCCGAAAAATAAGAAGCGATTGCCACCTTCGCCCGCACCCACACCACCACCTAGCCCGCCCAAAGCTCCACCGACGCCGCCAAAACCACCACCGAAGGTCCCTTCCGGCAAGTAAGTCGCACGGTCCCGAATTGCCAGGGCGCCAGTTCGCCATTTGTATCGTAGGTCGAGGCTGAGTGCGTGCACTTGCGTGTTCGTCCTGAAGCCTCCCGTGTAAAACGCTCCTCCTCCGGCGTACGACAATGCCGATTCGAAGGTCGGCCATAGTTTTTCCAAAGCGGCGGTGCCAAGCACGTGCGTGATCCCAGTCACCGTCGCACCCCGGCGCAAAGAATTAGACGCATTCGTGTCCGCACTCTGCCCAACCTGCGCGCCATAGCTGAAATAGCTGCGTGCCAGAACGTTGGGCTCCAAGGTCGGCTCGTCCAACCCCGAAAGAGGGGGAAAATCGGAGCTCAAAGATGGCGGAGGCTCTTGCCCCATGGCGGGGGGAGCACCCGTCGTTGGAGCTTGCGACTGCTGTACGTCCGCATCCTGGCTGGCGCTCTGCGCCCATCCAGCACTGGTCGAAAACAGCAGACACGCAACGCCCACGAGTAACTGCTTGGTGGCGTATGCTGGCTTACGGAACAACAATGGTGTCCCCCGGTCTCAAAGAGATGTTCTGGGCCATATCCTGACCTTTGATTACCTGCTTGTAATTGAAAGGCAGTTTTAGTTGTTTGCCACTGTCTTCACGCAGAATGTATATCTTCTTGGTATTTGCAAACTGCGAAAAGCCGGCGCTAGCCAAGGCCTGCAGTACGGTCATGCCGGGCGTCAGCGGCATCGATCCGGCGTGCTGCACCTCACCCAGCACAAAGATGTGTTGACTGTTCATCGCGGTAACTACGATGGTTACCCTCGGATCGGTTACGTATTTCTTCAGTTTTTCCGTCAACGAATCCGCCAATTGCATTGGCGTCAATCCCGCTGCTTGCACATCGTTCAGCAAAGGCATTGAAATCTTTCCGTCAGGCCTCACAGGCAGCGTGGCGGTAAGATCTGGCTCTTTCCAGACCGACACATGCAGGGTGTCTTGAGCCCCAATGACATAAGTTTGACTATTTGGCGCCTGTTGCTGGCCCTGTGCAGTAGACCCGCCGGGCGCGGCATTGGTCGCTGAGGGATTTTGTCCATAAGCGAGGCCTCCCCACGCGCAGGCTATCAGCCAAAAGCAGGCCAACTTTGTGACTCGAACCATGATCTCTCCTGACAAGATTACGAAGTCCCCCCAGAATTCTCGTAACCGATTTGTTTAAGCTTATAAAGCAGCGCCTTGTAACTGATCTGCAGCTCTTCAGCCGCGCGACGCCGATTCCAACGTGTACGCGTAAGAACTTCCAGAATGAGCTCCCTCTCGGCTTCCCGCGAAGCGGTTCGAGCCACCTCCTTCAGCGATACGCGCTTGCCATTGTGACGTTCTGACTTTGTAAGCAGTGACCGCAGCCCGCCCATGGCCAAGGATTCATCTCCCATGGTGACGATTACTCGGGCCGCATCCTCCAGCTCGCGGAGATTACCCGGCCAGGAGTATTCGAAAAAGAGCTGCTGCGTCGGCAAGCTCAGGCTCGGAACCGGGCAATTCAATTCCGCGGCATAACGGCGTAAGAAGAAAGTGAGTAGATGCGGAATATCCTCTTTACGCTGCCGCAAGGGCAGCAAACGCAAACTTAATCCGCTGATTCGGTAGTACAGGTCTTCGCAAAAGCGTCCTTCCCGAACATCGGCTTCCAAGTCATGACTGGTACCGCAAATCAAACGAGCCCACTGGGTGTGATTGCCATTTTCCTCAGCCCGGGTCAAAACGGCCAGGAGAGCCTTTTGACTGGCCATATCCAGATTTCCAATCTCGTCGATGTACGTCGTCCCGTCGCTGAGAAATCGCTCCCGAAGGCTTTGCTCTTGGAATGCGGGGGCTGTGACTTGCGCACCGCTGATGACGAGGAAGGGTCGCTGACACCGATTGGATAATTGATGGATATGCTCGGCCGTTCGTTTTTTGCCGGCCCCGGGCTCTGACGTAAGCAGAACGGGCATATCGCTGTCCGCCAGCTCCCGGATAAGTCGATCGAGTCCTTGCATTGAGCGGCTAACACCCACAACAAAAAGCGCTTCCGCCCCGGTCTGAGCTGGGGTTATTGGCATCTGCGGCTGTTCAGACAAGCGCGTTTCCATTCTTTAGCCTTCCGGAGTTTGAGGAGAAGGTATTCGCCGGATGGGTTCCTACCACCAAACAGCACGGCAAGTGCCAACCCGTTTCAGCGTCCTGATGCTCAAGACCAGATGGCTCTTCAACCATATCTAGGATTTACCCACCGTCGAGGATGCAGCGTCGGGACAGAGTACACCCTTGCGCACAAAAGAGAAAGTTTTTACCCATTTTTGCGCCCCTGAAGAGGTATTTATTTTCCCACACGCCGCACAAGTTAGATAACTAGATTTAAATCAAAGACATACGCGTACGGCACCGAGATTATGAGCGCGTTCCTGCGGATTTTCCAGCTGAAAAACGGCTTCCGTAGCACAGCGGTTACCTCTTTCCGATTGATGCTCTAGGAAAATCGCTGTAATCTGTGCTCTACCCCCTCCCGAGAAACTCCGAATGAGCCACAACGCTGAAGTTCTTCAGCTGACGAAATTAACCAATTCGCCATCTGTACATGCGGGTACGTTGTGGAAAAGCGTTGCCATCCTACTGCTTTTGGCATGGCTATACATTCGCTTGGTCGGCGGCTTGGTTTTCCAGTGGTGGCACGATCCAAACTTTTCCCATGGTTTTTTTGTTCCGGCATTCTCGCTTTACCTGTTATGGCTAAAGCGGGATAGATTACGCAGTCTCCCCATAGCTCGTTCCTGGTTGGGGCTACCGATCCTTCTGGCTGGATTGGGGTTGCTGGTCATTGGAAATCTCGGCGCTGAACTCTTCCTCGCCCGGTTCTCGTTCTTGCTGGTAATTGCAGGATTGGTGATTTGTTTTCTGGGATGGGAGCATCAACGCGAGCTACTTTTCCCCTGGCTGTTTCTGATCGTGATGATTCCTATACCGGCGATAGTATTCAACCAAATCACTTTTCCCTTGCAGTTGCTTGCCTCAAGACTTGCCAGCGGAATACTGCCACTGGCAAATGTCCCCGTACTGCGGCAGGGAAACATCATTCAAATTCCAGCCATGGCGCTGGAAGTTGCCGAAGCTTGCAGCGGCATTCGCTCACTCCTTTCGCTAGTGACCCTCACCATCATTTATGGCTATCTCATGGAAACGAAGCTAGCCATTCGCCTCGTGCTCGGGTTAGCCTCTATTCCAATCGCCGTACTGGCAAATAGTTTAAGAATTGTGGGAACAGGTTTGATGGTGCAATACTGGAATCCGGAAAAGGCTGAGGGCTTCTTTCATCTGTTCTCGGGCTGGTTGATCTTCGTCGTCTCTTTGCTTCTCGTCTTTGGCCTACACAAACTACTGCGAACATTTTGGCGCGAGCGGGTGCTCTTTCATGCGGTTCAACCGATTTGATTTTCATTTCCTGAGCGTCGTCGCCCTTCTATTTTCAGCGGCGCTGATGCTGCAGGGTCGATCCAAAAAGGAAATTATTCCGGCGCGCCTGCCCTTGTCGCAGTTCCCGCGAGACCTGGGCTCCTGGGCAGGAACAGATGTAAGCATAGATAAAGAGACGCTGGATGTGCTTGGACCAGGTGATTTTCTCCTGCGTGTCTACCAAAACCAGTTGACGCCAGAACCTTCGGTTGATCTTTTCGTTGCTTATTTCCCCAGTCAGCGCGCCGGCGACACTATTCATTCTCCCAAGAACTGCCTTCCCGGAGCCGGCTGGCGAGCGGTAGACTCGCGGCGAATTACCCTTTCGTTTCCGGGGGCGCCGTCGTTTCCCGCCAACCGGTATCTTATTGCGCGTGGAGAGGAGCGCGAACTGGTCGTGTACTGGTACCAAGCTCACGATCGCGCACTGGCAAGCGAGTATTGGGCCAAGTTCTATCTGATTGCTGACGCTATCCGTATGAACCGAAGCGACGGCTCATTGATTCGACTCGCGACCCCGCTGATGCCTAGAGAGCGAGTCGAGGACGTCGACAACAGAGTTTTCAGACTAGCTACACAAGTGGTACCACTACTGAACAGCTATGTTCCCCGTTAACCATTCCATGCGGCTTATGACAACGCGTGGCAACAGTCCGGGCCCTGGCATTCGTGGTATCCGAATTGCACTTCGAGGTTGGCGCCTCGATCCGAGAGTAATGGGTAACCCTGTGATTCGAAGTTCTGGTAGAAATTCTGCTAGGAAGAGGATGGAATGAGCCGTTCATTGTTATTCGTTGGCGTCTGCCGGCTGCTGCCGTTTGCTTTACTTTGCATGCTGGGCTGCTCGCGCGACCCGAACGTACGCAAGCAAAAGTATTACGAAAGCGGACAGCGCTATTTCCAGAAAGGTAAGTACCGCGAGGCCGGCATCCAGTTCGGCAACGCCTTGCAGGTTGACCCCCGCTTCACCGACGCGCATTACCAGCTGGCGCAGTCCTACCTGAAATTGCAGAATTGGAACTCCGCCTTCGAAGAATTAGATCGTACCGTTCAACTCAACCCCGACCACGCCCTGGCGCACCTTGACTTGGCCAATCTTTACCTGCTCTCCAATGACTTCAAGTCTGCCCAAGATCACATCGATAGCGTGTTGACAAAGGATCCCAATAACGTTCAGGCTCACGTTACCGAAGCCAATCTCAAAGCTCGCCAGAACGATGTGACCACCGCACTGCAGGAGATGCACAAAGCCATTCAACTTGCTTCTGACCGCTCGGATCTCTATCAGAATCTTGCGATCCTGCAGATGCAGGCGAACCAGCCCGATGCTGCCGAGGTCAGTTTCAAAAAGTCGCTCAGCCTGAATCCCAAAGACATCAACATCCAGCTCTCGCTCGGAGCCTTCTACCAGCAGCGTTCGCGCTTCGCCGAAGCCGAGCAGATGTTCCGCAAAGCCATGGAGAGCGATCGCACCAACCCCGATCCCCGCTCCTCTCTGGCGCGCCTCTACATGTCCGAGAACAAGAACGCCGAAGCCGAAAAACTCCTTAAGCAAACCAAGGCTGACATACCCGACAATCCGGTTGCCTACCGCATGCTCGGAGATTACTACTTCGCCATCGGCGACCTGGATCATGCAGTCGCTGAGTACTCCTCACTCTACGACCAGCACCACGACGACCTTTTGACCAAGAAAAATTACATCCAGTTGCTCATCCTGAAAAACCGCGTTGCCGAGGCCAAGAAACTGAATGACGAGGTTCTCAAAGCGAACGCGAGTGATGGCGAAGCTCTGGTTTATCGCGGCCAGATCCAGATTCGCAGCAACCAGCCCCACGATGCCACCGAGACTCTACAGCAGGTTCTGCAGGCTGAACCCGACAATGCGATAGCCCATTATCATCTCGGTATCGCCTTTGACATGCTGGGCGACATCTCGCGCTCGGAGGGCGAATGGCGCAATGCTGTCCGCCTCAAGCCCGATTTGACCGACGCGCAAAAAGCTCTGGCGGCCGCCGAAATGCGCAATGCTGAGTGGGATGCCTTGCGCGACACCGCTACCCAGGTTATCAATCTCCAGCCCAATGGACCCGACGGTTACGCCCTGCGAGCCGTAGCGGAAATCAATAGTAAGCAGATCAGCGATGGCGAGGACGATCTGCAAAAAGCCATCGAGGTGGCGCCGCAGAGTCCAGTGGGCTACATCCAGATGGGGAACCTGCGCGCCCTGCAGAATCGCCCGGCTGAGGCCATTCAATTTTATGAGCAAGCTATGGAGCGCGATAGCAATGCCGCCGAGGCCCTGCTCGGCCTTGCTAATACCTACTTAGCCCAGAAGCAGCCCGACAAGGCCATTGCCCGCGTGCAGGCGCAACTCAGCAAGCACGGCGACAATAGCAATTTTCATTACATTCTCGGTTCTCTGCTTATCGAAAAGAAGGATCTTGCCGGCTCCGAATATGAACTCAAGCGCGCTATCGATCTGGATAAGAACAACGTCAATGCTCTGCTCAAGCTGGGTCAGGTAGAAGTGGCTCTTGGTGCGGCGGACCAGGCTATCGCCACCTACCAGGCGTCGGCTCAGAGTAATCCCGGCGACAGTCGCTTCTACATTCTCACCGGAGAATTGTATGAGGCCAAACAAGACTGGGATAAGGCCAAGGAGATGTACCAGAAGGCATTGCAGATCCAGCCTGACAATCCGCTCGCGTCCAATAACCTCGCCTACGTGATGCTTGCCCAGGGGGGGAATGTCGACGTGGCCCTCTCCATGGCTCAGATTGCGCGCCGTGGTATGCCGGATTCGGCTAACGCAGCCGATACCCTCGGCTATGCCTACCTGAAAAAAGGCGCTTACAATTCCGCCGTCGACCTGTTTAAAGAAGCCATTAAGTTGGACAAGAGTTCTACGCCAGATCCAACCTTCTATTACCATCTGGGGCTCGCCTACGAAAAGACGGAGAAGGCGGGATTAGCCAAGCAACAATTCGAGCACGCCCTGAAGATCAGTCCAACCTTCAGCGACGCCAGTGATGCCCGCCGTCACCTGGCTGAATAATTGCCGAAACGGCCGGCTGTAGGGAGCCCGCAACATTCGCCTCCAGCTGCCACGACAATGCTGGGTGGTCGTTCGCTTGCGCCGGGATAAGCCCGGCAGGCAATCGCATGCAGCCGACCCTTCCACTACACCAGCGAATCGTTTCATGACCGACGGCGAGGTGCAATTCCTGCACGATTTGAGAGTCGGCCCTGGTGCAGGTCGTGGCGGGACACAGTTCACCAGGATTGGATCGATCTAACAGCTAGGGATGCCGACCCCGATTACCTGGGCGCCAATAAAAAGCCCGCCGAGTGGCGGGCAAGGATGGAACATGCGGAATCTTAGGCTTCTAACGAATTCGTGCTGACGTTCTCTTCCTGCCGGCGATGCACGGTACGATTCGACGGCAGTCCCGCGTCGCGAATCTTATAAAGCAGCGCCCTATAACTTATGCTCAGCGCCCGAGCCGCCTGCTTCCGGTTCCAGTGGTGGGCCTGCAACACCTTGAGGATCACCTTGCGCTCCAGTTCGCGCACTGCCTGCCGCGTGATTTTCTTCAGCGATATCTGGCCATCGATCGGAATCTCAGGATTGAAATATTCCTGGTCCCGGCTGACCAGGTCGCTGCTGATCGCTTCCTCGTTGCCCAGAATCACGTAGCGCTTGATCAGGTTCTCCAGCTCGCGGATATTGCCCGGCCAGTGGTATTTCTGCAGCACCGAGATAAGTTCGGTGGACAATGCGCGCGCCCGGCAATTGTACTTGCGGTTGTAATACTCCAGAAAAAAGATCGCCAGGTCTTCAATGTCGCCGCGGCGTTCTCGCAGTGGCGGCAAATGCAGATTCACCACGTTGATTCGATAAAATAGATCCTGGCGGAAGGTTCCGTTCTCGATTTCTTCTTCCAGCTTGCGGTTGGTCGCGCACACCACCCGCACTTCGACTTTTTTGTCTTCTTGCGCGCCGATCCGGCAAAACTGCCCGTCTTGCAGCAGCTGCAACAGCTTCGATTGCAAGCCAAGGTCAAGCTCAGAAATTTCATCAAGAAATAAAGTGCCCCGGTGAGCCATTTCCACGCGGCCCGGCTTGGTGCCATAAGCCCCAGTGAACGCGCCTTTTTCGTAACCGAACAGTTCGCTCTCCAGAAGCGTTCCCGGAATCGCCGGACAGTTGACCTTCACGAACGGCCCGACACGCCACGGTGATTGGGCGTGGATCATGCGCGCAATGATGTCCTTGCCCGTTCCGCTCTCGCCCTGGATCAGTACTGGGACGTTCGCGGCCGCCACCTTGTCGAGCCTGTCCTTCACCGCCAGCATGGCCTCAGATCGGCCGAAAACAACTGCCGCGGGAGGAATCTCCCCTAACGATTGCACCAGGGAGCTCACCGGACTCATCGTTGTCGTCATGAAGTTATCTCTTTCCGCCACCAGGTACGGCACTGACCAGTGAAGCACCCGAAGCGCCAAACTGGACAGGGGCGCGTTTCACTCCTGTGAATGGATGTTATCTGTACTGAATCGAGGAACTTAGGAGGAATTACGATGGCTGCGAGGGCAGCAGGACAAACTTTCTTTTCAGGCTGGAGAGGCCACTTCTTCAGGGGAAAATCTTTTCACATGCGCAGAATGGTCTTTCCTTTGTCGGGACCGTACTTCTTTGGCATCGGGTAATAGCGGGCGGGAGAACTTCAGGCCTACCAGATGGTAACCTTCCTGGTGGGTTACCCTTACGCACTTGGCGCGCAAAGTGCGCGCCGCTTTAGGTAATTTTGCCGTCGCCGCCAGCGGTGCGCTCGGGATCTCCAGCAATATCTGCGCTGCAACGGGCAGCAGGCGCCGCACGGCTACCAGGGCCCCACAGGCACTGATGTTTAAGGCCGTGGCAAACTCAAGAAAATCCTTCCCCTTCTCGTCTCGACTTCGGACGAATACAGGAATAGCTAAAGGCAGACGAGCCCATTTTCGGCGTTCAGGATTGGAATTTTGTCGGATCACGCACACTCCTGCCGATTAGTTGGCAGCGACCTTTGGGTCGCACCTCATGGGCCAAAACCCCTGCATTTCCAATCCCAATTGCAAGCGTCACCAAATCCCGGCGATCCACGGGTCCAAACCCCGCGTTGTGTAGGCACTCTGGGTCGTTTCGAAAACCGAACAATGGTTACTGCCGATGGTTACCACGTGCGTCTGCGGAGAGACACAAAGTGCAATATTTTTCTCAGTAAGGCGAAATCGTTGCATTTTCGTTGACACCTGCAAATCCTTGTCATACTATCGCCTTCGAAACCAGCTCTCTTCTGTACGTTGAGAACTTTCCTCCCTCGCAATAGTTTTCCGCTATGGCCAGCCCTGACAATACGTGTCTACCGACGTCGAACGCCGGAACTGAGCCCGATTTATGTCCCACGGCAGTCCCCGGCGAGCCCTGCCCTGATCCCTCTTGCCGCCAGAATCTGGCGGAGGAATATAACCGCTTGCGCGACCGTTTTCAGCGCTGCACCAATGCTTTGGCTTCCGCCGCGCACGACCTGAAAACTCCGCTCTCGATTCTCTCCGGTTACATCGAGCTTCTGCAGAGTGAAAAACTGGGAGCGCTCAACGACCGCCAGCGCGAGGTCTTGCGCGATATGCGCAGCAGCGGCCATCGCCTGCAGAATTTCATTCAGGATTTTCTGACCTACAGTGTGCTCGAGACCGGCGAACTGCGCATGCAGTTTGAGTTGGGGAACGTCAACGGCTGCATTTCCGAAGTCTGCAGCCTGTGGTCGAACCGTTTCCAGGAGCGCGGTCTCGCTCTCTATTTCCTGGCCAACGACAAGGTGCCGCAATTCCCTTTTGACGGTCCCAAAGTTCAGCGCGTGTTGTCGAATTTGCTGGAGAACGCATCCAAGTTCACGCCAGCTGGGGGAACGGTCTGGTTGCACGTCGAGCCGTACATGTGGGAGCGCCGTAGCGTACAGAAGCCAAGCGCAGCCGGAGAACGACGGCGCCAGAATCTCGCGCATCCCAACTCCGTCAAGGTTAGCGTCTCCGATACCGGACCCGGCATCGCCCCGGAATTCCATCTGGAAGTTTTCGACGATTTCTTTCGTATCCCTCAAACCGAGAAGCAATCTGACGGCATGGGCCTCGGTCTCGCTATCGCGCGGCGCCTGGTTAATGCTTTTGGGGGAAAGATCTGGGTTGAAAGTGAAATGGGGGCGGGAAGCAAGTTTTCCTTCCTCGTGCCCCTCAAGCCTGTGACTGCCACGCCGAGCAAGGGAAAAGGAAAATGAGCGACACCGCCAATATTCTGCTGGTCGACGACGAACCCGGTATGCTGCGCTACATCCGCACGCTTCTCGAAGTCGACGAGTACAAGGTTCAGACGGCTACCACCGGAGAAGAGGCCTTGAAGCATGTCGAAAAGGGTCTCAACCCCGACCTGGTCCTGCTCGATCTGCTCATGCCCGGCATCGACGGTTTGCAGACCCTCGAGCAGCTCCGGCAAATGAAGCCCGGCGTCAAGGTGGTCATGCTTTCCTGCGTGAGCGACACCCGCAAGGTGGTTCAGGCCATGCGGCTCGGCGCGCACGATTATCTGACTAAACCCTTCCAGAAAGCGGAGCTCGACGCAGTTATCGATCAGTGTCTCGCATCGAACCAGCAAACCTACTCCGGCGACATCGAAGAACTTTGTGACGATGTTTTCTTCGTCGCCGCCAGTCCGGCCATGCGCAAGATTCGCTCGCAGGCCGCCCTGGTTGCCAACGTTGACATCCCCGTCCTGTTGCTGGGTGAGAGCGGCACAGGTAAAGAAGTGTTGGCCCGGCTAATTCACAAGCTCTCGCCGCGTGCGCACCGGACATTTTTGAAAGTGAACTGCGCCGCTGTTCCCGCGGACTTACTGGAGAGCGAGTTGTTCGGCTATGAGACCGGAGCTTTCACCGGCGCGACTCATCCCAAGCCCGGCAAGTTTGAACTCTGCAACAAGGGAACGATCCTGCTCGACGAAATCGGCGAAATGCCGCCCCTGCTCCAGGCCAAACTGCTTCACGTCCTGCAGGACCAGCAGTTCTCGCGTCTGGGCAGCCGCTCCGTCATTAAAGTCGATGTGCGAATTCTCGCGGCAACCAATATCAACATTCCGGAAGCACTCGCGACCAAGCGTCTGCGCGAAGATCTCTATTACCGCCTCAACGCTTTCACCTTGCAGCTACCGCCTCTGCGCGACCGCAAAGAGGAAGTCCCCATCCTGCTGAAGCACTTCATGTCGCGCTTGTCGGAACGTTACGCGCGCGCTCCCTTGCCCCTGTCGCCGACCATGCTGCAAGCCTGCAATGATTACGCATGGCCCGGCAATTTGCGCGAACTGAACAACTTCATTAAACGTTATCTGATCCTGGGCGATGAAAAGCTGGCCATTGCCGAGCTGCAGCCGAAAGTAGACGGCAATGGCGCCCGCTTCGACACGCCTCCCGGCAAGTCCAACGAATCCAGCGGAGGTCTGAAGTCCCTCGCTCGCAACGCCAAGGATGAAGCCGAAGCCGAGGCGATCGCCAAAGCCCTGGATGAGACCAACTGGAATCGCAAGCAAGCCGCGGCCCTGCTGAAAATCAGTTACAAGGCCCTGCTATATAAGATTCGCCAGTACGGAATCGCACAGGCCAAGAGCCATCACAAGCTATCAGCCGGCGCGTAATCATTCCCACCACGAAAGAACCGGAGCGCAGAAAAAGCACCGGAAAAAGACCCAGAGGCACAGAAAAAGAACCGGAGCGCAGAAAAAAACCAGCCCGGAGGGCGGAATACATTAGCCCCGGGCGTAAGCCCGGTGAAGAGCCGCAAAAACCCGGAAGGCCCGTCAGGGCCGACACAATCATTCTCAACCTACCAAAGACCCCGCGCCCAGAAGAAAGAAACCGGAGCCCAGAAAAAAACCAGCCCGGAGGGCGGAATACATTAGCCCCGGGCGTAAGCCCGGGGAAGAGCCGCAAAAACCCGAAGGCCCGTCAGGGCCGACACCTATTGCACTACTAACGTCAAGCGGCTTGCGTGCGATGCCGACCCCGAGGTTCCCGTCAGCGTGATGGCGTAAGTCCCCGCTGGAGTTCCCGCGGGCGGAGTGGTGGACCCACTACTGCCACTGCAAGCCAACTGGAATCCAATCAACGCAAAAACCACCATCCCGAATATCGCGATTCCAAACTTCCTTCTGCGACTCGCGCCAACCCCCATGCCAAGGATTGTTAGCCCACCGATCGGCAGAAGCGTCGCATACCACGATCCGAAACGCAGCTGTGCCGCGGTCACGGGCCGTGCCGTGGTCGTAATGGTGAGCGTCGACGAGATCGCGCTGGTGCTGGTCATTGTCAACGGATTCGTCGAGAACGTGCACGTGGCGCCGGTCGGCACTCCGGCCGAGCATGACAAAGAAACTGCATTCGGAAAGAAGTTAGTTTGCCCTCTCGGTATTCCCACTTGAACCTGATATGTCGCCGTATTCCCGGCCACTACGGCGTTCGTGGACGGACTGACTCCAACGGTGAAATCGGTCACCGTCGCCGTGGCCGACTGGCTGGTCACGAACGCTCCATTCGCCTGCAGGGTTCCGGTATTGCTTAACGTGCCCGGAGCTGTTGGCGTGAGGTTGATTTTCACCGTCGCCTGGGCCGCCGCCGTCGTGGCTACTACTCCGAGAGAACCTATAGCACAAGTCACGGCTCCATTGACCACGGCCGTACAGGATCCCGGAGTCGCGCTTGCGGACCCGAACGTCGCTCCACTCGCGGGTAGAGTAGTTGTGAAAATCACGTTGCTTGCCACATCCGGCCCGGTGTTCTTGATCGCGTAAGAATACGTAACCTGATTGCCGATGCCGACCGTAGTCCCATTAGCGAGGGAGGTTGTCGCGACCATCGTGACTCCGCTCGCCGATGGCGTGATCTTCGAAACGAAGGCATCGCTGGCGCTGCCGTTCAAGGCCGAGCCGTTGGTAACCGGGAACCCGGTGGAATCGGTTTCGCCAGCCACGTAGGTGTTGGCATTCGCGTCGGTAGCGATTCCCGTGCCGTCAGAATTGCCACCCGCGCCGCTCGTTCCCAGATAGCTCGAATAACCGCCGGTCTGACCTGCAAAAGTAGTTTGGATCAGGGCCACGAATGTATTAGTACCAGTGCCAGCGCCGGTATTTGCAAGCGGATCAACCGTCGGAAATGGGTTGCTCGTGGTCGATCCGGTAATATGCGCTGCCTGGTTCACATCCACGGCAATGGAGTAGGCGATGTCGGTTCCCGCACCACCCAGGTACGTAAAATAGCTGAGTACGTTGCCACCGCCCCCGATCTTCGCCATAAAGGCGTCGCCGGATCCACCATTTGCGTTCTGAAACGGCGTTGTTCCGCTCGGAATAATAAAGTCGCTGGAGGTAGTCGTTCCCGTAACGTACGCGTTCCCGCCGCCATCCACCGCAATACAGTAAGGAATATCGATACCCGACCCGCCGAGATAAGTCGAGTATTTCAGCTGCGACCCGGTGGCCGCATTCGCGTCCAGCTTAGCCACGAACGCATCCGTATTCGTTGCGGCCGGGCAGGGACTTGGATTGTTGGGAGCATCCAGGCATGACTGGAAAGCATTGAGAATCGGAAAGTCACCTGCTGCCTGCGTGTGTTGATAATTTGTTCCCCCCGTGATGTAGACGGAATCGAACTGATCTACGGCGATGCCCCCGCCCTGTGCTACCACGGCACCAGCTACATTACTGCCGCCAAAATAGGTTGAATACGCAAGGCTGCTCACGCCACTCCCCGCAGTGTTCACCTTGCTCATGAAAAATTCCGCATTACCCGGCGACGGCGAAGTCGTTTGGAACGAGCCCGCGGTCGCTGGATAGTCTGTGGAATTCGTTATCCCGGTTACGTACGCATTGGCGCGCGTATCAACCGCCAGACCTGTCGCCGTATCGGTTCCCGTGCCCGCCAAGTATGTCGAGTACAGAAGAGTGTTCCCCGCGGGGTTGAGCTTGGCTATGAAGACGTGATTATTGGCGTTAATACCCGATGAGGTGGTCTGATATCCATTCGGCGGATTCGCCATCGGAAAATCGGTGTTGGACGTCGTATTTCCCGCAACGTAAACGTTCAGATTAAAATCGACCGCTATTCCTGCCGTGGTGTCGTTGCCGGTGCCGCCGAGAAAACTCCAGTACACCAGCGAATAGACAGAATTTGGATTGACATTGAACTTCGCTATGAAAACATCCGACTGACCGGCATTATTCGGCTGAAAAGCTGTACCTGTCGGAGGAAAAGTCTGCGATGTAGTCGCGCCCGCAACGTAGATATTTCCAGCCGCATCCGCCGCAATGCCAGGGCACCTGGATACCGCCGTCGTGTAGGTCCCAGACTGGAATGCGCAGCCTTCGTCCCCCGTTCCGCCCAGATAAGTCGAGTAGTTCAGCACCGGATCAATAACCAGTGCCCGGCTATGGTCGTACTCGCCGACCACAAAATGAACCCGATTGTCTGCGCTCACCACAAACTTCGCCGCCACCGCCTGTTTCTGATTACCGGACCTCTGGTAGACCTCCGGCGCATTCCACTGAACCTTACCGCTAGCGGTCTCGGCCACCAGGCCGCCGTTCGCGGAGAGATGCAGCCCTTGCGCGCCCTCGATCTTTAGCCCAATCTGCTCCGGCTTCGCCCCGGGCGCAACCTCAAAGTCGTATTCCAAACGCCCCTGATGTCCGTAGTAAACGAGATCAACACCGGGATAGACCTGCGCGTAGCGCACCCGGGCAAACTGCGGCACATCCCGCCGCCACTTGGCAGGATCATTGCCCAGGAAGTAATTGCTTCGGCTCGCTAACTGTTCCGACCCGCTAACCGAAGCGCCAGCATTCGCTCCCACCAGTTTCATGCGGACAGCGGATGTCGCTGAATGCTGAGTGCTGACTGCTGCGTGCCTACTTTGGGCAGCTGACGACCGGCGACTACCGGCTGACGACTGAATTTTGAGTACCGCTTCGTCCTGCGTAAGAAAAAGGGTGTAGCCGCCGCCTCGCGCCAGGAATTTGACCTGCGGGTCCGTCTGACCCTGGTTGACCTCGAAACTTAGCGGGAGACTGGCAAAGGTGATCGGCGAACCGGCTCTGCTTTTAGCGCTTGCGGCCAGCAGACTCCCATTCCCCAACTCCGTCGGCGGGTTCTGCACCGTCGCGGAAGCCTTTGACGAGAGCTGAACTTTACTGCCCACATACAGGAAAATCCCTGCCATCAACAGAAGAACCCAGGCGCTCAACCAAGCTCCGGCCCATGAACGACGATCTCCCGCGACGCGAACATTCAATTTCACTCATTCCTCCGGCTCAGTCATTTGGAGAGAAAGCAAGGAAACGGCACACGGCGTTACCGGACACCTCGCTTGCGCGAAGAGGCATGCTTCTCAGTCATCAGAACTGGGGTGAAAATAAATAACTACTTAAACATCTGATGGATACGCTGTCAAGCTGAGCGCCCGGCGCCAAGTTCCCAACACCTCGTCAGATGCAGGCATCCCGCCGCTTGGATGCAGCTTTGCCTGGAGTTTCCACAGAATCCCGGCGCCCTGATGCAAGGGGTTGCGACCTAGCCGATGGGCTCCCCGGTCGTCTGTCCTATTAAGTGCTTGACCTTGAATGGCTACTGGGCCTGG
Organism: Terriglobales bacterium; assembly: GCA_036378535.1. Classification (GTDB taxonomy): domain Bacteria; phylum Acidobacteriota; class Terriglobia; order Terriglobales; family Acidobacteriaceae; genus Gp1-AA122. The sequence continues at coordinate 26,530 of DASUWH010000073.1, read as the reverse complement.
CTCATTGGCACCGCACTTGCAGTAGTCATGCTCTGCCCCAGGACTCCTCGTTCGGCTCGCTTCCCTACCCCCACGCCGACGCTGTGGATCGATTTTTGTCGTTGCAAATCTTGCGCGAGTAAGGGAATCTTTCGGCTATCGCTTTGCGATCATTAGCCCGTCGCGCGAGCAGGGACCCGCACCATGACCATGAATGCAGCAACACAGGTAGCTACGAGGGAGCGTCGCGCTGTGCGGCGCTTCGATATGCACCTGCCCGCTCTCATCCGAAGTGCAGACCGCTTCCAGGATTTCATTACCGAAACTCTCAACATCAGCGCCCGCGGGGTCTTCTTTTATATAGACGGCCAAATTGCGCCGCAGACAAGGATTGAGGTCACGCTTACCTTGCCGTCGCAAGTCACGGTCAGCGATTCTGTCCGCGTGCGCTTCACCGGCCGCGTAGTGAGAGTGGAATCTGGCCGGAGCGACCGCATCGGCGTCGCCGCCGAGATCGAGGAGTACGAATTCCTCCGCACCCCGGAGCTTCAGACGGTCAACACCGACTCGCAGATCACCGCCTAACGGTGGAAGTGCGAAGCGGGGTGCCCCACCCTTCCGCTTCAGCGGAGGGTGGGGTTCGTAAAGCCAACGTTCGATGCCGCCCCAAAAACTGTCATCTGGAGCCAGGGCGCAAGCCCGAGTCGAGAGACCTTGTGTTTCCGGTCCTTATTGCGAATTGTAAAAGCAGGACCCAGGCCGTCCGCCGTAGGATGATCGCTCCGTCATCGCAGAGCGAACGCAATCAGCAATTGGTTGTGATGCCGGCATGACCAATGAAGTGTCATCCGAGAGCCTGCCCCGAGCAGAGCCGAGGGGGACCTTGCGTTTGTTTCACGATGAACTGGAACTGGACTGACCGTTCGGGCGGCCGAAGCGGCCGTCCCTACGTGGTCCACGGCTACTTGAGCGATACCAGCTTATCCACCAGCCCTGAGTAATCCTTCTTCTCCAGTCCGTGGACCTGCTTGTTGTACTCATCCACCTTACTCGAGTAGTTCATCGAGCAGAACTTCGGCCCGCACATCGAGCAGAACGCGGCTTCCTTGTAGTAGTCGTCGGGAAGAGTTTCATCATGCATGGCTCGCGCCGTCTCAGGATCGAGCGATAACGCAAACTGCTTTTCCCAATCAAACTTGTACCGCGCGTAGCTGAGCGCGTCATCGCGATCCTGCGCCCCGGCCCGGTGCCGCGCAATATCAGCCGCATGCGCCGCAATCTTGTAAGCGATGATTCCGTCCTTCACATCTTTTTCATTAGGCAGCCCGAGGTGCTCCTTGGGCGTGACGTAGCACAGCATCGCCGCCCCATGCCAGCCAATCATGGCCGCGCCGATCGCCGAGGTGATGTGGTCGTAACCCGGCGCAATGTCGGTAACCAGCGGCCCCAGCGTATAGAACGGGGCCTCGTAGCACATCTCTTTTTCCTTATCCACTTGCTCTTTAATCTTGTCGAGCGGAATGTGTCCCGGGCCTTCGATCATCACCTGCACATCCCGCTCCCATGCCTTCTTCGTCAGTTCACCCAATGTTTTTAGTTCAGCGAACTGGGCCTCGTCGCTGGCATCGGCAACACATCCCGGACGCAGTCCATCTCCCAACGAGAACGACACATCGTGCCTGGCAAAGATCTTCACGATCTCGTCAAAGCGCTCGTACAGAAAATTCTGCTTGTGATGATGCGCCATCCACTGCGCCAGAATCGCGCCCCCACGGCTCACAATCCCGGTGATCCGCTTCGACACCATCGGCAGGTATTGCACGAGCACGCCGGCGTGAATCGTCATGTAATCGACGCCCTGCTCGGCCTGCTTTTCGATCACCTCCAGCATGATGTCGGCGTTGAGGTCTTCAATGCGCTTCACCCGCGAAATCGCTTCGTAGATCGGCACCGTCCCAATCGGCACCGGAGAATGCCGCAAAATGGCCTCGCGAATCTCGTGAATGTCGCCACCGGTCGACAGATCCATAACCGTGTCGGCGCCATAGTGGACCGAGGTATGCAGCTTCCGCAGTTCCTCCTCGATATTCGACGTGATCGCCGAGTTCCCAATGTTGGCGTTGATCTTGCACAACGATTCCACGCCAATGCACATCGGCTCCAGTTCCGGGTGATTAATATTGGCCGGAATAATCATGCGCCCACGCGCAACCTCATCGCGCACCAGTTCCGGCGTTAACCGCTCCCGCCGCGCCACATATTCCATTTCTTCCGTGATGACGCCCTTGCGGGCAAAGTGCATCTGCGAAAAGTTCGTGTCCCCGCTTCTTTTGGCCTCTTCGCGGCGCTTGCCCAGCCATTCGGCTCGTGGTTTGGGAACGGGACGGCTGAGGTCTACGCCGTTGAGAATGCCCTTCGTAGGAGTGCTGGTAGATGCCATATCGTTTACCACCCTCACTGGAGATTCGTATTAAACAGAAATTATACGCTGCTGAAGGCGCTCGTCTCGTCGAACCACAACCCACGTAGCGACGGCCGCCTCGGCCGTCAGCCGAGCGAAGCGAGGCATCCTGCACATCATCTCGAACTCAGCAAGGTTCAATTGGCCACGTGGCTGCCATCGTGCACCCACCCAACATCTTCATCCATCTTGACCCCGCCCAGAGCAGGCGCGTAAAGTTTCTGTAGTAGTTTTGCGGGGTAATTCTGATGTCGGCCCAAACCAGCAAGTATCTGAAATTCGGCGCAGTTACGGTAGTAATTCTCGTCTCCCTCGGCTACCTCGCCTACACCGGCGTGCAGGAGAGCAAGAGCTACTACGTCACGATCTCCGAATTGCGTGGCATGGGCGACGGCGTCTACACCAAGCGGCTGCGTGTGGCGGGCAATGTTCAACCTGGCTCCATCAAGCGCAAAGGCACGCAAGTGGAGTTCGTTCTCGTCGAGCAAGGCCAGTCGCTTCCCGTCGTTTACAACGGCACCGAAGCTCCTCCGGACACATTCAAGGACGATTCCCAGGCGCTCGCTGACGGCACCTTCGGCCACGATGGCGTGTTCCACGCCAAGGGCCTGCAGGCCAAGTGTGCCTCCAAATACGCGCCCAAGCAGGGCGGTCAACCCGGAAACAGCATGACTGCTGTCGACCCGGGCCAGGGTACGACCGCGCAGTGAGGTACCTGAGCCGACCGTGAACCCCTCGCCAACGGCTCCTCCGGTTTCACCCATTGTTTCCATTACAAATCTGATTAAGCAATTTGGACGTTTCGCCGCCCTTCGCGGTGTAAGCGCCGACTTCGCTCCCGCCCGCCTCTACACCATTCTCGGCGACAATGGCGCGGGCAAGACGACTCTTCTGCGCACACTCGCTGGCCTGTCCAGTCCGACTCGCGGCACGCTAAACATGCTCGGCAACTCCGATCCCCGCGCCGTGCGCGAGCAGGTCGGTTACATGGCGCATCCTTCCCTGCTCTACGACGAAATGTCCGGAATGGAAAATCTCCGCTACTTCGCCCGGCTTTATGGCATGGACGATGACCAGCGCTGCCGTTCCGCAATCGCCTCAGTCAAGCTGGATCCCGATCTCAGTCGTCCTGTTGGCCAATATTCCCAAGGCATGCGACAACGCATGTCGCTGGCCCGCGCGGTCTTGCACGATCCTAAGATTCTTCTCCTGGATGAGCCCTTCTCCAACGTCGATATCGGTTCCGCGCGCCAGATGGTTCACCTGCTCGCCGAGATGCGCGACCGCGGCAAAACTATCTTCGTCGTGACTCACCAGCCCTCGCTCCTCGACGGCGCCGCCGACGAATTCATCTGGATGGAATCCGGCAAAATCGTTCGCCGCACCCGCGATCTGAAACTAGCGGAGGTGCTGTGAGCACGCCCACAATCACCCAGGCCACGCTTACTAAGGATCTTCGCCTCGAATGGCGTTCCAAGGACGCCATCAACTCGATGCTCTTCTTCGCCCTGCTGGTGGTGGTGATCTTCAGCTTCTCGTTCAATCCCACCGCCGAAGAATCCCGCCAGATCGCCGGCGGATTAATCTGGGTCGCTTTTCTCTTCGCGGCGGTGGTCGCGCTGAATCAAACCTGGGCGCGCGAACTGCGCAATCAGGTGCTGGACGCTTACCGCATCTCGCCCGCGCCCGCCAACGCATTGTTCCTCGCCAAGGCCATCGGCAATTTCGTTTTCGTCAGCGTGCTGGAAGCGCTGATGACGCCTCTTTTTATCGTCTTCTACACCCTGCGCGCGCTCGGTCCCGCCTGGCAACTGATTCCAATAGCCGCGCTCGGCACCTGGGCGCTGGTCGTCAACGGAACCTTCTTCGCGGCCATGTCGATCCGCACCCGCAGCCGCGAGATCATGCTCCCCTTGCTGCTCTTCCCGATTTCCATCCCTGCGCTGCTGGCCATGGTCGAAGCCACTTCGGCGATCCTCACCGGCGAGGCCTCAGCCAGGTTCTGGATCGTCTTGCTTGCGGTCTACGATCTGGTGTTTACTACTGTCAGTCTCCTTTTATTTGAAAGCATCCTGCACGCGGAATAAGTGATGAAACGTGCCTTCCCCATTTTCGGCTTGCTCACGCTCGCGCTCCTGAGCTTTGCCCTGTATGAGGCGCTGATCGCCGCGCCCACCGAGCGCACTATGGGCGATGTGCAGCGCATCTTCTACTATCACGTGCCCTCGGCCTGGACCGCGTTCCTGCTTTTCCTGATCAACTTCGTAGCTTCGGTCGTCTATCTGATCAAGCGCAACCCGGCCGCCGACGCCGTCGCCGCCGTCACTGCCGAGGTAGGCGTAATTTTTTGTACGGTCGTTCTGGTCACCGGCCCCATCTGGGCGCGCCCAGTGTGGGGCATCTGGTGGACCTGGGACATGCGTCTCACCCTGACGCTCGTCCTCTGGCTGATCTACGTCAGCTATCTCGTGCTGCGACGCTTCTCCTCCAGCAGCCAGACGCCGCTGATCGCCGCCGTGCTCGCCGTGTTCGGCGCGGTTGACGTCCCGCTGGTTTATTTTTCGATCTGGTACTTCCGCACGCAGCATCCTTCGCCCGTGATGGGCCGCGGCGGCTCGCTCGATCCGCGCATGTTGCACGTGCTCCTGATCAACTGGGCCGCGTTTCTCTGCTTCGCCTTCCTGGTCTGCTGGTCGCGTTACCGCCTGGAACGCCTCGAGCGCGAGGTCGAAGAAACGCAAGCGCTGGAAGCCCTGCTCGAACCCCGAGGTGTCCGATGACCTATCTGTACGCCGCCTACGCCGCCACCTGGATCATCCACATCCTTTATTTAGGATCCGTGGCGATGAAGTACCGCCGCCTGCAGAGGGAGATCGAAGAACTGCGACGGAAGCGGTAGCTGTTTCCTCAGTGATTAATTTTCTCTTTTGATCTCCCCGAAATGGGTGCCCCACCCTTCCGCTTCAGCGGAGGGCGGGAATTTTCCTCGGCCCAACTACCCCACCCAAGCCAATAACAAGCTTGGCTGCGACACCCCGCGCGCTGCTGGTTCCTATGTTGTCACTGACGCGCCCCTACTCCGAATCGCATACTGGGAGGCAGGAGGACCCTCATGCCCCGCTGGCAATCATCGGCGACGATTCTCGAGTACCCGCTGGTCGCGATCGCGATGGGCCCCGATGCCGCCGCCAACGAAGTACGCGGCCACGCGCGCGGCATCATCGCTATCGGCGACATTGCCACCGGAGTGATCGCTCTTGGCGGCGTAGCCCGCGGGCTGATTGCCCTCGGCGGCTTCGCGGTCGGCGGAATCGCATTCGGCGGCGCCGCGATCGGGCTCCTCGGACTAGGCGGCTTAGCGCTTGGTTATCTCGCTGCCGGTGGACTGGCGATCGGTTATGCCGCTATCGGCGGACTTGCCATCGGTCATTTTGCCATCGGCGGAGCCGCCATCGGCCAGTTCACCATCAGCCCTCTCCATCGCGATAAGGAGGTGGTTGACTTCTTTTCCCGGCTCTTCGGTCGTTAACCGGACTACTCGTCCCCAACTCTCGAAAGAACGGTGACGAAACCAAAAAGATGTAGCAGCCCGTGCTCCGAGCGCAGTAGCAGCGAATAGGACCTTGCTAATGAGGGCGCCCCACCCTTTCATTTCAGGGGAGAGTGGGATTTTCCTCAGGGCGTCGGAATTCCAGAGCCTGGGATCATCGGCGTAAGTAGAACTACCTACTCCGGGGGTATACCCCCTCCCCCCTGCGGTCTTCTGGAATCAAAGATTTAGCAGGAATTAGGCTGCAGATCTTTGAGTTATAAAGACTTACACGCAAAATATTCCAAAGTAAGCACTTAGCGACTGGCAGTCGGCACTTAGTAACTGGTGCTACGCGTTTTGCGTGCAGGAGGAATCTTTGTGACAACCGCGGGGCGCCGCACAGGATGTCAAAGAGCGGTGATGGCCGGGAGCGCCGGCCGGAGGCGTGCTGCGCCTACACCTCCCCTCTACTCCAGTATGACGGATTAGGAGTGGGGAATGAGACAGTTGGACGAAACTGTATTTGGTCTAGGTTTACGGAGTTGCGGGGAATTGAGGGAGTCAGAGGGCTTGACAAGCATTTTGGGGCAAGCAGGGGAACCCAGGTTAGCGCCCCAAAAGCAGGGCGCGAACCTGGGCCACCAGCCCACCCTTCGAACACCGCGAAGAGCCTGCCCTGAGCGTAGTCGAAGAGGTGGGGCAACCAGATGAGTGGTAAGGAAAAGGATGGGCCAGCCCCCTGTATTCATTGCCAGTGAACTGGGAGGTTCACTGTGCATGAGTTGGGATTAGAGTTTCAGATCAAAGAGGAGTGCGATTGGATCATGCTTGTTTCCGCCTATTTTGATGAGAGCGGAAAGTACAAAGACCACGATCTAGTGTGTTTCGGGGGGGTGTCGTCTTACGTGAAGGACTTCACCGATTTCGGACACGAATGGGCGAGGTTACTGCATAGCAGCGGTCTACACGTGCTGCATACCCAGCGTGCTTTGAAACCACACTTACCGTTTGGCAAAAAGAATGAGGCTTTAGGAGTAGACAACAGAATCGCTGCTTTGCTTCCGTTCATAGCCTGCATACGGAAGCATCTGCAAGTTATAACTGGGCTAGCGTTCGACGCCAAATCATTTAGGAATTTGCCACCTCACCTTTTTGACGCTATGGGCGGCGATCCGAACTATACAGCGTTCATGCGAGCGCTACTCAGGGTGTTATCGTTTACTCACGACGGTGACCACATCTCCGTCATTTGTGACGATGAAGAGAGCACCGCATGGACATTTTACAAACTCTATCGCCGCATAAAGTTGATCTGGCCTGGGGCGAGAAAGAAGCTAGTCGCCTTGACATTCGGGGACGACAAATTCATGTTTGGCTTACAGGCGTCTGATCTTGTGTCATCTCTTATTCGACTAGAAGCGAGGTTAATGCTTTTTAAGGAACCGTATGACTACCAGCCGCTATTTAAGGCACTATCGGCCGATCCAGACCACAAGCATGAGCGATTGTGGGATATGGGCATCGCAATCGTGAAGGAAAATACCCTCACCGGAGCAGCAGAAGAACTGCATAAAGCATGGAAGGAAGCGCAGAAGAAGAATGAAGAACAACGAGTTCAAAAGATTCGATCAAACGATGAGCCAATTAGTAAAGGTTCGCCACGAAGAGACAAAAGCAAAACTCGACGCGGAAAAAGCAGCGAAAAAGAAAAAGCGGAAGCTAAGCCTTCCGCTTCGGGCCGCGCTGCCGACGGTAAGGACTAGAAAGGCGCCGGAGTGCCTTCTTTGCCAGTGAGTTCGGGGCTGGCCCACCTTAGCGGTACCACCAAAGCGGCTGCCCCACCCCTTCGACTACGCTCAGGGCAGGCTTTTCGCGGTTCTCGAAAGGTGAGGATCACGAACCTACGTCTGAGTTTTCCTTTTAAGAACCCCAATGTGCCGACGTCGTACCTCCCACCCAACGAAAATCGCGTTGGGTGGGGCACCCTCATTCGTTGTTAGTGTTCGGGAAATCAAAATTGAAAAGGTGGGCCAGCCAGCCTTGGCAATTTCCCTTGACAGGCATTTCCGGGTGGCGTAAAAGGCCAACCTATAAACGGCGGCGTGTTTCGGTTTACTGTAGCTCTCGCGTAAGTGGCAGACCTCCTCTGCGCCGTTTTTCGGGGTTCTCTGATAGACACGCGGTTTGTACGGAACCACTCCGGCCCATCCATTGTCTAAGTGCGGGTCTCACTGTACTAAAAAGGAGGATTCAGCATATGGTTGCGAAAGTGACTTGGCATGCGCTTCTGCTCGGAGTTTTCGGTATGGCAGCTTTTCAACATAGCTCGTTTGCGGCAACTGTGGTCGTCGGCCCCACGAGCTGCAGCCCTAGTTTTGTGCATTTTTCGAGTATCCAGTTAGCGGTTAATTCGGTTCCCACAGGCAGCACAGTTCGGGTTTGTCCTGGTACCTACAACGAGCAGGTACACATAGTTCAACCGGTTACGGTGACAGGCATAACTTTCAACAACTCGGACGAAGCAGTGATTGCTCCGCCACCAGGCGGGCTGGTCGTCAACGCCAGCAACACCTTTGGGCAAGCTGTTGCAGCTCAGCTGTGGGTTGATAGCGTTGTCGGAGGGCCTGTCAATATCTCAAATATGGTAGTAGACGGAACAGGCAACGCAGTGGCGAGCTGTCTTCCACTGGTTGTCGGTGTGTTGTATCAGAACTCCTCGGGGACTTTGAATGAGATAACGGCTCGCAATCAGATTGCCAACACTTGTGGTCAGGGAATTTTGGCTGAAGGAGGTAGTGCTCTGCCGACGGTGACGATTCAAAACAGCAGCGTGCATGACGTGGACAACTCCGGTATTCAGATTGACACGAATGCCGGCACACCTCAGCTAACTGCAACGGTGAAGGGCAACACCATAATTAATGGAGGCAACGCCGGGATCGTTTTTGGGCATGGCAGCAACGGCACGGTATCCGGCAATGTGATTACGGCTATAGACACCGGTATCGCAATCGGGATTGGTGCAGTCACGGGCACCGTGAGCGGCAACACTATTCTGAATGCTCCGACCGGTATTAAGACAACTGAGGATTCAGTATCCATCTCTGCCAATAAGGTGGTAGACAGCTCAGTTAGCGGAATATCGGTAAATACCGCGGTTGCCGCGATTAAGAGCAACATTGTTACCGATTCGAATATCGGAATCGAATTCAACTGTGTTGCTGACCCAAATGTCATCAGTAATACCATCACTGATGCCCTGACGGGGATTGACACGGTTCCAGTTGGCCTGAGTGTGCCCAACAGGTACTTTGGCGTAGGGACGCTGCGCACCGGTTGTTAGGCTCGTGCTCTGCCCTTCCCTAGCGCTAAAGCTCGGTTACTGGCAAATGTCATTGGGGGCTGGCCCACCTTTGCTCCACTGCAAATGGGCTGGGGGTGGCGGGATCGGCCGTCCAAGCTTCGCTTGGGCGGGGGTGTTCAGCTGTCACGGACGGCGCGCCCTGAGTTCGTCCTGAAGGCGGCTGGCCCACCTTAGCGGTACCACCAAAGCGGCTGCCCCCACCCCTTCGACTACGCTCAGGGCAGGCTTTTCGCGGTTTTCGAAAGGTGGGGATCACGAACCTACGTCTGAGTTTTCATTTTAAGAACCCCAATGTGCCGACGTCGTGCCTCCCACCCAACGAAAATCGCGTGGGATGGGGCACCCTCATTCGTTGTTAGTGTTCGGGAAATCAAAATTGAAAAGGTGGGCCAGCAGATGAGGGGAAAGGAAAAGGGTGGGCCAGCCCCCAACCGGCGTTGTGCTATTTGGCAACTTTGTTGACATTCCATCAACTAAGGACTAGATTGCCACTCAGCATATGGGAGTATGCTCCGTATGAGCTGCGACGGATGGTCCGTAGGTGATCGCTGCGAAGTGGCTTCAGCATTTAGAGTTATTCAGCGACAGATGAATGGGCCTGACATTATTCACGATCTAATGAAGGGCGATGAAGGCCGCGTAGAACGAATTGTCCATGACAACCCCCACTATCACTGGTTAGTTATTCTTTGGAAACGATTGCAAAAGACGTTGAGTGTCCCACAGGAACAGTTCCAATACCTTAAAAAGGCGTAATTGATAGTGAGCTCTACAGGCGCTGATTGCGGTGAGCCCAAAACTCAAAGTTCGGAGGCTCTCGGCGTTGCTCCCGATCCACACCTCCAACAACTGATTATAGGCGTTGAGAAAGCCAGCCCGGCGAAAGCGATTGCATTGCTTCGAGGTTTGACGTCCAGGCAACGTTTCTCTGCCATTGCATTGCTTCCGGAGAAAACCATAAGAGCGCTGTTATTACAGATGTTTCCTTCCTCAAAAACGAAATTGGCTCCGTGGTCAAGCCTCCGCTCCCTCGGAAATTTTGCGCTTTTCAAAATCTCTTACGTAGCACTTCTTTTGCTTCCATGGGTGAGTCGAATTGCGGAGTACCTGCGTACTGACGGGTATACTTATTTTTATATTGGTGCTATTTACTTTGGGGATCTCTTCTTGGCATTGGCCAATCTGGTCTATGACATTCGCTGTCCAGCGGTAGTTAAGAGATGGGAGAGCCCTAACGATTTCTATATCAAAATGTTGGAAGTATCCTCGAAACAGCAGCAGTGCTATCCACAGGACGCGTGGGTAGGGGATCTCGAACACTCGAAGCAGGCCTATTTACAGTTTGCCTACTCCCGTCCCGTTTCACGCCTAGTCTGTATGTTACTGTATGCATTCGGGTTGATCCTGCTCTCATACGTTACCGCAGACCGCTCCTGGCACGTACTCCGTCCCATCCTCATTCCGCAAGACAGGTGACGCGCTAGGCGGGTGGCCCACCTTTGCGCTTTGGCAAAGGTGGGGACCACGGAACAGCTTGACAATTCCGGTACTCAGTCCACAATGTCCTTCGCGAACACCTGAAGCTTGCACACGTTGCAAATATGCTCGCCTTTCTGCTCGCCATTCTCGCCACTTGCTATGCAGCGGCTCAGACTCCTGTTCCTCCAAAAGAGCTTCCGCCGAATGAATCTTATATCGGTGCCGACACGCCTCAAGGCGTACCTCCATACCACGTTCGAAGCAGAATTAAGGCTCCGAGAGCAATCTATTCCCCAGATCCCGAGTACTCCAAAGCGGCGAGAAAGGCGCATTACCAGGGAACTGTCGTGTTGTGGATGGTTGTAGCCGCTGACGGGCGTCCACATGACATAAAGGTGGCGCGTTCGGTCGGAATGGGGTTGGACGAGAAGGCGATTGAGGCGGTGAAGAAGTGGAGATTCAAACCGGCGACCATCGACGGCAAGCCCGTAGCAGTTCAGATCAATGTCGAAGTTGATTTTAGGCTCTAAGGCGGGATCGGCCGTCCAAGCTTCGCTTGGGCGGGTTCTTCCGCTGACGACTGGCGACTGAAAGCTGACGACTAAGAAGATACAACACAAGGTCCCTCGACTGCGCCGCAGCGCTCGTCCCTCGCGCTTCGACTCCGCTCGGGATGACAAGCGAGGGATGGGTTGGAACCCATGTCTCGCAAAACCGGCGAGACCCTTCGGCTTCCCCCTCAGCTCCGCTCGGGGCTTCGGCGGGCAGGCTATGGGGCACCCGACTGCAAAACACAAGGTCCCTCGACTCCGCCGCAGCGCTCGTCCCTCGCGCTTCGACTCCGCTCGGGATGACAAGCGAGGGATGGGTTGGAACCCATGTCTCGCAAAACCGGCGAGACATGGGGCACCCGGCTATGGGGCACCCGGCAAATTGACAAAGTCTTGACCTGGCGGTGACATTCGCACACTGCTTCAGGCCAACCATCCTTGAAGGGGGCAATGACGCATTGCTTGTTCCCTATTGAGGAGGTTGCGATGATTTGGCGGAATGAGGAGACTGGGAAAAGAGCTCGCAATTTTATCTTTGCAGGCCTGCTTACGATCACCTTAGTGGCAGGCAGCGCGATTTCAGCGCCAGCCGCGAATTTCAGCAAGACGGGCAGCATGAACTTCGCGCGTGAGCAGCATACAGCCACGCTGCTTCCGAACGGGCAGGTGCTGGTAACCGGTGGCGATAACTTCACCCAGGGTTTTCTGGCAAGCGCCGAGCTCTACAATCCTGCGACGGGTAAGTGGACTCTTACCGCCAATATGAGTGTTCCGCGGGTCAGTCATGATGCGGTGCTGTTGCAGAACGGACAAGTGCTGGTAGCCGGAGGTTACAACTCCGGTCCAGGCTTTCTGGCCACCGCCGAGCTGTTTAACCCAGCTACGGGAAATTGGACCGCCACCGGCAGCATGACTGCGGGCCGCGCTGGATTCGTGATGAAAGTGCTTCCCAACGGACAGGTGCTGGCGGCGGGCGGCGATGGCTTCTTGACCAGCGCTGAGTTGTACAACCCGGCTACAGGAACCTGGACTTCGACGGGCAGCATGATCACGGGCACTGACACCAATGATGCCGTCCTGCTGCCGAATGGTGAGGTCTTTGTATTGAATTACAACCTGTACCATCCTTCAACCGGCACATGGACAGCCACTGCCGCAGATTCGATTGGCGCCGGTGGAACGCCTGTGTTGCTTCCCAGTGGCGACGTCTTTACGGGAGGCAGTCTGCAAGGCGACAGCATCTATCACTCCTCGACGAACACGTGGACTAATTTCGCCCCGCCTCCTTGCACCACTACGAAACAAAATTGTCAGAGCGCGGGTGTGTTGCTGACGACGGGCAAGGTTTTGGTCGCCGGCGGCATCACCGAAGTGCCAGGCCAGCCTTATCCAACGGCGGAGACGAACGGATTGGCTTTCCTCCTCGACACTTCTGCTCTGACGTGGGCAACGACCCCGAGTATGAAGCAGTCGCGCGTTGGTGCAACCGTAATCCTGCTGTTGAATGGACAGGCACTGTTCGCCGGCGGCGAGAGCTTCAACAAGAGTACCGGCAGCCTGGTTCCTATCGCCAGCGCTGAACTGTACCAGCCCTAGGGCTTCTAAAGGTGGGTACCCCCTTCCAAGCCTCGCATGGGGTTCAGTGGTTGGTCGATCAGATCCCGCCGAAACCCATGTCTCGCAAAAGCGGCGAGACCCCCGAATACCCCCTCGGCTCCGCTCGGGGCTTCGGCGGGCAGGCTGTGGGGCACTCGCCAGCCAGCAAGCTCGCATGGGCCACGGGTCCCCAGACGGGGCGTCTAGGGCTACGTGAGGCGGGCGTCTGGGGCTACGTGGGGCGGGGCTGATTCGGTAACTGTGTTGGCTCTCGACTGCCGAGTAGTCTCAAATCGGGTGCCCCACCCTTCCGCTTCAGCGGAGGGTGGGGGGTTCTCCAAGCTGGTCGAGTTTGTTGATCGCAGGACGGGATCGGCGACAGCGGACACTCCTGGCCCGACGGTCCACCCGAAACTCAAGGTCCCTCGACTCCGCGGAAGCGCTTCGCGCTTCCGCTGCGCTCGGGATGACAGGTTGGGGATATTGCTCTAGTCGCGTCGCTTTTATAACGCAACTTCCGCGGCGTGGGCTTTCTGGGCCAGGGCTTGGCCCGTGAATTCCACGAGCGGGGTCAGCGTTCGGCAGGCTTTGACAAAATCCTGAGTGAATTTGGATCCGCAAACCTGGCGATCGGTAAGATCCACGGAGGCGATGAAGTCCTTGCACTTGAGGTCTTCGATGAAGGGATGCGCGGGATCAAATCCGCGGGGAGGGCGCGACAGGCGGTCGCCTCCGAGGTCGAGCTGGCGGCGGACCTTCTTCCAGGCATCGGGGCGCGACACGATCGCGCTGCGAATGCGGTTGAGCGAGGGCGCGTCCGGATGCCAGACGCCGGCGGCGACAAAGCAGCTTCCTGGCTCGAGGTGCAGGTAGTAGCAGGGAGCGTGCGCGTCCTTGCTCTTGGCGTAGGTCCACTGCATGCCGATGTGAGTTTTGTAGGGACGCTTGTCGGAGCTGAAGCGGATGTCCCGATAAATCCGGAACAATGAGCCGCGGAAGGCGCCGGCCGGCAGGCTGCGGCTCAGTTTGGCGAGCCGGGGCGTGACCGCGGCGATGAACAGCAGCGCGGGATCACGGACTACCTGCTCGTAGCGCGGCTTGTTGCGGGTGAACCAGTCGCGGTTGTTGCGGCGCTTGAGCTGGCGGAGAAAGTCGAAAACTTCGGGAGTGAAAACTACAGATTCAGTCATTTTTCACCACAAAGGGCACGAAGGGACACTAAGGTTGACGAAGTAATTTCGTTTCAGCTTCAGAAAAAAAACGCAAGGTCCCTCGACTCCGCTTTCCTTCGCTTCGCTCAGTCAAGCTCCGCTCGGGATGACAAATCATTTTTTTAGGAAGCGCTCGTACATCGCGCTTCGGCCCGCTCGGGATGACAGCTCATCGCATGGAACACTCTGTTCGCTTCTCCCCCTGACAGTTCAAATTAGCGAACACTCTCGAGGACCGCAGCGGCGCGGTTCACGGCCGCGGCCAGGGCTTCGATCTGCTGACGCGTGCGCTCCAGGTCGCCCTTATCGATGGCCTCGTTTACGCCGGGAATGACCACGGCGGCATATCCGGTGTAAACGCCGGGCGCGTAAATGGCGTGCCGATACCAGGGCCGGTTGGGCAGGCCTTCGGGAATCAGCAAAGCGCGTTCGCTCTGCCGCAGAACCGCGTTGAGCCGCGCCGCGTCGGACCCGTTGTTCTTCTGTTTCTGCAGCATCGCGGTTCCGGCTTTGGTCAATTTTTTGGCGGCTTCGCCGGCAGAGTTGAAATCGGGAACTTTGCCGGGAAACTTCCCTTCCGCCTTCTTTTTGGCGGTCTCGATGTAGGCGGAAATCTCCTTGCCGTATTCTTCGTAGTCATAGGGCAGAACGTCGGCGTCGGCCATGCGCAGCAACTCCAGACCATAGATACGCGCCATCTGCTGCTCATAGGCAAAGTCGGGATCGGCGAATTTGGTGAACCAGGCAAAGTTGTCGAAGACGGAGTGATACACGCCATAAGATCCTGTCGAGCTGACATCGGTCGAGGGCACTCCCAAGCGCTGCAGGAAGACGGTGTAATCGGAGCCGCTGCCCAGGTCTCCGACAGGCACGTCCTGCTTGACTTGCGCCTGCGGCAAACGGCTGGAGTCGCCGATGGCCTCCGAAGGTGTGACCATTTGCGAGGCCGGCGCATTGGACTTCGCCCACTGCTCGTAAACCGTCCCGCCTTTCGGGCTGGGCACAGCTTTGGCGACGTCGCGCAGGAACTGCTTCAGGCTGGGGACGGCCGAGGCGCCAAATTTCGCACCAGAGACGGCGACATCCATGTTGAGGTAAGCATCCGCGTTCGCCAACTCGGCGGCATGCTGCTCGCCCCATTCGGTCGAACCGATCAGGCCTTGTTCTTCGGCGTCCCAGCTGCCGATCACGATGGTGCGTTTGGGCTTCCATCCGGATTTGAGCAACTCACCGAGCCCGTGCACGCTTTCCAGCATGGCTGCCGTTCCGCTATTTGGATCGACGGCGCCATAGACCCACGCATCGCGATGGTTTCCTGCTACCACCCACTCGCCGGGCGTCTCGCTGCCGCGAATCCGTCCGATCACGTCCCAGATCGTGCGGTAGCGGTAATCCTGCTTGAGGTGCATCTTCACCCGCGCCGGGCCCGGGCCGACGTGGTACGTGAACGGCAAGGCGCCTTGCCACTCCCGCGGCGATTCAGCCCCGCCCAGGTTCTCGAGCAGCGGCCAGGCATCGTGATAGGAAACAGGCGTAGTCGGAATCTTGGCGAGCTGCGCAGATTGCTCCGGGGGCACACGCTTCTCGTCACTCAGCGACGCAACTGAGGCGACACCGGGAGTGGTCGGGTCGCCGGGAAACTCGAACATGAACCCGATGGACCCACGCTGAACGCCGGTATCGGGACGCCACGGTCCCTTGGGATACTTGTCTCCTTTTTTCCAACCATCATCGGCTGGATCGGAGTAGATGATGACCCCAGCGGCGCCGCGCTCCTGGGCCACGTAAGTTTTGACCCCGCGGAAGTTTTCGCCGTAACGGACCAAGACGACTTTGCCGTGCACATCGACGTTCAAGTCACGCAGCTTGTCGAAGTCCGCCGGCGAGCCGTAGTTGGCGTAGACCACGTCTGCTTCGACATCGCCGGAAGGCGACATGCCGTTGTAGGGCATCACGACCCGGGGATCGTCCTGATAGGGGTCTGCACTCACATGCTCGCGCGTGGGCCCGTGCATGGTGATGCCGTTCGGAGCGGTGAGGTCGACACTGATTTCGCTGGGATAGTTCAGCCACACTCGATATTCAACAATCTGGGTTTCGAGTGCGGCATCACGAAACCGGGCGGCAACGTAATCAGCGGTGGCCTTGTCTTCGGGCGAGCCGGCAATATGCGGCGCCTGCGTCAGAGTCTTGAGGTGTTGCTCAGCCAGCTTGGGATCGGGCACCGCCAGGAACCTGCTTTCGGTCGCGTTCTCCTCGTCCGCATTGCGGAAGCCGGTGATTGGAGCCGAGTCCCGCGAACCGGGGCTCGAACGAACTGGCGAGACCGGAACTGTGCCGTGCAGGTTGGAGAGTATGAGAGCGAAAAACACGGAAGCGCTGGCGAAAAGTCTCATCATTATCCTTAGCTGTGAGCGTTAAGCGGCACGCAATGCGCGCAGCCAACCGAAAAGTTCGTGAACGTCGGGCATGTCGTTGAAGGCATAGATTTGCCGGAAAGCAATGTCGCCGTTCTTATCCACTATAAAGATGGCACGCTCGCTGGCGCCTCTGTCGGGCTCTTCGGAACGCAGAACGCCGTACCTGCTGCATACGTCGCCGTGCGGCCAGAAGTCGCTGCACAGAGGAAAATCGAACGGACCAATCTCGCGTTCCCAGGCGGTGGTGTTCATGATGGATTCTACGGAGATGCCAACCACCTCAGCGTCACAGGTCAGCAGTTCTTCGCGCTCGACCTGATATTGGGTGAACTGCCGTATGCTGACGGGTTCCCAGTTGGAGGGGTAGAAAGCAAGGACGATGTTCTTTCCGCGTTGTTCGTCGAGACGAAAACGCTGCCGCACTCCGCCGATGAGAACGGGCAAATCGAACTGCGGCGCCTTGTTCCCCACCTGTACCAACACGATTCTCCAGAGTTATCGGTGCTGTGACAGAAAACTTAAAATTGTACCTTAGCGGGTTTTAACTCACCACCAAGGACACTGAGATCTTTGCTTTTCTTGTGCTGAAAAGCGTTCTGCGTCCGTGAGTACCAGGAGCTAATTGCGGAGCGTCTTACCGGTCTTCAATGTGTACTGAATTCGTTCGAGCGTCTGACGTTCGCCGCAGAGGGATTTGAAACCCTCGCGCTCAAGATCCAGGATGTATTGTTCGCTGACGGGCGTACCCGGAGAAACCTTACCACCACAGAGGACTTCCGCCACTTTGTTACCAATCTTGACCTCGTACTCGGTGATGTACTCACCCTGGCGCATCAGGTGCACTCCCATCTTGAGGGCGGCCAGGATGTTTTCGCCGGGAGCCGGAATATCCAGGCGCGGCTGCGGCGGTTCGTATCCCGAACGCACCAGTTCGAGAGCCTTGGCTTTTGCGTCGGATAACACGCGCTCGCGGTTCATGGTGATCTGATCGGAGGAGGATAAGAAAGCTAGTGCTCGCGCCTCGACGGCGGAAGTCGCCACCTTGGCGGTAGCGACAGTTTCGAAACTTTTTTTCATCGCTTCCATGAGTTCCACCGATTCGCCGCGCCCGTCTTTGCGGATGGATTGAGCACTGTCGACGGCGCGCAAGAGCATCTCCTTGCAGCCTCCCGCTCCCGGCAGAAGACCCACACCCACCTCCACCAGCCCCATGTACAGTTCGGCGTGGGGTTGGCGCGCGGCCGCGTGCAGCGAAATTTCCGTTCCCCCACCCAGGGTGAGGCCGAACGGAGCTGCCACCACGGGTTTGGGAGAAAACTTGATGGCCTGTGTCATGCCTTGAAATTGGCGAATGGCCAGATCGATCTCGTCCCACTCCTGCTCCTGAATCGACATCAGCAAGAGCATGAGGTTGGCGCCCACGGAGAAATTCTGCGCGTCATTAGTGATGACGAAGGCGTCGAAGTTATCTCCGGGGCCTCCGGCTTTGAGCGATTGAGCGATCAATTGCACGATGTCGGCGCCGATCGCGTTCATCTTGGAGTGAAACTCAATGCAGGCGACGCCATCGCCCAGGTCAAGCAGAGAAGCCCCGGAATTTTTCTTGACCACGCCATTTGATTTCTTGGCCACAGCCACCGACCAGACGCCGGGCGATACTTTCTCAGCCTGGTAGCTGGTTGAAATCAAATCAAAATAAACCCGACCGGAGGGAGCCTTGCTGTCGTCCCGGTACCAGGATGGGTTGCCGGAGGCGACCAGCTTTTCCGCGTTGGCCGCAATCGGCTTCCCTTCCTTGCGCATGCGAGCGAGACTGGGTTCCACGCCAACTGCGTCCCACAATTGGAACGGCCCCATTTCCCAATTGAAGCCCAGGCGCATGGCGCGATCGATGTCCACAATCGAATCGCATATTTCGGGAACCCGGTTGGCGGAGTAAGTCCATAAATCCGATAGCGCCGACCACAGGAACTGTCCCGCGATGTCGCCCTTCTGACCGCCGCCGCCATCGAAGCCCAGCAGCATGCGCACGCGCGCGCCGGTCTCCTCCACATTTCTGGCCATGTCCACGGACGCAAATTTCGCCTTCTGCCGTGGATGGTAGTCGAGAGTTTTCCAATCCAGTGCCAGCCGTTCGTCCTCCTGACCGCCGCTTTTTCTAGCCTTCTTATAGAAGCCCCCCTTGGTTTTATCGCCGAGCCATTTGCGCTCGAGCATCTGGCGAAAGAAGTCCGGGAGCTGGAGTTCGCTGCGCTCGTCGCGCACATTCGTAGTCATGTTGGCGACCACATGGCCTAATATGTCCAAGCCAACCAGATCGATGGTCCGGAAGGTTGCCGACTTTGGCCAACCCACGGCCGCCCCGGTCAACGCATCCACGGCTTCGATCGAGAGGTCCATCTCCTGCATAAGCCGCATCACGTTCAGCACGGAGAAGGTGCCGATGCGATTGGCGATAAAGTTGGGAGTGTCCTTGGCGAAGACGACGCCTTTGCCGAGATGCACGTCGCCAAAATGAGCAATGGCCTCGATCGCTGTGCGATCCGCTTCGGGAGTTGGAATCAGCTCCAGTAAACGCATATAGCGAGGCGGATTGAAGAAATGCGTGCCGAACCAGGAACGGCGAAAATCATCGGAGAATCCCTGGGCAATCTCGCCCACGGGCAGACCGCTCGTATTCGTGGTGATGATGGTCCCGGGCTTGCGAACGCTCTCCACTTTCCGCAACAGCGCGCGCTTGATCTCAAGGTTCTCGACGACCGCTTCGATGATCCAGTCCACTTCGGCGAGGCGCTTGAGATCGTCTTCAAAATTTCCGATGCTCACCCTCTGCGCGACGCTCGAATCGAAGAACGCGGCCGGCTTGGACTTGATGGCCGCATCCAATCCCGCGGCGGCGATTTTGTTGCGGGCAGGACCATCCGCATCGGGAGGAACAATGTCGAGCAGATAAGCAGGGATGCCGGCATTGGCCACGTGCGCGGCAATGCGCGCGCCCATGGTCCCGGCGCCCAGGACAGCAACTTTGCGGATTTTTTTCATTGGCTATTGGCTCGGCAGGGCTGACAGCAGATAACTGGGAGCTGACAGCTTCTATGGAAGTGTATCTATGCCCCAGTCCTGTTTTCCAGTCTTGACCACGCTAACCTGGGAATATCGAGGACGGCAGCGGTTTTCTCTCTCGTTCGAAATGTAGAGGGCCAAGGGAAAAACGTAGATCCCCGGTTTCAGCTTCTTACCTCGGCCAATTTCGTAAGTGGTAAGGCCGGAATCGGCGAAAAAATCGG
Source organism: Terriglobales bacterium (assembly GCA_036378535.1). Classification (GTDB taxonomy): domain Bacteria; phylum Acidobacteriota; class Terriglobia; order Terriglobales; family Acidobacteriaceae; genus Gp1-AA122. The sequence continues at coordinate 6,650 of DASUWH010000073.1, read as the reverse complement.
CGACCTGCTCCTCTGAACTGCGTTTTTTAGCCGCTTCGGTGAGGAGCAGTAACCCGGCTTCCTCGTCATGGCTTTGCCATGCATACAAAAAACGGTTGGCGGTAGCCAGGGCCGAAACATAATCTGCCTCAGCCTTGGATGGCGCGTGGCGCAGGGGATGAGTGCGACCGCTCCCAGGCAGAGTGGTAATCGAGGCCAGAGCGATTACGGCCAGAACTTTTTTGTAATCACTAAAAAGAACACGCAGGCTCACGGAGGGTTCCACAAAAATTGGTTCTCGATTTCCCTTGTACGAAAAATTCGTAGTTTCTGGAATGGCGAGAGGGGTTCTCCGCGCGATGGCAACCGCAAAAACAACAGGCGCGTACCGTATTAGATGTGGGGTGAGGATGGCACACGGCACGCGCCTTATTAAGTTGTCCTCATGCTAGCACCGCTACTCTGAAAGTCAAGAAAAAACGTTTTAATAGCGGGAAAAACCTCAACTCTTGACTCACGCTGGGCTGCATGGCGCAAGTGCACAGATCACACTTCTTTGTGACTGATGCGCGAGGAGGAAGGCCTTTCAGACGGTGGCCAGTTCGGGATGAGCATTCATGTACGCCTGCGCCAGTTGCACTACTTCCCGCTCGCTGCGGTAGGTCAGGCGCGTATGCTCGGCCAGAGGAATCCAGAGCGCGCGCTCCACTTCCACACGCATCTCGGGAGAAACATCATCAATCCGCCCCGACTCGTAACGCAGCAGGTAAAAGCTGACGACCTTGAAAACGCGCTCGCGATCACCCCAGGAACGCACATAGAAATATTTGATATCCCGCAGTTTCGTGATCAGGCTAGCGGTGATTCCGGTCTCCTCCCGCACTTCGCGAATGGCCGTCTGGTCAGGTTTCTCGCCCGGATCGACTAGCCCTTTGGGCAATGCCAATAAGGAAGAAGGTGACTTCTTTTTCGCACGCGAGTCGGCGGCAACAGGGTCGCGGCGAGGCTCAATGGCGGCGATGTTCCAGGTTCCGGCTATGCGCCGGACCACTACGCCCCCCGCGGAAATCTCGCGGATCATATTGCTAAGCTAGCAGGATTACAGGACTTAGTCACGACCTTCGGAATCGGGAGGGTAACACCTCGGAAGTAACTTGTAGGCGGGCGGAGTTGAAGCAATCATTTCCACAGGACTGGCATCTTAGTTGCGTAAGAGATTTTAGGGTCCGGGCGAACCGATGTGGGGGCTCCGGTGGGTGTACTGGATAGAATTGTCCGTTCGGTACGAAGTTTTGGCCGGGAACTATCCCGCGGCCAGACGCTTACCCCCGCCCCGTCTTCCCTGCCCAAGATAGGCATCGCCCTGGGTGGCGGGTTCGCTCGCGGCATCGCCCATATTGGCGTTCTCAAAGTTCTCGAAGAAGAAAATATCCCTATCAGTTTTGTAGCTGGAACCAGCGTGGGCGCCCTTATCGGGGCTATCTACTGCTCGGGCGCATCGGCCGCGGAGATGGAAGACATTGCCTGCCGCGTGCGCTTCCGCGACTTCGCCCGCTGGACGATCTCGCGCTACGGATTCGCCTCGAACCGCCGCATGGCCGGGCTGCTGAACAACGTTCTCAAGGTGAAGACCTTCGAGGAGCTGCGGATCCCACTGGCAGTCGCCGCGACAGATTTCGCCAGTGGGGCTGGCGTAATATTCCAGCGGGGTGGTCTGGTGGACACGGTGCGTGCCAGCTGCGCCTATCCCGGCATGTTCGAACCCATTCGCATCGACAACAAAGTTCTGGTGGACGGCATGCTGGCGCACCCGGTTCCTACCCGGCCGCTGCGAGAGATGGGCGCGGATCGGGTTCTCGCCGTTCATCTCAAAGGACGATGGGACGTAGGCGGAGTGCCGCGGCATCTGTTCGACGTGATTGGGCAGTGCTTTGCCATCGCGCAGGAAAACAGCTCTTCGTTGTGGCGTCCGTGGACCGATCTTCTGGTGGAACCAGAGGTGAAGTCGTTCAAATACGACGACTTCGAGCATTCCTGTGATTTGATCCGTGCCGGAGAAGCATCTATGCGGGCGTCATTACCCGAGGTTCGGGCCTGGCTGAACCTGCCATCCCCCGTAGCCAGCCTGCCCTCCCGGACGGATATGACCAGCCCAGCAGCCGTCCCGGCTGACTGAGAGTAATTGGGGAATTGAGTAATTGGGGAATTGAGTAATTGGGGAGTTGAGGCAGGCCACGTAGAGAATTGCTCAATTACTCAATTACTCAATCACTCAATTACTCAATTGCTCAATTATTCAATTCCCAATCCTCCCAGCTTCTTCCTGAATGCGCTTCCATGCCTGCCGCACGTGACGCTCGGTGGTGTTCGTCTGGCCGACGCAGAAGCGCAAGGTGAATTTGCCATCCAGTTTCGTGTGGGTGATGAAGAGATCGCCGCTTGCATTCACCTTTTCCATCAATGCCTGATTGGCGGAGTCGCCGCGGCGGTCGCGGAAGCAGACCAGGTTGAGCGGAACAGGCGCAGCCAGTTCGAAGCGCGCATCACTCCCAACCCAGTCGGCAAATTGTTGCGCCAAGGCAACATGCTGGCGAAGATGGAATTGCAGGCCTTCGATCCCGTAATGCCGAATCACGAACCACAGCTTCAGGGAACGAAATCTGCGGCCCAGCTGAATATGCCAATCGCGATAATCGATGACCGCACCCGACTCGGTCGCCTTATTGCGTAAGTATTCAGGCAGGACGCTGAGGGTGTGGATAAGCGCTTTGCGGTCCGCCACCCAGAAGCAATCGCAATCGAAGTTGGTGAACATCCACTTATGAGGGTTGAAGGCGTAGCTGTCAGCGAACTGCAGGCCTTCATTCATCCAGCGAAACTCGGGACAGATGGCGGCGGTGCCGGACATGGCGGCATCCACATGCAGCCACAGGTTGTGCTGACGGCAGATCGGGCCGATCTGGGCCAGAGGATCAAAGGCATTCGAGGACGTTGTCCCGAGGGTGGCGCACACAAAACACGGAATCAGGCCAGCACGTTGGTCGTCGTCGATCTGGCGAGAGAGGGCCTCCGGCTTCATAGCGAAATTCGAATCGACTTCGATCAGCCTTAAATTCCTGGCGCCAATTCCCGCAATTTTGACCGCCTTTTCGATCGAGGAGTGGGCCTGCGATGACGTATACGCGACGAGGCGGCCGTCGCAGCCGTTGGCGTTACTGGAAAATCCGGTGGCCCGTTCCCGCCCTGCCAGCAAAGCGCAGAGCGAAGAACTGGAAGCGGTGTCCTGGATCACTCCCCCGCCGCTGCTGCTAGACAGGAACTTTTCCGGCAAGCCCAGCACCGGCACGAGCCAATCAAGAACATGCGTTTCCAATTCCGTGCAGGCAGGGCTGGTTGACCAGAGCATGCCTTGCACACCCAACCCGGATGAGAGCAAATCACCGAGAATGCCCGGACCGGATCCATTCGCAGGAAAGTAGGCAAAGAAATTGGGCGACTGCCAGTGGGTGATACCCGGCAGAATCAGGTCGTTGACATCTTTGAGGATGCGATCAAATGGTTCACCCTTCCGGGGAGCTTCTGCCGGCAGGGACGATCCAATCTCGCCCGGTGCAGCGCGCGATAGCACCGGGAACTTTTCTATATTGCTGTAGTAGTCCGCAATCCAATCGATCACCGCGTACCCGTGACGACGAAAATCTTCGGGGGACATGTGGTAAGTTTTCGGCTCGTCCATGGCTCTTCCTCTTAGAAAAGGAAATGAATTGCGACGCGGCCTGGGTGGACTCTAGTCGAGTTGCCCGTAGTACATGTGAGTCTCATAGTCGAACTGGACGATCCCGTCTCTCTGAGAAGTATCGAAGAGCCGGCGCAGGGCCGTCATCATAGGCTGGTAATTGGGATGTCCATCCTGGGGAGAATAAGATGACGATAGCAGCCGGCCCTGAAGACCTTCGAAATCGAACTCCTGCCGGTTGGCCACCGTCTTCCTGCGCACAGGATTAGGAGCGAAAAAGTTCGCTACGCCCTCCGCCATTTCCATATCCACTCTACGAACCTCATGGTAGTCGGTTCCATACTTCTGCAGTAGTTGCTCATATTCGCGCAAAAAAGGAGTGGAATCGGTGGCGCGGTCATTCCATATAAGCACAGCCCAGCCACCGGGCTTGAGAATACGGCGGAATTCCCTACGCGCCCGCTCGCGATCAAACCAGTGTGCCGCCTGACCCGCAGTGACGAAGTCAACCGAATGCTCAGGCAAGCTGGTGTCCTCGGCAGTTCCCGGCAGGCTCATGAATTTGGGACAATCCTGCAGAAAGCGTTCGCCGGCTTCGCGCATTTCTTTGTTGGGCTCGATGCCGAACACACGGGTACCGTACTCAAGAAAGACCTTGGCGAGAAAGCCGGTTCCGCAGCCAACGTCGGCAATAATCGAGTCGGCGGTCAAGCCGCACTCTTTCCGCAGCGGTTCCAAGATTGCGGCCGGGTACCCTGGCCGGTAGCGAAGGTACATCTCAACGCGCGAGGAGAAGCGCTCGGTGGAATTGGAAATCGCCATTCGTAGTAGTTTACCTCGCTCCTCCATGATCGAAGAAAGATCGCCACGAAGGTCACAGCAATTATTCCGCGCCTATGCTAGTTAACCCCTTTATGTTCCTTGGCGCCCTTTGTGGTAACGGAGGTTCTGGTCGAGGATCTTGTGGTCGTTGAACTGAAGTCCATTAACGCTATTGCACCAATCCATCAGGCCCAAGTCCTTTCGTACCTCAAGCTCAGTGGCAAATCCACTGGACTGCTTATAAACTTCAATGTCGTTCACCGCCAGGTTGGCATCCAACGCTTTGTGAGTGGCACAAATTGGCGATCGCGTGCTTTGTGTCCGCTGTGGTGAAAAAGGGGTCCTTCTGATGGCTACAACGCAAGCAGTTCCGAAATCCAAAGTCGCAGGCGCAAGTTTCCTCCTCGAAGAACGCACTACGGCCGAAGTTTTCACCCCCGAAGACTTCAGCGAGCAGCATCAGCTTATCGCACAAACCGCGGAAGATTTTGCGATCAATGAAATCCTGCCCAATATCGAAAAGATGGAGCACAAGGATTTTTCCGTCACCCGCGACCTGCTGAAAAAAGCCGGCGAACTGGGGCTGAGCTCGGTGGACATCCCCGAGGCCTATGGCGGCATGGAGATGGATAAGGTCACCTCGGCCATTATCGGCGACCACATTGCCAAGTACGCCGGCTTCGCCACTACCTGGGGCGGCCATACCGGCATCGGCACCCTGCCCATTATTTATTTCGGAACCGAAGATCAGAAAAAGAAGTACCTGTCCCGTCTCGCCGCGGGGGAGATCGTGGGCGCCTATGCGTTGTCGGAAGCCTCATCCGGTTCCGATGCCCTGAATTGCCGCGCCCGCGCCGAACTTTCCAAGGACGGCAAGCACTACGTACTTAACGGCGAGAAGATGTGGATCACCAACGCCGGCTTCGCCGACCTGTTCACCGTGTTTGCAAAGATCGATGGCGAGAAATTCACCGCATTCCTGGTCGAGAAGACATTCTCCGGATTTTCCATCGGCGCCGAAGAGCACAAGATGGGCATCCGCGGCTCCTCCACCTGCCCCATCATCCTGAATGATTGCAAGGTTCCTGTAGAGAATCTGCTGGGCGAAATCGGCAAAGGACACGTCATTGCCTTCAACATTCTGAACGTGGGCCGCTTCAAACTGGGAGCAATGTGCGTTGGCGGTGCGCGCGTCTCGATTGAGAACGCCATCGCGTACGCCAAGCAGCGTAGGGCTTTCAGCAAAGTAATCGCCGACTTCGGCATGGTGCGCGAGAAACTTGCCAACATGGCGGTGGGCATCTATGTCGGCGAATCCATGGTCTACCGCACCGTGGGCATGATGGACGTCGCCCTCTCGGAAGTGGACAAATCTACTGCTGATTCCATGCAGCAGGTCCGCAAAGCCATCGAGGAGTATGCCGTCGAGTGCTCCATCATCAAGGTGTGGGGCTCGGAGATGGTCAGTTACGTGGTCGACGAGACCGTGCAGATTTACGGTGGCTACGGCTTCGTCGAGGAGTACCCCGCCGAGCGCGCCTACCGCGATGCCCGCATCAACCGGATATTCGAGGGCACCAACGAGATCAATCGCCTGATCATCACCGGCTTCCTGCTGAAGCGCGCCATGTCGGGACAATTGCCGCTCATGCCCGCCATTAAGAAACTGATGGATGAGGTTCTGGCGGGACCGAGCATGGGTGACGAGATTGAAGGCCCCTTGGCCGATGAGCGCAAAGTGATGGCTAACGCCAAGAAGCTCGGCCTGTTCGCCGCCGGCGCAGCCACGCAGAAGTATATGCAGGCCATCCAGGATCAGCAGGAGATCATGGGTGCCATCGCCGACATGGTCATCGAAACCTACGCCATGGAATCGGCCGTCCTGCGCGCCCAAAAATTAGTCGAAGCCAATGGCGAGGCCGCCTCTTCCCTGCCGATAGCGATGACGCGGGTTTATATTTCGCAAGCCATGGAGAAAGTGGAAGCGGCAGCACGGAAAGTTCTCGCGGCTGTCGCCGACGGAGACATGCTGCGTACGCAGATGGCAATTCTGCGGCGGCTCGCGAAGTATGATCCGTTTAATACAGTCGCGGCCCGGCAGAAGATCGCCCAG
>DASUWH010000072.1:0-311454 GCA_036378535.1 Terriglobales bacterium | reverse complement strand
AGGAGGATGGTTGGCGGTCACTTCGGCAGAAGCCACGTTGATCTAATCTAAGCAGGTGCCGCTACGTCTGCATCGTTACTACGGCGCCGGTTACCTCCCTTTCATTACCACGAGTTGTTATCAGAGGCTGCCCTTGCTGGGGAGCGCGAGAGCGCGCGACTTGTGGGTGGGGGTGCTGGAGCAGGTCCGGCGACGGTACCACTTTGTGGTGGTCGGTTTCGTGGTGATGCCCGAGCACGTGCACCTGCTGTCAATGAGTTACAGAGGGCGGAACTGAAGGGTATGCCGAGAGCCGTGGCGCCCACCCTTCGAAAACCGCGAAGGGTGGGGCAGCCAAGTTAGGGCTACAGCTAAGGATGGGCCAGCCCCCACCAGCAGAATTCGTGACGAAAGAAGTCAGATGGCTGCAGTGGTCCCCACCTTTGCAAAAACCGCAAAGGCGGGCACCCGTCTCGCTGCGCTGACACCCATGTCTCGCAAAGGCGGCGAGACATGGGGCACCCGCGTCGAACGGCAACGTCCCGAGCGGACATGTTTGGGGAGTAGATCAGTTCCGGCGAAAGTAAATTTCACGCAGTTGACGCAAAGCGGGTAATCCCTCACAATCGGTAATCAGCTGACGTTGTCAATTCCTCATACACGCCGGGCATGCGCCACGCTCAGCGCACGGATGTTAGATGAACTCCATCGGAGCTTGTCGAGGCGCATCGCGTTGCCTTTCACGATCGTATAGAGCCAGCAAGAAGGCTAAGAGGCTGAGTTATGGGCGTGAGTGACCCAGAGCTTCGGAGAAAACTGTTTGAGCACCGCTGGCGCAGGCTGGAGCACGAGTCGGAACTGCGAAGCTGGCCGCGATGGAAACGGTTTCTCCATCGCCTGCATAAGTGCCCGATCTGCAAGGTGCCGCCTAAAGAGCGCCATGAGTCTAATCCGAGTTCGGAGTGAACGGCTGCTTGTCCCGGAAAGTTCTGGCCACAAACTGCCCGCGTGAACCGGTCGCCCTGAGCGGAAAGTGATGGCAGCCGCAGTTTCATTTTTCCGATATTGACAGGGTAAGCGTTCGCTAGGTACTATCCAAAGATCAAGTTTGCTCTTACGAGCAGACCTGGATTTCATGAAGAGTGGCTGAGGGACGAGCCCTGCGAAGCCACGACAACCGGGTCGCGATCATATATCGCCGCTGTCTGGTGTCAACTCTCGCCCGGTAACGGGGAACATGAGATTCGGGGTGCGAGACGTTAGCACTTCCGTAGCCTCTTTTTCCACCTATCCGGGAAAAGAGGTTTCCGCTTTTTAGGCGCCTCTTTTCCGGCTCGTCGTCGGCTACTCGCAAAGGCGAGTGGCTTATGTCTACATCCTACGAACTGCGCTGCCGCGAGTGCGGCAAAAGCTGGGGCAACCAGCCTAAGTCAATCTGCGAAGATTGCTTTTCCCCGCTGGAAGTTACTTACGACTACGACGAAGCCCGCCGCGAATTCACGCGCGAGCGCATTGCCGAACGCCCAATGAACATGTGGCGTTACGCGGGACTGCTTCCTTTGCCGGCGGATTACCGGCCGTCGCTGCCGGTCGGCTTCACGCCGCTGATCAGCGCGCCGCGGCTGGCGAAGGAATTGGGCGCAGAGCGGCTGTGCATCAAGAACGATGCCGTGTGCCTGCCGACCTTAAGTTTTAAGGATCGCGTGGTGGCCGTGGCTTTAGCGAATGCGCGGGCGTTTGGCTTTGAAACCGTATCGTGCTCGTCGACCGGGAATCTGGCAAATTCGGTCGCGGCGCAAGCTGCTCGCGAAGGATTCAAGTCGTGGATCTTCATTCCATCGGACCTGGAAGCCGCCAAGGTGCTCGGCACGCAGGTGTATGGCACGACGCTGGTGCGCATCGCCGGCAGCTACGACCAGGTGAACCGGTTGTGCTCGCAGATCGCCGACGAACACAACTGGGGATTCGTGAATGTGAATCTGCGGCCTTACTACGCCGAGGGATCCAAGACAGTGGGATTCGAGATCGCCGAACAACTCGGCTGGCGTCTGCCAGATAACGTGGTCGTTCCCATGGCCGGCGGGTCGCTGATCACGAAAATCAGAAAAGCTTTTGATGAGCTGATCAAACTCGGCCTGGTGGAAGAGAAGCCGGTGAAATTCTTTGGCGCGCAGGCGACGGGATGCTCACCGATCTCGACTGCCGTTAAAGCCGGTAACAAAGAGATCGAACCGCAGAAACCGGCAACCATTGCTCGTTCGTTGGCGATCGGCAACCCTGCTGACGGACATTATGCCATTCGTACCATCAGCAAAACCGGGGGCTGGGCCGAGGACGTCTCCGATGGCGAGTTAGCGCAGGCGATCCAGTTGCTGGCGGAGACCGAAGGCATCTTCACCGAAACCGCCGGCGGCGTGACGGTCGGGTGCGCCCGCAAGCTGTATGAGCAAGGGCGCATTTCGCCGGACGAGACTACCGTGCTGTGCATCACTGGCAACGGCCTGAAAACGACCGACGTGCTGACCGGAGCTTACGAGTCCGCGCAGCCGATTCCGCCGAAGTTCGCGGCTTTCGAAAACTATTTACAAGCAACGCTCGACATTCCCGCCGAGGTGGCCTGACATGAGTATCAAAGTGCAAATCCCCAGCGCATTACGCCGCCACACTGGCGGAGTCGGATCCGTCAACTGTGAAGCCAGCAATCTCGATGAGCTGTTCACCGCGCTCGATCAGCAGTTCCCCGACTTGAAACCGCACCTGCGCGATGAGGCTGGCCAGGTGCGGCGGTTCCTGAATGTTTATGTGAACGAGGAAGACGTGCGCTTTTTGGGCGGCAATAGCTATGCCTTTCAGGATGGGGATGAGGTGCTGCTGGTGCCGTCGATCGCGGGGGGAGTGTAGAAAACAAATCGGACAGGTGGCCAGGCCGCCCAGCCGCCTACGGTTTGATTCCGTGCCGGGTGCCCCATCCAAGCCCGGTTTTGGCTTGGGTGGGATAGTTGACGTCGAGAGAAAATCCCCACCCTACGCGCAAAAACCGCGCGTAGGATGGGGCACCCAGCGAAACCTCGGTGATCGATCCTGATCAAAAGAAAACGGTCTTCAGATTCTGAAGCGAATCTGCCCTGTGCTATAATCTAACTAACCAGTTAATTAGGGAACTCAGCTATGGCCACCGCCACCAAATCCCGCTTAGGCACCCGCGGCAAGCCGGAGGAGACGCGCAATTCCATCCTCCACGCCGCGGTGAAGGAATTTGCCGCGCACGGCATCGACGGCGGGCGCACGGATGCGATTGCCCGCGCCGCCCGCGTCAACAAGGCCCTGCTCTATTACTACTTCAAGGACAAGGAAACGCTCTACGGCGCCACCCTCGACTACGCCTTCAGCCAGCAGGCCGAGCACATGCTGGGGGTGCTGCGGGAAGCGCTGCCGCCGCGGCAAATGATTTTGCGATATGTGGGGGAATACTTCGACTTCGTGGCCTCGCATCCGTTGAATCGCAATTTGGCGCAACGCGAGATGATGCGGGCGGGACACGGTTCCATTCACTTTCAGCGTATAGCCAAGCGCTACTTTCATCCGCTGTTTACCGGGCTGAGCGAAGTCATACGGGCGGGAATTGCCGCTGGGGAGTTCCGGCAGGTTGACCCGCTGCAGTTCATTCCTTCGATGGTGGCGCTGGTTGTCTTCTATTTCACCAGCGCGCCCATTCTGAAAGCGTCAGGGGGTTTCGATCCTTTGTCGCCCGAGCGCCTGGTGCAGCGCCGGGCCGCAGTGCTGGACTTCATCTCCGCAGCTCTGTTTCGCCCGGAAAAGAACACGCGAGGAGGCGGCAGTGAATCCGCGCAATAAATTCCTGATTGTGCTCTCGATTGTCGGCCTCATAGCGGTTGGCTATTACTGGATTTCGACCGATCACACTAAGGACATGGTGCTGATCGGGACGGTGGACTCGAACCAGGTGGTGGTCAGTCCGCAGGTGCAGGGCCGCATTCAGCGATTGCTGGTTGATGAAGGCACGCAGGTGAAGGCTGGGGACCTGATCGCCGTTCTGGATCCGTCGGAACTGGAAGCTGAGGAACGGGCGGCCGCCGCCATGATTTCGAGCTTGCAGGCAAAAGTATCGGAAACACAATACACAGAACGGTCAACGAAAGGCTCGACCTCCAGCGACGTGGTCAACTCGCAGGCACGTCTGCAATCGGCGCGCGCGCAGGAACTCCAGGCCGAAGCCATGCTGCAGCGGGTGGAGAGCGACAGCCGGCGCATGATCGAGCTGGCGAAGCAGGGGGTTGCCTCCGAGCAGGAAAGCGTGCAGGCCGACGCCAACCTTAAGGCGCAGCAAGCCACAGTGCAGGCGCTGAAGGAGCAAGTGAGCGCCGCCCAGGCCGACCTCGATTCCGCCGTTGCCCGCACTCACCAGGCAAGCGCCGCTCTGAGCACAGTCGCCTCTACGCGGGCGCAAGTCGCCAATGCCGAAGCCCAGCTTAAGCAGGCCGAGGTGCGGTTGGGGTACACGAAAATCTATGCTCCGGTCACGGGCACGGTTTCGGTTCGTGCCGCGCGCGAAGGCGAAGTGTTGAATCCGGGTTCGCCCATCGTGACCATCATCGATCTGGGCGATACCTGGGTCCGCGCCGATATTCCGGAAACCTCTGCCGACCACATTGGCCTCGGAGACACGCTACGCGTCAGACTGCCGGGGGGAACGGTCACCTCCGGAAAAGTGTTCTTCAAGGCGGTCGAAGCCGATTTCGCGACCCAGCGGGATGTGAGCCGCCGCAAGCGGGATATCAAGACCATTGCCCTGAAAATCCGCCTTAACAATCCCAAAGGGGCTTATGTGCCGGGGATGACCGCGGAAGTGCTGGTCTCGCCGGCGCAACTGAAAGGGAACGCCAGTGAGAACGCGTCGGTGGTGAAGCAATGATGCTGCACGGAGATCGTACCCATGTCTCGCAAAATCGGGGAGACTCTTCGACTACGCTCAGGCCAGGCCTAGGGACCCCCCAGGCCCAGGTCTCCCAAAACCGGGGAGACCTGGGGCACCCCCAGGAATTGCCGGCGATTGAGGTCGAGCACATCGTGAAAAAGTACGGCGACTTCACCGCTGTGAACGATGTTTCGTTCCAAGTTGCGGATGGAGAAATCTTTGGTTTGTTGGGCCCGAACGGCGCGGGCAAATCCACGCTCATTCGCATGATGACCACGCTAATCCCGATCACTGCCGGCTACGCCCGCGTTGCCGGTCATGATGTCGCGCGCGACCCGGACGCAGCGCGGCGCGCGATTGGGGTCATTCCTCAGGCGCTGACCAGCGATCTCGATCTCACCGTCGAAGAAAATCTGAATATTTACGCCAAGCTGTACGACGTTCCAACGAAGCAGCGAAAGCGGTCGATTGACGAACTGCTCGAACTGGTCGATCTGACCAAGTGGCGCGAGGCTCAAACCAAGACGTTATCAGGGGGAATGCGGCGGCGACTGGAGATTGCGCGCGGCCTGGTGCACCATCCCAGGATTTTTTTCCTCGACGAACCGACCACGGGCCTCGACCCGGTTTCCCGCGTCGCGGTCTGGGAGATGCTCACCAACATCAAGAGTCAACGCCAGCTTACGATTTTGATCACCACGCATTACATGGACGAGGCTGACCGCCTCTGCGACCGCATTGCCATAGTCGACCACGGGAAGTTGGTCGCCCTGGACACGCCCGCTGCATTGAAATCAAGCGTGCCGGGATCGAATGTCATCGAGGTGCAATTCGAGCATCCCCCCGCCGATTGGGAGCAGCGGCTGCACTCCCTCACGGCGGTCACTTCCGTTCAGCACGAGGGCGCGGGCATGTTCCGGATCCTTACCAGCGACGGATCGCGCACCACGACCGAACTGGTAGAAGCTGCGGTGCAAGCGGGGATCCCGGTGAAATCCCTCTCCGTTCAGAACACGACCTTGGACGACGTTTTCGTCCACTACACCGGGCGCCAGTTGCGCGATGAATTGGTGAAGGCCTACGGATTCGTGATGCCGCAGCGGCCGGGGTTGCAGCCATGAATCGGATGATGGCCATTGTCGAGCGCGAAATGCGCAAATTCTTCCGGTCGCCCACGCTGATGCTGGCGTCCATGATTTTCCCACTCGTGCAGCTGATCGTTCTCGGTAACGCTTTCGGGGGGAAGATTCGCGATGCCCGGCTGGGCATTGTGGACCAGGATCACGGCACGCAGTCGCTGAAGATCAAGGAAGCTTTCGACGCGGTGCGCGCCAATATGCGCACGTTCGTTCCCGTCGAATACGACAACGATAAGCAGGCCATGGAAGATGTCCGCAACGGCAAGATCCAGGGTGCGGTGATTATTCCGCCGCAGTACTCGCGGCGAGTCTATGAGGAAAATCACCCGCGTATCGCACTGGTGGTCGATAACTCGGACAACTTCATGAGCTCAACGCTCGAGTCGGAGATGACCGAGCTCACCAACGCCTTGAACCAGCCGGACGTGTCGCCGCGCATCCTGCAGAAGACCGCACTCGATGTTGTCGAACTCTATCCTTACATTGAGTACATGAAGTACCTGTTGCCCGGCTCGATCACGCTGGCCATGTTTGTTTCTGTCATGATCGGCGGCGGCATGCTCTACATCGATGACAAGGCGCGCGGAGTGCACGAAGGGTATCTGGTAACGCCGATCACGAAAACGGAACTCGTGTTCGGACTGAACCTGGCTGGGGCCATCAAAGCCGTGCTCACCGGGATTGTAATAACGCTCATTGGCTCGCTGCTCGCGGGGGTGAGCACAATTTTCGATGTGCCGACACTTCTCGGCTTGATGGCGATGATCGTTCTGACCTCGCTGGCCTTCAACACCATGATGTTCCTGCTCATGGTGCGTATTGAGGACCCGCTGGTTCCCCGAGCCATGTTCGGCATCCTCAACACACTGCTGTTCTTCCCCAGCGGTTCAATTTACCCAATACAGGCCTTTCCGCTGTGGCTGCGCGTTATCGCGAAAGGAGACCCATTCACTTACGCGGTACACGGATTCAAGTCGCTGCTGCTGAAAGAAGCCGGGCTGGTGGCCATCGGGCCCGACATGCTCTACCTGACGATTTTCGCCGTGGTAACGTTGAGCATCGCGGTGCCGCTCTTCAAGCGGACTCTTTGAATTTGTAATTTCGTAATTTGTAATAGAAAGCCGAATTCCCGAACCGCTCCTTTTTCCAATTACAAATTACCAAATTACAAATTTTCCCAGGTTCGCTTATGCTAATTGTCATGACCCTGCTCGATGCCCAGCAACCAGACCTTGCCCGTGAACGCCGCCGCAGAAAAATCATCTCCACCATAATCATTGCCGTGCTGGTGATAGGAGTTGTGGTCTGGCGATTCCGTTACTGGCCGGAGGAGCACGTTGTCGACAAGTTCTTCTCTGAACTCGGTCAGAAGAATTACGAAGCCGCTTACGGGGTGTGGATGCACGACCCCAGCTGGAAGCAGCATCCCAACAAGTACACGAATTATTCCTATTCCGATTTCTACCGGGACTGGGGTCCGGGGGGTGAGTGGGGCCTGGTCAAAAGCCATTCCGTAGACTGCGCGCTGGGGACAAAAGAGGGCACTGGCGTGATCATGCAGGTGACCGTGAATGGCCGGGCCGAGCACCCGTATTTGTACGTAGACAAGTCCGACAAATCGATGTCGTTTTCGCCCACCGAATTACGGTGCGGGTCGTGAGATGTCCCACTTTTCAGCTAATTGGAGTATCCCATTTGCGAAGAGATGAGTTGGGGCCGAAATTCCCTGCCGGACCTGTGCCCGTATCGAGTTGCAGGATGTCCTTCGCTTCGCTCAGGATGACAATGCGTTAGTGCTGCGCCGGTTTGATTACCTCTCCACCCTTCATAACAAAGACCACGCTGTTCATAACTTTGATATCCACGGTGGGATCGCCGCTAACCGCGACCACGTCCGCGAACTTGCCGGGCTCCAGGCTGCCAATCTGATCCGATAATCCCAGCAACTGGGACGCATTCACGGTCGCCGCCTGCAGGGCTTCGTTTGGCTTCATGCCCCACGCCACCATGGCCTCAAACTCCCGGTCGAGGTAGTCAGGATCGTCATCTACGCCGAAAGCGATCTTGACGTGGTGCTGCAGGGCTTTTTCAAAACCCGCGCGCTTGAGCTTGACCACCTGCGCTTCCTTGGCCATCATGACGGGCTCCACGCCGAACTGCGCTCCCATTTCAAGCGTTCGTAATTCGACGTCGATGGTGGGCACGAGCCACGTCCCCTTCTGCACCATCAATTGAGCGCCCTCGTCGTCGAGCAGGCTGCCGTGCTCGATCGAATCCACACCGGCGCGCACCGCGGCTTTGATTCCCTCTGTGCCATGGGCATGAACCATGACTTTCTTGTTGGCGCGGTGGGCGACCTCGACCGCTTTCGCCATCTGTTCCTGGCTGAGTTCCTGAACGCGGAAATCGCTCAACGTATCCATGACCCCGCCGGTGCCCATGAGCTTGATCCAGTCGGCGCCGTACTTGATATCGCGGCGCACGACCCGAGCCACGTCGTCCACCGTGTCGGCGATGTTGGGACGAGGAGGCAAGGACTGGTCAGCCGCCAGTTGATCGGCATCGCCGTGCCCACCCGTCAGCGAGATGCACGATCCGGCAACAACCATGCGCGGCCCGGTAACCAGGCCCTGGTTAACGCTGTCGCGCAAGGCAATCTGTCCGAAATAGGGATCGGATTCGCAGGCTTCGCGCAGCGCCGTGAAGCCATGATCGAGAAATATCTTGAGATTTCTTGTGCCCCACAAGGCCGCCTGCGCCGAGGTCATGCGCAGATCGGCAATAGGCGACAAATTTTTGGGATTGCCCAGAACGTGATTGTGAGCGTCAATCAATCCTGGCAGGACCGTGGCCGAGGAGAGATCGACGACGCGCGCTCCAGAGGCGTGTCCCTGCACAGTGGAGAACTCCCCGACTTCCTTGATCCGGTTGCCTTCGATCAGGACGCCCTGATTGGCGAGCAAGCGCCCGCTGTGGGAATCGAACAAGTGCCCAGCTTTGATCAGAACCTCGCCCTTGGCTGCGTTCTGAGCCCGGGCGGTTTCGAAACTTGCTAATACCGAAAAAACACAAATCACGACGACAGCGAAGCCTTGGTTTCGCAATATTTTTCTCCAGGAATCTTTCGCGTCCCATTGTGTTCTCTGTGGTGAACGCGTTTTTCACCTCACAAAGGTTCTATGCCTTGACCTGCGCGAAGTGCTCCAGCGTCTTTTGCAATGATGACTCGTCTCCCACATACAAACTGGTCGGCGTGCGGTCGATCTGCCGCATCAGTCCCCACAAGACCTTTCCCGGTCCAAGCTCTACGAAAGTGTGCACGCCCTTTGAGATCAGCAACCGCACGGAGTGGTTCCACTTGACCGCCCCGGTCACCTGCCGGATGAGCGCATCGCGGGCTTGATCTCCAGAGGTGACGATGCTGGCATCAACGTTGCACACCACCGGAACAGCCGGTGCATTCAGGTTAAGACGGTTCAAATCCGCCGCGAGCCGATCTTGCGCGGGCTTCATCAGGGAACAATGGAAGGGAGCACTCACGGGCAGGACTTTTGCCTTCTTGGCTCCGCGTTCGTCCGCTAGCTTGGTTGCCCGCTCCACTGCGCCGGCGTGCCCCGAGATGACGATTTGCTCCGGCGAATTGATATTCGCAGCTTCGCACACTTCCACTTGAGCGGCATCGCTGCAGACGACATTCACCTTTTCCGCTTCCATACCGAGAATGGCAGCCATGCCACCGACCCCGACGGGTACGGCTTCCTGCATATACTTGCCGCGATTGCGGACGGTGCTCACCGCCTCCGCCAAAGTGATCGTGCCGGCAGCCACGTGCGCGGAGTATTCACCGAGGCTATGGCCGGCAGCGAAATCCGGCTTCAGGCCTCGCTCTTGCAGTACGCGAAATGCGGCTACCGAAACGGTCAGGATCGCGGGCTGCGTGATTTCGGTGAGGCGAAGCTTGTCTTCGGGACCTTCAAAACAGACCTGTGACAGTTTGTAACCGAGCACCTCGTCGGCTTCTTCAAACGTCTGCCGGGCCGCGGGATATTTCTCCGCGAGCTCTTTGCCCATTCCTACGGTTTGCGAACCTTGCCCGGGGAACAAAAATGCGATCGAATTTGGATTCATAGAGCGACTGAGAAATTAATGATTCTACGCTATCGCACTCGAAGGCGTGCAGCTTATCGCGGACGGGGGGAAGCAAAACGCAAGGTCCCTCGACTCCGCTCGGGATGACAAAACTGAAGAAACGCAAGGTCCCTCGACTTCGCTCGGGATGACAGGGCAGTTGATTGAGGCAGATCAGTTCGATGCAGATTAGTTCGATACGGTCGTGGGGGTTCGCAGGGCCGCTAGTTCGCTTTCGATCTTGGCATTGATATTGCGTTCGGAAAATTCTGCGGCTACTCGAATCGCGTTCTTAATAGCGTTGGCATTGGAAGATCCATGTCCGATGATGCAAACGCCCTTCAGTCCAAGCAATGGCGCGCCGCCGTACTCGGAATAATCGAGGCGCTTTTTGAAGTCCGCAAAAGCGCTGCGCGAGAGCAAATATCCAACCTGGCGCGTGATGGTTGAGCGCAACGATTCTTTGAGAACGTAGCGGACCAGCGTTGCCACACCTTCTGAAGTCTTGAGGGCAACGTTGCCAACGAAGCCGTCAGCCACGATGACATCCACCTGGCCGTTATACAGATCCCGCCCTTCCACGTTGCCGATGAAGTTCAGGGGCAGCGCCTTGAGCAAACGAAATGATTCCCGCGTCAACTCGTTGCCTTTGCCTTCTTCTTCACCTATAGACAGCAACCCGACGCGAGGCCGGCACAGGCCAAAAATGCTGCGCGAGTAAATTTCGCCCATCACAGCGAATTGCTCCAGGTTTTCCGGTTTGCAATCGACGTTGGCTCCGACATCGAGAAGAATGGCGGCCGTTCCCAGGGCGGTGGGAAATACTGCAGCGAGGGCGGGACGATCCACTCCAGGCAGGGCGCCGAGAATCATCTTTGCGGTTGCCATGGCGGCGCCGGTGTTGCCTGCGGTCACGAAGCCGGAAGCCACCGCCTCGCGCACCAGGCGCAAGCCAACCCGCATCGAGGAGTCTCGTTTGGCGCGCACCGCCTGCGCCACCTTGTCGTCCATGGTGATGACTTCGTCGGCGTGGATGATTTCCAGCGGCAGGTTGGCGGCGCTGGGATGACGATCGAGTTCGGCCCTGATCTGGGGCTCGCGGCCGACAAGAGCGACGCGCACGCCATAGTGACGCGCCGCCTGAATGGCGCCTTCGACCTCGGGCTTGGGGGCCCGGTCCGAACCCATCGCGTCCAGCGCTATGACGCTTGCCATGAAGAGGGCGGAGGCTGGCTAGCTGCTTTCCTCGACGTCCAGAACCTCGCGTCCCTTATAGTAACCGCACTTGGGGCAGGCGCGATGCGGCATCTTCTTTTCGTGGCAGTTGGGGCATTCAGAAAGTGAATGGCCTTTGAGAGAATCGTGTGCGCGCCGGCTGCCGGTTCGCGCTTTGGAATGTCTGCGTTTGGGATTGGGCATCGTCTAGTCCTTGGTCGTTCGTCGTTGGTCGTTGGCTTTATTTCGCTGAGTCCGAGTCTGGGCTTTGGAACAATGTTTTGGAGCCAAGGACCAACAAGCAACGACTGTTTTACTGTTCGAGCTTCTTACGAATATCTTTTAGCGCCGACCAGCGTGGATCTTCGACCGGTTCGGCACAGGAGCACTGCTCAAAATTCAGGTTCTTGCCGCAGTGCGGGCATAAACCCTTACAGTTCTCGGTACAAATCGTCTTCAGCGGCAGGGCCAGGAGGATCTGTTCGCGCAAGATGTCCTCAAGTTCCAGCCCCTCTCCCCGATAGTATCCGATCTCGGCCTCAACATCGGTGACCGACAGCTCTTCGGCGCGCGCGTCCACGCCTTGCGGCCGGTATAGCAAGTCAAAGCTGCGCGCCACCACTTGATCAACCGGCTCCAGACATCGGGCGCAGCTGATCTGCAAGCGAGTGCTGAGATCGCCCTTTACCCGTATGTCCTTGATAATCTGGTGCTTACCGTGATGCTCTTGCACCAGATCAGCGTGCCCGGAGGTAGTCACGACGGAGCTTTGGCGCACGTCCGGTCCCAAGTCCAGGGCATTCGGCTGGATTTCCTCCCGAAAATCAAGAGGATGCAATTCCAACTGCTGAATGTCGATGAACATGGGAAAATCTCCGCCGCCCACCTATCGATACCGCGAAGGCCGCGGAAACACGCTTGGAAGCGCCTAGTCTCCAGGGAGCAATAAGTAGAATAAAGGCGGGTCAGAGGGGGTGTCAAGAAAACGTCGGCAACGGGCGCATCGACATCGGGGCTATGCTAAGGCGTTGACGGGCAAAGGCAAGCTAGCATGTTCACTGCTTTGATCGCCATTCTGATCATCACAATAATGTTCGCGAGTTGCTGCAGCGAACTCATCATGAGAGTTCGCCTCAGTAGACTTGAGCCACCCCGCGAAAAACTACTATGGTGGAGAAGGGGCGGTGATGAAGTTGCAGAGATTTATCAGGAACTCTTCCCTCGTTCACGACTACCACTTCTTAGACTCTTCTGGTTCTGGCTGGTCGTGGCGTTTGCGGCCGCTATCTTATCCTACATATTGTGGAAGTCACGTTGAGTTGTGCTCAAGCCGATATATAGGCTGACAGGGGCAACCGTGGCAACGATATGTATCAAGAACTTTCCTGCTGACCTTCACGAAGCGATTCGCAAGAAGGCACGCGAGAATCGCTCCTCTATGAGAGCCGAGGTCATCCGAGTTCTGAAGGAGAATGTGGTCACGGCCGCGCAGTTACGGCGCCGGCGAAAGATCATCGACAAGCTCTCAGAGCTTCGTGGCACAAAGTCACCTGGAAATGACCCATTTCCCCACGGCTGAAGAGATGTCCGTGAGAATCAGGATGGCTAAGCGCACTTCCACGCTAGGGAAGCTCTGATGAAGTGGCATAAAGAGAAACGCAAGGTCCCTCGACAGTGCAGAACTGCCCGAAGACGGGCAATTCTGCTGCGCTCGGGATGACAAAAGGGAACTTAGTCAGAGCTTGCTTCCAACCTAGGTGTAAATCGACGCGGGCAGGAATGCCCGCGCCACACAGGTCATGCAAGTACCGGAAGCGACCGAATCCGCTTTTTCGTCGCGGCAAAGATCGCATTGCACAGCGCGGGGCCTAGCGGTGGCACCGGCGGCTCGCCCGCTCCACTAGGCGCATCCGTGCTCTGTACGAAATAGGCCTCGACGACGGGAGCTTCAGCCATGCGGATGGGCGGGTAGTCGTCGAAGTTCCCCTGCACGACTTGCCCTTTGTCGATGGTGATTCGTGCCCGCAGAGCATTGGTCAGGCCGTAAATGACGCCACCCTGAATCTGCTGCTCCAGAATGTTCGGGTTGACGACCTGTCCGCAGTCGATGGCTGCCACCACGCGATGCACCCGCGGCTCATTGTTCTCCATGGAGATTTCGACCACCTCCGCCGCATAGGTACTGAAACAGCCATAGCAGGCGATACCGCGGTAGCGCCCTGGCGGCAGCGGCTTGCTCCAGTTCGCTTTTTCGGCGGCCAATTGAAGAACGCCGCGCATGCGGGCGGTTTTCCAGGTCGCGTCGAAGAAGTTGATGTCTTCATCTTTCGAGAGCAGATGAAGCCGGTAGTCCAGTGGATCTTTTCCCGCCGCCCTGGCTAATTCATCGAGAAAACATTCGTTGGCAAACGCCGTCTGCAAGGCATAAACGGAGCGCATCCAGCCGAGCGGAACGGGAGTTTCTGTCTGCACCCACTGCAGTAGAGCGTTAGGGAAGGAATAGACGAGCGCGGTTTCGTCCTTCATGTCGGGATCGACGCCGCCATCCAGGGTTGTCCCCTTTTGCGCGTTGATCGAAGGGGTGACGATGGTATGCGAGAATGCGGCCGGCCATCCCTGCCCGTCGAGCACGGCGCTCAGTTTGTGATAGCTGGCTGGACGGTAGGTGGAACAGCGCATATCGTCCTCGCGGCTCCAGATCACCTTCACCGGGGCGTTCACGGCCTTGGAGACGAGCGCCGCCTCTACCGCGTAGTCATGCTCGAGACGCCGTCCGAAGCCGCCGCCCATGAGCGTGACATTGACCTTCACCTGGTCCGGATCGAGGCCGATGGCGGTGGCTACCGAGTCGCGGACGTCTTGTGGAACCTGGGTGGGAGCCCAGAGCTCACACCGCGAACCTTGAAATTGCGCCGTGCAGTTGCCGGGTTCCATGGGCGCATGGGCCATGAACGGCAATTCGTAAACTGCTTCGACTCGCCGCCCGTTGACCTTGGAGACATCGCCCGCGGCATACAACGCGACGCCCTTCTTCGATACCGCCTGCTTGAGTTCGTCGGCAATCGCTGCAGAATTCAGATTCTTGTGCGGGCCTTCGTCCCAGGAAACATTGAGAAGCCGCTTGCCTTCCATCGCGCCCCAGACTGAATCGGCAACCACCGCGATTGCGGCATCGCTTACCTTTCCCACGTAAGTGACGCCGGGCACGTTGCGCGCTTCCTTGTCATCGAAGCTGCCCACCTTGCCGCCGCAAATGGTGCAGCGCGCGAGCATGGCGTACTTCATATTGGGCAGGCGGAAGTCGATACCGAACTGGGCTTTGCCCGTGACCTTGGACTCCGTATCCAGCCGCGGCACGCGCGTGCCGACAAGTTTGTAGTCTTTCGCAATTTTCAGCGGCGGATCCGAGGGGACGGACAGGGTCGCCGCCCGGAGGGCGAGTTGGCCGTAGCTTTGCTTGCGATTCGATTTGGCGTGAACGATAGAACCCTTCTCCGCGGTGCACTCGGAGCGGGGCACGCCCCAATCGAGTGCCGCCGCGCTGATGAGCATCTCGCGCGCGGCCGCTCCCGCCTTGCGCATCGGGTCCCAGGTCGTGCGCACGCTGGCACTGCCGCCGGTCGTCTGATCGCCGTATAAGCGACTCGCACCCGCCTGCTCGATTGTGATCTGGTTCAGCTCAACTTCGAGTTCCTCAGCCAGGATCATGGGAAGAGCTGTGCGCACGCCTTGTCCCATCTCCGAGCGCGCCAGAACCACCGTGACTTTATCGTCCGGGGTGATTCGCAAGTAGGCATTGGGCTCGAAGCTGCCGTTGTTTTTCCCGGAGGATCCGTGGGGAAGATAGAAACCGATGACCAGCCCTGCCCCGGCCGCCACGCCGGCGCTGATGAATTCACGGCGCGAGAGTGGACTCATCGGCCACCTCCCGTGCTAGCCGCCCGCTGAATCGCGCGCCGGATCCGATCGTAGGTACCGCAGCGGCAGATGTTCCCGGTCATCGCCTTCGTAATGTCGTCGTCTGAGGGATGTGGATTCTTCGCCAGTAGCGCCGCTGCTGTCATGATCTGGCCAGGCTGGCAGTATCCACACTGCGGAACATCTTCTGCGATCCAGGCTTTCTGCAATTCGTGCAAGCCGTTGGCGGAAAGGCCTTCGATCGTGGTGACGTTTTTGCCGGCCACCTGGGAGGCGGGGGTGGAGCATGACCGGACGGCAGCCCCGTCCACATGCACCGTACAAGCCCCGCACAGGCCGGCGCCGCAGCCAAATTTGGTGCCGGTCATTTCTAATGAGTCGCGCAAAACCCAGAGCAGCGGCGTATCGGGAGAAACGCTAAGCTTGCGCTCGCTGCCGTTTACACGAAGAGAGATGTCTGCCATGTTGAGCCTCAATGTACGTTGAGCTCACTATGGTACTCAAAAGAGAGAAAAAGGAGAACTGGCCAGACCACTACCAGATGGTGTTTAGCAGAGGACTGCTGCGGATTCGTTCGTCCCTGGTCAGGAGCGGGATACCTTCTGCACGGGCGGTCGCACCGATCAGTCGGTCGGCTGGATCGCGGGGATAATCTGGCGGGAACTGGGCCGCCAGAGTCGCAACCGCTACGCTAATAGGCTTCACCACTACCGCTGACTTATGCAAGATCAGTGAGACGGAAGCTTCGATCGATTCGTAACGCTCCAGTTTCCCCCTGGCAAAAAGCATCGCAAGTTCCCAAAGCGTAATAGCGGACACCGCCATTCCATCGCTCACGCGTGCGCGCCGAATAGCTGATGCGGCAGGACGTGACAGTCGCTCAGGATCGCTAACCACCCACACCAGCACTTGCGTGTCCAGCAGGATCACTTCAGTACTTCCCATGCCTCAGGAGGCTCCACCGGCGATTCAATATCGCCGACGATCTTGATAATCCCGCGCAAGCAGCCAAACACGTCATCCTTCCGTGGCTTTTCAGTTGGGACCAGCTTGGCTACAGGACGCCCACGTTTAGTAATGACCACCGGCTCGCGGGTAGCGTTGACTTCATCCATCACGCTTAAACATTGGGCCTTAAACTTGCCGGCCGGCATTGTCTTCATTACCACCTCGCTATGACTATGGTCATATTATAATGGTCATGCGGCCTGATAATCAAGGTCGCGGAATAAGAGAGATGCCCAAAAACAACAACGCCGGGCTGGTTGGCCCGGCTTGCTGCTTAACTACTTTCGGGGCGCGACTTGGTTCCGAGGGCCCCGGAAGATCTTTTGAATTCCCGTCTGGCCGTCACCGCGACGCCAGGACGGCACCAGCGCTACATCACCAGCGCCAGCTTTTCCAATTCCTGTTGCAGGATCGGCATTGAGCAACCCGCACTTTCCACCCGGAAAGCCGCATCGAGTGCCGCCTGCGGAGACACCCCATACCCCCGGCCCATCAGGAACACCTGCAAAAGCTCCGCCGCATCGCGTGAATCGATCATGCCGCTTTGCAGCAGATCGTTTCGTAACGCGGTTAGTTCAGTCACCGTGAACCGCTCTTTATCATCTCTCATGGCCACCACCTCCGACCCTGGCCTTCCGAACTTCTCTTGAGGTATTAGACTCATCAGGTGCCACTATCGTTGCATGCAATTTAGGGGCCGCGCCTGAGGTCTAAACCTCACTTTCAGTAGAAAATCTTAGTAGCTGTCTAAACCCTTATTAAGTCGGCAAGTTGCGGGTCAACTTAACTCCGCAGTACCGCGGGGAGTGACGGCGGTACCATCCTGGACATGACAATATGTGTCAATTTGGGAAAGATGACGCAGAAATGGACGACAGCGGAGGCGCGATGATGCCAAAATTCTCAATTCGGGTCGATCGTGGCCTCGTCCAGGAGCATGATAGGAATGTTGTCCTTGATCGGATACACGCGCCGGCAGCTCGGACACTTGAGCGCTTCTCCCTGAGGCATTACCGAAACCTTGCATTCAGGACAGACCAGAATATCGAGCAATTCTTTGTCGATCATGTCGGAATTCTACACCCGGCGTCATTGCCATCTGGAACGATTGCTGGATTGCCTCTTAAGGCCGGCTCTTCTCATCGCTCGGAATGGATGTGGCCTGATCCTGCCGCTGCCGTCTCACTACGCAACACATGTCTCATGCTTTTGAGATAAGATTTGCTGTTATTTACAGAAAAAGCAATGTCAGCCACCATACTCGACGGGAACCGCATCGCCGCTGAAATTAAGGGGGAAGTGGCGGGGGAAGTACAAACGCTTGCCGCCTCCGGGTTCCGCCCCGGTTTGGCAGTTGTGCTGGTAGGCAACAATCCGGCATCGGAAATCTATGTTCGCGGCAAGGTAAGGAGTTCGGAAGAACTCGGCATCTACAGCGAAAAGCACACGCCGTCGGCAACTGCCTCCACCGAAGGACTTCTCGAACTGGTTCATGATTTGAATCGCCGGAACGAAATTGACGGCATTCTGGTTCAACTTCCCCTACCCCCGCAGGTGGATTCGAAGAAAGTGCTGATGGCAGTGGATCCCGCCAAAGACGTGGACGGATTCCATCCGATGAACGTCGGCTACCTGTCGACCCAGCGGCCGGGCCTGGTCCCGTGCACTCCGGCTGGCATCATTGAGATCCTTAAGCGAAGCAACATCCCCATCGCCGGACAGGAAGCGGTGGTCGTCGGCAGAAGCGATATTGTCGGTAAACCTACGGCTATGTTGTTGATCAACGGGAATGCGACGGTCACGGTCTGCCATTCGCGAACGCGCGATCTGCCGGAAGTGTGCCGACGGGCCGACATCCTGGTGGCTGCCATCGGTCGCGCCGGCATGATCACACGCGATTTCGTCAAGCCCGGCGCCACAGTGATTGATGTAGGAATGAACCAGATCACGGATCGTGCCACCTTCGACCGATTTTTCAAGGGCAACGCCAAACGGGAGCAGACGTTTGCGGCCAAGGGTTCGACTCTGATCGGTGACGTGCACCCGGAGGTGGCGGAAGTCGCGGGGGCGATTACTCCGGTTCCCGGAGGAGTCGGCCCGCTGACCATTGCCATGCTCATGTCCAATACCGTCCGGGCCATGAGATTGCGACGCGGAGCTCGTGTACCGGAACTATCGAAAGCGTAATGTTCAGCGACGAGATCGCCGAGTACGTCGAGGAATTCAGGCAGAAAACGTCGGACCATCGGGTCGTCACCCAAAACACGCCGACAATGCCGTCTCGCGTCCTGATGGGCCTCCAGGATTCGATTTGCGTGCTCGGCGTTCTCGGCGGTGGGAATTGTTGAAGGTGGGACTAACTGGCGGGATGGCGAGCGGCAAGTCTATCGTCGGTGAAATGTTTGGCCGTTTGGGGGCCCACGTCATCCAGGCTGACGTGATTGCCCACGAGTTGATGCAGCCCGGAGAGGCCGTCTACAAGGAAGTCGTCCGCCATTTTGGAAAGGGCATTTTGAATGCCGACGGTACAGTGAGCCGCCCCAAACTGGCGGAAGCGGCCTTCGCTACCGGGAAAGACTCTTCGCGGATAGAGGAATTGAACCAAATTGTGCATCCGGCCGTAATTCATAGGCAGGATGAATGGATGGAAGCCATTGGTCAGCGTGAGCCGAATGCGGTGGCGGTCGTCGAAGCGGCATTGATTTTGGAGGCGGGCGCGGCCGATCATTTCGATCGGCTGGTCGTGGTCACTTGTCGCCCAGAGCAGCGCGTCGAGCGGTGGGCCCGGCGCTTCAAGGTGGACGAAGATGTGGCTCGCCGCGAAGTAACTCGTCGAATGGCAGCGCAGTTACCTGATGAAGAGAAAGTTGAGATGGCCGATTACGTGATTGACAACTCTGGCTCGCTCGATAACAGCGAACGCCAGGTGCAACTGGTGATGTCGAAGCTCGCGCAAGAAGCGGAACAGAAAGCAATCGCCGGGAAACCTGCTTCTAAAACGGATCGATGGCGGAAAGCGAAGCAATGAGAAGCTATCTCATAATGAAGCGAACAAGTGAACTCGCGTCTCCTCAGGGGCTAAAACCCTATCTTGATGCGGCTCCGGACGGGGCGGTAGGAGTGGGACAGGCTGCGGAAAAGCTCGCACGTACATCAAAAGGCGACCTTCGGGCGCTAAAGGGCACCCTCATTTTCAACGACCTAACGGCACGACTGAAGAGGCCACTGAAGAAGTGTCACGGCGGCAAAAGAAGGCCCTCAGGCGCTAAAGCGCGGACGTATATCCGACGGCGTAGCGGCGCGAGTAAACTCGTTCCCTTCCCGATTTTACTTACCTGGTTCTTTTTTCCGCAGCCTCTGACGTCGTGCCTTTCCGAGACCCGGAGTTTTTCAGCAGCCTGTGAGGCCAGGGCCTTTCAAAACCGATTTATGAGATAGTTTTTGAGAACTGCACTTATGAAGATGATGCGTCCCTTCCTGCTCGCCATTGTCTTAGCTGGAGCCTTCTTCTATTTCACGACCTACCGCCAGGGCTCATGGCACACCACCAATTGGTTTGGGCGTCCACAAAAAGTGGAGATCCTCGAAGCCGCCGGACCCTCGTCGCTCGATTCCGAAGAACAGAACAACATCTCTGTCTATCGCAAGAACATTCCGTCGGTGGTGAACGTCACGTCCAAGGCAGTCACATTCGACTTCTTTTACGGCCTGGTGCCGCAGGAAGGCCAGGGCAGCGGCTTTGTCATCGACAGAGAAGGACACATCCTCACCAACTACCACGTCATCGCCGAAGCGCGCCAGGTCGAAGTCACGATGCACAATCGCAAGAAATACCGGGCTACGATTGTGGGCACGGACCGGTCGCACGACCTTGCCGTGATCCAGATTAATGCGCCCGATCTCAGTCCCGCCGTGCTTGGCGATTCGCGCAACCTCCAGGTCGGCCAGAAAGTCTACGCCATCGGAAACCCTTTTGGACTGAGCGGAACCCTGACCACCGGGATTGTAAGTTCCATCCGCCCGGTGCAGGAACCGGATGGCATGATCATTGACGAAGCCATTCAGACCGATGCCGCCATCAACCCGGGCAACTCCGGCGGACCGCTCATGAATTGGCGCGGAGAAGTGATCGGGATCAACACCATGATTCTGTCGAGCGTTGGCCAGAGTGCCGGAATTGGATTTGCCATCCCCATCAATACCGCCAAAGCGGTGCTCAATGACCTGGTGACGCTCGGCCGGGTGCGCCGTCCGGCGCTGGGTGTGGTCACTATTCCGATCAGCCCGGAACTGGCTGACCAGATGGGCCTGGCGGCTGACTACGGGTTGCTGATCGTTCGCGTCGTTCCCGGTGGCGCTGCCGATCGCGCCGGACTGCGTGGCGGCACTGAACCCGCCTATCTCGGCAATACTCGCATTGCCCTAGGCGGCGATCTCATTGTCGCGATCAATGGCGAGAGCGTAACCGATCAACAGGAACTGTCTCACATGATGAACAGCCACCGCGCGGGCGACACCGTGCATGTGACCTTCTATCGCGGCAAGCGAAAGATGGAAGTCGACATCGTGCTGGGCGAAGCCCGGGAACAGGTGTAGGCCTGAGTGTCGCGACACCGTGCGCGGCGCAGCGTTTTACTTCGTTTGAACCGGACGATTTTCGGGCGCTCGCATCAGAAAAGTGATGTCCTCAACCTTGTAGATGACTTTGCCGGGCGATGCCGGAGTGGGCGCGACCTTGCCCGCGCGAACTGACTCGAATGCAGTCACCAGTCGCGGCAGCACCTCGGGCGAGGCCACCGGAACATTGTGCGCACCCAGGACGAGTTTGACTTGCGGCGCCAGGGCCGCGAGTCGCCGGATAGACGCGTCATAGGCATCCAGATCCGTCTCCGGGCGGAAAAGCCATATCGGCGCGGGGTAGTAGGTATCTCCCGTAAAAAGCAGGCCATTGGCCCGATCGAGCAGGCAAATGGCATCCGGCGTGTGCCCCGGGGTGGCAATTACTTCCAACGAGCGCTCACCTAAATCAATGCGATCACCGTCGTGGAGGAAGGTTTTGATCGTCCACGGGCGAGTCTCATAGGTCTTCCGATCAAAGCCAGCAGGCAATTTGCCGCAAATTTCACCCGGCGCAATCTCCGCTTGGGCATCCGCGCGCGAACCTTCGGCGTTCTTGCGTGTGAACGCCGTGTCCATGCCGTAGACGTTTTCGAACTGCCAGTTGCCGCCGACATGATCATCGTGGGTATGCGAATTGAGCACCACCATGGGTAAGCGGGTCAGCTCGGCAGTGAGTTTTTTGATGTCGCTGATGCCCATACCCGTGTCGAACAGCAAAGCCCGGTTGCGGCCCAGGATCAGATAGCTGATCACCTCTTCCGACTGGTGTGGCTCATAAATCGCAAACACGGCCGGGGCGACCCGGTAGACCTCGAACCATTTATCACTCACCTGGACAGGCGCCAGTTTCCTATATTCCGGACGCGGGAGTGGGCGACACCAGGGCGGAGTTTCCGACTGCGCGTGAAGAAGGGTTGGTATACAAGCCAGACAAATGATCGCAGCCATCTTCGCGGACTGGAAGCAACGGGCAGCAGTTCTGGCTTCTCTCTTTTTGATCTTCATCGGCACGATCCATCGAGTGGGAATGTCATTTCCGGCCGGGGGTTGATGCGCGATGATACTACTCTGCTTCTGCCACCACGGGTCAAGCAACACGAACGTGAAGTAACGGGTGTCGAGCTTAACGACTCTTGACGGTATTTCCCTTGCTTCGTGATTTGACCATAACTGCTCGCCTAAGCTAGCCTCAAAGGTCTGCCTAGATTCACATTGCGATCCTAGGCTGGCCCGTTCCATTCGGGATCAGGGGACATCCCTATTCGTGAGACGCGACCGTAGATTGTTGATCCAGCTTGTGCTGGTTCTGTCCGGCGCCCTGCCGTTATTGGCGGCGCCGTTGCGCCCTGTGCATGCGAGCCATGCCATGGTCGCCAGTGTGCACGAATTGGCTTCGGCTGCCGGTATCGCAATGATGCGGAGTGGCGGCAACGCGGTGGACGCGGCGGTGGCTACCGGTTTCGCGCTGGCCGTCGTTCATCCCCAGGCAGGGAACCTTGGCGGCGGCGGTTTCATGCTGATTCGAATGGCCGATGGGCAGGCCCACTTCCTCGATTACCGGGAAAAAGCTCCGGCTGCCGCCACCGCCAACATGTATCTCGATGCCCAGGGAAACGTCATTCCCAACGCCAGCGTGCTCGGTTACAAAGCCATTGGCGTTCCGGGATCCGTGGCCGGCCTGGTGTTTGCCGAAAGTAAGTACGGGCGACTGGGATTACGCCGCGTAATGGAACCGGCCATTCGCCTCGCCCGTGATGGCTTTGCGCTGGCGTGGGAAGATGCCGAAGACATGCGCGACCCGGAGCTGTCCAAGTTCCCCGAATCGCGCCGGATCTTTCAGCGCGATGGTAGCTACTACAAGCCCGGCGAGACTTTCACGCAGCCTGAACTGGCGCATACGCTCGAGCGCCTCGCGCAAAATCCTGACGATTTCTATCACGGCGACATGGCACGCGCCATCGCAGGCAGCATTCAGAAAGGCGGCGGACTGGTCACGGCGCAGGATTTAGCGGCTTACGAAGTTAAGGAACGCGAGCCCATTGTCGGCACCTATCGGAGCGCATACCAGATCATCAGCGCGCCGCCCCCCTCTTCGGGTGGAGTTGCTCTCGTCGAGATTCTTAACATTCTCGAAGGCTACAGCTTGAAGCAGTTTGGGAATCGCTCCGCGCAAGCCATCCACCTCACGACGGAAGCCTTTCGCCGCGCCTTCTTCGATCGTGCCGAGTTTATGGGTGATCCCGATTTCGCCAAAATTCCGGTTGCCGCGTTGATTGATAAGAAATACGGCGCCGCCTGGAGGGAATCGATTGATCCCGAGCACGCCAGCCCCAGCCAAGATTTGAAGCGCCCGGCGATTTTCAGCGAATTGCAGCAGTATGCCTCGCTCCATCCTCAGTTGGCGACAGCAGCGGAGTCGAATGACACTACCCATTATTCTGTCGTCGATCCGGACGGCAACGCGGTGGCCGTAACCACTACTTTGAACGACCTTTTCGGGTCGCGCGTCACCGCTGAGGGGCTCGGGTTTTTGCTGAACGACGAAATGGATGACTTTGCCTCCAAGCAGGGCGTTCCCAACATGTTCGGATTGATTCAGGGTCCGGCCAACGCCATCGGCCCCGGCAAACGACCGCTGTCCGCGATGACGCCTACCATCGTGCTGCAAAGCGGCAAAGTATTTCTGGTACTTGGTTCCCCGGGTGGTCCTACCATCATCACCACCGTCGCCAACATCCTCACGGGAGTGGTGGACTACGGCTTGGATATCCAGGAAGCGGTGAATGCGCCGCGATTTCACAACCAGTGGCTGCCGGATCAGCTGCTGCTCGAGGATCGAATCTCGCCTGACACTATTAGCCTCTTGCAGGCGAAAGGGCACAAGGTTAAGGTGAGACACTTCTGGGGTGACGGCGAGTGTATAGAAATTGATCCGAAAACGGGCGAGCGTTTGGGCGCTAGTGACGGAAGAAATAACGGAAAGGCAGTCGGCTACTGATGCTCAGAGCAATGTCGACGTACGTTTATGTGAAGGAGCGGCTGCATCCCGGGCTGCTCGATGCCATGGTTCGGGGGGGCGCACAAGCCATCGAAATCTTTGCCGCGCGCCAGCATCTCGACTATGCCAACCGCAAGCAGCATGTGCGCGAAATCGCCGAGTGGTTCCGCACCAGCGGGATTCCGCTGAACTCGGTGCATTCGCCCCTTTTTGCCGATTATGAGTGGGGCCGCACCGGTTCGCCGCCCATCAACGTGACCGCGACCGACCGCGCCAGCCGCATCGAGGCCATGGATGAAATCAAGCGCGCTCTCGAGATCGCGGAGCAGATTCCCTTCTCTTTCCTGGTTCAACACCTGGGTGTAGGAAACGAGAGCTTTACCGAGCAGAAGTTCGAAGCCGCCATGACCTCCATCGAACACCTGCGGGCCTTCGCCAAGCCGCTGGGAGTACGCATTCTGCTGGAGAATATTCCCAACGAAATCTCCACTCCCGACCTGCTCATTGACTTCATCCAGAAAACGCACTTCGATGATGTCGGCATCTGTTTTGATGTCGGACACGCACACTTGATGGGCACCGTGGCCGAGGCATTCGAAATCCTCAAGGCCCACATTCGTTCGACTCACATTCACGACAATCAGAAGGACAAGGATTCGCATCTATGGCCCGGAAAAGGCACCATCAATTGGAGCGAAACCATGCAACTGCTGCGTTCTGCTCCGCAGGTGCCGCCCTTGTTGCTGGAAATTGAGGGCGAAGAGAAGGTCAGCCCAGTCGAGCGGATGAGCGAGACGTTCGAGAAGCTGGAGAAGAATTGAGCAATTGAGTAATTTGGTAATTGAGTAATTGTGCAATTGAAAAATGGCAGGCGGACTGGGAAATCAGTTTTCTTGAGTCTAAATTACCCAATTACCAAATTGCTCAATGACTCGATTCAGGTTGGATTATGGAAAGTACGGCAACGCAAACACCGGTCAGCACCATAGCTGAAATCGGCCATCACGAAGGCGAGACTGTCACCATCCGCGGCTGGCTTTACAACCTGCGGGAGAGCGGCAAGCTTCTGTTCCCAATTTTTCGCGACGGCTCGGGCATGATTCAGGGGGTGGTCCCTAAAAACGCCGTTCCGCCGGAAGTTTTCGATGCCATAAAGGGTCTGACACAGGAATCCAGCGTCATCGTGGAAGGCAAGGTGCGTACGGACAAGCGGGCGCCGGGAGGATATGAACTCGACGTCAGCAATGTGAAGGTGCTGCAACGGGTGACGGAAGCCGATCCCTATCCCATCACGCCTAAGGAACACGGCACTGACTTCCTGATGGAGCACCGGCACCTTTGGGTTCGCAGCCCGCGGCAGGCCGCGATTCTACGTGTGCGCGCCGAAATCATCAAAGCCGCTCGTGACTTTTTCGACGACCGCGGCTTCACCTTGACCGATCCGCCGATATTGACACCCGCAGCCTGCGAAGGCACGACCACGCTTTTTCCGGTCGACTACTTTGATGAGCAGGCTTTTCTGACGCAATCCGGGCAGCTGTACATCGAAGCGACCGCGATGGCTCTGGGCAAGGTTTATTCCTTCGGCCCCACCTTCCGGGCGGAAAAATCCAAAACCCGCCGCCACCTCACCGAGTTCTGGATGGTCGAACCCGAGGTGGCCTACGCCACCCTCGATGAGTTGATGGACTTGGCTGAAAATTTCATCAGCGCCATCGTGAAACGCTGCCTGGAAAAACGGCAGGCTGATCTCAAGACCATTGGCCGCGACATTTCTAAACTGGAGAAGATCGAGCCACCGTTTCCGCGGGTTTCCTACGACGAAGCGGTGAAAATGCTGCAGGAGGCTCACAGCAAGGGCGCGATCGAAAACCAATTCGAATGGGGCGGCGATCTGGGCTCGCCGGATGAAACCTATCTGTCCTCGCAGTTCGACAAGCCGGTGATGGTGCATCGCTATCCGGCAGACGTAAAGGCGTTCTACATGGAACCGGACCCGCAGCGTGCGGAATTGGCTCTGTGCGTGGACGTGCTGGCACCGGAGGGCTACGGCGAGATCATCGGCGGATCGCAACGTACGGCGTCCTACGATCTGCTGATCAAACGGATTCACGAGCATGGTCTGCCGGAAGAGGCCTTCAAGTGGTATTTGGATCTGCGGAAGTATGGCAGTGTGCCCCATGCGGGCTTCGGGATGGGCATTGAAAGGGCAGTGGCATGGATCTGCGGGCTGGAACACGTTCGCGAAACCATTCCGTTCCCGAGGATGTTGTATCGGCTGTACCCCTAAAACTTTCATCGCCGAGTGCGCCGAGAGCGCCGGCGATCCCGGCGGTGAGTCACACTAATTATGTCGAGCACGACACCCGTACCTATCACTAGCATCTCTCCCCGGAAAATCCGGGTTATCGGCGTTCCCCTGGATCTTGGCCAATCGCGCCGTGGCGTGGATATGGGCCCGTCGGCGGTACGCGTAGCCGGCCTGGAAGCTCGACTCGAAGCGCTCGGCCACGTAGTCGAAGATGCGGGCAACATCGCGGTTGCCATCGCCGAGCAGAAAAAAGAGGGCGACCCGCGGGCGAAGTACCTCAAAGAGATCACCGCAACCTGCAGCAAGCATGCCGAATTGGTATTGAAGACCCTGGAAGCGGGCAAGATACCCATCGTGTTGGGGGGAGACCACTCCGTTGCCGCCGGTACGGTAGCCGGAGTGGCGGAGTTCTATCACAAGCAGAGCCAAAGGATTGGACTCATCTGGATCGATGCGCACGCAGACATCAATACTCCTGACTCCTCACCCAGCGGCAACGTCCACGGGATGCCATTGGCCGCCATCATGGGGCTCGGGCCGCCAGAACTGGCCAACATTTTCAGTTTTCATCCCAAGGTAAATCCGGAAAACTGCGTGCTCGTCGGCGTCCGTGACATTGACTCGATCGAGAAAGAAAACATTCGTCGCGCGGGGGTGGAGGTATTTACCATGCGCGACATCGACGAGCGCGGCATGCGCGCCGTCATGGAAGAAGCCTTGCGCATGGCTGGACGCGGTACGGCTGGGTATCATGTCTCGCTGGATATGGATTGGATCGATCCTGAGGACGCACCCGGCGTAGGCACTCCGGTGCGCGGCGGCGCAACCTATCGTGAAGCTCATCTGGCCATGGAAATTATTGCCGACCACGGGCGCATGCTGAGTTTTGAAATCGTGGAAGTGAACCCGGTCATCGACGAGCACAACCAGACCGCCGACTTGGCTGTCGAACTGACGTTGTCAGCTTTCGGCAAGAAAATTCTGTAGATCCGAACCCCTATAGGCCGCTGAAAAAGTTCCTCGGCGGCAAAAGAAAGCCCTCAGGCGCTAAAGCGTGGACTTATATTCAACAGCTTAGGCACCCTTCGACTACTACAAGTGAAGGGCGCTGAAACACAAGGTCCCTCCACTCCGCTTCGCTTCGGTCGGGATGACAAAGGAAACTTAAATCAGAGTTTCCCTGCGCACTCGCCCCCGCCTGCTCGGACGGGCGACGCTCGGCTTGCTTTGCTCGAATCGCCTCTGACCTCGGGAGTCTGATTCCAACTCTGCCGCGGAGCTGCGCTCCGCGGGGCAGGCGGGGGCGCCTGTCCCTACGTGGTTCTACTCGTAGCGTAGGCTTTCGACCGGATCCAGTTGCGCCGCCCGCGATGCCGGAACCGTCCCGAAGAGGATGCCGACAGCCGAGGAAACCACCAAAGCTACGATGGCTGACCATCCCGATATCGGCAGCCGATAGTCGGTCACGAAGCGAATGGAGAAGGGCAGGGCCAAACCGACAACGATACCGACAATCCCACCGAAGAGCGAAATCAGGATCGCCTCGGAGAGAAACTGGAACTGAATTTCCCGGTTGGTCGCGCCAATCGCCTTTCGAATACCGATCTCGCGAATACGCGACGTCACCGTGGCCAGCATGATATTCATGATGCCAATGCCGCTCACCAGCAGCACGACCAGGGAGACAGCCAGCAACACCATAGTCAGGGCATTAGCGGTTTTCGCCGCTACCACCAGCAACTGCGTGAGATTCTGCACGCTGTACACCGACTCGGGCCGGTGCCGGCTCTGCAGCACACGCTTGATCTGATCGGTTGCCGAGCTAATCAGAGAGGGATCGGCCACCGAAAAATAGATCAGGCGAACGGTGCGCGTATTGGTGAAGAACCGGCTCACGGTGTAAGGGATAATCATCGTGTTGCTTTGGACTTCGGATTGTCCAAACGTCTCCACGCCCTCTTTGAAGGTGCCGATAATGGTGAACGGCAATCCGCTGAACTTCACTACCTGCCCGACAGCAGCGTCGCTGGATCCATACAGATCCTCTGCCAGCTTGGTAGTGATAATCCCGACCTTGTTTCGAGCCTGTTCGTCTTGTTGATCGAAGAAGCGTCCCGTGAGCACAACGAGATTGCGCACCCAGCGATATTCCGGATAAACCCCCAAGAGGCGCACATCGCGGTCCTTGCCGTTCACCGCGACGCGATCATCCAGGGGAACCACCGGCGACGCGTTCACCACTCCGGGTACCTGCTCCTGCACGGCCAGGACGTCGGACTCAGTGAGCGGATCGGGAGTCGTGGCCGTAATGCGATCGGCGCCGCCCTCATATTCCACATAGATCATGTTTGCGCCGATGGCCTGGATCTGGTTCAGCACGTACTCCTTCCCGGTCATGCCGATGGTGACCACCAGAATGAGGGAAGCGGTCCCGATCATCATGCCCAGGGACGTGAGCAGGAAGCGAACCTTGTTGCTACAGAAGGTGTCGTAGGCGAAGCTCAGGATTTCGCCAAAAACCAGCTTTGGCTTTTCCCTGGTTGCAGTTGCGACAGGCATGGATGCTGTTTAGATGCTACCCGGCTTCATTTCGAGGCGCAATTAGCAAACCGCAGTCGGCGTGGCAGCAATCCGCGTGTTTCCGGCATCTTACCGCCTTGGTTTGACTTCCGCGTATGCCCTGTGTAGAAGTACCAGCTGAGTAGAAATACGCAGAAGCCTGCCTCGGACCCGAAACCAGGAGAGAACCGCAGGGATGAGAGATACAAGTCGTGGCAGCAACCTTGGCTGGCGCCGCAATTCTGATTTTAACTTTCTGTTCTGGATGGTGCTGGCCGCGCTGGTTGCGCGACTGGTAGTAATGGCCTTCCTTTACACCGAACAACTGGATCCCGCCCGCGATCATTGGAAATTCGCCTACGAGACTGGCAGAATTGCGCGCTCCCTGGCCAGCGGACAAGGGTTCAGCAATCCCCTATTTGAGAATACCGGCCCCACGGCATTTCTCACCCCGGTCTACCCGGCCATAGTCGCCGGCGTTTTCAAACTGTTCGGTGTATACACGAGGACTTCCGCCTTTGTGATCCTCATCTTCCAGGCCTTGATCTCATCACTCACATGCGTTCCAGTGTTCTTTTTCGCGCGCAAGAGTTTCGGAGAGAAGGTGGCGCACTGGTCAGCCTGGGGCTGGGCGTTCTTCCCGTATGGAATCTATTTCTCCGTGGAACGAATCTGGTCCACGTGGCTGTCAACCCTGCTGCTGAGCATCGTCTTCCTGATGGCGCTATCCATGGACCGGCGTACAAGGATTTGGACATGGATCGGCTTTGGAGTCATATTCGGTATCACCGCCCTGACCGATCCCGTCGTTATGTCCGTGTTGCCTTTACTGCTTGGCTGGATGTGCTATCGCCTGCGTCAGCAAGGCGCCAAATGGTTCGCTCCTGCCGGCGTGGCAGTTCTTGCTCTGATCGTATGCGTCGTTCCCTGGTTCGTAAGAAATTATCGAGTCTTCCACCAATTCGTGCCCTTTCGCGACACCATGGGTATGGAACTGCTCATCGGCAACAACGGCGACACGTTTCACTGGCGTCCCGCGGAGATCGGCCCTTGGCATAATCCGCAGGATTGGGAGCAGTTCAAACAGCTGGGAGAACTCCCTTACATGGCCCGAGATAAGCGCTGGGCTATGGCATTTATCTCCACGCATCCCGGCTTCTTCGTAATAACTACGGTTCGCCGAATTGTTTATTTATGGACCGGTTTCTGGAGCCTGAATCGGGATTACCTGGCCCAAGAGCCTCTCGATGTGCCCAACATCTTTTTCAGCACGGCGCTGACGCTGTTGTCGCTGATTGGCTTGTGGCGAGCGTTTCGCGAGAGTGCGATGAAAGCGGCTCCCTACGCTGCCCTAATGCTGTCCTTCCCGGTGGTGTATTACTTCACTCACGTCGAGGTCTACTACCGCCGCCAGATTGATCCCATGATGGTAGTTCTGGCGGTGTACGCGATTGTCGCAATGGCAGCCAGGAAAGTGGAAATCGTAGAGCGGCGCGAAGAAGAACTGCAGCCGGTATAGACAGCCGGGCTGCGCGGTTTCTATCGCATTTTTAGAATTGGTGTAGCCGGGGGGAACACAAGGTCCCCCTCGACTGCGCTCGGGGCGGGCTCTCCACGCGCCCATGGATTGGCTTCCACCAATCCATGGACTTGGTCGGGATGACAATCCGTGGGGATTGGTAGGGATACAGTAAATAAAATCCCCTAACTCCCTATCCGGCAAACACTGAGAGTCGCTGTGGAATACGGGCAGTCCAATCCTGGAACGCCCGATGCCTGCACCACGATCCAATCCACGCCGTACTGTGTTCTTAATCGCTTAAAATCGGATTCTCCGAAGCGGCGCCATCCGGCCTGTGCCCTCACTTGCTCTCGCCAGGTTTCGGCCATGGCGGGAAACATGGTCACGGCACCGGTGTCTTTCACGTTGTCGGCCAGCATCGAACGCTCGGCCAAGGCACGAAAACCGTGCTGATCCTCACCCGGCAGGGACATGGTATCGGGATCGAGTGCGAAGTAAGCACCCACGGGCGTGTTCTGCCGGATCCATGTGAAGGCGTGCACCCATTCATTGCGCGATTGCACGCCTTTGAGCTCCAGGTGAGCCGTGTTCGGGAAGGTTTCCCCCTGTACAAATGCCATCGCGGCACACAGCGGAACGAACAACACGATCCAGCGCCAGGCTTTTTCTTTGAGCACAAACTGCGCCAGTAATCCGCCGCCCAGCACAAGCAGAATGACGTACAGCAGGTGCAGGCTGCGCATGGGTTGCAGTTCAACCAGGTTCGCCAGTCCTGAAGGAATGGTGATCACCAATCCCGCTACAAAGAAGGTCGCTCCGAAGATTACTGATGTCTCACAGAAATACTGCAGCGCAGGCTCCTTGATGCGCCGCGCTACCCATCGCCACCAGGCAAATAAAGCGATTGGCCCAAAAATGCCGAGCCACTCGTACCAGTGCCAGCGCAGCAGGAAGAAATAGGGGCGGCTATTCAAGGCTTCGCGATAGGCATCGGTGGCCGGCGGAAAGAGGCCGAAAGGAATTAGCGCAGCCAGCGCAATGGCTCGTTGCTCGCTGCGCGCTGCCCGCGTGTTTATCCATGCGACACCCAAGTAGATCGCCGCATAAGTTGCTCCAAAGACCACCATCAACGGATGAATAGCCGCGGTGAACAACATCCACAACAGCGCCCGCACATAGCGCCGTTCCGCCACACTGATGATAATGAACAGCACGGCAGGCGTGGACAGCGAACGCGGGTTGATGTATTCATCCATCACGTAAAGCGCGGTTCCCGCCACCGGTAAGGTCAAAAGCGACGCAACCAGCGCAACCCCTCCCCAGCGCGAGGCGGGCGTTCGAAAGGCGAGCCGCCCCAAATGCCAGCACGCCAGCAGCAGCAGAAATATCGAGAGCCATTGCCATAGCAGCAACGCCCAATCGAGCGGCAGATGAGAAATACGCACCGACGCAGCAACCAGCTTCGGGAACAAGGTCATGCGCGCATGCGACATGAAGAAAATGTCATTGTGCGGGTACAACGACGGATTGAGCGCCTTCTTGATCGCCGGAAGATAGATTTCGGCGTCTTCCACCGCGGGATGGTAACCGTGCACAACGATGGCGGCAGTTGCCAGCGCCATCAGTAACAGCCATGCTTTCGTTTCAGGACGATCTCTCAACCTGTAGCCCCGTGGATTTGCCGCTGAATGAAAGGACCTCTTACCGGATTGTAGACGACAGGCATCGTGCTTATCCGCCCATGTGCTCTGGTAAACTATCAGGACACCGCAAGTGAGCCCGCGAAGCGGGAATAAGAAAATCAGGCCTACGCGTAAGCGCCGGGAAATGGGGAGCAACGATCCGAGGCCGACACGGGCCAAGCAGGTATCTGATTTCCGATGAGCGCCAAGCGCACTTTATTCGAAAAAGTCTGGGATGAGCACGTAGTGTGCGAACCATCCGGCCAGCTCCCGCTGCTCTACATTGACCTGCATCTGGTACACGAAGTGACGTCGCCGCAAGCCTTCGACGGTCTTCGCGCCAACGCACGCCGGGTTCGCCAGCCGCACCGGACCATTGCAACCGTGGATCATAATGTCCCCACGACTCCACGCGGTCTTCCGATTACCGATGCGATCGCCGCCCGGCAAATTGAAGCTTTGCGGCAGAACTGCAAGGAATTCGGTATACCGCTGTTCGACATTGACTCGCCCGAGCAAGGCATCGTTCACGTGATCGGCCCGGAGTTGGGGCTTACGCAGCCCGGCATGACCATTGTCTGCGGTGACAGCCACACCAGCACGCACGGAGCGTTCGGCGCGCTGGCCTTCGGCATCGGAACCTCGGAAGTCGAGCACGTGCTGGCCACGCAGTGCTTGCCTCAGAAAAAGCCGCACACCATGCTGATCGATGTCCGAGGCTCACTTCCGGAAGGAGTGGCGGCCAAGGATTTGGCTTTGGGCGTCATTGGTCAGATCGGCACAGATGGCGCCACAGGTTGCGTCATCGAGTATGCCGGCCAAGCCGTCCGCGCACTGTCGATGGAAGGGCGCATGACCCTGTGCAACATGAGCATCGAGGCGGGCGCTCGCGCCGGGATGGTGGCTCCCGACGAAACCACGATCTCGTACGTGAAAGAACGCCGCTTTGCCCCAAAAGGCCCCGAGTGGGAAAAGGCTGTCGCGCACTGGCGGGCATTAACTTCCGACCCCGGAGCGGCCTACGACAAAGTGATCCATATCGATGCCGCGAAGTTGTCACCGTTCGTGACTTGGGGAACGAACCCCGGCATGGTGGTTGAAATCACCGGCCGAGTGCCCGAGCTGAGCGCGTTTCGCAGCGAGCCCGAGCGACGATCAGCCGAGCGCATGTTCGAGTACATGGCGCTGGAGCCCGGGAAGCGCGTCGAGGAAATTAATGTCGACCGCGTTTTCATCGGTTCCTGCACCAATTCACGACTGGAAGACCTGCGTGCCGCCGCGCGCGTGGCCAAAGGGCACCGCGTCAGTGCCAGCGTAAAGGCCATGGTGGTTCCGGGATCGCAGGCCATCAAGCGGGCTGCTGAGCAGGAAGGATTGGACAAGATCTTCGTGGCCGCCGGTTTTGAGTGGAGAGAATCGGGATGCTCCATGTGCCTGGGCATGAATCCTGACATCCTTCAGCCCGGCGAACGCTGCGCGTCCACCAGCAATCGCAACTTTGAAGGTCGGCAAGGCCGTGGTGGAAGGACACACCTGGTCAGTCCCATGATGGCTGCGGCAGCCGCCATCACGGGCCATTTCACCGACATTCGCAACTGGCAGTTTCATTGAAAAACGCAAGATCCCCCTCGGCTTCGCTCGGGGCAGGCTCTCGACTCCGCTCGAAGTGGCAAAGTTGAGGAACACAAGGTCCCTCGACTCCGCTCGGGATGACAAAATTGAGAGAATATGTAGAGAGAATCTATGGAAGCGTTTCGCATTCATACCGGACTGGTCGCGCCGCTGGATCGAGCGAACGTTGACACCGATCAGATCATCCCCAAGCAGTTTCTCAAGCGCATCGAACGCACCGGGTTTGGGCAGTTCCTGTTCCACGACTGGCGTCGCAAATCATCTGGCGAACAGGACCCGTCGTTTGTACTCAACCAGCCGCGCTTTCATGGAGCCAGCATTTTGGTGGCGGAAAAGAATTTCGGCTGCGGCTCTTCGCGTGAACATGCGGTGTGGGCGCTCGCCGATTTCGGTTTCCGCGCCGTGATCGCTCCTTCGTTCGCCGACATATTTGCCAACAACAGCGCTAAGAACGGCCTCCTTACCGTGAGTCTCTCGGAGCAGCAAGTGAGCGACCTCCTTCGTCGCGCGTCCACATTAGAAAATTACCGGCTGACGGTTGATCTCGAGCGGCAGGCAGTGAGCGATGAGCAGGGGTTTTGTGCAAGGTTCCAGCTTGATGCATTCGTGCGCCATTGCCTGCTCGAAGGGTTGGACGACATCGGACTCACTCTCCAGCACGAATCCGAAATTGCCGCCTACGAGAAACGCCATCCCTTACCTGCTTCAGTGAATTCGGGATACCGTTCCTAGAGCAGGCCGGCCGAATCTAAGATCGAGTAATGCAGAAGCTCTCAGTCAAAACTCGTAAGAAGCGCGAGATCGTGGATATCACCGACGTCGTTCAGAATTCCTTGAAGAAGTACAACGGGCGATCCGGTACTTGTCATGTTTCCATCCTGCACACAACCGCCGCTCTGACCACGGCCGACCTCGATCCCGGAACCGATCTCGATATGCTGGACGCGTTCGAGCAAATGATTCCCAAACTTCAGTACCGGCATCCTCATAATCCCGCTCATGTGCCTGACCATATTCTGTCATCGCTGATCGGCACCTCCGTGGCTCTGCCGACTGATAAAGGCCAGTTGCTTCTTGGAACCTGGCAGCGCGTGGTGCTGGTCGAACTGGATGGGCCTCGCCAGCGCGATATCGTGCTGACGTTCTCTGCGGAAACCTAGAAACTGGGGCAGCGCGTCCGGGTAGCGCGTTTGTGTGATTTGTGATGAAAGACATCTCACCACAGAGGCACGAAGGGACACAAAGTGTGTTCGGTTAGACTCTCCTGCTCCCTGGTCACCACTGCAGCAGCACTACTCCACCGGCGACCAGGACCGCCGCCGCCCATCGCCGTAAGCGAACATCTTCTTTCAGGACGTATTTTGCGAGAAGAGTTTCCAGCAGATAACTGCTGGCGGTAGCCGGCACGGCAAAGCTCACGTTAGCGATGGAAAGAAGCGAAAGCAGAGCGAAAAATGAGATGGCCAGGGTACCCAACCCTGCCATAACCAGGGGATTGCGAAAGATCCCCGCCAGCATGCGAAGGAGAGTCCGAGGGCGGAGGTCCTCGACCTCTCCCTGTCGCTTCATGCCGGCCGTGTTCAGCACGTCGCCCAGGGTGTTGCAGATCGCAATGATTCCCACCAGGATCCATTTCATAGCAGATGTTCGGGCGGCCCTTCCGTAGTTCGGGCTGGAGTTTCTTCAGCCAGGATGACACCGAACGTGATTACCACAATGCCTATCCAGCGCGCCACGGAGATGTGATCATGCAAAAGGAAGTGCCCGGCAATCGCAATCAGGACGTAAGCGCTGGCCGTGACCGGCAGGACAAAGCTGAGATCGGCGGCGCTCAGCAGAGCCAGATCACTCGCCATCCAGATCACCAGGATGCAGACGCCCGCCACGGTCCAAGGATCCGTAAAGGCCCGAATGTAGTCGATGGGAGAGGCGGAGACGATTCTGCCTACATGATGCATACCGAGGCTTAGCATGACGTTTCCGATCACGTTGCTGACGACCACCATTAACGTTAGTATTCGCGTTTTGTGAACTTCGGCGGCAGCATCTATCTCTTTGACGTAGGTCAGCGGCATGCGTTGCGTTGGATGGCGGTTGGCAGCGAACCGTTAGCAAGCTATCTCATAATCAACCAAGAGGGTAAAGCACGGTGTTCCCTAAGGGGGTGGAGAGCCCGCATTTTCTGCGGCCTTTAGCCGGCGCGGCTGAACAGGCTGCGGGAAAAACTTGCGCATATCAAAAAGGCGACCTGCAGGTCAAAAGGCGACCCGCTGGCGCTAAAGCGCTCCTTCATTTTCAACCCATGCAGGTAAACACAAGGTCCCCCTCGACTGCGCTCGGGGCAGGCTCTCGGCTGCGCTCGGGATGACAGATTTGATGCGGCGCTAAAAA
Organism: Terriglobales bacterium; assembly: GCA_036378535.1. Lineage (GTDB taxonomy): Bacteria > Acidobacteriota > Terriglobia > Terriglobales > Acidobacteriaceae > Gp1-AA122. Next base: position 275,416 of record DASUWH010000072.1, on the reverse strand, counting down.
GGCTGAAGCGCGCCCCCATTTTCAACGGCCTAACGGCACGACTGAAGTCGTGCCCTTCCCAAACCCCTAGTCTCACCGGAACGCCAGCGACCAATGGACGGCGTTCACCGTTTCGGGCGGTATATGTCGGTGCTGGTGCCGTAAAAGACTTCGGCGGCGTTCATGACGGTTTCCGACAGCGTGGGATGGGGATGTACGGTCAGTTCCACATCGCCCGCCAGCGCGGCCATCTCGATCGCGAGGGTGCCTTCGGCAATGAGCTCGCCGGCCCCGGGCCCGACGATGCCTACGCCCAGCACGCGTTCCGTATCTGGATCAATAAGCAGCTTGGTGAGGCCGTCGGTCCGATCGAGCGTCAACGCCCGTCCCGAAGCTGCCCAAGGAAACTTAGCCACTTTAACTTGCTTGCCCTGCGCCTGAGCCTGGGTTTCGGTCAAGCCAGCCCATGCGATTTCCGGATCGGTGAACACGACCGCTGGAATGGCATTGGGCTCAAACGTATATTTGTGCCCGGCGATCACCTCGACCGCAGTTCGGCCCTCATGAGTAGCCTTGTGCGCCAGCATGGGTTCGCCCACCACATCGCCAATGGCAAATATTGCGGGATCATCGGTCTGCAATTGCTTGTTCACCTGGATAAATCCCTTGGGACCGACTTTCACGCGAGTCTTGTCGAGGCCGCCGATTTCGGAATTGGGCTTGCGGCCGACCGAAACCAGAACTTTATCGAACAGTTTTTCGCGTTCTTTGACTGCTTTTCCTTCGAAGGTCGCGCGAATTCCATTCTTCTCTTCCTTCAAAGAAGCGACGGTCGTATTCAGCAGGATGCCGTCGAACAGCTTTTCCAACCGCTTGTGTAAAGGAAGAACGAGGTCGCGGTCGGCGCCGGGCAGAAGGCCGTCGGTCATTTCGACCACGGTCACGCGTGTTCCCAAAGCCGCATAGACAGAACCCAATTCCAGGCCGATGTAGCCGCCGCCCACAACCAGCAGGGTCTTGGGAACGTCCTGAACATCCAGCGCGCCGGTGGAATCCAGCAGGCGCGGCGAATCGATTTTCAAGCTCGGAATGACGGCCGGGCGCGAGCCGGTCGCCAGAATAATGCGATCGAAGCTGAACGACTCTTCCCCGCCTTTCGTTTTTGTCACCCGCAGGGTGTTTGAATTCTCGAAAGCAGCCTTGCCCTGCACATACTGGACAGAACGTTGCTTGGCCAGTTGCCCCAGGCCGCCTGTGAGCTTCTTGACTACGCTCTCCTTCCAGGTGCGCAGGCGGGTGATGTCCACCTTGGGCTCTCCAAAATCGATACCCCAATTTTTCGCCTGATGCGATTCTTCGATAATCTTGGCCACGTGCAGCAACGCTTTGGACGGAATGCAACCGCGGTAGAGGCATACCCCGCCGGGATTCGCTTCGGGATCGATCAGTGTGACTTTCATTCCGAGATCGGCAGCCAGAAAGGCAGCCGCGTAACCACCGGGGCCTCCCCCAACCACCGCAACGCGCAAATTCGACGTATCAGCCATATAAGTCCTCTTTCCCACTTATGTTTGGACTGCTAAAAGAAAGCCTGATTGGCGATTGGAGCCGAGCTTCGCTCGGCCGGACAAGTGCGGGCACCCGTCCCTACGTGATTTGTTCTTCACACCACGTAGGCCCAGACGCCCTCCTTCGACTTCGCTCAGGACCTGGGCAGGCGAGCCAGGCTCGCCTCTTTAACCTTGGACCGAGAGCAGGAACGGCTGCTCAAAAGCCTCGGCGACCCAGCGGAGAAAACGCGCAGCGTCGGCGCCGTCGATGAGCCGGTGATCATAGGACAGCGACAGCGGCAGGATCAGCCGCGGCTCAAATTTCCCGTTGATCCACTCCGGCTCCATGCGCGAGCGCGAGAGCCCGAGAATCGCGACTTCAGGATGATTCACGATCGGGCTAAAGCCCGTCCCGCCAATTCCGCCCAGGTTGGTGATGGTGAAGGTTCCGCCCTCCATCTCCTCCGGGGTCAGCTTCTTCTCACGCGCTTTTTTGGAAAGCTGGGACATCTCCGCCGCCAGTTCCACAATGTTTTTCTTGTCTACATCGCGCAGGACGGGAACGAGCAGACCCCGCTCCGTGTCCACGGCAACGCCAATGTTCACGTACTGCTTGTAAACAATTTCGTCGCGGTCCATGTCGATGCTGGCATTGAATTGCGGGAAAATCTTCAAAGCCGAAGCGACAATCTTTAATGCGATGGCGGTGACCGTCATTTTGCCACCGGCTTCTTCCGCCTTGGGTGCGAACTTCGCCCGCAACTGCTCCAGTTCCGTAATGTCGGCACGATCGTTTTGCGTGACGTGGGGGATGGTGTTCCAGGCTTCGCGCAGATGCTCCGCTGTTTTTCGACGCACCGCACGCATGGAGACGCGTTCGATTTTGCCCCACTTGGCAAAATCCGGGAGTTTCGGTTCGGCCAGGGCTCGCGGAACCTGGGCGGCAGAGACCGCAGTCACCAGCAATTGTTTTGTGTGCGCCTTAACGTCATCTTCGCTGATGCGCCCGCCGGGCCCGCTTCCCTGCACGTCGTAAATATCAACCCCAAGTTCACGCGCGAGCCGGCGTACCATGGGCGCAGCCGGGATAGGCGGGCGCTGCTCCGTACCCGCAACTTTCCCCAACTGTTCCGGCATAGTGAACGTGGGCGGCGCCTGAGACGGCTGGTCGGGCGGTAAGGCCTGCTCTTCAGTCTTACCTTCCGCCTGAATCGCTGCCTGAAACGCGAGCCGCGCGCCGTGCTGGCCGGAAACGTGTTCCACAGGTTGAGGCGTGGTGCGGGGCGCAACCGATGGCGCTGCTCCTTGCAGGGTGAAGATGACTTGTCCGACTTTGAGCTTGTCGCCTTCCTTAACTCGGACCTCTTTCACCACTCCGCTCACGGACGAGGGCACTTCGACCACCGCCTTGTCCGTTTCCAACTCCATGATGGGCTGACCCTCGGAGACTTTTGCTCCAGGTGAAATCATCAGGCGCACCAAGTCACCCTGCTCAATGTTCTCGCCCAGTTCGGGCAGACGAAATTCAGTCGCACCCGCCTGTGATTTCCGCCGCTCTACCTGTACTGGGCTCTCCGGGGCGGGAGCAGCAGGCGCAACGTCCATCTTTTTTGTGGAGGGCGCGTCGGCCTTTGTGGCCTGTTTTTCGGCGCCTTCGGTTCGCTTCTCTCTCTTTCCCCCGCCGTTTCGTTTGGCGCCATCCTCGACCGTGAAAATCACCTGGCCGACTTTCAGCTTCTCGCCCTCTTTGACGCGAACTTCTTTAATCACGCCGCTGACGGATGAAGGAACTTCGACTACCGCTTTGTCGGTCTCCAGTTCCATCACCGTCTGGCCCTCGTTCACAGTCGCGCCCGGTGAAACCATCAGGCGCACAAGATCGCCTTGCTCGATGTTTTCTCCCAATTCAGGTAGCTTGAACTCCGTCACCCTTCTAAACCTTTCCCATACGTTACAAATCTGTCATCCCGACCGAGGGCGTAAGCACTTATTCGGCACGGCTAAAGCGGCTGCTGAAAAAATCTCTCGGCGGCAAAAGATGGCTCTCAGGCGCTAAAGCGCTGAGGTATATTCAACAGCTTAGCGGCACCCTTCGACTACGCTCAGGGCAGGCTAGTAAACTCGTGCCCTTCCCGATATTACTTACCTGATTCTTTTTTCCGCAGCAAGCCGTGCCCTTTCCAAACGCACTCGAAGTCAAGTTTTTGAGCAGCCTCCTAGCGGCTGACCGGACTAGGCCGCTCCGCGTCAACGCCTAAATCCTTGATTGCCTTCTGAACGGTGTCGGCCTTCACCTGGCCTTCCCGCTGCAGAGCGCTCAAGGTGGCGACGACAATGTGCTTGGCATCCACTTCGAAGAAGTCCCGCAGGGCAGCGCGGTTCTCACTTCGCCCAAAGCCATCCGTTCCCAGCGAAACCAGTTTGCCCGGAACCCATTGCGAGATACTTTCCGGCAAAACCTTCATGTAATCGGACGCCGCTACGAAAACTCCGGCTGCATTTTTTAGACATTCGGTCACATAAGGCACTTTGGGCTTCTGCCCGGGATGCAGCAGGTTCCAGCGCTCGCAATCGTTGGCGTCACGGTACAGCTCTTTGTAACTGGTAACGCTCCAGACGTCAGCCGCAACCCCATAATCCTGCTCGAGAATCTGTTGCGCCTTCAGAACCTCAAACATAATGGTGCCGCTGCCGAACAACTGCGCATGCAGCTTGGCATCTTTCTTCTCAGAAGACTTAAAGCGGTACATCCCTTTGAGAATGCCATCGCGAACATTCTTGCCTTCCGGCATAGCCGGCATCGGGAGCGGTTCGTTCGTTACGGTCAGGTAGTAGAAGATGGACTCTCCATCCACATACATGCGCTTGATGCCGTCCTGGATGATGACGGCGATTTCGTAGGCAAAAGCGGGATCATAAGCCAACAGGTTCGGGACGCTCAGGGCGAGCACGTGGCTGTGGCCGTCCTGGTGCTGCAGTCCTTCGCCAGCCAGCGTGGTGCGGCCGGCCGTGCCGCCCAGGAGGAATCCGCGGACCCGCATATCCGCAGCCGCCCAGATCAGATCGCCGATGCGCTGGAACCCAAACATCGAGTAATAAATAAAGAACGGGATGGTGTTGATTCCATGATTCGCATAGGCAGTGCCAGCGGCAATGAACGAACACACTGAGCCGGCCTCGGTAATGCCCTCCTCCAGAATCTGCCCGTTCTTCGCCTCTTTGTAGTAGAGCAGCGTGTCCATGTCCACCGGTTCGTAGAGCTGTCCGACGCTGGAGTAGATACCCACCTGCCGAAACAACGCCTCCATGCCAAAGGTACGGGCTTCGTCAGGAATAATCGGAACAATCAGCTTGCCGATCTCCGGATCGCGCAGGAGCTTGGCCAGAAGCCGGACAAACACCATCGTGGTCGAAACTTCGCGCCCTTCCGTTCCTTTATAGAACTCCTCGAAGTGCGATTCGGAAACCGGCTGGATCGCCGCGGCACGAACTTTCCGCTCGGGCAGATAGCCTCCGAGTTGCTGGCGCCGCTCGCGCAGATACTGGACCTCCGCGCTGTCTTCCGACGGCCGGTAGAAAGGCGCATCGTGCAATTCTTCATCCGGAATCGGAATTCCAAAGCGTGACCGGAACATGCGCAGCTCTTCGTCATTCAGCTTTTTCTGCTGGTGGGTGATGTTCTTGCCCTCGCCCGCTTCCCCGAGTCCGTAACCCTTAATGGTCTTGGCGAGAATGATTGTCGGCGAGCCGGTATGCTCAGCGGCAGCCTTGTAAGCGGCATGAACTTTGATCGGATCGTGACCGCCCAACCGCATGCGCGCCAGCTGCTCGTCTGACAAGTGCTCCACCATCTTCAGCAGACGTGGGTCAGTTCCGAAGAAGTTCTGGCGGAAGTAAGCCCCGCTCTCGACGAAATATTTCTGGTACTGCCCGTCGGTGATCTCGCCCATGCGCCGGACCAGCAGGCCATCGCGATCGTTCTGAATCAGGCGATCCCAGTCCGAGCCCCAGATCACCTTGATTACATTCCAACCCGCGCCGCGGAAGATGGCTTCGAGTTCCTGAATGATTTTGCCGTTGCCGCGAACCGGTCCATCCAGGCGCTGCAGGTTGCAATTCACGACGAAAATCAGGTTGTCGAGCCGCTCGCGTGAAGCCAGCGTGATCGAACCCAGCGATTCGGGCTCATCCATCTCGCCATCCCCGAGAAAGGCCCAGACCTTACCGCCACGCGATTCCTTCAGTCCTCGGTTTTCCAGATACTTAATGAATCGCGCCTGGTAGATCGCCTGGATCGGACCCAAACCCATTGAAACCGTGGGGAACTCCCAGAAATCCGGCATCAGCCAAGGATGGGGGTAAGAAGAAAGACCGCCACCAGGTTTCAGCTCACGCCGGAAGTTCTCTAGCTTCTGTCGGGGAATGCGGCCCTCCAGATAAGCGCGGGAGTAGATGCCCGGGGCGGCGTGTCCCTGGAAATAAACAATGTCGCGATCACCGGATTCCGTGCGCGCCTGCAGAAAATGATTAAACGCGACCTCGTAGAGGGTGGCGGCAGAAGCATAAGTGGAAATGTGGCCGCCAATGCCTTCCTGCAATTTATTGGCGCGCACCACCATGGCCAGCGCATTCCACCGAACCAAACTCTTTATGCGGCGTTCCATTTCCTGGCTCCCGGGGAACGGAGGCTGATGCAAGGCCGGGATGGTGTTCTGATATGGTGTGGTGGCGGTAAAGGGCAGATTGATTCCGGCAGAACGCCGGGCATGCAAGGCAAGTTGCTGCAGTAGGCGGCCGGCACGATCCGGGCCACCCCTGGTTAGAACGTAATCGAGCGAATCAATCCATTCTCGGGTCTCGAGCACCTCGAGACCATTGGTCTGTGTCTCTGCCACGTCAGAATTCCCCCACACTGAGTGCTGAACTAAACATCATATCAACTCTTGGCTTTCCGTTGGGCCAACCCCGGTATTGGGTTCCGCCACAAAGAAAATTCCGGCGAACGGATTAGAATGTCCTCGGAGTTGACTCATGAATCGCGCTCATCTTCTTCACCTTCGGTTGGCAATCGTCTCTGTGACCGTCCTGTGCGTTATCGGCCCCGCCATTCGCGCCAGGGCGCAAGCTGCTCCGGAGTCCGTCACGATTGATGCCGCCGCTCCAGGGCAACCTTTCCCGCATTTCTGGGAGCACATGTTCGGTTCAGGACGCGCCCGCTTGAGCATGCGGGAAAGTTACCGAAACGATCTTCGTGCCGTTAAACAGGTGACCGGAGTCGAATACATCCGCTTCCATGGAATCTTCCTGGATGAAATGGGCGTCTACGACGAGGACGCTGCCGGCAACCCGGTCTACAACTTCTCCTACGTTGACCAGGTTTACGACGGCCTGCTGCAGAACGGAGTTCGCCCCTTCGTTGAGCTCAGCTTCATGCCCAATAAACTGGCGGCCAAGAATGCCCCTCAGGCATTTTGGTACCACCCCAATGTTGCCCCTCCGAAAGACTGGAACAAGTGGGACGATCTCATCGATCATTTCACCCGTCACCTCGTCGAACGTTACGGATTGGCCGAGGTGGCGCAGTGGTATTTCGAAGTGTGGAACGAGCCGAATATCGACTTCTGGGCTGGCGAGCCGAAGCAGCCGAGCTACTGGCAACTGTACGATCACACCGCCAACGACATAAAACGTGTCAGCCCGCTGTTGCGGGTCGGCGGTCCAACCACGGCGCAGGCCGCCTGGGTTGACGCCTTCATCCGGCACTGCGTCGAAAACCATATTCCAGTCGATTTCGTCTCCAGCCACGTCTACGGAAACGACTCCGCCAAGGATGTTTTCGGCACTAACGAAGAGATTCCTCGCGACAAAATGGTTTGCCGCGCCGTTGGCAAGGTTCATGACCAGATCAAATCTTCCCCTCTGCCTAACCTGCCCCTGATCTGGAGTGAGTTCAACGCCAGTTACAAAAATGAGCCCGAAGTGACTGACTCCACCTACATGGGCCCGTGGCTGGCCGACACCATTCGGCAGTGCGACGGCCTGGTAAACGAAATGTCCTACTGGACGTTCTCGGATGTGTTCGAAGAGCAGGGCGTCGTCAAGGAACCGTTCTACGGTGGATTCGGCCTGTTTGCCGCCGGCGGGATTCCCAAAGCGTCGTATGCCGTCTTCGAACTCCTGCACCACCTTGGCGATGTTCGCTTAAATGTTCAATCGAAATCCGTCATGGTCACCCGGCGCGCCGACGACTCTCTGGTGATTGCCTCCTGGAATTTGACTGCTCCGGAAAAGACGAGTGGCGCGCTCAAGACCATCACCTTGCACTTGCAGCATCTTGCTCCTGGCTCGCGCGCCCACATTTCTCAAGTTGACCGTGATCATGGTGATCCCCGTCCGGCATACGAGAAAATGGGGTCGCCGCGGTATCCGACTCGAGCTCAGCTCGCCGCGTTGCGCCAAGCCGCCGAGTTAACCGCTCCAGAGGTTCGCGATTTGCGAAACGGTGAACTCACGCTTTCGATTCCGCCGCAGGGTCTGTTGGTCGTGGAAATTTCCTCTTGGCAGCCGGCAACCTCTCCGGCCAAGCAAATTCATTGAGGAGTTTTTGCGGAGATCAATGAACTTTCTTCCGGTGCTCCCGTTCCACCCTTGCCCATTAAGCGGCCTGAATGGCAGCGCTCGGTGGATCTGAGCAATTTGGGTTTTATAGGGCAAACCCCTTAAAATACCTGATGTCCGAGGGTCGCTTGGGCTCGGAATTTCTGCAGCAATCTCGCGAACAGAATTGAGGACGATTGTAGCCGGAGGCGGTCATCGGATTGCTCTAGGTACTAGTTTCGGCAAGCCACGTTGCGGGCGGTCGCGAGTGCGGATAAGTGGCTGCTGAATCAAACCTTAGGAGCATTTCCGGCATCTCTCGTGAGTTCACAAATTTTCCTGGCGAGAGCTCGACATTAGTTCCCAAGCTTTAGATCGCGCGGGTCACTGAAATGGCAAAACAAGACGGTTTCTGGAGCAGCTGGGAGGAGCGGCTGGTCGCGCTCCGCAATGTCCCTCCTGTACTTAAGATCGTCTGGGAATCGGGCCCGCTGGTCGTCGCCCTGGGGCTGGTCTTCCGTCTATTCACCTCCCTGCTGCCGATCGCTCTGCTTTACGTCACCAAGCTGATCATCGACCGGGTAGTGCACGCGGTTTCGACGCATGAACCGGTGAGCCGGGAATTCTGGTGGCTGGTGGCGGCGGAATTCGCGCTCGCTCTGATCAGCAGCGTTCTGGCGCGGGGTGTCGATTACCTCGATGCCCTGCTGGCAGACAAGTACACCCGCCACGTCAGCATTCGCGTCATGAAGCATGCCTCGGATCTCGACCTGATTGCCTACGAAGATCCGGTCTTTTACGACCGCCTGGAACGCGCCCGCGTACAGGCCACCGATCGCCTGGGCATGATCCAATCCATCGGACGGCTCGTGCAGCAGATGATCACGGCGATCACGATGTCCATCTCGATCGTGCTCTATTCCCCGTGGCTGATGCTGCTGTTGATCGCAGGGGTGATACCCGCATTCCTGGGGGAGAGCCATTTTGCATTCCTGGGATACGCCAAGAATTTCCGCCAGACCCCGATACGGCGTGAACTGGATTACTTGCGCGTCGTTGGCGGTAGCAAAGAAGCAGCCAAAGAACTGAAGCTCTTTGGCCTGAAAGGGTTTCTCACCGACCGTTTCACACGACTGTGGGATCAGATCTACGTCGAGGACGTTAGCCTGGCGCGTCGCCGCCTGGTGGCCGGATCGTTCCTCTCCATGATCGGCACCATGGGATACTACGCCGCTTACGCCTATGTCATTTGGCGTACGGTGTCCGGAATGATCAGCGTCGGCACCCTGACCTTTCTTGCCGGCGCTATTCAGCAGGCCAGCAGCAATATCCAGCAAGTGTTTTCGACCCTGTCGAGCATTGCCGATCAAGCCCTCTTCCTTACTGACCTGCTCGCTTTCTTCGAGATGGAGGCGACCATCCGCTCCAAGCCTAACGCCCGGCCGACGCCTCGACCAATCACTCGCGGCTTCGAGTTCCGCAAGGTCTCCTTCCGCTATCCCGGTAGTTCGCGGCTAGTCCTGAATCATTTGAACTTTCACTTGAGCCCGGGAGAACGAGTTGCGTTGATTGGGGAGAACGGCCAGGGCAAGACCACCATCGTCAAGTTGATTACACGGCTGTATGACCCGGTCGAAGGCGAGATTCTGCTCGACGGGGTCGATCTTCGCGAATACAGTCTGGAAGACCTGTATACGCAGATCGGAGTCATTTTTCAGGACTTCATGCGGTACGAGATGACTGCCCGCGAAAACATTGCTGTGGGTCAAATCCAGGAATTGAATCATTTCGAGATTCTGAAAGAGGCGGCTCAAAAAAGTCTGGCGGACCAGGTGATTGCGCGCCTTCCGCTTAACTATGAACAAATGTTAGGACGCCGTTTCGAAGGCGGCGTCGACCTCTCCGGGGGAGAGTGGCAGAAAATCGCACTGGCGCGCGCCTATCTACGCGATGCGCAACTCCTGATCCTGGACGAGCCCACGGCCGCGCTCGATGCGCGCAGCGAGTTCGAAGTTTTTCGCCGCTTCGCGGAACTCACGAGCGAAAAGATGGCTTTGTTCATCTCCCATCGTTTCTCGACCGTGCGCATGGCAGATCGCATCGTAGTACTGGAAGCCGGAGAGATTGTGGAAGAAGGGACGCACGAGGATTTAACCCGCATGGGTGGCCGCTACGCCGAGATGTTCGAGTTGCAAGCCGCCAGTTATCGCTAACAGTTTTAAAAAATGCCCGAGAATATCCATCTCGAACTGGTAACTTCGGAAACCGAGCGCGTTCCCGCCGGAAGCCAGGAGAAGCCTGCCGATCTGGAACGTCTGCGCGCCCATGCCGCGGAATCGGCGCGCGGATTAGCCTGGCTGCCGGGAACGCATTCTTCTACCGTCCTTTATGAGCGCTCGCACTCGCTCAAGCCGCAACTGCGGAAAATTCTGCGCGCGGTCTCCGATTTCTCGGTCACCAACGCCTCCGACGACTTTCATTGGCTGCAGGATAACGCCCACCTGTTGAGTACGGAGCTGAATAGCACTGCGGACGAGCTCGTGGAATTCGAGAAAATTCCCCACGTACGCAACCGCAGTTTCGATGTAGTCCCCAGAGTTCTGGCCATGGCGGAAGCATTTCTGGCCGCCGTCAACTATGAGTTCAGCGAATCCAGCTACATCGAATACATGGCGGCTTTCCAGAAAACCACGATCCTGAACCTGTCAGAACTGGATGCGCTGATCCCGTCCATGAAGCTGGTGCTGCTGGAGCAAATCGCTGCTCGCGGTGCGCGGGTGGTTAAGGATCGTACAGCGCTCCATGGAACCGGAGTATGCGTCCGCAGCCTGCGCGATATTACGCAAACCAACTGGCGCGAGGTGCTGGATCGCTTGCTGGTTTTTGATAGGGTTTTGAAAGACGACCCCGCAGGGGCGTACTCGCGGATGGACCGCGAAAGCCGCACCGTGTACCGCAAGCAGATTGCGCATCTCGCCGAGCACTCCGACTTTACGGAGATGGAAGTTGCCGCCGCGGCGCTGGCGCTCGCTCGCGAGGCCCAGCGGCAGATTTATGCTGATCGCCGGGTCGGCATACGCCGTTCTCATATCGGTTACTATCTGATTGCTGAGGGCGGTCCGGCACTTCGCCGGAAGGTTCGGTATCGCCCGCCTTTAGGTCAACGCCTACGTATCTTCCTCCGCAGCCACCCGGACGAGTTCTACCTGCCCAGCATAGAACTGCTGACGCTGATCATTATTCTGGGGATTCTTCTGCCCCTGATTGGCCCGTCGACTTCTCTGGGTCGCATGCTGGTGGCGGTGTTTGTTCTGCTGCTGCCGTGCTCGCAAGCTGCAGTGCAGATCGTGAATTATCTTGTCACCGCGATCTTGCGTCCTCAAATCATTCCCAAGCTGGATTTTTCGGAAGGTATTCCGGACGACTGCTTTTCCCTGGTCGGCATTCCGGCATTGCTGCTGAACGAGATTCAGATCAAGCGTCTGGTCGATGATCTTGAAGTCCGCTACCTTGGCAATCATGACCGCAACCTGCATTATGCGTTGCTGACCGATCTGCCCGATTCGCGGGAGACGCCGACCGAGGATGACCCCCGCGTCGAGCTTTGCGCTAAGCTCATCCGCGATCTCAACGAGAAATACGCCTCCAAAGGCGAAGGAACTTTCCTGCTCGTGCATCGCCACCGCGTCTACAACCCGCGCGAGCGCGTGTGGATGGGTTGGGAACGGAAGCGCGGCAAGCTCCTCGATTTGAACCGGCTCCTCCGCAACCAATATGACAGCTTCCCGGTGAAGATCGGGGACTTGAGCATTTTTCCGAAGGTGCGATTCGTCATCACGCTTGACGCCGACACCGAGCTGCCGCGAGGCTCAGCGCACCGCATGATTGGCGCTCTGGCTCATCCATTGAACCAGGCCATCATTGATCCGGACAAGAATATCGTGGTTGCCGGCTACGGAATTCTGCAGCCGCGGGTGGGGGTGAGCGTGCAAAGCGCCGTGCGCTCGCGCCTGGCAGGTATCTACTCGGGAGAAACCGGATTCGATATCTACACACGCGCCGTCTCCGATGTTTATCAGGATCTCTACGGCGAAGGCAGCTTCACCGGAAAAGGCATCTACGAGGTCGACACGCTGCATCGCGTGCTGGACCGCCGCTTCCCGCGCAACGCTCTGCTTTCACACGACCTGATTGAAGGCGCGCATGCGCGCGCAGGCCTGGCCAGCGATATCGAAATTATCGAAGACTATCCCTCGCACTACAGCGCTTACAATCGGCGCAAACATCGCTGGCTGCGTGGCGACTGGCAGATTGCCGGGTGGCTGGGGTCGCGCGTGCCCGATGAATCGGGGAATCGCGTTCCCAACCCGATGTCCATCGTTTCGCAATGGAAAATCCTCGATAACCTGCGGCGCAGCCTGGTCGAGCCCGCGACCTTTCTGTTGCTGGTCCTGGGATGGACAACCCTCCCTGGCAAGCCGGTTCGTTGGACCTTGGTTGCTCTCGGCATTCTGTTTCTGCCCCTGTGGCTGGAGTTCGTGCTGAACCTGGTGCGCGCTGCTTTTGAAGGCAAACGCAGGATGGCCGAAGACGCATTCAAGGGTCTGTTTGCTGCGCACATCAATGTTTTTCTTATTCTGACCTTTCTCGCGCACCAGGCCCTGATCTCCCTCGACGCGGTCGTGCGTTCGCTGGTGCGCCGCATCATCACGCAGCGCCGTCTGCTGGAATGGGAGACTGCCGCAGAAGCAGAACTGGCGATCAAACGAGATACTCCCATTGACCGTTATCTGAACTGGACTCAAGCGTTGGCAATGGCCTTGGCTGTGCTCGTGGGTGTGAGCCATCGCCACGCTCTGGCCCCTGCGCTTCCGATTATCCTGTTGTGGGCAGGCAGCAAGCTGATTTCGTTATGGCTCAACGAGCCACCTCGCCCGGCGCGCAGCGAAGCATCCCCCAAGGATGAACTTTTCCTGCGCCGTTCCGCCCTTCGCACCTGGCGATATTTCTGCGAATTCAGCACCGACGAGCACAACTGGCTCATTCCCGACAATATCCAGGAGGAGCCGCCGGTCGTGGCCGCGCGCATTTCACCGACGAATCTTGGCTTCCTCTTGAACGCGCGCCAGGCGGCCTGCCAATTCGGGTATCTCACGGTCCCGGAGTTTACTTACTTAACCCTGCGCACGCTGTCAACGGTTGCCAAGCTGCCTCGTTACCGCGGGCACCTGTTCAACTGGTACGACACGAAAACTCTATGCCCGTTGCCGCCGCTGTTCGTTTCTTCGGTTGATAGCGGCAACCTCGTGGCGTCGTTGTGGACTCTGAAACAAGGCTGCCTGCAGCAGCTGCATTCGCCAGTACTACAGCCACAACTGATCAACGGATTTCTGGATCACCTCGAAACCTTGGCCGATTTGCGCGTGATCCGCCGTAAATCCGTACTCGCCCTGCGCCGACTCATGAAGCGTAAGCCTCCGCTTGCGAGGCTGTTTGACCTGTTCGAAAAAGTGCTGACCGCAGCCCGCCAACTTCCGCCTGAGTCCAAGCACATCCGCGATGCCGAATGGTTCACCGCTCAGGCGCGGGCGCGACTGCTGATGATGCGAGAGGCGACCCGAGTCTATACGCCCTGGCTTCTAGCAGAATTCTATTCACTGAAGAATGATCCGGCTTTGGATCTCAAGCGCTCGTGGGATGCGGCTCCTCTGGACGGTGCGGCCGCTTTTATTGACACCCTGAGTGAACGCCTGCAGCGTGCGGCGGCCCAATCCAACGGAACCGGGGAGCGCACACTCCTTTATGAACGGCTACAAGCCCACCTCGCCGGTGCGCTATCGCAAACGCTGCAGTTGATTTCCGATCTGCGCCGGGTCGCCAAGACAGCCGATGCGATGGTGGAAGAAATGGACTTCCATTTCCTTCTCAACCCGCGGCGCAAGCTCCTGTCCATCGGATACGATTCCGGGGCACAACAAGTCAATGCGGCTGCCTACGACTTGCTCGCGTCCGAAGCTCGTACTGCCGCCTTCGTAGCCATCGCCAAAGACGATATTCCGCAGGAAACCTGGTTCCTGCTTGGGCGTGGCCACACCGTGGCTCACGGTCACGCCGTGCTCCTCTCGTGGACCGGAACCATGTTCGAATATCTGATGCCGGCGCTGTGGATGCGCTCGTTCCCGAACACCCTGCTGGAGCGATCACGCAGCGCGGCCGTAAGCGCTCAGCAGGCATACACCGGCAACCGCATACCCTGGGGGATCTCGGAATCGGCCTTCGCTAAACGCGACCCATCCGGGAATTACAGCTACCGCGCCTTCGGCATTCCGCAGCTCGCGATTCACCAGGAGGAAACCACGGGGGTAGTGATTTCTCCCTATTCGACTTTCCTGGCTATGAACGTGGACGCGGTCGCGGCCCTGCGTAATCTTCGCCGCATGAGTTCGAAGGGGTGGTTCGGCCCGTACGGGTTTTACGAGTCGCTGGACTACAGCGAGTCGGGCCGCCACTCCTGGCGGCACCGCTACGAGGTAGTGCGTTGCTGGATGGCTCATCACCAGGGCATGATCCTGCTCTCGTTGGCCAATTTCCTGTATGACGGCGTGGTGCAGGAATGGTTCCATCGCGAGCCCCGCGTTCAAGCCACCGAACTCTTATTGCACGAAAAGCCAGTGAGCCACAGCTCCTTAAGCCACGACTACAGCGCAGTAGCATGATGTGGTGTGCTCACGCAGGCCCAGACGCCCTCGCCTGGGCAGGCGAGCTATGCTCGCCTCTTTATCCTTGCACTGAGAACGCCGAGCTTCGCTCGGCTGGACAGGTGTGGGCACCTGCCCCTACGTGATTTGCGGGTCTGTTAAACCTTCTCAACCTTCTCGTAAACTAAAAATTTTCCACCGTCCGCGCGAAGATCCGAAGGATGATACATGGGGATGGGCAATTCCACCTGCTTGAACTCAACCGGCGCAACCTTCTTGTCCACCAGGCCCAGCGCAACCGCGACCCCATAGATGATCGCTTCCGGCCGTGGCGGGCAGCCCGGAATATAGAAGTTCACAGGAATAACTTTCTCGACCGGTCCGATCACCGGATAAGAATCAAACCAAACTCCGCCCCCGCAGGCACAGGACCCAATAGCAAACACCAGCTTGGGTGCGGGCATCGCCTCGTAGGCTCGCTTAAGCGCCTGCGCGGTAGAGCGCATGGCTGGCCCCTGGCACAGCATTACATCGGCATGGCGGGGCGATCCCACCAGCCTGATCCCGAAGCGCTCTACGTCGTAATAGGGCGTGAGTACGTTGAGAACCTCGATATCGCAGCCGTTACAGCCGCCGCTGTTCGCGTGGTAGACCCACAGCGAGCGGCCGAACATTTTTTCGCAAAGATTCTTGAACATACTCTCAGTCCAGTTCGATATGGATATCGTCGGCCACGCCATCGTTGAAGTAGGCTTGCGACCGGAAGATCCAGCGCTCGTTCTCGAGATCGTCGAACCGGTAACCCTTCATTTTCAAATTCTCCAGCACCGACGACCCTTTGAAACAGCGGCCGCATCTCTGACAGGTGCTCATGAACAGATCCAGGCGCTGATGCAGGTCGCCGATTTGCGGCGTGCTGTTCTCGAATTCCTTACTCATGGTGATAGCCTTTTCCGGGCACACGTCGGCACAACGCCCGCAATACGTGCAGCGACGTCCGAGGTACTGCAGCACGCGGATTTCCTGGCACACATCGAACACCAGAATCTCCCGCGCCGGGCAGTTGTTCGCGCACCCGGCGCAACCAATGCACTTGGCCGCGTCGAAGATGGGCCGGCCGCGGAAATTTTCCGGAGCCGGCTGCGCCTCCGCCGGATAGGGCAGCGTCACGCGTCCTGCGCCCAGGCAGATCACCGTCTCCTTCAATTTGCTCAGAACCGACATGCGCCTAGTCCTTCAATACCCATAGCTCGCCAGAAGTAAGGCCACAAAGGAAGTGCCCAGCATGGCCGCAAAATACCGGATTGCCTGGTCGATGCGGTAACGCGCATGCGTTGCCGCCACCGCGGTCACCAGTAAAACGAGCGCGAAAATTTTGATCCAGAAAAACAGGAATGCCAGCGGAAGCGGAGCACTGGATCCCCACGGAATAAACAGTCCAACGAACAGCGCGCTGTAAATGATCAGCTTGATCATTTGCGCGTACTTGAACAGAGCCAGCTTTGGCCCGGAATACTCCATCAGCGCTCCTTCCATCAACTCGGTCTCCGCCTCGCAGATATCAAAAGGAACGCGCTGCACAAAAGCCTGAAATGCCAGCAGCATGATGACCGCCATAATGATTCCGGACCACGGACTTCCCGCCGCAAAATAGACCGAACCGTTCAGCACTGCGTCGAGCCGAAGCGAATGGGCGTGCAGGGCGCCGACGATTACAGCCACGGCGAACAATGGCTCCAGCGTGATCATCGTCATCATCTCCCGGCTGATGCCGATCAGCGAGTACGTAGACCCCGCCGCCAGGCCCGCGAGCAGAGTACACACACTGCACAGAGTCAGAAGATAGACGAGCAGAAGTACGTCTCCGGCATCGTTCATCAAGGCGCCGAAGCCCATCGGCACCAAAGAGGCCACTGCCAACACGCTGGCCAGGCTCAGCCAGGAAACGAAGCGTTGCATGAGCGGAATTTCACCCGCTTCGATGTCTTCCTTGCCCAGGAGCTTAAGCAAATCAAAGTAAGGTTGCAGCAAAGGTGGTCCCTGTCGTGATTGAATGCGGGCCGTGACTTTGCGCAGCAGTCCCTGGCCGAGAGGGGCCACCAGCAGCACGAGCGCGACATTCAGAACTCCTGCCGCGATGTTCGAAAACCAGCTGCTATCCATGGCTATCCCTTCTGCGCGCGCGCAGCCCGCAGCAATTCTTCCTGCGACCACATCTTGACTTTGCCCGACCGTAGATCAATCGTCTCCATGCGATCCGTACAGGAGAAGCACGGATCAATGCTGCCCAGGGAAATAGTCATATCTGCGATCTGCTGATCTTTGATCATCCGCGGCACCGCCTGCAGATTTTGATAGGTAGGCGCCCGCACTCGCCAACGCCGCGGCCGGTTGTTTTCACCGGTGATCACAAAATGATGGCTTTCCCCCCGTGGCGCTTCGACCGACGACAACCCGATCCTGGCCACAGGCAACTCGTTTTCGATCTCCAGTTGGATGGGCCCATCGTCCATCTTGTCGAGGCATTGACGGATAATTCGGATCGATTCGAATACCTCGCGCATACGCACCAGCACGCGCGACCAGACGTCTCCGCCACTCTCGGTAATGACTTCAAATTCGAGACGGTCATAGGCCGCGTAGGGATGGTCGCGCCGACAATCGATATCCACACCGGCCGCTCGCGCCACAGGGCCAACCGCCCCGGCTTCTTTGACGGCCCCGGCGTCAGCCACGCCGACACCGCGCGTGCGTTTCTGTATATTCCTGTCTTTGCTAACGGCATCGACGACCGGCCGCCACTCGGCTTCGAGTTTGTCCAGTACGTGCCGGAACTCGGCCCGCAGTTCGCGGGTGATCTCCCAGCGCACCCCGCCAACCAGGCACAAGGCATAAGTTTTGCGGTTTCCGCTGATTTTTTCGGCCAGCCACATGAGCGGTTCGCGAATGCGGAAGCTCTGCATAAAGAGCGTGTCGAACCCCACAATGTGGCAAGCCAGTCCGACCCACAGCAGGTGGCTGTGCAGGCGTTCCAACTCAAGCATGATGGTGCGGATGTATTCGGCCCGGGGCGGCACGTTCAGTCCGACAGCCGATTCGACGGCCTGGACATAGGCTACATTGTGCACGCACCCACAGATGCCGCAAATCCGTTCGGCCAGCATCGGGATGTCGTTGTAGCTCATCACCGATTCGGCCAATTTTTCGATTCCGCGGTGAATCATAAAGCCACGGTACTCGCAGCCGCGCACCATTTCGCCTTCGACGTAGAGCCGGAAGTGCGCCGGCTCATCAAGTGTGGGATGGAAAGGACCGAAGGGAACGACGGTGCAGCCTTCCGGCGGTTCGTCGAATTGGAATTCGCGATTCTCGTCGAATTCCTCCGGAACCTCATCCCAGGAAACATCCTTGCGCAACGGATGCACACTATCGGGCCATCCATCGGGAAGAACCAGCCGTTTCAAATAACGGTGACCTACGGGTTCGATCCCAACCAGGTCGCGCATTTCGCGCTCGGCCCAACTGGCGGCGGGGACCATATCCGAGATACTCGGGATCGTCGGGTCTTCCGCCGGCAACTGCGACAGCACGCTGCAGAGCAGGTGTTCCTTATCAAAAGCAAAATTGTGCGCGACCAGAAATTTGCCGGAAAACGGACGGTCATCGCTGCCGATGCTCACGACGTAGCGCGCGTCCAGTTCGCGAAAGATGTGCTGGCACACATGACGAACAGCTGACCGGTCCACATACACGTAAATGCGCGAGTCGCTGGGCAGATCGGCGCGCAGAATCAGCGGGCCGAACCGCTGCTTGAACTCCTCGAACATCTCTCGCGCGATCATTGCCAGTGCCTCTCAGTCATTGCGCATGCGGCACAGTTCCCCGTCCCTTGAAGTAGCGTTTGATCTCCCCATAGAAATTGTGGGCGATATAGCGATGGCATTCAGCCTCACGCGCATAACCACAAAGCCAGGGAGCCGCTGCCCGCCTCTGCGCCTGGCCTAACCCGGAAAGCAAAAACGAGATCAGGAAGGCTATGGTTAGAACCAGGCCGAGCGCGAAGGGAACAAAAAGCGCTGTTGACGTAATCACGGAAATCCCAGCCAGTGGCCGGGCATGAATGGCTATGCTGGCGGCCAGCACACCGCCAAGCCCTTGATTACTGGTTTCAAGTACTCGCTGCAGGATTTGGAAGCCCAGAGCCGGTACAATTCCCAGCAGAACGCAAATGGAGGCGAGCAGAACCTGCGGAGCCTGCATCATCCATCCGACTTCAAGCCTCCCCTGCTCCAGCCGCGTGCGCACCAGCGCGCTCGTTCGCGACAGAAAGCTGGCGCCAAAAAATTTGATAAACGATGCCAGCGTCAAGGCGCTGGTCAGAATAGCGATAACCGCGCACAGCGGGAGATACCTGGCGTAGGCACTCCCTTGAATCGCAGCCACATAGATCGTCCACTTGCTCACGAAGCCGTTGAACAACGGCACTCCAGAAATCGAAAAGGAAGCCACCAGCGCGGTAATTGCGGTGACCGGCATGTACTTCATCAGCCCGCCCATGTTGTTCAAATCCTGCGTGCCGGTCGCATGCAGCATGGAACCGGCGTTGAGGAACAGCAGGCCTTTGAATAATCCATGATTCAAAACGTGCAGCACCGCACCCAGAAAAGCAATCGTGGCGAGGCTCAACGCCGCTGGCGTACCCGACGGCAGGAGGGACATGCATACGCCGGCGCCCAGCAGAATGTATCCGATCTGTCCGATGCTATGGAATGCCAGCAGGCGCTTGGAGTGCTCTTGCTTCAGTGCTTGCATCGTGCCCGTAAACAGCGTAATCGTGCCGAACACCGTGATGATCATTCCCCACTTTGCTAACGGATAATCCCGCCCCGCGCTCAACGGTACCAACCACAGGAAATACCGCAGCAGGCCGTAGACGCCGGTCTTGATCATGACTCCCGACAACATCGAACTGACCGGCGAGGGCGCCGCCGGATGCGCGTCCGGCAACCAGATCTGGCCGAAGGGCCACATGCCCATCTTGATCCCGAATCCGATCAGAAACAGCGCAAAGGCGACGGCAGTCAGCGCGGGCCTGGCATGAATCAGTGCCGGCAGGTTCGCGCTCACCATATCGAACTCATATCTCGAACCCGAGCTTCCGTGGGGAGCAATCAACGCGACGCCGGCCATGACTGCAGCGCAGGCAATCTGCATCATGATCAGATATTTGTTAGCGGCGCGAACGCTCTCCGGTCTTCTGTACTCGAAACGAATCAGCGCGTATCCAGGCAGGGTCATCAACTGCCAGAAGATAAAGAAGAACCACATCATGTCGGTGATGCTGAGCAACCCGTAAATGGCAGCGAGAAAAAGCAGGAAGTAGGGATAAAACCGCGCCACGCCATATTCCGCATAGTGGCGCATGTATGAAATCGCATATAGAAATGCCGGCACGGCAATGACCGCCGTCAGCAGCAGGAATACCGCCGTCAACCCGTCTACATAGAATCGCAGGGCGAAACCAGTCTTACCCAGGCTCCAGAATTCGGCCGCATGGGACGAAGGTCCACTCGACAGTACGCTCCAGACAGCTTTTCCGATAAAGATGGCGCTCACCGTGGTGACCACAAACGCGAGCCAGCCCGCAACCGTCTTGTTGCGGGAGAAAAGGAGCGTCACTACTGCTCCCCCCACGCAGAGCAGGATGGCTGCCATCACGGCTTGTTCGGGATTCATCATTCCGTCACTTCCGCGCTCCCAGGGCATGCCCGACTACGGTCACCTCGGGTGTGCGCAGGTCGATCAACAGCTCGCAAAGCGTGTCCATGGTCGTTGCTACTGCGGGAGTAAGCTGCTCGCCGCGGGCAATCGACCTGGGCTGCACACCCAGGAGCCAGGCTTTTGTCCGTCCGCTTGCCTCCACCCATTTCGCCAGGAGCCCCAGTGAAATCTTGTGAGTCGAGACTTGCGGAAAGCGGGAAACGATCTCGCCGGCATCAACAAAGATGGTCGAACCGGACGCACCGCCGAATTCCACCGTGTCCAAGAAGACCACGTGGGCGAAGCCTTTTCCGGTAATTTCCCCCATATACCGGTCAGGAGTTTTCCCAGCGATCACAACATTCGGCAGCCCTGCCTCGAGCAAACGTTCTGTGGCGCGCACTCCGAAGCCGTCGTCACTGTATTCCGTGTTTCCCAAGCCCACCCAGCACACGCGCCCGTGTAGCGCATCGGTCAGTTGTTGTCGCAGGTCGTTCATCAGATATCCTCCCCTAACCGTTGAATCTGCTCGTAGGTGAACACCGGGCCGTCCACGCACACGTAGGCCACGCCGATGCAGCAGTGCCCACATTTGCCTACTCCGCACTTCATGTAGCGCTCCAGCGTGGAAACTATGTGTCGCTCCCGGAATCCCATAGCCAGCAGGTCCTTGATGACAAACCGGAACATAATCGGGGGACCGCATACAAAAGCAATCGTGCTCTCGACCGGAACCTGTACTCCCGGCTTCTTGAACAGGCTGCCCACCACGCCCACATTTCCGGTCCAGTTCTTATCCGCGCGGTCCACGGTCAAGTAGCATTCCACGCCGGGCGACTTGCCCCATTCCCCCAAATCCGGCACATACATCAGTTCGCCTGGCGTCTTCGCGCCATGAAAAATCTGTATGCGCCGGTACTTGTCCCGGTTCTTTAGGGCATACACAATTGCAGAACGTAAGGGGATGAGCCCAATGCCCCCGGCCACAAAGACCAGATTCCTGCCGTAGTACTCGTGCATGGGAAATCCGTTGCCGTAGGGCCCACGCACCGCGAATTTGTCTCCCGGCTTCAGTTCATGCAATGCGTTGGTGCAGCTGCCAACCTTGCGCACGGTGAAGAAGGTCTCATCCTCGGTGGGACTGGGCGGCAAAGATGTCGGGAACTCGCCCGTTCCAAAGAGTGAGACCTCGGCAAACTGTCCGGGACGGAATTTCCGAAATCTTTTTTGCGCCGCCGCATCTTCGAAATGCCAGTAGAACGTTTTGACCTCGGGGATCTCGGTCACCACGCGGTCCAGCACCGCCACATTGGGCAGATAGACGTTCTCAGTGGCTGACGCGCTCATTGGGCGCAACCTCCTCGGTAGCCTTGCGAATCATTTCCACCACGCTTGGCATTCCGATATCTCCATGACAGACCGCGGCACAGCGCCCGCAGCCCACACACGCCATCGACAGCTCGCGCTGAATGAAGTAATGCGCCAGCTTGCGGAAGAAACGCCGGTTGCGGCGATCGTGCACCGCCCGCCGCGGATTGAAGCCGCCCGCCATGCGCGTGAAACCGCCGAGGGCGCAAGCGTCCCACGTACGCACCCGCTCGATTTCGTTCGGTCCGGCCTGCCGATCGCTCACCGTAAAGCAGGTGCACGCCGGGCAGACATAAGTGCAGCCGCCGCATTCGACGCAGCGCTTCCCGATTTCTTCCCAGGTCTTCTCGAGGACTTTCTCCTGCGACACGTAACGAACCGTTGCCGTGAACCAACTGGTGGTATCGGGTTTGAAGCGTTTGCGAACAGCATCCAGAATTTGCCTCCGCTTCTCGATATGAGCTTCCGTGCCTTTGCGGAATAGGGGATTGCTCAGCAAAGCTTCCCCGGCACTGGTTCCGGCTACGACCATGAACTCTTCACCCAGGTCCATAAGCTGCAAATCAAAGTGGTCGCGAGCGGCGGGGCCAGTATCCGTGCACACGCAGAAACACTCCTCCCCGATATCGCGTTGAGTGTCCGTGCACACAACATTCACCAGAAAAAGATTCTTCCGCCGGTCTTCGTAATAGATGTCGGCGAATTCCTTGCCTAAGAAGAAGCGATCCAGATGATAGATTCCGGCAACATCGCAGGAGCGGATTCCAAAGAGGGCGCGCTTGGGGCGGTAACAAGTAGGTTCGATCCGCAGATCACCGTTACTCTTGTGCACTTTCAGCAGCCGCTCGATGTGCGGAAAAACATATCGCTTCGGCGGGTAATAGGGATTGGGCAGGTGGATTTCTAAACGGGAGCGATTCTCATCCGTAACTTTGTCGAAGAAAGTGTCACGCCCACGCCCGTGAAAGGGAGCGATCACCTCGTAGCCGTCGGCGCGCAGCAGATCGACGATCTTCAACACGTCGCCGCGATCAAGAATCCGGCCCTTCATGCCGCCTCCTTCTCAATGCGCCCGGCAACCAGGTTGCTGTCATTCGGAGCAGCACGAAAAACCTGCCGCTCTAACTCGTGCATGAAGTACGGTATGTAGACGGTTCCGGGCATCACCTCGGCCGTTACGCGCGCGGGCGCCGTAGCCGAGCCACTGGCTGCTGAGAGACGGATTTTCTGTCCATCGCGGATGCCCAGCCGTTTTGCATCCTCATCATTGATTTCCACGAAGCCGTCCGGGTAATCGAGCCACAATGCCCGGTATTCCCGCCTGAGGGTCTCGCTGTGGCGAATGAGGACGTTCAGATTCCAGTAGTAAAGAGAGTGGCCAAATACGAGGATTTGCGGAAATTCCTTGGGCAGCGTTGTTCCCGCCGGCTTGCTTACCGCCGCGAAGTGAAAACGATGGCCATTACCATTCTCTTCGAACAAGAAAGGCGTTCCGAGAGGGCGATCTTTGGTGCAGGGCCATTGCCGGCCGTATTCGCGGGCGAGATTCGCATAGTTCGCCCCGCCATAGAGCGGAACTGCCTCACAGATCTCGTCCATCACTTCGGCGGCGGAGCCATACTCCCATTGTGCCCCCATCAGCCTGGCGATGTGTCCGATCTGGTCCCACGCGGGCGTGAGGCCGGCAGGAGGATCGACCACTTTCTCCGCCAGTTGAATACGGCGCTCCGTGCTGGTGAATGACACCTGCTCTTCCCCAAATGCACTGGTGGGCAGAATAACGTCCGCGTGCTGCGCGCTTTCGGTCATGAACAAGTGCTGCACAACGATAAATTCATAGCGTCGCAGGGAGGATGCCACGTCACGAAAAGCCGTACTGATGGGGTCGTAGCGCAAGAGCCAAAGCGCCTTAACCTTATTTACGCCATTGCCTGAGAACACTGTGCGCGCGCCGGAGCCAGCACTCGCGGGCAACTTCGTTCCCCAGATCTTCTCGAAGCGCGCACGCGCACCGGGATCGCTGACCAGCTGGTATCCGGGTAAACGATCGGGCAACATGCCCATGTCGCAGACGCCCTGCAGGTTGTTTTGCTCGGTCAGGGCGAAGACGCCGCTGCCCTTCTTACCCAAATTTCCGGTAAGCAGAGCCAAATTGACGACGGCGCGAATACTGTCCTTACTGCGCTCCTCCATGCTGGTGGAGTAGAGCAGCGCCGCCGATTTTGCTGCGGCATAGGCCAGCGCGGCCTTTTCGATCAACTCCGGCGCAGCCCCGCACACCTCCGCCGTCGTTAGCAGATCGTAGTACTGCAGTTCCGCCAGGAAGGGCTCGTAGTCTGCACAGCGCTGGCGAATGAATCCGAGATTCATCAAACCGCGATCGACGATGATCTTGGCCATCGCACCATAGAGCATGGCTTCCGTGTTGGGACGGATCTGAACAAAGATGTCGGCATTCTCGGCCACGCGATGCCGCCGCGTTCCCACCACGATCAGCTTCGCCCCGTTCACCCGGGCGCGGATGACTGCCCCGGCCAGCGTGGGCATCCTGCGTACCAGATCCACTCCGTCGACGATAATCGCCTCCGCGCTATCCAGTTCACGGATGGAGTTCGTACTGGCGGGAACCCCGATCATCTCGCTCAAGACATTGATCGAGTTATTCGAATACACGCCCGTTCCGTGATGGACATTGTTAGTTCCAATCACCGAACGGGCAAATTTCTGGAACAGGTAGGATTCCTCGTTCGAGCAGCGAGGAGAATTGAGGAAGGCGATCGAATCTGGTCCGTGTTGCTGGCGGATTTCGCTCAAGCGCTGGGCGATGAATCCGAAAGCCTCATCCCAGCTGACCTCCTGCAATTTTCCCTTTTTCTTGATGAGAGGCGCTTTGAGGCGATCCTGTGAATCGGCGACCTCGTGGACATGCCAGCCACGAAGGCAGATCCGGCCCTGGTTCGCCGGATGCGAAACGCTAGGGTAAGCTCCAACTACCCGGTTCCCTGAAGTCTCCAGGTAGACGCCGCAGCCAACGCCGCAGAACATGCACGTCGTGAGCGTGTGAGCCAAAAACCCTCTTCTCCAGTTTCAGTTGTAACTGGAGGGGAGTCAGCCCGCTGTGACGCACGACACGCGCCTAGGTGTTCGGAGTCCCAAATTGGGTAACTTTGGTACTAGGATGCCAGTGTGGATTGCTCACCAAGTACTCTGCACTGTCATCCCGAGCGAAGTCGAGGGGGGCCTTGTGTTTGCGTTTGTTGTTTGCAGTGCAAAATGGTGAGAGTCTTGGGAAGGCATCGAAACACAAGGTCCCTCCACTCCGCTTCGCTCCGGTCGGGATGACAGGTTGTAGGTTTCAGGCCGGCAGCAGCATTCCTCTCTCGAGATGCCGTGTGACATGGGCGTAAGAAGCAGCGTGCGGGTCATGCGTCACCATGACAACCGTCTTGTGAAGTCCTCGTTCAGCCGCTATCGAAACACAAGGTCCCTCCACTCCGCCTCGCTCCAGTCGGGATGACAGGTTGTAGGTTTCAGGCCGGCAGCAGCATTCCTCGCTCGAGATGCCGTGTGACATGCGCGTAAGAAGCAGCGTGCGGGTCATGCGTCACCATGACAACCGTCTTGTGAAATCCTCGTTCAGCCGCTATTGAAACACAAGGTCCCTCCACTCCGCTTCGCTCCGGTCGGGATGACAGGTTGTAGGTTTCAGGCCGGCAGCAGCATTCCTTTTTCGAGATGCCGTGTGACATGGGCGTAAGAAGCAGCGTGCGGGTCATGCGTCACCATGACAATCGTCTTGTGGAAGTCCTCGTTCAGCCGCTTAAGAATTTCCAGTACCTCAGTGGCCGAATGGCTATCGAGATCGCCTGTAGGTTCGTCCGCCAGCAGTAATGTCGGATCGCTCACAATGGCCCGGGCGATGGCCACGCGCTGCTCCTGCCCACCGGACAACTGCTTGGGAAGATGGTTGACGCGGTCTTCTAACCCCACCAGTTTGAGTGCGGTCATGACGTGATCTCGCCGTTGCTGCTGGTTCAGTTTGGTCAACAGTAATGGCAACTCGACATTCTCGAACGCCGTAAGCACCGGAATCAGGTTGAATGTCTGAAAGACGTAGCCGATGTGCTCGTTGCGCCAGCGCGCCGCTTGAGTGTCACTGAACCGAAAAACGTCCTGGTTCATCACCAGCAACTCGCCCGAAGTCGGCCGGTCAATGGCTGCAATCATATTCAGCAACGTCGTCTTGCCCGATCCAGACGGCCCCATGAGCGCGAGAAATTCCCCGGCGCCAATCGCCAGGGAGACATCATCGAGCGCTTTGACCTCAAAGGCATCGCGCTTGAAAATCTTGCTGACGTTGCGAACCTGCACAACTTTGGCCTGAGTCGCGGTACTCGGCATGGTGCTGGTGCTCATGACTGCCCCTTAATGTTGATCTTCTGACCATCCTTAAGATTTTCCGGCGCAACGGTGATCACGTTCTCGCCGCCAACTAATCCATCCACGACATATCCAGCACTACGCTGGCTGATTATGCGTACATCGCGCATCAGGGCCTTGCCGTTGAATGCGATGAACACAACTTTCCTGCCATCGTGATCGCGCACCGCGGCCGCGGGGACGAGCACACCCGAGGGCTGCTTGGAATCCTTGTTCTCGTCGGCCAGGAATCGCACGGTGGCGTTCATATCCGGCCGCAAATAGGAATCGGGATTCAGGATTTGCACCTTGACCTGGACCGTAGCTTTCTGCCGGTTGGCTTCAGGCGAAATTTCGGCGATCTCGCCGTTGTACTTACGATCCGGATAAGCATCCGTGGTGACAATGCCCTTCTGCTTGGGCCCGAGCTTGGAGAAATCATCCTGGGCGATATCCAACTCGACTTGTAGATCGTTCAGATCCGCCAATGCCACTCCGGAGCCAACGGGACCGCCTTCGGCCTGGCTGGCGAATTGTGATGTGATCAGTTCTCCCTTTTCCGCCGTGCGCTCCAGAATGGTTCCGCTTACAGGCGCGCGAATGACGGTCGCATCGAGTTGCGACTCGGCAAACGCTTGTTGACCTTGCGCCTGCAGCAAAGCACCTTTAGCGCGGGTGATTTCTTCGCTGCGCGGCCCGAGCTTCGATAAGCGGAAAGCCTGCTCCAGAGAATTAGTTCTCGCCTGGTCGGAGTCATACTTGGACGTAGCGTCATCGAGAAGTTGTTTGGAAACGACGCCGCTGGCGAATAACTCGCGCGTGCGGTCCAGCGTAATTTTGTCGTTGGCCGCCGTCGCGCGTGCTTCGTCCAGGTTGTGCTGGGCAGCCTGGATCTCCTCGGGGCGCGAGCCGTTCTGCAGCTCTTCCAGGAAAGCTTTTGCGTTGGCCACGGCTCCGCGCGCGGTCAGAACCTGAGCACGGAATTCCTGATCCTCGAGGCGGATCAGCACCTGCCCCTGCTTAACCTTGTCCCCCTTTTCGACACCGATCCAGGCTACGCGTCCGGTCACCTTGGAATTCACATTGATCTTGTGATGGGCGACGATGTATCCGGTGGCCGACAGCACCGTTGCACCTGCCGCGCTTCCGCTCTCGGCGGCGGCGCGCACCACTTCCACCTGTGGCGTCTCCGGAGCGAGCAGACGGTAAGCCAGAGCACTCAAGCTAAGCACGACCACAATCGCGATTCCGATCAGAATCCAGCGTCGTGCCCATGCTGGAGGCTCACCCTGCCCGTTGCGCAACGTGCGATCAATGCGCAGGCTGCGGAGATCTTCGTGTTTGGCGTCGATCGGCATAGCTAATAACAAGGCATTGGTCGGTAGTCCTGGGTCATTGGTTTCATGTTGTCGATGACCGATTTACCGACGGCTGACGACTTCTTTATCCGCGTAACGCATTCAGAATATTCTGCCGGGCCGCGTGCCAGGCTGGCGCCATTCCGCCGAACAGGCCCATAATCATGCCAAAAATGATGGCCGCGATCACCACACCCGGCGTCATACGCAAGCTGAACACCACTTCGCTGAAAGTCACCTGATTGGACGTGCCCGTCGTCATTCCATTAAACGGCAACATCAGAACGATGCCAATAACCGCCCCTAAAAGTGACAACAGCAACGATTCCAGCACAAAAGAAGTCAGAATGGCTGGCCGGGAAAATCCAATGACCCGCAAGGTCGCGATCTCGCGTCCACGATAGGCTACCGCCGCATACATCGTATTCATGGCGGCGAAGCTGGAACCAATCGCCATAATAATCGCCACCAGGAAGCCTACAAATTTGATGGGCATGCCGCTGCGGGTCTGCTTGGCGTAGTACTCAGTCTCGAGCATGCCCTCAAGCCGCAAGCGCTGATCGTCGGTCACGCGGTGCTTGAGCGCATCTGCAGTAGCCGGATCCGTCGCCCTGAGGTAAGCCGAGGAGAAGCCACCCTGGCGATCGAAATCTGAAGCCATCTGGTTGACATCACCCCAGACCTCCGACTCGTACGCGCTACCGCCGGCATCAAAGATTCCTACCACGGTCCACGGACCTTTGCCAAACTGCATGGTGTCGCCCACATTGGCGTGCGCAAAGCGCTTGTGAATAGACTCACTCACTACGACTTCGCGCTGCCCGGGCGTGAACCAGCGTCCCGCGACGAGTTTCACTCCTGGCCGAAGCTCCAGCCCATCCTTCATCATGCCGCGCACAATCACATTGACTTCGCCGGTGCCGTCCCGGCGAGGCAACACAATCGCAACCACCCATTCGGCTGACGCCATCGGCTCTCCATGGCTGTCCTTAGCCACGCCTGCAAGCGTTTTCAATGTCGGAAAAAGAGAGGCGTCGAATCCACCCGAGAGCTCCGCCTGCGATCCTTTGCGCAGCACCAGCACATTCAGTGGGTCACCTGTGCTCACGAAAGCCCGGTTCAGGCCCGCCAGCAACGCCAGGATAAAAACCGCGGTGGTAACCGTCAGAGCGATGCCGAGCGCTGTCATCAGGGTCAGCCCTTTGCGCAGCTTCAAGTTGCGGATGTTATAGCTGATAGGAATGGCCATAGCTTTATCCGATATAGCGCAGCCCTTCTACGATATTCAGCCGCGAGGCATGGTAGGCGGGCAAAGAAGCGCTCACGAAGCCCACTGCCGCCGCTATGATCAAGGCCAGCAGCATGGTCGATAGCGTAACCGTCATGTGTGTCACAACGCCTATTCCGCCAGGAGAGTGAGCCAGCAATCCCACCAGTCCGGTTGCCGCCAGAATCCCCAACAATCCCGCCAGTACCGACAGGACCACCGCTTCTCCGACGAATAAAGAGAATACACTCCTCCGGGTAAAGCCTAAGGTTTTGAGCATCGCGACCTCGCGAGTACGCTCGCGGATTGACATCGCCATGGTATTCGCTGAAACCAGAAGGATGGCAAACACGACCGCTCCGCAAATACTCAGAATGAATGCCTTGACGTTCCCCATCATGGCGATAAAGCCCAGTTGAAACGCCTTCTCGCTCTCCGTCTTGGTGGGCTGGGGCGAGTTGTGGAACAGATCGTCAACCGCTTTGGAGACGCGGGCCACGTCCCCGGCGCTGGCGACGTGGGTGAAAAAGAAACCAGCGCGCCCCTTCATGAACGGCGCCGCCTCTTCCAGGTATTTGTCATGGAAATAGAAAGAACGGTTAGGCGGGTCCATGACGTAGATCGCCCGTATGGTGAGTTCCGGATTGATCGGGAATATAGTTCCCTGCAGAGTGACGCGGTCTCCGATCTTCCATCCGTATTTCTTGGCCAACTCGATATCCACCATGGCCCCGGCCTGGTCTCGGCGCCACGCTTCTGCCTGATCCGCGGGCACCTCTTTGTCGGAAGCGACCTTGAGGTACTCATCAGGGTCAGTGGCAAACTGCGCAAAGAAGTTTTCCGGCCGGTCGTCCTTGTAGCGCCCACCGAACCACGTCATGGGCACGACTGCGGTTACGCCGGGAATGGCCCGGATTTTTTCGGCATAGTAGCTGGGAAGAAAGAAAGTGAGCGAGACGCGATGCCGGGTGATAAGCCGGCGTACCGTTTCTGGCGCTCCCTGATCGATATAGAAGGCGTGCCAGATGGTGATCATCAAGGTAAGCAGCAACAGCGAGAAGCTGACACTCGCCACCGTAAGCAAACTGCGGCGCCGGTTGCGCAGGGCATTCTTTATGGCAAAACCGCTCAGGGTCATAGAGCTAACCGATATAGCGCAGACCTTCCACAATCTTCTCGCGGGAGGCATGATACGAGGGCACTACCGCGCTCAGCAGACCCACGACCGCTGAAACCATTAAAGCAACCAGGAATGTGGGGAAGGTAACCTTCATTCCTGTCAGGAAAAGTCCCCCCGATGAGGAATGAGCCATGCCGTAGATCACCAGTGTGGCAAAGGCGGCGCCGATCAACCCTCCAATCATGGCCAGCGTTACGGCTTCTCCAACGAACAGGCTAAGAATTACTTGCCGGGTGAAACCCAAAGTCTTAAGGACGGCCACCTCACGCGTGCGCTCGCGAATCGACATCGCCATAGTGTTGGCTGAAACCAGCAGAATGGCAAACACCACTGCCATGCAGATGCTGAGGATAAAGGCCTTAACGTTTCCCAGCATGGCCACGAAACTCAGCTGGAACGCTTTCTCGCTCTCGGTCTTGGTAGGCTGCGGCGAGTTGCGGAACATGTCATCGAGTTGGCTCGCGATTCGACCTACATCCTGCGGCGACGCGGCCATGATGCCGAAGGTCCCGGCCGTGTCTTTGGCCCAGTTCACCGCCTCTTCCACGTATTTCCAATGGAAATAAACGGATTGCGTAGGTTGTGGTGCGGCGTAAATGCCGCGAATGGTCAGATCGAGGTTGACCGGGTAAATGGTTCCTTTCAAGGTGATCCGGTCGCCGACCTTCAACTTATATTTCTTCGCGAGTTGATCGTCCACGACCACCCCTGCCCGATCACGCTGCCACGCAGCAATCTGATCAGCAGGCATCTGGAACTCAGGATAGATCTTGAAGAACACCTCTGGATCGGTGCCGAACTGCGCAAAGAAGTTCTCCGGCTTGTCATCCTTGTAGAGGCCGCCAAACCAGCTCACGGGCACCACTCCGGTCACGCCGGGCACAGTCTGTATTTTTTGCCGGTAGAACATCGGCAGTGCGAAGGTGAGCGAAACGCGATGTCGCATAACCAGCCGCTGCGCAGATTGAGCGCTCTCCTCGTCCATGTAGAAGCTCCGCCAGATGGTCATCATCAGCGTGAGCAGCAAAAGAGAGAACGCAATGCTGAGAACAGTCAGAGAACTGCGCCGCTTATTGCGAAACGCATTCTTGGTTACAAAGCGGGTCAGGGTCATCGCAGGGTCCGGAATACAGAGGAATTCTGTCGAACACCAGCAGGTAGCAACCAGAATAGACGATGCGCTCAAAACCAACAACTCCGGTTACCTATCGATTCCAGTGGGCCTGCCCGCAAATTTAGAGGACAAATGTTAGACGTGTGTGAACTTCCTCTTTTCTCAAGTTCGGGACTTACGGTACAGTTTCGAGCGCCGGGCGGATCTAAAGCAGCACAGGGAGGCGAATGCCCACAGCGGCGGTGCACCTTACCCATAAGGCTCTGAGCCCAGTGGATCTCATCATCATCGGCATTTACTTTGCCGTGATCTTTGGCATCGGTTTTTATTTTGCGCGCAAAGAGCGCACCTCGACCGACTACTTTCTCGCCAGCCGCAACGTGGGATGGTTTGCGATAGGCGCTTCTCTGTTTGTATCCAACATCTCAACCGAGCACTTCATAGGATTGGCTGGCTCCGGGGCCACCACGGGCCTTGCCGTCGGCCACTTCGAATGGTTGGCCTGCCTGATGCTGCTGACGCTGGGCTGGGTCTTTGTGCCCTTCTATTTGCGTTCCAACGTATTCACCATGCCGGAATTTTTGGAGCGGCGCTTCAACCGCAGTTCCGCGGTTTACCTTGCCAGTATCTCCATCATTGCTTATATCCTCACCAAGATTTCGGTCCACCTGTGGGCTGCCGCGATTGTGCTGCAACGAGTTGTGGGTTGGAGTCCGCTGAAAGCTGCCCTGGTGCTGGTGATTGTGACCGGCATTTACACCATCGCGGGCGGACTGTCGGCCGTGATCTATACGGAAGTCGTCCAGACGCTAGTCCTGCTTACTGGCGCGATCGCACTCACCTTCATTGGATTGCACCGCATTGGCGGATTCACCGGCCTGCGCGCCGCACTTCCGGCCGACTACTTCCATATGATCAAGCCGGTCAGCGATCCTGAGTTTCCCTGGACCGGCATTTTCTTCGGGGCGCCGATTCTGGGTATCTGGTACTGGTGCACCGACCAAGTCATTGTGCAGCGTGTGCTTTCGGCCAGGGACGAAGGCCACGCCAAAGCGGGCACTATCTTCGCCGGATATCTCAAGATTCTTCCCGTTTTTGTGCTGGTGCTACCCGGCCTGATTGCAGTTGCGCTCTTTCCCGATCTATTTCAGTTCGGCCCTAACCATCGCGTCATGAACGGCGACATCGCCTTTCCGAGCCTTATCATCAATCTTCTACCCGTCGGCTTGATCGGGCTGATGATTGCCGCGCTCCTGGCGGCCTTGATGGGTGGAATGGCATCCGTGTTCAACTCCGCTTCCACGCTGGTCACTTTGGATTTCTACAAAAAGCTCCGGCCGAACGCGAGTGAGGCCCGGCTAGTCTTGTTCGGAAGGGTGGCAACCGGAGTCATGGTTCTGCTCGGTCTGGCCTGGGTGCCCTTCATTCACCTGATCAGTGGCCAACTCTACATTTATTTGCAGAGCGTACAGGCATACATCAGCCCTCCGATCGCCGTATGTTTCATTCTTGGCATTTTGTGGCCGCGCCTGAATGGCGCCGGGGCGATTACCTCGCTTCTGTCGGGTTTCGTGCTGGGTGCGTTGCGCTTTATCTGTGAACTCGTAGATGCCTCTCACGAAGGCGCATATTTCGGCAACACCTTCCTGAACTGGCTGGTAAAGATGAACTTCCTTCACTACGCCATCCTGATGTTTGTCGTGTGCTCGCTGGTTCTGATCACGGTCAGCCTGGCAACGCGCGCACCCGATCGAAATAAATTGGCAGGACTGACGTTCGCCACCGTCAGCCAGAAGCTTGATCTAACGCCTGTGAACGCCCGTTACAAACCTGCATCCGAAACCACTACAGAGCATAGGCTCAACATCCTTTTTAGTCTGGCTCTGCTCGCCACCGTGACCGGCTTATGGATCTACTTCCGATGAAACAACGCATTCGCAGCCTGCAACCCAACGTGACACAGGATGCCGCGGTCCAAATTTTCTCCAGCGCTCGGGCAGCCGGCTACCTGCAGCGCCTGACATTCGGTCCGTTGCGTTACGTCGCCGATTTCTACATCCCGTTTCGCGTTTTTAACGTAACCATCGAGAACCGCGGGACGTGCACAAGACGCATCCTGGCTCTGGATGCGGTGACAGGGGCACTGGACATTTACTGCCTGGATGAATTTCCGCTCTGCACAATTGAACGGGAGACGCGAAATAGCCTCGCGTCTCAACTCGGCAAATCGGATGGGCTCAGCATCGTGCAGGACAAAATCCGCCGGCTTCTTTTCAGTAAAGGATTTTTCCGGCTCGCACAACTTAAGATTGATGCCGTAGAAACTGGAGAGTTGTGCGTCCCTTACTGGGTAGGCTTTCGAGATGGCGGAGGGGAAGTCCATCTCTCGGTCATGGATGCGGTCCGCCGAACTCGCGAAGGCGCAAAGGTCCGCCGCCTCATACACAGCCACCTTCTAAGTACGGCTTCCGTTAGTTAGCCGCCTGATAGCAAAAAGGTTCCTAATATGAGGCAGATCCGCTCTAGATCTTTGAGTACTTCGGTAACTCCCCTTCTGTTACGGGATCAGGTTATCCTTTTCCATATCGCCTCTGACTTCGGCGTTGAGTTGTGCAGCGGCGGCTATCACCGTCGCAAGCGGTGCAACCTAACATGTCCAACAAGATTGGCCGTTTCGAGATTCTGAGCGAGTTGTCCCGGTCGGCGAACGGGGCCGTTTACAAGGCCAATGACCCCAGCGCGGCGCGCACGGTTATCCTTAAAACTATTCGCATCGATCTGCCTCCCGATCTGGCCAAACTCCTGGTTCAGATCGTTCTGCGGGAGGCGGAAGGCACGAAGCTTCTCAACAGCCAGAACATTGCCCTGCTCTATGGTGCCGGTGAAATCGACGGCCAAATCTGTGCCGCCATGGAATATGTCGAAGGCAACAGCCTGGGCGCCATGATTTCCCGCCAGGAGGGCTTCTCCATCTGGGATCTGCTCGATATCGGACGCCAGGTGTGCAACGCACTGGATCATGCCGACACTCGCGGCGTGCTGCATCGCGGTCTGGAGCCCGACAAGATCATGATGCAGTGGGATGGCACAGTAAAAATTCTGGGCTACGGCCTGTCCACGATGGTCAGCGCCATCCCCAAAAAAGGCGCGGTGCCGCCGCTCTTCCATTACATGTCACCCGAACAGGTCAAGGGCGAGCAGATGGACATCCGCTCCAATCTCTTCAGCTGGGGCGCCATCCTGTATGAAATGGTGACCGACCGCAAGCCCTTCGCCGGCGCAGACGTGCAGACGGTGCGGCAGAAGATTATCGAAGAGACTCCGGAACCACCGGCGAGCATGAATCCGCGCATTAACCTCAGCGTAAGCCGCGTCATCATGCAGGCGCTCTCCAAGTCCCCGGAAGAGCGCTACCAGCACGGTCACGAGCTCATGCTCGACTTGGATCGCGCAAAAGAGCCGGGCACAAAGGCAGCCCAGTCCAGTGCGGCGCCTGGTGGTCTGGGAACGCCGCAAAAACTTACTGCGTCCCCTGGCGAAAGATCTGCACCACAGACGAATGCCCCTGCGGCTCTGAATTCAGCAGGCGCAGAGCCCCCTGCAAAGCGAGCGGCCGCGGCGGCGGCAGCCGGGGGAGTCGCAAGAGCTTCCGCATCTGTTACCACGCCCGCGAGCTCTTCTGTTCCGAACCCCAGGATGTCAGCGGCCACGGCGACACCGCCGGCCGAAAAGCCAAAGTATTCGGTCGATCCGATGATGGCGGAGACCGCTGCCGCCGGCGCGAAAAAAGCGGCGAGTTTCTCCGACCTCGAAGAAATGCCGCCGCTCAAGGAGGCCTATGTTGCGCCCGAGCCGCCACCCGTAGAAGTAGAAGAAGCAGCGCCCGAGCCGCAAAGTTTCGCCCTCCGCCCGCGCACCGTCCGGGGAGCGAAGCCAGAGGCGCCAAAGATCATTACCCGTGAAAATGCGAAAAAGGCGCTCACGGAAATCAAAAAAGTTCCGGCGCAACTGATCGGTTCCGCGGTAGCCGCCGGAGCCGCATGCATCCTGATCATCGTCATCGGCATGTGGATGTACATACATCACCAGAATGCCGATTCGGCCCCGCCGCCGGATGTAGAAGCCACCACGGAAGAGGCGCCCGCGCCCGCTCCCGCTCAGCCTGACACGAGCATTGCCCCGGTACCAGAGCCATCAGTAGCCTCCGAACCGGAGGTCACCGTCACTCCGCAGTTCCCGCAGGCGCAAAAGAAAAGATCGAAAAGCAGAGTACCCGTGCAGCCGGCGATCATCCCCGGCCAGCTTACCGTGAACTCCGTTCCCGAAGGGGCGCAGGTACAAGTAGACGGCCGCACTGACCCATCCTGGCTTACTCCTTATACCGTCATCGGCTTGAAACCCGGCCAGCATTCGATCTCGCTCGCGAAATCCGGATTCAGTTCCGAGTCGCGCTCGATCGATGTTGGTTCGGGGGCTAAATCCGTCATCATGATGCATCTTGCTCAACTGGGAGCCACGGTCGCCGTGTCCAGCCAGCCCGCCGGCGCCGCGGTTTATATCGACGGCAAAACCGCCGGACACACTCCCGCTCACATCGTCGTGACCGAGCGCGGCACGCACACCATCCTGGTGCGCAAAGAAGGTTACCTCGACGAAACTACTACCGCCGCCTTAGCTCCCGGGCAGACATTCAACTACGCCCCAGTGCTGCGAGAGATGGGCGTGACCGACGATATCAAGGTAGTGGGAAAGTTCAACAAGCTCTTCGGCAAGAAAGGCGCGGCCGGCATGAGCAAGATAACCGTCAAGACGCAACCCAAGGGCGCGCAGGTGACCGCCAATCGCCGCATGGTCGACAAACTTACGCCCGTCGATTTCCTGCTCAACCCGGGCAGCTACATGATCGACATCACCATGCCCGGCTACAAAACCATCCACCGCGTCGTCACGGTCGAGGAAGGCTCCAAGATCGAGCTGAACGAAAACCTCCAGCCCGAATAGATTCCGCTTGCAGATCGCGGCGGAAGAGATCACGGCCGACATGCCCCGGCGTCCACTCCATCACTCCGAATCGTGATGAGCATCACAGAACCGCTGCCCACAACTGCGCTATTGAAGATACCCACGGAGTGAGGCCTTGATTAATCCTGATCAAGCCCCCGAGGATCTTTGGCAGCGCCTGAACGCAGCCGGTGAGACCCGCCAGTACGAGAGGGGCGCAATCCTGTACCGCGCAGGCGCAGTCGTCGAGGGCATATACCTCGTACAAACCGGAGAGGTCAACCTTCAACTGGGCGGGAGCCGCAAGAAACACGCCCTGGAAAGCTCCGGCCCGGGCACGATTCTGGCGCTGGCCGACGCCATGTGCGGCAATTGCCATAAACTTACAGCCGAAACTGCGACCCCCACTCAAATCCGTTTCATCAAGCGCGAGACGCTCCTGGAACTGCTGCGCATAACCCCGCGCGCCTGCATGCAAATCGTGCAGTTGCTCAGCGAAGACCTTCTTCGACTCCACGACGCTCTGCGCAACGACGCGTCCCCGAAGTCACGCGGGTTGAGATGAGTAACCTGGGGTGCGAACGACACAGCGAAGCCCCACCTGGAACTGCTCAGGGATTGGAATTCTTACGAATGGGATTTACGGCAGCTTGAAGTTGACGGTGATCTGGGTCTGGATTTCGACCGCTTCGTCATTGAGCATGTAGGGCTTGTACTTCCACTGTTTGACTGCGTCCACGGCGGCGTGCGCCAGGATGGGATCGCCGCTGAGTACCTTCACGCTGGAGATACCGCCCTCTTTGTTGATAACCGCCTGGAGTTGCACCGCGCCGGCAATGCGCATCTGCATCGCCGTATGCGGATAGACGGGTTGCACGCGTTTCGTCAACAGGCCCTGGGTGACGCCTTGGGAAACTTTCAGCATTTCCGCGGGCGGAGCCGCGCTAGGGACGTTTACCGGCGCTGAGCTCACGATGTTTGAGATTGCAGTCTGATCCCCAGGTGCAGCGCTGCCTACGAGCGACGGCGCTTCTGCGTCCGACTCTTTATTCCTGGCGGCACTTGGCTTGGAGGGATTCGCCTTCACCACCCGGGGCTCCGGCTCAATCTTCGTAACGACCACTTCCGGTTCCGGCTCACTGACCTTTGCGGTCTCAGCCATGTGCGGGGAGGAGGTGGCTGCGCTCGCGCTTGAATGCTGCGCCACGGTGGGGGTCGGTTTCTGCGGCGCGGCTGGCGTCGTCATCGATGGCGACGGAGCACTTGACGGCACCACCGGAGGTTCCGTGCTGGCTGCCGGCTCTTGCTGTACCTGCGGCACCGGTGCGGGCGCCGGCTTTGCGAACTTCGTATATCCAAAATAGCCAGCTACGGCGAGCGTCACTACCGCAACTCCAATGATGGCGAACTTGCCCGCTCCGCCCGATTTCTCAGTCTCTCCGTCATCCAGACCCGCAAAGCTCGGTACAGACTGCCGCTGCGAGAACAACCCGGGCGCTTCCGGTGTCGCCACAGTGCTCGACGCTGGCGCTGGAGCGGGCGACTCAATACGTTTGGGGCTGGCAGGGGTGCCGAACTTTTCAAATGCAGGATTGCTGAGTTCCTTCGCTGGAGCGGGAGCGCTGGCCGCCCCACCTGAGGTAAGTACGGGAACCGTAACTGGCCGCTGGACCTCTTTCGCCGGCTTGGGTGCGATGCTCGGCGCCACCATGCTGGCCGGCTTTGGTTCTGCTTTGACAGGGGTCGCCGGCGCCGAGTGGTCTTCGAGAACGTCGAGCAATATTTCTTCAGCAGCATGGCCGGATTCGCCATCAACATCCAGCACGTTCGCCGGCTCTGTGGTTGACTTGGCGAATTCAGTGGCGGCAACGATCGGCTTGGTCACGGGCGCCTGCGGCATAGGTTTGGCGACCGCTTCCACCGGGGCCGACGGCCGAGGCGCTGAACTTGCGATTGCTGGCTTTACCGGAGCTGGTGCCGGCGCGGGAGGTGCTGCTGGCGCCGCGGGTGTGGCCGCCTTGGCGCTCTCGCCTCCTTTTTTCAGCAGGCCGCGCGCCACGCGCAACGTGCCTTTCGCCTGTTCCATATTGATTGGCTTGGTTAATACCAGATTGGCGCCGAGGCGAAACGCGTTGGCTACTCCTGCTTGCCCTTCCACAACCGCAACGGCCAGTGAGGATTGATTCAGCTGAGAATTGCGCGCCCCTTTGAACAACAGGCCGGCGTTCTGCTCATTGTCGCAATCCACCACGACCGCGTCGAAGTGCTGCGCCATCAACTTCTTAACTGCCGCGAACGGCTCGGTCGAGGTCTCCACACTGAACTCCAATTCGTTCAGGAGTTGAGTCGTGACACGAGTGGTTTTCTCGTCCTGGCAGAAGAGCAGCGCTTGGAAGGTCATACAGAGTCATCGTAGGTACACTCCGGTGCCCCAGCAAGTTACCGGAGTAATAGGCGTGGAGGCGGCATTCTTGGGCTAAGCCTTTTGTTTACGCAGCGTGAGCGATGCAGTCCTGAGACGCTCGGACGGTCGTGCAGGCTGCTATCAGGATTGCGCAAGCTTCTGGTGCCGGAGATTACAATTTGCTGGCATGCGACGAATTCCCCTCGGGCTGAAAATTCTGTGGACGGCCTGGCTGCTGCTTTGGGCGCCGCTCTATTGGAGGCAGTACGGGGCGCAGAACTTCCTCTACTTCTGTGATTTAGGAAACATCCTCATCGGGATTGCGCTCTGGATGGAGAGCGCACTCATCTTCTCCTGGCAGGCAGTTGGACTGCTGATTTTTCAAACGCTCTACATCATTGATTTAATCGCGGCACTCCTGGCGGGGTGGCACCCGATTGGCGGTACAGAATACATGTTTGATGCGCATATACCATTGTTGATCCGCCTGCTAAGTCTTTTTCACGTGGTGACACCGCCGTTGCTGCTGTGGGCAATCTGGAAACTGGGCTATAACTCGCGGGGATGGAAACTGGCAACTCTGATGACCTGGATTCTGATTCCGATAAATTACTTCTGGCGTCCGCAGTACAACATTAACTGGGCGCGGGGACTATTTATGCGGGAGCAGCACATTGTGCCTGGAGTTGTATATGTTACCGCTTATCTTATCGTGGTCCCACTACTGATTTACTATCCTACGCATTTGATCTTGAGTAAGTGGGCGCAGACGCACCGCGGAAACACAAGGTCCCTCGACTCCGCTTCGCTCCGCTCGGGATGACAAAATGAATCGAGCCAACGACACAAACTAGTTAACTTCAGCCAGCGCTTTTTTAGTGGCGCTTAGCAGCGCTTCTGGGCCAACTGGTTTTCCGGTCGCATGTTCCATCCACAGGTCCGGGGTGACGCGACCCATGGTGGCCATGCGCTCGAACTCCGGGCCTATAGCGCCGGCTGTTTTCATCTGTTCTTCGATTTGATGGGCAATCATGTGGCCGATCGGGTAATCGGGAAGATAGAGGAAGGAATCGATCATGTGGGAGTAGACGCCGAGCAGGACCACATCGCCTTTGCCGAACACCGGGGCGTAATAGCGGTTCCACAAATCTTTTGCGATTTCGAGGGTCGCGTCTCGTAGTTGCTGGGGATTTGCGTCGGGGTGGTCGTACATCCAATGCCACACTCGCATGTCGACCAGCGCGACTCCGGATATCTCGTAGGTCGCCCAGAAATCGTTCAGCGTCTTCATGGCCTCGGACTTAGCATCGGGAGCGGCCAAACCGAGCAGTTCGAGATCGCGCCCCTGAAAGGTGAAAGCGAATGCCTCGGTAAACGCTGTGTTGGGAACACCCTGCAACAGCGTGAAATCCACATCATTCAGGGAAAACGTCTGTTCGACGTTGTGACCCATCTCGTGCACTGCGATGTTGAAGCCCTTATACGTCATTCCCGACTTTCCCACGCGCGTCCGCAAGTGCGCCTTCTCCGAGCGCATTTCCGCTCCCATGGCATGACCGGCGCCGCGGGCGGGATCGACGATGATGTGATCGGCCAGATAATGTGCGCGCTCCGGCTTGAAGCCCAGCTTCATGAGCAGGCTGGGGATATCGCGCTGATAAGCCTCGGGCGTGGGATATTTTTTCGCGACGATCGCGTCGAGCTCCGCTTCACTATGCGTGCTGCGGGGACGGAACCCGTCGTACCAGATATCGAACGGTTCCAGCGGCCGGCCCAGACGAGATTGAATCAGTTGGGCAACTTGGGCGGCAAGCGGCGAGGAGACCACCTGCTCCAGCATAGCTTGGGCGCGTTCCTCGGGAATTTCCCGGTCCTCATCAAAACGCCTGGCCATCAGTGTTGGCGCGGTCGGTGAATACGGGTCGGCCTTTCGTGCCGCCTGGTAGGTCTTGAGCAGCATGGCATAGCGCGTGGCCGGTTCCGGGCGATTGTTGATTTCTCGTCGGCCAGGCGTGAAGTCGGAGTCGTTCTCGGTCGCAGGGGTGACGGCATTGCTGAATGGATTCCAGTCCACCTGCGGATTGTTGATCACCGCTGCGGGAATGGTTTGGGTAACGATGCGCTCCATGACTTGCTGGATCATTCTCTGTTTGGCCAAGCCATTGGCCTTGTCGGCGTAGTCGGCTTTGATTTCGTCGCGCAGATTCCAGTGGCTCAGCAGGCGCAGCTTCGGCGGAAACAGCCGCTGGCCCTGGTTGTCGACCAGGTGGTGCATCCAGATGTTGTATTCGGCAACGTAATGATCCGATTCGGCTGCTGCCTGGGAGATTGCCAGATTCACGTCGGCGGGTACGCGCTTGGAGAATGTCTGGGCGAGGCGCACTTCCGCCCACTGTCGCCGCGTCCACTGAGGACCATCGTGCAACCGCTGCTCCAACGTGGTGAGCGGGAAATTGAGCAACACGATGAAAGCCAACTTGTTATCAAAGAAATCGTCCACTACGTGCGCGGACGGGTCATAACCGGCGAACACCTCGTCGAAAGGAAGCATGGGGCCGAGATCGAGGTCGGCTTGCTGCCGGAACACGCGCTGAATCTCGTGCATGTGTCCACGGAGTTGTTCCAGCAGGTCCTGATAACGATGGAAGCTTGCATCCAGGCTGGCTTGATCGCCGGCGAAATTGTTGCGCACGAAGTCTTCGAATACCTCGGCATCGCCATCCGACGATCGCCAATATTCCATGACCTGATGCAGGCCCCGATTGATGCGCGCACGCTGCGCCTCGCCGTGCTTGGTGATCAGCTCTGCCTGCAACTTCTCGATGGACGCGCTCATCCAGCCGAGGCTCTGGTCTTCAATAGCGATCGTTGATCCGTATGCCATAGGAAAAGAATATGAGGAAATCACCAGGATTAACAGGGCCGCCAAACAGGAACATGACGGGCCGGAGATGTAGCTACTTCGAACGCTCGGGAATCGCAGGCTTCTGAGCAGACCCGCTCGACGTTGTAGACGCATGATTTCCGCTACCCCCGTTGTGCC
Source organism: Terriglobales bacterium (assembly GCA_036378535.1). Taxonomy (GTDB): domain Bacteria; phylum Acidobacteriota; class Terriglobia; order Terriglobales; family Acidobacteriaceae; genus Gp1-AA122. The sequence continues at coordinate 233,678 of DASUWH010000072.1, read as the reverse complement.
GCGATGGCCGCATAGGCGCCGCCGATTGCGCTCCCATGTAGCTCTTCCGTGCGGCCAGCAGCTTCTCGATCTCGCCGTCACCCAGCGGCTGCTCATTTCCGAGCAGGTGAGCCACCAGAGCGATCCTGGCAAAGTGCTCCACGGTCTCCATCTTCATATAGGCGTGCAGCAGGTCGTGCGCATAGGCCACCACCCCGTGGTTGGCCATGAGGATAGCGTCGTAATCGGGAACCAGCGGCTCCAGGGCTTCTGCAAGCTCCGCCGTGCCCGGGGTGCCATATCTGGCCAAGGGCACGCATCCCAATCCGACCACAAGTTCACAAACCAGCGGCTGGTTGAGAGCCATTCCCGACGCAGCGAAGCCGGTAGCGGTCGGGGGATGCGCGTGCACGATGCCTCGGACATCGGGGCGCAACCTATAAATCAGCAGGTGCATACCGATCTCGCTGGAAGTATTACGCCGTCCGCGGAGTTTCCGCCCTTCCAAGTCGACGACGACCAGGTCGGAAGGCTGCATTAAGCCCTTGCTCATCGAGGTGGGCGTAACCAGTATGCGATTTTCGTCTAGCCGGGCCGAAAGATTGCCGTCCATGCCGGCGACGAAGCCGCAACTATGCATCAACTTGCCCAGTCGGACAATTTCGGCTCGGTACTCGCGTTCACTAGCCATACGGTGATGAAATCACCCCGCATTCTCGGGTGGGGCATCCCGAAGATCGCAGACGACGACGCGCGGGTGATACAACTTATGTTGTCGGTTGTGCGTGTGAAGGTCAAGGTCTCAGACAAAAAAATTCTGTCTTCGTTAACACCGTGCTAGTCGCCGACTTCAATTACCATCTTCCTGAAGACCTGATTGCCCAGGAGGCACTCCCGGATCGGGCTGCTTCTCGCCTTCTGCACCTTGATCGACGGTCCGGAGCCCTCCATGACCTCCACTTTCGGGACTTTCCCGGCCTGCTGCGCGAGGAGGACCTGCTTGTTTTCAATAACACCAGGGTCTTCCCAGCCCGCCTTTTCGGACATCGTTTTGGCGCCCGTGCCCAACTCCTAAGCCCCAGGAATCCGGCAGCCAAGGATTTCCTGCGGGGCCGGGTAGAAGTATTGCTTACCGCTCAGGTTTCTGAGGATCCGAATGATTGGGAATGCTTAGTCCGCCCCGGCCGGAAGATAGGGGTCGGCGAGCGGATCTACTTTGGCGAACGCAATGAACTGCAGGCCGAAGTTCTCTCCCGGGGAGCTTTCGGCCAGAGGACTATACGTTTCAGTCCCACGGGCGATTTCTGGAACTCGATCGAGCAGATCGGCCACGTGCCCTTGCCTCCGTATATCAGCCGTCCCGATCGCGCTGGCGATCGCGACCGTTATCAGACGGTTTACAGCCGGGAACGCGGATCGGTGGCTGCGCCCACTGCCGGATTACACTTCACCTCCGAGATCCTGGATCAAATCCATCGTCGTGGGATTGAAACTGCGGAAATCACCCTCCATGTTGGACTGGGCACCTTTCAGCCCGTTCACGTCGAGCGTGTCGAGGAACATCGGGTACATGCCGAGTGGTACCGGATTGACGCGGGTGCGGCCGGCCAAATCAATGCTGCACTGGACGCAAAGCGACGGGTCATCGCGGTTGGTACGACCACGGTTCGCACGCTTGAGTTCGCGGCACGTTTGGAGGGCCGGGTACACGCCGAAACCGGCCAAGCGGACCTGTTTATCTATCCCGGCTACTCGTTCCAAATCATTAGCGGGTTGCTGACCAACTTCCATCTGCCGCAATCGACTTTGCTGATGCTGGTCTGCGCACTCGGAGGACGGGATCCTGTACTAGCGGCCTACCAGCACGCTGTCCAGCAGAAATACCGGTTTTACTCTTATGGGGATTGCATGTTCCTGGAATGATCTGTCAGACCGGCGAAGTTGAGGGGCGACGTTCCCCGACCAGAGATGATTAGCCGGGTTGGGGGCTTATACTGACACCCTGGGGGTGATTGAATGAACACACAACCACTCGCAAAACCAGTTCCGATCAGCCATTTTGTCGCCGCCATACGTCAGTTTCCGGAATCGGCGTTTTCCGGCGTCGACCGAATTCTAGAGTTCTTGCAGACCAGCCCGGTGGCACCTGACACGCTTGCGCCCTATCTGACCTGGGACCGCCAGCACTACACGCGCAACCTGATCGATAAGACTCCGCTCTACGAATTGCTTGCCATCTGCTGGGAGGTAGGTCAGGTCAGCTCCGTGCACAACCATCGCGACCAGAACTGCTGGATGGCCGTCCCTATCGGTCGGCTCATGGTCGGCAATTACCGCGTTTTGCAGCAGGATTTAGATCACGGTAAGTGCCGCCTTGAGCCGGCCGAGACAATCGAGATGAATATCAACCACCCGTGTGCGGTCGATCCGAAGGAGCCGGTACATCGCGTATTCAATCCACGAGAGTTCAACACCCGTGCAGTCAGCTTGCATGTCTACTCTCACCCGTTCGACACCTGTGTGGTCTATTCTCCGGAACAGGGAACCTGTGGTGAGATCAAGCTGCATTACACCACCGAGTACGGCAGGGCTCCTGAGCAGCAGCACTGAAACACAAGGTCCTGTACCCTGACTGGAAGCCCTCGGTCGGGATGACAGTGGATCACCACCCCGACCCTCGCTGGTAAACTTGAGGTTTGTCCCCTAAGAAGACATCAACGGCCAAAGCAGCTGAAGTGGTCACCGCCGACACTCCGGAAAAGGCCCCTTCTCGCCCGGCGAAACTTCCGATTGGAGAAAAAGGGCGCATTTTCCTCATCGATTCGATGTCTTTCATCTTCCGCGCCTATCACGCCATGGCGCGGCAACGCTCGATGTCCACCAAGTCGGGCCTGCCCACAGCCGCGACCTACGTTTTTGTGAACATGTTGCGCAAGCTGCGCGATGATTTCTCGCCGGAATACCTGGCTGCGGTCTTCGACGTCAGCGCTCCCACGTTCCGCGATCGCCAGGCCGAGGCGATCACCGTGGTCCGCAAGTTCGATATCAAGACCCAGACGTTCCAGGAAATCAAATATGGCGGGTATAAGGCGAACCGGGCGCAAATGCCGGAGGATCTGGCCCAGCAGCTTCCCTACATTCGCCGCGCACTTGAGGCTTATCGGATTCCGATTCTGGAATCCAGCGGCTATGAAGCCGATGACGTGATCGGCACCCTGGCCGAAAGAGCTGCAGCCGAGTCTTATGCCGTGTACGTGGTCTCCAGCGACAAGGACATGCTGCAGCTCGTCAACGAGCGGGTTTGCGTTCTGAATCCTCCCAAAGACAATCTCATTTGCGACGCCACCAAGGTGGAAGAAATTCTGGGTGTGCCACCCAACCGAGTGGTGGATGTTATGGCGCTGCGCGGCGACAGCATTGACAACATTCCCGGCGCGCCCGGTATCGGCGATAAGGGTTCGGTTGAGTTAATCAGGCGTTTCGGCAGCGTGGAAGCGGCGCTCGATCATGCTGCCGAAGTGGAAAAGCGCACCTACCGCGAATCGCTCCTGAATAATCGTGACGCGGTCATCATGAGCAAGCAGCTTGCGACCATTGATCGCAACGTTCCGGTTGAACTGAACACCAGCGCAATGCTCGCCGGGGAACCAGAGGTCGAGGCTCTGCGCCAACTCTTCACGGAATTGGAATTCACATCTCTGCTCAAGGACCTGCTTCCCAGCATGCAGGTGGGGGAGGTTCACTACGCCGAAGCGACATCCGCGGCTGACGTCGAACGGGTTCTCAAGTTGTCGGGGAAGACCGGCACGCTTTCCGTAGCTTTAAAGATAAGCGAGGCGGCGGCAGCTGCTGTCTTTTCCGAAGAGGAAGACGAAAGCGAGCCCCAGGAAAACCTGTTGCTCATGGAAGGTGACGCAACGAGCAGCGTGCCGCCTGCGGTTGATCGCATCGCGATCTCGGCCGAACCGGCTGCAGCTCTCACCATCTCTTTGGATGATGGCGAGGCGGCCGAACGTTTAAGAACCGCCTTGGCAGACCCTCAGCTGCCCAAATCCATTCACGACGCAAAGGCCTCCATTCATGCGCTCCAAGCGCTCGGGGTCGAGGTAAACGGACTGCGCCATGACCCCATGTTGTACTCGTATCTTCTGGATCCAACCTACTCTTCGCATGGTCTGGCCGAGGTTGCGCTTCGCCGTTTCAACCTGAAGCTGGGCGGCGCGCTTGCCGAATCAGCTGACTTCACCGGCCGTCTTGCCGACGCCCTGCGCAAGGAAGTCGAGCAATCCGGCCTGCTCAAGATTTATGAGGAGATCGACCTTCCCCTAGTTCCGGTTCTGACACGGATGGAGGATGCCGGGGTGAAGATCGACACCGCTGCCCTGGCGACATTCTCACAACGACTCGAAACCCAAATCGACGCCAAGGCACGCGAAATCTACGAATGTTGTGGGCAGGAGTTCAACATTAACTCGCCCCGGCAACTCGGCGACGTGCTTTTCAACAAGCTGAATCTCCCCAAACCGGTGAAATACGGTAAGGGGCGTACAGTTTCGACCGCCGTGGACGTATTAGAAGGACTGGCTCTTAGCCATGACGCTCCGCGCCTGGTTCTTGAATACCGCCAGTTGTCAAAGCTCAAGTCGACCTACGTCGATGCTCTGCCCGCACTGGTGAATCGCGAAAGCGGAAGGCTGCACACGACGTTCATCCAGGCAGGAACAGCTACCGGAAGACTGGCCTCGGTCAACCCGAACCTGCAGAACATTCCGATTCGCACCGAGTTGGGACGCGAGATTCGCGCCGCCTTCATTGCCGCACCGGGGCACGTTCTCCTGGCGGCCGACTATTCGCAGATTGAACTGCGTCTGCTGGCGCACTATTCGAAGGACCCATTGCTGCTCGAGGCTTACCGCCGGGGAGATGATATTCACACCCTCACCGCATCTCAGGTATTCGGCGTGCCTCCTCTAATGGTGACCGCCGAACACCGCCGCCAGGCTAAGGTTGTAAATTTCGGGATCGTTTACGGACTATCGCCCTTCGGACTATCCCAGAACCTGGGTATCGAAAAATCCGAAGCCAAGCGTTTCATCGATGCCTATTTCGAGAAATACGCGGGCGTTCGCAAGTTCATCGATAGGACCCTGGAAGAAGCCCGCCGCAATCAACGGGTGGAGACGCTGTTCGGCCGCATTCGTCCCATCCCTGACATCAACAGCAAAAATGCCAATATGCGGGGATTCGCCGAACGCACTGCGGTGAATACTCCATTACAGGGAACCGCTGCGGATTTAATCAAGCTGGCCATGATCCGCATTGATGCGGCTATTCGGGCAGAAAAGCTGGTTGCCCGCATGACCCTGCAGGTCCATGACGAGTTGGTCTTCGATGTTCCCGAGGGAGAGGTCGACCGCATGAAAACGCTGGTTCGCGAAGCCATGGAGAACGTGCATCCGCTGCACGTTCCATTGCTGGTCGAGATGGGTGCGGGTCTGAACTGGCGAGATCTGGAATAGCGGCAACAATCAATACGAGAATCGGCCGGCTACTCCCTTTTCTAGTTCCGTGCCGTGAAATTCTGGTCCCGCTCGCCGGCTTCGCGGAGCATCCGTCGCATGCGGGCATTGGCGATTCGCCGGGCGCGCCAAAGGCGGCGCAGGATTACCGCGTACAGGAACCATGCCAGCACAGCGGCTGCAAAGAGGAATAAGGCGATATTTGCCAGGGCGAAAACGTTGCGGAGAAAGCCAAAGAGGCGATCCGGCGAGCGCACAATTAACCCAATACTCCCGGCCACTAACACCCCGGCGCCGATGCGTCTGATATTCATCCGCCAGCTTCTTCCTTCAGCTGGAACAGTTGCGGCAGAACTTCGCCAGCTTTACCCGAATAGCAATTAGTGAAAGCCGCCCGGTTGGCCGGTTCCTCCGGCCCTACAAAGATGGTTCGCGCCTTTTTACTGGCATGCGCCACGAAACTGGCGGCAGGTTCGACCAACCCCGAGGTTCCGACAGCAATAAAAACAGTGCAGGCATCCAGCCGCCGGAAGATGTTCTCCATTTCGAATGGCATCTCTCCAAACCAGCAGATATGAGGCCGGACAAGTGCTCCACATTGGCACCTGGGAAGTTTCGCGGGTGCTTCGTAAAGGTTTGTATCTGCAAACGGAGCACGACGGCAGGTATCGCACCGGCTCTTGAACAGCTCTCCATGCATGTGCACAACCCGGCGCGATCCAGCGATTTCGTGCAGGTTATCCACGTTCTGTGTGCACAGAAACAGGCGATCGGCAAGTACCCGTTCCAATCGTGCGAGAGCGAGATGTGCGGCATTCGGCTTGGCTTCGGCAGCGACTCGCCGCCGCATGGAATAGAACTCCCACACCAGCCCGGGATCGCGGTGCCAGGCAGAAGGAGACGCGACCTCCTCAATCCGGTAGTTCCGCCAGAGCCCGCCGGCACCGCGAAAAGTCGGGATCCCGCTTTCCGCGCTGACGCCCGCCCCGGTGAGCACGAATACACGGTCGGATGGAGTGATGTTCAGCATGCCCAGTCAATCGTCAGCAGTCGGGAGTAGGTCAGTAGCCAGCCATCGGTCTGTAGTTAGTAATCAATGAACCCCGGTTTTCATCTCGAGCGAAAGCAAGGGGTCTGGGTTCTTGTTTCGCATGGACGAGACCCTGAACATCTTTCTCGGGGTGACGACAGTCAATTCCCGGCAACCGACTCCTAGCGTCAGAATACTGGATTACAATGGCGATAGCACCACGCCGGTGAATTGCTGTCAGCAGGGGACTTAGTGAAGCCAATTATTTCATCCTGGCCACATGTGTCGCTGATCAATGTCATCGACATCCTGCTGGTTGCGGTCATCATCTACGAGTTCCTCGCCCTGATTCGCGGAACCCGCGCCGCGCTCATGTTGATCGCGGTCACCGCAGTTGCGGTATTTTTCTACTTTGTTCGGCTGGGCGAACTCATCACCCTGAACTGGCTGGCCAGCGTCTTGTTTCCGTACGCGGTGTTTGCCCTCATCGTGGTGTTCGCCCCGGAACTCCGTCAGGCGCTGGCGCGACTGGGGCGGCGGCTTACGTTCCGCAACCAGCATGGAGCAGACGGCGATGCCTATGACGATATTGTGCTGGCCGCCAATCTGTTCTCGCAGAATCAGACTGGGGCCTTGATCGTGATCGAGCGCGAGGTCGGATTGCGCACCTACATCGAGAGCGGAGTGCCGCTCGATGCGCACCTCTCATATGATCTGCTGGCGACTATTTTTCGTCCCAGCGCTCCGCTGCACGACGGCGCAGTGATCATTCAGAACGACCGCATCGCAGCTGCTGCCTGCTTTCTTCCTCTGTCGATGAATCCTGTACTGTCGACGCAGTTGGGAACTCGTCACCGTGCCGCCATCGGCATTACCGAGGAAACGGATGCGATTGCCGTGGTCGTTTCCGAGGAAACTGGCGCCATCAGTCTCGCCATAGGCGGCAAAATCGAACGGGACATGGCGGTTGAGCATTTGCGCAACCGGCTGAGTAACGTCTTGCGGCGCTACGTCCCGCCTGCGACTCTGCCGACGATCACTACTCCCTCGGAGAACAATGGCGGCGATGAAGAAGTCCCTCGCGCTTCCGTTCCCAAGGGCTCCGACTCCTCGTTCGATTCGTAAAAGGGTGCGATGCGCGACTTTCTACAACGCTTTGTGATTGAGAATTTCGGGCTGAAACTGTTTTCGCTGGTGCTGGCCGCGGGTTTGTGGTTTGCCCTGGCTCGCGATCCTGTTGCCGAAGTCGCCCTGGACGCTCCCATAGAATTTCAGCACATGCCCGACAACCTGGAAATCAACACCGAGCATGTGCCCAGCGCCCAGGTTCGCGTACGCGGCCCGGAACGGCTGGTTCGAGGACTTCGAGCGGACCAGGTACACGTCGAAGTGGACTTGAGCGACGTCCGCCCCGGAGAGCGTACTTTCAATTTAACCGCGCAGCATATTCGCGAGCCTCGCGATCTGGATATCGTCCAGGTGGTGCCCAGCCAATTCGAACTGAGTTTCGACCTTCGCGCCCGCCGTCAAATACAGGTTCATCCGCGCGTTACGGGTCAATTCGCCTCCGGGTTACGGATCGCAAAAGTCATCGCGAATCCCGATCAAATCGACATCACCGGACCGCGTGCCCGAGTCGAAGCCATTGACTTTGCCACCACCGATCCTGTCGATGCGAGCGGCGTCACCAGTTCGCAAACCTTCACCAGGAACGTCTACGTTCCCGACCCCCTGATCCAGGTTGTGAATCCCACGCCGGTGCATGTCACGGTTATGATGGAGAGGTCCTCCGGGTCTTCCGGTATTAATTAATTCATGAGCGAACAACGGCAGCTGTTTGGAACAGATGGCATTCGTGGTGTCGCTGGGGAGTTTCCACTTACCCAGGACAGCACTTACCTCATCGGCCGGGCACTCGGCCACGACCTGGCTCGCTCGACACCTTCACCCAGCGCCGTAATTGGGCAGGACACCCGTGAATCGGGGCGCTGGATTGCCGACTGCCTCGCTCAGGGCCTGGCTTCGATCAAGGTACAGGTACATAGCGCGGGCATAATCACAACGCCGGGAGTCGCGTACCTGGCCCGCTCCCGTGGCTTTTCCGCCGGCATCGTCATCTCCGCATCGCACAATCCCTGGACCGACAATGGGATCAAAGTTTTTTCCGGCGACGGCTACAAGCTTCCGGATGCTCGTGAGCTTGCGATCGAGCGCGAGATTTTTGCTCACCTGCAGAATCCTGCGCCTCCCGCCCCAGATGCCGCGGCATTCTCCACCCTGCCAGGTGACGCGGGTTTGCGCCGCGCTTACATTGAATGGTTGTCGCAGAACATCTCCAGCGACCTTAGTGGCCTGAAAGTGCTCGTGGACTGTGCCAACGGCGCTGCTACTGCCGAAGCGCCAGAACTATTTCAAGCCTGCGGCATTCGGGCGACGTTTCTTCATGCCCGTCCCGACGGCACCAACATCAATGAAAACTGCGGAGCGCTGCACCCCAACCGGCTCGCCGAGGCAATGCGTGAGCAGCAGGGCAAGGTCGACCTGGGCGTAACTTTTGATGGCGATGCTGATCGCGCCCTGTTCGCCGATGCCCAGGGACGCGTCATTAACGGCGATGCCGTTCTACTGATCGCCGCACGCGATATGCAATCGCGCGGCGCCCTGATCGGCAATACGGTGGTAGCCACCAGCATGTCCAACATGGGGCTGGAGATCGCGCTCAAACGCTCCGGAATCGCTATGTTGCGCGCCAGTGTCGGCGACAAATATGTGCTGGAGGAGATGCTGAAGACGGGAGCCACCCTGGGCGGCGAACAGTCCGGTCACATCATCTTCCGCGATGGCGATGCCACGACCGGGGATGGCCTGCTTACCGCGCTGCGAGTCATGGAAATTATGGTCCGCAGCGGGCGATCGCTCGCGGATCTCGTGGCCGATCTCAAAGTCTTCCCGCAGACCATCCAAAATATCCGCGTGCGCGAGAAGATACCCTTTACCCAGGTCCCCGAGATCAAGCGCTCGATCGAAGCGGCGGAAAAGGAGCTCAATGGCAATGGGCGGGTGGTGGTGCGCTACTCGGGAACCGAAGCGCTGGCGCGCGTAATGATCGAAGCCGAATCGGAAAAGCAGATGCGTGCGCTGGCCGATACGATCGCAACCGCCATCCGTAATTCCCTGGGGGCTTGATTTGGAGCTTTCAGCTCTCAGCTTTTAGCTGGCAGTCGCCATTCAGAGAGCTGAGGCCATGCCTGTAAACACAAGGTCCCTCGACTGCGCTCGGGATGACAGATTTGACGTTGGGGTTAGAGTCTCGCAATGCAGTAAACAGAATTTTCCTCGGGGCGAGGTTCTCACGCAGTCTCTAAATCCCGATCTTTTATGCGGCTGCGGACGGCGCGGCTGAAGCGCGGCCTTTCAAAGCTGCCTCCGCAAGGAGTCTTTCGGTCAGCCTGTGAAGCCGCGCCCTCGAAAACACATGCCAAATGCTAATTGCTGATTTTCGATCCCAACGCCGCATCGATGGCCTGCAGCAGCGCCGCCCGCGTGAATGGTTTTTCCAGAAGGGTGATGCCGGATTCCAATACATCACGAGCGGCGATCAGCTCGCCGGTGTAGCCGGACATGTACACGACCCTGATACCGGGATGCGATTTCCGCAAATTGGTAACCAGTTCAGGCCCGCTCACCCCGCGCATTACGACATCCGTCAGGACCAGCTTCACGGAACCGTCGTTGGCTTCGACCGTAGCCAGGGCAGACTTGCCATCCTTGGCACTGAGTACCCGATAACCGTGTTCCTCTAACATCTGGCGCGTGAGCGCGCCAAACATCTCGTCATCTTCGACTAGCAGAATGGTCGTGCCTTCATGTCTGGGGGCCGCAACTTCCGGTTCCGGCTCGGCGGCAAGCCCGACCTTGCTTTCTGCCGAGGGCAGATAAATCTTGAAAGTAGTGCCGCGTCCGGGTTCGCTGTATACCCAGATGGATCCGCCCGCCTGCTTGATGATGCCGTACACAGTTGCCAGTCCCAGGCCTGTTCCCTTGCCGACATCCTTGGTCGTAAAGAAAGGTTCGAAAATACGCTGCAGCGTGACTTCGTCCATGCCTACGCCTGTGTCACTGACCGCGAGCAGCACGTATCTTCCCGCGGTCATCGGATAGTGCAGGCGGGCAAAGGCCTCATCGAAATCCATCACGTCCGTTTCCAGGATCAGTTTGCCGCCATGTGGCATTGCATCCCGGGCATTGACCGCCAGATTCATGGCAATCTGATCCAAGTGACCGGGATCGGCTTCCACGAACACCGATCCAGATCTGGCGGTGAGAATTATCTCGACATCATCGCCCATCAACGGCCGCAGAAGCTTGCTGACCTCCTGTAAGCGCTCATTGAGATTCAGCACCCGGGGTTGCGCCACTTGCTTGCGGCTGAACACCAGGAGCTGGCGCGTCAGCGAGGCGCCGCGTTCGGCAGCCCGGCGCAGGTTCTCAACATAGGGTGCGGCCGGGGAAGCCCGGTCAATGCGATCGCGGAGAAACTCGCTGCAGGCGCTGATTACACCCAGAATGTTATTGAAGTCGTGTGCCACTCCTCCGGCGAGGCGGCCCACCGCTTCCATCTTTTGGGCTTGCCGGAGTTGATCTTCCGCGCGCTTCTGGTCGGTAATGTCGCGTCCGATTGCCGACGCACCCACGATCTTGCCCTCGCTGTCTCGAATCGGCGAGACCGAAAGGGAAATCGTAAGCCGGCGCCCATCCTTGCTCACGCGGGCTGCTTCGTAATGCTCGATCGACTCCCCATTGCGGACCTTGGCCATGATCTGCTGGATCTCATCTGGTTGTTCTTTAGGAAAAATAATCGACACCGACTTGCCGACGGCTTCTTCGGCACTATACCCGTACATGTGTTCCGCGCCTTTATTCCAGGAAGTGATCACGCCATTCAGGTCCTTGCTGATGATGGCGTCTTCCGACCAGTCCACAATCGCGGCCAGGCGCATGCGATAGTCGAACAACTGCTGGCTGGACCAGCGCTTCAATTCTTCGTGAGCCTTCCGCAGTTGCTCTTCGATTTTTTTGCGATCGCTGATGTCACGAATGACACTTAACACCAGCATGCCGTCGTTCCCCCTGATCGGGCTGAGGCTGATCTCGACAGGAAACTCCGAGCCATCCCGCCGCCGCCCAAACAAATCCAAACCCGCCCCCATCCGCCTAATCTTGGGCCTATCGGCGTATTGCTCGCGGTGGCCGTGATGATGTGGGCGGTAGCGCTCCGGTACCAGCAACTCAATCTGTTTTCCAATGAGCTCATCGTGCGAATAGCCGAACATCTGCTCGGTTTGAGAGTTGACCTGAAGGATCGCGCCTTGCTGGTCTACGGCCGCAACTGCGTCGGGAATAGATTCCAGGAGGCTTGGGGATAGAAGGGTCTGCGCCAGATCCGGTTTGCCCGCGGCGGGCGCTTTCTTCGCACGTGGTATTGTCCGACGCATACTTCTGTCTCAGGAAGGGCCCACAGTTTTCACTACTATACTTGGAATTCAGGCCGCGCGGGAGTTCCTGAGACATAAAGGATGCCAAACCAGCAGTCGCGATGATCCCGTGCGCCTACTGCTATTCACACCCCTTGGTGATGGGTGTCAATGCCACCGCCAAACCTGGGATGCTACACTTCCCGGCATTATGGATACCGCGAGCCGAAGTGTTACAGGCATTCTTGACCGCCTCCGCTTGCAATCGCTCATGCAGCGGGAACAGAAAAAATTCCGCGATGAGCGCCCCAAATCCCGGGCCTTGTTCGAACGCGCCGGCAAGTCCCTGCTGGGCGGCGTTCCCATGAATTGGATGGTCAAATGGGCCGGAGCCTTCCCTCCCTTTGTGCGCGAAGCGCAAGGGGCGGAGTTCTTCGATGCCGATGGCCATCGCTACGTGGATTTCTGCCTCGGGGATACCGGAGCCATGACCGGCCATTCTCCTGCCGCCACGGTGTCGGCGGTACAACAGCAATTAGCTCGTGGAATCACTCTCATGTTACCCAGCGAAGACTCGATTTGGGTCGGAGAAGAGCTGCAAAAACGTTTCGGACTTCCCTTCTGGCAATTCGCTCTAACCGCGACGGATGCCAACCGCTTCTCCATCCGCCTGGCCCGCCACATTACGGGTCGTCCCAAAATTCTTGTTTTCAACTGGTGCTACCACGGAACCGTAGACGAAAGTTTCATCACCTTGCAGGATGGGGCTGCGCGGGCACGCAAGGGCAATCTCGGACCACCCGTCGACCCATCCATAACAACCAAGGTTGTGGAATTTAATGACGTGAAAGCGCTGGAGGAAGCGCTGCAGACCCGCGACGTTGCCTGTGTTCTCGCCGAACCGGCCCTGACCAACGTTGGCATCGTTCATCCCGCGCCGGGCTTTCACAAGGCTTTGCGCGAGCTTACGCAAAAATACGGCACCCTACTGATCATCGACGAAACTCACACGATCTGCGCCGGACCGGGAGGCTTTACCCGCAGCGAAAACCTCCAGCCCGACCTCCTGGTATTTGGCAAACCGATTGGCGGCGGAGTTCCCGGTGCGGTATACGGATTCACCGAGCAAGTTGCCAAACTGGTTTCCGATCGCATGAGCCTGGAAGATTGCGATACCGGGGGCATCGGCGGAACGCTCGCGGGTAACGCTCTTTCACTGGCCGCCATGCGGGCAACTTTGCAGAAGGTGCTCACGAAAGAAGCTTTTGCCCGGATGATTCCTTTGGCCGAACGCTGGACAGCCGGAGTGCAGAAGGCGATCGCAGATTTCGGTATCGCTTGGACTGTAACTCGCCTGGGCTGCCGCGCCGAGTATTTATTCGCTCCCAAGGAACCGCGCAATGGCGCTGAGGCCCACGACGCCATGGATTTCGAACTGGAACGATTCATGCATCTGTATGCCATGAACCGAGGAATCCTGCTGACCCCATTTCACAACATGGCGCTGATGTCGCCGGTGACCGAGGCCGAACATGTCGACCGGCACACCAAAGTATTTCGCGACGCCGTCAGGGAACTGGTGGGCTGAGAGATCAGGGATGACAAGTCTCGTCGCTTTGCTGCTGCAGTAATGTCTCCGACAAACGGCATTCCGTAGTTACCCCAGGTCTCCACGATTCATAGTCACCTGCTGTGGTCGTGTTACCCTCTTTACTTCCGCTCGCATGAGTTTCCCGGCACGCCAGATTGCTGCGCGATCGTTTGTGGCGACACTGCTGGCCGTGTTCACGGCCTGTGGCACTCCGCGTCCGCCGCTCCCTCCGTCGCTTGAGCTGGCGAAACCTGTGACCGATCTTCGCGGCGCTCGCAAAGGCGACAAAGTCACGCTGGTCTGGACCGTCCCCAGCAAGACGACCGACAACACCAATTTCCGGCGCCTCGGTCCTGCCCTCGTCTGCCGCAGCCTGCAAGTTGCCATTAACCGTTGCGATCCAGTTGGCGTTCTACAACCCTCAGACTTGCCCCCGCCGCAACCGGCCCCGGCCAATTCAAACAATAAAAACAAACCTGCTCCCCCGCCACGAGTAGCCACGTACACCGACGTTCTCTCACCGAAGCTTCAGCAAGAAGATCCCACTGGGCTGATCACCTATGCGGTGGAGACGCAGAATACAGAGCTTCGCAGTGCCGGGCTATCGAATCAGATCCTGATTCCCATGGTGCCTACTCTGCCGCCTCCTTCTGATTTGAGCGCCTCCGTGACCGCTGACGGTGTGGTTCTGAACTGGACTGGTGTACTGCCCGAGGTGCAGAGTCCTGGAGTCAGCTACACGTACCGCGTTTACCGACGTGAGCGCGCCTCCAAAGTGGCGGCCGTCGCGGGCGAACTGCCGGTGAGTTTGGCAGCACAACCGAGGTTGTTGGATAGCGGCATGGAGTGGCAGAAAAACTACGATTACTGGATCACGGTGGTCAGCAATCTCAGTCTTTCGCGAAACGCCGAATTCCAGGTTGAGGGGGACGATTCCCCGCCGATTGGGGTTGTCGTCAACGATATCTTTCCGCCGGCGCAGCCGAACGGAGTGCAGGCAGTGGCCTCCGGGGAAGGTCAGCAACCTTTCATCGACCTGACTTGGGCGCCCAATTCGGAGGCTGACCTGGCCGGCTACAACATCTATCGGCGGCAAGGAAATGCGGACTGGCGGAAGATTAACGGTGAGCCGCTAAAGACGCCAACATTCCGCGACACCGACGTCGTGCGCGGAAACGAGTACCAATATTCCATCTCGGCGGTGGATCTGCGTGGAAATGAAAGCCCGCGCTCAGAGGAAACTATCGAGTCGATTCGCTGACTGCTCCCGGCCGGGACTTCCTCTTCCGTGCCGAAGAAATTTCCTTTCGCGCTGTTCCTGATCTCGACATCGCCTCGTCCAGTGCTTTCTTTTCCGCTTTAGTCAGAGGCCGGGTGCTTCCCTTCGCCAATTCGCCCAACTGGAGGGGTCCTATAGCCATCCGTAGCAGGCGTATCACCTCAATCCCGAGCTGTTCAAACATGCGGCGAATATGCCGATTTCTGCCCTCGTCCAGCACAATCTCCAACCAGGCCCGGCGTTCGCCGCCGCGAATCACTTTGGCGCTCTTGGCTCGCAGCAGCTCGCCATTATTCTCCACGCCCTTTTCCAGAGACCTGAGCAGGTCGTCGCCGGCAGGGGAATTCACCCGCACGTGATAAATCTTGTCGAGATGAGTTCGCGGATCCAGAATTCGCGCCGCCCATTCGGAATCGTTGGTCAGCAGCAGCAATCCTTCGCTGGCCATATCCAGTCGACCAACCGGAGCAACCCACGGTAATCCTTTCTCCACGAAGTCGTACACCGTCTGGCGTCCTCCTTCATCAGAGGCGGTGGTCACCGCGCCCCTCGGTTTATTGAGCGCGAGGTACACCTTCTTGCCCGCCGCGACCGGCTGCCCGTCGACTGCGATCCGGTCTTTCTCCAACTTCACGGGACACTCTGGATCGCGTTGCGGTTTTCGATTCAGAGTCACGCGTCCGGCGCGGATCAACTCTGCCGCTTGCGATCGCGAGCAGTAGCCCAGCTTAGATAAGGCCCGAGCCAGCCCTACATTGCGAGATGTTCTTTGCACCCGACCATCGTAGCTCAACCAGGACAGCATCTCTGTTCGCTGCCAAACACGTTCCCCTCAGTAACTTGGCAGCTACGCGATAACCCGGAGTGTTTTAAGGACTCCAACTGATACACCCTTTGAGGCAGAAGGCGGACACTGAAGCGTCACTTCGATTTAAATTTCGCAATCCGCGGAGGCACCACATATGACAGCACGGACAACGTTGTTGTCTGTCCTCCTGCTGTGCGGGACCTGGGTTGTTGCCCAGAGCACATCACCCAGCAGCACAGATTCGATGGGCAGCACAGGGCAGACCGCCACCACGCCAGCTACCAGTTCCCAAAGCAGCGGCAACTCGCAGACATCCACCACCACGACTCAGACCACTACGACCACCGGCAACCCGCAGGCGGGCTCTACCGCAGGTTCGCAGGCTGGGACTCAGAACAGCACGGGCGCGCAAGGCTCCTACGGATCGTCCGGGCAGACCGCCAATCCTTCTTCCGGTGCAGGAATGGGTTCAACCAACGGGCAGGCCGGTATGAACTCTTCCGCAGGCAGCGCTAGCGGCAACTCGGTTACCGGGTGCCTTAGCGGTTCGGCGGCAAGCGCGAATTACACGCTCACCGCAACCAACGGCACGGTTTATACGCTCACTGGCAATTTCGACCAATTGCGCACCCATATTGGCCAGGAAATCCAGGTTACCGGCCAGCCGGGCGGAAGTTCGGCCATGAGTTCCTCCGGAGCCAATCCGAGCGCGCAGCCGGGAACGAACGCCAGCGCTAGCGCCAGCACAGGCACAGGAACCGGCAGCGTAGGCCAAGCGGGCGTATCGGGTTCGGCCAACAGCGGAATGGCAGGCACGAACAGCAGCGCGGGTGCGGGCCAGGTATTCCAGGTCACCAGCGTCACCCAGGTTGCCGATCATTGCAAGCAAGGAGCAGCCCCATCGCCGACCTCCTCGCTGCATAAGCCATTTGCCACGGAAGGTTTGCTCGCCGCTAACATGATGACGCAAGCCGCTGGCGCGGGCACAGGATCGGCTTCAACCGGCGCGGCAGGCCAGGCTGGCACATCCAGCAGCACCGCCGGCACGACCGGCACCACGGGCCAAACCGGCTCGATGGGTACTACTACGCAATCGGGCACCACCGGTTCCGCTACGACGGGTCAAACGGGGACTACCGGAACCTCGGGGCAGACCGGTACTGGCACGACTACTCCGGAAAATCCGGGAACGACCACCACTACGCCGGGAACCACGACCACCAATCCGGGTACGACTACGACCAGCCCCGGTACAACAACTTCACCGGAAACGACTCCGGGAACCACAACCACCACGCCGGGGACGACCACCTCGCCTAGCACTACCACGCCTCCGAGCGGCAGCAACACCGGCATCGGTAGCAATCCGGGACCGGGTGGCAATCCCGGAGCAGTGCCGCCCACTACTACTCCTGGCACCACGGCTACACCTCCCCCTCAGCAGTGAACGGAGAAAATCTGCTGATCAATGGGTTCGCACCTCTGCGAACCCATTTTTTTTGCACATTCATTCGGCACCATCCGCGCCAGGTCTCTCGCCCTTAAGGCTCGTTTAAGGAAGTATTCTTGAGAATCGCAGAGCTAAATCCGTTGTGTCTGGTTGAGATTTGCAAAATTAAACCGGGAGGCTTTCCGATGCGTCTTCGCATTTTTGCGGCAGTTCTTCTCGTTCTTGGAACCGCAGCTGCTCTAAGCGCTCAGCAGTACGCTGCCACTAGCCCAATTCCGCTCTCCGGCGACGAGGGCTGGGATTATCTGATTGCCGACGCCTCCAATCGTCAGCTTTATGTTTCTCATGGAACCGAAGTGCAAGTCGTCAATCTGGACTCGGGCAAGCAGGTGGGCAGCATCGGCGGCATGAAGCACATTCATGGCATCGCGCTGGCCGATGATCTCAATAAGGGCTTCATCACCGACGGAGGGGATAATGTCGTCGTGGTATTCGATCTCAAGTCAAACTCGGTCAGGCAAAAAATAAAAGCCGGCGAGAATCCCGACGGCGTTCTTTACGAACCTACGAAGAAACGTGTATTTGCTTTCAACGGCCGTAGCAACAATGCCACTGTCATTGACGCTGAGGGGGAAAAAGTGATCGCCACTATCGCGCTCAGCGGAAAGCCTGAATTTCCCGCCACCGACGGCAAAGGTAATGTCTACGTGAATATCGAGACTAAGAACTCGCTGGTGCGGCTCGACCCTGATGGGACGAAGGTACAGAACGAGTGGTCGCTTGCGCCCTGCGAGGAGCCGTCTGGGCTGTCCATGGATGCCGAAGGTCGACGCCTGTTCTCCGTGTGCTCGAATAAAACGATGGTGG
The DNA here is from genome assembly GCA_036378535.1 of Terriglobales bacterium. Taxonomy (GTDB): domain Bacteria; phylum Acidobacteriota; class Terriglobia; order Terriglobales; family Acidobacteriaceae; genus Gp1-AA122. The sequence continues at coordinate 215,681 of DASUWH010000072.1, read as the reverse complement.
TAACCGATGCCGATAGCGGCAAGCAGGTGGCGAAAGTCGCGATTGGAGAGGATCCCGATGCCACCGCTTACGACGCAGATAAGAAGCTAATCTTCTCTTCCAATTCCGACGGCACGCTGACGGTGGTCAAACAGGAGAGCCCCGACAAATATACGGTCGTCCAAAACGCCAAGACCGAAAAGCGGGCGCGAACCATGGCGCTGGATCCGCAAACTCACAAAATCTATTTATCCTGCGCTGAGTTCGGACCCGCTCCGAAGCCGACTCCGGATAATCCCCACGGCCGTCCCAAACCGAAACCAGGAACTTTTCACCTGGTCGTAGTTGCTCCTGAGAAATGACGGGCCATTGCTGACGGGCACGTAGCCCGAGAAAGACCGGCAGTTCGTGGCAGCCACTTCAGCTGACCTGCCTCGCGAATCTGCCGGTCTGCCTGTAGAATCAAAAGATAGATGGCGGGTGCGTCCCAACTGATCCAGATCGAACTCGGCCCCAGGCTGCCGCAGCCCAAACCGGCTTGGCTGAAGGCGCGCGCGCCCATGGGCGATAATTTTCATCACCTCAAGAAGTTGGCCCGCGGCCTGGGTTTGCACACGGTCTGCGAATCGGCGCAGTGCCCCAACATTGGCGAATGCTGGAACCACGGCACCGCTACCTTCATGCTCCTGGGAGACATCTGCACGCGCCGTTGTGGCTTCTGCGCGGTTCCCAAAGGAAAGCCTGGGCCCATCGACTATGAAGAACCGCGCCGTGTGGCCGAGGCGGTGGCGACGCTCAGGGTGAAACATGCGGTAATCACCAGTGTGAACCGCGATGACGATAATGTCGGAGGCGCCCGCATCTTCGCCGAAACCATCCGCCTGGTTCGCGAGCTGGCCCCTGCTTGCCGGATCGAGGTTCTGATTCCTGATTTCCAGGGACTCGACGAGCCGCTGCGCGTTGTACTTAATGCCCAGCCTGATGTTCTCAACCACAACACCGAGACCGTCCCTCGCCTTTACCGTGCCGTGCGCTCCGGAGCGCGTTATCGGCGCACCCTAGATCTGCTTGAAAAAGCCAAGGAGTTCTCCCCCGCCATGGTCACCAAAAGTGGAGTCATGGTTGGCCTGGGCGAAAGCATGGATGAATTGGTCGAAGTGTTCCGGGATCTGGGTGAACGTGGCGTCGACATTCTCACGGTCGGCCAGTATTTACGACCATCGCGCGATCATCTGCCAATCGCGCGCTTTTACACGCCAGAAGAATTCGGGATTTTGAAAGAAGAAGCCTTGCGCTTCGGATTCCGCCACGTGGAATCCGGGCCCCTGGTCCGTTCCAGCTATCACGCTCACGAGCAGGCGGATGCAACCGTAGCCCGCTAAAAGCCGCACATCAAACCAGTTCCCGACTGCAATCAAAAAACTTTCACGCGGAAGGTCAAATAGCGTTTGGGATTTTCCCGGATGGCTTTGACCAGCGCCCGGGTTTCGATGAGCATCTGATCCGTGTTCTGATACAGGGAAGGATTCTTCAGCAGCATTCCCGCACTGCCCTGCCCAGCCTGCAGGTCCGCGGTGATCGCGGCGATCCGGTCCATCGTGCTCTGCAGCTTGGCGGCGAACTCCTGGTCGTTGGTCAACTTGCCGAGCGCGCCTTTTCCGCTGCTCACATCTTCGGTGAACTTGCGGACATTGGCGACGGTCTGGTTGGCATTGTCGTAAAGCGTGGGATCTTTCAGGAACTTGCCGACGGAGCCTTTGCCCTGCTGAATCTCGTCCAAAATCTTATTCAGCTGATCAACGCTGGCGTTCGCTTTGTTGTAAAGCTCATCGCTGGCCACCAGCTTACCGATGCTTCCTTTGCCCTGGCTGACTTCGGACACTACCGTTTGGAATTCATTGAGAGTGGAGTTCAACCGGGTATAGAGGGTTGGATCGTAAATCAGTTTGCCAATCGATCCTTGACCACTCTCCACGAATGCAACGATCCGGTCGAGACGTTTCAGCAGCGCATCCATGTTTTGCAGCGTGCTTTGACTCGCCCGAACCACGTCCTGGAAATCGGGATGCTCGCGGGTGGCCAGCACGGCACCGTCCTGCACCGGAGGTCCGTGCGCTTGCGCACCGTCGATTTCTACGAAGGTTTCTCCCAACACTCCAGCCGTTTCCAGCGAAGTAACGGCGTCGGCGCGCAAGCTGTTCAGATAACGCGTACTCACCTTCATCTTGACTTCAACGGGTGTAAGCGGCTTGTTGCTAACGACGCGAATGCCAACCAAATTACCGATATCGACTCCCTGGAGGCGTACGGGTGCTCCCACGCGCAATCCGCTAGCATTGTCAAAGTAGGAGTACAGAATAATTTTGCGGGTGAACAGGCCGCCGGCGCCGCCGATCATGAAGATCAAAATGGCGAAGGCCACCAGGGCGACGATCACAGTGATGCCGACCTTCAGCTCCGACCATCGCAACTGCTTCTGGCTAGGCACCCGGCCTCCCGCCGACCACAACGCGCTCCTCTCCCCGCGTGGCGTGGGAGCAGCGGACTTGTTCGCATGATATCAAAGCTAAATTAGGTGCGAGTCGGTTCGTGGCCCCAGGAGCGCGAACAACACGGCTGCGAGTGCATAGGCCACCGCCCCGCACAGCAAGGTCATTTTCAGGCCAAAGCGGATGCCGATCGCAATCGCCAGGACCGATCCCAGGACGCTGGCCGCGGCGTTCATCGCCCACGCCCACTCAATGGAATTCTCCCTGCTCTGCTCAACCGCGGGAAGTCCCCCCGATGGTGCCCCGGCGAGAACTCGCAGACCGGTGGGGAAGGGCATTCCCATAGCAAATCCCGGCGGGATCAGCAGAATGGCGCTTACCAGCAGCTTGGCCGTAAAAGGCAGCCCGATCAAGGCCGGCAGAATCGCTGGAAGCAGGTATATGTACGCCAGGATTGCCGCGGAAACGGCAAGCAGTGGTACGCGTCCCAACACAGTGCTGCCCAGCCATCGGCGCGAGGTCAGGCTGCCGATTCCGCTGGACAGCAGCATGAGAAACACAACCACGGTCAGGGCATAGGTGGGATGGCCCAGAAACAGAACGAACCGCTGGATGAAAGCGATCTCGACGAGGATATAGCCCAGTCCAATGGCAATGAAGTAGAGAAGCGGCAAGGCGCGCGCGGGCTGGCCGCGCGTTCCCAGCAGCAGGGGAACAATCATAAAAGCCAGTACCGCAACCACTGACAAGAGCAGCACCATGCCCAGAACAACCACCCCTAAATTCACCTTCCAGTCCATGCCTTCGTCGAACTCCTGATCCAGCATCTGGCCAAGTTTCAGGGTGAAGAAGAAGAAGGGCGCGTCATCGGTAACCGGAGCCACGTTGAACTTGTACTGGCGGGCGAATCCGACGGGATCGTTGCTGGCTATCAATTGCGAAAAGGCGTTCGAGCCGGGCGCGCTGGGCAGGTATTGCAGGACGAGGTTCGAATGATTCTCCACGTGCTGGCGGGCAATCGCTTCTTCCTCGGCCGTGAATTCCGAACGTTTGCCGAGCACCAGCACCGGCCTGCCATCTTCGTTGATGTCGCCGTCGGAGACCAGGATGAAATGACGGGCGGGATTGGAAGCGCCCAGCTGGTGCAGAGCCTCCATCGCGACTGCCACCACTCTCAGGGCCTCGCGTGGTTCTTTGAATTCCCAGCGGGTGATGGCGATCATGCCGTCCGGTTTCAAATGCTGAAAATATTCCTTGAAAGCTTCTACGGTGTACAAATTGTTTTCGCTCAGCGCGAAGGCCCCGGCTGCCGTCGAAGCCCAGGTGTCCACCAGCGTCATCTGAATCACATCGTAGCGATCCTGCGAGTTGCGGATGAACGAACGCCCATCGCTGACGTGCATATCCACTTGAGGAAGATCGTATAGGTGATTGGCGTACTCGGCGTAGCGGCCCCGCATAATGTTGTTGACGATGATGGGATTGATCTCAATGCCCGTCACCTTGGGACTGCCGGCGGCGATGGCGCGCAACACGTCCACACCTCCACCTGGGCCAATGATGGCGAACGCGCCATGCGGCCGCAGCACGTTACTGAGCGCGGGCGCCGAGTTCAGCAGAGTCGCGGCCCAGGCCGTTTCGTTCCAGTGTTGCGGATCTGCATTCATGATGGCGGTGGAGGCGTCGGCATCAATCACGATCCACTTGGATCCGTCGTAATGACGGTCAACTTCAATGCGGGAGATCGCATTCCAACGCGCATACTCCACCCACGACGGATCACGGTACTTGCCCTTTGCATAAACGATGTCGAGCAGGGGGTGGAAAGAGTTGATTGCGATGAGCAGGCCGATTCCGATGGCTAGCACAATTCCGGCCGTCCGCCAGCGGGTTTCGCGCGCCCACACGGCGGCCGCAATGGCCATTACGACGGCGGCAAGCAGGACGGTATTCGGCCCGCCGAGATAATTCAGGAGCGGAACCGTGGCCAGGCAAGCAAGCGCGCCTCCGCAGAGATCGGCGCCATAGAGACGTGACACGATGCTGGAATTCCGCGCAAACAGTGCTGAGAACAGCAATCCCGTCAGAAAAAAGGGTATTGCCGCAGAGAGATAGAGGAGAGTTAAGCGCCGGAAGTTACTGCTATCCAGTTGCAACTCCACCGGGACACGTAAAATCACTTCCAGGGCGACGAGGTCGGCGCAACCCCAGAGAATCGAAATCACCGTAGCCAACCGGTGCATTGGCCAGCGCTGTATCCGGTCGCGTTGCACATGCGCGAACACGCCGCCTGCGCCCAGGCCCAGCAAGGCTACAGAAATTGCCAGAAAGGCATAGTGATAAAAAAGCACGACCGAAAACAAGCGGGTGAGCGCCAACTCCAGCAGCAGCGCCGCAAAACTACTGAGGGCTACACCTGCCAGTAAGGTACCCTCGCCGGGTCGGACGATTTCCGTTGTCTCGGCTGCCACAACAATGGTTTGGCTCATAGGGGAATGTGCACGCCCGGCTTCTAAGCTAACAGCGGCGGCGGAATTCGGCAAAACTCGCCATCAACTCTCCAGGATAACGTGAGCGATAGCTTCGGCCGCGGTATGCGTGAGTGAAAGAGCGGCATGAGTCATGCCGAGTTTCTGCGCGAATTGGGCGGCGACGCCATGAAAAACGATCGTGGGACGTCCACCCGGCTGTCGTTGTACTTCGATGTCCCGCCAACGGACGCCGTGATTCCACCCTGTGCCCAGCGCCTTCATACCGGCTTCCTTGGCAGCAAAGCGGGCGGCAAAGCGCTCGACGCGGTTGGCTTTAGATTCACAGTAACGAATTTCGCCCTGGGTGAAGATGCGCTGCAGGAAGCGGTCGCCGAAGCGGTCAATCGCCGCGGCCACCCGCGGAACTTCGACTACATCGATACCTGTCCCCACGATCATGCTGAGAAAATAACACAAGCGCTGGAGCGCATGGCCACTCAGAACAGCTGATCAACTTTGTAGATCAGATTTTCGCCGACAAGGCGAGCTTCCGGCGTGAGTCGATGAGCCCGCACCGGACCGGCGGCGTCAATATGCTTGACCTCATGCCCGTGCGCGAGCAAATAATCCGACACCAGCATGCGATGACAGTGGAAGTACACTCTCTCGGCGCACATATAGGCAGTCGGTGCTTGCTCGGCAAGCTTCAACAGTTCGGCAATCGCGCTCTTGAATTCTTCCGTCAGCATGTAGTCGGCGTAATTGCGGAAGCTGGAATTCCGCAAACCGGTATGGGGCGAGTCTTTGCGCGTCTGCTTGCGATAACCGCCAAGAGCCTTCATCCAGACGTAACGAATTCCTGCTGCTGGCATTTCCCGTTCCAGGTTCTCTCGATTGAAATGCGGCAAGCGCCGCGACATTGGAAAGGCCCGGATGTCCACCAGCGTTTTGATCCCATGAGCGTGGAGCGCTTCGATCAGTTCCGCCAGAGTTCGGGTGGAGTGTCCAATGGTGAAGAGGGTAGCCACGGAAGCAGACTAACAGCCGGAACCGGCGTTATTGAGGGCTGCGATCAGCAGATCGTCCTGTTCGGGAAACACCGTTCGCAAGTCCAGCAGCACGCGTCCGTCCTCGACACGGGCAATCACCGGCGGTTCGCAGCCACGCAACTTCGCCGCGAATTCGTCAGGACTGCAGCGCTCAGAGCTTACGCTGATCAATCGAGTCGGCAGAACCGCAGATGGAGCGGCTCCGCCGCCGACCACCGATTCTCCGCGAACCACGTCCAGATGCAAGCGGGTATGCTCGATCCGGCTTACTAATCGTTCAGCTCGTTCGCCGATCTCCTGTTCCGTGAGCCGCATCATCCGGAGCGCCGGAATGGCAACGTGATCCTGCTTGACATAGGCAAGCAGGGTGGCCTCCAGCGTAGCGTAAGTAAGCTTGTCCACCCGAAGCGCGCGGAATAACGGATTGCTGCGAATGCGGGCAACTAAGTCCTGGCGGCCGCTGATCAACCCGGCTTGAGGACCACCTAGCAGCTTGTCGCCACTATAGGTGACCACATCCACTCCGGCGCGAATGCTGTCGAGCACCCCCGGCTCGTCCTGGATGCCGACCGAACGCAGGTCGAAGAGCGCTCCGCTGCCAAGGTCCTCCATGAGCGGCAGGCTCCGGCTGTGCGCTAACTCGGCCAACTGCGAGAGAGATGGCTGCTCCGTGAAACCGGTAATCTGAAAATTAGAGCGGTGCACGCGCAAGAGCAACCGCGTCTTCTCATTGATCGCCCGCTCGTAATCGCCGACACGGGTGCGGTTGGTGGTGCCAACTTCGCGCAGAACAGCGCCTGATTTTGCCATCACTTCGGGGACGCGAAACGAGCCGCCGATTTCGACCAGTTCGCCACGGGAGACAATCACTTCTCCGCCCTCGGCCAAGGTGTTGAGAGCAATCAGTACTGCAGCGGCATTGTTGTTGACAACTATCGTGGAAACTTGTGCTGCCGAGCTAGCCCTCTTCTTAACCTCGTCGAGCGCACACTCGCCCGCCAACCCGCTGTTCAGCAGTTTGCGGAAGAGGCGATCCACGTGGACATCCCGCTTGCCGCGCTCGCCGGTCTCAATGTCAAACTCCAGGTTGGAATAGGCGCCAGCCGATTCACGCACGTGCGCCAGGGCCGCGCCCGCAAGCGGAGCACGTCCCAAATTCGTATGAAGAATCACTCCCGTAGCGTTGATTACCGGCCGCAACGAGTAGCTCAGAGAGCTGCGAAGTTGCCGTTCGACAACCTCGGGCAGACCGGTGAGCGCCAGGTCAACGGCTGCCTCTTCGAGGTTTCCCGCGGCGATCTCATTGCGTAAGCGGCTCAGCACAGACCGTACAGCATCGGCGACTAATGCCTGTCCTTCGCTCTGGATGAGCGGCACCAAAGCGGAGACTCGCATTACCTCATCGACCGAGGGCAACTTGCGGTAAAGGTCGGAACGAGCGACACGGCCCATAATCAGAGATTATGGCATGGGTAGCCTAAAGAACAGCGTTCCTATGCCGCCTTCGGCGTGGGCTTGGTTTCCGGCTCGCTGGGAGACGGCTTCTTCAACTCAGGCTTCCCTGGCTGCCGGGAGGCCGCATGCTCGATGGTTGAATTGATTACTCCCCCCATCAGGATGCTCAACCCGGTGAGATAGAACCAAAGCAGGACGATAATGACCGCCGTCAGCGCGCCATAGGTTTTCGCATACGAGTTGAAATAGTGCAGGTACACACGCAGCGCGAACGATACGGCCAGCCACAGCGTTACTCCGACCACCGACCCGGGGGTTACCCAATGCCATGCCGGATGTTCCACATTGGGGGCGAAGTAATAAACCAACGCGAATGCTACCAGCATTAAGAAAATCAAGAGCGGCCACTGCAGGATCATCCATGTCCACTTGGCGATCGGTCCCAGGGTTCCGGCGGAGGCAAAATGCTGAGCCGCGTCTTGTCCCACCAGAAGCAGACCGATGGCGGCCACCACCAGCACGGATCCGGCAATGGTCATCCACAAGGCGAGGGCGGTACGTCTGAGATATGACCGGGTCTCCTTGGTTTCGAAGGCGCTGTTCAGCGTATCCATTAAGGCGCTCACGCCCGATGACGCTGACCACAATGCGCCGATAATTCCGAGAGCCGCCTTCCACCCGCCCGCCGCCTGAAAGGTTTCTTGGAGTGTTTGGCTGATCAGCTTGGCCGCATCGGGAGGCGCAAATCGATAAACCGCGGTCATCAGGTTCTGCTGTAGAGAGGAATTGGATCCCGCTACCAGAGCGAAGACTGACAACAGCGCCAGCATCATCGGGAAGAGTGCCAGGAAGAAGTAGTAAGCCAGCTGAGCTGCGCGGCCAGTCACATCCGCTGTGCTAGCGTTATTGCCAGCTTCTTTGGCTAACTGTTTAAGGCTCAAGCCGCCGAGATCCCATACCGTCGTCGCAGAACCTGCCATCTGTTCACCCCCGAACCGTCCATCGTCTGAGCGGCGTGAACCACGCCCCCGCCATTGGAGGGGCGGGTTCTAATACCCGTTGCTTAGAGATTGCGTTGGGAACAGAAATGCCGAGTAGGTTGGTTAATCAAGGACACAGACGCGATTGTCAACCCGTCAAGCGTCGTGGCGGCAGTTCGGAATCCGCCGTACTGGTTGCGATTGCGCTATACATACGCCAGCGCCGCCAGAAAATGCGTAATGTGGCCGCCACGGGAATTGAGAGATATACGCCAATCACACCCGCTACCTCCGCTCCCGAGAGAATGGCAAACAGCGCCGCTAATGGGTGCAGCTCGACACTGCTCCCCATGATCCGCGGCGAGGTCACATAATCCTGAATCAGGCGCCACATACCCAGAAAGATCAGAACCATAAAGGGGTGTGAGTAAGCAGTGAAAATGGCGACCGCAAAAATAGCGACTGCCGCCACCAGCGGCCCCACCACGGGAATGAACTCCAGTACGCCCCCAAGCACTCCCAGCACGATGCTGTAGGAGAGCCGCATGGACGTGAGGACTGCGGTAAAAACCACAATCGTGAGTGCGGCCAGGATCAGCTGTGCGCGTATGTAGCGCGCCAGCATCGTATCCAAATCATTCAGCAGCGCGCTCAGAAACTGCCGTTGCCTTCTGCGATCGAAAACTTCGATCAAACTATCCGCAAAACTGCGCCCATCGCGCAGGAAGAACACTGCCAGGATAGGCACGACGACCAGCCACACGGAATTCACCACCAAGGCCGCCGTGTAGCTGCCCAGGCGCCCCGCCCAATGCATCATGTCTTGCCGGTGATCCGTGAGCCAGTGTTGCACCTGCTCGGCTGTGCTAACGCTCCAGCCGTGCTTAACTCCAATCTGCAGGGCGATTTTTCCGGTGGTGAGCTGGTCCATCCACATGGGGGCTGCGCTGGTAAGCCTTTTCCCTTCGCTTTGCAGTTTGGGTCCAGCCACGAGGATCAGAACGGCCAGCACGATACCCAGACCAACATAGACTTGGGCGATAGCACGGGAGCGCGACCCCGCCGACAATTTAGACTTTCGTTGTACGAAGGAAACAAGCGGATCGAGCAAGTAGGCCAGAAAGATGGAAAACAGAACAGCTATGAGCACTTTCCAGGCGCCATAGCAGAATGCACCGACCATAGCGAAGATGATTATGGTGCTCAGTGCGCGGGCGGTTTGCTTGTCCCACACCGGTATGCTCCCGGATCTCGGAGAGTCACCGGGTTCCTCCTTCCGCATCCCGTACACCCGCCCTTTCGGAAACTCGTCCATGGTCGCGGGCACACTGAGGTGTGACGCCCGGTAACTCAGATGCGCGATTTAAGCTGACCTGTTGTAGGGGATTGGGAGCGGTTAGGCCCCGACTGGCTTTTGTTCCTTGGGATTGCGCGCCATGGCCATATCCACGATCTCGCCGATCAGCTGGGTGTAGGAGCGGCCGCTTGCCTTCGCGGCCATAGCGAACTCCTGCTTGCTCGACAGCCAAGGGTTGGGATTGGCCTCAATAACGTAAACCTCTCCCTTGGGCGTGAGCCGCATATCGATGCGACCGTAATCGCGCAGCTTCACTGCCCGGTAGGCCGCCAAGGCCGTGTCGGATAACCGGGTCACCGTCTTCTCGTCCAGATCTTCCGCCAAGTGCGACTTGGTCAGGCGGTAAGCCTCCGTGCCCTTCTCAAATTTCACGTCGTAGCTGGCGATCTTCGGTGTGCCGTCGGGCAGTTTGGATAAGTCCAGTTCCACCAGGGGCAGCACCTGGGCGCTTTCATAACTGCCCAGAATGGCGGCATAGAGTTCCCGGCCCTCGATGTATTCTTCGATCAACGATGGCGAATCGAATTCGTTCTGAATGTACTGCACCCGCTCCATCAATTCCTTGACGCTCTTGACCACCGATTCGGCATCGATCCCGATCGATCCATCCTCCTTCAAGGGCTTAACGATCAGCGGAAACTCGATATCGTGAGCGTGATCGATATTCCCGCGAAAGGCGGTGGCGAAATAGGGCGTGCGGATGCCGTGGAAGGCGAACATTTTTTTGGCCAGCGCTTTGTCCTGCGCCAGCAACTGCGCATGCGGCCCCCCGCCGGTATAAGGAAGGCCTAACAGTTCCAGGTACGCGGCGATATTCATGTCCATGGTGTCATCGCCGCCGTAAGATTCCGTAAGATTGAAAACCAGGTCCGCTCCGCATTTCGCCAAGGCATGCAGCGACTGCGCGCGCCCATCCAGCACATGGTAGAAAGGATCGTGGCCTAACTTCACGAGCGATTCGAAGATCTCTTCACGGTCTTCTTTGTCCTTCTTTTCTTTCTTTTTCCGACCGGTAGGTTTTTTGCGCGGAGTGGACTCCTCAGCCGCCGCTTCTTCGGCGGTCTCCTCCTCCCAAACGTCGTACAACACCGCGATTTTGAGTTTGTCTTCCGCCATACTGACCCCAAACTACATCGGTAATTTGCGATTGGTAATTTGTAATTTCTTCATTGCCGGCTGCTTCTTCAATTGCAAATTACAAATTACTAATTTGCAAATTCTACGGTTGCACAAATTTCCCATTGGCCAAATAGTTCATCGCCAATGCGGAGGCGTACACCGTGATTTCCGCCAGGTGTTCCGCTTCGCGCTTGGAATCGGTTGTCAATCCCAGCTCGCCCACTCGAGTTTCAATAGCTTCCATCAATCTTTTCACTAGCGGACGCTGCACCCCGGTCCAGTACGCGATCTTGTCGACGACCGCCTTGCGATGTTCGTGCAAGAACTGTTGAGCCGGACGCGCCCGCTTGCTGCGCTTGGCATTAAAGATGTCCTTCAAATCAGTATCGGTTGCCATGTCGATGATGGGAACTTCTTCCGCGGCGGGGCGATAAAGCTCGCCGACCGTGGTTTCCATCTCGTCAACCGTAACATCCGTGTGCCCCTTCTTGCGCACCGGCTCCACGTTACTTAGCTCGCGCGCGATGCGATCCATGTACTGCAGCTTCGCCATCGCCGCCCACCCCCGGTATCGTTTGCGCCAGCCGGAGCGCGGGGTCAACCACACCGCGAAGGTTTCCGCGAAATCTTCATCCGGATGTTTCTGCGCGTACCAGCCCGCCATGTGCCGCACATAATTTCGCGAGAACGGTACCGGGCGATAGTTATCGCGATAGGGCCGCCGGAACCAGCCGAAAAGCTGTTTCCACTCCGGGCGGTTATAGAGGCGATACGCATAATTGAAGGCATGCCCGGCTTCGTGGCGGAGGTACATCATGATCTCGCGCGTGTCCTCGAGATCATTCATCTCCTTTTCCAGTTGCGCAAGATCTGAGTTGGCCAGATAAAAGGGCAGTCCAATCACCGGCTCTCCCGATGGACATCCCCACTCATCGGTGAGATAAACCGGCGGGCGAAACTTTATTAGCTTCTTGTGCTCGAGCTCACGATAGAGTTGCTGCACATACGGCTCGACTGGCGAGCCCTCGATCTTCAGCCCGAGTTGGCGCACGGGCTGGTTGAGAAGTTCGCGCAATTCCGGCCGCAACTTGTCTAGCGCTTGCATGGAGGCTCAGAACTTAGCATAACCAAGACACACGAGGGAGGGGACGCGGAACCGCACCCTAAGCTTATCAAGTGAGATATTGTCTTCGAAGGTAACCAGAGAGCAACAACTAAAAGGTATGCCATAATTCTGCTACTCCGTCCGGGCGAACAGAAATTTCCATTCAAGGAAGCACTCATGTCGTCAGTGCGCTCAGTTGCCCTGATCTACGTAGCTGCAATTGCGAATTGCGTGGTCGCGCTCGCCACGGTGGCGATTCACGGATGGAATGCCGCTGGAGCGCATGCAGTGGCGCGCAACAGCGCCCGCTTGGCGGCGTTGTTTTTCATAGTGGCCTTCGCCGCTCCGGGGCTGGTGAGATTTGTGCGCCGATTGCCTAGCGCCGCGACTCTTCTGTGGGCCTGGTTCGCAGCACACCTGGTCCACTTTGCCAGTGTCGCTGTCCTTCTTTCGACCTTCGAGAGGGCGCACATCGCCCACCATCCCGGTCAGTCGATTCTGGTTCTACTCGTCGGATCAGGCGTCGTGTTGGGCGCGGCCCTGACCGCCTCATGGAAGTCACCGCTATACACAGCGATTCACAACATATCGCTGTACGCGGTCTTCATGCTCTTCACGCTGGCGTTCGCCCGCAATCGAGTGCCTGCGTTGCGCCTCCTGGCGGTCGCGCTCGGCCTAGCGCTCGTCCTGCGGCTTACGGCGTTGTCGAAACCCGCCAAAGCCACGGCCACCTCCGCGACATAGCCAAAGTCCGTTGGCTCCGCCTTAGGGAATGCAATACCCTATTCCGCCATCTTCGCTATGTGTAGATCAAACCCGGTCTTCGGCAGCAGCGATGTCAATTCGAACGCCTTGAAACCGTCTCCGCTGATCTCGGTATGCCGGTACAGACCAGGCTCGGTTTCCGAAACTTCGCGCCGGCCTTGCATGTTTTCCAGAAAAGCTTGTGCGGATTTCTCGTCCGCCTCGTGCGCCTTGGCTGGGGTAACCATGGCCTCTGCCGCATAAGAGCGCACTAACTTGGGCCAGTACTTCTGCAGTAAATCGGTGCTGGCGAAAACATCCGCCCAGATAAGCTCCCCGTTTACGGCAACGACCACACCTACAGCATTGCGATCGCGCAATTGCTTCATCAATCCGCGATAGCTGGTCTCGATGGGCGCGGCAATGGAGTCCACCTGCTTCTGTACTGCCTGGTTCCCCATGACGCGCGCGTAGGAAGTCGTGCTCTGCACCTCCGCCGGCGCCGGCGCTGAGGGGGGCATGGCGGCGATCACCGCCTCCTGACTCTTACGTACCTCCGACCAGACTTTTTGCTGATCCTTATCCGCCATCACTTTGCTGCGTACGGATGGCACCAGCAAGGCGCCGCTCATCGCACCGAATTTCGAAGTCGTGCCCACCCAGCGCCCCGGCTCAACGCAGAACACGCCCAGATCAATGGGATCGCTCTCCGGCGGGACGAGCCGGTCTTTGCCAATGACGCGATCCTGCCGTCCGCCGGTTACCACCTCACCTGCGAGCAGAACCAGCGGGCGCTTGGAATTGTTGACTAACACCAGTTGATTGACCTGGGCTCCGCCGCCCGGATACTGCGGCGGACTGCCGGGGCGACGCCGCACCAGCGGGCGAATACTTCCCGCTTCACTTACGACAACTTCACCCGAACGCAAGCCTTCATCCAGCGTCAGGAATTCCTGCGTGTCACGGGATGTAAAAGCAACTACCGGGAAAATGGTGAGATTGCCCTGCCGGATCGGCGCCAGCAATTTATATCCGCTTGCCGGCTGACCAGCTTGGACCTGCTCGAACCCAAATACCATGGCCACCAGCGCCATCGCCACCGCAAAAACCATCGAACGTCTCGGCTTCATATTGCCTCCCACGGGAAAGGCACTCCGAGCGTGGCGGCGCCAACTCCGGCCTCGCTCGGAGGCCTTTCCCTTCACCACCCGTACTATCCAGAGAACGTTTGCGCGTGAATTCCTTGCACCATCAAATGTTCGTGGGTGAGGTATCGCGCGCAGGCGGTGTCTATAACTAGGTCTCAGGTCTTAGGTCTTAGGTCTTAGGTCTTAGGCCTTAGGCCTTAGGCCTTAGGCCTTAGGGAAATTCTGATTAAGCAGGCAAACACAAACGCAAGGTCCCTCGGCTCGGGCTTTTGCGCTCGCTCGGGATGACAGAAATGAACTTGATCAGAGCTTGCTTAATGCCTGAGACCCGATACCTGAGACCGTGCTATTTTTGAGGTTGATCCCATGCCCACCCGCGGCCATGTCGCACGGGAATTGAAAGGCGAACTCCGGCCTCTGATTCGTGAGTTGTTCGAGAAAAGCAGTGCCGGGAAATACGCTTTGAGTGAGGAGCAGTTCAGCAACATCATAACTGCGATTGCCGAGAAGTATTTGCCTCCCGACGCTCCAGGTTCCGATTGGCGTGCTTTGTTTTCCAGCCTGCACATCGAGGAACTTGTCCTGGCGCGTGCTTGCGCAGCCGGGCACGAGCGCGCCTGGCAAGACTTTATGATCCGCTATCGCGACAAGCTGCACGAGGCCGCCCTGCGAATTACCCGGGAAGATTCCACAGCACGCGAACTGGCCGGATCGATCTATACCGATCTTTACGGGACTTCGTCGCGGGAAGGACAGCGCGTCTCCAAGCTCGCTTACTATAGCGGCCGGGGCTCGCTCGAAGGCTGGCTGCGCACCGTGCTCGCCCAAGCCCATATCAATACCTATCGCAGCTCCCGCCACACGGTCAGCCTGGAAGAAGAAACGGAAGCCGGCAAGCAGTTTGCGACTAGTCCCGAGCCTCAGCCTCTGCCCTCCGATCGCCGTCTCACCGGCGCCATCGATGGCGCCCTCGCCGCCCTACCTGGCGAGGATCGCTGCATTCTATCCTACTATTTCCTGGACGACCTGACGCTGGCCAGGATCGCCTCTATCCTGCGCGTGCACGAGTCCACGATCAGCCGCCGCCTGGAAAAGCTGGTGCGTGCGTTGCGAAAAGACATTATTCTCCGCATGACCGGGGCGGGCATGAGCCGCCGCCAGGCCGAGGAGGCTATGGAAACAGACGTTCGGGATCTGGGGGTGGATATTCGCAAGCAATTGACGCAAGATTCGTCCACCCCGCCGTTCTCTAGTAAGAAGATCGTGCGCGCCGGGGAGGGACAGGAATAATTGGTGATGCAATTGCCCAAAATCGTTGCTGCCCGACTCCAGGGGAGCATTCTCCCCGAGCATCCCGATCCCGATCTGCTCACCGCCTTCGCTGAAAGCACGCTCCTCGGCAAGGAGCGTGAGCAGGTCCTGAGTCACTTAGGAGCATGCGCCGAATGCCGACAGATCCTGGCTCTGGCCACGCCCGAGCTGGCGACTCAGGTCAATCCGACCGCGCGGCGCGAAACGAAATGGTCCTGGTGGCAGGCGCCGGTACTTCGGTGGGGTGCACTGGCCGCCTGCGTCCTCGTGGTCGCGACCGCGGTGCTGATGCACGAAGGCAACCAGAGTTCGCGTACCGAGAATACCCAAATCGCAATGCAGAAGGGCCCCGCACCGGTGCTCCCGGCCGCTCCACCGCGCCCAGAGACGAAGGAACAGGCTCAAAATCAGGCCCCTCCCGCCAGAACCCAGAGCAGCAGATCGGTTGCACCGGGCATGAAACGTGTTCCTGCCCCGGCTGCGGGCGCCGTTCCGACGTCAGGCTTTAATGCCTCAGCATCTGCCGATGCTAATGCTGTGAACAGAATGCCGAAATCAGAAACTGTCGAGACCCAGGCCGAAGCTGTAGCTCCGCAAGCGCCTGCCGGTGACCAGCCACGCGCTCGTGATTCGATGGCCCTCGCAAAAGCTGCTCCGGTTTTCACACCGCGTCCGAGCATGGAAACTGCCGCCTCCACGATCGGTGGGGCCGCTAATCTCACCGACTTCCGTCCACCCACTTGGCGGCTTTCTGACGATGGCCTTCCCGAGCGCTCTTTTACCTCTGGTCAATGGGAGAAGGTGCAGGTCGATCACAAGAATGGCTTCCGCGCGCTAGCCGCACTAGGAATGGAAGTGTGGATCGGAGGAGCGGCTGGGCTTCTCTACCATTCCCAGGACATGGGTCTGAACTGGACGCGCCTCATTCCTGTCACCGGCAGTTCCACCCTCACGGACGACATCACCACGATCGAGTTCGCCGATCACCTGCACGGCAAAGTCATGACGTCAGCGGGTCAAACTTGGGTTACTTCCGATGCCGGAAAGACCTGGGAGACGCCGTAGCCGATTTCGCTCCTTGCTCGGTCCTGTGGATTTCTCCTACGCAACATGCAAGGTAACCTGACCCGTGCAGGGCCGCAGGCGCGTTTTCATTTGCGCTCTATGACCTTGAATCGTTTCTACTTACGTTCGGCCGCTGCCTGAAAACCCGGTTCCAGCCTGCGATTCCGCGGGTTACGTTCGAGACTCGGAAATGGTTACCCAACCGCGATGGCGATTACTCAAGTTACGTTTACAGAACAACAGGACCAACGGTAACATTCGAATCGTGGTTTGGCAGTTCTGGGGGAGGGCTGCCGAGGCGTCCTGTCACTGAAAGGTGGCAGGACGCTTTTAATTTGGTCGCCAGGTGTTGGTGTTTGTTCGTTGGCAAACCCCGCGCGTGCTCTCCAGGAACTCGCACTCTCTGTCTCTTCCTTTTGTTCCGGTCAATGCTTCCAAGTCGAGGGTTGTCGCCAGGTCGGCGACTAGCGCCCAAAAGACCCCGGCCCTTGCGACTTCCTGCTCGCTGCCGCATCTAACGAAAGTGCTAGGATAGAGATTCGGCGGCAATGCCGGAGCGGTTCCACTCCTGATGGAGCACTGAGAACCGGGATTGAGAACTGAATTTCCGGAGGATCAATGGCAAGCAACGCAATTGTGGAAGTGAATGATGCGAATTTCGACGCGGACGTGCTGAAGTCCGATAAGCCGGTTCTGATCGATTTCTGGGCGACGTGGTGCGGCCCCTGCCGCGCTTTGGCACCGATCGTCGACGAGCTGGCCGAGACCTACAAAGATAAGGTAAAGGTCGCCAAGATGGATGTGGACCGCAACAGCGCCACCCCCATGCGCTATGGTGTTCGCGGCATCCCTACCCTGCTGGTCATCAAGGGCGGGCAGGTGAAAGAGCAGATCGTCGGTTATGTTCCCAAAGAGACGATCCAGAAGGCCCTCGACAAGCACATTGGGTAAGGAGTCTCCCGGCTGTTTGCCTTTAGCTCTAAGGAAACCCTGATTAAGTACGGCAGTAACAAACGCAAGGTCCCTCGACTCCGCAGAATTGCCTGAGAAGCGGCAATTCTGCTGCGCTCGGGATGACAGAGATGCACTTAATCAGAGCTTTCCTAAGCTTCCGGACAGAACCGGAGAAGTTCAGGCCTGATCCAAAAATG
This sequence comes from Terriglobales bacterium, assembly GCA_036378535.1. GTDB lineage: Bacteria > Acidobacteriota > Terriglobia > Terriglobales > Acidobacteriaceae > Gp1-AA122. The sequence continues at coordinate 198,258 of DASUWH010000072.1, read as the reverse complement.
CAGGCAGAGCCGCCCGGCCCGAGTCGGGCGTTCTTTTTTTCAGCTAGAGGCTAAGAGCTGACGGCTAAGAGCTTCAGTATTTTCGTAGCACCCCAATCACTCTTCCCTGAATCTCGACCGCCGATGCGTGCACCACGATGGGCTTCATATTGGAATTCGAGGGCTGCAGGCGGATATTGTCGCCCTCGCGGTAAAACCGCTTTAAAGTGGCGTCATCGCGATTGACAATGGCCACCACGATGTCGCCGTTATGCGCGGTCTTGCTCTTCTCCACCAGCACGTAGTCGCCATCGAGGATGGCCTCATCCTGCATGGAGTCGCCGCGCACTTCGAGCACAAAAACTTCTTTGGATTGCACGAAGTCGGCGAGGGAAATCGTCTCCGGATTCTCAATCGCCTGGATAGGCTGGCCGGCCGCGATTCGTCCCATCAGCGGCAGCACCACGGCCGTGTTCACCGCCATCGACTGCTTGAGGCGGCCCTTGGGAGGCAACAGATCGATCGACCGGCTGCGGTTGTAGTCGCGCGTGAGCAGCCCTTTCTTTTCCAGGTTGGAGATGTGCTTGTGCACCGTCGCCAGCGAACTTAATTCCAAACCTTCGCCGATTTCCTCGAAGGATGGAGAGTAGCCCTTCTCGCTAACGAACCGCGAAATGAAGTCATACACCTGCCGCTGCCTCTTGGTGATGGCCATGGCAGGATTGTGGGCGAATACGAGGCGAAAGTCAAGAAACACTTACGCACGCCAAAAACGAAGCCCCGTCCTGGGGACGAGGCTTTCCCATAAGAATTCAGGCTGAGCGACTATTGTTGTGGCGGAGTTTGGGACGTTCCGCTGCTGCTGCCAGCACCACTGGAGGTTCCAGTGTTCCCGCTGGCGCCAGAACTGGACGAGGGGCTCATGCCCTGATTGGCATCGCTGCTCTTCTTATGTTTCTTGCTTTTGTGGTGTTTGGTCGTAGTGGTCTGACTCGTCGTAGTCGTGGTTGACTGATCAGTTGTCTGCCCTGCGTTGCTGCCCATCGAAGACTGGCTGCCCGAGGTCTGACCGGAGCTGCTGCCCATGGAAGATTGGTCGCTGGGCGATTGACTCGACGAACTGCTCTGCGCGATCGCCATCGTACCCGCGACCAGCAGCACGGCTGTGATCCAAGCTAAGTATTTCATAGCAATACCTCACTTTGTCGGCGCCCTCGAAGAGCGCACGTAATTTACGGGCATCCGCAACATGCCGGTGAGACACGCTGAGTTGTTCCCGATTGGTGTGGAGTTGGAGGACATTAGCGGCCCAAGGGTTTCCTCGGAACATTCCAGGACCGCAAAAATGACTCAGAGTACCTTTGGAAAAAAGTGCCGGTTCAACAATCCCGCATCATGAATCCAGGAAACAATCAGACAATCCGAGTGCGAACACGCTCCGGCAGAGCTGGTAGACTGCCTGCCATGATTACTCGACGGGCGTTTATTCTGCGGTCATCGGCAAGTTTGTGTGCGCTCGCCTGCACGAGGTTGGCCTTCGCCGATAAGTCCGGACCTGACCTCCATTTCCCCACACAGCCGCGCGACCGCATCGCGATCGCCTCGTATCCGTTCCGCGACTTCATCGTCGATCCCGGACACGCCGCGCCCGGCAAAATCGAGTTGAAGGATTTTGCAGCGCACGTCATTGCCAAATTTAGTGTCAACAAGATCGAGCCCTGGACCGGGCATTTCCCCTCTACGGATCCTGCCTACTTGGAGCAATTCCGAAACGCGGTTGAAAAGGCGAACGCAACGATTGCCAACATTGCGGTAGATGGCGAGCAGAGTCCTTATGCCGCCAATCGCGAGGAGCGCGAGCAGTCGGTCCTGTTTCGCAAGAAATGGGTGGACGCCGCCGTGGGACTGGGCGCGCGCAGCATTCGCACCAACATTCCCGATGCGAAGGATTCCAAGCCTGATCTCGATCGTGCTGCAGCAAGTCTGTCGCAGATCGTTGAGTACGCGGCAGGCAAGAACGTCGTCGTGAATCTCGAGAACGATAATCCGGTCAGCGAGGATCCATTCTTTCTGGTTGAACTGATCGATAAGGTGAACAGCCCCTGGCTGCACGCGCTCCCGGACTTCTGCAACACCCTGGCCAATTTCGACGCGGATCACGCTTACCGTGGCATCGACGCGATGTTTCGCAAGGCGTACAGCATCTGCCACGTAAAAGAAATGGAAGCGGGCCGCGATGGCACGCTCGTCCATGTTGACCTGCCCAAGACCTTCGCGATGCTCAAGCACCACGGGTACAAGGGTTACCTTTCGATGGAATTCGACAGCCCGGGTGACCCCTATGCCGGAACCAACGAGTTGATCAGCAAGACGTTGCGATACTTGTCCTGAGAACACCCACCACAGGGACACAGAGGCACAGAGAAAACGAAAGTTGCTGGAACAGGCGGCATCCGTCGCTTTCTTGCATCTAAGCACCCGATGAGAACTGGATTCCGGCTCACCTGGCACAAGGCACTCACGTGCGCCATCCTGATCCTTGGCCTAGTTCCTCGCGGATCGGCCTATTCTGTACTAACTCACGAGGAGGTAATTGACCTCCTCTGGAACGACCAGATTGCGCCGATGCTGCTGCGCCGATTTCCCGGAGCCACGCCGGAAGAACTGCGCAAAGCCCATGCCTTCGCCTACGGCGGTTCGATGATCCAGGACATGGGCTACTACCCATTCGGGAACAAGTATTTCAGCGATCTCGTCCACTACGTGCGCAGCGGAGACTTCGTCGAAAACCTGATCAGCGAATCAGGGGATATTAACGAGTACGCTTTTGCATTGGGCGCACTGGCCCACTATGCGTCCGACATTACGGGTCATCCTACCGTGAACGAGATTGTCTCCCTGCAGTTTCCGAAGCTGCGAGCGCGCTACGGCAACATTGTCACCTATGCCGATGACCCGAAAGCGCACATTCGCACCGAGTTTGGGCTCGATGTGGAGGAAGTGGCCAAGAACCAGTTTCGAGGCGACGTTTATCACGATTTCATCGGCTTCGAAGTAGCCAAGCCAGTCCTGGAGCGCGCCTTCCAAAAGACCTATGGCATCGAGTTGAAGAGCATATTCACCGATCTTGATCTCTCCATAGGTTCTTACCGTCGAGCCATCAGCGTAGTTATTCCCAAGATGACCAAGGCCGCCCTGCTGGCGCACGAAGAGGAGCTGCAACGCGCGAATCCTAACTTCAAGCGCAAGGAGTTTCGCTATCGCATGTCGCGCAAGGAGTACGAGCGCGAATGGGGCAAGAATTATCAGAAACCCGGCATTGGAACCCGCTTCTTGGCTTTTCTTTTGAGGGTGGTTCCCAAGGTAGGACCATTTCGCGCCATGGCCTTCAACACGCCTACTCCACACCAGCAGCAGCTATATCTCAAGAGCCTGGAACACACGGAACACGAGTATCGTTCGAACCTGATCGAGACTGGGAATCAACGTCTGAATCTTCCCAACAAGGATTTCGATACCGGACGCGAAACACGAGCCGGGGAATATGTACTGACCGATAAGGCATATGCCCGCTTACTGGATGAGCTTGCCAAGCAGCACTTTGCCCGCCTTACTCCGGAGCTGCGTACCGATATCCTTGCGTTCTACTCCAACCTGAACGCCCCCATCGCCACCAAGCACGATCGCAAGCAGTGGGAGCGAACCATCGCCGAACTGAACGAACTGAAGGCGGCACCCGTCAATGCTCCGCCCGCCGTCGGCGGACAGCCCTAATACGATCTCGGATTCGTCAAGTTTCTTAAACTCTCCTGATTCCTGTGTCAGAGAGTTTGGACAAAAAATACTGCTGCGGGTTTCCCGATCCGCCCAATGTTGCTAGACTTAGCAGCCGGCGTCGGCCAAACTCGGGCTTTATCGCCAAAAATGCGCACTTGGGTATGCGTTTTTCGAATCACCCAGCTTGGCCGAGTCCTGATAGGTTGAAAGGCATCCAAATTGTTAGATAATAGGCGCGCTGCTGGACAAGCCTATGGCAACATTCGACGACAAGTTTTTCACAGCCAGCATTACCCAGCGTGTGGACGTTGCTCCCGATCTCTGGAGTATCCGCATCAACCCCGGCGGTGAGTTTCGATTTCAGCCGGGGCAATATGCAACGCTGGGAGTGGAAGGGCCCGAGAGGCGCCTGGAACGCCCTTATTCGATCGTCTCTTCCCCTTACGAAGATGAAATTGAGTTCTTCTTCGAGCTTGTTCCCCATGGCGTGCTGACGCCAGAGCTACACAAACTCAACGTGGGCAGCGAACTTTTCATGCGTAAGGCCGCGAAGGGTAGATTCACCCTTGAGCTGAGCGGCGTCCGTAAGAATCACTTACTGGTTTCCACGGTGACCGGGCTGGCGCCGTTCGTCAGTTACATTCGCACGCTCCAGCGGGATTTCGCACAAGGCAAATTCCCCGAAGGACACCGCCTCTTTCTCATCAATGGCGCCAGCCGTTCCTGGGAATTCGGTTATCACAATGAGGTGGAAAAGATCGCGGCGGAAGCGCCATGGTTGACTTATGTGCCTACGGTCAGCCGGCCCTGGGAAGATCCGGATTGGAAGGGTGAAGTCGGGCGCGTAGATGACATTCTGCGCAAGTATGGCGATCTATGGGAGCTTACAGCCCGGGATACGACCGCCTATGTCTGTGGACATCCGGAGATGATTGAGCACGCCAAGGGCATTCTCAAGCGCCTGGGCTTTCCCAAAGAGGCGCTGCGGGAAGAGGTTTACTGGGTGCCCGCCAAAGAAACGTCGAAACCAGTCGCGCAGAGCGCTTGAATTTCGCGCTATACGCCGACTATCTGGCTGCGCCGCTCCATTAAAACTACGTCCCGCCAGCGTTCTCCGAGCTTGCCCAGCCGCTCGCGAATGCCGACCTGGCGGAACCCCAATCGCTGATGCAGTGCGATGCTCTCCACGTTCTCAGGGAATATTCCCGCCTGAAGCGTCCAAAATCCGTGTTGTTCCGATTCGTGAATCAACGCGGTCAGCAGAGCTTTGCCGACACCGCGCCCGCGTGCGGCCGCGGCAACATACACCGACACTTCGGCGACTCCGCTATAAACGCGGCGAGCGGAAACCGCGCTCAGCGCCGCCCATCCGCAAGTCTGATGATCGAGAACGGCCGCCAGCCGGCAACTGGAAACATGCCGCACGTCCCACTGCTGCCATTCCGGGGCCCCGGTTTCGAACGTAGCATTGGCTGTCGCTATGCCTTCGAGATAGATCTCGCGCACCCGCGGCCAGTCCTTCTCGGTCATTGCTCGGATGGAAACACTCATCGCGGCAGCTTTGCAATCGACGCCTGATTTTGGGATGACTTAGCTTCGAGACAGCTTCACGTTTCCGCCGGTGCGAACATTACCAGAATTTCAAGCTCTTCTTCGATGTCGTGGAATTGGTGCTCGACACCGGCCTCAACGAAGATCACGCTGCCCGCAGCCACCGGCTGATCTTGCGCCCCGTGGCGCATGCGTGCGCGGCCTCGGATCACATAGTAGATCTCGTCCTGCTGATGTGGCTTTTGCGGGTCGCTGCCTCCTGCCGGCAAGGCGTAGATTCCGGCGCTCATCGCCGGAACTCGAAGAAACTCCAGATACGATTTGCCGGTTTCACGGCGCCGCACTTCCAGTTCAGAAATCTTGTAAAAGTGCTTCAAGCGAACGCTCCGGCAAAAAAGATTTCCGTGTACTGACGGACCAGGTCCTCTTCCTGCAGCGCACCCTCCGGCCTATACCACTGATAGATCCAATTGATCATTCCCAGCAAGGCGAAAGCGGCGGCCCGGGGAGCGACCGCAGTAGTCTTGCGCACGCGCTGCACCTCGGCTATCAGCCGCTCCACGAAATGGATGTAATCCTTTTTTTGAGCGTTGACGCGCTTGCGGAGTGTCGCCGGCAGAGGATGGTTCTCATGCAAAATCACAGTGATTTCCCGGTCGCGAGCGCGCACCACCAATTGAATGTGCAGGCGAATCAGGGCTCGCAGCCGCTCCTCCGGATCGGCAATCTCGCGGATGGGGGCGAGCACCCGCTGCTCGGTGATCTCCATCGCGTGATTCATGATGTGGAAAAGGATTTCGTCCTTGCTGCGAAAATGGTGATAAAGGCCGCCTTTGCTGAGTTTCAGGGCGGCAGAGATGTCGTTCATCGAGGTGGCGTCATATCCGCGCTCCCGGAACAGGCGCGCCGAGGCGCGCAGAATCTCCTGGCGCGGACTGACCGTGGCTTCGCGAGGCATGCAGGGAGACATGGTAAATAGGTGCTCGGCGAAAGCCAAATTGCGGACTGGAAAACACAAGCCTTCGCGCTTCGCTGGGGGACGTTCGGCTCCGTCCTTCCAGGGGATGACAATTACTGGGCAGAGTTCGGCCGCGCGCTTTAGTATTGACAAGCTGAGAGCCGGGGCATAGCATTTCTAGACCGACCGACCGGTCGGTTCTGATCCGGACAGCTGAAGGAGATCTTTCTGTGCCCGCTAAAGTCTTTTACGAACACGACGCCAACACCAGCGCCCTGAAGGGCAAAACTATCGCCATCCTGGGCTACGGCAGCCAGGGCCACGCCCAGGCTCAGAACCTGCGCGACAGCGGATACAAGGTCATTGTCGGCCTTGATCCGGAGCGCACCTCGGCCCAGCAGGCGCGCGCCGATGGCATGGTGGTGGTCTCCCCGGAGGAGGCGGCCAAGCGCGCGGATTGGATCCACATCCTTACTCCCGACGAGACCCAGGGCGAGCTCTATGACGCCGCGGTCAAGCCCTTCCTTCATCCCGGCAAGACTCTAGGCTTCTCCCACGGATTCAGCATTCATTTCAAGACCATTGTTCCACCCGACGACGTCGACGTCGTGATGATCGCTCCCAAGGGCCCCGGCCATCTGGTGCGCCGCGTCTATACCGAGGGCAAAGGCGTGCCTTCGCTGCTGGCCATCGCGCAGAATGCAACCGGCCGCGCTCACGAGAATGCACTCTGCTACGCCTATGGAATTGGCGCGACCCGCGCCGGTGTGCTCGAGACCACCTTCAAGGAAGAGACCGAGACTGACCTGTTCGGCGAGCAATCGGTTCTGTGCGGCGGGTTGACGTCCCTGATCAAGAAAGGATTCGAAACTCTGGTCGAGGCGGGCTACCAGCCCGAAATCGCTTATTTCGAGTGCCTGCACGAAATGAAGCTGATCGTCGACCTGATTTATGAAGGCGGTCTGGCGCGCATGCGCCATTCAATTTCCAATACCGCCGAATACGGCGATTTGACGCGCGGAGAAAAGGTTGTGGGCGACGAGACCCGCAAGGCGATGAAAGAGATTCTGGCGCGCGTGCAGGACGGCACATTTGCCCGCGAGTGGATCGAGGAGAACCGTAAAGGCGGAAAGAATTTTGCCGCTCTGCGCGACAAGGAGCGTAAGCACCAGATCGAAGAAGTCGGGGCGCGTCTGCGCGCGATGATGTCGTGGCTGCCGAGGGAGACGAAGAAATCGGGCACACAACCCACCAAGGAAGCCAAGGTCGTCAATGCTTAAAGGAGCAGAAATCGTTCTGCGCTGTTTGCGCGCAGAAGGCGTGGACCTGGTCTTCGGCTACCCGGGCGGCGCGATCATGCCGTTATATGACGCGCTGGAAGGCAGCGGTGTAACTCACATTCTCACCCGCCACGAACAGGGTGCTGTATTCGCTGCCGAAGGGTACGCCCGCTCGACGGGAAAAGTCGGCGTTGCCATCGCCACCAGCGGACCGGGCGCAACCAACCTGGTGACCGGGATCGCGGACGCCAAGATGGATTCGGTTCCCCTGGTGTGCATCACCGGACAGGTACGCTCCCCTCTTATCGGCAGCGATGCCTTTCAGGAAACCGATGTGTTCGGGATGACCATGCCGCTCACGAAGTGGAGCCGCCTGGTGCGCACTATTGACGAAATTCCCGAAGTCATCGCGCAGGGATTTTATTGGGCGCGCAGCGGCCGTCCGGGGCCGGTCATGATCGATATCCCTGTCGACCTGCTGAAGGCTTCTACGAAATTCAGCGGACCGGTCGAGTTTCATCCCCATCCCAAGCCGGCCGACGTAGCCACGGATTCGACCTTCTGCAAAACCCTGATTGCGCTGCTGAGAAACGCAAAAAAGCCGGTGGCACTGGTCGGAGCCGGGGCCAAGCTTTCAGGCGCGGTCGCCGACCTGCGCTGCCTGCTCGACTGCCTGAACGTGCCCACCTTCGCTACCGTTCATGGGCTGGGAGCGGTGATGCCGGAGAAACCGTATTACCTGGGCATGGTGGGCATGCACGGCACCAGGGCGGCGAACATGGCGCTGCAGGAGACCGATCTGCTCCTGGTTTTTGGAGCCCGCTTGGATGATCGCGTCACGGGCGAGCCCACGCGCTTCGCGCCGCACGCTCACATCGTGCATTTTGAAGTCGATCCTGCCCAACTGGATCGCGTCCGCCCCTGCAATTTACCGGTAATCGGCGATCTGGCTGAAACCATTCCCATTTGCCTCCGCGAACTCCAGCAAACGCCGCTGCCCAATTGGGCGAACTGGCGTGCGGTGGCATGCGGGCCGGAGCGCGCGGAGTTGGACACGAAAGGGCTGGCGCAGCCGACCATCCGCTTCCTGGACGAGCTGTTTGCTCGTTTGCCCGGGGACAGCATCATTCTCGCCGACGTAGGCCAGCACCAGATGTGGGCGGCGCAGCGTTACCGCTCCGCGTCGCCACGTGGATTTATCACCTCAGGCGGCTTGGGAGCGATGGGATTCGCTCTGCCCGCAGCGATCGGCGTGCAACTCGCGAATCCCGACAAGACGGTTGTATGCGTCTCCGGCGATGGCGGCTTCCAGATGAACATCCAGGAACTGGCGACCATCCACCGGCTCGGCCTGCCGATCAAAATCGTTGTCGTTGACAACAAATATCTCGGCATGGTCCGCCAATGGCAGCAGCTCTTCTATGACCGCAATTATGCGGAGACCGACATGAGCGACAACCCGAATTTCGTCGCCATCGCCTATGCCTATGGCATCAATGGCCGGCGGTTGAGGGCAGAAACAATGACTGGCGAAGACATCACCGCCGAGGTCAAGGACACACTTGAGCATTTCCTGCGGAGTGACAAGCCGGAGTTACTGACTTTTGAATGTCCGCCGGAAGCCAATGTTTATCCCATGGTGCCTTCGGGCGCAGCTTTATCGGAAATGTTATTTGAAGAGTAGCAGGGAGAATCGCCATGCACGTTTTTCACATTCGCTATCGCAACACGCAGGGTACCTTGATGCGCATTCTCAATGCGGTCTCGAGACGGGGTATTGATATGCCCTACGTGCAGGCGGAACCGGTAGAGCATACGCACAAGCTCACGCTGTTGCTGGACGTGAATCCCAAGCAGATCGGGCAGCTTTGCCGCGATTGGCATGCGGTGGTGGACGTTATTGACGTGCGCGCTGGCGCGCCTCTGAAGGATGCGATGACTTACGAGCCTGCCTGGACTCCGCATCCTCCTACTTCGGCCACGGCGGCGGCCGAGGCGGCTACCGCGTAACTGGTATCTTTCTGCGCAGCAACAGCGGCCCGCTTAGAGCGCTGCCAATGCTCTACCCGATGCGGGCGGCGACGCCCATAACCATACGAGACGCGGCTGGCCGCGTCCTTCGTTTTGATAAGCTTCCTTTCTATGGATCTCAAACATCGCAGTCATGGAATTACAGATGGTCGGGACCGCGCCCCGGCACGGGCCATGTTCAAGGCCATCGGCTTCTCTGATGAAGATCTGCGCAAACCCCTGATCGGAGTTGCCAATACCTGGATCGAAACCATGCCTTGCAATTTTCACCTGCGGCGATTGTCCGCCAAGGTGAAGGAAGGCATTCGCGCCGCAGGCGCCACCCCGATGGAGTTCAATACCATCGCCATCAGCGACGGCGAGACCATGGGCACCGAGGGGATGCGGGCCTCGCTCGTCAGCCGCGAAATCATTGCCGACTCCATTGAACTGGTTTGCCGAGGACAGATGTTTGACGCCGTGGTCTGCGTCGTCGGGTGCGACAAGACCATCCCGGCGGCAGCCATGGCACTGGCACGCCTGAATATCCCTGGTTTAGTGCTCTATGGCGGCACTATTGCAGCGGGGAGTTATCGCGGAAAAGACGTCACCATTCAGGACGTCTTTGAAGCTGTGGGTGCCAATGCCGCAGGCAAGATGAGCGATCAGGATCTTCGGGAACTCGAAAACGTGGCTTGTCCCGGTGCCGGCGCCTGCGGTGGCCAGTACACCGCTAACACCATGTCCACCGTGATGGAATTGATTGGACTTTCTCCGATGGGATTCAACGGTGTTCCTGCAATGGACGAGCGCAAAGACAAGTTGGCGTTTCGCTGCGGCGAAGTCATTCTCAACGCCCTGAAAAAGGGGATTCGCCCGAAAGACATTCTGACGCGACCGGCATTCGAGAACGCCATCGCCGGCGTGGCTTGCACTGGCGGATCAACCAACGCAGTCCTGCATCTTCTGGCTATCGCTCAAGAAGCAGGCGTACCCTTGGCCATCGATGACTTCCAGACGGTAAGTGAGCGCACCCCGCTTTTGGCGGATCTCAAGCCCGCAGGACGCTTCGTGGCCGCCGATGTAGACAAGGCGGGTGGGATCCCCGTCATTGCCAAGAGACTGCTTGACGGCAACTTTGTAGATGGATCCGCACTGACCATTACCGGAAATAAGTTCGCCGAGGAAGCAAAGCGCGCGCAGGAAACCTCAGGACAGAAAGTTATTCTGCCTCTGGATCGTCCGCTGAAGAAGACCGGTGGGCTGGTGATCCTTCACGGCAATATCGCTCCCGAAGGTTGCGTAGCCAAGATCAGCGGACACGAACGGCTCGAACATCGCGGACCTGCCCGGGTCTTCGAATCGGAAGAAGATGCGATGATGGCCGTTACCAGCAAGCAAATCAAAGCCGGAGATGTAGTCGTCATCCGCAATGAAGGGCCTAAGGGCGGACCGGGCATGCGCGAAATGCTCGGTGTTACCGCCGCGATTGTGGGTGAAGGCTTAGGAGAATCGGTTGCGCTGCTGACCGACGGCCGATTCAGCGGCGCTACCCGCGGGCTCATGATTGGACATGTCGCCCCCGAGGCGGCGCTGGGCGGGCCCATAGCAGCGGTGCGTGAAGGCGACGTGATTCAGATCGATGTCAAGCGCAGATTGCTGGAGTTGCAGATTGATGCCGCGGAACTGAAACAGCGTTCCGCCGGCTGGCGTCCACCCAAAGGACGCTATGAAAACGGCGTCTTCTCCAAATACGCGGCGCTCGTTTCCTCGGCATCGGCAGGCGCCATCACTCGGGCACGTTAGATTCCACTTTGGGGATCATTCGTGACTAAATATATTCCTGCCCTAGTGTGCTATTGCGCGTCCACAGTTTTGTGAGCAGAATGAGAGTCTCTACTTTTCCCAGGAGTGTGGTATGCGCAGATCATTTGTTCTTGTGCTGCTCGTCATGTCCCTGCCTGTGCTCACGTGGGCAAATAGTTCGCCCATAGTGTTTGGCAACATGGGCGGCACTCTCACCACTAATGGTTCAACGGTTACGCTCAAGGGTTCGACGCTGACTAGCTTTTCTGGACTGGGTTTCAATCTTACCGGCAGTTTAGGGTCAGTAAAGTTCACGACGGCTGGCCTGTCCAGCGGGAACCTCGGCGTGGCGGGCACATTCGCGGCGGGCGGTACATTCATAATCGCCAGCAATGGAACGGGCGGTTTGCCCACCGGTACTCTTTTTACCGGCACGTTTTCCGGCCCAGTTACCTGGGTTGGAACCTTTAACCAGTCCGGCAATGCCGGTAAAGGCGCGTGGACGTACACCTTGAGTGGCCAGGTGCAAGGCACGTTCTTTAACGGACAGACCGGTAATGGCGGAACCGTACAGTTCAGCTTTGACGTCGCCAACGGGAAACAGTTCGGCGTCGGCCATCCTGCTCGCGGAAAGTTCGGGACAACGACCGTAACGGCCGTGCCGGAGCCTGGCAGTCTGGCTATGCTCGGAACCGGACTCTTCGCCATCAGCGGCCTGGTGCGGCGAAAGTTCCCGAAGACTTAGCCTCGTAATCTAAACGAATTACACCCCGCCCGCTGGCACAGGGCGGGGATTTTTTTGCTCTCAGAACGTATTGCCCCCGAATCCACGGATAACAATTCGTGATGCGAGCGATAAATTCTTTCGATTTCCCGCCTCGCCTTCGGCCCGATAAAGTAACCATCCAAGCTCGTTTGTCGAAGGATAGAAAATAGCGCACATGCGAAAAGCTTTGATCAGAGTGCTCCTTAGCTTGTTCCTCGTCACCATGCCGGCTACCTTGGCTGTTGCGCAGTCCTCTGCGGCGGTCAGCAGCGATCGCATCGCCCAACTGGAGCAGCAGGTTGCCGACGCCAAGAGTTCCGCCGACAACTCCTGGATGCTGGTGAGTACGGCCCTGGTGTTGATGATGACCGGCCCGGGCCTGGCCCTCTTCTATGGGGGTTTAGTGAGAAAGAAGAATGTGCTCGCCACCATGATGCAGAGTTTCGCCATGATGGCCCTGGTTACGGTGTTGTGGGCGTTAGTCGAGTACAGCCTGGCATTTGGATCAGGTTCGAGCTTTATCGGAAACCTGCAGCACATTTTCCTGCGCGGAGTAGGCGCGCAGCCTGATGCCGATTATGCTGCAACCATTCCACAACAGACCTTCATGGTCTACCAGTTGATGTTTGCCATTATCACGCCGGCGCTGATTACCGGCGCGTTTGCCGAGCGGATGAAATTCAGCGCCATGGCTCTGTTCATGATCTTGTGGTCACTGATCGTCTACGCTCCCATGGCTCACATGGTATGGGGCAAGGGTGGATTCCTGAATGCGGCTCTGGGCGGCCGGTTCCCGACTCTGGATTTTGCCGGCGGAACAGTCGTGCATATCACCTCCGGCGTTTCGGCGCTGATGTGCGCTCTCTACCTCGGCAAGCGCATTGGTTATCCTCAGGAACCGATGCCTCCGCATAGTGTGGTGCTGAGCTTCATTGGCGCATGCCTGCTTTGGGTCGGCTGGTTCGGGTTCAATGCGGGTAGCGCGTTGAGTGCCGGCAGCCTGGCCACGAGCGCCTTCATTGCTACTCACTTTGCAGCCGCAACCGCAGCCATGGGTTGGGGAGCGGCCGAGTGGTTTCGCAATGGCAAGCCCAGCGCTCTGGGCGCCATATCCGGGGCAGTCGCGGGACTTGTAGCCATTACTCCCGCCGCCGGCTTCGTCGGACCCATGGCCGCCCTGTTGATCGGGCTCATCGCCGGTGTCTTCTGCTATTTCATGGTCGCCAAGGTCAAAGCGCGGTTCGGCTATGACGACTCCCTCGACGCCTTCGGCGTACACGGCGCTGGCGGCACCATCGGAGCACTGTTAACCGGGGTATTTGCGTCCAGCGTGGTTAATCCCATATTCAAGAATGCTCAGGGAACCGTCCTGCCCTCCGGCGTTCTGGAAGGCAACGCTCATCAGCTTGTCAATCAACTAGTGGGCGTGGCTATTGCCTGGGTACTTGCGATTGTTGGAACATTGATTATTTTGAAGGTGGTCGATCTGGCAGTCGGGCTCCGGGTTACCGATGAACACGAGGTTCAGGGCCTTGATCTCACCCAACATGGGGAAGAGGGCTATTACTGGGAAGCTTCGGTCTCGCAATTTTGATTTCTGATTAGAGCGCAATGACCAAACTCGAAGCAGTGATTCAAACGTCCAGGCTGGATGCCGTGAAAGATGCTCTCCACGAGATTGGCATCGAAGGAATGACAGTGATCGAAGTGCGCGGTCACGGCCGCCAGAAGGGTCATACGGAGTTTTATCGAGGGCGTGAATACACGGTGGACCTGCTGCCAAAGCTCAAAATCGAAATGGTGGTCGGCGATGACCTGGTCGAGAAGGCAGTCCAGGCGATTACTACGGCAGCCCGCACCGGCAAAATCGGCGACGGAAAGATTTTTCTGTCGCGCATTGACGAAGCCATTCGGATACGAAATGACGAGCGCGGGGAAGCGGCGTTGTGAAAACGGCCATGACTGCCGAAGCAAGCGCTGTCCGGTTCCCGGAGCCGCTTTTGCCATCGATGAAGTATGGGAGGACAGGGCTTGAGCCCTGCCGGACGAAAGAGCAATACATGGGCTTTAGCTGAGACCCCTTCCCTCCCCGGAACTGTAGCTGCAGATTGAGGCTTGCTTATGGCTACGCCGTCCATCGGCACTGAGCTTCGGGACAGTTACATAGCTTCACTAGCCGAGATTCAAAGCGAGTTCGCACGGTCCGGCTCAGGACGCGGTGCAGTTTCCCAACGGGCTCAACTGGTCGATGCCATCGTGCTACGCCTATGGCGCGAGTTCGTTAGCCCGAATGAAGAAGACTGCGGCGAAGTTGCCGCAATACCCATTGGCGGGTATGGCCGAAGGCTGCTTTTCCCCTACTCCGATATCGACATCCTTTTCCTCTTCCGTGAAGAACCTGAAAAGCAGCTGCGGGAAAAGATTCGCGCCTTTTCGCAAGAGCTTTGGGATCTGAAGCTGCGCCTCAGCCCGCAAACTCGTACTCTCGCCCAGTGTGATCGTTTTGATCCGAACAATCTGGAGTTCACCATTGCCGCCCTCGACAGCCGCTATCTCGCCGGAAATCGCGAGCTGTTTTCCCGCTTCCACGAATCCTTTGTGCCCCGACTGGTTATGCGAGAAGCCCAAGCGATCGTGCAGCAATTGGGAGAGGTGACGCGGGCGCGTCATGCAAAATTCGGAAACACCATCTTTCACCTCGAGCCCAATGTGAAGGAAGGCCCCGGCGGATTGCGAGACTACAACATCGTGCATTGGCTGGCCTTGATATCGGCCATTGAGAAACGGCGCACGGCCACTGAAGGTGAATCTTCCATAATCGAACCCTCTATCCGCTCGCAGTTTGAGAGAGCGCTCGATTACCTGTTTTCAGTGCGCTGCTTTCTGCATTTTCGCCACGGTCGTGATGACAACATGCTGGCCTGGGAGGCGCAGGCGGAGGCTGCCGCCTCTGGTATCGGCAACAAGGTTCGCGCGCTTCCACCGGAAGAATGGATGCGCACCTATTTCCGGCATGCACGTGCCATTCACCGGGTAGCCACGCAACTACTGGAAGAAATCCCTGCGTCCCGATCCTCTCTCTACCGGGAATTTCAGAACTGGCGCTCGCGCCTGTCGAACAGCAATTTCTCCGTCGTCAATGGCTTCGTTCTTCTGCAACAGCCCGGCGGAGTTAAGGACTCTGATCTACTGCTGCAGATGTTCACCTTCATGGCCCAACACGGGCTTAAGCTAAGCCGGGTTACCGAGCAGCGCGTCGAGCAGGCGGCGGCCTATTTAGCCGCTCACCCTCCCACCGGGGCCGCGGTCTGGAAGCATTTCCGTGAGATCCTGATGGCCGCCCACGCGGCCGATGCCCTGCGCGCCATGCATTTCCTGGGAGTCCTGGGTGTGTTTGTCCCCGAACTGCGGAGCATCGACTCTCTGGTCGTTCGCGACTACTATCACCGCTTCACCGTAGATGAGCACTCCTTTCTCGCCATTGAAATGCTGCACCGGCTCGAGCAAGCGGAATCGGAGTGGGAGCGCCGATATTACGAACTCTTTTCCGAACTCGAACAGCCCGAACTCCTCCTGCTGGCGCTACTGCTGCACGATGTGGGTAAAGGGTCGGGTGGACACGATCATGCGCGCGCCAGTGTGGATGCGGCGCTCACCTGCATGGCGCACATGAATCTCGCTTCTTCGGAGCGGGACACTGTCTGCTTTCTGATTGCCAATCACCTCGAAATGTCGAAGGCACTGCGCCGGGACATCTTCGATCAGGAAACGATTCGCACTTTTGCCGCACGTGTCAACACGCCGGAGCGGCTGAAGATGCTGGCTTTGATGACTTACGCCGATATCCGCTCGGTTAACCCGGAAGCGCTAACTCCCTGGAAAGCGGACAATATCTGGCAGCTCTACATCGCAACTTCGAACTTCCTCAACCACAGCGTGGATCGCGAGCGGGTCCATACGGATGCCAAGTGCGACGATTTCCCGCACATTCCATCACTCTCCCCAGATACGAGGAACAAGCTAAGCATTTTCCTGGAAGGATTGCCACAGCGCTATTTGATGGCGTATCCCGCTGAGACCATGCTTCGGCACTTGGAGTTGGCCGGCGAACTGGATCGTGATCCCGTGCAGCTCGAACTGAAGCGTGGCCGCCATTGGTTCGAATTAACCCTTGTCACGCATGATGCCGCAGGTCTTTTCTCCCGGATGGCGGGAGTACTGGCCGCATGGGGCATGAACATTGTCAAGGCCAACGCCTTCTCCAACGGCGCTGGCGTGGTGGTGGATAGCTTCTACTTTACCGACCGCTTTGGAACGCTGGAACTGAATGTGCCCGAGTGGGAGCGCTTCCAGCGCTCGGTTCGTGGCGTATTGTCGGGAGAGATCGATCTGGAACGGCTGCTGCACGAGCGCTTTCGCTCCGGTAAATCCAGGCCGGCTAAGGTCAAAGTGGAGACGCGCATCGAATGCAGCAACGAGTTTTCGCCCCGTTGTACGGTGCTGGAGGTGATTACCCAGGACCGCCCCGGCCTGCTCCGCGACCTCACGGCCATGATCGCCGAACACAAGTACAACATCGAGATAGCACTTATTGACACCGAAGGCGAAGTCGCCATTGACGTTCTGTATCTTACGTATGCAGGAGCTAAGCTGACGCAAGAACAACAAGATAACATCGTTGCGGCGTTAGTCCGAGAGATGGCTCCGCTGCGAATTTGACCCCGCATCGTATGTAAGTCGTCTGCAATCCAGCTTTCGATCAATTCTCCTGGCACCAATTGGTTACCTTCGTGATGTGTTTTTCGGCAGCCTCTAGAACGATACTAAGCAGGGCAAACTGTTGCAGTCATGCATACCTGGGGTAAAAGCGACGGGCCAAGCGGGATACGACTTAGTTTCATTCTGAGTCTTGCGGGAACCGTCATTCCGATTGCTCTTGTCTTGCTGGCCTTGAGGCCGCCCGAACAGCTCGTTCCCGCCAAGTTCGCGTCCCAAAGCAGCGCCCAATCTTTCCAGACCAAAATCAACCAACTACAGCAAACGCCAAGCGCATCGCCCGATGAGGTGCATCTCAGCGCCGACGAGATTAGCTCTGCTTTTGCTCAAAGCGACGGCAGCACGACCGAGAGCGCTCCGGTGGTCACTTTGCACGATGACTTGGTGACCGGTCAGTTCACGGCGAAAGTGGCCAGCCAACAGGTATACGTGACTGTCTCCGGCCACTTGGGAGCGAAGGACGGATACGTAACTTTTGAGCCTACCGACTTCAAGGTGGGGGAACTCACCGTTCCCGTGGCCCTGGTCAATCCAGCGCTGCAGAAGAAGTTGCAGGAGCAGCGTGAGCAATTGAAACTTCCGGCCTTCGTCGGCGATTTACGCGTTCAGAACGGCGAACTGGTCATCCGTCCCAAATAGACGCCTTTCGTTACAGGCGCGCTTCCAGGAGAGAGTTTCAGGCGGGTTGGGAAGCGCGCGCTTGCGCCGCCGCCCCGATGAAATTCAAAGCAGAGTTTGCCGCCTCGCTTCCGGAGCGAATGCAGTCCGGTACCCCAATCCCGCGGTAGCCATTGCCGGCAAGAAATAGTCCGGGAGCGCGAGCTCGCAGTTGCTCGATCCGGTTCAAGCGCTCCAGATGCCCTACTCCATACTGCGCCATGGCGCGATCCCAGCGGTAAACACGCGAAAACAGCGGTTGGGCCGTAAGTCCAAGAATCTCGCGCAACTCCTGGCGGATCACCTCGATGATCGGTTGATCGGCAGCGGTCAACAGCTCACCATTTCCCGATCCGGCCATGAAACACCGCAACAGGGCGCGATCAGCAGCCGCGCGATGGGGAAACTTGGTGTGCACGAACGTGCACGCCAGCATCCGCCGTCCTTGACTGCGCGGCACAAGGAAGCCAAATCCCGCTGGGAGGCTCTTTCTGACTTCGCCGCTATACCCCAAATTAATAGTGATGGACGACGTATAGCTGATTCCCTGTAGTTCGCTGGCCAGCTGTGGAACCGAGTCGCCCAAAAGAATGGCAGCAACATGGGCCGGGACGGCAAGGATCAAGCCGTCGAAATATTCCGGCCTTCCCTCGGTCACAACTTCCCAACCTCCAGATTTCGCCCGTAGGGATTGAACCGTAGCTCCGGGCGCAAGCGACGGATCAGGAAGATGAGCAAGCAGCGCATCCACCATCTGTTGCATACCATTGAGCAACGCCGTAAATAAAGGACGCGGCGCAGACTTCGCTGCCGCTCCCATCTTCCGGCGCGCGGCCAGCATAGCGCGCCCCAGGCTGCCATGCTTCTCTTCCATTTCCGCAAAGCGCGGGAGAACGGCTCGAACGCTCAGCTGATCTGCGTGCCCGCCATAGACGCCCGATAAAAGAGGGTCGGCTAGACGATCCACCATTTCAGGCCCATAGTGGCGTTCCACAAACGCCGCCACGGTTTCATCCCTTTCGGCCTTGTGTGGAGGGTGAAACCACTCCCCCGCCATGCGCACCTTTGTCCCGATACCGAATAGGGGCGACAAAACGGTCGGTAGGATCTTGGTCGGAACCATGAACATCAATCCGTCGGGAATCTCGACCAGCTTACGGTTAACCAGAATGTAGGTTTTACGTTCGCCGTCGTTGGAGCCGATGAGTTGGTCGCCAAGACCCAATTCACGGCAAAGATCGGATGCCCAAGGTTTTTCGGTCAGAAAAGAATCCGGGCCAGCTTCGATCTGGCAGCCATCCACTTGCTCGGTGCGCAACACTCCCCCAAAAACCGGTTTGCTTTCAAAGAGTACGTACTCGACGGTGTCAGGATGATTTCGGCGGTATTTTTCGAGCGCAAATGCAGCGGACATGCCCGCGATGCCGCCCCCAACAATGGCAATTCTTTTCATACGCTCGACCTTAGTGCTGACAACCGGGAGCGCGCGATATCGGCCAGGGCGGCCGTAAGTGTCAGCGATTCATTCAAGGAGGCCGCGCGCCACAAGCGTAGTCCTTCTTTCTCGGCAAACTGCTTGAACGCGATATCAATGTCGTACAGCACTTCCACGTGGTCACAGAGAAAGCCGATGGGGTCGACAAAAACGCCGGTCGCACCCGCTCGCTTCAACTTCAGAATTGTCTCTTCCACGGTCGGTCCAATCCACGGTCCGCCCGACATGCCCTGACTTTGAAAGGCGAAAGTCCAGCGATCCGGCTTGAGCCCGACCTGCGCGGCCACGAGTTCGGCAGTTCGAAGGGCCTGCTCCTGGTAAGGATCCCCTTCGCTAATCGTACGTTGTGGGACGCTGTGAGCCGTAAAGATGACTGGCAGCTCAGAACCGGCCTCGCGGTGCGCAGCCTGCAATCCAGCAATGAATTTTTCGGCAAACGCTTTCACCAGCTTCGGGTGATCGTGCCAGGACTCAACGAAATCGAACGTGAAGGGTAGATCGCCATTGCTCTCTACTCCACGGCGATAGAGTCCAACACTGGTGCGGGAATTTTGCGGGGCCAGGCAGATCACCACCGCATGGTCAATCCCGTCACTGGCCATTTGCGCGAGAACGTCGGGAATGAAGGGCTTCCAGTTTCGCATCCCGACGTAGACGGGCACACCAAGTTCGCTGGAAAGCTGCTGACCCTGCTTCATGGTCCAGCACGTGAGCGGGGAAAACCCTACCAACTGGTAACGATGAGCAATTTCTTGGACGACTTGCGGGGGCAGCGGACGTCCGCTGGTGACGCGTTGCAGATATTCAGGAATTTCATCAGCCGAGTCGGGACTGCCATGCGCAAGCAGCAGCACCGCGTTTCTTCGACTGCCGACGTTCATTTGGCCGCTCCCAAATCGCGCGCTTTCTCGGCGAGTTGCGCTGAGTGTTCATGAACGAAATTGGCCAGAGCTTTGACATTCTCTACTGGAGTTTCGGGAAGAATTCCGTGTCCCAGGTTGAAAATATGCCCATCATGAACGCGGCCACGGCGAAGAACATCTTCAGCACGACCCTGGATCTCCTTCCAATCCGCGAACAGAAGAACCGGATCGAGATTGCCTTGTACCGCCCCCTTGAATCCAATGCTGCCCCAGGCGACGTCCAGGGGTATTCGCCAATCGACACCGATCACATCGGCATCAGTTTCCTTCATTGAGGGCAGAAGCGTGGCACTGTCGGTTCCAAAATAGATGATCGGCACCTTGGTTTTCTGCAGCCTGCGGACAAGTTCGGTGGTACGAGGCAACACATACTTCCGGTAGTCCTCGACACTCAGACAGCCCACCCAGCTGTCGAACACCTGGATAGCGTCCGCCCCGGCGCGCACCTGCTCCGCAGCGTATTCCGAGGTGACGGTGACCAACTTCTGCATCAACTCGTCCCAAGCCTGGGGAGAGTTGTACATCATCTTTTTAGTCTCGATGTAATTTCGCGAGCCGCCGCCTTCGATCATGTAGCTGGCGAGTGTGAATGGCGCTCCGCAGAAACCGATCACAGGCAGGCGAGATCCGAAATGCTGGCACACCAGGCGAACGGCCTCGGAGACATAACCCAGTTCGGCTGCTCGATCCGTGCGCAAATTCCTGATATCGGCCGTACCAGAAACCGGTTTTTCAATTTTTGGTCCTTCCCCGGCAGAGAAATGGAACGGCAGTCCCATCACCTCGAGGGGCAGCAACAGATCGGCAAAAATAATGGCCGCATCCACGGAGAGTGCTTCCGCCGCGGTAATAGTCACTTCCGCGGCGATTTCGGGCCGCTTGCAAATTTCAATCAGGGAGTGTTTCTTTCGCACTGCCCGGTATTCCGCCATGTAGCGGCCGGCTTGCCGCATAAACCAGACTGGCGTGACATCGACGGGAAGAGCCTTGCAGGCCCTGACAAAACGGCTTTCGGGTGCAGACATGAACTTCCAATTTAGCATTTCGGAAGCCAATCTGCCGACCTGCCCCATTCAGATCACTCGACTGGATGGGCTTGGCAGATTCAGTCTCAAACCGAGTTAGCCTTGAGCAAAGGGCTATCTGGCGAAATATCCCAGACGATGAAATATGTGGAGTTTTTTGGGGCCAATGACAATGAGGCGATGAAACATTCCATCGGGAGCGTCGGTGGGGGGCTTATACCCGATAGCATATTGAGAGCGCAGCTCTTTCTCGATTTTCGAGAATGCGTTGGCTATGTCACCATCATTGTCAGCATGGAGCAGGCGACCACCCGTAGCCTCGGAAAGCTGCCTCATGGCATTGTCCCCTTGCTTGGCGAGCCCGAAACCTCCGTCCAGAGTATTCGTGCTGACTACGTAAACAACACTCTCGGAACGCAGGGCCGTTTCGACGGCTTCGTCAAGGTGGGCGTGGCTGGAGTTATCTTCCCCATCAGTAATGAGAATGATGGCATGCCGGGACGGCTGTTCATCGCGGATGGAAGTCATTTGGTGGGCGGCGGTGATGACCGCGTCATAAACCGCCGTTTCGCCGCTGGGATGCAAACGCCTGAGAGCGGCATCCAGCGCTTTCGTGTTGTGCGTGAGTTCCTGGGCGACACGCACTTCGCGATTGAAGGCCACGATCGATCCCAAATCCGCGGGGCTATGAAGCACGTGGCGAAAGAAGGTAGCGCCCGCCTTCTGCTCAAATCCGAAGCGGTAGGTCACGGAATCGCTCGTGTCAATCACCAGCGCCACGCGCAACGGTAGGTCGGTTTGCGGCTGGAAATAGGTGATTCGGTTCGGCGCCTGCCCGTTATCAAGGATATTGAAGTCCGCCTCATTCAGATTCCGAACAAAGTGCCCTTTCCTGTTCGTGACCGTGAGCACCAGGCTCACTTCCTGTACTTGTCGATTGATAGTCGGAATTGAAGTTGCCGTGAAAGCAAACGAACCGTGGGCCAGAGGATCCGATTGCGCAATGCCAGCAGGCACGGCCAGCTCGAATATCAGGAGGGCCCACAGAAGAAAGCTGAAAGTATTGAAGAAAAGGGAATGGCGATTGAGCTTGTGGCAGGCTTTCCGCGGGCCGAACGATTTGGCCATAACTGGCATGGCCGTCCTCCAAAAAACGCAACGCGTAACTAGGATGCTGCCGACTGATTCGCGTTGCATCGCAGGAAATTTCCACTGGGAACAGGGCTGCTAAACGGCCCTGTTTACGCGGTTTTTGCCGGATATATACCGGGAACACTCGATGCCGACAAAAAAAAGTCACAGAATTTGATCGGTGACCCCAATCTTGGTGGGTAGAATGCGCGCCCTACGCTGCCAGGATTCAGTCTAGCGGCCGCGCGTAAATCTTTTTATCAGGAATTCTGTCTTTTCTTTCGAGTATTAACGGTCGCACCAATTGAGTTGGTAAACGTGTAAGGTTGTGATTATTCGACTAATTGATTACTTCAAAGGTAGTCGAACAAGCTACCCTGCGACATCTTGCCTGCGGCCGCTAGCGCGGCATCACGCGCATTCTGCGAGTTGACAAGCTGGCTGGCGACGCCTGCAACGTCCGCACCCGCCACCGTATTCTCCTGCTGAGAGAGCTGCAGCTTCTCGTCACTCAAATAAGTTTGCTGCGCACTCAGCTGGTTGATGGCGTTTCCATAGAACACCCGCTGCCCGGTGACGTAATCGAAAGCTTGCCTGACCGATGAGACTGCGGTATCGATACCGGAATTAGATTGTAATGAAGTGATCAGGTCATTCATGGCCCGGAACATGTCGCTTCCGGCAGCGGCAAACATCTGGTCGCCGGGGAGGTTCACCTGGACTCGAAATCCGTTACCCACCAGGATGCTGTTCACGCCCGAATTGCCGTCATACCGAACCCCGGTAGGCGCGGTCGCGTCGGCGACAAAAGGTTGTACCTGGGCGGTGCCAGAAAAAATGTAGCGCCCCTCATACGACACGTTGGCCAAGCTCAGCAACTGATCGCGCACGCCTGTGACTTCCTGGGCCAAGGCGAGCCGGTTTTCGTTCGATAAGGTTCCCGTTGCCCCCTGCACTCCCAGAGCGATAGCCCGGGTCAAGGCCGTCACCACCGAACTGAGCGTCGAATCCGCCATCTGCAGCTGCCCGTTAATCGTTCCTATGCTGCTCAAGAATGCGTCGGCTTGGCTGCTGCGGTCATGGATCTGCACTACGGTCGCGGCTCCGGCCGGATCGTCGGAAGGCTTGTTAATCCGCTGGCCGGAGGCGAGCTGCAGGATGGCATCATTCTGCTGCTGCTGGTTCCGCTGGATTGCGGCCAAAATTTCGGGCATTGGATTGGGATTGACGCGCACGGTTAGTACCTCCCCAGATTGACGGCTGCATCGAGCATCTCATTGATCGAAGTCACCACCCTGGCCGCGGCGTCGTAGGCTCGCTGATATTGCACCAGGTTGGCCGCTTCCTCATCCAGCGAGACTCCCGAGATGCTGCCGCGTTGATCCTGCAACTGACCCAAAATGAGAGAAGCCGCATCCTGCTGCGCCGCCCCATTGGACACATCGCTGCCGATGGCAAACACCAAATTCGCGTAGTAATCGGCCGGCGGCTGTCCCGCAGCTATGCCCTGATCGTGCACCGCCAACAATGCCGCCACATTGCCGTTGCTGCCGGGACTGCCGTCCGAACTCGCCGCAATCAGGGTGGGATCCGTAATGGCAACCGCCATGCTCGACGCGGCCCCTTGTCCGGATGCGGGCGGCGCCACAAACAAATCTCCGCCACCATTGCCCGCCAGATCAAAACCGTTATGATGCGCGCTGTTCAGGGCATTGGCCAGCCCCGCCGCCAGCGTGTCCAAGCTATTTTGCACGCCCGGAATTTTCTGGTCGCGCACTTGCAAATAGCCGGCCAGGCACCCGCCGGAGATGGTTGCCGTTATGTCTTTGCCCTGCGCGTAGATATGCTGCACGCCTGAGGGATCCAGCTGGACGTCGAGCGCGAAACTCCGGTTTCCGGCGACCAGCGCCGTTCCGTTGGAGGTAGTGAGACTCACCCCGTCGTCGCTTTGTATGGTGGAAACATCCACCAG
Source organism: Terriglobales bacterium (assembly GCA_036378535.1). Classification (GTDB taxonomy): domain Bacteria; phylum Acidobacteriota; class Terriglobia; order Terriglobales; family Acidobacteriaceae; genus Gp1-AA122. The sequence goes on along the minus strand of DASUWH010000072.1, from coordinate 174,152 downwards.
GTCGGAGAGCTTCCCGACGAGCACGTCGCGTTGATCGATGAAAGCGCTCGGCTCCTGGTGCATGTTCTGCATGGTGGTGATCTGATTGTTCAGGGTCGCGATCTGCGCCGTAAGCACGTTGATCTGCTGCACCGTCTGACCCACGCTCAGATCCAGATTGTTTCTTTGCAAAGTGAGATTTTGCGAGGTGGTGCGAAAGGCGGCGGCAAGATTTCCGGCTGCAGTGAGAACTCCTTGCCGTAAAGAGAGGTTGGCGGGATCCGTGGACAGGCTTTGCAAGCTGGCGAAGAATTGCGAGATCCGCGTACCAATATCGCCCGAGCTGGGGCTGAACATAACCTGCAGTTGCGACATGCTCTGCACGAAGCCGTTGAAATTACCTTGCTGCTGGCGTTCTTGCTGAATGCGCATCTCCAGGATCGAGTCGCGCAAACTCTGCACCTTCCCCAGGTCCACTCTGGTGCCGAACGTAAGTGAGCCCTCAATGGATACCGGGCCTTCGATCAGGTCCGGGCGCTGTCGCGTATATGGCAGCGCAGTTTACGACGATGAACGGCCGCGATGCGCGCGGACTGAGCTGGTGCAGCGCGCGGGCTATCACTTCTTTCCCGGTTCCGGTCGCCCCCGTGATCAGGACAGTGGTGGTCCGCGCAGCCACACGCCGGGCAAGCTCATAGACCCGCATCATGGCGGCAGAACTGCCTACCATTCCCGGCAGCGGTTCCGGGCTGGACTCAAACCGGCTGCCATACCCTTCACGAAAAGCGGGAGCCTCCTGAGGGTTCCAGGCGGGCGGTACGGGAGGGATCTCCACCGGCATACCTCTCCCATCCCCTCCGCCCGAATGAGCACCGTTCAGGAAGCGCACTTCCAGTCCCGGATACCGCATCCTCGCCAGTTCGGCAACTTCGCAGGGATCAAGATCGGGAAGTTCAGGCTCCATGAGGAGCGTCTTCCAGGCACCGCTTTCCAGTTTCTGCAGGGCGTCCGCGCCTCCGCTGGCGGTGCCAACCCTATGCTCTTGCCCACTCAAGTCATGGATCAACTGCTCGGGCCAGCGCCCACTCGGATTAACGACCAGAACTCCGCCATCGGGCAGAGCAGGAAAGGATCTAATTGCCGACATGATTTCTCCCGGTCAATCTCGCGTACCTGCCAATGCCATCGCTGAATCTGGCTCCGCCACTCTGGACCCGGAGGTTCGGTCCGGACAGCTGATTTCGTACCCGACTCCACGCGTCGTGTGGATCAATTTCTCGGGCCAACCCTGGTCAATTTTCTTTCGCAAGTAGGCGATGTAGACATCGATCACGTTCGTGGAACCCGGCGAGGGCAGCGCCTTCCAGACATGCTCGAGGATGGCGGCCCGGCTGACTCCCCTCCCGGTATTCCGCATCAGAAACTCCAGCAGCGAGAACTCCTTCATGGTCAGATCGATAACCTTGCCCGCCCGCGCCACCTGCCGCTGCACCCGGTCCAGGCTGAGGTCTCCTATTCTCAGGACAGCATCGGAAGCTAAACGGCTGCGGCGCTTCAATGCGCGGATGCGCGCCGACAGTTCGGCGTAGGCAAACGGTTTGGCCAGATAATCGTCCGCTCCCGCATCCAACAAGCGGACCACGTCCTCGCTGCGCTGCCGCATGGTCAGCACCACGATCAGAATCGTGGGGATGCGACATCGGATCGATTGCACCGCCGCCACACTCTGTTCCGACGGCAGGCTGAGGTCGAGCACCACCAGGTCAGAGTCTTTTTCTAAGCCTTCCTTGCGATTCCTGGGGCAAACGTCCACTTCGTACTGTTCCGCAGCCAGGGCTTGCGCCAAAAAGCTGGCCAGAGGGGCATCCTCTTCTATGATCAGGATTCTCATGAATGGGTTCTAATTCACGAAATCGAATGTAGGTTCGAAGCCTGCCGACTTCAATGAGAGAACACTTGCACCAAGGTCTTGGGTTCCTGAAAAAGAACACGGGATGCACAATGGAACCGCCCCGCTTCCGTTTGCGAACCACTCGGGTTACTAAGCACCAGCGCCTTCACGCTGATAATTCGTAAGATCGGTTGAGGGGGAAATTCGACTGGATCGGTGGACCCTTAAGTCGCTGCTCGTGCCCGGCAGTCTGTTGCTGGTGGCCACCGCATTATTAGTGAACCTCGACTGGTTCGCGGTTCCGACGGCGGTGTTCAGCTTCTATTATGTTGCGGCCTTCCTCGCAGGATTGCTGCTGGCCTGGCGTTTTCATTCCACCCGCGTATTTTTCACCTTAATTGTGTTGTTATTGGCAGAGCGTGCTCTCAGTTTCTTTTCGGCTGCGCCTCCCGCTTCGCCTGCTCCCGCGCGCATGGCATTCGCGAGCCTCAGCACGCTGGTGCCGCTGAATTTCCTGGTCTTTTCTCTTATTCAAGAGCGCGGCTTTACCGTCCCGGCAGTGGCGTCGCGGTTATTCCTGATTTTCATCCAGTCGGTGTTTGTGGCGCTGGCCTGCCGTCCTGATCACGCGGCCGGACCCAGCCTGCTTACGGCCTCATTCGTTGACGAGCATTGGTTTACATGGATCCACTTGCCACAACCGGCCCTGCTGAGTTTCACGGCCGTGGCGGTCGTCCTGTTGCTGCGCTTCCTGATCTATCGCAAGCCGATTGAAAGCGGCTCGTTGTGGGCACTGATCGCGAGCGGAATGGCGCTCAATGCGGGAGGATTGGGACCGAGCGCCACCGCCTATTTGGCAACGGCCGCCTTGATCACAGTTAGCGCCGTGATCGAGACATCTTATTTGATGGCCTACCATGACGAACTCACCGGCCTGCCCGGCCGCCGCGCCTTCAATGAACTTCTCCTTGGCCTGGAAAATCAATATGCGATTGCCATCGTCGACATCGATCACTTCAAGAGCTTCAACGACACCTACGGCCACGATACCGGGGATGACGTCCTGCGCATGGTGGCCTCCCGCTTGGCGGCGGTAACCGGCGGCGGCAAGGCCTTCCGCTGCGGCGGCGAAGAGTTCGCCATCGTGTTCTCGGACAAATCCGCAAAGGATGCGTTCGAACACTTGGAGTCGCTGCGGCGAGCTATAGAGACTTCGCCGTTCAAAATCCGCGGGCACATTGACCGCCGGAAAACTCCCCGCGGGCCCGAGGACCGCAGACAAACCGCCAACAAACAGGGACGCAAGACCGTGCCCCGGCGGGGAGACGAAGTTTCAGTAACCGTCAGTATCGGCGTGGCTGAACCCAGCACCAAAAACCACAAGGTCGATCAGGTGATCGCGGCCGCAGACAAGGCTTTGTACCGCGCCAAGGAAGGCGGCCGAAATCGCGTGGAGTTGGACGGACCGGAAAGCAAGCGTCGTCGCGCCGGCGCCAGTTCAAGTCGGTGACCATCGATTCGCTCGAGCGAACTCCCCTCCCCCCAGGGGCGATAAACTCTCAATCTTTATGCGGCTCCGGACGGCGCGGCTGAAGAGGCTGCGGAAAAAAGAACCAGGCAAGTAAAATGGGGAAGGGCACGAGTTTACTCGTGCCGCTAAGCCGTTGAATACACGTCCGCGCTTTAGCGCCTGAGGGTCGCCTCTTGATGTATGTATGAGTTTTCCCGCAACCTGTGAAGCCGCGCCCTTTCAAAATCATTAAAGCCCCAGTTCCCGCTCGACCGGAACAAGGCCTTTGGGCAGCTGTCCGCCGTTATACGCGGCCATTCGGTTCTTCCATTTGAGAAATTCGGTGATGGTTTGCGGCTCGATTCTCACCTCGACTCGGCGCAAACTGGCCAGCAGCAAAGCCATCTCAGCCTTCAGTCCCTTCTCTTTTCGGTCGGAACGCCCTCCTGGCCTGGCCACAACCTCGACCGCAGTCCTGCGCGCCTCCAATAGCCCCCAGCCCTCGGGAATCATCTCGTGCCGGAGCAGGCCCGCTGGAGTCAGGAACAGACGCTCGCAGCCCATAGCGCTTCCAGGTTTTTGGCGGCAGCGTTTTTGCTCATCCGCCAGAAAGTCAGCACGCGACACTTTGCACTCGACCACGATCGAGTGGCAGTCCGCCATCCAACCGATAGCGTCCGGCACCTCTCCGGACTCAGCGGTCTGCTCGCTCAGAACGATCCGGCACCCCTGCTGTCGAAGCCATCTTTCCGCCAGGCGCACCAGTTGGCTATGAGTCATACCAACTTTTTAAGTCAAACCTCTTGCCTCTAGAAGTGCCTAAGGGGTTTCTGAAGAACGCGTGCCGTGGCTCTCGCTTGCACAACCCCGAACAACGATTTGATAATTGGTGAGAGGACTCATGAAGAACCATGTCGTGTTGGTGGTAAGTATTATGGTGGTTCTGTTTTTAGTTCTTACGATTTCGGTCCCCGTCACTGGATATTCCCATCCCTCTGCTTCAGTGCTTGTGGTTCCTTATATCTTTCAGGCCAACTCCATTCCCGCGGCCGGACTCATCCAGCCAGAGGAACTGATTAAGCTTCTCGCCGCGCCGCAAGGCGAAAAGCCGCTCCTGATCCAGGTGGGCTCTCATGTCCTCTATCAGGAGGCCCACGTTCCGGGATCCGAATACGTCGGGCCTGCTTCCAGCGCCGCCGGACTGGAGAAACTTCGGCAACGCCTGCAATCGGTAGCGAGGAAAACACGGATCATTCTCTACTGCGGCTGTTGCCCCTGGGGTCATTGCCCCAACATCAAGCCTGCCTGGGAGCTGTCGCAGTCGATGGGCTTTTCCAATGTGAAAGTACTTTATATCGCGGAAAACTTCGGCACCAACTGGGTCGATAAGGGATACCCGACCGCGAAAGGGGATTGATGCCGCCTTCTTCCTACGGGAAAAACGATTGAGATATCTCTGGATTCTGATCGGCGCGGCCGGTTTGCTGTTAGCGCTCGCATTGGCTTCCCGGCACCGGTCGCCCGGACACACGGGCCAACTCCAGCCCGGCTCCCAAGCTCCTGAATTTTCCGTAATTGCCCTCGACGGAAAGCAACTCAACCTAGCCAGCTATCGTGGCAAGGTGATCCTGCTCGATTTCTGGGCGACCTGGTGCGGTCCCTGCCGCGAGGAGATTCCGATATTCGTTCAACTGCAGAACAAATACCGGGATCGCGGCCTGCAGATCATTGGGATCTCCATGGACGACGGGCCCGAACCAGTCCGTCAGTTCTACCGAGACTTCCATATGAATTATCCCGTCGCCCTCGGGGGCGCCCGGCTCGGTGAACTCTACGGGGGCATTTTCGGACTCCCGATCGCCTTCCTCATTGGCCGCGACGGGCGTATCGATGCCAAACACGTCGGACCAACCAATCCGTCTATGTGGGAAGGCGAGATCACCAGGCTGCTGGCGGAAAATGGGAGTTCTGCAGGTGAGTTTAATCCCGCGGTAAGTAACCGGCCGGAGTGTTACCTCGCCGCATGTAATGTGCAATTCAATGCACTGCGTCGCCGTGACAGAGTTAAATTTGCACCTTTCAATAGCTCGACAACTAACGTTTTATCAATGACATAAAAAGCGTTGATGAAATCCACCAACAACGGCCCCGGTCGTGCATAGCTCAGGGTGGGGGCGATAGTACCCTCCTCCCCAGGTCGCCCACCTTACGAGGAGCTAGATCCATGCGCATGCGCTTTTTCGTCTTAATTTTGGCGGTGTCGGTAGCGCTCTTGGCACCGGCGGCGAGCGCTAACAGTGTGGGCTTCACACTGAATTGTGGTGGGACAAACTGTGGCACGGTTCAGATTAAGGACATCTCGGGCGGAGTGTCCGTAAAAGTGACCATGACCGGCGGTTTTACCATCCAGGCCAACTCGAATGCTGGCGGTTTCCTGTTCAACACCGTTAGCGGATTGAACCTGAGCCTCACCGGCTTCAGCACCACGGAATTCGGTGCTGGCAGCGCCGCTTTGAATGCCGGCGTGAATAACGGCGCGGGCAAGTTCACCTGGGGCGTTGTGAAGTTCAATCTCGGTGGCGGCAATACGAGCGTTAGCGGCTTAAACTTCAACATTCTCGGCATGAGCACGTCGAACCTTCTTGCCAATAACAACGGAAACGTAGTTTCCGTTCACTGGTGCAGCCCGGGCAGCAATGGTGCGATTAGCACCAATTGCCCAAGCCCGACCGGCTTCGCCAGTTCGTCTGCAACGGTTCCCGAACCTGGCACTCTCAGTCTGCTGGGAACTGGACTCGTCGGCTTGGCAGGACTGGTACGGCGTCGTCTTCGTGGCTGAAACGAATCAAGGTCTGTAGAAAAAACCCGGGGGGCGCTCCCCGGGTTTTCCTTTGCGTGGAATGCGGAATCACAAAGAAAACCGGCGCTGGCCTGCGGGCCAGCGCCGGTTCAGTCTTTCCTCTAAGCCTAAATAGGCGTGCAAACGGATTTCACTTCCGTGTACTGCTCCAGCACTTCATGCCCCATTTCGCGGCCCCATCCGGACTGCTTATAGCCGCCAAAAGGTAGCGCGGCGTCAAAGATGTTGTAGCAGTTAATCCACACCGTGCCGGCCCTCAACTGCGAGGCGATACGATGCGCCTTCTGGATGTCCCGCGTCCAGATTCCAGCCGCCAGACCGTACTCGCTGTTATTGGCCTTCTTGACCAGGTCGTCGGTGTTGCGGAATGGAATTGCCGTAACCACGGGACCGAAGATCTCCTCGCGGACTACCTTCATGTCGTCGTTGGTATTTACCAGCACCGTGGGCTTCACGAAGTAGCCCTTGTCGCCATGGCGGCTGCCTCCCACTACAGCTTTGGCGCCTTCCGACAGCCCCGAGTTCAGGAACCCGCAAACCCGGTTCAGTTGTTCTTCGGAAACCAGCGGCCCCATATCGGTATCGGCATCCAGCCCCGATCCGAGCTTGATCTTATCGGCATTAGCGGCCACACCATCCACAACCTTATCGAATACCTTATCTTCGACAAATAGTCGCGAACCGGCGCAGCAGCATTGGCCATGGTTGAAGAAGATCGCGCTCGCTGAGCCGGCAATCGCTGTGTCCAGATCAACATCGGCAAAGACCACGTTGGGCGACTTGCCACCCAGTTCGAGCGAGACCTTTTTGAGATTCCCAGCCGCCGCCTTCAGGATCAGTTTGCCGACTTCAGTGGATCCGGTAAACGCCACCTTATCCACGCCGGGATGCGCCGCCAGGGCTGCACCCGCCGTCTCACCGTAGCCCGGAATAATATTTACGACCCCGTCCGGGAAACCCGCTTCCTGCATCAATTCGCCCAAACGCAAGGCGGTTAATGGAGTCTGTTCCGCCGGCTTGAGAACTACCGTACATCCCGTCGCTAGCGCCGGCCCAAGCTTCCAGGCCGCCATCAGCAGGGGGAAATTCCAGGGAATGATCTGGCCCACGACTCCTACCGGCTCCCGCAGTGTGTAAGCCAGATACTTCGTCCCGGGAGTATACGGAACAGAAATTGGAATGGTGTTGCCCTCGATCTTGGTCGCCCATCCCGCCATGTAGCGCAACAGGTCGACCGCGAGGGGAACATCCGCTGCCCTCGCCACCTTCAGCGGCTTGCCGTTGTCGAGAGATTCGATTTCTGCGAATTCTTCCAGATTGGCTTCCAGCAGGTCCGCCAGTTTCCAGATCAGCCGCCCGCGCTCGGAGGCGGTCAGCTTCGACCACGGTCCGCTTTCGAACGCTGTGCGCGCCGCACTCACCGCCCGGTTGATATCTTCGCGGTCGCCTTCCGCCACCTGGGTGAGCACTTCACCGGTGGCCGGGTTGTAGGATGGAAAAGTCTTTCCCGATGCCGCTTCCACCCACTTTCCGTTGATCAACATCTGATGTTTTTCTTCGATAAAGCTCCTGGCTTTATTTTCCCGTTCCATGAACTTCAGCGCAGTTGCCATGAGTTCCTCCTAAGCACGACAGATTCGCAGTGCCGGACCCTGCCGCCTTGCCAGCTAAGCAGGGAGTCGACTGCCCGTGAGTGGGCCGTTCAGGTTGGATCAAATGCTTTAGCGGTCGCCAATTGTACCCGATTTCTATGCCCCGACGCTGGTGCAACCATTAATTTGCCAGGCGTCGAGCCATATCCAACTTTCCTGTGAAAAGAACTCCAGGTCATTCCCAGGCTGAGACAGGCCCTCCACGCTCGCACCCCGATTTGGGAGAGCTCAGGATATTTATTCGCTGAGATCACTGCCTGGTCCGAGCCGGCAGGTGTATGAAATGGTTCCAAGCCGGAAGAAACGCTGCCGGCACACGGTCCCTCGTTCGGTATTCGACCCAAGAACCTCAGGCAAAATGAAAGGAGATCCCCCATGTTTGCACGCATCTTGGAGTTCGTTCCGAAAATGGAGAAAAAGGACGAACTGATTCGAGTCATCAAGAACGAAGTACTCCCGATTCTCAAGAAGCAGACCGGATTCCTCGAGATCCTGCCCTTCATGCCCGAAGACCATGTAGACAAAATGATCGTGATCAGCCTCTGGACGGAGAAGAAGCACGCCGAGGTCTACATGAAGGAAGCCTTCCCCAAAGTGGAGCAGATCCTCAAGACATATCTAACCGCACCCATCAACTGGAAGCTCCTCAGGGTCGAAACCACCCTGTGCGAGCATTTCGTGGAGACGCTGGCAGCGTAGAAGCAACCGTCGCGCTGTGCAGCACCGGGGCTGCGTGGCAGCCCCGGTCTTATTGGTGAGCAACCAACCCTATTTCCGTGGTACTTGCGGGAGATATCGGTCGCAAACGCGATTGGTCAAATCCCAAACCGTGTCAAACGAAGCTTGCCGGCATAAGATCAGGGTTACCAGCGCCGAGAGCAACACATCGCGCGGTTGTACCGGCGGCGCCAATAGAGTCGAAAGCAATTCTTGGGTCTGCATGACCACTCCTCGGGGGAAAGTTATGCGCGTCGTGCTGCATACAGTTGGATTCTGCCGCAAGCACGCGAGGTGCTCAATCAGGTCCATTCCCGATTACGAAAGTGCAGGTGGTGGGCTTGTCCGATGGTACAGGTGAACAGAGGATTCCTGCCGCTGGTGGGCCCACCAGGATTTGAACCTGGAACCAACAGATTATGAGTCTGCTGCTCTAACCGTTGAGCTATGGGCCCGTGCGCTTGATTCTAAATCAAATGGTTAATTCGCGGTCGGAGCCTTGAACCGCACCGTCGAGAACGGGCCCGCTCACAGACTCTGCCCTGCGCTCCGGATGTCGCCCACAACCTCCCGACCCCATTACCAACTTACGCGTTCTTGATGGTTCGAGAAGCCTCATCCCAAACCACCGCTTTCCCTCCGCGGAAATACGACTCATTGGCCATGTGACAAGCCAAGGCGGCATGGTGCCCGAACACTACATCTTCGACTACCGGCTTGCGTGAGCGCACTCCCTGGAAGAAGGCCCACAGGTGTGGTTTTACGTCGTCGAAATCCGGCCCTTTTATGACCACCGCTTCCGCCATCGGCTCCTGTCCCAGTTTCGGATCGTTTTCTTCATGCCACTTCTTTTCGTAGGCCTCGCGCATGGCGCGCGGGAAGCCGTTGTCGTAGTAGCTGGGAGCCGTGTCTTTACCGCTTTGCGGCGTGTAGCTGAGTCCAAACTCGGTCACCTCCAGAATCCCTCGCGTTCCCTGGAAACGATAAGTCTCCGGCATCTCGGTGCCAAGGTTCAGGCGCATGTAGACGGGAGTCTGGCCATACTGGAACAAAGTCGCATGCACATCCGGCATGTTGCGCCCATCTTTCCAGTGCAGAATTCCTCCCAGCGCCAACGCGCGCTGTGGCGGTTCGTTGATACCCAGGATGAACATCATCCCGCTCACCAGATGGACCAGCAGATCTCCGGCCACACCGGTTCCATATTCTTTCCAGCAACGCCAGCGAGCGAACACGAGCGGATCAAAGGCACGCTTGGGAACTGTTCCTTGCCAGGTCTCCCAATCCAGCGTTTGTGGCGAAAGGTCGGTCGGCGGAGGATACTCCCAGCACCCTGTGGGATCGTTGCGGCCTAGCCAGCCTTCGACCAGCATCAAGTCGCCGAGATCGCCATTCGCAACCATTTCTTTCGCCTTTTTGCAGATTTGCGAACTGACTCGCTGCGACCCGATCTGGATGATGCGCCCAGTCTTCTTCCCGGCCTGCACCATCTCGACCCCATCCGCGGGGCTGTGCGACATGGGCTTCTCGCAATAAATGTCTTTGCCCGCGCTGACCGTGTCGACCACGACCTGCTTATGCCAGTGATCGGGGACGGCGGCTACAATGCAGTCAATATCTTTGTTGGATAGCAGGTCCTGATAGCGACGAGTCACCGGCAGATCCGGCTTGTTGGTGATTTCGCGGGCCAGCGTGTGCCGGCCATCGTACAAATCGCAGGCGGCTACACACTCGATTCCCGGCAGTTGAATCGCATTCGCCAGCAGCCCCGAGCCCTGCATCCCGATACCAATAATGCCAAACCGCAGCCGGTCGCTTGGCGCCACAGTTTGTTGTGCAAGCAGCGGCTCGGGATCCAGGAAGATCGTCTTGGCTGCCAGGGTCGCACCCGCTGCCGCGGTTGTGATTCCTAAAAATTCACGACGCGAAAATGTATTTTTCATGACTCTCTCCTGTTCCTTGTCAGAAGTATTAATGCAGTTTCTTCACGGCCACTTCTTTGAAGAAGACGATGTCGTTGTCGCTGTGGTTCTGCAGCCCGATGTAACCTTCCAAAGGCCGCGGTCCGCGCTGCGGTTCAAAGTCGAACTTGCGCTCCGGGACCGGATCGCCTTCCGTATAGTCCGTCACTTTCACACCATTCAAAACCACCAGGGTATGCGGCCCGTCCAGCGTGATTTCCATGGTGTTCCACTCCGGCCCGGGTTTGCCCGGTTTAGCGAGCGGCTTGGTTAAGGAATACAGCGTGCCGGTGATGTGATATTCGTCCTCGCCCGAGGTCTCCGGATGATTGTCAATCTGCACTTCATACCCATAGTGGACCGGCATCCATTCCTCACGGGGTTCGATAGGAATGCGGATAAAAACTCCCGAGTTATCGTTCGTGTCCCGCATCTTATAGACGACGCGGACGACGCAATCGCCCAGTTTGCCGCCCGTCCAGTAGAGCAGGCCCATGCCGCCGTGGGTTCGAATCAGGCCATCCTCGACCGTATCGCCGCCCGGTCCCACGTGCTTCCATCCGGTCAGATCTTTCCCGTTGAAGAGTTGTTGCCAATCACTGGTTTGGGCGGCCAAGGGAGAAAGCAATAACAAAAACGATATAAAAAGCCAGATGGTTCGCATGTTTCTCCTGTAATCGGTTTCCGCGTGAAATATTGCTGAAGAAAAATTCGCGGCAGGCAAGTTCAGAAAGCTCCCGGATGGGAGTAAGCAGCGTGCCGTTCGCATGAACTCTTGCCCGGTTGGCATGGATCAGGACCGTTGCACTGCGGCTCCCCAGACTACTCCTGTGCCCGCATGGAAGTCACTAGCGTGCCGGGAAATGGGAAGCCTACATCCTACGGTATCGATGGTCTAGGATGTTTTTAAGTTGCGAGGACGAACCACCATGGTGATCCGACGCTTGACCTCATTCCTGATCCTGTTGCTCCTGGCCTGCTTCGCAGGTGCGCAGACTCTGCCCACTACTCCGCGTCAGAAAATCATCATTGATACCGATATCGGAGACGACATCGATGATGCCTTCGCGCTCGCCTTGGCCCTGTCCAGCCCGGAGTTCGAAATCCTCGGCGTCACAGCGGCCTGGGGAGATACGCAAATGCGCGCTCGGGTTGTGGACCGCATGCTCTGCGAAACTGGAATGGACAATATCCCTATCGCCGCCGGAGCCTCGACGGAAAGCAAGCTGGTTCTGGATCACGCGCCTTTTGCCCGCTCATTCTGGAAGCCCGTCCGGCACTACGGCCCGGCCGTCGATTTCATCCTTGATCAGATCCGCAAATACCCGCATCAGATCACTTTGATCGCGATCGCGCCGCTGAAGAATATTGGTGACGTGATTGAGCGCGATCCGCAGACCTTCAACAAGCTGAAGCGCGTGGTCATCATGGGAGGTTCGGTCTATCGCGGCTACAACGACTTGGGTTACTTGCCCAGCCACGGACCGGATCCCGAGTACAACATCGTTTCCGATATAGGAGCAGCGCGACGCCTGTTCGCATCGGGTGTGCCTCTCTACGTCATGCCGCTCGACTCAACCCAGCTCAAGCTGGACGAAATCAAACGGGAAATCATCTTCCGGCAAAGTACTTCACTGACCGATGATTTGACGCTGCTTTATCACCTCTGGGGCGGGCAAACACCGACACTCTACGATCCGGTTGCGGTGGCCTATGCCTTGCAGCCGAACCTATGCCCGACCCAACCGATGCGTCTTGAGATTGATGACAAGGGTTATACGCGGCCGAGCGCCGGTGCCCCAAACGCCGAGGTTTGCCTGGATTCCAGGGAGGAGGATTTCTTCCGCCTGTACATGAGCCGAATCTTGTCTCAAAAGCTGCGAGGTCAGTGTGGAAGGTAAGCTCAGCAATTAATGCGCAGATGCAAGAGGACTTTCTTTTTTCTGAACCACTGAATCAGCAGCAAGCCGGCAAAGCCGGTCGCCGCCAGCGCGAATGCCGGCGGTTCGGGAGTTACCACTGCGTTTCTTGTCATCGCCGTGGCCCCTGCCGGAACCGTCGGTTTGGTCCAGATCGGCGTACCTAATTTGACCGAGCCGAGGCCAAACAGGCTGTTGCCCCCGCTGAAGGTGACCGATCCAGCCGCTCCTGAGAAGCCTTCTGCGGCGTGAGACCATCCACAATTCAGGGTCCGGCACCACCTGTTCGGCGTCAATGTCATTGTAGCCAGCAGATATCCGGTACCGTCGTACCCGCTCCAAACATCCACCACTTCCGGCGCCACGGCCACATAACCAAACTTCAAGCTATTCGCGAACTCGGGGCCGACGTCCATCACGATCGTGCCGTTTGCGGTCAGCAGATTGCCATGAGCCGCAGTAATCACCGAACTATTCGGTGAGAAAGTAATCCCATCATTGGGCCCGGGACCCGAGCCCAGGCTGCCGTAGCCGCCCATGTAGTAACCGAGTGGCTGTTCGTTATTGCCGAGCCCGCTGAATGTGAAGGACAACGCGGTATTAGCGAGAGCAGGAGTCGTCACCAACACTGCCAGAGCGAGTGTGCAACACGATCGAAGCGTCCGCAGCATAGATTGATCTTTCCAGGGCAAGCCTCAGCCCTAAGGCACCCTTCCTAAGGGCAAGCACGCTGCCAAATCCCTTAAAGCAATAAATGCCCGACCTGCCGAGACTTGGCATTGCTTTCAAGCTTCGCAACAGGCACCCCTCCCCGGCCCTGCGCAATAGGTTGCACACCGCTCCAAATTGGATAGCAACTGACAGAAGAATCCATTTCGTCTAGTATTCCGTTTCTTACATTGGAACTCCGGAGGATGCACGGCCCATGTCCCAAATCTCACGTTTTCTTGCCGGCGTGATCATGTTGGTTTCTGTTATCTCCTGCAGTTTTGCCCAGAACGTCCGCAAACACCTGTTTTCCCTGGAAGATTTCGCGGCCTTGCGGGAAGTTGCCGATCCTCAGCTCTCGCCGGACGGCGAATGGGTCGCGTACACCGTGCGCATTGCGGATGCAACGCAGGACAAGCTCATCAGCCATATCTGGATCACCAACTGGGAAGGTACTGAGCATCGCCAACTGACGTTCAGCAAGGAGGGCGAGAGCCATCCGCGTTGGAGCCCGGACGGCAAATACCTGAGTTTTCTGTCCAGCCGCGGCGTGGAAGGCGAAAGCGACCAGGTCTGGCTGCTGCCGCGCAGCGGCGGCGAAGCGGAACGAGTCACTTACTTCAAGGGCGACGTCTCCGATTTCACCTGGTCTCCCAACAGCGCCCGCATAGCACTGATCGTGACAGATGCCGATCCCGACAAGCCGGGCGAAGGCGAGAAGCCAAAGACGCAGAAGCCCATCGTGATCGACCGCTATTATTTCAAAGAAGATAAGATCGGTTACCTGCGCACCCTGCGTGACCATCTCTACGTTCTCGACCTCAGTTCGCGCAAGAGCAACCTGCTCACCCCGGGTAATTACAATGAAAGCCAGCCCGCGTGGTCGCCAGACAGCAACTCAATCGTCTTTGTCACTAAACATGACAGCGATTTCGACCGCAATGAAAACTGGGATCTGTACGTCATCGACGACAAACCGGGCTCGCAGCCCCGGCAGCTCACCACTTTTAAAGGCAAAGATTCTCCTCCCGATTGGGACGCGACTCCCGCCTGGAGCCATGATGGCAAGTTCATCGCCTACGCCCAGGGCGGCGAGGAGAAGCTGATCGAGTACGCCGTTCGCCACCTTGCCATCATTCCTGCGGCCGGCGGCACTCCGACCATCCTGACTTCCTCCCTCGATCGCAATATCAGCGAGCCCCGCTGGTCGAGCGATGACAAATATCTTTACTTCAATATCGAGGACGATCGCGCCGATCACCTGGCCCGCATCAACGCAAAAGGCGGCTCAATCGAAGAGGTTTGCAGCGGCCGGCGCGAACTCTACGCTTATAACTTCGGCGGAAAAGACCGGATCATCGCCCTCATCAGCGCTCCCCAGTTTCCGGCCGAAGTTTTTGCCGTGGAAAACACCAGTGCCCGGCAGTTGACTCACCAGAACGATGCGCTGCTCGCCAACATACAGTTGGCTACTACAGAAGAGATCAAATTCAAGAGCAAAGACGGCACCACGGTAAACGGCTTGCTGGTGAAGCCCCCGGATTTTCGCTCCGGCACGAAATATCCCACGATTTTGCGCATTCACGGCGGCCCCGTCTATCAGTTCAGCGATGAGTTCATGCCCGATTGGCAATTTTTCGCGGCGCACGGATATGTGGTGGTGGCTGCAAACCCGCGCGGCAGTGCCGGGCGCGGCGAGGAGTGGGCCAAGGCGATCTATGCCGATTGGGGCGCCAGAGATTCCGAGGACGTGCTCGCTGCCGTTGATTACGCCGTGCAGCAAGGAATTGCCGATCCTGCACGGCTCGCAGTCGGGGGCTGGAGTTACGGCGGCATGCTCACCGATGAGGTCATTGCCCGTGACCAGCGCTTCAAAGCAGCCACCAGCGGCGCCAGCATCGCCGACATCTTCGCCGGATATGGGACCGACCAGTACGTCCGCGATTACGAGAACGAACTCGGCCGTCCCTGGGAGCATCCCGACGTGTGGATGCGCGTCTCCTATCCTTTCTTTCACGCCAACCAAATCGTCACTCCCACGCTCTTCCTGTGCGGCGATAAGGACGCCAACGTTCCTCTCTTGAACTCAGAACAAATGTACGAATCCCTGCAATCGCTTCGCATCCCAACACAGCTTATCGTCTATCCCGGCCAGTATCACGAGATCATCAAGCCCAGCTATTTGCAGGATCGCCTGCAACGATACCTGGACTGGTACGACAAGTACGCCAAAAATGCCGCAGATCATCATGGATAAAACAACCCATCCCACGAACCCGGGTAGTTGACACGCGTATTCGGCCCCGATAAAGTTCTGGTTCGGCGTTTGTTCTTTCACAATCATTGGTTCGCGCGCCTTCATCGCTCGATGAGGACTGGGAAGCGGGTGGAAAGCCCGCGCTGCCGCGCAACTGTAAGCGAGGAAATTTTCCTCCGCTCACTGGATTTGATCCGGGAAGGGCGGAGGCCGAATTCGATCCACATGGATCTCACTCGCAAGCCAGGAGACCGGCGCGAACCGCCACAACAACCCCTTTCGCGTGAAAAGGAGGCTTGCATGTACGCTGTTCGCCTGGTTCTTTCTCTCGTTTTATTGCTCTCGGTTGCGTTCGCTGACGAAATCAGAGTCAAGGTAGTTGATCCGGAAGCCGCAGCCATTTCTGGCGCGGAACTTATCCTGTTGCGTCCCGGAAACTCCACTCCTCTCGCCATACAGAACACGTCCGCTGACGGGACTTCGGTGCTGAGCCTCCCGGCGAACGGTGAATATCAGTTGAAAGTGCTGGCGCCCGGTTTCGCACCCCAACAACTCTCGGTTACCGGTTCGCGGAGCGCAGTGACGGTCACCTTGCGCCTGGCCACGTCCAACCAGACGGTGGTGGTCACGGCTACGCGTACTCCGCTCCCCGAGCAGGATAGCGGGGCAAGCGTTTCCGCCGTGGATCAAGAGCAGATCGTGCTGATGCAGCCGTTCGCGGTATCCGACCTGTTGCGCTTCCTGCCGGGTGCCATCGTGGCGACGGCCGGTCAGCGAGGCGGAATTGCGTCTCTCTTCGTGCGCGGCGGCGATTCCACCTACAACAAGATGATCGTCGATGGAGTGCCCATCGATGAACCGGGCGGGACTCTTAATCCCGGTGTCATACCGCTGCACGAAGCTGACCGGGTGGAATTTCTGCGCGGAACGCAAAGCACGCTCTACGGATCGGATGCGATGACCAGCGTGGCCCAGTTCTGGACACGAACCGGCAGCACTTCCCTTCCCGAACTACAAATCGGCGCGGACGGCGGAAACTTCTCGACCGCGCACGGATACGGTTCCCTCAGTGGAGCACGCGGGCGCTTCGACTACAACCTCTTCGGCGATCAGTTCAACAGCAACGGCGAAGGAGTGAACAACTACTATTCGAACACGCTGCAGGGCGCAAATCTGGGCGCCGCAATTTCGGATGGCGTTTCGTTGCGCGTGCGAGCGCGTCACTTCGACAGCAGTTCGGGGGTTTCGGGGGAATGGAACTTTAATGGGGTCCCGCTCCTCGCACCCGACAAGGATGCCCACGCCCATCAGAACACGCTGCTGGGAAGCGCCGAGTTGTTGATCTCCAAACAAACCCACTGGCAGCACCGGCTCACGGGTTATGAGTTTCATGAGACCAGGCTGAACACCGACACGGTTGCGGATCGCGGCTGCGATCCGAATAGTTTCAACTTCTTCGATTGTTATTTCAGGGACACTGCCAACATCAACCGGGCAGGCTTCAATTACCAGGGCGACTACACTCCGGTGTCCTGGGCGCAGACGACTGTCGGCTATGAATTCGAGGACGAAAATGGGACCTTCGATTCTGCCTTCCTGCTGGCGCTGGATGCCAGCGGCAATCCCATCATCACGTCGCTGCTCACGCACGGATTGCGCCTTAATCATGCCGTCTTCGCGCAACAGCGTGTCACGCGGGGGCGCATATCCGTCGTGGGCGGCGCACGCTTTGTTCACAACGACAGTTTCGGGAATCGCGTGGTTCCACGAATCGCGGGCAGCTTCGACCTGTTGCGCGGTGGAGACTGGTTTTCCGGAACTCGGCTGCGCGGCAGTTACGCTACCGGCATCAAGGAACCGAAATTTGAGGAATCTTTCGGCATCACCGGTATTTTCCCAGCCAATCCGAATCCGAATCTGAAGCCGGAGGAGAATCGTTCCTTAGAGGGGGGCATAGAGCAGAGTTTCTTCGCAAACCGGTATTCGCTGTCAGCACTCTATTTCCGGAATTCGTTTCGCGATCAGATCGACCTTAAGACCGATCCCGTGACCTTTGTGGGGACCTTCATCAATATCAATCGCAGCCTGGCGCATGGGGCGGAGGTGGAATTCGACGGCAGACTCTCCAACCGCGTGCGCCTGACGACCAGCTACTTCTACACGTCGAGCGAAGTGCTCGAAGCGCCGCTTTGCACATCCCCGCTCTTCTGCAGTGTTGCCGGTCAGCCATTGCTCAGGCGGCCGAAGCACGCGGGCAATTTCGTGATCAGCTATGCGAGCCGGCGCTGGGGCGCGGACGTGGCCGGAACTTTTGTGGGCCGGCGGCGGGATTCCGATTTTCTGGGACTGGGCGTTGATCACGCGGCGGGCTATGGACGTGTCGATCTCGGGGGCTGGTTCGCAATCACGAGTCGAGTCACAGCATATGTCAATGCGGTGAATGCGCTCAATAACCATTACGAAGAGGTAGTCGGCTATCCGGCGCTGGGAGCCAACTTCCGGGCGGGGCTGCGATTCAGGGTAGGAGGAGAATAGGCTGCATCTGAGTTTTAAGTTTTAATGGGCGCAGTATCTCTGCTTCCGTTCGGAAATCCCGAAATGCACAAAACTGCTGGCCCAATACCTTCATCTAAGCCGCATCGTGACCGAAACACGCGCACCAATTCGCCGGAAGTGGTGGCGCACGGCCGCCATACTGACCTTTGCCTTTTTGGTGTTGTGGGCGGTTTCCTTACCAGTAATTTCGAAAATCGGATTCGGCCGTGACAAAATCGCCAGAGATTTGTCCGCCGGGACCGCCGGCAATGTTCAATTCCGCTCATTCCGCAATGTCTATTTTCCGCATCCCGGCTGCGTGGCGGAAGGAATCACGGTTCGGCGCAAGGGCAGCGAAGGTCCTCCCCTTATCACGATTGTACGGTTAACCATTATCGGCAGCGCCCTGGGCATCTATAGGAAACATGTCTCCTTGATGAAGGCCGAGGGTCTGCAGGTCACGCCTGGGGGCGAGGGCTGGCCCGCGAGCGTGAACAAGTCGAACGTGGTCATCGATCGCCTGGTGGCCAACGACGCGGTGTTGCAGGTCTTCTATGACGACCACAATAAGCCGCTGAACTTCAAGGTGCATCATTTCACGCTTGAGAACATCGGCGATGGGGCCATGCCGTTTCACGTCGAGTTGTCGAATCCCATTCCACCGGGTGAGATTTCGGCATCCGGCAAACTGGGACCATGGAACCGCGAGCATCGCGAGCAGACGCGCATCTCCGGCTCATATTCATTCCAGCACGCGGATTTGAGCGCGATCCACGGGATCGGGGGGCTGCTTTCCTCCGATGGGAAGTTTCAGGGAACGATTCGGCAACTGCAGGTTCAGGGTACGACCGACACGCCGCAGTTCGAAGTGGTCCGTACGGGGCATCGCTTTCCGCTGAAAACAGAATTCGATGCGGAGGTGAATGCCACGAATGGCGATGTCATTTTGCAGCATGTGGAAGCAAAACTCGTCGACACCAACCTGACGGCACAAGGGAGCATCGTTCCCAACCCGCAAGGCCGGCGCACCGCCACGCTCGACTTCGTCGCCCACAACGGGCGCATTCAGGACATTCTTTTTCCGTTCGTACGCGGCCCACGTGCTCCGTTAAACGGGGTTACCAGTTGCCATGGACGTGTGCTCCTGCCGGGAGGCAAAGAACCCTTTCTGCGCAAGGTGATCCTGCAGGCGGACTTCGGTGTCGCGGATGCGCGCTTGACCAACCCGGTGAAACAACGACAACTGAACAAAGCCAGCGAGAGAGCGCGCGGCAATCCGGGAGACGATGACCCTGCAAACGTTGTTTCTGATCTCAAGGGACAGGTCGCGCTGAAGGATGGTGTCGCCCGCTTCTCGAAATTTTCATTCCAAGTCCCGGGCGCGCTTGCCTCCATGCAGGGAACTTTCAATGTGGTCGATGAACACATCAATCTGCATGGGGTAGTGCGATTGCAGGCCAAGATTTCTCAGACGACCAGCGGAGTGAAGGGATTTCTCCTTAAGGCCATCAGCCCGTTCCTCAAAAAAGACAAGCCGCAGGAACCGTTGCCGGTGGCGGTTACCGGCACATTCGATCATCCGCAGTATTCGGTCTCCTTGACCAAGGATAATCAGCATCGGCGCGGGATGTAGGGGTTGTCATCAGTCTAAGAGTGTCATCCCGAGCGCAGGCAAGGGACCTTGTGCCTGGCTGTGCGAACCTGCCTTCGAGTACAGCCAAAGCTCCCTCCAACTGCGCACGCTCAAAAACTGTCAGGCAGCGACGGGATCGGTTTGCGGTTCCCACCAGGCGGGACTCAGGCTGGCGCCCGCGCGTACGCCGTAATCGACCTCCGCCAGGGATCGGGAATTTTGCGAGCGCAGGGGTAACGCACATGAAACACAAGGTCCCTCCACTCGGGCTTTCGCCCTCGGTCGGGATGACAGAGCCGGATAGCGCTACGGATCAGGCAGGGACGGGATCGGTTTGCGCTTCCCACCAGGCGGGACTCAGGCTGGCGCCGGCGCGTATGTGGTAATCGACGTCCAGCCTCTCCAACTCCAACAATACTTCTTCAACGGCAAGAGTGGCGGCGTGACGCACGCTTTCGGTCAGCGGGGCGCCGGGCTCGAATTGCGTGCCGGTAATGCCGATCAGAAGAACGTCACGAGGACCTTCACCGGTGAACTCCGCTATCAGAAGCGATTCGGAGAGCGAGGGGGAATGGGGATCCATGCGCACGGGCGCGGGACCATGGCGCAGAATATCTTCCCGGCGGTACAGGCTCAGAGTACCGGGAGGTGCATCGTCCGAGATCGCATCGACGAGGATCAATGCGTCAATTCCGGACAGGTGGCCCACCAGGTCCAAACCAGGCGTTCCCAGGTCGCAGACGCTCACGCCTTCCTCGAAGTGGTAATGATGTTCCAGGAGATGAACCACATAGGGGCCGACACCGTCGTCACCGAGCAGCACGTTGCCGACCCCGCCAATAACGATCTTTCTCATAGCACCTTCACGCGCGCGATCTGGCGCCCTGAAGGATCGAACGCGTGACAGGCGCAGGCCATGCAGGGATCGAAGGAGTGCACGGTGCGAAGCACTTCGAGCGGCTCTTCCGGACGGGCCAGCGGCGTGCCCAGCAAGGATGCTTCATAAGGGCCATGCGCCCCGGCGTGATCGCGCGGGCTGGCGTTCCAGGTTGAGGGAACCACAGCCTGGTAATTCTTGATCTTGGCGTCTTTGATCACCACCCAGTGCGACAGCGTTCCGCGGGGAGCTTCGTGCGTGCCCACGCCTTCCACTTCATGCGCCGGAAACACCGGCTGATTGAAAACCGAATAGTCGCCTTTGGAGATGTTGTCCACCAGTAGTTGCCAGTGCTTTTGGGCCAGTTCGGCCAGCATGGCGGCGCGGATCGCGCGAGCGCCGTGGCGGCCGAGAGTCGAGTGCAGCGCCTCGGGGCCCGCCTTCGGTCCGCCCACTGCGGCGATTGTCTGCAGCGCCTGGCCCGCGTATTTCTTGGTGAGCGGATGACCTTGCGCGAATCCGACCAGCACTTGCGCCAGCGGTCCGACCTGCATCGGTTGCCCTTGGAAACGCGGCGATTTGACCCAGGAATATTTCTTGTCGGCTGTCCAGCCCGTGAAGTCAGGCTCGGTTTCGCCCACCCAAGGGTGAAGTGGTTTCTCACCGTGGTAGTAGGAGTGGGTGACGTCTTCGGTCACGCCATCGCGAAATGCCTGATCCGAAGCCGTCTGGAATGCACGCACGCCGGCCAGATCGCCTTTCATGATGTAGCCGCCGGGCAGATCGAATTGCGTGGCCTTCGTATCCAATACCAGGTCGGGGACTGCCAGATAGTTCTTGACCCCGCCGCCGATGCCGAACCAGTCGGCATACATCGCGGCCACGGCGCAGACGTCCACGAAATAGACCTGCTGAACAAAGCGCACGACCTCGTCCAGCAAGGTCTTGATCATCTCGAGGCGGTCCATGTCGAGAGCGCCTGGACTATCAAGATCGATGGCATTGGCGACGCCCCCGACGGTGAGGTTCTGAATGTGCGGCGTCTTGGAGCCGAGCATTCCCACCACCTGCAGGGCCTTGCGCTGGTATTCCAGCGCCTGCAGGTAGTGGCTGAAAGCCAGCAGGTTAACGTCGGGCGAGAGCTTCATCGCGGGATGGCCCCAGTAGCCATTTGCCAGAATGCCCAGCTGTCCGCTGGCCGCGATCGCGTTCACCTTGTCTTGCGCCGCTTTCAATTCATTCTTCGAATTCCGCGTCCACGGTGAGATGCTCTCCGCCAGTTTCGCCGTGCGAGCGGGATCTGCTTTCGGGATCTGCAGGACGTCGACCCAATCCAGCGCCGACAGTTGATAGAAGTGCACGATATGGTCATGCAGCGCGTGGGCGATAAGAATCAGGTTGCGGATGTATTGCGCATTGAGCGGCACCTCGAGCTTGAGTGCGTCTTCGACGGCGCGCACGCTGGCCATCGCGTGCACCGTGGTGCACACGCCGCAGAAACGCTGCGTGAACAACCACGCATCGCGGGGATCGCGGCCGACGAGAATCTTTTCGATGCCGCGCCACATGGTGCACGAAGCCCATGCATTGTTGACCTTGTTGTTGTCGACCTCGACATCAATGCGGAGGTGGCCTTCAATTCTGGTAATGGGATCAATCGTTATGCGTTTCGACATAAGAACCTGTAATCCGTTCTGAATAAGAAATGTGTCCTGCAAACCGCCGCGGTGGAACCAGCCCGCTTATTTCAGAGTCCCTTCAAAAAATCGCGTTTTGAAACCAGCCGCTGCCCAACTCGGCTCAGGTTCGTGATAGCCGGTCAGCCGAATGTCAGGACGGGTGAAGCGGGCATAATTGGCCATATCAAGCCAGGCGTGGTTGGGAGCCGGCAGTATAGCCAGTTTCTTCACCGCAAAGAGGAATCCGCATACACCCAACAGGATGAAGCCCAGCGACATGAGCACTTCGATCGCGGCGGGGAAATAGAGAGCCTCGGGATTCGGGCGGAAGGCCAGGGTGGTCGGACTAAAGCGGTAAACCATACCGCCCACCGCCACGCCGATGTACCCGTTGAACATAGCCTGCAGATTGCGGGACTTGATCGAGCGCCAAAGAATGACGGCGCCGCCATTGATGAGCAGCATCTCCAGCCAGAACACGCCCGCGAATCTATCGAAGGCGAAGGCGGTGCCGAGCGCGCCGCGCACGATGATGTCGAGACCGCGGAGCCCCGACCAGCTGAGGGCCAGCCAGCCCGTGATCCTGGCCGCTTCGTTCAGAACTTCCCGGTCGATCGGCCGCTTCCAGATCAGGCAGCACAACATAGTCGTCCCGGCAACGCAGCCGAAGGCCATGAAGGCGGCTGCCCACACGTAAAGCAGCGGCAGCCACGGAGTCTGCCACAGGGGATGCACGCGCTGGCCGGCCAGCAACATGAGAGCGCCCAGCGAGGACTGGTGCATCATGGGGAGGATGTAGGCCAAGCCAATGATCCAAGGTGCATATCCGTGCAGCACTTTGTTGATCTTCTCGATCTGCGGACGCCAGCGCGGCGTCAGGTAGTAGTAGCGTTCCAGGATGGGCTGCAGATTTTCAATGGCCAGGGGAATTAAAGCGTAAATCGACATGCACACGGCGACTTCTGCGAGCGGGGAATGCATGTTCCAGTTCCAGGGGAACAAGATCCAGTAAAAGTTCCAGGGACGCCCGGCATCGATACCGAGGAGCATGAGACCGCAGGCATAGGCCAGGAAGCTGGTCAGCAGCGCCATGCGCATCAGGGGAAACAGTTTTTTGCGGCCGAATACCCAGGCGGCAATGCCGACGGCGAACGCGCCCGAACCCAGGGCGGTCATGACCATAATGTTGAATGTCTTCCAGATCCCCCAGCCATAGGCATCATTCATGCCACTGACGGGACCCAGGCCTGCCAATTCACGGTATGCAGAAAAGACCAGCGCTACCACGACCAGGATGCCCATCACGATGAACGGGCCGGTAGCGACGGGGATGCCATATACAGGAACGGCGCGTTCCCAGCGCTCTTCTTTCACAGTTGTGCCCTCAATCCGGTTTTCTTTTCTTGCTCGTGAGCTTCTTGCTCGTAGCCCTTGAAGTTCTTCTTAATGACCTGGGCCAGGCCGACGTATAGAACTGTAGGCAGGGCCAGGTATTGATAGATCCGTTTTTGCCATTTGAGAGTGCGTTCGGGCACCGACTCGGGACCGAGTTCCGGCAGTCCCAGATTCTCGAAGGGAACGCCCGCCAGGTACAGCGACTGGGTGCCGCCGTTATCGTGTTCGCCGTATACCCGGTTCTGGTAATAGCGGCCGGGATGATCGCTAATCCGCTGCTTGGCTTCCGCCAGCAGGGTTGTTCTGGGACCAAAAATGACTGCGCCGGTCGGGCAAACCGTAGTGCAGCCAGGCTTGAGCCCCTTGGAGAGGCGATGGCTGCAGAGCTCGCATTTGGTCACACGAGGATTGAATCCAACCCACTGAAAACGCGGAACGTGGTATGGACAAGTAATAGTGCAATAACGGCACCCGATGCACTTGGTCTCATCCCAGCGGACCGCACCCGTTTCCGAATCCTTATGCAGCGCCTGGAACGGACATCCAGCGGCGCAGGCTGGCTCCAGGCAATGCATGCATTGGCGCTTCACGAAGGAAGACGGACCCCCCTTAGCCGGCTTGTAGAGCTTGATTACGTTGCGGGTGAGGTCGTTCAGATCGCTGGGAGCCTGGTGCAGTCCATCGCGCCGGGTATCGGGAGCCGTGTCGTTGGCTTGGGCGCAAGCCGCCACACACGCTTTACAGCCGATACACTTGGTCGCGTCATAGAGCAGGCCGACTGCCGCGGGCGGCACCTTTGAGGTTGGCGTAGTAGCCGGCTCTTCGCTGGCACAGACCGTGGCTGCGAGGGCAACTGGGACCGTTGCCTTGCCGATCGTCGTGATGAGTTCCCGCCGAGTGATCGCCACGTTAGTCATTCTCCGCGGAACCAGCCGATGTCTGCTTCTTCGCCGGTTCTCGTAATGCCGGAACCTTCTCGATGGCGGCTTCATTGCTGCTCTTGAAACGCTGGGAAGCAACCCAGCCCGCGCCTCCCACGGCACCCGCAATCGCGCCCACCAGCGCTGCGGCGCCGGCGCGAATGGCGCCGGTGCCAGAGTAGATGGGCGGATAAGTATCGGGCGGGGTAGCCAGATGAACGGGGACGGTTTGGAAGGTTGCCACTCGCCACAACACTTCCTTTTCCGTGCATCCGAGGCAGGGGGCGCCAATCCCGATCGGCCATACGCCCGGCGTCTCGTTGAAGTGGCGAGTCGCGCAAGCGGCGTGGGTCACGGGACCTTTGCAGCCCAGCTTATACAGACACCAGCCTTTACGATGGCCTTCATCCCCGAAGGAGGTGGCAAAGCGGCCGGCATCGAAGTGCGCGCGACGCGGGCAGCTATCGTGAATCAGCCGGTCGTAGGCAAACTTGGGACGATTCAGTTCGTCGAGCGCCGGCAGCTTGCCCATGGTGACGTACTCGAGAACCACGGCCAGCAAGTTGTAGGGATTCGGCGGGCAGCCGGGCAAGTTGACCACGGGCTTGTTGGTGATGATCGAGTCCACGCCCATGGCGCCGGTCGGATTGGGATTGGCTGAGGGCACGCCGCCCCACGATGCGCACGATCCAATCGCGATCACGGCCGCCGCATTGGTGGCAACCTCTTTCAGCACCTGCACGCCCGGCTTGCCAGCCAGCTCGAGGAAGAGCCCGTCCTTGTTGGTCGGGATGGAGCCTTCGCACACCAGCACGTACTTGCCGGCATTCTCTTCCATCGCTTTTTTTAGCGCGGCTTCGGCCTGCGCCCCGGATGCCGCCATCAGGGTTTCGTGATAATCGAGCGAGATGACGTCCAGGATGAGGTGCGCGGCATCGGGCGCCGACGTGCGCAGCAACGTTTCCGTGCAGCCGGTGCAGTCCTGGAAATGCAGCCAGATGACTGACGGGCGCCGCGCTTTGGCGATGGTCTTCGCGATCTGGGTGGCGGACGCGCTTCTGGTGAGCGCCAGTCCGGCGGGCGCAGTAACCATGAGGGCGGAACACAACTTCATAAAGTCGCGCCGCGAAACACCTGACTTCTTTAGATGCTCTTGTATCGTGCCTTTTTCAGGCTGCCGGGAGTTGGCCATGAGGAGTCCTTGCCAGTGTTATGAGGGGACCCGAGCCGCTGTGCTGGCCGACAACAGCTCATTGCGCCACAAGGTTACCGATCGGCAGCCATTGGGGCTGCGGGCATATTCGTCGAGGAGATGGGACGCGGCCTATGATGCCCGTCACCGATATTTGTGAGGCAAAACACAACAGTGCCGTGATACGGGACCAGGTTCAGGCCCGAAGTCCGCCATTTTGTCCGCAAAGTCGCTGGCAACCGCGAACACTTGGGGTAAGTGCACACAAGCAACTGTGCGCTGGATCACAAGGAAGCAGCCATCGCAGGAAATTCACCCCCGAGACACAGAGCCTCACCTTTCAGACCCGTTCTGTTTCTATGTGCCTCTGTATCTCCGTGGTGGGTGTTCTGGAGCAACTACCTCTTCATCTTCCACAGCATTTGCCGAACCATGGCGAGCAGAACTTCCGCATCGTTCTCCTGCAGGCGGAGGCGGCGAATCAGGCGTCGCAGTTTCAGTTCGCGCGAAGCCGCCGCTGGTTCGGTGAAAAAACCGCTCTCCGACGCAGCTTCTACCAGGGTCTGCGTAAGGCGCTCCAGTTCGGCGGCACTCGCCAGCTTCGAACCATTTTCTGTGCTCCTGGAAGGAGCTTCGCGCGACAGTTCGTAAAGCGTGATCGCCACGGCCTGCGCCAAATTCATGGAAAGATGTTCCGAGCTGGTCGGAATGTGGAGCAGCCAATGGCAATGGCTGAGTTCCTGGTTGGAAAGACCAGTCTTCTCGGAACCGAACAAAATGGCTACGCGATCGGAACCGAGACGGTTGCGGATCACCTTCGCGCCAGCCGGCAAGGTTCGCACCTGCTGCTGCAACTGACGTTTTCCGATCGCGGTGGTACCGATGACGAGCGAGCAATCAGCAACAGCATCGGCGACATTTTCGTACTCTTCGGCGGCCCGGAGTAACTCCGCCGCGCCCGCTGCTGAGCGCGCTTCCCGGAACGCCAACTCATAAGGCAGAACCACGCGCAGGTGGGCGAACCCCAAGTTGCTCATGGCGCGGGCCGCAGCGCCGATATTCAGAGGATTACGCGTACGTACCAGAACAACCCTTAGGTGACGGCGCTGAGCGTCTGCGAGCACAAGTAAATTTAACAGGAGCCATGGCGGGCCAGGCGCGAATGAAGTCAGGAACAGCGAGGCGACAGATCTTCGACTAGCAACCCGGTTCACAATCCAGACACAAAGAAATGGCTGCGCGCAGTTTCCGCAAGTCGCTTCGATCGAGAGCCACAAAACGAAACGGCTGCAGGCCGATCGGGGCGGAGGGGCAGGGAGTCAGCATTTGAGCCATGCCCAGCACAGGACCGATTTGTGTGGGAAAGAACAGTTCCACGATCGCGCCCGGGCTGAGCGGTTTCAGCACTCGCAGCAAGCCGCCGGTGACGGAAACGGTCTGCAGTTTGGCCGATGAGCGTTGTCCGTTCTCCAGGCGGATGCTGGTCGGAGGCATGCCGGGAAGTTGCACGCGGACGGGGCGAACGGGTGCCGGCGTGGGGGAGAACATCATCGGGAAACTATGCTACTGAAGCGAGGTTGAAGGCGAGATTACTAAGGAGCCCTGTAGGGGATGGCCCAAGGTGTGTTCGACGGATTGAAAAAATAAAAGGCCGGCTTGCTGCTGCCGGCCTTTTCTCGCGGGCAGGAGTGCCCACGCCACACTTCACTACTTCTTCGGAGCGATCGCGTCCTTGGCGGCCTTCGCGAGATAAAACTTCGCGGTGGTCTTGGCCTTGATCTGGATCGGCTCGCCGGTCTGCGGATTGCGTCCCACGCGGGCTTTGCGATGCACCTTCTTCAGCCGTCCCAGGCCCGGAACTACGAAAATGCCATTCTTCTTGGTCTCTTTGATCGCGGTGTCAGCCAGATGCTCTAAGAATGCGGCTGCGGTCTTGTTGTTGATTTCGGTCTTCTCGGCCAGATGACGGACGAGTTGGGTCTTGGTCATTCCTGATGCCATGAATCATCCTCCTGATTTTGGATTGCTGAGTCGAGCCATCTTATATCACGCTACTGTGGAAATGAAGCGTTTTGCCTGCATTTTTGCTGGTTTTTTTGCGAGTAGCACCATGAAAGGGGCATAAAGACAGGTTCCGGCAGGGGTATAGTTCCAAAATGGCTCTGACCAGCGGGGCTGAGGCGCTTGCAAGGTCCGTCGTTTGCCGTCTGGTTTGCGTTAGCGGCAATCCCCACAGAGGACACAAGGGTAAACCGAGGGGCTGCGTTCCCTTCGTTTACACTTTGGGCCCTTTTGTGATTAAGGTTTCAATTAGCCTTCATGATTTTAGGTATTAATAATGATCGTCCTGGGTTTGGGCATTACCGCGGTTAATCTCGCCATCCTGCTCTTCGAATTTCTGCGCAAACGCCGCCAGAATTTTCCCGCATACGGCTGGGCGGGGCTGATCGTCCTTGTGGCCGCGGAAATCCTGATGCTTCGCGGCATCGAACCCATAGCCATGTACTTCACCCCGCTTGCCTGGAGCGCCTACATTCTGGTTGCGGATGGCGCCGTACTGGCCGTCCGAGGACGCTCGCGCCTGCACGATGCTCCTGGCGAACTCGTCCGGACCGCAATGCTCTCAGTTCCCTTGTGGTTGATCTTTGAAGCCTACAATCTCCGCCTGGCGAACTGGACGTATGTTGGCTTGCCCGCCGAAACAATCGTGCTTTGGTCGGGATACGCCTGGGCATTCGCCACCATTACGCCCGGCATTTTCGAGACAGCCGACCTGATCGAGGCTTTCGACTGGTTCGCGCCGGCGCGACCGCGGGCCCTTTCGCGCGCGGCAGAGTTGAGCATCGCGCTTGTGGGTGCTGCTTGCCTGATCGTGCCGCTCGTCCTGCCAAAGCCGGTAGCAGCGTACCTTTTTGGCCTGGTGTGGGTGGGATTCGTGTTCCTGCTGGACCCAATCAACAAACGCCTGGGGTTGCCGTCTCTGCTGGGTGACTTGGCGGCCGGGCGGCACCAGCAGGTTCTGGTCGTTGATGATTTCGGGCTGGGTCTGCGGATGGCTCTGGGAGTTCTGGAATTATTGGGCCTCGGCCAAGTGGCACTACATTTTTCCCATCATGCAGCGTTCGAAAATCTTTGAAATGCCTGTTGCGGGCTACCTGGGATTTCTGCCCTTCGCTGTGGAGTGCTTCGTGATGTACGTGACGGCGTCATGGATAGTCAGCTCATCTCGCGTTTCAGGAAAGGAGAAAACAGAGCGAGAGCAGGTGTCCGATTGAATTCAGGAGTTCGGTTGCCCTTCGGAAAGAGGATTATTTTTTCTTGTCTGCAGGTTTCTTGTGCTCGGCCTTGGGCTTGGCTTCTTCTTTTTTCTCGGATTTTTCCGGCTTATCCGAGCCGCCGTCCGAAGAAGCGGAGGGCGCGCTTCCCTTCTTGGCATAGTCGGTGACATACCAGCCCGAACCTTTGAACTGCACCGCTGGAGCCGAAAGCAACTGCTCGACCGCTCCTCCGCACTCCGGACATTTCTTCATCGGGGCATCGGAAAACTTCTGGATTTTTTCGAAGCGATGATGACACTTCTTACACTGGTATTCGTAAAGCGGCATGATGCTCCCTGAAACGAGGTGCGGAAGGTCCTGCTCGATTCTAGGGTGAGCTGTTCCACGGCGTCAATTTGAGCCGATGTGCACTCTCGCCGTGACCGAACGGCCATCTTCATGCCCAAGAGCGGTGGTAGACTTTTGCCATGACGTCCCGCGAAGTTCACCAGCCCTCCAACGGCAATGCCAGCGCGCCCGGACCGAAGCTGTACCTGGTCGCTACCCCGATTGGCAATCTCGAGGACATCACCTTGCGCGCCTTGAGAGTCCTGAAAGAGGTGGACCTGATCGCCTGCGAGGACACCCGCCAGACGCAGAAATTGCTGAACCATTACGGTATTGAAAAACGCACCGTCAGTTATCACGAGCACAACGAGATGACGCGAGCCGCCGAGTTGATCACCGATGTGGAGGGAGGGGCAAGCATCGCGCTGGTCTCCGATGCCGGCATGCCGGGCATCTCCGACCCGGGCTTTCGCCTGGTGACGCTCGCGATCCGGCATCACGTACCGGTAGTACCGATTCCCGGCGCTTCCGCATTTCTGGCAGCGCTGGTAGCAAGCGGACTGCCGACCGATTCGTTCCGCTTCAGCGGGTTCCTGCCGCCGAAGCGAGGCAAGCGCCGCGAAATATTCGAGAACATCCTGGCTTCCTCGCGTACGCAGGTTTTTTACGAAGCCCCGCACCGCCTCATCGAAACCATGGAGGACCTCGTGCAGGTGCTCGGACTGAACCGCCAGGTTGTGATCGCGCGCGAGGTGACCAAGATCCACGAGGAATTTATGCGCGGGCGGTCGGGCGAGATACTCGAAAAGCTGAAAGCGCGCGGCGAGATCAAGGGCGAAATCACGCTGCTGGTCGGCAAGTCGGAAGACTCGATAGAAACCGCCGCCGCGCAAGTGGGCGTGCGCACACGCGTTAAGCAGATCATGTCCGAAGAGAAAGTCGATCAGAAGTCGGCGCTGAAGAAAGTCGCCAAAGAATTAGGGGTCTCGAAAAGCGAAGCCTACCGGGAACTGCAGAGAGAAAAATAATCACGGAGCGACGGCCGCCTAGGCCGTCGTGTAGCAATTTCCCGACCGCAATTCGAAAAGATGTGAACTCATGCGCCTCGCTTCGCTCAGCTGGGCAGGTGTGGGCACCTGCCCCTACATGATTTATTTCATTTATTTCCCAGTAAGCTCGCGCTTGACTACGTCGCTGACCTGTTTGCCGTCTACCCGGATTCCGGCGCCCTGGAAGCGGGCCATGACGTTCTTCATGACCGTGCCCATGTCCTTCATCGTGGGCGCTCCCATTTCGGCGATGACGGCGCGAACGCCGGCCACGACCTGCTCTTCGCTGGCGGCCTTGGGCATATAGGACTCGATAAGCGTGATCTCGGCCTCTTCCTTGTCGGCCATTTCGTTGCGCCCGCCTTTGCGGAACTGCTCGACCGACTCTTTGCGCTGCTTGATCAGGGTGCTGAGCACCTTGAGCGACTCGTTATCGTCCAGGGGCGCCATTTTCTCGATTTCACGATTCTTGAGCGCTGTCTTCACCATGCGCAGCGCCGATAAACGCGCCTCGTCGCGGGCCTTCATAGCCGCGGTTATGTCTTTCTGAATCTGCTCGGGTATGGACATGCAAGAAATTATAGACTGCCGGCTGACGGCTCACGTTGCAGACAATCCCATAACGATCGCCATTGCGCAACAATTGTCGTTCCGAGCGAAGCGAGGAAGCTGGGTTCTGTCATAAACTATTCAGATATCGCATTCACGAGGGCCAAATATGCTTCGCAAAAATCGTTTATTTACGCCCGGTCCCACGCCATTGTTGCCGGCCGCGCAGACGGCCATGGCTGCTTTCAGCCTGCATCATCGCACCGCCGATTTTCGCGCACTGTACACCCGCACTCTCTCGGACCTGAAAGAATTCGTGGGGACGAAGAATGACGTCGTCATCCTGGCGTCATCGGGAACGGGAGCCATGGAGGCGTCGGTCTCCAATCTGACCTCGCCCGGCGACAAGGTTCTGGTACTCACCGCCGGAAAATTTGGCGAGCGCTGGCGCGACCTGGCCAAAGCCTACGGCTGTACCGTCGACGTCCTGAGCGCCCCTTATGGCGAGACTCTGTCTCTCGAACAAGTTCGCCAGAAGCTCACCCCTGAGGTTCGCTGCGTTTACGTTCAAGCTACGGAAAGCTCCACCGGGGCAAGACATGATATTCAGCAAATCACCAACCTGGTGCGCGCCGGTGGCAATGACACCTTGCTCGTTGTCGATGCCATAACCGGGTTGGGCACGACGCATCTGGACGTGGATGGGTGGGGCATTGACGTGATCATTGGCGGATCGCAGAAGGCGCTGATGATTCCTCCGGGACTGGCGTATCTGGCGGTAAGCGATCGCGCCTGGCAGAGGATGGAATCTACCAGGTCTCCACGCTACTACTTTGATCTGCGTAAAGAGAGGAAGTCGGCGGCTAAAGGAGAGTCAGCGTTTACGCCGGCAACGTCGCTCATTGCAGCGATGGGAGCGGCCTTGGATTACGTGCGGCAGATGGGCAATGGGGATCTGGCCGAAGGGCGAGTCGCCCTGGTAGACAATGCCGAACTGTGCGCGGAGATGACGCGAGCGGCGGCCCATGCGCTCGGCCTGCAGCTGTTTTCGCCAAGCAGTCCGGCAGCAGCTCTGACCGCGATTTCGGCTCCAGCCGGATTGGATTCGGGCGCCATCGTGAAAGAGTTTCGCGAATCTTTTTCTGCCGTAGTGGCCAACGGCCAGGGCGAGATGAAAGGCAAACTGTTCCGCATCGCCCACATTGGGTACTACGATTATCTGGACACCATTGGCGTAATCGGGGCGCTGGAGCACGTTCTGGGCAGTGTCACGGCACGACCGGTTGAGTATGGCGCCGGGTTGCGGGCGGCGCAGGAGGTTTATGCGAAGCAGATAACCCGCGCCGAATCCGTCACTGCGTAAACAAGCTCACGCAGGGACGGCCGCATCGGCCGTCCTGAAAGTACAACCATAAAGATGAAAAAAAACGATTTGAAGCGACAGGTAGCGGAGGCGATCGTGGCCTGCCGCGAAAAGAAGGCCGACGAGATTACCGTGCTCGAGATGGAGAAAGATTCGGGCGCATTCACCGACTATTTCGTAGTTTGCAGCGGAACCAATCCCCGGCAAATTCAGGCTATCTCCGACGAAGTGGAAGAGCGGCTGCAAAAGGTGGGTCTGCAAGCCACCCATGTGGAAGGCTATACCCAGGCCGAGTGGGTGCTGCTCGATTATGTTGATTTCGTCGTACATGTTTTTTCCGAGAAGGCGCGCAGGTATTACGACCTGGAGCGGCTGTGGAAGTCGGCCAAAAAGATGGAGGCGGGGGAGTTGGAGTCCTCGGTGGCTAAAAAGCGGGCCAGTGCGCGCGTGCGCCGGAAAAAAGCATGACATCGTGCCTGTACACACCTGGATCCCTCGCTTCGCTCGGAATGACAAACTGCTCGGGTAACTAACTGCTTCATGAACTCCGCAACCACCAAAGGCGACTGGGGCTCTTCTTACCGGCTGATCGCGGCGGAAACGTGGAAGGCGAAGTCCGCGGCTATGGGCCGTGCCGTGACCGAAGCGCTGGTCGAGTACGCCCAGCCGCGAGCGGGATTCAGGGTTCTGGATCTGGCCAGCGGGACGGGAGAACCGGCTATCAGCATTGCGGAGCAGGTTGGTTGCGAAGGACACGTCGCCGCTCTCGATCTCAGCGCCGACCTGCTGGATATTGCTCGCAAACGAGCTGAGCAACGGCAGATCAACAACATCAGCTTCCACAAAGCGAACGCGCAAGAGCTACCCTTTCCCGATCAGAGCTTCGATCTGGCGACCTGCCGGTTCGGGGTGATGTTCTTCGCCGATGTCGATTTGGCTCTACGCGAACTGCATCGTGTCCTGCGGCCCGGAGGGCGGGCTTGCTTTGCGGCATGGGGGCCGTTCGAACAACCGTACTGGCAATCCACGATAGGAGTCGTACTGCGGCACGTAGGCGGGCCAGCCGTCCCCGCGGATGGGCCGCATCCCTTTCGTTTCGCCGACCCGGCCAGCCTGGCACGGGTTCTTGCGGGTGCTGGATTTGGCAAAACCGAAGCCTCTCTCCGAAACCTTCCCTGGCCCTGGTTGGGAACCCCGGAGGAGGTCTGGGAATATTTCCGGGCGGTCTCAACGCCCTTCCGGCAGTTACTCGAAAGCGTGCCGGATTCCAAATGGCCGGCGATCGACGCCGAGGTTTATGACGCCATTCGCAAATACGTGCGCGATGATTTCATTCATTTCGGCGCCGACATCGTGTTCGCCTCGGGAACGAAGTAAGACCCATCGCCAGCATACAAACTAGGATCTATCTCATAAAATCGGTTTTGAAAGGGCGCGGCTTCAGAGGCTGCGGAAAAAGAATCAGGTAAGTAAAATCGTGAAGGGCTCAAGTTTACTCGTGCCGCTAAGCTGTTGAATATACGTCCGCGCTTTAGCGCCTGAGGGCCATCTTTTGCCGCCGAGAGATTGTTTCAGCAGCCTCTTCAGCCGCGCCGTCCGCAGCCGCATAAAGATTGGGGTTTAGCCCCCGGGGGGCGGCAGTTTACTCGTTTACTTCATCATGAGATAGCTTCTAGATATTCTGCGCGCCGCAGAATGTGTTACTAATTCTCCGTGAAAATCAAGATTGCCTGGGTAGGCAAGACCAAGGATCCCGCCATCCAATCGCTTACCGCTGACTACCTGAAACGGCTGAGCTACTACGCCGAAGTCGAGGGCATGTCGCTGGCGAGTGAAGAAGCGCTGCTGAAAATACGGGAGAAATCGGGCGGGCACCCGGCACACTCGGTTGTGCTGCTGGATTCCCGCGGCAAAGAGCTTTCGTCGGAAGAGTTTGCCACATTCATCGAAAACTACCAAAACCGCAATCCCCAGCCGCTGCTATTTGGAGTGGGCGGAGCTGATGGATTCAGCCAGGGCGCGCGGCGGTCGGCATATTTCGTTCTTTCGTTGGGAAAGATGACCTTGGCCCACGAGCTGGCCAGGGTTGTGCTGCTCGAGCAGCTCTATCGGGCCTTCACCATCCTAAAGGGCCATCCCTATCACCTCGGCCACTGATGTACTTCCCCCGGTAACCAGGTGTACCTCGGTTACGTGGTCAGGGGAACCTCGCGCCTGTAGGCTGATCTGGCCAGCAAGGAAGTGATCGCTGGGTTACGAGGCGAGAGCTGCCCATGAAAAGTGCTGACGAAGTCCTCCAGCGGAAAGAGCTGGAATTACAGCGAGTTAAAGAGGAAATCGAGGCCCTGCGCATGGCCGCGCAGTTGCTCCGGGAAAAAGGTGATCCCACCCCCGCTCCTCCGAAGAAATCGGCCAAAATCTTGCGCATGCGTTAGCAGGACGCCCGCAGCCCTCCCCCTTTAAATTCCCCGGGCAGGCGCCCCGCAACCTCCTCAACCGGATACAATCGTTTCGAAACTAGACCTGCTTTCAGAGATGGGGGTCCGAGAACCGGCCCTCCGGGGCTGAGCCTCGCTAATGGAGACTCCAAGCGGCACCGCGGGAGCCTTACCCTTCCGCCAAGAGCGGACTCGCCCGAAACCCTTTATGAGACTGGGTCTGGAACTGGAACCTTAAAGCTGGTATGGCAGACGTTCGTCGCGGATTGATTATTGTGAATACCGGGCCGGGTAAAGGAAAGACCACGGCTGCAATGGGCACGGCGCTCCGCGCTGTCGGTCAAGGCATGCGGGTGCTGATGCTGCAATTCCTGAAGGGATCATGGCACTATGGCGAACTCGATGCTGTGAAGATTTTCGGCGACAAGTTCGTCATGAAGCAGATGGGCCGCGGCTTCGTCAAAGTAGGAGCTGAAAAGCCCGATCCCGAGGACGTCCGCATGGTCGAAGAGGCTTGGGCGGAGGCGGAGGCCGCCATCCAATCCGGTCAGTGGGACCTGGTGATTCTCGACGAGATCAATTACGCCATCAGCTACGGGATGCTTGATCCGGCCAAGGTGGTGGAAAGCCTCAGGAACAAACCTGACCTCGTCCATGTTATCTTGACTGGTCGCAATGCGCACCCGACCATTGTCGAACTGGCCGACACCGTGACTGAGATGCGCCAGGTAAAGCACGCGTACGAAAAAGGTGTGATGGCGCAGAGAGGAATCGAGTACTGATTTGTAATTTTGTAATTTGTAATTTGTAATTTACAAACCGCATGCGGAGCGGATCCAGAAGCCAAATTACAAATTACGCAATTACCAATTTCCCCATGGCTTGGTTTAAGCGTCAATCCGGCGAGCTGGACACTTCGGGCGAGAAGAAAGTCCGCACGGAAGGGCTATGGGTCAAGTGCGAAAACTGCCGCCAGATTATCTGGAAAAAGGATCTGGAAGATAACCTCAATGTTTGTCCGAAGTGCGATAAGCATTTCCGGATTGACGCGCGGGCTCGCCTGGCCCAACTGCTGGATGATAATCAGTATGAGGTAGACGACACCGGGCTGTCTTCCACGGATCCGCTGAAATTCGTCGACCTGAAGCCCTATGCCTCGCGCCTGAAACGGGCGCAACACGATACAGGTTTGAAAGACGCCGTCATCAACGCGCGCGGCAAACTGAGCGGCAGGCCGGTAATCGTCAGTTCCATGGAGTATTCGTTCATCGGCGGAAGCATGGGGGCGGTGGTCGGCGAAGCCATAACGCGCGCCATCGAGCGAGCTGCCGACACGAAGGACCCGATCATCATCATTTCAGCATCGGGCGGCGCGCGCATGATGGAGGGCGTGATCAGCCTCATGCAGCTGGCGAAAATTTCGGCGGCGCTGGCTCGATTGGATGAGGAGAAAGTCCCTTACATCTCTGTCCTCACTGATCCGACGACCGGCGGAGTTACGGCTTCGTATGCCATGCTCGGCGACTTGAATATCGCTGAACCTGGCGCCTTGATCGGATTCGCCGGACCGCGCGTAATCGAGCAGACCATCCGTCAAAAACTGCCCCAGGGTTTTCAGCGCAGCGAATTTCTCCTCGAGCACGGCATGCTCGATGCCGTGGTCCATCGCAAGCAACTGAAGGCCTATCTCGCGCGCGCCCTGGAATTCATGGCCCCGGCCAACGGAGCCAGGAGCGCATAGGCAAGCTGTCAGCGCCGAGCTGTCAGCGTTCACTTTAGAGACACAGAAGCTCCCTGCTTTCAGTTCAAAACCTCTGCCTTTAACCACACTTTCCGGCCATTCACTGCGCAGCACTGGAAACTCGAAATCAGAAACTGGAAACTGGTAACCTAAACGCTGAGGGCAGATAACTGAGAGCTTCTTTCATGTCTTACGAAAGCGCAGTCGCGCAGATGTATGCGCTCGGCCATGAGCTGGCGCAGACGCCATCGCATAAGTTCGACCTGGCGCACATGCGCGTACTGCTGGAGGCGCTCGAAGATCCGCAGAGGCGTTTTCCCGGCGTGCTGATTGCAGGTACGAACGGCAAAGGGTCGACTGCCGCCACGCTGGCCGCGATTCTGGATTCCGCCGGCCTGCGCACCGGACTTTATACCTCTCCTCACCTGGTACGGATTAATGAGCGCATCCGCATCAGCGGCGAGGCGATCGGTGACGCGGACTTTGCGCTGCTGCATGATGTAGTGGAGCGCACCGCCGAAAGGCTGGTCAGCGAGGGCGACTTACCCTGGCATCCCAGCTTTTTCGAGATGCTCACCGCCATGGCTTTCGAGTATTTCGCGCGCGCGAGGGTTGATATTGCGGTGCTCGAGGTCGGCATGGGCGGCCGCCTGGACGCAACCAACGTGATCGATCCCGTATTAAGCATCATCACCGACATTTCGCTCGACCACCAGAAATTTCTGGGTAACACAGTCTCCGAGATCGCCCGGGAAAAGACAGGCATCATTCGTTCCGGCGGACTGGTAGTAACGCTGCCTCAGAGTCCGGAGGCTAACGACGTCATCGGAAATGCCATTCTGGAGCAGGATGCGCGCGTAGTCAGCGCGGTCCGTAATGTGCCGCCAGTTTCTCCGGCAGCGGCTCGAACTGAATCTCGCGCAGACGCGGAAAACCGCAAGAGTTTCGAGGCCGGGGCTTCGCACCTGCTCTCGCGATACCCACTGGAGGTACTGGGCAAGCAGATCCTCGTCGAGTCGCCCCTCGTGGGACGTCATCAATTGCGGAACCTCGCGCTGGCGATCACAGCTGCCGAGGAGTTGAGCCACGCCGGGTTTGCCGTCTCTGCCGAGGCAATCGAGCGCGGGGTCCGCGAGACGCATTGGCCGGGACGGTTCCAGGTACTACCGGCAAAAGACGGTTGGCCTGAAATTGTCCTCGATGTCGCCCACAACCCGGCTGGCGCATGGGCACTGCGGGCTGCGATCTCGGCATGCTATGGCGACCGGCCCTTCACGATTATTTTTGGTGCTATGCGCGACAAGGCGGTATCCGAGATGGCGGAGATTCTCTTCCCGTTGAGCGATCGAGTGATCGCAACCCAGGCGCAAAATCCTCGCTCGGCCAGCACGGAAGAGATTCGGATGGCCGCGCAGCGTACGGGAACGGAAATTCTGGATTCCGCTGACGTGCGTTCGGCCTTGCACAAGGCGCGGGAGCTAGCTGGGAATGCAGGTGTAATCGTAGTTACCGGGTCAATATACGTAGTGGGAGAAGTGATGCGTCAGCTCAACCTGCGCATCTAAGAAGCAGTTATGGTCGACATCTCTGAGGTAGACGACAAAACCATCGGCGACAACGCCACCCAGCCAGCGGTCTCGCCCGACGAGGCGCTGGCCCCCGAATTCGTTCGCCAGTATGGCTGGCTCAGCCGCCTGCGCTCTTATTTCCTCCTGGACCCGCTGATTTGGCTGTACACCGTGGTGATGGGCACACTTTCCCTGCCTACGTCGTTATTCAGCGATAGCGGGCGCATACAACATGACTTCGCGCGGGTATGGGCGTGGCTGATCATGAAGACGATCTTTTCGCCGGTAAAGGTGCTTGGCCTGGAGAAGATTGATACCAACAAGCCTCATGTTTATGCCGTGAACCATGGCTCGGCGCTCGACATACCGATGCTCTACGTCTACCTGCCTTTTCAGTTCCGCATTGCCTTCAAAAAAGAACTGCTGAAGTATCCGATCGTCGGGTGGCACTTGCGCCGCTCCGGGCAGGTTTGCATTGACCAGCAGAACAAGGCGGCGGCGGTCAGCAGTGTCCGTGCTGCCTTGAAAAGCTTGAAGGCGGGGATGCCGCTCGTAATCTTTCCCGAAGGTGGCCGGACTCCGGATGGTGAGATCAAACCGTTCATGCCGGGTGCATTTTTTCTAGCCATCAAGTCGCAGGTAGATATCGTTCCCGTCGCTCTGGTGGGAACTTATGAACTACTGCCGATGAACACCTACCACATCAAATGCCGGCCTCTGGAAATGCGCGTGGGCGAACCCATCTCGACCGCCGGCCTGACATTGAAAGACATGGACGCTCTGTCGGCCCGCGTGCAGGGGGCCATGGAAGACCTGTATTACCGCACCGCGTAGGCCCAGGCTTGTCCTGAGCGAAGTCGAAGGACGTCCCGTCTGGGCAGGCGAGCAACGCTCGCCTTCTTCCCTTGGGCACAGATCTAGAGCCGAGCTTCGCTCGGCTGGGCAGGTGGGGCACCCGCCCCTACGTGTTCCAAATCCTCAACCGCGTAGGCCCAGACGCCCCGTCTGGGCAGGCGAGCAACCCTCGCCTTCTTCCCTGGGCACGGACCTAGAGCCGAGCTTCGCTCGGCTGGGCAGGTGTGGGCACCTGCCCCTACGTGTTCCAAATCCTCAACTGCGTAGGCCCAGACGCCCCGTCTGGGCAGGCGAGCAACGCTCGCCTTCTTCCCCTGGGCACAGACCTAGAGCCGAGCTTCGCTCGGCTGGGCAGGTGGGGCACCTGCCCCTACGTGTGCGGGGTTTGGTAAACTCAGGATTCCCCTATGTCGGATAGCGTTCAAACCTCGCCAGCCGTCGCTACTATCCACGTCAGACTCCCCGACGGGTCGGTGAAAGACGTTCCCCGGGGAACGACTGCCCTGGAAATCGCCAAGTCCATCAGCCCGCGTCTTGCCGATGCCGCCCTGGCCGCCAAGACCAATGGCGACCTGATCGACCTCACGCGTCCACTCGAGAAAGATACCGACATTCGCATCCTCACCGAAAAAGATCCCGAGGCGCTCGAGGTCTATCGGCACTCCTCCGCGCACCTGCTGGCAGCCGCTGTTCTGGAGCTATTTCCCGAGACCAAGCTTGGCCATGGCCCAGCGACCGAGAACGGATTCTTTTACGACTTTTACCGGCAAACTCCGTTCACCCCCGAGGACCTGGAAAAAATCGAAAAGAAGATGCAGGAACTGGTGCAGCAGAATCTGCCTTACGCGCGCGAGTTTCTGCCGCATAAAGAAGGACTGGAGCGCTTCCAAGCGGAAGGCGACTTCATGAAGTGCCATTTCATCGAGCAGTTCACCAAGCCCGATGAGAAGATTTCCATCTATAAGACCGGGAAGTTCCTCGACTTCTGCCGCGGTCCGCATATTCCCTCCACCGGCAAGATCAAGGCTTTCAAGCTGCTGAACATTGCCGGAGCTTATTGGCTGGGTGATGAGAAGAATCCGCAGCTGCAGCGCATCTACGGCACCTCGTTTTTCTCGAAAAAGGATCTCGACGAATTCCTGCATCGCCAGGAAGAAGCAAAGAAGCGTGATCATCGCGTGTTAGGCAAGCAGTTGGATCTGTTTTCCATCCAGGAACTGGCGGGGCCGGGGCTGATCTTCTGGCATGCCAAGGGCGGGATCATTCGCCGAGAGATGGAAGACTGGATGCGCGAGCAGTACATCCAACGCGGATATTCGCTGGTGTACACGCCGCACGTCATGCGCAAGCAGCTATGGCAGACTTCAGGCCACGAGGGCTACTACGCGCAGAACATGTTCGACGTCATGGAGCTCGATGACGCCGAGTACCGTCTCAAGCCCATGAATTGCCCCGGACACATTCTGATTTACCGGGACTCCTTGAAATCGTACCGCGACCTGCCGGTGCGCCTGGGCGAACTGGGAACCGTTTATCGTTACGAACGGTCCGGAGTCATGCATGGATTGCTGCGCGTGCGCGGCTTCACCCAGGACGATGCGCATATCTTCTGCACTCCCGAGCAGATCGAATCCGAAATTGCCTCCTGTCTGGAGTTTGCATTCGACGTTCTGAAGGACTTCGGCTTCGATCAGTTCCAGACTGAGCTTTCCACCTGGAATCCCGCCGACAAGCAGAACTTTGTTGGCAGCGAGGAGCAGTGGAACCGCGCCACCCAGTCTTTGGAAAACGTATTGAAGCAACGCAAGGTCGATTACAAGGTGATCCCCGGGGAAGCGGCGTTTTACGGACCGAAGATCGATATCAAGCTGGTGGATGCGATCGGGCGCCTATGGCAGCTTTCGACCGTGCAGTTTGATTTCAACCTGCCGCAGCGTTTCGGATTGGAATATGTCGCCGAGGACGGTTCGCGCAAGCAGCCGGTGATGGTGCACCGGGCTCTCTACGGATCGATAGAACGCTTTTTCGGCGTCCTGATTGAGCACTATGCGGGTGCGTTCCCGGTATGGCTCTCGCCGGTGCAGGCGGTTCTCATTCCTATCGCCGAGCGGCATTCCGATTACGCGCGTAAAGTCGCCGATCAGCTCAAGCAGGCTGGAGTCCGCGTCGAAGTCGATGCCCGCAATGAAAAAATGAACGCCAAGATTCGCGAGCACGCCCTGCAGAAGGTGCCCTTCCTGCTCGTGGTCGGCGATAAGGAAGCGCAATCCGGCAGGGTGAATGTGCGCACGCGCGGAAAAGAAAAGACCGAAGACATGCCGGCCGATGAATTCACCGCGAAGATCAAGGCCTTAATTGTGGCGAAAGCCGCAACCCTTTAATGGTGCAAAGAAATTCGGGGCGTCTCTTGGAAAAACGCCCCGAGTCGTAATCGATCTGGCTAAGCAGCGGTCATGTCTTAATCAACTTCCGGCGCAGCATCGCGGCAATTCCCAGCACGCCAGTACCCAATAGCGACAGACTCCCAGGTTCGGGCACCACTCCGGCAGTGGTATCTCCGCTGGCCCATTTGACTGAACCAGGGCCGCCTGCAGCGAATGGATTGCCGTGCACGATCTTGGAGCCTTGAATCGTGAATGCCGGCGTGCCTGAGAATGCACCAGTTCCCTGGATGGTGCCGGTGAAGGAAAAGACATTATTGCCGCCGGGCAGGGCATTCACCGTCCAAGTAGCAGAAGTGAATGTTCCTTGAAAAAGCGTGCCACTGGGCACACCGTTCTTGCCATTGCCCATGACCGTGATCATCCCGCCTGCGCCGAATGTTCCTCCAGTCGATAGGGAGCCGCCGCTCATCAAGGTCCCAGTCGTAAAGGTTACGCTGCCAAGGTTGCCGTGGCAGATCGCGGAGCAAGGGCCGCCGCTTACGGTCGTCAAAATTGAGTTGCTCAGTGAAATAGCCGTACCACCGTTGATCGCAGTAACTGTCCCCCGACTGTTGCCGAAGTCGACGCTACTATTGGCAGAAGCCGTCAGCGAGAGACCGATTATCAGAACAGTGAGAGCGCATACTTTCAGGTACGTCATGAGTTTCCCTCCCGGCACGATCGCGCCACGGTTGAGTTCTTGGCCAGAAGGAGAAAACGACGAAGGGTAGAGTCAGTGGGTGTGTTGGACAGGATAGTACCTGCGGGTTTTTGTCGGGGGTATCGGGTACTTACTGTATCTTTGACTCAGGTGTACAAACGTGTCGTATAGGGCTGCGAGTTGAGAGAAACAGCAGCCGGATGGTCAGAATTGTGCTCTCAACTGCTATTCAGCGGCTTCGCGATTTGGATGTCTTGCTCCGCGACTTGCCCCGCCGTTGCGATTCGGCCCGTACCGGGCTCCGCGATCCGCCTTCTTGAGGTGACGCCGTGGCGGCATCGAAATCGTCGCCAGTGGGAATTGTTTTACCGGTCAAACGTACGCCGCGGGCCTTGCGTGGGGCCACTTGCTTCTTGCTCGGTCCTGGGACACGCCCCGTAGTTTTGGGCGCAGATGATTTGCGGAGTTCCCCCGGCGAACTTTCTGTTGCATGCTCGAACTTCCCGGTTGCCTGTTCGATGCCGCCTATCGTGAGCCGCTTGACGCGTCCCAACGTCGCACCCACAACCCGGGCCGCAGATACCAGTAGACCGTCTTCCGCTTTTCTCTTTGCCATGTTCTCGCTTCCTACCCGCAAGCATTCGATGAACACTTGTCATCGGAGGTAGCCCATACTACTTCTAATCGGTGGCTCCGCGTCGCTTGCGGGACACTACGCCGGTTCCCGGTTGCAGCGTCCTTCCGGAGACCGTATAGTTTCCGGGGACCCCCGCCTGGGAGGCGACGCATGCACCTGCTGCTGAATTGGGTTCTGAGTGCGCTAGCCGTTTGGATTGTCTCC
The DNA here is from genome assembly GCA_036378535.1 of Terriglobales bacterium. Lineage (GTDB taxonomy): Bacteria > Acidobacteriota > Terriglobia > Terriglobales > Acidobacteriaceae > Gp1-AA122. The sequence continues at coordinate 131,374 of DASUWH010000072.1, read as the reverse complement.
AGGGTAGTTCCGGGCGTGGTGGTGCACGGAGCTGCTGCCGCCCTGATTGCTGCGCTGGTGATCGGCTTCGTCAATGCCACCCTGGGCTTGCTCCTCAAGATCATCACCTTCCCTTTGACTCTGCTGACCTTCGGACTCTTCTGGTTTGTGATCAATGCGGCCATGCTGGAATTGGCCTCGGCGATCGTGCCGGGCTTCGAGATCCACGGCTTCGGAGCTGCCTTCATTGGAGCGATTGTGCTAAGTCTGGTGAATATGCTCCTACGCTGGCTGGTCGAGCCGCGCAGAGGCGAGCGCTTGTAAGAGCTGTTGCAGCCAAAAACCTGGATCCCTCGCCTCGCTCGGGATGACAAAAGCCATCAACATCCCTTCTTACTTTCTGGGGCGGATGGCCTGCCAATCTTCTTCCTGGAGCAGGCGGCCGAGAGCGCTGAACTCGCCTGCGCCTTGGAGCAGCTCGCCGCCATCCATTCGCACCACTTCGCCGTTGATGTAGCCCGAGCCGTCGCTGACGAGGAACGCCGCCAGGTTCGCCAGCTCTTCCACCGTCCCGAAGCGATGCAGCGGGTTGCGGTCCAGAGCTGCCTGTTCCAGATCCTTGCGCGGCAACACGCGAGAGAAGGCGCCCTCCGTCGGGATCGGCCCGGGAGCAATGGCATTCATGCGGATGCCGCGATTCCCCCATTCCACCGCCAGGCTGCGGGTCAGGGCTTCGACTCCGGCCTTGCTCACCGCAGACGGAACTACATAGGCGGATCCCGTTGGCGCATAGGTGGCGCTGATATTCAACACTGTGCCACGACGCGATTCTTTCAGCCACCGGCGCCCGCATGCCATGGTCACATTGAGCGTTCCCATCAGCACGATACCGATCACGGCGTCGAAGGCGCGTGCGGACAGTTCTTCCGTGCGAGCGATGAAGTTCCCCGCTGCGTTATTGACGACTGCATCCAGCGGACCCGCGCGCCAGATGGTCTCGATCATCTGTTCTACCGTTTCGCGCTCGCGCACGTCGCAGGCGATGGAGGAAATACCTTTGCCGGTAGCGCGCTCCAGTTCGCTTTCAGTTTGCTTCAGAACGTCGAGACGCCGGCCACAAATGTAGACTCTCGCGCCCAGCTCAAGAAACCGCTGAGCCATGCCTTTGCCCAGCCCGGTGCCCCCGCCGGTAATGAGAATGCGCTTGTGTTGCAGCAGGTCGTTTCGGAACATCTCAGTCTCCGTTCAAAGATGAGGCTACAGCCGAACTTTGCCCGGCCGGACGGGTGAATGCGCCGGTCCCTGGGTCACTCAATCACAGGCCAGGCGGAATCCGTAATCGGCATACTGGAATTCCGGTGGAATGCTGGAGCGGGCTGCGCAGCGCGAGATCTTGATGTGGTGCCGCCACGATCCGCCGCGCGAAGCCTTACGCGTCCCCGCTTCCGCTCCCCGAGGATTGCGTTCGGGCGAGATTGCATAGTAGTCAGCCTGAAACCAGTCACTGCACCACTCGTGCACGTTCTCGCACATTTCGCGTATCCCGAAAGTGTTTGCCAGACTGCGGCCGACCGGCTCAGGCCCGGTTCGCCAGCGCTCGCCATATCCAGCACGCGATTGGGGAGGATCATCGCCCCAGGGAAATAACTTTCCCTCAACTCCGCCGCGGGCCGCGCGCTCCCACTCCGCTTCGGTGGGAAGACGATAGGAACGACCCGAGGAAGACGAGAGCCAATCGCAATATCGAACGGCATCGAACCACGAGACCGCGACCACGGGCTGCTGCGGATGATTGAAATTGGGATCGGACCAAAAGGGCGGCCGGGTAGAGCCGGTGTCTTTCAGAAAAAGGTCGTACTCGGCGTTTGTGACCTGACAAGTTGCCATCAGGAACGTTTCGCACCAGACGCGATGCACAGGACGTTCATTGTCCTGCCCAGTGTCGCAGCCCATCAGGAACGAGCCGGCCGGAACCGTGACGAGTTCCGGCTCGAGATGCCGTGATCGGCTGATGATCGGGCTATGCCGTGTCGCCATAGCGGAATACTGAGCCTAGCATAGGGCGGCTCGGCCCTACGCTGCACCCGGCCGCGGGCAAGAGAGTGCCCGCGCCATTAGAACGCCTTCGCGCCTCGCCTGCTGGATTTCGAATGTTTCCAATTTCTGCCACTTATGCCTAGCTAAATGGCTAAGCTGCGCCTGCTGCGCTTTTACTTGATGTTATCGAAGACCAGTATCTCCGCCATGAAGGGCAACAATCGTGTACCCACACGTACAGGAACCCCGCTGTTATGGTTGCCGTGATAGGACTCGAATAAGAATGGGATGCCGTTTCTTTCGAGCAAATGGGTGAACTCGTCCGCGCCCGCGGGGATATGAGTGAACTCGTCTTCCAATCCGTAGTCGAATGCCAAGCCTCGCAACGACTTCAAGTTGGGCACGTGGCTCGGAAGCAGGTGGTCCGGCATCGCGCCGTACCAGCGATCCATCGTTTTCTGTATCGTGAGCATCTTGCCCTTCCGCATTACATAAGGGAAATCCGCCTTAACTGCGGCTTGCGGATCGGGCGATGTGGCGATGGCGAAGGCGGCTAACGCAGCCGTCCAGAATTGCTTCTCATCCATCGCGCGGTGAATGTCGCTTGGGCTCTTAAGTTGCAAAACCTGCCTCCACGCAGAATTCTCCGCAGTCATATCCTTGATGAAATCGGTGCAACAGGGGCTGAATGCATAGACGACGGAAAACACGTCACTGTGTAACTCTCCCATACGCAAGGCCGCAAAACCTCCCATGGAGTGGCCGGAGATAGCTCTCGAGTTGCGGTTGTTAAGCGTACGGTAGTGCTCATCGATGTATCTGGGGAGTTCCGACGAGACGAAGTCTTCCCACCCTCCCTCCACGGAGGAGTTGACCCAGAAGCTGCCTCCCACTGCATTGAAACCGTCCGGGATGACGACGATCATCTGCTTGGAAGGGTTCTTCGCGATAAAAGTATCCAGCGCCTCCTGAAACACGCCAACCCAGTCGCCGAGCACGGGATGCAAGGAATAGCCGTGGAGATGATAGAGTACCGGGAACCGCTGGGCGGGACGGGACTCGTAGGCGGGAGGCAGATACACTTCCACCTTGCGATCCGGCGAGTCCGCCAATCCGTTGTTCTCCAGGGCCCTTGCGTGAACCACAACCTCAACGAATTTGCCGTGCGCGATTGTCTGGGAGAAAGACGAGGGCCCGAGCACCAGTATGGCAGCGAGCATCACCGTCAGAGTGGATGACATCAGAAAGAAGTGTCTCACGGCCAGGTACACCTCGCTTCAGGGCGGTTGTTACCATCCGCGATCTCGCTCGCAACAGTCGCTTTCATGTCCTGGTTTGCTGCCAAGCAATAAAATTCAGTTATTGGGCAACCAGCAGCTTACGAATTTTGCGAACGGCAGCAGGTATCTCTTCGACTGCAACACTGCCGAAACCCAAGATGAGGCCGGGACGGGCCTCGCCCAGATAGGAAGTTGAGAGTGGCCACATACGAAGGTTCTGGCGAGCCGCACGCATGGCAATTTCTGTATCGACGCTCTGGGGCGGTAGCATCAGAGTGAGGTGCATACCCGCCGCGTCGCCAAGCACTTTGACCATCGATCCGAGTTCCTTTCCGATGCTGTCCACCAGCACCCTCCGTCGCTCGGCGTAGAGCACTCGCATCCTGCGGATGTGGCGCGCAAAATGCCCTTCCGCAATGAAGTCCGCAAGCACCTCCTGGTAGAAGCTGGCGGGGCTGAGATCCATGGCACGGCGGATGGCCAGGAAATAATCGACCAGGTCGGATGGAATGACGACATAGCCGATGCGTAACGAAGGAAACAGGACTTTGCTGAAGGTACCGACGTAGATCACACGAGAGTTGGCGTCGAGTCCCTGCAAGGACGCAATCGGCAAGCTCTCATAGCGATACTCTGCGTCATAGTCATCCTCGATGATCCAGGATCCAGCCTGTTGGGCCCAGTCCAGCAGTTGCAAGCGCCGCGCGGCGCTCATGGTTACGCCGAGTGGAAATTGATGAGAAGGAGTGACAAACACAGCGCGCGCATTGCGACAAAGCTTGACGCCGGCTGCCACTTCCAATCCTTCCTGGTCCACAGGAACGGGGACGAGATGACAGCCCGTCAGCGCAAACACCTCTCGCGCCAGGCGGTAGCTGGGCTCTTCCATCCACATGGAACTCTTGCCGTCGAGCAGAACGCGAGCAGCAATTTCAAGTGCTTGCTGAGAACCGCTCGTGATCATCACTTGCTCGGCTTCGCAGTGCAGCGACCGCGCGGTTCTCAGATAGCTGGCAAGTGTTTCCCGCAGAGCCTTGGATCCCATCGGGTCGCCGTAGTGAAACGACTTGAGGTCCATACTCCTGCACTGGCGCGCAATCAGGCTTGACCAGATGTGCAGGGGAAATTGATCGACCGCAACCTGCCCGACCCCGAATGCTCCCCAACCCAGCAGCCAGGGCGGCGACGCTTCCGAACGCGGCAGGAAAGAGCGTCGCACGACCGGCCGAGTACCGGAGCGGCTCTTCGCAAAACGCACTCCAGTTGGTGCGCTCGAAGTCAGTTGCTCGGGCAGCGAACTGGAAACAACTGTTCCCGCCCCCACCCGGCTCTCGAGGTAGCCTTCCGCCAGAAGCTGGGCGTAGGCATTCAGGACGGGGAACCGCGAAACACCCAGCTCGGAGGCAAGACTTCGCGACGATGGGATTCGCTGCCTTGGGTGCAGCCGGCCATCGATAATGGCCGCGCGATAGGCGTCATAGATCTGCCGGTGCAAGGCCTTTGAGGCACTGCGATCGACCGCGATGATGGGGAGAATCCCGGAAGCCACTCGTTTCATGGGGGCGGATCATAATGGTCATGTCAAAATCACGTCAAGTGGCTATTGTTTCCGACCACTGTCTCTTGCAGGATCAGCCTATTCAGGGTCGCACTCGGTGGGCGAACAGCCCTTCAGGGTTGATCTCTGCCATGGCAAAGTATATTCGTCATTGCGTTGAGTGCTCGAAATGCCTCACTCGATATCTAATTGGGTTCAGTCCCTACCCCAACGGATCTTACCTCGTGCCGCTGATGCAAGGGTTCTCGGAAGAATGGATCCTTTATTGTTCTTGCTGCCAGCCGCCCAGTTCCAGCCGCTGCTCCTGGGGCGAGTTGAAGATGTACGCGGTTTGCAGCCAGGCTCACGATCGTGGCTACGGTCGGCCCGAGGAAATCGTACCCATCAACCGGAGGTCGCGAAGTTCAGGTTAGACCTCACCAGATACCAGAATGCATACTGAATCTTCGGCTGCCGCGGCTCTCCTCGCAATTCCCAGTCAGGTGATTTGGTCGTATTTTAGCGGAGACGTGGTTTTTGCCATCGGGCTGGTCGCGATTCTTCTTCGCGGCGATTGGCAAAAGGCGCGAGGATTGGACAAGCTGATACTGTTCGGGCCGCTTTTCTACGCGGCGCCAATTGCCGCCTTCGGCACTGAACATTTCACACTAACCGATGTCATCGCGTCGTTCGTACCGGCGTGGATTCCGTGGCATTATTTTTGGGCATACTTTGTGGGTACTTGCTTTATCGCAGCTGCGCTGAGCCTGGTGACCGGCATTCAGACGCGTCTCTCCGCCAGTTTGCTTGCATTGACGTTTTTCCTTTTCGTGGTGCTAATGGACATCCCGGGTTGGGCGCGAAATCCGCGAGATCGCTTTGGGCTGACTTTCGCGCTGCGGGAACTATCCTTCAGCGGCGGCCCTTTGGCGCTGGCAGCCAGCCTCAACCAGAACTGGCGCAAGCGCCACCTCTTTGCGACCATTGCGCGCTACTTCATTGCCATTCCGGTGCTGTTTTACAGCTTAGAGCAATTCCTGCACGGCGATCACGTTCCCGCCGTTCCGCTGGAACCGCTTACTCCCCAGTATGTCTACGGACACGCCCTTTGGACGTACTTGGCGGCCGTGCTTTACGCAGTCGGGGGCACCCTGTTGCTGGTTAACAAGAAAGCCCGCGCGGCCGCAACGTGGCTCGGCTTAACCGTGCTTCTCGTGGAACTGGTCGTCTATGTGCCGATCGCAGTCGTGGAACGCGCCAGCCTCGACCGCGGCCTCAATTACCTCTTCGATACGCTGATGTTTTGCGGCACCGTTCTGCTGCTAGCCGGCGCCATGCCTCGTGAGGAGTTGCAGCGGGAATCAACGCCGGCTGAGCGCGCTTGACTCGAAGTGGCGAGCGGTAGCGATTGCCTCGTCCCACCCGCCTTTTTGCGTCTTAGGGCGTGACTCTTATTTTTGATCGTCTTCGTGCCAATCATCCGGTGGCAGCGAAACTCCCCAAATGTTCTGCGGTTTCACAAGTTCGATTCCGCAGTGCAGAGGCTGGGCGGGATCGACGTAGGCAACTTTGGCAATAGCATGCTTGCCCGTCAGATAGACGTGAATGTCGATCATCATCCCCACATTGAGTCCTATTGCAGTGGAGATTAAAGCGCCGTGAAGATTGACGACCATTGTCTCCCCTTCGCAAGTAACAGGTGCCTCAATGCCATAAGCCTTGACCAAAACCTTTAGAGGAACTCTAGTGCTTCGCCTGAACTTGCGGAAGGGAGACGCAGTAGAGGACATGCTTCTAACCCACTTGCGACAAACATTGTACAAGCCAGATCACTAAGAATTGCTATCGCGAAACGACGCAAGCGAGTCGTTACCCTCACTTGGCTGCCCCGCGCAGGTTCTCAGAGGCTCTGAAAATGCTGCAGCAAAACGCCGGTCTCAGGCATTCTTTGAGTGTCAGGCGCTGTCAACTGCGCGTCATCGCGTAACCGGAAGAAAGTTGCGTTCCCTGCAAGTCATGCGGGAGGAGTGAGCAGAAAACTCATATCCGCGGTCTACTGAAGCGAGACAAAAAGAAGACATTCTTTTTACCTCCTGCTGACAGCTCACCTTTCATCCTCGCATCTGATTTGTTCGCCACAGGAGGCAGTTTATGTATCACATGTGGAGTGGCATGAAGGCTGCAATTAACCGACGTTCATTCGTAAAGAATGGACTAGCGACAGCAGGTCTGGCGACCGCTGGCGCGGGACTCTTGGCCACCACCTCATCCGCTTTCGCCGAAGCGGGACCGGAAGAGCATAGCGGTCGTCTTACGAAAGGAGACGCGGCTCTGCTCAGGTTTGCGGCGGCAGCGGAGATTCTTGAGACTGATTTTTGGGTGCAATACAACGAGCTTGCAGGCGTCCAGGACAATGAGTTTCCGGGCGGAGGTGGTGGCGGCAATCCAGCCTTCACCGCGGCGCTTTCGGTGCTCGATTCCGACATGGCGCAATACGTCCACGACAACACCGACGATGAATTTACCCATCAGAATTTCCTCAACGCTTATCTCGCTTCGAAGGGAGCGACGACAGTAAGTCTGGAACAATTTCGCACTCTGCCTGGTAGCACCGCATCCGGGTCTACCGGAACGCTGCGCCTTACCAACCTCACGCAGCTCACGTTAGACACCAGTTGGTGGACTCGCTATCGTGACAGTGGGCATAACCCTGACCTCGATCCGAATTTCAAGTTTCCACAGGCAGTACCAACCTTATTCACGGGGCAGCATACGGCAATCCCGAGAACAGATGACGACACGAAGGACCCAAACTTCCTTCAGGCCATCGCGAACACTGCGGGATTTCACTTTCCCACCATTGAACAAGGTGGAACGAGCCTCTATCCATCCATGGCGCAAAGAGCGACCAGTGTGGAAGTGCTGCGAATCTTGATCAGCATCGGCCCCACAGAAACCATGCACTTCCAAACCTGGTCCGACAAGGCAGGTAATGCGCCTGCTTTGACGGCCGTTGATCCGGTCACAGGGGTGTCAGTGACTTTCCCAAATCTGAATATTGCGCCGTTTGGTGGCCAGGAATTTCAAACCAACCTGATCATGCCGGAGCCTTGTCCGTTCTTGAGCCGGAAACTCCCGCCATGTTCCATCATCCGCCCGACGGAAACTAAGGGCATCGCAATGGGGGTGGTGAACTTCTTGACCGACATGGGACTCTTCATCGGCCAATCGCAGGCATTCTTTGATTTCCTCAACGACCTGGCTGAGGATGCCGATGAAGCCCGGCGCGGTCGGTGATCCATTTAAGATGGTTTCACCGATCTTTTCGCCTGCTGCAGCGATTTAGTTGCCGCGGAGTTTCTGTGCTCGGCAGAGGATTTCGCGTTCATTGGTGGAAACCGAATCCCCTGTTCTGAAACCCAACTGAGTTGGACCCCTTGAAAGGGGCTAAATCTCGGGAGCGTGTCTGTGAAACACTTTCGGTTCACAGACACGCTTTTTGTCTGCTTCCAGGCACGAGCGTACATGCACGATGGGTTGTTTACATTCAGTCGCGGGCAGTGGAAGATTACCTTCGATATCGGCGCAATCTCATGATGGCGGTCAGGTCCAAATCGGAAGGGCAATTCTTACGAGTAGCGACGAACTTGGCTATTGGTGTTGTCGGCCTCGTAATTATCCGTTTGATTGTTGCCGGGTTGCCCATGTTTCAGGAAGCGGGATGGATCGTAAAAGACAAGCTGACCGTAGTCGCCGGCGCTGTGATCGCAGTCGATGCCCTGCTGCTCTCCGTCTTGGTTCGGTTCGCAATCGAGCTCCGCGCCTACCTGCTCGGTCGTTTTGCAGAAATCCCGGGATTAGGAACGATGGCGGCCAGTTTGGTATTTCTCCTCACTGCCGCAATCGCGTATACCGATTTCAAGCCGGTGACGCGGGCCTGGCCTGCGACCAGGCAACTCTACCTCTGGAGCTTTTTTTGCCTGGCCGCGATCCTGCTCATCCAGATCATTGTCCTGCTATACCGCGACAGAGATTCGATGGCGGCTCGAGTTTTGGGTCAGCCCATGCCCGCTAGTCAATCAGACTAACTTCCAAATATTGCGCTGATCGGCCGCCGCACAGACATCTGCCGCGATTGCCGGTTAAATAGCGTGAGCAGGCTTGCACTCACCCTGACAGTCAGTGCTGCGGCCAGTTATCGCACACCTATGTAAGTCGTTAGGGTCCTCATTTGTGGGCAACTAAAGTGAACATCTTCATTGCGAAACGATGCGACCATCCGGACCGGCCTACAGAATCGACTGTATGACCTTGGTTTGTTGACGCCCAACCAAGATCACGGAAAAATACCCGCTACATGACTGCTGCCCACTCTGTCTTAATCGTGGACGATGAGCCTGCGGTGCTATTCACCTTGCAAGTTGGCCTTCAACAGGCTGGATATCTGGTGACCGCGGCCGCAACCGCGTGTGAAGCCTTGAACGTGATGCAGCCACCGAATGCATACGATGCCGTCGTGACTGATCTTCACATGGAAACCGCTCACAGTGGTTTCGAGGTAGCGCAGGCGGCTGCCCGACTCCATCCGCGTCCGGTCATCATCATTTTGACGGGTTACGCCAGTGACGACAATGCAAGAGCTGCCATCGGCGGCCCCGTTGACCACATCGAATTTAAGCCATTCGGTTTGGGGGACTTCAAACGTGTGTTACACCGCCTTCTTGCTCTGCGGGATGACCGTCTTCAGCGCTGTTGACCTCGGGCGGCGATTGGGAAAAAACTTGGCGGAGCCCACCTTGGGGAGAGACGGCCAACAAAGCCGATTCAGAGAAACCGCACGCCCATTCAAAAATAGACGGCATTTTTACCCCACCAAGGAACCTGCGATCTCAAATTCTGCGACCCAGTATCTGCCTATGCTTTAATAACTTATCCCGCCTGCACGAGACCATCCCCTGGCTTGCATCTTTTTTAGGCCCTCACCCGTATATCCGGTAGCATGAACGGCGCAGCACACTTTTTGATGGTGGACATGGAGTCCGAGGCCAGCGCAATTGCTCGCGGTCTTCGCCGGCGTGATCCGGACTTGCTGGACCGCCTCATCGAGCAGTATCAGCACCGGCTGCTGCGCTATCTGGTCTACCTTGCAGGGAATCGTGATCTGGCCGAGGATCTTTTCCAGGAAACCTGGATTCGCGTGCTCGAGCGGGGCGATCAGTACGACGGGCGTCACGAATTCAGCACCTGGCTCTACGCGGTGGCACGAAATCTGACCATCGATTATCTGCGCAAGAAGAGTCCCGTGAGCCTGGATGGACTAATGGAGGACGAGGAACACGCGCCGATGGAACCGGCCGACACTCGGCCATCGGCGTGGGATTTGGTGGCGCAGCACGAGCAGGCGGAACGGATCAGCGCATCTTTGGTCGGCATCCCGGCGGAGTATCGCGAGGCCGTGGTGTTGCGTTTCCAAGAGGGATTGGCTTTGGAGGAGATTGCCACAGTGACCGGAGCACGGCTCGGCACGGTGAAGTCGCGGCTGTATCGGGGATTGAACATGCTGATGTCGCGATTGAAGGGAGCACAGGCATGACACCGGACACACACGAAGACGCGCGGCAACTCATCGCTCTGGGCGATAGTCTCGGCGATGCGCAGCAGACACGGTTGCAAGCCCATCTTCACGAATGCCACGCCTGTCGTGAGTATGCCCAGGCAGTAGCCCGGACGGTTCGCAGTTTGCGATCGGTACCGGTAGCCGCTGACGCACGCCTGGTGCGGGCTACGCAGATGCGAGTGCGCTTCCACGCGACCCGCCTTCGCGAGGCGCGGGAACGCATGTGGCTGGTGGGATTGGCTTGTCTGAGCGTCGGCCTCTCCGCGACATTGACCCTGCCTCTTCTGTGGCGGCTGTTTGCCTGGATGGGAGAGCAGGCCGGTGTCTCGACGCTGGTCTGGCAAGCCGGCTTCATGGCCTTCATTGTCGCTCCCGCGCTCGTTGTAAGTGTGCTGCTGTTGGCGCGTGGAACACACTTTAAGAATCAAGAAGAACGATCACGGGAATGGTGACCGAAGAAATGGACAAATTTATGCTAGCCAAAGAGGAGACTCGAACGGGAATCAAGGGGGAAATCAGGATCATTCCCCAGTGGGCTTGGGTTCTGGCCGGGATCGTGTTCGTCGCCGCCCAGGTGTTCTTCAACATTGCTGCGGCGCGGCCACCGCATCCACTGCAAGCGTGGGCGCGGCCACTGCTCGGCTTGCTCGCCGGAATCTTCGCGGGTTGCTACATGTTGTTAATCGGCTATATCAACCGCGACGCCAAACGCCGCGGCATGAGCCCGACCCTTTGGACCATTGTGGCCATCATTATTCCCAATGCCCTGGGCATCATTTTGTACTTCGTGCTACGGCAGGCGTTACAGAGACTCTGCCCGCAATGCGGCTGTGCCGTACAGGCCGGGTTCTGTTTCTGCCCTCAGTGCAGTTGCAAGCTGAACCCGAGTTGTCCGCAATGCCAGCGCATGATTGGGTTGAACGATGTCTACTGTCCCTATTGCGGAACCTCGGTGCGCAACACAGCGGCGCCAGGGGCAAGCCCGGCAACGGGTCTTCCCGCTTAAGGACGAAGAAACTCTTCGGTTCAATGCTTCTCGTACACGACCCCGCCCTTCATCACAAAATTGACTTTTTCCAGCACCGAAATGTCGGCGACAGGATCACCGGGGACGGCAACAATATCCGCCAGCTTCCCGGCTTCGATGCTGCCGACTTTATCTTGCGTGCCAAGGAGGGTGGCCGCGTCCCAGGTGGCTGAGCGGATCGCCTGCATCGGCGTCATTCCCCACTTCACCATGTAGGCAAACTCTTTCGCTGGGGTGATCGTCCACGCGAACCCGCCCACGTCGGTGCCAAAAGCGATCTTCACGTTAGCCTTCAACACCCGGCGGAAGGTGTCTTCATGGATCTTCAGCATCTGCAGCCAGACTGGAGCGCCTTCGGCAGCTCGTCCCTGGGCGACGTATTCGCCCACAAAAATGGTGGGAACGTAGTAGGTGCCGCGGGTTGCCATAGTTTTCAGATCAGCATCGCTAATGTAGTTGCCGTGCTCGATCGAGTCCACGCCGGCTTCGACCGAATTGTGCACACCGTTGAGCGCCATGGCATGCGATGCCACCTTGTGACGCTCACGGTGGGCCTCATCAACTATGGCCCGCAGTTCATCGAGGGTGAAAGTCGGGATGTCGTCGAGAACTCCGTCCGGTCGCACCTTGTAGCTACGGTCGGAATAGACCTTGATCCAGTCGGCCCCGTGCATGATTTGCTCACGGACGGCCTTGCGCGCTTCATCGGCGCCATCCACCACCTGGACCCCGTGCGGCACCGGCACATCGGGCGCGTAACCTAATAAGGGGTACGCGCCAGTGACGTTCAGCGCGCGCGTCGCCACCTGCATGCGCGGTCCCGGGATCACGCCGCGATTGATGGCATTGCGGATGTCAACGTCGGCGTATCCGGCGCCTTCGGTTTCTACATCGCGCAAACCCGTGAATCCATAATGCAGCGCCCGGCGCACGTTGACCGTCGCGAGAATGGTTCGGTACTCCGGCGATTGCTTTAACAGCTGCGCGTCATAGTCTTCTGCGGTTATGTCGCCCTGCAGCAGCACATGGGTGTGCGTATCGATCAGCCCGGGCAGGCAGGTTTCATGGGAAAGGTCAATGACATTGCTTCCCGCCGCCGCGCCGACCTGATTGATCTTTTCACCGTCGATGGCAATGACGACGTCCTTCCGCACCGTGTCCGATTTGCCGTCAATTAAACTGCCGCAGTGCAAATAAGTAGTGGTCGAAACTGGCTGACTCGACTGCGCGCAGCAAATCGCGACGCCTGCAAACAAGAAAAAAATTAAGCTTGGGAACGAAAACTTGCGCATGAATTCCTCCATCTAGTCCGATGACTAAGAGACCTAGCCGAGCCTTGCTCGGCTGGGGTGTCGGCACTTGCCCCTGTGTTTCCAAAACCTCAACCACGTAGGCCCAGACGCTCCGTGTGGGTGGGCGAGCAAAGCTCGCCTGGTTCGCTTGGGTAGATACCTAAAAGGCTGACCACTGAAGACCGCCAGCGCTCTGTTCGTTTCCTGTGCTTCTCGTGTGGAAATTACGGCAGCCGAGTCTATCAGAGTTGTCTCTCAAAATTCCCTGCTGCTTCAAATGTAAGTTCCTGCTTGGCTTACAAGCCTCTCGTTCCGGAGATGACACGATGGGAAAAAATCATTTCCGATCGATCAACGATTTTTTTGGATTGCACCAATTTTATGGAATTGACCCTCGTCCACTACGCGGGTACAGTCGCTTCACTCAACACAAAGGCCAAGCGTTACCCTGACATCACGGATGCACAATCTAGAGTGGTATCTCGGGTCGTAACTCAGAGGGAAACCGATAACAAAAGCATAGAACCAACCCGAGAACTGAGAACTGTGTTTCGCCCTCCCCCAAGGCTGGAAACAGTTATGAACGATTCAGAGTGGAAGACTTATCGCACGCGATTTTTGGTTCGGGCAAAGCAACTCACCGAGCCTCTCGATTTTGTCGATGTCCTCGGGCGCGAACATCACGGACAAAAGGGTGATTACGTGGTTGAGTTCTCGCCGGGCATCCTGCGCATCGCTCCCCAGGAGTTGTTCGAGGACATTTACGTTGCTCTCGCTCGCCCGGAAAACACGTGGCCGCTTGCCTGTAAACGCGAATGGCCGGTGATCGAACCTCGCCGCGCTCATTCCCGCCGGGCACTCGTCACCTGAGCAGGGTCTAATGCGGTTGGTGGGGAGCCAATGTGGAAAAATGGCTCGACATCCCAGCCCAGGCCGCATCAACACTGTACAATACCATATATGGTAGTTTGCCCTTGACAGGCCCCATATACGGGAGTAACTTGACATTCCCATAGCGAGCAATCTGCTTCGCCCGGCTGGGGTCGGAGGTCGCCGGACCGGAGGAGATTCAGGAAAGGCAAACTGGGGCGAACGTTCGGTCAGAGGTGATCCGCGCCGCCCCCAAAAAACTCCGAAGCTGGAACCCGAGGTCCACGAGCCTGGCAGCCGGCGCGGAGTCGTAAGTAGCGGTGACCGTTCCCCGGTCCGCAGGACATCCCCTCGGGGAACAAGATTTGTGACCCTTGCTGACGAGGCTTTGCCCCGTCCAGGAGCCCCCAATGGAAGGTTTAGCCCGTCTGGTTTCTGAATCCATGAGCCGTCACGGCATGGATTTCTCCCTCGATTATCGCCGTCTGCCTTGGTCGCGTTGGTTTCGTTTCGAGATGAACTATGACTTGGTCTGGGTGCCCGGCCGCCCCGGCTTGTTCGCTCTCGCGGAGGAGTTGATTGCTCCCGGCGAAACGGCGGTTGGCGGGGGAAAGCGCATGCTGGCCGTTCTGCAGGTGTCCGCCTCTGACGATCTGGCAATCGCCATGAGCCGGCTCTTTGCTCCCGACCACCCACTGAAGGACCGTGTCGCCGACGGCCGCATCTTCGCCCGCTTCACGGTTATTGAAGACGAGGCTCAGCGCCAGTCGGCGCAGGCCGTGTTCCAGCGCTGGCTGACCAGTTCCGCCGAAACCGCAAGCGGGATGAGCGATTCAGGAAATATCGCCGCCTTCCCGTCACCGACAACCGCAACCGAGCGCAGCCTCGCACCCGCAACTCGGGTCGAGGCCACGCTCGCAACCGAGCCCGAAGCCGCTCCCGCAACCGTGCATCCCCCAGCACCCTTGCCCAGCGGCTTTTACAGCGTGCTGTTACGTGCATGCACTGCGCGGTATCCCGGCGCTTTGTTGGCGCCATCCCGAGTGCGAGCGCATCAGCGGTAGCAGCCCGGAGGGCGGCCTTAACTTAGCCCAAGCGCGTGAGCGCCGGCTAAGCCAGTAATAAAGAAGCAAGCCCCGGAGGGGCAACAGAGTCTCCCGGAACCCCCATAGAATCTAATCAGGAGAGAGACGCATGGCCGACGTGAGCGAAAAAACAAAAATCGAGTCCCCCGTAACCGCCAAGTCCGAGGTTAAGAAGAAAGCTCCCGGCCTCACTTTCCGCCGCTTCTTCACCGTTCCCGGCGTGAGCCCCTACGACTCGGTCGAATGGGAGAAGCGTACCGCCCAGATCACCGACTCCCAGGGCGGCATCATCTTCGAACAGAAGGATGTTGAAGTCCCCAAGGACTGGTCGATGACTGCCACCAACATCGTGGCCAGCAAATACCTGCACGGCCCGCTAGGCACGCCCGAGCGCGAGACCGGAGTCCGCCAACTGGTGAGCCGTGTCGCCGAAAGCATTCGCGACTGGGGGCTAGCTCAAGGCTACTTCCGCACTCCTGAAGACGGCGCCACTTTCCATGACGAACTGGTCCACATCCTGGTGCGCCAGTATGCCGCCTTCAATAGCCCGGTCTGGTTCAACGTAGGCTGCGACCGCATCGAACCGAATTCCGATGCTACCAACTGGCACTGGAACCCGGCACTAGGCCGCGTCGAGTTCAGCACCACGGGCTACAAAACTCCACAGTGCTCCGCCTGTTTCATTAATAGCGTTCACGATTCGCTCGACTCGATCCTGACTCTCGCCAAAACCGAAGGCATGCTCTTCAAGTGGGGCAGCGGCACCGGCACGAATCTGTCTACACTGCGCTCCTCGACCGAGCAACTCTCCGGTGGCGGCACCGCCAGTGGTCCGCTCAGCTTTATGAAAGGTTTTGACGCCTTCGCCGGCGTCATCAAGTCCGGCGGCAAAACGCGCCGTGCCGCCAAGATGGTCATCCTCAACATCGACCATCCCGACATTGTCGACTTCATCGACTGCAAGGCCAAAGAAGAAGCGAAAGCCCACGCGTTGGTTGCGATGGGTTACGACGGTTCGCATCCCGACTCCGACGCCTACTCGTCCATCTTTTTCCAGAACGCCAACAACTCCGTGCGCGTCACCGATGACTTCATGTACGCCGTCATCCGCGATACCGACTTCAGCACCAAGGCGATCCGCGACGGCCGCGTGATCTCGACCTATAAGGCCAAAGATCTTCTGAAGAAGATCTCCGAAGCCACCTGGCAGTGCGGCGATCCCGGCATGCAGTTCGACACCACTGTGAACCGCTGGCACACCTCCAAGAACACCGCCCGCATCAATGCGAGCAATCCCTGCTCCGAGTACATGTTCCTCGACGACTCGGCTTGCAACCTGGCCAGCCTTAACCTGCTGAAGTTCGCGCCCAATGGCACGTTCGATGTCGAAGCCTATCGCCACGCCGTCGACGTCGTGATCACCGCCCAGGAAATGCTGGTCGATAACGCCGGCTATCCCACCGAGATGATCGCGAAGAATTCGCATGACTATCGCCCGCTGGGTCTGGGCTATGCGAACCTAGGCGCGCTGCTGATGGCGTCCGGTCTTCCATACGATTCCGACGCTGGCCGCGATTATGCCGCCTGCGTGACCGCCATCATGTGCGGCCAGGCATACTTGCAGTCGTCGAAGATTGCCGAACTGTGCGAGCCGCTGGTCCCCGCGACGGAAGCCACAAAGAAGAGTCTTGCAGAAACGAATTTAGGATCCGGCATAGGCCACGTAGGGACGGCCGCCTCGGCCGTCCAGGCCGAGCGAAGCTCGGCTGTGATGCCGGGGGCAGCATGTCCAGGCTGGTATTTGAATCGTGAACCGTTCCTCGACGTAATCCGCATGCACCGTGCCTCCGTCAACAACATCAACAAGAAGAACGTTCCCAGCGCTGTCTACGAAGCCAGCAAGGCCTGCTGGGACGAAGCTCTCGCCCACTGCGAGAAGCACGGCTACCGCAACTCGCAAGTCACGGTTCTTGCCCCCACCGGCACCATCGGCTTCATGATGGACTGCGACACCACCGGCATCGAGCCCGATCTCGCCCTGGTCAAATACAAGAAACTGGTCGGCGGCGGCATGATCAAGATCGTCAACCAGACCGTGCCCACCGCGCTGTTCAAGCTCGGCTACACCCACGAGCAGACCGACGCCATCGTCAGCTACATAGACGCTACCGGCACCATCGAAGGCGCGCCGCATATCAAAGACGACGACCTTGCCGTCTTCGACTGCTCCTTCAAGCCCGCCAAGGGTACGCGCTTCATCCATTACATGGGACACCTGCGCATGATGGCCGCCGCGCAACCGTTCATCAGTGGAGCCATATCGAAGACCGTCAATCTGCCGGAAGCGGCCACTGTCGAAGAAATCATGGAAGCCTACATCCAGTCCTGGAAGCTGGGATTGAAAGCCGTAGCGATCTACAGAGATGGCTGCAAGAAGTCGCAACCGCTGAGCGCGGCCGGAACTAAGACCGCGGTCTCCGGCAAGGAAGACACGCGGACAGGAATGTCCGCGCCACAAGTAGAAGAAGAGAACCTCAATGCGCCCCCGCGTGCGGTTCGCCACAAATTGCAGGACGAGCGCGCCTCGATCACCCACAAATTCAACATCGCCGGGCACGAAGGCTACATCACCGTGGGCCTCTATCCGAACGGCGAGCCCGGCGAGCTCTTCATCACCATGGCCAAGGAAGGCTCGACCGTCAGCGGCCTGATGGACAGTTTTGCCCTGACCGCCTCCATCGCGCTGCAGCACGGCGTTCCGCTGAAGCTGCTCTGCGAAAAATTCGCCCACACCCGCTTCGAACCCCAGGGCTGGACCAGCAACCCCGACATCGGCTACGCCAAGTCGATCATGGACTACATCTTCCGCTGGCTCCACGCCCGCTTCCTGACCGGCCAGCAGCAGATGCTGTTCGACAACCTGCGGCCGAAGTCCGCCGCCTTGCCCGAAGCCCCGTCGATTGGCGACCTGAACGGCGCAGCCGGGCCAACGACGAACGACCAACGACCAACGACGGCATCGGGGAACCCGGGCACGGGACACATTGCCGATGCCTTGGCGGGATTAATTGACCTTGGCGATGCGCCGAGCTGCCACGTCTGCGGGTCGATCATGGTTCGCAATGGCAGTTGCTATAAGTGCATGAGCTGCGGAAGCACGAGCGGATGTTCGTAAACGGTCGGTGCAACACGTGATTGGATGGATTTGATTTGGATTGGGCTTCAGCATCATGGCTGAAGCCCCGTTTTTTTGGTAGGGCTCCCGCACGGACGACCGTTTCTGCCGCACATTAAGTCTGAACCGCTCCTATGCTATATATTGCGGATACCATGTAGAAAGGTTCGCCGCGCTCGTGTCGAATGTTCATAAAGACCGATTCCTGTCCGATCTGACTCAGCGCTTCGGTCCCGTCAAGAAGCTTGAAGGAAGCCTTTCTCTCTTTTCGCTAGGCACCTCCGACGTCCGCCTGTACGTGAGGTACTCCAAAATTCACAATGGGGACCGCTCATTCTTCGGATTGCGCGAAGTAGACCTGCGCAAGCTTGAGGGTCATGACTCTTACATTTGTTTCATCTTGAGCAATAGCTCCCCTCCAGTTTTTGTGCCTTTTGCCGATTTTGAGGAGGTATTCCGAAACTCGCAGCCAGCAGCGGATGGTCAGCACAAGGTTCAATTGCTCCGGGGAAAGCACGACCTTGAACTGTATATCGCTCGTCAGGGTCGTTTTAATGTCGAGGCATATTTAGGGTTCGGGGTTATTGAAGATGCCATTAAAGGAGCCACGCTAAGGATGCCGGAGCTGGGCCATTCCGATATTCAAAGTCTGTTAGGCGGCATTGGAATCATGAAAGGTTACGATGTATGGATTCCGACCTCCGACTGCGCGCGCCTGCAATGGACTCTTACCCCAAGGTTCCAACCCGTCAGTCGTGTACCCGCAGGTTACGGAGAAGTCGTAACCGTGCTCTCGGAAATCGATGTGGTCTGGGTCGGCAAAGGCGGGAATAGCATCGAGGGACTTTTTGAGGTAGAGCATTCGACATCAATCTATTCGGGGCTTTTAAGGTTCAATGACCTTCTGCTCACGAACCCAAAGTTGAAACAATTTTCCATTGTCTCAGATGATAGCCGACGATCTCTTTTCGCCCGCCAGCTTCGTCGGCCGACGTTTGTGCGAAGCGGTCTGAGCGAGCTTACAAGTTTTTTGGACTATACCAATGTCTATCAATGGCACTTGCGTCTCTCAAAGGTCCGAACTGATGCATCTGAAAGGAAGCTTTCATGAAAACTGCCATCATCGAAGTCCGTGGTGGAATAGCAACAGCGGTGCGGAAGCCGAACGACGTGAAGATTGAAATCGTGGACTTGGATTTGCTTCGCGAGGGTGACATTGACGCAATCAAGCAGTATTGGAGTGCAGACCTGTCTTCACGTGGGCGGAACTACGTGAAAAGGAATTATCGAAAGACATTCGAGTGGATCACGAACCAAATCAAAGACTGATCCCAAGAATGCCTAGGGGTGCCCCATGTCTCGCCGTTTTTGCGAGACATGGGTCTCGGCGGAGGCAGTCAGTCGGTGTTACCTCGCAAAGGTCGCTGTTCGGTGAAGACCCACGTCTCGCAACACCGGCGAGACCTTCGACTACGCACAGGGCAGGCCGTGGGGCACCCGCAGGTAGTCGGCGTGGACCTCAAGCTACAGACGCCGTGATCTTCCACAGTTCCCAGTCATTAATCTTCACGAGTCCTGGTTCCCCGTACATATAGAACCGAAAACTGCTCCACCGCCATTGATCCGGTGCGCTCACCAGTCCGCGCGTCACGGGATTCCGGTGCATGTAGTCCAACTTCTCGGTACATTTGTGGTCATTCCAGACGTTGAAATCATAGAACCGGGCTTGCCACACGTGATGTGTATTCGGATCAATCCCGCCGGTGCCGTGTTCCAAAACACGCCGTGTAAACCCCAGCTTGATCGCCTGCATGACTGTCGAAGGCGTGCCCTTCTGCGGCTCGCTCATCAATAAGTGGAAGTGGTCGGGCATGACCGCGTATCCGATCACGATAAAGCGATACTTCTTGCGCATGCGTTCCAGTTGAAAAAGAAATAAGTCACGGGCCTCGGCGGAGTTCAGATAGGGGCGGCGCTGATAACAACTGCAGGTGATGAAATGAAGGTCACCCGCGCCGTAGTAGCGCTTGAGATTTCTTGTCACCTTTTCAGAGTAGTCCCACCTTAAGTTCGATTATGTGACCAGTGAACCTGTGGGTGAGAATCCTTCAGGTTGAGGTCCGGGTTCCGGCGAGGACCCCATGTCTCGCAAAACCGGCGAGACATGGGGCACCCCCGAAGACGTAGGTACCCCCGACGGTTGTGACTAGAATCACTTTTGTGTTCGTCCTAATCGGAGTACCATTCTCCCGCCGTCCCCCGCGACAGAAAGGTGGCTGTCATGAATCGCGCACTATGGTGCGTCGCACCTGCACATCTACTAAGTGCATTGCTCTGCTATTCTGTCGCTACTTTGCTTTATCAGTTCATTTGAATCGATGGAGATGATATGAAACCCACTTCGTACTGCGTGTTTTGGTTATTAGTCGTTGCTTGTCTTTCTGGTTTCCTGCTTGCGCAAGATACACCAACAGACACGTCTCAAAGAGAAAAGGCACGGGTTTTTATCACTGACAGTCAATCTTGGGAGATCGCCGGGACCGAGGGAGGTTCGGGTGCAGGATTTGGAGGCGCGACACGTGGCGGCGCGAGGCCGCAAACAGCCGAAATAATCAAGACATTCGGCGAACGATGCCCTAGTGTAATGGTAAACAACATTCAGCAAAAAGCTGACTATATTGTCTTGCTGGATCACGAGGGCGGCAAAGGATTTTTGCGTCATCGGAACAAAGTCGCTGTGTTCGCGAGAGTAAGTGGCGATTCCATAGTCAGCAAATCGACACTCTCCCTGGGCGGTTCAGTGCAGGAGGCCTGTGAAGCGATCGTGAAAGACTGGTCAGCTCATGGCACTGCCGTTCGCGCTGCGGCTGCGGAGGGAGTTGCCCCAAGCGAAAAACCCGCGCTCGTACCTGCGGCCCAAAACGAAAAAGCAGTCGGCACGAAAATCTCAATTGCCTCAAATCCAAGTGCAGCGGACATCGAGATCGACGGCAGCTTTGTGGGCAACACTCCTTCAACAATCGATTTGGCTGCCGGTGAACACACAGTATCTGTCAGCAAAACAGGATTTAGGACGTGGGAGAGAAAAGTCAAGGTCGGCGGCGGAACGATTAACATCAACGCAGAATTGGAATCAAAGCAGTGAAAGAAAGGTTCTAAGGGGAGCCACTGTGGTGCTCCCCCTTTTAGGATGGTTGACCCTTCTCCGCCCGTCTACTTGCTGGCTTCGCTCGACGTCGCCTGTTTTGTGTCCATCATGGCCGATTGGAGCACGCTGCCCCACCTTCAGGCGGGTGGCCCAGATCTCCTCATCCAACGAGACATAACCCTGGGGTGCCCCATGTCTCGCCGGTTTTGCGAGACATGGGTCTCGGCAGGGGCACACCATAGGCGCTCGCCTCAGACTGCGGGCACGTCAGTTCCCAATCTATCAATTTTCTGACCACGGGTGCTTCTATCTATACAAGAGAAAATATCCACGTTCGGGTTATTGATCTTTCTACGAGAAACGGAAATCCGGTGAGAGTGAGTGCGACACCGAGAAAGACCCATGTCTCGCAAAAGCAGCGAGACATGGGGCACCCCCCCAACCCCCTTACCCCCAACCTTACGCCACCCCGCACGGGTTCATGCTGCGGGCGCGTCTATCCTCCACAGTTCCCAGTCATTGATCTTCACCCGTCCCGGTTCCCCATACATGTACGACCGAAAACTACTCCATACCCACTGATCCGGTGCACTAACCAATCCACGACTGACCGGATTGCGATGCATGTAGCGCAACTTCTCAACTCGTTTCTCGTCATTCCAGACATTGAAATCATAGAATCGGGCTTGCCACACGTGATGTGTATTCGGATCGGATCCCGCCGATGTGGTTTTCGAGAACACGGCGGGTGAAGCCCAGCTTGATTGCCTGCATCACGGTCGAAAGGCGTGGCCTTTTGCGGCTCGCTGATTAACACATGGAAATGCTCGGGCATGACCACGTATCCGACCACGATGAAGCGATACTTCTTGCGCATGCGTTCCAATTGAAAAAGAAATAAGTCGCGGTCTTCGGTTGTGTCCATATACGGTCGGCGCTGATAACAGC
Organism: Terriglobales bacterium; assembly: GCA_036378535.1. GTDB lineage: Bacteria > Acidobacteriota > Terriglobia > Terriglobales > Acidobacteriaceae > Gp1-AA122. Next base: position 109,379 of record DASUWH010000072.1, on the reverse strand, counting down.
TGCAAGTGATGAAATGCAGGTCGCCGGCTCCGTAGTAGCGCTTCAGATTCCTCGTCACGCTTTCAGCCTAACGACGCTCCGCTTCCGAGTATGTGATCAGTGAACGTAGGGAGGATCGGTGGAGATTGGGTCAGTGCCTCGGCCGACACCCATGTCTCGCAACGGCGGCGAGACATGGGGCACCCCCAACGACGAACTCAGTGGGCCTGGGTCGCGGTTTCGACGAGGTTACGACCGCTCACATTATTCGGGGCTGTCGGCCAGGATCTCGACCGGCAGCCCCGTTGCTTTCTCCTCAGACGCCGCTCTCAGTGCGCCCTGTACTCGACCGTGATGGTCTTTGATCTATGCGGTGACACACTCAGCTCGTGCGTGACGTAGCCGGCATAGTCGCCGAATGCCGGGACGCTGCTCACCGGTTTCTGACATGGGTGAAGGAACATGTTGAAGAGGAACACGCCGGTATAGTGTTCTATTTCAGGGTTAACGGTGTGTAATTCGGCACCATAATTGCGCGGATTCCACGCGCTCACCGTGTCCAGCGTGGCATCGAACCAGTTCTGAAAGTCGCCGCCATTGGCCGAGTTAGCGTCCAGGTCCACAAATCTGGCCAGATACGCCCTCTTGACAATGCCGGCATTGTTTTCCAGCCGCATGGTTACGCGCACGATTCTCTCCGCGGGAATGTATGCGAAGGACTGCGCCAGGGTCCACATACCATCGTCAGTCCGACGGGTGATGGTCAGCGGAAGGGTGTTGGCGCCGTTCGGTTGGGCAATAGTCGGGAATGCCCATCCCACGGCACCTGACTGCGCGTAATCGTAGTACTCGACTTTGGTTAGAAGGTCGCAAACACCATATCCCTCGGTGATGGAGCCCTCGTAGATGTGCTCCTTGCCCGCGGGACTTTCCAGACTCACGACATTTCCACTCTGACTTACGCACCACTTGAACAACGTTGGCCCAGCACCGGTTGAGAATGTTGCGAAGCATGAATACGCCGACTCTGTCGCGGCTGCCGCAGGCGTCTGATTCAGCGATTGCCCAAATGCAGCAACTGCGAGAAGAGCAAAGAAAGCGAGCAGCAATGCTTTTTTCATCTTTTTATCCTCGGGTGGTTCTTTTTTTATGCTGGAACTGGGAGCACGGGAAGAGTCCCAGCTTGTTGGGTGAACTTGTATGAGTGGACCGTCTTGAAAGGGCCGACTAACGGTAAAAGAATGCCGCCTATTCAACGGTTGTGTCTGTGATATCGGAATTTTTCTGCGCTCTTAGTCTCGTTATGGGAAGTGGCATCTCGGATGACAGCTAGCCCAGGTCTGCTCTTCTAACGCGAAACCGTCCGGAGATGCTCTATGTCGCGCCGCTTTTTCGAGACGTGGGTTCTTCGCTGAGGCGACCCCTCTAGCGCCAACTAGGCTATAGGGATTGCGAATTCCAAAATGGGCGTTGTGTTTTCAAGATTTTGCACAGGTCGGGGACGGGGAACGATTATTAGAGTAAACCAGCCCTTCTCAGTGTTCACTCCGACTCTCGCTATGGGCCTGGACATCGGGTGTATACTCTCGCCCTGCCGCCACCCGGCCTGCATTGCTCATTGCAACCCCAGAGGAGGAATCGAATGCCAACCGCACGTTCCCGGATGTCAGACATTGCCCATCTCTCTTTGCTTGTTCTAATCGTTATCCTGCTCATGCCGCCGCCGCTGAGCGCGCAGAACGGCCGCTCCACCATGAAGAATTACCAGCACGTCTTCGTGATCATGATGGAGAACACTGGCTTTGACTCTCTCATCGGGAATGCCAACGCTCCGTTCATCAACGCTGCTGCCGCCAACTACGGTCTGGCCGCAAACTATTTCGGTGTCACCCATCCCAGCCAGCCCAACTACATTGCCGCGACCTCCGGTTCGACGAATGGCGTTACCAGCGACAGCGACACTACCATTGATGTTCCGAACCTGGTCGACCAGCTCGAAGCCAATGGGAAAAGGTGGAAGGCGTACATGCAGTCCTACTCGCTATGCGTCACGCCCCTGGACCACTCCTGCGGCAACCAGCTCTACGAACGCAAGCACAACCCGTTCATCTCGTATCTGGACGTGCAGACCAATGCGGCGCGCGTGGCCAACATAGTTGACTTCGACAGCCAGTTTGCCAACGACCTCGCCAGCGGCAATGTCGCTGACTACGTTTGGATCAGCCCCGACCAGTGTCACGATATGCACGGGCGCGCCTCGACGCCCGACGATCCCTGCGATTTCTCCCAGGTGCAGGCGCTGATCGCTACCGGCGATACCTTTCTGCTGAACACGGTCACCGCAATCATGAATTCGCCAGCCTGGACCGGGAACTCGGTCATCTTCATCATGTGGGATGAATCCGACTTCACCGGAACCGGATTCAATGGCTTTGGCGACGACAGCGGTTGCTGCGACTCAGTACCCGGCCAGGGCGGCGGTCACGTGGTGGCGCTTACCATCTCGCATTCCGATCACTCTCCGCGCACATCCAACGTCGCCTATAACCACCAGTCCGTGCTGGCCACGATCGAGGATGGCTGGCAACTCGGCTGCCTCGGCTTCGCTTGTGACACGGTGAATGTGCCGCCCATGAGCGATCTGGTGGGACCGCAAAAATAGCGTCGGTCGCCAAGCTGGCCCCGAGGGCTTGATGTGACTCTGCACGAGTTCCGCGAATCTTTACAGCGCGACCAGCCGCCGCGCGATCTCGATGCGGCACTCGCCGGTCTATGGTGGGACGCAAAGGGAGACTGGAGTCGCGCCCACGAATCCGCCCAGCAGGATGAAGGTCCTGCTGGGGCCTGGGTTCATGCCTATCTGCACCGCAAGGAAGGGGACACGTCGAACGCGGCCTATTGGTACGGCCGTGCCGGCAAGCCCCCTGCTCGCGTACCACTCGATCAGGAGTGGACGGAGATCACTGGAGCACTGCTCGCTCAAAAGGTATAGTCCGGCGGCTTAATGCCCTTCACTCGCAGGTAGACCTCGCACTGCGCCCGATGGTGGGCTGTGTGCACGAACATATTGACGATCATGGCGCGGCCGTCCGGATCGGTGCGCCCTTTCCAGGTTGGAATATGCCACGTGTGTTTGAGCTGCGCCGGCGTGATGAGCGGCAGTACTCGGATCACATAATCGAACGACTGCCCCAGTAACTTCATCGCGTTTTGTTTGTCGCTCGGGGGCGGGTTTCCGGGATCGAATTGGAACGGCGGCTCGACCCCGGTGATCTCGTGAAAGCGGAATACATTTGCACCAGCGATGTGAATCATCTGCTCGCCGAAAGTCATTTCCTCCGGGTTCGGCTTGAAACTGTAGAACTCGGCCGGCATGGCGTCGGCCACTGCCAAGGTGAATTGCTTCGAGATTTGCCAGTCATGCACGAACTCATTCATAGTCAAAAGCGAATTGACTTTATCGGTTTGTGCAACCGCGCTGGACACAATCAGCAAAACAAATGTGGCGATTCGAGAAGTTGATAACATGTGCGCATTCTAGCTGAGACCTTCGCTCGCTTCGGGAAAATGACATTGACAGCCTGAGCGTGTATCTCCAAAATGCTTGAACTTTCCCCTCGAGCGTCGTGGCGTCGACATGGTGGTATCCGATAAAACCCACGCGAAGACGGGAACGCAGTGTTCAAGCACTTGCGGCCATCCTCGCCCATTTTCTAGACGGCGTGCGCAACCCTGGTTGTGCAGCTCGCATTCAGCCAATTCCGCATTCGAACCCACAAGGACTTGAAAGTCTGACCCGTTCGGGCCAACTTGCAACCTTTGATCTGCCAGCGCCCATCCTAAGCCCGCCGTCACAAGGAAGATTTCATTGGTTCTCAAGGGGTTGATGTGCTTGGGCCAGCATTTGCGGATCAGGATACTGTGCGCGACCTGGGGCGATAGCAGAGCCTAGTCTTTCTCGCACCCGCAGCTTGGGATCGGCGCAAGATAGGCGGACGAACGGAGTGCCGCAGAAAATCGAGAGTTACAGAACGACATGGACGCGGTGGACGCAACCGTTTCGCCGCGCCAGCTTCCAGCCGAGCCAACTGCTTCCCTCATTTCTTATCGTTGGCCCACCCCGGACGGGAACCAGCTGGCTGCATGAAGTCCTGCGTAAGCGCGCAGTTCTGCCGAAGTCAGTCAAAGAGACGCGCTTTTTCGATGCCCACTTTCATCATGGAATGAGTTGGTATCGCGCCCATTACGCGGTTGCGGAAGGCAATGGCTGCATCGGCGAAGTTGCGCCTACCTATTTTGCTTCTCAAGACGCACGGCGGAGAATTAAGGCTCTTTTGCCCGATGCGAAGATTGTTTGTATCTTCCGCGATCCGGTCGAGCGGATTCTTTCTTTGTACCGGGTTAAGCGGGCGTATGGCATTATCCCGTGGAGTTTCGAACAGGCTATCTTGTGCGATCCGGAGCTGACCGAATCCAGCCGCTACGCAACCCATTTGAAGGCCTGGCAGCGCGAGCTCGGCGCGGATCAGGTATGGGCCACCCTTTATGACGATCTGCGAGATACCCCGCAGGCTTATGTGAATCGGCTCGCCGATTTTCTCGGTATTCCGCGCTTCTCATTAAGCCCGGAGGAACTGGGTAGCGTGCACGCATCGGAGACGATGACCCATCCGCGGTGTTACCTTCGCACTCGTAGCGCTACATTGTTGGCCGAGTGGTTGAAAGCACGGCACTTCGGGCACCTCGTGGCTGCCGTCAAGAGTTCTCCGCTCAGCAAACTGTTCCTGGGCGGCGGACTGGCCTTCAGCGGGCTGTCGCGCGAGCTGTCCTTGGCCACCCAAGAGCTCTTCCGGCGTGAAATCGATGAGCTGGAGGAAATGGTGCAGCGCGATCTTTCGTCATGGAAGCCTTTGCAGTCGCGCCTGACCTCGACCGGAGTTGCGGTCTGATCTGCGTCGCCAACCTGCCACTCTAGTCGCTCATCGGGTTGCTGCGGCTTCCGCGCGCTGGGTCTCCAATGCCAGCAATTTCTGCTTGCGCTCGATACCCCAGCGATAACCGCCGAGATCACCGTCCTGGCGGATTACGCGATGGCAGGGAATCGCAACCGCAATGCGATTACGGGCGCAGGCCTGCGCCACCGCGCGAGTCGCTTGCGGGGCACCAATCCCGCTGGCCACTTCGCTATAAGAGCGGGTCGCTCCGTAAGGAATGGTCTGCAGGTACTCCCAGACGCGGCGCTGGAACGCGGTTGCCTGGATGTCCAACGGCAAAGCTGAGTTCAGCTTTTGACCGCGCAGGCGATCTAGCAGGGTCTGTTTCCAGACCCGCAGACCGTGATCGTCACGCTGGCGCTGGGCGAAGGGAAACTCGTGCTTGAGGCCCTGCTCCAGTTCCTCCTCGGAATCGCCAAACTGAATAGCGCAGAGGCCCTTGTCGGTAGCGCCAACCAGCATGCGTCCGAGAGGCGAATCGGCAAAGGCGTAACGAATGCGCGTGGCGATGGCACCCCGGCGGTACTTGTCGGGAGTCATGCCCAGATGCGACGAGGTGCGCTCGTAAAGGCGGCTGCTCGAGCTGTAGCCCGCGTCATACATGGCCCGAGTCACCGAATGTCCCGCCTGCAGGTTCCGCTTGAGCTGGTTCATGCGGCAGGACTCAGCATAGGCGCGCGGCGTAACCCCGAGCACGGACTTGAACGTCCGTTGCAGATGGAAAGGGCTTTGCTGAAAGATGCGGGCGAGCCGCTGCAGGGTGATGGGCTCGTCGAGATTGCGCTCAATGTAGCGGCAGATCTCACGCACCTTTGCCAGTTGCGCATTGCCGGAAGCGGCACGGGGACGGCAGCGCAAACACGCGCGGTAGCCGGCGCGCTCGGCCTGATCCGGGGTGAGATAAAACGTGACGTTTTCACGGCGGGGGCGCCGGGCAGCACACGACGGCCGGCAATAGACTCCGGTGGTCGAGACCGCGAAGACAAAGTGGCCATCCTGGTTACGATCCCTTTCGACTACCGCCTGCCAGAAATTGGGTTGCCGGCTTGCCATTGCTAAGCTTTCCTGAGATTCGAGTATCGCATTAGTCATGGGCCAAACATAGGCCAGATGACTGCGCTGGACTATCCGAATCTTGCCGCCAAACGAAGTTTGTGCGGTATGCTGCATTGCGGGCAAAGCAGGGTCGTCCCACGTTTGGAATCCGTAGACGCATGCTCCGAAAATCGGTTCTCGTGTTCATTCCGCCGCTTCTGTTTTCATTGCCGCTTATGAGCCAGAACAAATCCGTCGAGTGTATAGATTCGGCCAACGTCGTTGTGGCTGCAGCCATAAGTCATGACATCAAGATAGACGCAGCTCATGCTGCGAAGGAGTGGCAGAATGCGGCTCCGGCCGTGTTTTGTGCGAACTGGCAGGGCAAAGATCCGGATCCTGAACGGCAGACCACGGTGCGTGTGCTGTGGTCCCCACAGACTCTGTACCTGCGTTATGAGTGCCGCTACCGGGACCTCTATACTTTCGATGACTCCGATCCCAATGGGCGACGCGATCACTTGTGGGATCGCGATGTGGCCGAGGCCTTCTTGCAGCCGGACCCTTCGAAGCCGCGCTACTACAAGGAATTCGAGATCGCGCCGAACGGCTTCTGGATCGATCTCGACATCTCGCCTCGGCCTCTGCGTGATCTCAAAAGCGCGCTGCAGCACTCGATCTGGCTCGATAAAGGCGCGCATGTCTGGGCGGCTGAACTGGCTATTCCAATGAAAGCGCTGCTGGAGGAGTTCAATCCGAAGGCCGAATGGCGGGCCAACTTCTACCGGATCGAGGGCCAGAAGGAACCGCGGTTCTATTCGGCGTGGCGGCCCACTCTCACACCAGAGCCAAATTTTCACGTCCCCAGCGCTTTTGGCCGATTGCGCTTCTCGCAAGCAGAATAGATACAATGCTGGGCGAGGCTTACCTTTTCAAATGCAAAACACAAGGTCCCTCCACTTCGCTTCGCTCCGGTCGGGATGACAAGGATGGCTAAGTGGAGACTGCGGAAAGGCACACGGAACCTACTCACAGGAGGATTCAGTGAAAACAACTCTTCATCTCTTAGTGGCTCTTCTAGCGCTGCAACTGGCGCCGGCTTACGCGCAAGAAGCGGCTCGTCCCAGTGTTTTAAAACCGGGCGTTCTGAGTTCAGCTGACGTCAGGACGATCGTGCCTACCACTTACTATTACGCCGGCCACGCCGCAACCGTGCAAATGCGGAACACGGCGGGCATTCACACCCAGGATGGAAAAAATATTCTCTCCGGCCTGGTTGATACTTCAGGATATTCAACAGGGATCGTGCAGAAGTATCAGGGATTCTTCATTACCGAAGCCAAGATTCACATTGAAGGAACGGAACTGGCGCCGGGTGAATATGGCTTCGGTTTCATGAACGACCGATTCATCATCACGAACGTTGCCGCTGAGGATGTCCTGAACGTTCCGTCTAAGATGGATGATCAGCTGAAGCGGCCGGTTCCGCTCAAAATCAGCGGCGAGAATGACGAGTACCGGCTGTATGCGGGCAAGAAGTATGTCGTTGTGAAAATGCAGCCCTAATTCAGTGTGTGTACGGCTGCAGAGTCGTCAACACCATGTCGATGCCCGCGCGCTTGCGCAACTCCGTGAGTAGCGCCTGGGCGGCATTCTGGTAAGTCTTGCCGGGATCGGACGGATCGGCCCACACCGCGTCGTGCACAACCTGCGCCGCTTCCTTCAGGTCCATATGCAGAGCGGCTTCCAGCAAGTCGGCTTTCTGCTGTACCCGCTCGTAGCATGGCTTGCACACGGAAGCCGGCTGGTAAGTTTCGTTGTGATTGTCTTCGAGGCTGCAACCGAAGCTGGCGGCGGTATCGATCTGAGTATGCGACGCGAATACCTGCGCCTTGTACTCTTTCAGAAAACGCTCGCGCTCTTCATCCAGCTGAGACAAATCAGGAACTGGGTCAGCCGGGGCCACATTCGCGGACGGCAGCGTGACATCGGGCGAAACCCGCTCCGGGGATTTGCAGATGGGGCATGCGGATTGGTCGGCGGCGTAGTATGTGCCGCAGTTGGCGCAAGGCAAACCGTAACCAACGCGTTTTGGTGCCACTTCCGCAGCGCGAGATAAGGGCTGATATCCGGTGCTGGCGGCTGCGGTCTGGTCGGCTATTCTTGCTTTTCCTGTTCCTGCGGTGCTCATAGTTGTCCTCGCCTGCTGTAGCTTACGGTCCGGTTGGTTGCTCACCTTCTTGGTTACAGATACTTACTTGTGGCTCTTCAGCGCGCCTCAGCGCGCATTAACTTCTGCAGCTCGTCCAAGCGAGCGCGATAAAGCGCCTGTGCAGGATCCATATGAGCGGCGGTTTCCAGCTCCGCCATGGCCTCGTCGTTGCGGCCCATTTTTATAAGGCAGATGGCAACGTAATAATGGTTGTCGGCGGAAGGATCCAAGCGCACCGCCTCGCGGTTCTCCTTCAGCGACTGCTCGTACTTCTGAACATTGCTCCACGCCACCGCCAGGTAGTGGTGGGCGACAGCACTGTCGGGATTCAGGGATACAGCAATCTGCAATTCGCGCACGGCACCGGCATCATCATGGGTAAGTAACAACGCCTGCCCAAGGACGCGGTGTTCGGCGGCTCCGGTCGGATTGTGCACAACCCCCAGGCGCAGTTCGGAAATGGCCGATTGGTAATCCCCTTTCGCCATAAATGCCTTGGCCAGACAGCCATGCCCAGACTGCCAGTCGGGAAACTTACGAAATAGATCCTTGAATTCGGCGACCGCGGCTTCGTAATCCTGTTTTTCGCAGTAAGTAGCGGCAAGGTTGCTCTGGATCGCGGGATCCTCCGGAGCCATATTTCTCGCGATCTGGTACTCGGCGATGGCTTCCTCGAACTTGTGCTGATCCTGGTAGGTGAGGCCAAGATTGTTGTGCGCCTGCCAGTAGCCTGGATTCAGCTGAATGGCGCGACGGTAAGCCGTAGCGGCGGCGGAAAGATCGCCCTTATCGCGCAAGCTGCCACCCATGTCGTAGTACACCTCGGCATTGTCGGGGTCACCAGCCAGCGATTCTTGGAAGGCATGCAGCGCCGCGTCATACTGACCGGTATCGGAAAGCGCTAGTCCCAGAAACTTATAAGCTTCCGGGTTGCCGGGATCGAGGCTCAGCGCGGTGCGGGCTTCGGCAACAGCGTTGTCCGGATCGCCGGAATGATAGAAGAGAAAGGAAAGGCGGCTGTGAGTTTCAGCAAATCCGGGCAGCAGGTGCGCGGATTGCGTGAACTCTTCGAAAGCCTCATCCCACGCGTTCTCGTGAATCAAAATGCCGCCCAGGGCGAAATGCAACGCGCCGTTTTCGCGATCTGCCCGGATAAGGTCGCGAAATGCCCGTCGCGCCAGTTCGTATTGTTTCTCTCGGACCAGTTCGGCTGCTTTCCAGACTTCGGCAGAACAAGTAGAGGCAGTGGTTTGTGAAGCGGCGGAATGGGCTGCCATGCTGGCCAAAAGCACGTCTTCGGCGCCAACGGACCGCAGTTTGTCCTGGATCTGGTTGGTGGGAGTAAATGCAAGACCGCGTTGGCCGACTAGGCGCGCCAGGCGACCGCTGGAAACACCCCCGGAAAGCCACGCGACCATTTGGGTGCAGCCGATCGCTTGGGAGGCGGCATCATTGACTTCGGCGATGGCCGAGGTAAAGGCCGCGAACAGCAAAATCGACACAATTCCGGCCCGGCAGGCACTCTTCACGGGGAAACCTCACTTCAGACAAAGCTGGAGCGCTGCCGAAACGATATTCTGGGGAGGTAAGTAACGGTAGGTAACGGAGGTAATGGGCTGAGGCTGTACGCTGGTCCGGCAAGAAAGTGGCCGGGTGGCCCTCAACCCTCGTCCCGGTGATCTGGATCACAGACCCCATGTACATGTCCTTCTAAGGTGACAGTTGGAGTCCGGTTGCGTAAACTGTAATCTACCCGAACGGAGGCATCAGATGTTTGAAGGTTTATTTCAGCCCATGCACCTGCTGGTTATCTTTTTCATTGCCCTGCTGGTGTTTGGTCCCAAGAAACTGCCCGAGCTTGGCAAAGGCCTGGGTGAAGGCATTCGCGCGCTTAAAGACGGCATGAAGCAGCAGCCGGAAGACGCCAAGCAGCAGCCGACCAGCACCGACGTCAAGAGTTAAGCCTGGAATTCGCCACCCGCTAGGCCGATGCACTCCGCAAAGCTCGCCCGATCCCCGGGAAGGACCTGTTCTTCCGCATTGATTTGTGTTCCTTCGTAGTGTCGGCACTGATTTCCGCCGTTCAGCCAACTCTGAATCGTAAGTTTCTGTCTAAGGGGGCACGGCCCGTCAGTTCATTTCGGCAAAGTGGAGGACACTCGTGCGCGCCACAATTCTCGTGTTTTTCGTTTCCCTCAATATTGCTGGGTTTGCGTGGGCGGATCAGCTCACCATGAAAAACGGGGACCGGCTGAGCGGCACCATCGTCAAATCAGATGACACGACCCTGGTGCTCAACACCGATTATGCCGGAGAAGTAAAACTGGACTGGTCGGCCGTCCAGGGCATTACCTCTACACAACCGCTGCACATCGTGCTTAAGAACGGGCAAACCCTATCTGGACCGGTCACCAGCAGCGACGGGCATCTTCAGGTCGCGACCAGTTCCGGCGGGTCAGTGGAGGCAGCCAAGTCAGATATTGCGTCTTTGAGCGAGCAGGCGGCTTATGAAAAAAGCCTGCATCCCGGCCTATTGCAGGAATGGAGCGGCGGGGCCACAACATCGTTTGCGCTGACCCGCGGAAACAGCCAGACCAAGAACCTGGCCTTGGCCTTTACCGCGGATCGCGAGACCCTGCACGACAAACTGGGCCTGTACATGAATACGGTATACGCGACCAATGACGCGCCCGGGGCCGTACCTTCGACGACAGCCAACGCCATCCAGGCTGGAGCCCGCTACGATCACGACATCACCAAGCGCATTTTCGCCTACGTAACCGCTGATTTCCAAACCGATGCTTTGCAGGGATTGAATTTGCGGTCGGTTCCCGGGGCCGGGCTTGGCGTCCACGTGATTAAAACCACAGCGACCACGCTGGACCTGCTTGCAGGGCTGAACTATACGCGGGAGAATTACACTACCTTCACCAGGAATTTCGCGGCTGCCAGCTTCGGCGAAGAACTCACTCACAAGCTGCACAGCACCACGGTCATTACGCAAAGCTTTAATTTCTACCCTGACCTGTCGGATTGGGGCGAATATCGCGGGACCTTCACCTTCGGAACGGTCACAAAAATCAGCAAGTGGCTGGGCTGGCAGAATGCGTTTTCCGATATCTACGTGACTAACCCTCCGCTGGCGAAGAAGAAGAATGATCTGCTCTTAACCACGGGCCTGAACTTCTCCTTCGGAGCCGGAAGCGGCCACTAAACCCTTAATTCTCCGCACCCGGCGGGAACAGATCCGGGGCGGGAGGTACAACCCTGCCGATTCGTTTGCGAATCTGACGTTCCGCGTCACTCCGTTTCCGTAAGCGCTTTCATTACAATGGTTAGGAGTTGCCTGACCGGGGGGTTTTGTACAGACCTCGCCTGAAAGCGAATCAACATGACATGCTCCATGGTGAGTTTGTGAGGAAAGAAAAAGCAGGCTCCAATCATGCGGCACTCAAACTCGACGGCTCCGTTCATAAGATTGTGACACTTCTTCTGCTTCTAACCGCGGGAGCTAGCGGATTTGCGCAGGCTCCGTCCGGCGCGGGAGCAGAAGGACCAGGCACTGGAGCACCGGCGGCTTCGACCTACTCCGGCACCTCGGCACAATCGAGTACGCCTAGCGTAACTTTGCCGATAGGAAATCAGAATCCGTTTCTGGGCAGCGTGCCTGCAGGTAAAGCCACGGCCGAGGTGATTCCGCTCTCGTTCTCCGATGCCATCGACCGCGGGCTGAAGCAGAATCTGGGGGTGCTGCTGTCAGAGGACAGCACCCTAGCCGCGCGCGGCCAGAAATGGAAAGAGTTAAGCGCACTGCTTCCGCACGTGAGCGCGAGTATCACCGAGAGCCTGCAAACGCTCAGCCTCGCACAATTCGGTTTCAAGATCCAAGGCGTCCCCGAGATTATCGGTCCGTTCAACTACCTGGATGCGCGCGGCTATCTGACGCAATCCGTGTTCAACTGGAAATATCTGCAAACCGAGCGAGCATCGGAACAGAGTCTCAAAGCTGCTCAGTACACCTACAAAGATGCCCGCGACATGGTCGTGCTCGCAGTCGGCAACGCTTATTTGCAGACGATTGCCGCCGCGTCCCGGGTCGATGCCGCCGAAGCTCAGGTGACAACCGCACAGGCTCTACACAACAAGGCTGTTGACCAACTGAAAGCCGGGGTGACTCCGGCGATCGATGCCCTGCGCGCGCAGGTGGAATTGCAGGCGCGCCAGCAGCAACTCATCGTCGCGCGCAACGATTTCGCCAAAGGCAAGCTTGCGCTGGCACGCATCATCGGCTTGCCTCCAGGCCAGGAATTCTCGCTGACCGACAAGGCGCCTTATGAACCGCTGCTTACGCCCGGATTACAGGACAGCCTGCAGCGCGCTTACAGCTCGCGCGCGGACTACCAGGCGGCCATGGCCAAACTCAGGGCGGCAGAATTGTCCCGGCGGGCGGCCACCGCCGAACATTATCCGGACCTGGGCCTGGAAGCGGATTACGGGGACATCGGCATCAGCCCGTTTCATTCCAACGGCACCTATCACGTGTCCGGATCGCTGAACATTCCCATATTCGCCGGACGCAGGACGCATGCCGACGTTCTGCAGGCGGAAGCGACCCTGCGGCAGAACCAGCAGCAGGTGGACAACCTACGCGGTCAGATTGACAATGAGGTGCGGACAGCCATGCTGGATCTCAATGCGGCCAACGACCAGGTCCAGGTCGCCCGCAGTTCCGTAGACCTGGCTCAACAGACGCTCACCCAGGCGCAGGACCGCTTTGCCGCGGGAGTCGCCGACAACCTGGAAGTCATCCAAGCTCAGGAAGCTTTGGCCACTGCCAATGAGAACTATATTTCCAGTCTTTATGCTCATAACATTGCCAAGGTGGAATACGCCAGAGCCATCGGCTTTGCGGAACAAGGCGTCAAACAGTACCTGAAAGGCAAGTAATCGTCATGGATCAAACAGCAGGAACGATGCGGGCTGAGCCGACCGCGAATCCGGTTAGCGAACCGGAGCGGGAAGCGCCCGCCAGCCCATCGCGTCCCACCTTCAGGGAGAGGCGCCGGTCGGCGTTGGGCAACCCTCGTATCAAGCTTTTCCTGATTATTGCCGCTGTCGTGGTTTTAGTTGGAACCATATTCCTTTGGCGCTATTTCGCCAGCTACGAATCGACGGATGATGCCCAGATCGACGGGCATGTGAACTCCATCAGCCCCCGCGTGTCGGGACACGTGATTAAGCTGAATATCCAGGATAACCAGTACGTGCAGGCAGGGACGGTGCTGGTCGAAATCGATCCGACCGACTATCAGACCAAGCTTCAGCAGGCCAAGGCTTCTTATGCCAATGCCATGGCGGAATTGCAGGGCGCCCAGGTCAATGTTCCAGTGACCAGCATTACTACGACCGGGCAACTGAGCTCGGCGCAAGCGGAAGTAGCCAGCACCCGCGCCGGTGTTGCCGCCGCCAGTCAACAATACGACGCCGCAAAAGCGGCACTGCTGCAGGCCGAAGCCAACAACAACAAAGCCCAGAGCGACTTGGCGCGGTACAAGATGCTGGTGCAGAAGCAGGAGATTTCGCAGCAGCAGTACGATCAGGCCTTCGCGGCCGCTCAGGCCAGCGCGGCCGCTGTCGATGCGGCCAGAGCGAACGTCAATGCCGCTCAGCAGCAAATCATTCAGGCCAGGGGGAAGCTGGAAAGCGCGCAGGCGGATCTGCGCACGGCAGGAACCGCTCCCAAGCAAGTTCAAATCATCCGCTCGCGGGCTATGTCGGCGCAGGCCAACGTGGACCTGAGGCAAGCCGAATTACAGCAGGCCGAGTTGAACCTGACTTACACCAAAGTAGTTGCTCCGGTGAATGGGGAAGTAAGCGCCCGCACGGTGGAGGTAGGCCAGAACGTTCTGGCCGGCCAGGAACTCATGAAGCTGGTTCCGCTCGAAGATCTTTGGGTCACAGCCAATTACAAGGAAAACCAACTCAAAAATATGCGCCCCGGGCAGCAGGTTACCGTACACGTTGATGCCAATGACAAAGATTACAAGGCTCACGTCAACAGCATCGCCGGCGCCAGCGGCGCCAGATTCAGCCTGCTTCCACCCGAAAATGCGACTGGAAACTATGTGAAAGTTGTGCAACGCATTCCGATAAAAATAGACTTCGATCGTGGTGAGCTGAAAGGCCACGAATTGCGACCGGGAATGTCAGTCGAAACCAAGGTCTGGGTCAGCCGTTAAGCGCCCGGAGGACAAGCCATGTTTCGCATTATCGCAATCGAGCGCGAATACGGATGTGGCGGTGGCGTCATCGCTCAAACGATCGCTGACACCCTCGGGTGGAAGATCTGGGATCACCTGCTCACCGAGGAGATCGCCAAGCTCGCCAACGTGGATTGCTCGGCTGTGGAACGACGAGGAGAGAAATTGGATAGCCGATTCTATCGCCTGGCCAAGATCTTCTGGCGCGGTAGTTATGAGCGTTCCATACCGCTCGACGATGACAAGTTCTTCGACGCCGATTGCCTGGTTTCCATGATGGAAAGGATCACGGCTAAAATCGCCAAGGAAGGAAACTCCGTCGTGATCGGCCGCGGCTCGCCCTACTTTTTACAAGACCGCGAGGACACTTTTCGCGTATTCCTTTACGCTCCCCGCGAGGAAAAGCTGCGGCGCCTGATGGCGGCCGGGCAGAGACTCGAAGACGCGGAAGAAATGGTCGACAATATCGACGCCGAACGGGTAGCTTTCTGCCGGCACTACTTCTCTTCCGACTGGCCGACGCGCTCGCTCTATCACCTGATGATCAATACTGCGATGGGAGATGAGCGTGTCATCACGACCATCTTCGATACCATGCGCCTCTTGGATCGGAGTGTGGCCGAGTCAGGCTCGCTCCGCGGCATACGCTAGCCATAGCGCTCCAGAACAACAGCAGAATCGGAGTGTGAACGCGGCCAATCTCTTTGTTCTCTGTCTGCCTACTTGTGAATCGGCTTAGGGGTTCCCTGCGGCGGCTGCGGCGGAGGCGGGATGGGTGCTGTCAGCACCTCTTTTGCCGCCGGTGGCAATTTGTCCGCGTTTGCCAGCATGATGCTGACTTGCCACAACTGCGGTGTCGTTAACGTGCTCTGGAAGCCTGGCATACCTGTCATCCGAATGCCGTTTTGAACCTTCCAGAAACTTTCCTGGGCAGGATCATCGGTGACCCCGGTTCCTTCTGTCAACTTGGGAGGCTTCGGGAACATTCCTTTCGCTATGGGCGTTTGGTCCTGTCCTGGGAGGCCGTGACACACGGCACAGTTCTGCTTGTAGACCTGGGCGCCAGCCACCAGGTTCGCCTCGTCGACCGGGATCGGAATATCTTTGGGCATCTCTTTGTTAATGCGGGCATGCAGAGCCCCATTCGCCAACTTCTTCTCGAAAGGCATGGGCGGCGCATTCGTCGCAACCGGAGCGAAGCCATAAGCGAAGTACCCGTATACCGCTGCGAAGACTACAGCCACACCAATGATGATGCCAAAGATGAACTTGGCCAATGTGTTCTCCTGCACAGAGGGGATGGACAACTCCGCAACATTGTCTCATCCCGACTCATTTTTTCGTAATTCGTTACTGGTTAATAACCCGGCGCTTTCTCCAGGTTGTAGCTGCAGGTTCCGCTCGTGGGCTGCGGCGGTAGAGGAGGCGGATTCAGCCAATGCGGAGTGGAGAAATCGAAAAACTCGATCATGTCGTCGGCGTTGGCGTCGCGCGCGGTGAGAGGCGGCACATTAAAACGCACCTCAATCAGGCGCAGTATCGAAGTCAGATCCCGCCAGGTGTGCGATACGTAATTGGGCTTCACCCAGGGCGAGACCACCGTGATCGGGATGCGAAAACCGCTATGGTCGAATTTGCCGGGCTGGTCGCCCTTTTGCAGCATCGGCGGGATACTGTCGGGCTTGATCATGCTTGCTGGAACGACGTGGTCGTAGGAGCCGCCGCCTTCATCGTAGGTCAAAATGAAAACCGAGGAGGGCCACGAGTTGCTCGCCAATAGCTGGTTCAGGATGTTAGCCACATCCGCCGCCCCCGTCTGGATGTTGTTGCCAAGATGCTCGTCCAGTCCGGAGGGCCCCGCGCGCTCGATGAAAATAACAGAAGGAAGCGCGGCCTCATTCTGCAGATCGGATGCCCAGTTGGAAATCGAGGACAGCTTGTTGGCATCCCGCTGGTAAGTCGACCACTGGCTCAGGTAAATCCCATTATCCTGGTAGTAATAGCGCCACGAGATTCCCGCTTGGTCCAGGTGATCGAAAATCGTGGGCTGAGTCCAACCACCGCTCGGCGGTGGATCGGGACGGATATGGCCAAACGAGGTTCCCGCGAACAAGTACATGCGGTTCGCAATCGTGTTGGTTTCCAGGGGCGAGAAGAATCGGTCGCTGGTCGCGAACTGCGTGGCCAGTTCGTAGTAATAAGGCAGAAAATTCTGATCGTAATAGCCCATGGCTCGAGTGCCCGTGGGATCGATAGTAGACGGAACCGAGGTCGACGTTTGCATGAAACCGTCCATCTTCCCGCCATCCACATCCAGGTGCGTTTCATCCCAGAACGGACTGAGATTTTCCGAACACACCGTCTGCATGGGGAATGGGTGCACGGGCTGTCCTTTGGTGTTATAGAGCGTCGCGTTGGTGGGCACGCCATCGATATTGTTCGGCAATCCCTTGCTCACGCGATACTGTCCCAGCATCCCAAAGTAATTATCGAAGGAGCGGTTCTCCTGGACGAAGAAAATGATGTGACGAATGTTGGACAGGCCGGCAGTCGTCGCCACCGAAATCGGCACGGAACTGCTCAAAGTTGCGCCGGCAGTGTCGTGAGCATTTACGGTCAGCGTGTGTGCGCCGGCGACCAACTTCTTGATATAGACATCCAGGCTGCCGCCGGAATTGCTGTAGATCTGCGTACCGTCCGCCAATACCTGAATGGAGTTCACCGGATTGGAATCGTTGATTCCGGCGACCAGATGCACGGGAAGGCTTACACTCGCAGAAGTCCCGGGTGTGCAGATAGTGACTGTCTGGTTGGCCCCATTGAGAGCGCACGGCGGTGTCATGGCCATCGGCACATTCGACTTGAAGGTGCGTCCGGTCGTGTCCCAACCCTGTACGGTGATCAGGTGATTGCCCGTCGTTAACGGAACGTACGTGTTTACCGCGTTCGAGCTGACCTGATACACCAGTGTGCTGTCGACATAAACCTGCATCGTCGTAACTGTGTAGGTGTCGGTTGATTCGGCGACTACATGGACCGGCGAGATCGGGGCGATGGAATTTACCCCAGGCGTGCACACCGTTACCGAAGGATTGGTCGTCTTCGGCGTACAGCTTTGCGCAGAAGCATGTCCCCCGAAAATGAATACCAGCGCCCAAATACAGGCTAACGGCGCCCCAGCGCGTCCTCTTCGAAGCCCGGCCTGCACAGCATCAATTCGCATTTCTAAGCACTCCAGAGCAGGAAAGCTCAGTTAGAGGACAGAACGTGGGTCGCAGGTTGCCGCACGCAATCCCATCTCCAAAACCGCCTTCCTGAGAGGCCGCAGAATAAAGCTGTATCTTCCCAGCAGTCAGCGGCTTAAAAGGCCTGTGGAAAGCCCGGTTCTGAGGGGTCTCAAAATTACCTTCATGTCACGATTTATGCCTGCGTGCTCTGGTTTTTCCTTGAATGCGCTCTGCCTGATTTTTAGACTCGAACGCGTTCCCAGCTAGGGGACGAGGAGAGATACATGCCATTACAATCTCAGGAACAAGAAACTCTCAACGTAAAACTCGTCCACTTCACCAAGCAGAATTCCCCCGATGAGCCGGTGCAGGTTGCTTTCTCGGTAACTGACGACCAGGGTCGGGAGGAAATCATCACCGGCGAGATTCCATACTCTTACGACTTGTTCAGGCTGTTACAGGAGAACGGCTGGCTGAACATCCGCAGAGGCGTATCGTCGATTCGTGAGAGTAATCGTCCGCAACGCCGCGCCATGTCCGCTTAGCCCAGCTGCAATTTCGCGGCTGCATTCTGAGCGAAACAAGTAATCGAACCGAAGAGCAAAACTGGGGAGAAGTCCGTCTGGAATCTAAGGACGGGCTTCTCTTCAGCCCGCAAGCTGGAGCGGAGAGCCCCGCCCCTTTCGGCCGGGTTTTACCTGCTCGAACGTGCATTGCTTCGGTTTCTTTTCCGGGCGCCAGCGGAGAAACTTGGTACCGTGGCGAAAACGGCTGCCCGAAAAGTGGTCGTACTGAACTTCGCAAACCAGTTTCGGCGACAGCGGTTGCCACTCCGTCGAGCGCTTCGTGCTCCAGCGACTGGGACCACCGGGGGCATGACCGGTAAAGCCGGGCGGAACGATTAGCGGCTCGACTATCTTCTTCAGTTCCTGCCGCTGCTCGGCGTTGAAGCTGGACGAGAAACCCACGTGATCCAGCAACCCTTCGTCGTTGTAGAGACCAAGCAGAAGAGAGCCGATGCCACCACCCTTCTCGGCGTAACGAAAGCCGCCAACCACGCAATCCGCAGTACGGATGCGCTTGATTTTGACCATGGCGGTGCGCTCGCCCGAGCGGTAGGGTTCATCCGCACGTTTGGCAATGATTCCATCGGCGCCCATGGCTGCCAGTTCCTGCATCCAGCGCTCGGCTTGGGCGCGGTCGGCGGAGACGGGAGATAAGCGCACCATCCCTGTATTCGGCCGCTTGCGGAAAAACTGTTCCAAATGCTGTCGCCGCTCGCGCAGAGTCAAATCATTCAGCTTCTTCCCATCGGCATCCACCAGCAGGTCAAAACACATGAGGGTCGCGGGGCTTTCCGCTGACAATTTGCGGATACGCGATTCCGCAGGATGTATGCGCAACAGCAGATCGTCAAACGACAGAACGTCATCATGGAAGATGACAATCTCGCCATCCAGGACGAACCGCTCGTGCGGCAGTTTTTCCAACGCAGATACCAGTTCCGGAAAATACCGCCCCAGAGGCTGCCCGGCCTTCGACTGCAGCAATACCTGCTTGTCCTTCCGGAATGCAAGACACCGGAATCCGTCCCACTTGGGCTCGTAAAGCCAGTTTGGACCAGTGGGGATCTCGTCGACCGACTTAGCTTCGGCGGGAGGAAACGGCGGCCTTATCGGCAAATCAATCGGCGGGAAGCTCTGCTCTGCAGGAAGTTGTGCTGCTTCCGCGACTCGATCCCGCGGCGGATTTTTTCGTTTCGGCATCATCGCTTTGGATGCAGATCGCTTCGCGCGGGCATTGTAAGCTTATGCGCCTAGCTGGACCGCCAGCATCGAGATCGAGCCTCCATCCACTCCCTGGACTGGAAATGAAACCGGCTCGGAACCGCTGCGAGTGCCTAGGACGTACAAGAGCGGAAGATAATGATCGGGCGTGGGCACAGATAACAGAGCCTCGCGGCCGAGCTTCTCTTCATAGTGAATAAGCGGATTGCTGTCGCCCGCCAGGAGCAGTTCGCGTACCCGGTGCTCGAAGGCCAGAGTCCAGTCATAAGCATCAACCGTGTGCCGTCCCCAGGCGTAAGCGTGCAGGTTGTGAACCACATTGCCGCTGCCCACGATCAGAATCCCCTCTTCCCGCAAGGGTGCGAGCCGCCGGCCGATCTCATAGTGGAACGTGGGCGGCTGAGTCTCATCAATACTCAACTGCACGATCGGAATGTCGGCTTTCGGATAGACGTGGCACAGCACCGACCAGGTGCCGTGATCGAGTCCCCAGCTCTCATCCATTCGGACCGACACGGGCGCGAGCATTTGTTGAATGCGAGCGGCCAGATCCGGATCGCCGGGCGCAGGGTATTGCACCTGGTACAGCTCCCGTGGAAACCCGCCAAAGTCGTGGATGGTCCGCGGGGAGGTGCTAATCGTGACTGCCGCGTCTTCGATGTACCAATGCGCCGATATGGACAGAATGCCTTTGGGGCGCGGGAGTTCGCCACCCAAGGCCTGCCACGCCTCTGTGTACGGATTCCGAAGTA
Organism: Terriglobales bacterium; assembly: GCA_036378535.1. Lineage (GTDB taxonomy): Bacteria > Acidobacteriota > Terriglobia > Terriglobales > Acidobacteriaceae > Gp1-AA122. The sequence continues at coordinate 89,133 of DASUWH010000072.1, read as the reverse complement.
CCGCGTTCATCGGATTCCCATGGCCGAAGAAGACGGCCGGCATCAAAACCGACATCGAAATCTCCCGGCGACCCTCAGTGCCGTACCCAGTGGCGTTTCCATGCGATCCAGATCATACCCGAGGTCATGGCCCAGGCCAACGTCGCGCCTGCGATCACGAGTGGCGCGGGAAATTCATTCAACCAACGCCACACCGCGGTCGCGAAGACGATCAGGCCCACGCAACCCATCGCCGCGCCAGCTGCGTCTGCGGCGACGGCCAGGCGCGCGCGACAAACTCCGGTGAGGCCTGCCCGCGCTTTGCGCTCGCGTTCGCGTTTCTCGATCAGCGTAGCACCCGATGGAAAAATTGCCGGGAATGCAAGAAAAAGACCTCCAGTAATCGGACCATATTTTTTCGCGATAATTCCTGCCGCGGCAGTGATCAAACCACCAAAAACGAACCGGATCGCATATTCGTACCAGGCCGTCTCAGCGAGCGCCGAAGGTCGGGCGCTGACAGGTTTGAGGTCGAATCTCATCCGACCAGCCTCCCCACGGCAAAAGCGACGGCGAACCAGAGGGGGAGCAGACCCAGGGTTACGGGCAAGGCTCGAGCCGGGAAACGCCTCATGACGCAACTGGTGCACACGGCGTAGACAAAGAACGCGGCCGCACCCGCGATCATGCTGTGCGCCTCGCTACCGGCGTAGAGCTGGCCTTGACGGGCCAGCGTAAGCCCCAGAGTAGCCAATGCTACTGAGGGCGCGGCTCCGAACAGCCCGGCGAAGCTTTTGGGGCGGAGCATTTCGCCCAGAGCCGCAAACCCTGAGACCACCGCTCCGCCAATCAGAAATCGGATCAGAATTTCGGCCAACTGCGCCTCCGCTTTTTGCCGCTCTTGAGCTCTCTGCTGTCGCCTGCACAAACGGAAAATCGGATGAGCAGCCGTAGAAGGGGGTTGCACACCGTAGCCGCACGCCTGCGAGCGTTTTGCCGCGCTCTTAAACGCGCAGGCACGCGGGATATGGAGCGCACGATAATAGAGGTAAAGTTTTGTAAATACTAGAGCTTTTGGCTTAACCGGTTAGTCAAATAGCTGGGTGTCCAAATTGAGCCAAGCCGTGGCCGTTAAGCAGCCCGTGCAGGTTAGCGAGCATCAGCATGTCAACGCATTTATGAACTTATCGTCCTTAAAACGAGTCTGGATTGCCGGGATCCTTGGGTTAGCCTGCGCCGTTGGATTCGGGTGCAGTGGCAGCGCCCGGCCCACCACCGCGCGTGCCGCGTATACGCAGGCCATTCCGGTGGGGGTGGCGCAGGCCCAGCAGCGCGATATGCCGGTGTACCTGGTCGGATTGGGATCAGTAACTCCGCTCTACTCCGTAAATGTCAAGAGCAGAGTGGACGGGGAGCTAGTGCAGGTTAATTTCAAGGAAGGGCAGCACGTTCGCAAGGGCGAGTTGCTGGCCGTGATTGATCCCCGCCCTTACGAGGTTGCGCTCAGCCAGGCACAGGCGCAAAAGTTCAAGGATGAGGCGTCGCTCCGCGACGCCAAACTGAATTACCAGCGTTATAACGATCTGCTCAAGCAGTCGGGAGCGATGTCGCAGCAGCAAGTAGACACGCAACTGGCCACCGCTGACCAGCTGGAAGGGGCGGTACGCGCCGATCAGGCGGCCATCGATAATGCCAAGCTGCAGCTCACCTATTGCCATATCACGTCACCAATCGAGGGCCGCGTCGGCCTGCGGCTGGTCGATCCCGGAAATATCGTGCATGCGACCGATGCCAATCCGCTGCTGGTCATCACGCAACTGCAGCCCATCACCGTAATTTTCACGCTGCCCGAAGATCAGCTGAACTCCGTGACACAGCACATGCGGCAAGGTCCCCTGAAAGTCGATGCCTATAGCCGGGACGATCAAACCAAGCTGTCCGCGGGGACATTGCTGACGATTGATAATCAGATCGACCAGACCACCGGAACGGGCAAGTTGAAGGCAGAATTCAGCAACCCCGGTGACGAGCTTTGGCCGAACCAGTTCGTCAATATTCACCTGCTGCTGGAGACTCGTAAGAACAGCCTGGTCATACCCGCAGCGGCCGTTCAGCGAGGACCGCAAGGCACCTACGTCTTCGTGGTGAAGCCTGACAAATCCGTGGACATAAGACCGGTCACGGTCTCAATCACGCAGAACAATGTCAGCGCGGTTGACAGCGGCCTCGCGCCCAATGAAACCGTCGTCACGGATGGCCAGGACAAGCTGCAGGCAGGCAGTAAGGTTGAGCCGCGCGGAAGCAGCCATACCCAGATGGCGCCTTCCGTCGCCCACCCGGCTCCGCAGCAGGCAGGTAATCCGGCACTATGAGCCCGTCGCGTCTTTTTATCCTTCGGCCCGTCGCGACGACCTTGCTGATGATCGCCGTACTGCTGGTAGGATTCGTAGCCTACCGTCAGTTGCCTGTGTCCGCCTTGCCGGAAGTCGATTACCCCACCATTCAGGTGATGACGTTCTACCCCGGCGCCAATCCGGATGTGATGGCATCTTCGGTGACTGCGCCGCTGGAGCGGCAGTTCGGCCAGGTGCCCGGGCTGAGCCAGATGACTTCGACCAGTTCGCTGGGCAGCTCGCTGATCACGCTGCAATTTGGACTCGATCAGAACATTGACGTGGAAGAACAGCAGGTTCAAGCCGCGATCAATGCGGCCGCTACTTATCTGCCCCGCGACCTGCCCAATCCGCCCATTTACAGCAAGGTCAATCCCGCCGACGCTCCCATCCTTACCCTGGCTTTGACTTCCGACACGCTGCCGTTATCGAAGGTGGAGGATCTCGCCGACACAGCATTGGCGCAGAAGATTTCCCAGTTGCCCGGAGTAGGGCTGGTATCTATCAGTGGTGGACAAAAGCCCGCAGTCCGCATTCAGGCGAATCCGACCGCGCTGGCAGGTTACGGGTTGAGCCTCGAAGATCTGCGCAGCGCAGTGGCCGCTCAGAACGTGGATCAGGCCAAGGGCGTGCTGGACGGGCCCCGCCAGTCCTACACCATCGGGGCCAACGACCAACTGCTGTCGAGTAAGGAGTACAGCCAGGTCGTGGTTGCGTATCGCAATGGCGCTCCGGTTCGCCTCTCGGACGTGGCCAATGCGGTGGACGGCGCGGAGAACGTGAAACAGGCCGCCTGGGGGAACACCAGCCCCGCGATCATCATGAACATCCAGCGGCAGCCGGGGGCGAACATCATTACCGTGGCCGACCGGGTCAAGGCATTACTGCCGATACTGCAGAAGACTGCCCTGCCTGAGTCCACACAGGTGAAGATTCTCACCGACCGCACAACTACGATTCGCGCCTCCGTGAAAGATGTGCAGTTCGAACTGATGCTCACCATCGGACTGGTGGTGATGGTGATCTTCCTGTTCCTGCGCAATCTTTCCGCGACCATTATTCCGAGCGTTGCCGTTCCCCTTTCCATCGTGGGCACGTTCGGGGTGATGTACCTGCTCGGCTACAGCCTCAATAACCTGACGTTGATGGCGCTCACTATTTCGACGGGATTCGTTGTCGATGACGCCATCGTTATGATCGAGAATATCGACCGTTTCCTGGAGGAAGGCGAGTCGCCGTTGAATGCGGCCTTGAAGGGCTCCGGCCAGATCGGGTTCACTATTATTTCTCTGACCGTGTCGCTGATCGCGGTGCTGATCCCATTGCTGTTTATGGGCGACATCGTGGGGCGACTGTTCCGCGAGTTTGCGGTCACGCTGGCGGTGACGATTCTGGTTTCCGCAGTCGTGTCGTTGACGCTGACGCCGATGATGTCGGCCAAGCTGCTGCGCCACAAAGATCCATCGCAGCAGAGCCGCTTTTACCGAAAATCGGAAGACATCTATAACCGGGTGATCGGCTTCTATGGCCGCACTCTGAAGTTTGTTCTGCGCTACCAGCGCACTACCTTGATCGTCACTGCGTCCACTCTCGTATTGACGCTGCTGCTTTACGTTTTCGTCCCCAAAGGATTTTTCCCGGTGCAGGACACGGGCGTAATCCTGGGCATTTCTGAAGCGCCGGAAAATGTCTCGTTTCAGGCAATGGCGGAGCGGCAGCAGGCGGTGGCGCGCGTGATTCTGCAGAATCCCAACGTCGAGAGCCTGTCATCGTTCATCGGCGTAGACGGCATTAATACCACTCCCAACAGCGGGCGCATTCAGATCAACCTCAAGGCGCGCGATCAGCGCAAGGAATCGGCCTCGGAAATTATTCGTGATCTGCAGCCCAGTTTAAGTAAGGTGGAAGGAATCACGCTCTACATGCAGCCGGTGCAGGACCTCACGGTCGAGGACCGGGTCAGCCGGACGCAATTCCAGTACACGATGGAAGATGCCGATGCGCGCGAATTGGCCACCTGGTCGACCAGGCTGCTCGAGAAGTTGCGCGCGTCGCCCGAGTTGCGCGATGTGGCCAGCGACCAGATGAATAACGGCCTGGTCGCCGAACTCGTCATTGATCGTGACACGGCGTCGCGGCTCGGCATTCTACCCCAGAACATTGACGATACCCTGTACGACGCTTTCGGCCAGCGCCAGGTCTCGACCATGTTCACGCAGCTGAACCAATACCATGTGGTGCTCGAAGTGAATCCACAATTCCAGCAGAATCCGGATTCGTTGAAGAACATCTATGTGAAGTCGAGCAATGGGACGCAGGTTCCCCTGTCATCGTTCACGCATTTCGAGCCCAAGAGCACAACCCTGGCCATCAACCACCAGGGCCAGTTTCCCGCGGTCACGCTGTCGTTCAACCTGGCTCCAGGGGTCTCTTTGGGTGATGCTACGAAAGTGATCGATCAGGCGGAGAAAGAAATTAGTTTACCGGGCAGCATCCATACCAGCTTTCAAGGAACGGCGGCGGCGTTTCGCAATTCGCTTTCGACCGAGCCGTGGTTGATTCTGGCCGCGATCATCACTGTCTACATCGTTTTGGGCGTGCTGTATGAGAGCTACATTCATCCCATCACGATTCTTTCTACGCTGCCTTCGGCCGGAGTAGGCGCAATCCTGGCTCTACTGATCACGGGCAACGATCTCGGAGTGGTCGCGCTGATCGGGATCATTCTGCTGATCGGGATCGTGAAGAAGAACGCCATCATGATGATCGATTTCGCCCTGGAGGCCGAGCGCGTTGAGCACAAGGAGCCGGAGGAGGCGATTTATCAGGCGTCGCTGCTGCGTTTCCGCCCCATCATGATGACCACGATGGCCGCGCTGCTCGGCGGCCTGCCCCTGGCACTGGGCCGAGGTACCGGCTCGGAACTGCGGCATCCGCTCGGCATCACTATTGTGGGCGGCCTTCTGCTCAGCCAATTGCTGACTCTTTATACGACGCCGGTGGTTTATCTATGGTTCGACCGTCTGGCCCGGCGCTTTTCGCGTTACCGCGTTGGCAATCCCATCGAGGAACCGGTTGAGGTTGAGTAGTTCATGAACGTTTCCGCGCCATTCATACGCAGGCCGGTGGGCACATCGTTGCTCGCCGTGGCGCTGCTGCTGGCGGGAGCGCTGGCATTCAACTTTCTCCCCGTGGCGCCGCTGCCGCAAGTGGAGTTTCCCGTTATCTCCGTCAGCGCGGGTTTGCCGGGAGCCGATCCGCAAACCATGGCGTCTGCCGTTGCGACTCCTCTGGAACGGCAGTTCGGACGCATCGCCGGCATCAATCAGATGACCTCGACCAGCCAGTTGGGGTCGACCAACATCGTTCTGCAATTCGATCTGAATCGCAACATCGATGCAGCCGGCCGCGATGTGCAGGCGGCCATCAATGCCGCGCGCAGCCAGCTTCCCGCCAACCTCCCCGGCAATCCCACTTACCGGAAGGTGAATCCGGCGGATGCGCCCATCTTGATTCTGGCGCTCACCTCCGATAGCCAGACTTTGCCGCAAATGTACGACGCCGCAGACTCCATTCTTTCGCAGAAGCTTGCGCAGGTGGACGGAGTCGGACAAGTTTTCGTCGGCGGCGCCGCTCGTCCTGCCATTCGCGCCGAATTGAATCCCACGTTATTGAACAAACTGGGAGTGGGACTGGATAGCGTACGCACCGCCCTCGGGCTGGCCAACGCCAACACTCCGAAAGGAGAATTATCCGACGCGCTCAATGCCTGGGCGGTGGATGATACCGACCAACTGTTCAAGGACGATGACTACCGCAAGCTGATTGTCGCTTACAAGAATGGCGCTCCCGTTCGTCTGGGAGACGTCGGCGATGTGCAGTCATCGGTGGAAGACATGCACGTCGTCGGCCTGGCGAACAGCAAGCCGGCGGTGCTGATCGTCGTTTCCCGCCAGCCCGGCGCCAACATCATCGCCACCGTGGACCGCGTGATCGCTGCCCTGCCGATTCTGAAAAAGTCGATCTCACCGGCGATTGATGTCAGCATCGTAATGGATCGCACCACGACGGTGCGGGCCTCGGTTCACGACATCGAAGTGACGCTGCTGATCTCTGTAATTCTGGTCATCTTCGTTGTCTTTGCCTTCTTGCGCACGGTTCGGGCTACGGTTATTCCCAGCATCGCCGTTCCACTATCTTTGATCGGCACCTTCGGAGTGATGTACTTGCTGGGCTACAGCCTGGACAATCTTTCGTTGATGGCGTTAGCAATTTCGACGGGGTTCGTAGTCGACGATGCCATCGTCGTACTCGAGAACATCACCCGTTACCTGGAAGCGGGCATGCGCCCAGTGCAGGCAGCTTTTCGCGGCGCCAGGGAGATTGGGTTCACAGTGCTTTCCATGAGCACCTCCCTGGTAGCGGTATTCACTCCCCTTCTGCTTATGGGCGGAATCGTTGGCCGTCTCTTCCGGGAATTTGCAGTGACGCTCAGTATCGCCATCGGCGTGTCGCTCCTGGTTTCGCTGACCACCACGCCCACCCTGTGCGCAAAATTCTTGCGACCGCAATCTCAGGAGGAGAAGCACGGGCGTTTTTACCGGTTGAGCGAATGGGCTTTCAATAGCCTGCTCTCCGGTTATCGGCACAGCCTGGCCTGGGTGCTGCGCCATCAGCCGCTCACGTTGTTGATAACGATCGGCACTGCTTGCCTGAGCGTCTATTTATACGTGATCGTGCCCAAGGGCTTCTTCCCGCAGCAGGACACGGGCCGCATCATGGGCTCGGTGCAGGCTTCGCAGGACATCTCCTTCCAGGCGATGAAGGGGAAGATGTCGCAGTTCGTGAACCTGGTCATTCAGGATCCCGCAGTGCAGACCATCGTCGGCTTCGCCGGCGGCAATACGGCTTACAACAATGGCCGCATGTTCATAACCCTGAAGCCGCTGCAACAAAGAAAGCTGGCCGCCGACCAGGTAATCGCGCAGCTGCGGCGAAAGCTGGCCGTAGTGCCGGGAGCGACTTTATACATGCAGTCGGCTCAGGATCTCACCATCGGCGGACGCCAGAGCCAGGCGCAATTCCAGTACACGCTGCAAGGCGAAAACCTGCAGGATCTGAATACCTGGTCACCTCAGCTGGTACAAAAACTTCGTAGCCTGCCGCAATTGCGCGACGTCAACACGGACCAGCAGGACAAAGGCCTGGAGCAAAACGTGATCGTCGATCGCGCCACTGCATCCCGGCTGGGCATCAGCGCAACCGATGTGGACAACGCTCTGTACGACGCGTTTGGCCAGCGCCAGGTCTCCATCATGTACCGCCCATTGAACCAGTATCACGTGGTAATGGAAGTGGCGCCCCAGTTCGCCCAAAGCCCGGAAGCGCTGGACAACATTTATGTGCGCTCGTCGAATGGCAATGCGGTTCCTCTTTCCGCGTTTGCGCACTTTGGTCCTTCGAATACGCCGCTGGCGGTGAATCACCAGGGCCAGTACCCCTCGGTAACCATTTCCTTCAACCTTGCGCCGGGAGTCTCTCTCGGACAGGCGACCCAGGTGATTGAACAGGCGGAAAGATCGATCAATTTCCCGACCAGCATCAGCGCCAGCTTCCAGGGCACCGCCGCAGCCTTCCAGAGTTCCCTTTCCTCCGAACCCATTCTGATTCTGGCGGCGCTGCTGGCGGTCTACATCGTCCTCGGCATGCTGTATGAAAGCTTTATTCACCCGATAACTATTCTTTCCACGCTTCCATCGGCCGGTGTGGGCGCGATCCTCGCGTTGCTGCTGACCGGCAATGAATTGAACGTAATCGGGATGATCGGAATTATCCTGCTGATTGGAATCGTGAAGAAGAATGCCATCATGATGATTGATTTCGCGCTGGATGCCGAGCGCAAGGAGGGCAAGTCGCCGGTGGAGGCGATTCACGAGGCTTGCCTGCTACGCTTCCGCCCCATCATGATGACCACAGCGGCGGCTCTGCTCGGCGGCTTGCCCCTGGCTATTGGAACCGGCGTCGGCTCGGAACTGCGCCGCCCTCTGGGTATCACAATCGTTGGCGGCCTGATCGTCAGCCAGATGCTGACTTTGTTTACCACCCCGGTTGTCTATATTTATTTGGACCGGCTGCGCTGGTGGGCGAGCCGGCGTCATCGCGAGTCACAGCCGCTGCCCCCGGCTTCTCCGAATATCAGCCCGGCTCACTAGTGCAAACTTGGACCGCCGAGGGGCGCTACGTAATTCGTGCTAATGCGCAGGCAGATTTTCGAGAACTTGTTCGGGACTGTATCCCCGCTCGCGCAAGCTGCGAATGCTCAAGCCATCGTGACGTTTGGCCAGGCGTACTCCGGCCTGATCGCGGACGAGGTCGCAATGGTAATAGTCGGGTACATGCAGGCCAAGGGCGCGAAATAACAGAATTTGTCGCCCGGTTGATTTCAGCAGATCGGCGCCGCGAACCACTTCAGTGATCTTCATGTGCGCGTCATCGACGACCACCGCCAGTTGGTAAGCGGGAACGTCGTCCCGGCGCCAGACCAGGAAATCGCCAAAGTCCCTGCCCGCGAGGAACGTATGCGCACCGAGGTGAAGATCAGTGAACGAGATGTTCTCTCCTGCGGGGACGCGGAAGCGCCAGTTCACGCCCTTGGGTTCGCTGAAATTGCGAGCGTCCGTGCGCCCGCGGCATTTTCCCGGATAGATGGGTTCATCATCGGCGTCGTTGGGAGCACTGGCCGCCTCGGCCAACTCCTTGCGCGAGCAAGTACAGGGATAGATAAAGCCGCCATCACGGAGCCCTCGCCAGGCTTCGATATAGAAATTGCGGCGTTCACTCTGGGAATAAGGCGCGTATGCACCGCCGCAGTCCGGCCCTTCCGTCCAGCGCAGACCTAACCAGCGCAAGTCTTCCCGCATAGCGCTCACGAATTCCGGGCGGGACCGCTGCGGGTCGAGATCTTCGTTGCGAAGAATCACAACGCCGCCATGCTCGGCGGCGCGCCGGGCTGCCACGGCAAAGGTGCGCGCATGTCCAACATGCAAGAGCCCGGTAGGAGACGGCGCCAGCCGTCCCCGATATCCACTCGAACTCACAGCCGTATTTTACCGAGGTCGGTTGCAGACCCTTCGGAGCCACGGTGGGTTCTTTACCACACCCTGCAGGCATTGGCATGAACCATCGCCTGTCCGCTGTGGCAGCCGAAAGCGTGCGCAAACTCCGGCATATTCGCGACCACGTTATTGACGCGGTAACGATCGAGCGAATGCCCCTGCGTCAGCACCAGAGTTCGAATCATCTCCGGCCGAATCTCGCCACACCAGATGTTGGCGTAGGAAATAAAGAAGGACTGCAACTGGGTCAACCCGCCCTCGGCGGGGCTGTCGAGGGTCTTGCCCTGTTGCTTAAGCGTGTTCTGCAGGGCCAGCAAGGCAAGATGAATGCCGCCATTGTCAGCGGTATCCTCACCAGCGGAGAGTTTGCCGTTCTGCTTCACTCCGGCTTCAGGGACGTCCTGCGTGTATTCGTCAGTGATGCACTTGTCGCGCTGATCGTACGCGGCGGAATCGTCGGCCGTCCACCAATCGCGCAGGTTGCCGGCCGCGTCGAACTTGCGCCCTTGATCGTCGTAGCCATGGGTTATCTCGTGACCGATCACCGCGCCAATGCCGCCATAGTTGACAGCGTCGATCTGGGCAGCTTCAAAAAACGGCGGCTGCAGAATTCCCGCCGGAAAGTTGATGGTATTGGTTTGCGGGTCTTCGTAAGCGTTGACAGTCGGCGGCGTCATGGTCCACATGTAACGGTCGGTCGGCTTGTTGGTGAGCGCCACGCGCCTTCCGATCTCGAAGCGTGAGGCTCGTTCCACATTGCCCAGAAAATCGTCGCGCTTGATTTCCAAGCTCTGGTAATCGCGCCAGTGATCGGGGTAGGCGATCTTGTCCACCTGCGCGCGCAGCTTCTGGTGAGCGAGTTGCTTGGTTTTCGGCGCCATCCAGGTTTGCGCATCGATGTCTTCGTGCAGGGCATCCTCGATGGCTTTCACCATTTCAAGCATGCGCGCTTTGCTCTGCGCCGAGAAAAACTTCTTCACGTAAGCCTGGCCGACCGCTTCTCCCAGATCCGCATCAGCATAGATGGAACAGCGCCGCCAGCGCGGTTGGATTTCCTTGGTTCCACCCAGGGTGCGCGCGAAGAAATCAAAGTTGGCCTCGACGAACGGCTGGCTCAACGAGTTCGCCATCGAGCGCAGGGTTGAGTACCGCAGATAGGCGCGCCAGTGGCCGAGCGATTCCGAAGCAATTAATTTCTCCATTTCGCGGAAGAAGTCAGGGGCAAGGACAAGGTATTCGGGTGAGGACGGCACGTTCATAGCCGCCAGATACGGTTTCCAGTTGAACGATGGAGTGAGTGCCTGCACTTGCTCGAGCGACATTTTGTTATTCAGATTTTTGGGATCGCGGCGCAGCACAATGTCCATGGCCGCTTTGGCGAGGTCCGTTTCCAAAGTCAGGATTGTTTGGGCGTCGGCGGAGGCGTCTGCTTTTGGTGTGCCGCTGAGTTCCAGCAGATGAGCGACATATTTCACGTACTGCTCACGAATCTGCCTGGACTTCTCATCATCTTTCAGGTAGAACTCGCGTCCCGGCATGCCCATGCCGGATTGGTCGAGAGCCGCCAGCGTCTTGCTCGCGTCCGCGAAATCGGGCGAGTAATAAATTCCGAACAGCACCCCCGGGTATTGAGCATCCAGAAAATTGAGATTGGCCGGCCGAATGATCTGGTGAATCGCCGCCACTACCTGCGGCAACTGGCTCTTGTCTTTCAGACCGTCGATCTGGTCGAGAATTGGCTTGAGCGGGGTTATACCCGCCTTGTTGATGGCGGCTTCGTCCATGCACGAAGCATAGTAATCGCCGACTTTTTGCTCGACTGCGCCTCTGTTGCTCGCGCTGGCGGCCGATTCCAGCGTCTCCCGAATCGCGGCGACGTTCCAGATTCCCAGGGCGTTGAAAGTCCCCCATCCGGGTTGGTCGGCAGGAATAGGATTCGCCTTGATCCATTTGCTGCAGGAGTACTGAAAGAAGTCGTTGCAAGGGTCGAGCGACTTGTCCACCTGGTCGGTGTTGAAATGCTCCAGCTTGGGTAGAGGTTGCTGGGAGGAATCGCTACTGCTTTGGCCAAACCCGCTGGTGAAAAGCAGACAAACACTCAAGACAGTAAGAAGACGCATGTTATCCTTTCGGACCACGACCACACTTAGACGAAGAAGACCCCGAATTGTAAACAACTCAGCAGCAAAAACCCAGTATCCCGGCCCGACAGATGGCGGGGTCGTGCCATATTCCAATCGGAAATTCGAACCGGTCCTGAGCCTGCACTGGGTCGTTGCGAGAGCTTGTAGTTAGAATAGCTACTCTATTGCGGGAGCCGCATGTTGGACATACTGCTGAATGAAGTCGAAATCCGCGTTCTGGGCTCGCTGATCGAAAAAGACATCACTACGCCCGATTACTATCCGCTTTCGCTGAATGCGCTCGTGAACGCCTGCAACCAGAAGAACAATCGTGATCCCGTGATGAACCTGGACGAAGACATGGTTCGCCAGGCCCTGCACTCGCTCCAGGAAAAACGGCTGGCTGGGCCCGCCGGGGGCGCCGATAGCCGGGTAACTAAATATGAGCACCGCCTGCAGGAGGCGTTTAATTTCGATCGGCGCGAGATAGCCGTGATCTGCGTGCTGCTGTTGCGAGGACCACAAACTCCGGGGGAACTGCGCGGCCGTACCGAACGAATGTATAAGTTCGGCGATCTCGATGAGGTGCAGAGCACCTTACAGCACCTTGCCGAGCGCGAGCCGCCCCTGGTCAAAATGCTGCCCCGGCAACCGGGCACGAAAGAAGCGCGCTACGTGCACTTGTTCTCCGCCGACCTGAGGGCCTGGGAAGCGGCGCCTGCTCCAGCCAAAGTTGCTGATAGCGGCGACGACGAGCGCCTGACTCGCATCGAGCAAGAACTGGCCGAGTTGCGCGCGGAGATCCTCGGAATTAAAGAGGAGTTGGCGAGTTTTCGGAAACAGTTTGAGTAGACGTGATGCACGGATTTCGGGCGCGGGGAGCTCCTCTTGCAGGCAATTAGCTCGTTACTCGAGAATCGCTACCACCGCGTTGCGAAGTTCTTAATCCTTGCGATTTGTCTGTTCTGCGTTTTCTCCTGCTTCGCTGAGGCACAGGACGTACTCTGCGATCAGGGAGTCGGCGGCTTTCATGGAGAGTTTCACAGCACCGGTATCGAGGTCACTGTGGGCGCCTCTAGAAACGGCGAACTGGCAATCCGTCGATGCGAGGCCGCCCTGGCTTGGGGCAAGGACAATATCGTTGTCGCGGCCAGTGCCTGGCAAATTGATATTGACACGCTGGGTGCCGATCTCGGCTTGGGCGCGCCCGTAGTCGCATTCCAGGTGAAAGAGTCAGACAACGATTGCTGCAGGGGATATAAGATTTACTCTCTGACCAAACCACCCCGGCTCTTGCGTAGTCTTAGCGGTGGAAGCTCGTTCAACGCGGCCGACAAAGATCTTGATGGACGCGTGGAGATCTGGACAGACGACGCTGCGGGCATCGAAGGTTTCGATGGGCTAAGCCTTGCCGAATTAGACGCTGCCCCGACCATCGTGCTGCGCTTCTCACATGGCCGATTGATGGATGTGAGCTCGGAGTTTCAACCCGAGTTCGATCATCACATCCTAGAAATTCAGAAGGAACTTCGCCCGGATGACCTTCAGGACTTTCACAATAGCGACGGCAAATTAGCCAGCGCTCGAAGTCAGCCCGCGGAGCGACTGCACAATCTGCGCAGAACAAAAGCCAGGATATTGGAAATTGTGTGGGCCTATCTTTACAGCGGCCGCGAAGAACAGGCTTGGCGCTCGCTCGCTGAAATGTGGCCGACCAACGATGCCGCCCGCGTTCGCGAGGCCATAGTATCGGCTCGCGCGCACGGCATCAGCGCTCAACATGCGGCCGCTTCTTCCGAGCCTTCCCCGAAAAGAAAGAAACGCGTCACCATTTTCGATGCGGTCATGCGATCGGAGCATGGCAAGCCGGAAGTGGTTCCGCCGGAGCCCATCCTGCTGCTTCGCCCGCCCGGCACGCAAGCCTCCGGCGAGGAGTCGGACAAACTGGAAACCATGGTGGACCTAGTTGTGGATTCGGCGGGGAAGGTTCGATCGGCTGAGGCCGCCGGAAAAGCTCAGGTTGATCCCGCTCTGATCCATGCAGCCTCCGGCTGGAAATTTATTCCCGCCTACAAGGATGGCCGGAGCGTGGCCTGCAGGACGCGCATCTCCGTCTCGCCGAAACAGTAGTTACCAACAAATGGAGAAGTCGGGTTGCTATCTCTGCTCAGGCTAGTCAGCGGCAGGGAGAGAAGCGGAGTTTACCTGCGTTGAACGCGAACGCCGGGGAATGGGGACCCTGACCCGCAGAGACGTCCCGGCGCCGTTCGAGTCTACATCCAGCTGGCCGCCCAGTTCGCGCACTCGTTCGCACATACCGGTGAGCCCAACGCCAGTGCCCGAACCGCTCTCGACAAAACGCCGTAACACTTCGGGGGGCATGCCACAGCCATTATCGGTAATCTCCAGCAGGACCTCATCCTTGGCGCGCGCAATGCGAACTGCCACGTGGGAGGCCTTCGCGTGGCGGTGCGCATTGGTCAAGGCTTCCTGCAAAATCCGGAACAAAGCCAGTTCCATTTGAGCTGGCAGGCGGCCCATCTCTTCCTTGGCGTCCAGGCTCACCTTGGTTCCGCTGCGCTCACCGAAGCCGTCAATGTACCAGCGCGCCGCGGAAGCCAGCCCGGCTTCATCGATCATGGGAGGATGCAAGAGATAGGAGAGAGTGCGCATCTCAGAGATGCACCGCTCCATAAGGTTCTCTGATTCTTTCCAAAGCTCGTCTCCTGCCGGATTCTGGCGCAGCATTTCAATATTCAGTTTGAGGACCGCGAGATACTGCCCGAGGCTGTCGTGCAATTCGCGCGCAATGCGGCGGCGCTCGGCATCCTGCAACTCCAGAATGTGGGCGGACAGGCGACGCAAAGCCGCCGTGCGCTGCTGGACGATATGTTCCAGTTCCTGCTTCGCCTTGCGCAGCCGGGCTTCGCTTTCGCGCAGCGCGATTTCGGCTCTGCGCTGCTCCGTCACGTCGCGAATGAAGCAGCGCGTGTGCACGAACCTACCCTCTTCCCAGAGTCCATTGGAATGAATGAGTACGTGCTTACTGGAACCGTTTTTACATCGCAGTTCAGCTGGAAAATTGCTGATGTCTTCCCGCGCCATCAGCCGGCGCCACAACTCGGCGAAAGTTTCCCGATTGACATAAAATTCGGCCAGCGAGTGGCCGGTATATTCTTCGGCCGTATAGCCGAGCAGTTCCAGCAAGGCGGCGTTGGCCCAGGAAATTCGCTGGTCTGAGCCCACGCGCTGCACCCCTTCCGGCGCGTTCTCCAGTAAATCCGCTAATTCGGCCTCGCGCAGCCGCAGCGAATTCTCGGCGTGCTTGCGCCCGAGTTTCTCCTGTTCCAGTGCTTGCGCTCTCTGTTGCAGAAACCCGATGTTCCTCAGCCGTTCCTCATCTGAAGTCAGAGTCGTGTAACTTTCGCTGGGGATCACCGCGGAGTGCTCTTCGCAGATCTTAAGAAACGACTGCGCGTCCTGGTCGTGATCAAAACCCTGCATCGGGTATGCACACCGCAGCGAGAAGGCATGAGTCTGGGCCAGGACATTCCAGAGTTGCTCCAGTTGAATGGCCGCCTCGGCCTTGCCCTCCGCCCACAGCAGAGCCACCATTTCGCCAAATACAGCCACCCGAGCATCGGAACCTGAAGCCTGGCGGGCCGCCTCAATCCTGCTGCCGATCAGAATCGAGAATTTATCTGGATCGGGCGAATTGCCTGTCATGAAGCCGGACAGCGTATCGGCGGCATCCAGAAAAATACAGCGGGACTGCAACGCTTTTGTTCGCAGGTCGAAGCCGTTCACCTGTAACCTGGCTCGAATCCCCGCTTCATGCGCGGGCGTTGCCACGATAAGCCCGCTACCGCCGCTTCCCAACGCTGTTCCAATGAAGCGGCTAACTCCATCCACCAGGAATTCATCACTGGAGTAAAGCTGCACTACGTGGGACTGTCCGTCATCCTCATGCCAGTGTACGAGCGGGGCTGCGGGCGGGGTACCGAAACTAGAAAGATTCACGGTGCTCATCGGCTACTTACCAGATTTGTAGAGGATCCCCCCAACGGGGCCTCTCACGAGGACAGACGAACGAATTAGTCTAACTGCTCTATTCCGCTCACGGGATACAGTAAACCCCGTATGACGACACTTGAGAACTTGTATCATCCGCTGGAGATGTGCAGCTCACGACAAGCGTTTGAGCAACCGGGGAAATAGAAGGCTGTCCGAGGTCGTAAGAACTGAGTATCTCGGAACAATAATTTCACAAAAAACATCTTTCGCGGCACGTTCCTTCGACCTATGCTTGGTGCTCTCCAATTCGCCACAGGAGGACTGTTATGGCTACCCCAAAACGTGCAACTCACGATACCGGCTCGCGAACTATCTACCCGGCTCATGGCGACCCCATCCGCATCGTGCCGCTCAACGTTCCTCAGGAATTGATCGGCGAGAAAGCCGCTCCCGCAGCGGCGCCACAACTCACCTATCGCAACGGCCCGCTCATCGCGAATGCGGAAGTATTCACCATCTTCTGGGGCGCAGGTTGGGAAAAAGCGCCAGCGAGCAATCTCATAACCCAGCTCAATGACTTTTTCACGTTTATTCTAACCAGTTCACTGATCGACCAGCTATCCGAGTACAACGTACCCGGCCAGAGCATCGGTCATGGCAGCTTCACGGGAACGCTGACCATTACTGCGCCCAAGTTGCATCGCAGCGTGAGCGATACCGCCATCCAGCACATGCTGCAGCATCTGATCGCAACCAATACAGCTGTGCCACAGCCGTCGCCGAATACGCTTTACTTCGTGTACATCCAGCCGGGCACAAAAGTAGTTCAAGGTGGCAGCGCTTCCTGCCAGTCATTCTGCGGGTATCACAACGACATCTCCGGGCAGATCTTTTACGCTGTGATGCCTTACCCAGGATGCGCCGGGTGCACGGGAACCATGAGTGTATTCGATTCCCTCACTTCGACCAGTTCGCACGAACTATGCGAAGCGATCACTGACGCCATTCCCGGCCAGGGCTGGTACGACGACGCCAATGGCGAGATCGGGGACATCTGCGCCTGGAAGAGCAAGAAAATCGGTCAGTACACCGTACAGCCGGAATGGTCGAACAAAAACAACCAGTGCGTGTGACTTCAGCCAGAAGTTTCAAACGAAGTTCACGACTAGGCGCTCGACTGTAGGCAGCAGATTCGCAGCCGAAACCTTTGGCTGGGGCCAGATTTCGCTGACGGCCCCAGCCGTACTACTGCGCCTGTGCCTTCGCTCCCCAAGCCTGGGATTACGCCTCGTCGCGTCACGAAGGCGAAGTCGAGCCGCGCCTAATTGATAGCTGAATTTGTGACCTTGGTAATCTGGCCGTCATTCCTGACGTTCAGGCATGCTGTCGGGCATGCGAATTTCCCTTGTGCTCTCTATCATTCTCTTCGTTAGTTCGCTGGCATTCGGCCAGACTTGCAGATCCAATCAGTACGACATGCTGCAGTGGATGGCTCCGCAGCAGTCCACCCTGAACGGGCATTACAACATGATTTATCCGGTAAGCGGGACCTTTTACTGGGTAAAGAGCAGCAGCGGGTATCCGTGGGACGTTGACAGCTTCGACTCCAAATATATTTATCAGTCCATCACGGAGCAGGTCTGGAACAATCCCAGCACTTATAAGATTTTTCAGACGCCCCTGCCCTGGATGCCGCGCTGCATCAATATTCCCGCGGTCCCCGGCAAGCTTACCTCGATCCCGGTGGATGCGACCAAAACCTGGTTTGATATTCATACCTCCTGCAGCAGCTTCACCAGCCATAATCTCGGTTATGCAATCAATGAGGTCTGGGGCCCATACAGCGAGGCGATCGGCACTCTCACGGCTGCTCCCACGCTGACGCTCTCCTACCGTTATGGCTGCGATAGCCATTATGGCAGCTGTACGTACAAAGAGACGTTTGCGATGCAGAAGGGAAACGGGTTGGTACAGTGGACTTACTACGCACTCCAGAATGGACAGTACGTGCAGCTCAACCAGACCACCCATAGCACGCTCAGTTGGGGCAGCGTCACACCGGTTCATCCCTGCTGGTAAACGCCCCACATTCGCGCCGTGAAAAGCCTCCCCTGCTTGGGCGGGCTTCTGTGCAGCGATTACCAGCGCAATTTAGATCCCCCATCGTCGTTATTCCCCTCAATCGAGGTACTCTGCTTCTCAGGGAGGAAACCTGAGAACCTACAGAGTGTTCGGTATGTGACATAGTGCGCATTTTCGGTAGGCTCTTGTAACGCCACTCGTCGGAAAATGTATGCGCCGCAAGTCGAAATTGCGCTTTGTCCATGACAAAGGGCACGCGCCCGAACCGATTTCTACCCTCTCCGCCGACGAACAGGCGCATCTGTTGGATTTGGCGGATGTCGCACTCCAGAACAGAAAAACTGAGGACAAACCCATTGCGGGCGATCGCGCCCGCCAGGAACATCAACGCCTCAAACGGGAACTGAATGAGACGGTCGAGCGGTTTGAGAAGGAACGCCACGACAACCGAAATGATGCGGCCTAGCCTTTCCTGCAACAAAGCCGTCACGCCCGGTGACATCAAATGTATGCTGCCGCTTTCTAGCCAATGGCGCTTTCTGTCACTAGTCCTTAAAGGAAGCTGGCGACGTTGTCGAAGCTCATGTGGAACATAGAGGTGGATCATGACACGAATACTGGTTGCGGATGACAGCGAGGTAGTGCGACGCGGCCTCCGGCATTTGCTCCGCCAGCATGAGGGGTGGGAAGTATGCGGGGAAGCTGTCAACGGACAAGAGACGGTCGAAAAGACCCGCGAGCTTGCCCCCGATGTGGTGGTACTCGATTTCGCTATGCCGATCATGAATGGAATCGAGGCAGCCCGGCAGATTCATAAAGAGCGACCAAAAACCGCCATGGTCCTTTGCTCCATGTATCTCGATCACCAACTGGCTTCACTGGCACGTGACGTGGGGATCACATCCGTGTTATCCAAGAGCAACGTAGGTCAGGTAATCAAGGGCGTGGAAGCAGGTTTGCGCGGAGAAGCTTTTGCCGAATCGCGAGTCTGACCATGGACGTTATTTTTTTCTGCACCTGATTTGCCTTGGGAATGTCGCTCTTCCTCGCCCTTGATGCTCTCATCCACAACCTCTTTCGCCTCTTCCCCTGAGTAGCAGGTTTGACCGGTTGCAGTGGCACTGCCTGCCGCGTCGGCAAAATATTCCTACAGCTTCATATCGCAGACCCTACAGAGCTCTCCAACGCATTGAGTCGGCGATATTTGTTCGCAATAAAAGTATCGGCATTTCGGTAACACATTTGCAGTTATAGCAGGGATTGGAGTGTGGATCGGATTGGAGAGACCCTGAAAGAGAGCAGAAATGAACAGGACAGTGAGGGAGCATATCCAGAGTCTCGAACAAAAACGCAGTCTGCTCAGCGGACGGATCATGGAAGAACGGGATAGAGCCAAGCGTAACCAGCTGGAAACTGAGTTGCGGGCTGTGGAATCCGCCCTCACACTGTTTCGCTCGGCTCTTGAAATTGAAGGTCGCGCTTCCTCAGAATAATCGAGTTTTATGCTCCTGGCGTTTATTGGCGTTAAAAAGCCGTAGTGCAGCGTTGCATCGATGCTCGAATCTGAACATCATGATTGATTATGAATAGCAGACGGAGAGAACAGCCCTGGTTGCCCTTGTGGGTGGAGTTTACCCTCGCCGCTGTGCTGATCGCTGCGTTTGGGGCAGCTGTGGGCTCGGTGTTTCGATGAGTGCACTTTAGATCAGGGTCCTTGCCCACAAGTTAAACCTGGTGATCTCCGCCTGAAATCACTTGCAGATCTTCTGGTGCGATCTAAATACGGTCAGTCTGCTGAATAGCGGTAAAATGCGGCGATGTCCCCGACATCCACAACCGGCTTACCGTTTCTGAACCGATGGTCGCCCTACCTCCTCAGCCTGCTGCGAATCGTCATCGCATTCGTCTACGTGGAACACGGCACCCAGAAACTGTTCGGTTTTCCTGCCCCGTTTCCCATGCCCCACCTGCCGCCTCTCTTCCTGGCAGGAGGAATCATCGAGACATTCGGCGGCGCGCTTTTACTGATTGGATTGTTTACTGCTCCGGTTGCGCTCATCCTTTCGGGCGAGATGGCAGTCGCTTACTTCCTGATGCACGCACCGAATGGATTCTGGCCGCTGGTGAACCACGGTGAACCCGTCGTGCTTTACTGTTTCATTTTTCTATTCCTGGCGAGTACCGGAGGGGGACCGTGGAGCGTAGATCGATGCTTTCGCTCTAGGGGTCAGCGGGACGCGAGGATTGGATAACCAAAAAGACTGGTGCCGAAGAAGGGACTCGAACCCCCACACCCTTGCGGGTACATGGACCTGAACCATGCGCGTCTGCCAATTCCGCCACTTCGGCCGGTGACTGATTTTGCGCGGCAGAATATTTTCTGCCTGTTAGAAGGACTACATTTCTATTTTACAGAGGCCCACAACAGTGTCAAACCTCGCCGGCCTGGCGTCGCCGGCCCTGTGCCCGAGATCAAACCAGCAACTCGCCTACAGGAATCACCCGAGTGACAATGAAGAAGAGTCGCGCATCCTAGACCATGCAGGTCAAGCCGACGGAGTTGACTTGTGTCACGCGGGCGAAAAACTCCGCCGAATGCGTTTATTCTGAGAATGGATGCTAGTATCGCGTCCCGAAAATACGCGAACAAAGTTCGAGTTCGAAAAGGCACGGGGCCCCCAGGGGCTAAAGCCCACTTCTTTTTGGCGTCGTGGCGGCAAGCCTGAAGCCGTGCCGTTTCAAAGCAACTGCAACTTATGTATCGAATTTACGGGACGCGATACTTAGCTGGTGTCAAAATGGAGCCATCAAAAAAGCACAATTCCGAGATCACCGCTCAATTGCGCAGGCTGGCCCACGATCTGAGCAACTCGATAGAAACGGTCATACAGGCTTCCTACCTGCTCAATCAAACCAAGCTGGACCAGCAAAGCAAGAAGTGGGTGCGCATGATCGAGGCTGCGGCCGACGAAGCGGCCCACATCAACCGCGGCATTCGCGAGGTGCTGCGTTCCTTATCCAGCAGATCGCAGGGGACTTCGCAGGAGAAGCCCGCGAGCAAACGCCGCGCTTCGTAAGATCCCAGAAAAAATCCGGGCCCGGCCAATGCCGAGCCCGATTGAACTCCTGATCTCGACTACTTCTCCAATTTCGCGTTCATGGTGATCTTGGCGTTCAGCACCCTGGACACCGGGCATCCCGCCTTGGCATTATCGGCAGCCTTGCGGAACGCGGCTTCGTCGGCATTGGGCACTCGTGCGGATACGTCCAGTTGAATGGCGGTGATAGTCCAGCCCGCATCCAGCTTATCCATGCTAAGAGTTGCGCTGGTATTAATGCTCTCCGGCGTCAGGTTGGCCGCGCCTAATTGGGCCGCAAGCGCCATCGAAAAACAGGCAGCGTGCGCCGCTGCGATCAATTCTTCCGGATTCGTGCCGGGCGTGTTTTCAAACCTCGTGGTGAATGAATAAGGCGTATTGGACAGCACGCCACTGGTCGACGATACGCTTCCCTTGCCATCCTTGAGACCGCCCTTCCACACTGCACTGCCTTTCCTCTGCATCGTTCGCTCCTCAATTGCGTTAAATGAAGTCCCAGCCATTGTAGACGCTGGGCATTCGAAGTGTCATCGCAGCTGGTGCGCGCGAGATTTAGGAAAGGTAACCCGATTACCAGGATCGGCCGGTGGAAGTGCGGGGGGATGTGAGCCGCCTGACACCGTTCTCCTTCGGCAGCTCCAAGACAGAAGAAACGGTAAAAACCTGTGCCATCCTCCCGCTCTTAACCTCGCAAGATTAGCAAGGTTAGCGGGTCCCCACAATACCCTTTCTTCCGCTGCTTCTTAGGAATCGCGGGATTTAGCGGATCAGTAAAAATCCGAGCAGCTCAGGTAGAAGCCGCAGCGTGGACAACTCAGCTTGCAACGGTGCTCCCGCAGTTCGGCGGAGCAATTCGGGCAGAAATTGCCTGCGCTTGCAACACTATGACCTGGTTTCGTGGGATGCGTTAGTGAAGGCTTCGATCCATCGCTATCGCCGATGTTATGCGGGTCGCTGGACATCGCGCGATATCACCTCCGGAGGTTCCACCGCCCGGAGCTGTCGCTCCGGTACGTCTTGCCAGGTTCTGGGCACGCTGCTGCTGAGGCAGTGAACGGCGATGCGCCAAGCACCCAGACGGCGCCAGGACGCGACATAGTTGCCGCGGTCGGAGATGAGTCTCCCGCTGGCAAGACGGATCGACAGGGTGTATCGTCCGGTCTCAATCGCACGATCGCCGGCCGCATCCACGTGCAGGGTCTCCATGCGTAGATCCTGATAGCCGCCATCAGCCAACTCCGCCAAGTTGTGTTCAATCATTCGCCGGCTTTGGATGATGTCGCGATGAGGCAACATCAACTGGCCTTCGGGAGTGAATATTTCGGCACAGTGCTCGTAACAACCCGTGTTGAAGTGAGTGGTGAAATCCTGGACAAGATCCCGCACTGCCGATTCGGCATCGGCTGGCGGCGGCGACGAGGCCGGTCCGCCTGGGCCCGCATACTGCCACATAAAGCAACCTCCTGGGGGAAGGCTTAAAATGACGTCGCCTGTTTCAGCCACGGAGCCGAATCGGCGCTCTTATTTTTGCGAAGGCATTCTAATCCAAAACACACTCTGCAGGTTTGAAGTTTTTTGCACATCAGAAGAAATCTGTGCATAGTTTGACACGGAGGGACTCTCAACGCTGACAGTGGGCCGCGAACGAGAGTCGTTACCATCACATCCTGCTCATCAACAAGCCGTAATATAGGCGCATGCTGCGGGCGCTCGTCTTGGTTGTACTCGGGCTCGGGATTGCGGCGCTGATTTTGTACGCTGCCGATTATGCTTCCGTGCGCTTTGGCCATGATCCATTCGGCACCGTGATTGTGACCCGCTATTACGTCATTCCCCAGAAAAATGGCAAGACCGAATTTGTGTTCCAGCCCCCGGAACTAGAGAAGTGCGTGCACTCGATATTTCCCCATGATGGATTGGAGCCCTGCTGGTACCTGAACCGGCATCCTGAGCAACCTGTAAAAGTGTGAGTGCAATGCTGCCGCCCTGAGTACATCGCCGACCGGGGCTTGCGGCCAGGCATCTCGTTCAAACCTGGCGGGCATCGAAGCATGATGTCTCTCACCGGCCAGACTGCTTGGCTGTTCCTGTTGGCCATCCCTATTGCCTGCGTCGCCTGGACCATCACCCACGAAGAAGTGTTTCGGCGAACCGCGGGAGCGCTGCCAGCACCAGAGTGAGCGCGCGCGCACCTTGCTGAAGCGCAAGTTTTTTTACCTGTTCACCTGCGAGTTCTGTTTCAGTCATTACGTCACGATTTTCTTTCTCGTAGTCACCCGCTACCAACTGCTGCTGCCAGATTGGCGCGGCTACCTGCTGGCCTTCTTCGCTCTGGTGTGGATTGCGAACATATACATGAATATCTATGCGCGCTTACGGCTGGATGTCACCCACGAACGCCTCGAGATCAAGCGCCAACGTTACTCAGCCTAGAGTCAATCGGGGCATTCAGGCAGGGTTAAGGTTTTGAGTGCTTATATGCCGGAGGGCTGTGCGATTCCGGTTGATGCTGCTCTGCATACGGGTTAGCATCTTTAAAATTGGCGAGCCCGGGGGGCGTTGAGGAGTGAGTGTAGAAGGACGTCAGGGTAAAGAGCGGAAGGAGAAGCCTGGAAAGAACGCTTCGATCTTGCTGGCAGAAGACGAACCCAGCGTGCTATTCACCTTTCAGGCGATTTTGGAAGAGGCAGGCTACGAGGTGTTGCCGGCACCCACTCTCTCAGAAGCCCGTAAAACGATGCATCAGAAGAACTTCGATGCGGTCGTCTCGGCCGTAAGCTTTGAAGAAGAAGGCGACGGATTAGAGTTCGCCCGCGAGGCGAAAGCCCTGGCGAGTGCGCCAGCGGTGGTTGTTTACAGCGGCAATCCCAGCGTCGCCAAGTTGCGTGCGGCTATGTCTGCCCGAGTCGACTACTTTGCTTTTCAGCCCATTGACCTCGACGAAATCAAAGCAGCTTTGTTCCGGCTGATCGCCCGCCGTTCCGATCTCTCTTGCCCAGCCTGAGCGGGTGTCCCGAGCGCCCCCTGGAGTGTTAGAATTGCGAAGGCGCAATCGTTAATCGATTTGTACCCTCAGGTCACTTCTTGTTGCAAAAACGTTCCATTCTGATTGTGGATGACGAGGATAGCGTCCTGCAGACCTTGCGTATGGTGTTTGAAAACGAAGGTTATCAGGTAGCCACGGCCAACAGTTGTCAGCGGGCTCTGGAAATACTGGGCAATGGTGGCTCCTTCGATGCGGTCATCACCGATCTGAACATGGAAAGTGAAGATGTCGGTTTAGAGGTGGCGCGAGCCGCTGTGAAACGCAGGCCCAAACCTGCGGTGGTGATCTGCACCGGTTTTGCAAGTATGAACAATTCCAGGGAGTCCCTGACTCTCGGGGTGGACTACATGGCGCACAAGCCGGTCGAGTTGACGGCGCTGATTTCAGCTCTGAATCGATTGATTGCGCGCGAGCACGATTTGCGAGGCCAACGCTGACCGCCAAGAAATCAAATTCGGCAGCCCTACCGCGTATGGCGCTGGTGGTTCACCCGGACATGGCAATCGTATCGGGGCTACAAGCGGCGCTTTCGAATAAAGGTTTCACTACTGTGGTTGCCCGCGATCTGCCCACCGCCCTGCTGAGCATTACGCAGCACTATTTCGAAGTCGCCGTGGTCGCATCGCAACTGCAGGAGAATGGCGATGGATGGCCGCTGGCCGGTGTGCTTCACCTCGTCTTTCCCCGAGCTTTCGTAGGGGTCATCGACCGCGTAGAACCAGATATTCTCACCTTGCAGTCAGCCATCAACTACGGCGTGCGCGAGATCTACCAGCAATCGACACCTGCCCAGGATGTCGTCAATTCCATCCTGGCGCGGGTCGAGCAGTCTGATCGCGGCTCCGAAAACTCTTCCGTGCACTAACTGTTCACGACTTCTTCACCAGCCAAAACACAAGGTCTCTCCACTCGGGCTAAACGCGCTCGTCGAGATGACAGAGTGCCTAGGCGCGGGCGCTCGCTAGGGCTGGTTCGGGAGGACGGGCAGGACGGCGCGGTTCACTACCGACGGGTCGTCTCGTAGTTTCACATACAAGAGCGTACCGTTCGGACGCGGCACGGTCAGCGCCGCATCGGCAAATCCTAATGGCACCGGGGCCGAGTGCTCGAACTGTGCGTCGGAGGCGACAGAATCGATCAGGAAGAGATTGCTTCCGCTAAGAGTGCACTGCTTATCGGGATTAGCGGGGCAATGCACGTCCTTGAGGGCGGGTACGCGCACCAGGGTGGCAAGCGGCTGCCAGTCGCCTTCAGTGCCGTCGGCAACAGGCCGGAAGCGGAGCGATCCAAAAACCGAAGGACCGAAGCTCTTCGCCGGGTCCAGCGTGACCATAATGGTGTGCGCATCCTGCGCGACCAGGCTCCCGTCGGCAAAAGTCAGGGCGACGGTCGAAGAGGAGTCTGCAGTCGCTACTTCGATTTTCTCTGTACGTGAGAACGTCTCCGGCACTTCAGACCTTAAGAAGAAAGAGAGCTTGCCATCCTGCGGCAACTCGTCTTCACTGCCGAGATGAAACACCGCAGCCGACGGCCCCGGCTGAATCGTCTTATTGAGCAGGACCACCTTAGGCCGGGCGGCGGATACGGCGGTCTGAAGGTTGAGCGTGCGGCCGTCTTTCAAGGTGACCAGCGCACTGGCCTCGTCACCCGCATGAAGAGCAGAAGTTTCCTTAGACTCTGCCGAAAGGCCCAAGACGTCTTTAGCGTCGGCACGTGACAGCGAGTCAGGCACGAAGTGAACGCCGCGCAGTTCAACCGTGGCCACCTCATCCAGGCGGGTCCCCGTTAAGACTGCCCGCGAGTCGCCCGCGTAAATGGCCAGCTTTTCCAGAGAAGCACCCTCGGAATAGGTGTTGACTGCAACTTCGTCCGGCGCCTCCAGAGCGTACTGCTTTACCGCGAGCCGGAGTTTTCCGGGACTCTCATCCTTGAGCGCGAGCTTCACTTCCACCTCACCCGGTCCCAGCGATATCCAGGCCGGCTTCAGCAGCTTGCCTTTCTCATCCTTAGCGCTGACGCTTTCGATGCATGCGGCGGCATCGGAATGAAGGTGAATGCTGTCCTCGCGACCCACGATCAAGGACGCCTGCTCGGCAGGAGCAACCGTCCACTGGGCGCGATGAGAGTTCTGCAGATGGAAAGCGGGGCCATCGAAGGAGTCGAATCCCCACTTGCCGCGCAGCATTCCATTCAGTTGATTATCCAGGTTGGAGGCCACGAGGGTGTGGGCATCCAGCACGAATCCGCCGCTTGACGCATCGGCGCGCGCAGGCAAATCCACCCTGTGACCGGCCTTGTCCGAAAGATGCAGTACAACGTCGTGCGCGTACTCGGTGGAGAAAACCACCGGAGCGCCTTCTACCGGCAGGACGAGCGACGGTTTTTCCAGACAGAGCACCTGGTTGGGATCCACAGGGCGCAGGGGCGGCAATTGTGCCGACTCCACCGCGGGCAGGCTTGCCACCATCACCGACATGGGCTTGCGGAACGACGGAGGATTGTTGAGTTTCAGATCGATGCGCTCGCGGCTCGCAAGCCCAAGCGCGGGAATGTACTGGTACTCCGGTGTTCGAAAGCTGGTCATCATCTTGGCCAAATCGACCACCGCGCCGACATAGGGACTGTATGCTCCGCCACCGGCCAGTTTGGTGGTGCTGACGGCTCCGATCAGGTCCGCTCCGCTGCCCGAGGTGAGCGCCGCCACCATGGACTGGCTGTGGCCGTCGTCCAGCACTAATTGATCGGTGTTTTGTGTTAAGCAGGATTCCTGCTGTTCCCGCGGCTTCTGAAAACAATCGTTATCGAGCTTTATATTCAGGCTGCGCGCTAAGAGAACGGAACGGTCATGCAGGGCATGGGCGTCGGTATCAGAGCTCTGCTTTACCTCATTCAGATATTTATCCAGCCGCGAGCGGTCGAGAGCGGCCTGATTCAAGTCTTGCGAGGCGCGGACGAAAGATCCGGGCTTGCCACGCACCGCCGAGCGCAGCGTGCCGAAGTCGCCACCGGTTTCCGGCGCAAAAAAGATAAGCGCCTGCTCTGCCCCCTCCGGCACCGTAATGACCACACCCTCTTCCCGGACCTGCTTCTTCCAGGTTTCTACCCTGGTGAACCACTTGTCGGGAGGCGGATTTGTGGAACCCCGCAAGAAGACCGGGATCATCAGGTAGTGGACGGCTTCGCCGGCGGGCAACTCGGGATGGATCCAAATACGGTCCCCCGGCTGGAGGCTGGGCACTTTGGAAATGGGCAGGGTCTTGCCGGCGCGCGTCACCTTGGCCGACAAAGCGGGGCCGGAAAGATCAAATGCGGCGGTATCGGACCGCAGCAGCGTACCCGACAAAAGAAAGACCACGCAGACCAGAAACCGAATACGGCAACACATCTGCCCATTGTAGGAAATTCCAAGCTGCAGGGGTCAATCAGAGGGTCACGAAAAATATCTGTCTTCTGGATTACACAAACGGGCTTTCTGCTGGATTCCCCTGTCTCTTGGAAAAGAGTGCGAGGCGCCTAGCTCGTCCCGGCCTGGCCGTCGCCCCGTCGGCGCGGTGATTGAAAGCCAAACAATCAGGATGGCTTTTTTCCAGCTTCCATCCCCATCTTGCGCAAAAACGTGATCATCGGACACCAATTGGTGAAGCCGGATTGAAACAGGTTGGCCCCAACGAACGCGGTGAAAATATACCAGTATGGGCTCACCCAATGGCCTAAGGCGAGCGAGACGAGAATGAAAGCTCCCGCAATCAGGCGAAGCGTACGTTCAATTGTCATAGTGAATTCCCCTCAGAAAGAATTAGAGCGTCTACTGGAACATCGGAGTGCCGAGTCTCCCATTGCGACACCTTCTCTGGCGCGCGCCGGTGCCCGCCATGCGTCGATTTTCGATTCTCAGATACGTAGTAGAGGACCGGAACCGCCATCCGGGAAAGCACGGTCGATGCGATCTCACCAGCCATCAGCGAAAGCGCTAAACCCTGAAAGATGGGATCGAACAGAATGACGCTGGCTCCCACCACGACGGCCGCGGCGGTCAACAGCATGGGCCGGAAACGAACCGCACCAGCATCTACGACGGCTTCCTCAAGTGGCATGCCCTGCGCGCGCCGGAGTTCGATGAAATCCACCAGGATGATCGAATTGCGGACGATGATGCCGGCGCCGGCGATGAACCCGATCATCGACGTTGCCGTAAAAAACGCTCCCATCAAGGCATGCGCGGGAAGGATACCGACGAGCGTGAGCGGAATAGGAGCCATGATGACCAGCGGTGTAATAAAGGAACGGAACCAGCCGACCACCAGCACGTAGATCAGGAGCAGCACTGCCGCGAACGCGAGTCCGAGGTCACGAAAGACCTCTACCGTGATATGCCACTCGCCATCCCACTTCATGGAATAGCGGTCGCTGCGGTCGGGCATGCTGGTGCCTTTGTATTGCTTCACTGAATAGCCGTCCGGGAGCTGGATCTGAGCGATGGCGTCGCTCATCTTCATGATGGCGTACACGGGACTCTCTTCGCCGCCAGCGACATCTCCCGTCACGTACACGACTGGCTGCAGGTTCTTTCGGTAAACGCTGGTCTCGATGGTCGTCTGCTGCAGATTGGTAAGTTCCTGAAGCGCGATTTGAGCGCCGGAAGCGCTGCCCAGTTTCAGGCTGCCGAAATCTTCAATGCGCGAGCGGTCGGCACGTGCCAGCCGCACCTGGATAGGAACATCTTCCCGTGACCTCGGATCGTGCAGCAGCCCGGCATTCGTGCCGGCGAGCCCAATCTCCAGGGTGCGGCTCACCTCTGCCGGGGAGATTCCATGCAGGGCCGCCTTATCCAGATCCACCTTCATGTCGTATTTGACTTGGGGATCTTCCACGTACCAGTCGACGTCCACAACTCCCGGCGTCTGCTGGAAGATTTTCTTGATCTGGTTCGCGAGGGCAATTTGCCGCTTGTAATCCGGACCATAGACTTCGGCCACCAGCGTCTGCAGCACCGGGGGACCGGGTGGAACTTCGGCAACTTTAATACGCGCGCCGAACGGCTCGGCGATCCTGTCCAACTCAGGCCGGAGGCGGCGCGCGATCTCATGGCTTTGCGCTTTGCGGTCGTGCCGGGGGAGCAGGTTCACCTGAATGTCCGCCTGGTTCGGTTGCGATCGCAGGTAGTAATGCCGCACCAGGCCGTTGAAGTTGTAAGGCCCGGACGTACCAGCGTAAATCTGATAGTTGCTTACTTCCGGCTGCTGGCCCAGATAACGCCCGAGAGCTTGCGCCACATGCGTCGTCTGCTCCAGCGGGGTTCCGTCGGGCATGTCGACGATGACCTGAAATTCGCTCTTGTTATCGAACGGGAGCATCTTCACCCGGACCCACTTCAACGGCACGAATGCGACGGCCGCGAGCCAAAGCAGCACGACTGCGCCCAGGAACATCCACCGCCGCCGGCTATCCAGAATGAGCGGTTGCATGACGCGGCGATACATGCGAGTCGTCCAGCCCTCCGATTCGTGGGTGGACTCTGCGCTCTCGGTCGCGTACTTCCTCAGCAGCCGGTAGGCCGCCCAGGGGGAGACCACAAATGCCACAATCAGCGAAAACAGCATGGCTGCTGAAGCGCCCACGGGAATGGGCCGCATATACGGTCCCATCAGTCCGCGAACGAACGCCATGGGCAGAATGGCGCCGATCACGGCGAAGGTAGCAAGAATAGTGGGGTTGCCCACTTCGTCGACCGCTTCCACCGCCACCTGCGCCAGGGATCGACCCCGGTTGGACGGCAATCGAAAGTGGCGCACCATGTTTTCGACCACAACGATCGCATCATCCACGAGTATGCCGATGGAAAAAATCAGGGCAAACAACGTGACGCGATTCAACGTGTAGCCATATAAATAAAAAACAGCCAGTGTCAACGCCAGCGTGACAGGCACCGCGAGCAGCACTACGCCCGATTCACGCCAGCCAAGCGCCAGCGCGATCAGCAGCGTGACCGATAAGGTCGCAATCAGGAGGTGTTTTAGAAGTTCATCTGACTTATCTTTAGCCGTCTCCCCATAGTTTCGCGTCACCGTGATATTCAGATCACGCGGAAGCACGTACCCCCGGAGAGCATTGACTCGATCCAGCACGTGCTCGGAGATGACAGTGGCATTCGTCCCTTTTCGTTTCGAGATAGCGATCGTTACCGCCGCATACTCAGCGCCAGCTTCCTGGGCTCCCGCTCCCCGAGCGTTGGAAAATAATACGTAGGTGCTCGGCTCCGCCGGGCCATCCTCTAATCGTTCCACTACATCCCGCAGATAAACGGGATGTCCGGCGTGGACGCCCACGACAACCTTTTGCAGGTCTTCGACACTATTGAAGAATGAGCCCGCCTCAACCTGGAATTCGCGATTAGCTTGCGCGAAGCTGCCGGCCTGGCTGCGAACATTCGCCGCCTGCAACTGGGCCACGATGCCGGCCGGGGTAAGCCCGTAGCCCGCCAGTTTCTGGATATCGAGCTCCACGCGAACCTGCCGTGGCTGACCGCCGATAATCTGCGTCTCCGAAACGTCGTCGAGGGTCTTGACCGAGTTGTCCAGTTCGGCGGCGATCTGTCTCAGGCGATAGGAGTCGTAGTTTTTGCCCCACAGCGTCAATGCGAGAATAGGCACATCATCAATGGAGCGGTTCTTAATGATCGGCTGCGAAACGCCGGGCGGAATGCGATCGAAGTTCGAGTAGAGCTTGTTGTAGGTTTGTACGATCGCATCTTCTTCTTTCGTGCCGACATAGAAGCGCACGATTAAGAGGCTCAAGCCAGGATGGCTGATGGAGTAGATGTATTCCACTCCCGGCACCTCACGGAGCAAGCGTTCCATGGGCAGGCTGACGCGTTGCGCCACCTCTTCCGGGGACGCACCCGGCATCTGCACGAACACATCGAGCATGGGTACGACAATCTGCGGCTCTTCTTCCCGAGGCGTACGCAAGATGCTGAACAGTCCCAGCAACAACGCAGCCACGATGGTCAAAGGGGTGAGCTTCGAATCAATGAACCCGTGCGCGATCCTGCCCGCCAGGCGCAAATCCGAACTCTCCGAATCCGCCGATCTGGAGCCATTGTGGTTCATGGCTCAGCCTCGATCTGTTGGCCGTCCAGTTCGCGGTCGCCCGGCGCCGCCACCAGTCTCTCTCCGCCTTGCAGGCCAGCGAGCACTTCGACCTCCTCACCCGACAGCTTGCCCAACGTGACGTAGTGCAGGTTCGCAACCCGGTTCTGGTCGAGCACAAAGACACCGTGCAACTGCCCACGCTCGACCAGTGCAGTGCGCGGAATCAGCAGCGATTGGCGTTCACCCCGGCGGAATTGTGCGCGTCCATACAGTCCCGAGTACAACCGGGGATCACCCGGCAATTCGATTTTGACTAGAAACGCACGGCTGCCAGGATCAGCGGCCGGCACGATCTGCACCACCTTTCCTTTCCATTCCGCGTTCCCCAACGCATCGACAAAGACGGGCGCCGCCCGCCCAATCTGAACGGAAGCCAGATCGCTTTCGTTAACCGAGACTTCCAGGCGGTAGCGCCGCGTATCTTCCAGCGTGAATATAGGTGTCCCGGGTGAGACCAGGGAACCAGGATCGGCTTTCTTTTCTGTGACGATGCCATCGAACGGCGCTCGGATTTGGCTGTACTGCAGAGTTGTGACTGCCTGCGCGACCGCCGCCTTGGTCTGATCAAGCTCGGCCTGCGCCCAATCGCGGTGCGCGAGCGCCGCCTGCTGACGTGCCTTAACCTGATCGAATTCCTGGGCACTGATCGTGCCCTTCTCATATAACGTCTGATAGCGCCGCAAGCTGGTGGTGGCCAGACCCAGGTCAGACTCGGCCGCCAGCAGTTCCTCTTTAGCCGCGTTCTCGGCCGCTCGGGCGCGCTCCATGGCTGCCCGTGGCTGGCTGTCATCGATGACCGCCAATACCGCTCCCCGTTGTACGCGATCTCCTTCGTGAGCCCGGATCTCCAGGATGTTGCCCATCATCTGGCTGGCCAGCACACTGGTTTGATCGGAGCGCACGGTTCCTACCGCTTCCAGCAGATCAGGCACATTGCTTTTCTGAACCGAGAGCACAGGAACGTGGCGTACGTTTTCTTTGGCTTGCGACGTTTGCGGCTTCTCTGCGGTACAAGCGCTCAACGCCGTGATTGTCGCTGTCAGTAGAAGCAAAATAATTACATTTCTGCGATTCATAGCATGACCTTGTTCTAGTCCGCCGCACTCAAGCGTGCGCTCCAGCCACTGCAGCACACTGCATCCAGGCGGTCTTCTCTTCGACGATTTCGTACGTGGTGTGCAGGCTGGCCGTCTTCTGCACCATCGCTCCGACTGAGCAGTACTTCTCTTCCGAAAGTCGGATCGCCTCCTGTAAGGCTTGCTCGTCAATCTCAATTCCGGTAACGATGTGGTGTATTCGCACCGCGGTGAAAACCTGCGGTGGGCGTTCCGCCTGGTCCGCCTCCACGCGCACCTGGTAACCGGTGACCTTCTGGTGATACTTCTGGCGAAGAACGGTGATGACGTCGAAAGCAGTGCAGCCGGCCAGTCCGACCGCTACCAGTTCAATGGGCTTTGCCCCGGTGCCGCCGGCGGTGTCGTCCAACAACAAATGATGTCCGCTTCCGGTTTGGCCAGTGAATTGGCGCTGCTGCTTAAATGCTTGTGTAAGTTCTACTTGGACCGAAATCATTCTGCCTCCTGCTGTGATCGTTTTCCGACCACACGAATAAATGCAAGAGCGCCGATTTTGTTACACAGAATTTTCGGGACTTTACGACTGGCTGGAGGATGTGCTTTTCACAAGGGCAATCGTGCGCTTGTAATTGTCGAGGACCTTCTCGCGCAGTTTAGCCGCGGCTTCCGCATTGGGCAAAATGGCTGGTGACTTCCGGCATTCCTCGATCGTTGCCTGCAGACTCGCGAGGAACACCTTGCATGGCCCACACCCATCCAGATGACTTTCCAATTCCTTGCACAGGGAGTCGTCCAACTGCTCATCCAGGTAGTTCGAAAGCTCCGCAAACATAGCTTTGCAGTTGGATGGCCGGCGCGCAGACGGTTGTGTTCGTGGTGAAAGGATCCTTTGAACCTTAGCTGGGGACGGACTCCGGAGCTTCATGAGTTCTTTGCGCACGAAGAGCCTTGCGCGGTGCAGGCGCACGCGCACCGTTCCCTCGCGCAGACCGGTGATCTCGCCCACTTCTTCGTCAGTGAGCCCTTCCATATCCCGCAGCACCAGGACAATGCGATATTGTGGCGGCAATTTCTGAATCGCGGCCCGCAGCCGTCCTGCCTCTTCACTTCGAATCGCAAAGGCTTCCGGATTGATATTTTCACTAGCCAGGCTTTCGAGTTCGCTGCGATTCGGCATCAACTCTTCAAGGGAAAGCTCTTCGCGAGGCGCGAATTTGCTGCGCCGCCGGCTCATCAGACATCGCGTCTTGGCCACCTTGTACAACCAGACCAGCAGTGCCTTCGGATTATCAAATTTCCGCAACACAGGAAAGGACCTGCCCAGAACCTCCTGCATTGTGTCCTCAGCATCTTGCCGCTGCCCGCACACCCGCATGCTGAAGGAAAAGACGCTGTTCTGAAGAAGAGCCAGCGCTTTGTCCACCCCCTCATCATCGCCGCGGCGCAGGAGGGTAATCGCTTCTTCTATTTCAGAACGCATCGGCTTAACTCTAGCACCATCTGCGTCTCAGAAAGCGCTGGCCAAGCGTTGGGCTGGCTCCGTACCTCGTATCGAAGTATAAGTATTCTTGCCTATGCGATCCGGTCACTCGCTCATTGCGGTGGCGATTTATGCCGTACTCCTCGCCGCCTTCTGGGCTCTCGCCCAGCATTTTTCCTTGAGCACGCGCATCGGCCACATGTCTACTACATTCACGGCCTTCGCCCTGATTCTGGCGCCCTACTGGTTCTTCGGATTCGGGATGGCCGACTCTCTGCGCAGAGTTCTCACCTGGAGCAGCACCCGAGTGCTCGCTCCCGGCCTGCTCGTGCTCCCCTACATCCTTTATTCATTGCCGCAGGGTGAATTTCATTGGAAGTTCTTGATCGCCTTCTTGGCGATTCCGGTAGGCATCAGCGCATTATTCGAGTTTCTGCCGCCCGCCGGCGCCCCTGACGCGGCAGCGAAAATATGCTGGCAGGATGTTGTCGCCCTCGCCGCTTGCGGCATTCCTGTGGAGTTTCACTGGATCGAGGGAAGCTTCCCGCACTCCGGTCTGACGTCCCTATCCAAGCTCTTGCTGGTGGACTCAGCGCTATACGCATTCCTGGTCGTACGCCGGTTGGATCATGTCGGCTACGACTTTGTCCTTCGCGCGCGAGACTTGATCGTCGGAATCCGTGAGCTTCTATTCTTCGCGCCCATCGTGCTCTCGTTAGGACTAGCGCTTCACTTCATCACGCCCCACAGGGGCCTGCCTTCGGCAGCGACAGTCATTTCGTCCCTGCTGATCACCTTCTTCTTTGTGGCCGTGCCTGAGGAATTGTTTTTTCGTGGATTGCTGCAGAACCTGCTGGAACCACGCGTGGGGCGAGTGGGCGCTCTCTGCGCCAGTTCCGTGATTTTTGGTCTCTCGCACTTCAACAACCCTCTTCCGTTCAATTGGAGATACGTACTGCTTGCCACCATAGCGGGCTTCTTTTATGGCCGCGCCTGGTGCGATCGCCGGCGCCTGCTGGCATCAGCGACGACTCACACCCTGGTGGATGTGCTTTGGTCGTTATGGTTTCGCTAGAGCGTGTTTCAAAAATAGGTTTTCGGGAAGGGCACGGCTTCTAGAGGCTGCGGGAAAAAGAACCAGGCAAGTAAAATCGGGAAGGGCACGAGTTTACTCGTGCCGCTAAGCCGTTGAATACACGTCCGCGCTTTAGCGCCTGAGCGTCGCCTCTTGATGTATGTATGAGTTTTTCCGCAACCTGTGGAAGCCGCGCCCTTTCAAAGCTTACTGTCACGAATTTTCAGAAACAGGACACTAGCAAATCAGAGAAGACTGCTTCAGCTCATATCATCGTCTGCATTCATGCGAGCGGTCGCGCGCAAAAAGTAACTCGCTCCAGCGCAGTTCTCCACGCGGGAGCGAGTCGATTTTCCAACGCTAAGGCAGGTAGTAACGAAACGACGTGAACAGCATGTTGTCGTAGCCTTGCGGTTGGTTGGGAATTGTGGCCGACGCTTTTCCGAACCAGCTCACTCGGTCGACGTACGAGTACTGTGGTCCAAACTGCACGCGGCCTCTGTCTCCGTTGTAGATTTTGTACCAGAATCCAACCGTGCCTTCATAGATCACTCGTGTATCGCCAGTGCAACCGATCAGTGTTCCCGGGGTGAAGCCGTTGCTCGCTCCGGGGACCTGCTCGCTGAAGCAACCTGCATTGCTGAACAAGGGGGAACCGTAACCAACACCCACGGTCTTGCCTTTGCTCAACGTCGTGAATGCTGTACGGCCTCCATACTCGGCTCCACCGTTGAAGTACCAATCCCACTTGGTCGAATGCCATTCGATTGTGCCGAGCCCTTGGGCGCTCTTGACCAACGCCAACGTGCCATTCGGCCGGAAGGTTATGTCCGGAAGCGTGGAAGTGCCGTAGCGCCCGACCCCATTGCCGAACAGCCCGTGGACACCGAGATCCAGGTGCTTGTTGAGAACCGACACCCGCGCATTGGCGCCCACGCCGCCGCCGCTGCGCGAACTGTTGAATGCTCCTACGGCACTAGGAGCCGTGATAGGCGTGCCCGTCAGGACGCCGCATGGACTCGTGCTCGAAGCCGTAGCACAAGGATAAGCGCGGTCGCGGAACTGCCGGAAAATACCGAACACTTCGTAGTGTCCGATACCCGGCTCAAAGGCTGCCTTCGCGATGATGTCCGGGGTTCGGTTCCAGGAATAGTTTGCCAGTGGGTTGTAGAGGCCGCCCGACACTCCCGGTCCGCCGAGAAGAGCGTTCGCCGAATTACCATGAGCCACCAGGATTGCCTGTGGCTGCTCGACCGACGCGCCCAGCCAGACCTTGTTGTTGAAGTTCTTGACCACTCGCGCCCCGTACTGGCGCGCCCAGCTGAAACCGATGTGGTATTGCGCATCGATTGTCATGGGCAGTGCCTCGGTGCGGTTATCCAGACCTTTCTTGGTCTCCGTCACCAGACTCCACATTTGTCCGCCAGTGAAGCTGAAGCCGTTTTCAAATGCGGCTTGTCCCCAAATCTGCCGTTGGCGCAACGTATAGCTGTTGCTCTGGTTGTTAT
This sequence comes from Terriglobales bacterium, assembly GCA_036378535.1. Lineage (GTDB taxonomy): Bacteria > Acidobacteriota > Terriglobia > Terriglobales > Acidobacteriaceae > Gp1-AA122. The sequence goes on along the minus strand of DASUWH010000072.1, from coordinate 52,993 downwards.
TGGAGGTGGTGCCCGCTGAAAGGAAGTCGGCCTCGTAATAGCCGCCGATCTTCGCGCTCTTCAGCTTGCCCTCAACCAGTGCCGAAATGCGTGACTGGCGCCCAGAGGCGAAGAATTCCCCCAGATTGTAATTCGGTGAGCCCGGGAACGGGACCGTATTGAACGGAGTATTGACGTCGGCGGTCAGAGCCCGCTGCCGCCATGCCGATTCAACCGCCAGAAACCCACCCGGCGTAATCGTAACGCCCTTGTAATGGAGTGCTATGGGGCTTCCCAGTTCGTCGTTAACGCGCTTTTGACTCTCCTGTACCGCGAGAGCGGTGTTGGTGACGTTGCTCTTGAGGTCGGTTACGTCGCTCTTCAGGGCGCTGACCGTCTGTTCCTGCTGCCCGGCTTGCGAAGCAGCCGCCTGCGCCTGGCTCTGGGCCGAGGTTGCTGCCGACTGGCTCTGATTGACTCTGTCTTCCAATTGGCGGATTTGCTGGTCGCGGCTATGTACGTCCATTCGAAGCTGCTGAATTTGCTGCTGCTGCGCGTCCAGAGCCTGCTTCATTTCCTGCAGCTGTTGCGCGACGCTGGTCGAGGATGCTGCCTTTTTGCTGCTTTTCCTGGTCGTTGTCGTTGACGTCGTAGAAGCTGCGGCTTGCCCAGCCGGTTCAGCCACGGCGCTGCCCGTGATGGCAAATGACAGCGCAACTGCTAGCAATCCTTTCATTTTCCCTCCCGCAGAATAAAGCCTGTGCTGTCACCCTGGTCTTGAAATGATTGGGGACAGATGAGCTAGGGAAATGCTCTCCGACTATTGTTACGGTCCGATGAATTTCCGGTGAATTGAATGTTACAGGTGCATTCTTGACGTTTCCAGCTCTGGACTTCGCAACGAACCGCACCGTGTTAGAAGCGGAAGTTGCGGGCAGGCGGGAAGCAGAGGTTTACTAAGAGCCAGCTGTAACAGATCGGCTAAGAGGTTTTTCCGTGCGGACGTTTTCAATCATGAAGCCCATTTTCGAAGCGAGGGCCATCACGACGTTAACATGATCCCTGGTGAACCCGTCCTGCTGAGCGCGATACAGTGCAAGCACTGCCAAAGGGCCGGACTTTCCTTCCAGCGGAACGGCTAACGCTGAACGTAAGGTGCTGTACTTGCTGGGATCGTTGAGGTATCCGGGCTCCACGGATGGATTCCCATTCAGAATGGGTTTATTGTTGCTTGCCACCCACCCGGACAGACCCTCTCCCAGCGGAATCCGTAATGAAGAAAAGAGTCGGTAGTTATTACCCTCAACGTAAGCGGGGACGAGCAGGTCGCCTTCGATCAAATAAACCGCCAGTGCATCGTAGTGCACTAAACTTCTCAGTCTCATCGACGACATCGATAACATATCGCCCAAGGAGAGAGCCACACCGGCTTGCCGGCTCAGATCAAACATCACTTCTCCTTGTTGCCGAGCGGCAGCAAGCAGGGCCGACATTTCCTGTCCGGACCCGCCCCGCTGGGGGACCTTGTTCTCGGCCTCAGCAAAGCCTGCAGCCGGAGCTGCGCCGCGCGTAACTTTCACATCGGTAGACAATTTGGCTGCGACTCGAGCCGGCTCTTGTTTCGCCAGGCGTTCCCACTCCACATACCGGCGGCTGAGAATTTCCACGATCTGCGGATCAAAACTCGTGCCCGCTTCCGCCATTACCCGGTTCATGGCTTCGTTCAGCGGAAGAGCACGCCGATACTGACGATCGGATGCCAGAGCATCCAGGCAATCGACCGCCGCCAGAATGCGCGCCCCGATCGGAATTGACTCGCCCTTGAGACCATCGGGATAGCCACTCCCGTCCCACTTCTCGTGATGAGAATGAACGATGGGAACCACCGGATACGGAAAATCCACCTGCTCCAGAATTTCGGCCCCGACGATGGGATGCACTTTCATTTTCTCGAACTCATCCGGTGTAAGCTTGCCGGGCTTCGAAATGATGTGCTCCGGAACCGCCAGTTTTCCGATGTCATGCAAGACGGCCGCGGCTTGTAGCGCTTCGGTTTCGTCCTCGCTGAGACCCAGTTCTTTGGCCAATTCCATCGCGTAGACACGCACGCGCTGCAAGTGATCGTGAGTCGTGTGGTCTTTCGCCTCGATTGCCAGAGCCAAGGCTTCAATCGTCCGCAGGTGAATCCTGGAGACCTGCTCCGCGTGCCGCTTTTCATTCTCCAGCTTTCCCAGATAGAGCCGGTACGAACGGTACATGAGGTATACAGGTGGGAATACCAGCAGCGACGACTGCCATCCAATATGCCGATTCAGAAAACTGACCAGCGCGGTAATAGCAGCGCCCGCTAAATAATAAGGAAAAGACCAGAAGTAGGACTCGGACCACAGCTTCAGGATGGGCTTGCCTTCGCTCAGTCTCACCACCATCGCCACCGACAGCGTGTTGAAGGCAAAGTAGGTAATCGCGACCAGAATGAGAGCGAGGCCAGCCGCCCCATGAAGAATTCCTCGCGTTAACAGGCTGTACAAACCCCATGCCACCGCAGTGCCGACCGAAAACTGCGAGGCATTGAAAACAATGTGGATCGGCCGCATCTGCTTGGAGGAGTTCCAGAACGACTGCACAAGCACTTCAGCGATCCCCAGAATCAGGGTTTCGCCAAAGCTAAGCTCCAGGACCCCCAGAAGCACAAAGAGAAAATTAACCGACATCGTGCCGTTAACGCCCGGCAGCTTGATCTTCAGAAAGGACGCCGCAATGGCCACGGCCAGGTAGCACAAGAATTTCGTTGGATCGGCAGAGTGCCAATGGGCGAACGCCATCGCGAAACAGCCGACCGAGGCTGCCGACATCCCGGCAACAAAGAAAGACGCCGCCAGTTGGTCCCCACGTGCCATCGCACTATTGTGCTCTGACCCGCCACATTGTCCGACCCAAAATGGGACGGGGAAGTTACTAGAGTTTTCTTGCTTACGTTCCAGCAACTTAAACCCAGTTCCGACGCCGGCGAGCGTGCTCCCGTGGGGACGATTTGGTATTTCCAACTCGCTGCAATGCGGACAATCTGTCCGCGTATTCCAAGACGGGAACTCCTAAGTTATTGTTTTTAAAGGAGAAGGGATTCGGAATCATTGTTGCAATTTTAAACAGCAAGTTTTTGTTCCACTGGTCCACAACTCGAAGTCGGGGTTATGCGCAAATGAAGAAACTGCTGATTATCATTCTGGTGGCCGCCACGACGCTGGCCCATGCAGACCTGTCGAAAGTGTCACCGGACCTGCAAACGTACTCCGGCACACAGGCCCGCGTGATCGTCCAATATAACCAGGCGCCCAGCCTTCTCGACCTGCAAACCATTACCGGATTGCTGGGCTCGATTGTGAACTCGCTCCCTCTGGTTAACGGACTGGTGGCTAACTTGCCGCTTTCCAGCATCCTTTCGCTTTCCAATCAGAGCGATGTCAAATACATAAGCCTGGATCGCTCATTGAGTCCTACGCTCAGCAACGCAGCGCCCGCGGTGAATGCGTTTGCGGCCTGGCAGTCAGGTTATACCGGAGCAGGAATTGGCGTGGCGGTGGTTGACAGCGGGATCAGCAGCCACCCCGATTTGAACGGATTTCTTGGCCTGTCCCGAGTGGTCTACAGCCAGACCTTTGTTCCGGGAACCTGGAGCGCTTCCGATCAGTATGGACATGGAACACATATCGCCGGCCTCATCGCCGGTGACGGGGCCAACTCCACGGGATGGAAGTATTCGCGCACGTTCGAAGGCATCGCGCCCGATGCAAACCTGATCAACCTTCGTGTTCTGGACCAAAATGGTGTCGGCAGCGACAGCGCGGTAATCGCCGCGATCTCTCAGGCTATATCTTTGAAATTTCTCTACAACATTCGAGTAATGAACCTTTCTCTCGGCCGCCCAGTCTATGAAAGTTACCACCTCGATCCGGTATGTCAGGCCGTGGAAGCGGCCTGGAAGAGCGGTATTGTGGTCGTGGTGGCCGCTGGAAACAACGGCCGCTATCTGCCAACAAGTGGTTACGGCACAATCACCTCGCCCGGCAATGATCCCTACGTGATCACTGTGGGCGCAATGAAGCCCATGGGGACGCCCACGCGCACTGACGATCTCATCGCCAGCTATAGTTCCAAGGGTCCGTCCGCCATCGATCACGTCATAAAACCTGATGTCGTTGCCCCCGGCAACTTACTGGTATCGCTCGAAGCACCGGGCACGCTCTATAACGAATATCCGGGAAACCGCGTTCCCTACAGCTTTTATGTAGTGGGGGGAAGCAGTTCATCTTCGACAAGCTACTTCACATTGAGTGGAACCAGCATGGCTGCCGGCGTCGTGAGTGGCGCCGTTGCCGACCTCCTGCAGAAGAGTCCTTCACTCAGCCCCGATCAGGTCAAAGCGCGGCTGATGAAGACCGCGTGGAAATCCTTTCCCGCTTCCAGCAGCGTGACTGATCCGACAACGGGCGTAACTTACACCGACCAGTACGATGTGTTCACCATTGGCGCGGGTTACATCGACGTGGAAGCCGCGCTCAACAGCACCGACGTAGCCAGCCGCAACGCCATGTCTCCGACGGCGACCCACAACTCCACCTCTGGGCAAGTGCTGTTAACCAGCGATCCCTCCGCTGTCTGGAATACATCTTCCGTTTGGACTACGTCGGCCGTGTGGGGGAACTCCCAATTCTTATCCGGCAGCAACGCTATGTGGGGCAGCAATGCTATGTGGGGATCGAGTACCCAGGATGGTTTCAGCACAATCTGGGCTGGCAACGCCATGTGGGGCAGCAATGCCATGTGGGGAAGTAACGCCATGTGGGGCAGCAATGCCTCCGCTGGTGAACAATAAAACGTGGGGACGGTCGCCTCGGCCGTCCCCATCCTTGTCTCCCAGCTGAGCACCTATTATTTCTTACTGAATGCGTAGTGCCCGGAATTCGAACCGATATCCTGCGCCAATTGTTCCAGGATGTGGTATTGCCCGTGCACATCCCAGAACATGCCAGTGAACTTAAGCGCGAAAGGTGTCACCAGGTTCGCGGCCAGACCAATAATCTCCGATTCCAGTTCCGACCCTGTCGTTCCTCCGAGCGAATTCATCTTGCGGTCCAATACCGAGCGGCAGAGAGCGCCCCGTTCTGCCGGCGGATTATCTCCGTCCCACTTTCCGGAAGCGCACGAAAGCACCATTTGCGTGGTTTCGCCGGCCTTTAGTTCCTTGGCGAGGTGGGGATCATGCGTCTTGAGATTCCAACCCTTAGCCGATTCGATGGCTTTCCTGGCGTCGGAATTTTCCTCTATCTTCTTGACCCATTCGATGCTGGCGGCCTGCGCGGTATTCACGGCAAGCTGCTGGTGAGCCAGGTCCGAGGCGTCGTCGCCACGTGCGGGAACCGGTCCCGTGTTGTGATATTCGGCTTGCAATCTTAGCGGCTGCCCAGGATTCTCGATTTCCGTATACATCAGCCGCGAATTGTCGTGGTTCATATGCGTATGCGTGTTCGGCGACCCGGGGATCGGCGGATAAATTCCAGACTTGACCTGAAATGGCCACTTATCCGGGTGATCGTGCTTGCTGCGGAACTCGAACCAGGTAGGCGAGCGCAACTCCCCTGAGGGCAGCTTGATCATCTTTACATCCGTCTTGTTGAAGTCGTTGTGAATCCAGTCGGAGTGGCTATAGAAATCCTGGACCGCGTGGAGAGAGGCCCCCAGGGTGACCAGCGTCAAAACCTTGCGGGTACGATCGTCCACTTTTAGCTTGTTGTAGCTGCCCAGCAGGTGTTGCGTTGCCTGCAGCAAGTGGACGAATAAGTAATCGAAATCCGAGTTGTGTTGAAGATCTCCGCTCAGATTATCGAAATGCAGGTAGACTGCCGCCCCTCGAACTTGCGGATTGTTGGCGATGAATTGGTTTAAGCCCGCCAGGGCCTCGCCGTTCAAATTCCTGGAGGCGTATTCAGACACCGGTCCAAAAAAATCAGGCGAGAAATTGCCAAGCTGCATGATTTTCCAGGCATCTTCGTTGAATCCGAACTGCTCGCCAACTTTTTGGCTGCACTGCAAATGCCAGTAACTATCGAATCCGGCTGCGGGAGAAACCAGCAAGGCAGCCAATGCCAGCACAGCGGAGATCTTGCGCATGAACGTCCCCCCTGAGTAAACAGATGCACGCACCCTTGCAAGGGCTGTGCCATATGTTAATCGCTGTGTTGTGAGGCCTCTGAGAACTTCGCCAATCCTCATTAGACCGCGGAAGGGGGCGCCTCAGGGACGAAAGTGTGATTTTCGAGGTATGAGGCATTGCCCTGGTGGTAGCGTGGTGGGCTACTTCAGCATTCCCCTCGCGCATTGTGCCCAGGCCGCAGCTGCTTGCACGTGCTCTCGTTCAGGTTCGAGACGAGAGCGCTGTGCCAGCAGCTGCTCCTGAAGCAATGGCAGCACGTCTCGCAGGCGCTCCAGGCAGTCGCGGTATTCGCTGATCTCTGTCTTCGCATCAGGCGTGGAGGGCGCCGATCGCGCCTCGCGAAGAAGCTCCGCGGTGTTCGCCAAGAAGCTATTCAACTCTACCAGGTGATTCAAAGCTACATGCGGCGCTTCGCCACAGCCCGATTTCACCCATTCGATCTCCGAGCGCAATTTGTCAATCGCCGGGCGCAACGATCCTTGCGTAGCAGCCACTACGCCCTCCAATCGCTTTCAGAGGGCCGGCCGCCACTCTCATGATTTGCGGCGAGTTCTGTTTGGGTAACCGGTGACGCGCTTCCGTGCCTGTGCTCTACCTCGATCCCGGCCTCGCGCAAGGAAAGCAGGTTAGCGATGTGTTTCTCCAAAATCCGGCGGTCGGGGTGAACTTGTACATGAAACAGCCCCGACCGCAATAGGCCATAATAGTGGGCGAGATTCTCCGCAACTTCCTGCCCGTCTTCCAGGTTGAGCGAGGCGTTCAGCTCGCCCAGAACCTCCATCGCGTGGCTGAGGTGATTCGTGCGGCCCTCGATGTCGCCCGCTTCGATAGCTTGGACCGCTCGGCGCAGGTCTTCAATCAATTGTTCGTACAGCAGAACAATCAATCGGAGCGGGTTGGCGTTCTGACCCACTCCCTGGCGATAAACCGATCTGGCATCTCTGTTCATGCTGACTTCGTCAGAATAGAAAGTTGACCCGTAATCTGCTCCATCAGCAGTGGGAATTGTTGCAAGGCGGCGTTCACCTGGCTGTACTGTTTGATGAGCAGCGTCTCCTTAATGGCTAAGCGGTCCTCGAGCGCATTGATTTGATCGGTCAGCGTGTTCTGGGCCTGGGCGATCTGCTTCAGATCCATCTGGATCAGGCCCTGGCTGGAGGTCATCTGCGTCAGGTCAGTGCTGAAATTTGAACCAAAGCCTATCGGACTGACCGACTGGAAAAAATTCTGAATACTGGAAACATGATTGGCGAGCGCATCGCTCAACTTGGCATCATTCACGGTTAGGGTCCCATCATTTTGCATATCGATGCCCATGGATGCCAGGTTCACGAAGCCGTTATTGTCGCTGACGGAATAGGTTATATCTTTCAGCAAGCTGGTCTGCACCGAGCGCAGGGCGCTATCCGAGGCGAGCTCCCCCGCGGTATAGGTATTGGGGTCCACCTTGAACTGAAGGTTTATGGCCGAGATCACGGCGTTGTAACTGCTTACAAAATCGTTGATCGCCTGCTTGACGCCGTTCGTGTCCTGCCCGATGCTGAGCTGCACTGGCGTGGTGGATATTCCCGTCAAATGCAGCGTCACGCCCGCTAATGCGCCGGTCACGGTGTTGGAGGCGCTGCTGATGGGCACTCCGTCAATCGTGAGTGCGGCATTGGTCCCGCTGGCTGACTTTGTGAAACTAAGCCCGGTAGTATTTGCGGAAATAGCCAGATCTCCGGGCTGTCCCGTGGATTGGCTGACCAACGCCAGGCGGGCCCCAGTCGCGTCGTTGACCACGCTGGCGGCTACTCCGAGATGCTGTGCATTCAGGTAAGCGGCCAGGCTATCTAAGGTATTGTTCGTGCTGTCTACCGTGATCGTAACCGGAGAATTGCTGCCCACCTGCAAGTTGAAGCTGCCCGTCGTAAAAGTAGTGCTGCTGCTGGCCAGCGGGCCCGTGTAATAAGACGAGGTCGTAGCCAGATTGCCTACCGTGATGACATGATTACCGATTGCGGCTGAGGCATCCGCGCTCGCGCTGACAACGTTCGGCTGCGACGAAGTGGCGGTCCTCGTCGTGAAAACTCCAAGCACGTCGGCCAGACCATGAATCTTGTCCAACAGCGATTTGATATTCGTGTTCAGGTTGTTCCACGAGGTTGTCTGCACGTTCAGCGTCGATTGCTCAGACTTCCAAAGCGTCTCCGGGGAACGGTCCGCGTTCAAAATCTGCTGCACTACAGCAGTGACGTCAATGCCAGCCCCGAGGCCGGTTCCGCTGCTGGTACCGGTCGCTGAATTGAAGTTAAGACTTATACTCATGGCTTCTCCCGCTAGACCCTGATTTCCAGCTTCTTTTCAGATTGACGAAGCAAGTCAGCAATATTACGCATGACCTGTAGAACCTGTTCGGGCGGGACTTGCTGCACTATTTCTCCGGTTCGTGAGTCCAGAAACTGATAAATGACGTTTTTGTAATTGTCGATGGAAACGCTGATCTGCGTCTGTGCCGGCGGCGGTGGCGCCACTTTCGGCTGCTCCGGTTGCCTGCTATCAACCACACTCTTTGCGGGCAGGGGAGCACGATGCACGGAGGCAAGATCCGCCTGGTTGATGGTCGCAGCGACTTGTACCGGGTCGATGCGCATGGGTTTGACCTATTAGGAAGAGGTGGGGTGGTTGCCCCACCTCATCCTATTGAGGCATTACCTCAGCAGAGCGAGTACCTGCTGCTGCATGGCGTTAGCTTGCGCCAGAGAGGAAATGCCGGTCTGGTTCAGGATGGAGAACTTGGTCATGTTCGCCACTTCCTGAGCAATGTCAGCTGCGCGGATTCCATCTTCTGCAGCCGACAGGTTTTGGGACTGGTTCTGAATGCCGCGCACCTGCGCCGAAATGGGAGTGCTCGAACGGGTTGTCCCACTCGACCGAGTTCCTGAGCAGATCATGCTCGCAACCCGGTATTACAGCCGCCGCGCTTGAAAATCTATCTACCGGCGAGAACCTGCTGTTTTTCAGGAATACAGAAGCTGGTAATGCATTACCTGGATTAGCCGCCCAACGATGCTGGGCGCTCAATTTCTCAACACTGTCTCTTCCGGGTCGACCACTAACTTCCGTGTCCCGGCGGGTGCGAAGATTCTGAATGATGTCTCCGGCCCATCGGCGAAAACATGGCCGATGAACACGCGCCGGTTTCCGCTCAGCTGCGCAAAGATCGGAACGGATGTCACCAGGTCCTTCGTTGCATCTTTCTGCAAAATAGTTCCGCTGGCGGACACAGCCTGACCATTCTCTGTCAGTTTGACGTTCTGCAACTGCAGATGAGGAATCGCCGTGCCATTCACCCAGCCGTCATAGAACCAATCTAGCCGCTTTTTCCCTTCATATCTCTCCTGGGGAGGCAATTCCTCGGCGAATGTCTGCAGCACCTCGCGGGTGGTTACCGGCTTTCCGGAGTACTGCTCTCTCAATCTGAATAACGCATGCGCAAAGCGCTCGGGTTCACGATTACCTTTTCGTTCGACATCAAACGGCACGTCATCCAGCATGTGCCGAAGCATGTGGAATAACCAGGTGCCGCGCCCATAACTGATCGCCTCGTAGCCATCGGGAAATTGGGCGGAAGATAGCCGCATGCCAAGGGTCACCGGCCCTGCATCCTTCAGAATTGCGCCCGCTTTATTCTTTTGCAGCAGGTTGTCCCGATAGCGGCTCATGATGCGACGAAAGCCGGCGGGATTTTGCGTCTCCAATATCATCAAAGAACAATAATTTGCCAGACCTTCGAACAGCCATTGATCGCGATAGCCCCGCCAGAACACCAGGTCGCCCCACCATTGATGGGCGGTCTCGTGCGCGGTCACTTGCCTGGACAGCAGTTCTTCTACAGGATCCGATTGGAGATGGGCTAACTGCTCGGGCAGCAGGAACGAAAAGCTGGAAAGGAAGACCAGTCCCGGCCAGCCCTGGCTGAGTGGTCCCGGCATTTGCGTCAGGCGCAGGGTGCCGAACGGATAGGGCCCGAAACGCTCCGAGTAAAAATTGATGGCTCGGGCAGCGTTGTCGGCGACGAACTGCGCGTTTCGCGCCGGCGACACTGGGGGTGCTAGCACGGGCAGACTCTCGCGCGGAGTTGGCAGTAAAGGTGGCACGCGCGGTACAGCAACGGTTTCCTCGGGCGGAGGCTTGGGAAAAGCCCGCTCTAATCCCGCTGCCGCATAGGTTTCCACGATAGCGTCGGTGGCTCGAGCTTCTGCACGGAAATATTTTCCCAGGTTGAAGCCGGCGACTGGGATGGGAATTTTAGTTGTCCAGCGGCTCGACTTCCCCGCCGCCGGTTGTGCTGCTTCCGTGTCTTCATCTGTGGACACACGTGTCCCCGTCGCCAGCAGGGACCATCCCGCCGGATATCGAAATCGCAAATCGAAGTTAGCTGCCGCCATGCCGCGGTTCGGGTACCAGATTCCGCGCGCGCCAACATAGACCAGTCCGCCACCCGCTTCCGACAGAACATCTCCTCCATAGACAAAATTCAGCTCTAGCTTTTTACCGACCTGAAGCGGTTCCGGGAAAACGACTGCCACCAGATCATTGCCGCGCCGTGCGAGCTGCGTCCCCTCGACGGCCTGGTTCTGAATAAATTCCAGCGGTTTGCCATCCAGGGTGAGCGCGCTTATTTTCAGATACCGCGAAAGCTCGAATAAGGCTGCCCGCGGGCTGCTTTCGAGCACTTCGATCTCCATCCGCGCATTTGCTTGTAAGTTGCTAGGCGGCCTCACCTCGGCATCAATCTGGTAAGACTGAATGGAAATCTCGTCGTGCAACGGTTTTTCTTCTCGTCCTTTTGAAAGGTTGGTCGAAAATCCTGTCCACAAATTGTAATAATTTATTCCGTCACGCATCCTTTGCTGGCCGATGGACACCTGTTCCGCGGCTACTGAGTCGTAGGCGACGTCGAAAACCCCCAACTTGCTACCTTGTATCTGCGCACGCAGGAAGCGATCATCGGAAGGCAACTCACAATTGCGAGGTCCCGAACTGGACTCCCCGCTTTCCGGCAGGCAGCGGCTGAAACTCATAAACAAGCGCAAAGCGTCTGAGGGGGCTAAGTTGCGGGCCGTGTCATCCCACTGAGCGACGAAATCTTTTCCCTCTGAGGTGGGTCGCAACTTTGGCTGCAGATCGGAAAAGGTATTGTCATTAAAACGAAAATAAGCTGTTTGAAAGCGTTCCTCGAGAATAGCAGCGCCGGTAAACAACATCATCGAGGCGCGCTCCGCTTGGTCAGGCGGTACTACGAGCAATTCACCGTCCCCTTCGAAGAAAGCGCCGGTCACTCTTCCGTAGACATCATTGGTAAACGCGATCTTTCCATCGTCCAGAGTGATATGGATCTTGGCGTAATCGAGGGCAGCATCCCGAATGCTGTAAACTCTGGCAGCATCCAGTTCCACGCTGCGTAGTTGCAGATAAAGCTGTTCCGCAGGTTTTTCCGCTGATTGGTTTGGGGACGCCGACAACCTGGGAGCCGACCGCACTCCGCCCGCCATAGAAAGCACCATCCAAGTGACGAAGAGGAACTGTGCGGCGCGCTTCTGGCCTGCTTTTCCAATTACTTCAGTCACTAGGTGGACCCTCGGGCCGTTGCTAAAATTCGCTCGTGCGGCGCTCTATTATTCCATTTCTTCTGATCGCATCGGCCCTCGCATGCCCTGCCGATGTCATCCACCTGAAGAACGGCCGCGCCATTTGGGCCGATCATGTTCGTCAGAACGGCGCTCGCCTGGAATACGACATCGGCGAAGATACATACGCCATTCCGCAAGCCTCGGTCGAACGCGTGGAATCCGGCGGCGTGCCTCCGCAGTTTGCCTCTTCGGCTTCCGCCAAATCGGAGCAGGATACACCTAGTGTAGTTCCGCAAGAAGAACTCAGCGCTGGGGCGGACCTGCCTGCCAGGCTGATCCGCAACGGCCATGTCGATACCGACGCGCTGCGTTCGGTCGAGGATGCCTCGCAACCTGAGATTACGGCCGCCGCCTACTTCATTGCGGGTAAGCACGAGTTCGATGCGGGAAACTTTCCCCAAGCGCGCGCCTATTTCGACTCTGCCTTGCGGTTCCAGTCGGATAGTCCGACCATCCTTGGTTATTATGCCGCTACTCTGGTGAGAATGGGCAAGGCCCAGGAGGCCGTCTCTTACGCGGAGAGGGCTACTCGCCTCGCGCCCGCTTCCGCCGACGCTTTTGCGATGCTGGGCGCAGCCCAGTACGCGTCCGATGATCTCAAGGATGCGGTGCGCTCCTGGAAGGCATCTCTTCGCTTACGTCCAGATGCCTCCATTCAGGCCTACCTCGACAAGGCGGAACGAGAAATAAAGAATGAGGCCGACTTCAGCGAGCGCCTCAGCAGTCACTTTACCTTGCATTTTGAAGGTAAGCAGACCTCCGAGTCCTTCCGGCAAGCGATTCTGATGACCTTGGAGTCAGCCTACAACGATCTCCAGCGCGACCTCAATTACACGCCGCGCGAGAGCATTTCCGTTTTCCTGTTTACCGAGCAGGCCTATTTCGACGTAACCCAGGCTCCCGCCTGGACCGGCGCGGTCAACGACGGCAAACTGCGAATCCCGATTCGTGGAATGGATTCGGTGAACTCCGAACTGGCGCGCGTTCTGAAACACGAGCTTGCGCACTCGTTCATTAACCAGATGTCCAGCGGACGTTGCCCGCAGTGGCTGCACGAAGGCATCGCGCAGGTGCTGGAACCGAAGACGCTGGGCAGCCGCGGCCGCCGCCTGCAACAACTGTTTGCGCTTCAGCAGGAGATTCCGTTCAACGCGCTGGAAGGCGGTTTCGTGCAGTTCTCCACGCCCGAAGCTATACTCGCGTACGATGAATCGCTGGCAGCGGTGGAATTCATCACCGACACCTACGGCGTCAGCGAGCTGCCCAGAATCCTGGCCAGGATCGGCGAGGGCAATTCCACCGAAGTCGCTCTGCGAAGCAGCATCCACGAAGATTACGGCCAACTGCAAACCGACCTGGTCAGGTTCCTGGCCAACAAATACGGCAGCTAAACCGGTTTCAAAAGCCGCAAGAGCATCCCAGGCCTCGTACCCGCATGGAACACCAAACCTCCAAGGCGCACACGCTCCCTGAATAAAGTGTTTTGTGGAAGAGCGGCCCCTCAGGGCGGCGTAACTGTCCCAACTGGAAGGGATTAAGCCCGGGTGATGACACGCCACAAGCCTTGTGGTACTTTCCTCGCCTGAAGGTTTATGCGACTCGGCTTTCGACCCAAAAAGGATTCAGCTGCAGGGCTCGCTCCCATCAACGTCCCATCGCTGAATGGTGCGCAGATTTCCGCTATTTATTGGGGAGAACGCATCGGCGGCGACTTCTATGATTTCCTTCGCGTGGCTCCTCACCTGGTCCTTTTCGTACTTCTGGATGTTGCCGGACGTCATAGCGAAAACGTCAATATTGTTTCGGCCGCGCAGCAGACTTTCCGCGCTCAGGGCCATGATCTTTTCTCCGCCGACGACATTAACGAAGCCAATGCCATGATGGAATTATCTCTGCAGCTGAATCGCGCCGTGATGGACGCCGCCCACGGTGTCCGCGCCTGCCCTGCGTTCATGGGTTGCTACAACGAAAGAATGGGCACAGTCTGTTACAGCAATGCCGGACATACGCCCGCCCTGCTGCGGGACGGAAGCAGCGTAAGTCGGCTGGCCGCGACCGGGCTTCCCTTGGGCTTGTTTTCCCACGTGACCCATGACGCACCTACGGTGGCTCTGCCAGCGGCCGCCTGTCTCTTGTTAGTTTCGAGGGGGGTCACCGAAATGCGCTACGATGGCGTCGAGTTCGGGTTGGATCGCGTCACGGAAGTCCTGGCACACGCCAACATCTCAACCGCGCAGCAACTCTGTGAAGATGTCTTGAACAGAGCGGTCGACAAAGCAAAACGCTCCCGCAAGAATGACATCACCGCGCTTGTCCTGCTCCCGCAGTTACAGAAACCGCGTCAAGTTGAATTCACCTCAGCGTGAAGTGCTCCCCAGATGACAATAAGATGCTGGCGGGTATCAATTAACCTGCAAAAAAGAGAGCGCCTTTCGCGCTCCCTTCGGGCCGAGAACCCAGTCGAAAATTAGTATTTCGGCATTGTGGGGTCGATGCGATCGGCCCACGCCAGAATCCCGCCGGCAAGATTGGTGACCTTCTTGAATCCGGCCTGCTTCAAGAAATTGACTGCTTTGGCGCTGCGCACCCCCGAGCGGCAGTGCGCCACAATCTCGCGGCTGGTATCCAGCTCGTTCACTCGCTTAGGCAGATCGCCGAGGGGAATCAGATATCCCTGGATGTTGCAGATCTGGTATTCGTGCGGCTCGCGCACGTCCAGAACGAAGATGTTTTCGCCGGCATCGAGCCTGCGCTTGAGCTCTTCCACCTGAATTTCAGGAACACCTGCTTCCACGGGTTTCTCCTCGCCACGAATGCCGCAAAACTCGTTGTAGTCTATCAGCTTCGTGATCGTAGGATGAGTGCCGCACACCGGGCAATCGGGATTTTTACGCAGCTTAAGCTCGCGGAAACTCATGCCCAGAGCATCTACCAGCAGCAAGCGACCGATCAGCGGCTGGCCTTGGCCAAGTATCAGCTTGATCGTTTCCGTGGCCTGTATAACTCCGACCAGCCCAGGCAGAATTCCCAGCACGCCCCCTTCGGCGCAGGAGGGAACCAGTCCCGGCGGTGGCGGTTCCGGATACAAGCAGCGGTAGCAGGGGCCCTGCTCCATGGCGAACACGCTCGCCTGTCCTTCAAATCGGAAGATCGATCCGTATACGTTGGGCTTGCCGGTGAGCACGCAGGCATCGTTTACCAGATATCGCGTAGGGAAGTTGTCAGTGCCATCGGCAATGATGTCGAACTCCCGGAACAACTCCAGCGCGTTGTCGCTGGTCAGCCTGGTTTCGAAGGTACGCAAGTTCAGGAACGGATTAATCCCCTTCAGCTTTTCCGCGGCCGACTCCAGTTTCTTGCGCCCCACGTCGGCGGTGGAGTGGATGATCTGCCGCTGCAGGTTGGTGTAATCCACGACATCAAAATCAACCAGGCCCAGTGTCCCCACACCCGCGGCGGTCAAATACAGCGCCAGCGGCGATCCCAGCCCACCCGCGCCGATGCACAGTACCCTCGCCGCCTTGAGCTTCTGCTGCCCCTCCATGCCCACTTCGGGCATGATCAGATGGCGCGAGTAACGCAGGATCTCGTCATTACTGAGCTGGGCCGCTTCGGGTTTTACTTCAGTCACGGTAGGCATTGGGAACCTCGATGATTTCTAATTTTAGGGGATCAGACCGCGTGCGGACTACCGACAACAGCAGGAAGGGCAACAACACATCAGGTCGGTTTGTGACTCGAAGTACATCGACTCTTTATCTTGCAGGCCGCCCGCAATCGAAGGCACGATGGAGATATTATCACTCTCCTTCACCTGCGTGGCCTCTTTTTGCAGATAGCGGATGTCTTCGTCATTGAGGTAAATGTTCACAAAAGCGCGGAGCTTGCCGTCGTCGGTGTAGAGGTGTCGGCGCAGATCGGGGTGCTGGCTGACCAGGCTATTCAAAGCCTCAGCCACCGTCCCCCCTTTGACCTCAACCGCGGCCTGCTTCCCCGCATACTGTCGAAGCGGCGTTGGAATGTGAATTTTGAGCATATCTCCCTTCAAGATGCCGTGTAGCCGCGGAAAGATTCGCGACTTGGTATAGTCAGTCCCTTATAAAGGTATCAAAACTCAGGAAGTGGTAGCCCTTGGCCGTGACTCAAGACTAATCTGGCTCAGTCATCAAACCCCCGAATGCCTGATTTGGAAGCAACCCGGCCCCGTGGATTCGTTCTGGTAGGCGCCTTCTTCTGTTTCGGATTCTTGATGGCCGCTTACGCCGCCATTACTCTCTTCCGGCCGGGAACTTTTCTGGACCGACTCTGGGATCTGAACCGTCCCGCTCACCTCGAACTGGCAGCACTGGGGCGGATTGTAGCTGTTCCATTCGCTGTCTTATCTATGGTGTTGCTCTCCGCAGCCGTGGGCTGGTTTCGCCGGCGGTACTGGGGATGGCTCCTCGGCATCTCCATCGTAGCGACAAATTTCGCGGCCGATTTCGTCCATGCGCTTTTGGGCGATTGGCTCAGAAGCGGAGTAGGGATGATCATCGCCGGAGCCCTGCTGTTGTATCTGACTCGCCCCGCAGTACGCGCGTACTTCCTCCCTCGGCTCAAAATTGGCGACTGAAATTTGCACACTGCGACTTCCCGGAATTGTCATCCCGAGCAAAGCGAGGGATCTGGGTACGATCCACTTCACATCACCTCGATCTTTTCGTCCACAAACTTTTTTTCGTTCTCATCCATTCCCGTTAACTCGAACGAATTCGTCGTGTCCGCTCTCCCCATGGCTACGCTCGTGATTACATACGAGCATCCGTACCAATGTGCCTCCGCGAAATCAGTCTTCGACCACTGCGCGGGATGATCGGGGTGGGAGTGATAGAAGCCGACGATATCTTCGTCCCGCTCTCGTCCCTCGCGCTGAATTCGAATCAGTTCCTTGGGATCGATGTTGTAACGGTTTTGAGGGGAGTCGTCTCGTGTGTTCCCACATCGAACCACCGACGTAACCACGCGCATACCGTCGCTGATGGTCCCCAGTAGAACCCCGCAGCATTCGTGCGGGTAAGTCTCCTCGCCATGCTGGCGAAGGGAATCGTAAAACTGTTTGCTTATCTTAAGCATCAAGAAAGTGGTCAGGAGTCAGTAGACAGGAGTCAGCCGCTGACTACTGACTCCCGACTACTGACTACTCGCGCTTAGCTTTCGTCCCAGAATCTCTCGCTCAGGTATTTTTCGCCGGAGTCGCACAGAATGGTCACAATGGTGGCGCGCTGTCCTCTTTTGAGTGTCTCCGCGATGTGCAGGCAGCCAACCACCGCCGCTGCCGCTGAGATTCCCACCAGCACTGCCTCCTGTCGCGCCAATCTTTTTACCATCTTGTACGCGTCTTCCGTGGCAATCCCCAGTTCACTGTCAGCCAAGCCCGAATCGTAAATTTTGGGCACGATTGCTGTAGGCATGTGCTTGGTTCCTTCGATGCCATGGAACGGAGAATCCGGCTGCAGCGAGATACAGCGCACGCCAGGATTCAACTCCTTCAGACGTCGAGTCGTACCCACGAATGTCCCGCTGGTGCCCAGGATTGAAACGAAATGTGTAATCCATCCCTGTGTCTGCTGCCAGATTTCATTGGCGGTGGTCAGATAGTGTGCTCGCCAGTTCGCGTCGTTGGAATACTGGTCGGCATAAAAATACTTCTCGGGGTCTCCCGCGTGCAGCTGGCGCGCTAGTCGAATGGCCCCGTCAGAGCCTTCAGCAGGATCGGTGTAAATGATGTTCGCGCCATACGCCTGGAGAATCCGCTTGCGCTCAATGGAGACATTTTCCGGCACGCACAACGTGACTGGGAATCCTTGGGCCGCACCCAGCATGGCGTAGGCTATGCCCGTATTCCCGCTGGTGGAATCGAGCAGAATCTTGCCCGGCCCGAATTGTCCAGCTCGCCGTGCTTCCGCGATGATGTTCGCTGCCGCCCGATCTTTGACCGATCCCCCGGGATTGAACCACTCGGCTTTCCCCAGAATCTGCACATCGGGCAGATCTCGGGTCAGTGACCCAAAGCGCAGCAGCGGTGTATTCCCGATTCGGTCCAGTGGGTTCTCCCCGAAGCGTAGCGGGATATGCAAGCTACTCCGCAGGCGCGATGCTGAGGCAAACCCTTCTCCCTTTGCGTGAGGCTGTTGCGTCATGTGGTGGACGAAATCCCCGTGACTATCGTAATGTGCCTACTGGCCTAAAAACCTGTATCTAATACTTGTTCTTAGATTATAGCCATCCTGGCTACGATCCAGGAAAGATGCTTCCCGTACGCTGTCCCTTTGGAACGCATCTAAGTGAGCGGGAAACGAGGATTTATAACGCAATGTCCAAGGAAGAACAACGGTCTTTTGACGACGTGGTGAACTGGTTGCGGGATCAAGGCTTCGATCTAATCGAGGCGCCCGGCACCCAGGGCCGCGTCTTTGTTAAAAAATACAACGTTTCGGCGGCGATCCAGAAGAATGATGACGCCACCGCCAAGATTTTTGCCTACCCCGGGTACCTGGTCGGCTCGGAAATTTCCAAACTGGTCAACCGCGGATATCAGCAGTTCCTGAAGACTTCGAAAACCGAAATTCCCGCAACTGCCGACCACCTGAAGGCGCTCCATCAATTCACTGAGGAGTTCAAAGAAGCCCTCGGCCTGCCCAGCTTATACAACGAATCGTTGGGTACCGTCAGCGAGGCTTATCAGTACGACCGCATTCAGGATCGCGACAAGCCCGAGCCGCAGCGCCCGAAACGCCCCTGGCAGGCGACCGACGTTGCCGCAGGCAAAGTCGCCAAAAAAACTCGTGCTTGAGGTTTCTGGATAAAGTCACTTAGCGCCCTTCACCTGAGCGAAATTTGATGCTGACGTAAGGGGCATCAACCGCAGTCGAGGGACTTCCGCCTAACTCCGAACAGCATCAGCACGCGTTCTGCTCAAATCTTTGCCGCCTCTCTGAAAATTTGTGCGACACTGTTGCGCCTGGGAGGAGCCCATGCAGCGACTGATCATCCTCGCCCTAATCGTGTTTTCAACTCTCCCCGGCTTGGCCCAAAAGAACTCGCCACACGACATCAAGAGCTCGATCGAGGGAGTTCTAAACGCGCAAGTGCAAGCCTGGAACAATCACGATCTGGAAAAATTCATGCAGGGCTACTGGCAATCTCCTGAACTAACGTTTTTCTCCGGAGGGCAAGCATCCCGTGGCTGGGACGAGGCGCTCGAGCGTTATCGCAAACGCTACCAGGGCGAAGGCCACGAAATGGGAAAACTGGAATTCGCCAACCTGAACATCGCGCCGCTGTCACCACGGGCAGCTTTGATCCGGGGCGAATGGCATCTAACCACCTCCGATGGCAAGAATCCTCACGGCCTGTTCACATTGATTTTCCGCAAATTCCCCGAAGGCTGGAAGATTATCCACGACCACACTTCCGCCGCCGAGTGACTATTGTCATCCTGAGCGTAGCGAGGCATCTTGGTTCTACCTCAGATACCGCTCGAACCACCCCAGCGTGCGATGAATGATATCTCGCTGGTGCTCAGTCTGCCCGATGTAATGGCCCTCGCTGGAATAGATCACCAGCTCGGTTTCCACCCCCAAGGTTTTCAACGCATGCCAGAACTCACGTGACTGTGGCGGAGGACACTCTCCATCGCGGTCGCCGACTAACACCAAAGTCGGGGTCTTCGCCTTGGTAATGAAGTTGATCGGCGAACTCTTTGCATAGACAGCGGGATCCTGATACACGGAAGCCCCGAAATAAGGAATCATCCACTCGTCGATATCATTTTCCCCGTAATAACTCTGCCAGTCCGACAGGCCGGCTCCGGCTACGGCGGCACGGAAGCGGTCGGTTTGCGTCACCGCCCACATGGTCATGAATCCGCCATAACTCCAGCCAGTAATGCCGATGCGGTTGTTATCCACCGGCAACTCGCTCGCAATCTTGTCGACGCCAGCCACAATGTCTCGGAAGTCTCCGTACCCGAAATCTTTGACATTGGCCCGCGTAAACTCCTCGCCTGCCCCATAACTCCCGCGCGGATTGGGATAAAACACAAAAAATCCTTGCCCCGAGAGCAGAGCCGTATTGAAGAACGGCTCCGGCCAGAACGGAACCTCTCCCACCGCCGGTCCCCCATGAACGGAAACGACCATGGGATAGCGCTGCCTGGGATCGTAGTTCACGGGATAGAGTAGCCAGCCCTGCACCTGGAAGCGATCACTGGTCCAGTGAAGGCTGCGCAACTCGCCCCATGAGGGCTTCACATGATCGTTAGCATGCGTGAGTTGCCGCCAGGACCCGATCGGTCCTGCCCAGATCTCCGGAGGATGCAAATAGGATTGCCGAATGACGGCGGAACTTTCACCGTCGGCCGACAATGACAGTGCATAAGACCCCCAGTCTCCGGTCGAGACCACTTCAGGCCCTGTCCACAACGTGCTCGTCTTCCCATTGGTTAGATCCAGGGATGAAAATCCGATTTGCCCGTCGACAATTTCTCCGAACAACAGGCTAGCTGGTGAGAGCCAACGCAGCCAACTCGGCGAAGCCTTTATTCCAGTGGTTACATCCCGCGCACGGCCGCCGTTCGCGGAAAGCAAGTAAATATCTCCGCCCACGGAACCCTCGTCGCTCATGATTCCGCCGATGAAGGCTACATTCTTTCCATCCGGCGACCAGCGTGGAACCGCAATCTGCAAGGGAGGCTTGTAGATGGACTTCATCTCCCCGCCGCTGGACGGCAGGGTATAGAGCTGCGCCACATACCAGTTCGCGTCTCCGGCTCCCTTTGCGGCAGTTACGACAAAATTCTTTCCGTCCGGGGACCAGTCGTATTCGTAGACGTACATGTCGGCGGGCGAGATCTTTCGAACCTGCCCCGAGTCCACATCGACAACAATCAAACGCTGTTCATAGATTTTGTTGGCGATCACTCCCGTTTCCGGGGCCATCGGCATAAGCGGGCCGGAGGCACGCGGCGAATTCTCCGTAAACAGAATTGCCACCGACTTTCCGTCCGGCGCCCATTCCGGGGCATCGACAAAGCCCTGCAAATCGGTCAACTTCCGTGCCGGATTCGCGCCCAGATCACTGATATAAAGCTGCAACTGCCCTCCGCCTGCATCCGAGAGAAATGCCAGGCGCTTGCTGTCCGGAGACCAGGCCAGGTGATCTTCCTCCCGCGGCTGATCGTCGGAAGCTGCCGAAATGCGCCTCGGCTGCGCGGGAGGCGCGGTAGCGGTCACGAAGATCCCGCTCCCCCCGGAAGGCAATCTCTGCACCCAAGCCACCTGAGTCCCCTCAGGAGAAATTCCCACCTGCTCAAATCCGCTGACCGAGTACAACGAGTCAATCGCCGCATCCAGCGAGACCTTACTTGACTGCGCAAGACCAGCCGCGCAGGTCACCAGGATAAAAATGAATTTCCGAATGGCTCTGATGGTCATCCGTGTCCTTTGTGTCCCTTCGGATCCTATGTGATGAGCTTTCAAACCACTGAAGGCAGAGACCGATCCACAGCGATAGCCACAGATCTGATCGGTAGCAGTGCCGCTCATTTGCGCCGGCCCATGCCGAGATCCATTGCCTGGTTGGCTAGCCGATCCGCTTCTTGATTCTGCTCCCGAAATGAGTGATCGATCGAAAACCACTCCAGCTTCGCAATCAATTGCTTGGCGCGGCCATGTAGTTCCTGCAAGGCGGGGTTCTTGACCTTGTACTGTCCGCGAACCTGTTTCACCAATAGTTCCGAATCGCTGATTACCTTCAACGCCTTCGGCCCGTGCTCAAGCGCGTACTCGAGGGCGGCAAGAAATCCGCTGTACTCGGCGTAATTATTTGTCTGGTGTCCAAGAAACTGGCTGAGCGAAGCAACTTTTTGGCCGGCTTGATTCTTGAGGACAACTCCATAACCGGCCGGCCCGGGATTCCCCCGCGCGCCACCATCGATGTTGGCAATCAGATAGCTCTCAGGCGCTTTCTTTTGGTGGGAGAACAAATGGGAACTGCTGCCGTTTCCGCTAGTCGAATACCGATCACTCATGTAGGAGAGTTTACAACCTCAGGACTGATCTCCGTCCAACGGCCACGCTTCGATTCTCATAATCTCACCGCCCGGCCGCTAGCCGCGTTGCCAGCCGCGGAGGCAGGTTGGCTGCCACGATGCGATCCTGCGCAGTTTTCAGGTCATAGGGTACCCGATGAAACGCAACCGATCGCTTCTCCGAATCAAAGATCGCGAATGCCGCCCTCCAATCTCCGTCCCGCGGCTGCCCCACCGAACCCGGATTAATAAGATAATGCGCGCCGGCTCGCAACTCCCAATCCACCGACTCGGCTCGCCCCACGCTGGCGTACACCGGCCGCAACGCGCCCTCTTCGGAGGGATCTGAGCTGAAAGCTCCTTGTACGTGGGAATGTCCGAAAAATGTGACCGGAACTGGAAAGGTGAGGAGCGATTGCACAGCATCGGTGGGTGTGACCAGGTATTCGTCTTCATCAACGGGGGAGCCGTGCACAAACTGCACGTCCGGTAATTCCGGAACTTGAATCGGACCTTGCGGGAGCTGACGCAACCATTCCAGATTCTCGGCGGTCAGCTGATTCCGGGTCCACAGCGCCGCCATACCGGCGAGCGGATTGAACTCGCTCAGGTCGATGAGCCCAGTCGCGGCTTTATCGTGATTTCCCCGAACCAGGTACCCGCCCAGTTCTCGCGCCCGCTGAACGGCCTCATTCGGATTCGCTCCATATCCGACGATGTCACCCAGGTTGACCACCGCGTCATACCCAGGCACCGCTCGGAGACACGCCTGCAGCGCCTCGATATTACTGTGGATATCGCTGAGTATCAGGACCCGCACATGCCACCCGACGGACTGCCGATTATAGCCCTGTCAATGCTTGCTGGCACCAAGTTGGCAATTCTGTTCCGTTTTTCGGAATGCGTTCCTGAACCGACGGGGACCTGGTCGTCGAGGTGTGAGGTCCTGCCTCTTGCGAGCGGACGGTGGCTCATGAATAACTGGAATTCACCACTGGACACCTGGCCCAGTGTCCCTTGTTGACTTCGACCAGCGGCGGTACCGCCCGCTGGCATTGCGGCTGGCGCCAATCGCATCTTGGCTCGAACGGACATCCTTGCGGCAGAGACTGCGGCCCCGGCACCGTTCCTTCGATGGTTGGCAGCGGCCGGTCGCGCCTGGTTCGCAGCGTTGGCGCGGCCTTCAGCAGTCCGCGAGTGTATGGATGCGCCGGGTTGGCAAAAATGTCCTGCTTCGATCCGACCTCCGCCAGACAGCCCGCATACATGACCGCCACGCGATCAGCTACCTGTGCAACGACGGCCAAGTCATGGGAGATGAACAACATGGCCAGCCCATACTTCGCTCGTAATTCACTCAACAAATCCAGAATCTGCGCCTGGATGGTTACGTCCAGGGCAGTCGTGGGCTCGTCCGCGATCAGCAGTCGCGGTCGATTCACCAACGCTATCGCAATCATGATGCGCTGCCGCATGCCCCCGGAGAGTTGGTGGGGATAATCGCGGCTGCGTCGTGCCGCGTCCGGTATAGCCACGTCCTTCATGGCCTCGATCGCCCGCTCGCCGGCCTCACGCCGCCCCACTTTTTGATGGGCCAGCATCGCCTCGGCAATCTGATCGCCGACGCGCATCACGGGATTCAGCGCGGTCATAGGCTCCTGGAAGATCATCGCGATCCTGGAACCGCGAATCTGGCGTACTTCGTTCTCAGGGATTTTCAGGATGTCACGACCGGGCTCCCCATTATCTCCGAACAGGATTTCTCCTCCCGCACGCGCCTGCGGCACCAGCAATCGCATGATCGCCAGCGAAGTGACTGACTTGCCCGACCCTGATTCCCCTACGAGCCCGAGAACTTCGCCGGGAGCAATGCTGAAACTGAGGTCCCGCACGGCAGTTGAGGTAGCGCCGGCCATGCCCGTTCCAGGCGAGCCCAGGAACTCGATCGTAAGATTCCGCACCTCGAGCAGCGAACTCACCGCACCATCCTAACAAGCGACGCCCTTCGACACATGCAAGACTGGCCCCTTGGCCCGTTGCAAAAACGTGGAAGAGCGGCTTTCAGGCCGCGTTCAGGGCGAGACCAACCGGGCCTTAGTCCCGGGGGAACTCGTGGCGAAGCAGGATGCCTCGACTTCGTCTTTAGTTTCCGTATCTCTGTGCTGGATGCTTCTTACTGACCCAAGATCAATGGCAGCCCGTTCTTATTATTCCCAATCACCACCACCTTCGAATTTCCGCTCTTGGCCAGAGTTTCGGTCGCCTCGATGCCCTTCCACTCGAGCAGTGCCGGGCTGATCCCCTGGGCCACGATCTGCTGGAAGTCTCTGATTCCCGCGGCTTCGATGCGCTTGCGCTGCGCCTCTTGCGTCTCCTTCTGCAGCCGGAAATTCATTGCCAGAGCCTCTTGCTCGGCCTGCTGCTTGGCTTCGATAGAAGCCTTCAAGGTCATCGGCAACTGGATGTCTCGCAATAACACATTCTCGACATATATTCCGCGCTCCCCGAGTTGCGAGGTTAGCGAACCAAAAATTTGCTTGGCGACCATTTCCCGTTCGCCGGTGTAGAGAGCATTCGCCGAGTGCGAAGCGGTGGATTCGCGGATGGCTGCGCGCAAGTTGGGTTCAACCAACACCGTAACGTAATTCGGCCCAACCCGTTGATACAGGTCAGCGGCTTTTTCGGGATTGATGTGATAGATGAGCGAGGTGTCCAGATTCATCACCAATCCCTCGCTGGAAGGCACGCTGGCCGACTCCTTGAGCTCTTGGGTCCGAATCGACAGCTCATTGCTCGCCTTCAGCGGATTGATCACATGAATCCCTTCCGGCAAGACTTCGCCCGTGACTCTTCCGAAAAGCGTGAGCACGCTTACCGAACCGGTGGGAACCCTGATGATCGAATTCAGCAACAGGATCAGAATCAATAAGCCCGCGACGCCAAGTCCTATGATCCTTCCTGCCGTTCCTCCGCCGACATTAATGACTCGCCGCCCAGGAGCATCACCGTACATAGCCATAAAGTCCTCCTTCGGCTGATTGTAAGTACCGGTCCGAAGCTGCGTAAGTGACGGGAAGGCGTCCTACGGTGTAAATTCAATCGCGATGAATTCTGTGCGTCGGTTTTTTCTGACCTTCCAAGTGTCACGAATTTGGGCAGTATCGGCCACCTCGGTCCTTTTGGCGCTCTTGCTTGCAGGTTGCGGCTCGGGCAGCAGTCACTCGACCATTCCTCCCATACCGCCAGTCCCGCTCACCAAGCTAAGCACCGATACTTTTACGAACACATCCAGCCAGCACGCGACTGAGGTTGAACCGGGAGCCTTTGCCTTTGGGTCAACCATCGTGGCTGCCTTTCAGGTCGGCAGGATCTTCCAGGGGGGCGGCGCCGATATCGGCTTCGCCACCTCCACAAACGCTGGTGCCACCTGGAAGAATGGCTTCTTACCCGGCATAACCATCTTTGAAGGTGGCGGCCCGTTCACCGCGGTTAGCGATCCTTCGGTCGCCTACGATGCCAAACACGCCCTGTGGCTCATTTCTTCGCTGCCCCTCGGCCGAACCCAGGCGCCGCAAAATATCGTGAGTGTTAGTTCTTCACGCGACGGAATGACCTGGTCGAATCCAGTTCAGGTTAGCCAAACCGCGGACGCCGACAAGAACTGGATCGTCTGCGACAACAACGCCAGCAGCCCCAATTACGGCAACTGCTATGTGGAATGGGACGACCCCAGCCAGAACGCTGATGATCTGATCTGGATGAGCGTTTCCAATGATGGCGGGCAAACCTGGCAGACTGCCCGCAACACAGCCGACTCCGCTCATGGCTTGGGCGGCGTTCCGGTGGTCCAAAATAATGGCGTGGTGGTGGTTCCCATCATGCAGATCTGCACCACTCAGATCTGCACGCCGAATATGCTCAGCTTCTCGTCGGTCAATGGCGGTGCCAGCTGGAGTTCGACCGTCAAGATTTCGACCATAAGCGATCATCAAGCTGCCGGTAACCTGCGCAGCGACCCGCTGCCAGCTGCCCAGGTTGACAGCAACGGAAAAGTCTATGTTGTGTGGCAGGACTGCCGCTTTCGCTCGAATTGTCTTTCGAATGATCTGGTTCTGAGCACGTCCAACGATGGCGTGACCTGGACGGCGCCATCGCGCATTCCGATCGATGCGGCCTCCAGCACCGCCGATCACTTTATCCCTGGGCTCGCGGTTGATCCGGCCACTTCCGGAGCTGCGGCCCACCTGGGTCTCACTTACTACTTCTACTCCGAGGCGACCTGCGGCACTTCTATTACGCCTCCCTGCGAACTGCAAGCTGGATTCATTTCGTCCCAGGATGGCGGCCAGACGTGGACCTCACCCACGACGCTGACGATTCCGATGTCCTTGACCTGGCTCCCGAACACGTTTGCCGGCGTCATGGTCGGTGACTACATTTCCACGGTGTACGCGAATGGAAAGGCTCGGCCTATATTTGCTCTGGCCAACGCTCCGTCGGGCGCGAATCAGTTCGACGAAGCCATTTACACCACCAGCAGCGCGCTGGCTGCAAGTGCAAGAGCGCGGCACTTCAGCTCAGCTGGGGATCAGCCTTTGCCCGATGCCCATTCCGATCACGGTCCTCGGCAGTTCTACGACCTGGAGCACCGGTATCCGGCGCGTCCGCCAAAGTAATTCCCGGCGCGGCTACTCGGTAATCGGGTTCTATCCAGGATCCACAACCAGTCGCTGACGAGCATTCCCGTCACTCGGTTGAGTGATTGAGATCACACACAAGTGTGTTAAATAGCGCAGCCTTGACCGCCCCCTCCGAGATTCCGGCTAGCGCATGCTCGGCAGGCGCTTATTCTTCAAGCATTTAGGGTGTTTTCTGCAAAGCCAAAATTTGGCAGGCCAGATGCCCTATCGAAGTTTGGCCCGGTTCTGGGATCGGGATTAAGGAGACTCTTATGGCAAGTCCTGCCGCCGCTGTTACCACAAAATCCGTTTTCATGAATTTTTCCGAGGTGGAAGGGGTCCGGGCCAAGTCCGCTGTTCCCTACGGTCTGCCGATCGTGGATAACTGTATGACCTGCAAGCTGCGCGGCAGCAACTTCTTCTGCGCGCTGTCGCAACCCTCCCTCAAAGGTCTGGACCAACTCAAACACACAAGTTCCTACCCGGAAGGCGCAATGGTGTTCATGGAGGGGCAATCGCCCCGAGGTGTCTATATTATCTGCCAGGGGCGCGCCAAGCTGATGACCACCAGCAGCGATGGGAAAACATTAATCCTCAAAATCGCTGAGCCCGGGGATGTGCTCGGACTGCATTCCGTAGTGTCCGGCAAGCCCCACGAGTTCACGGTCGAAACGCTTCAGCCTTGCCAGCTGGCGTTCATCCCACAGGACGATTTTCTTCGTTTTCTGAAGCAGAACGGCGAAGCCTGTCTGCAGGCCGCCCAGCACATCAGCCGAGACTGCCAGTCGGCCTACGAGTCGATCCGCTCCATCGGCTTGTCGCACTCCGTTACCGAGAAACTGGCCCGCCTCCTGGTCCAATGGGCGTCCGATGGCCGCGTGGCCAACGGCATGATCCGTATCAAGCTGGCGCTCACCCACGAAGAAATTGCTCAGCTGATCGGGTCAACTCGAGAAACGGTTACGCGTACGTTGAGTGAGCTGAAGAAGAAAGCTATCGCCGAACTGACCGGTTCGACGCTGCTCATTCGCAACCCGGGTGCTCTGCAAGCGCTGGCGGGTAATTAGATCAACTTTCCTCCTGCCTGAATGCCGGGCCACGCTTTGTGTGACCCGGCTTATTTTTCCCCAGTTCTTCGCGCTGCATTCGTGAGATGAACTCTCCAGCCCGTTAGTGAGACAATAACCACAGGTGAGGAAGGGCAGACCCGTCGCCCGGTGCTGAATCCTTCATAGATTTCCACTCATCTCAACCCTCTGGAGGAAACGAATGGCACACGAATTACCCTCTTTGCCGTATGACTACTCCGCCCTGGAGCCCTACATTGACGAAAAGACCATGCACCTGCATCACGACATGCACCATGGGGCTTACGTGAAGAACCTGAATGCCGCGCTGGAAAAGCACTCCAACCTGCAATCCAGGAGCCCAGAAGATCTGCTTCGCGACTTAAACGCCGTTCCCGAAGACATCCGCACCGCGGTCCGCAACAATGGTGGCGGCCACGTCAATCACAGCATGTTCTGGAAGATCATGAAGCCTAAGGGTGGCGGCGATCCTACCGGCCCCATCGCCGAAGCTATCAAGAGTACTTTCGGCAACTTCAACGACTTCAAAACCAAATTCAACGATGCTGGAACGAAAGTATTCGGCAGTGGTTGGGTCTGGTTAGCCGGCAAACGCGGCGGGGAGGTGCAGATCATCACCACCGCCAACCAGGATAATCCCTTGTCTCAGGGTCTCTATCCCATCATGGGCAACGATGTTTGGGAGCACGCCTACTACCTGAAGTACAACAATCGGCGCCCTGAATACCTGGCGGCCTGGTGGAATGTCATCAACTGGGAAGAAATCAGCAAGCGTTACGAGGCCTTCAAGTCGGCCCACGAACCGGCCCTGGCTCACCGCTGATCCAGACTCTAGGCGGGGCGGCCGCTTTGGCTGTCCCCGCCGTTCTCCCTTGCCCCAGTGCTTCAATCAAGTGCAGTCCAATTACGCAAGGGCGTTCATGCGGCTCGAATCACGCGCACGACTTCGGAAATCTCATGGTCTTGAAATAACCGGATTCCCGCCACGCCAGCCGCTCCCGCATCGAGACAGGATTGGGCGTTTTCCAGAGTGACTCCTCCCAAAGCCAGCACAGGCACAGGATGCCGGCAGGCACTGCGGAGTGCATCCAGACCCGAAGGGCTGCTCCCCTCTTTTTTTTCGAACACTGGAGCAAAGACGACGAAATCTGCGCCTTGTTCAGCTGCTGCGCGAACTTCCTCTTCAGAATGGCAGGAGGAGGCAACCATCCACTTGCCGCCTGCGAGTTCAGGGTTCCGAGAAAACACGATTTCACCCGCTTTTTGCGCATCGCGGATGCAAATGTCGCGGGATCTCAGGTGAACGCCATCAGCGCCCACAGCAAGAGCTATATCAGAACGAGAATTAATGAGAAGGCGGGTTGCTGGCGTGCCGCGGTTCAAATGCCGATTATGTACAGCCTCAAGCACCTCCTTCGCGAGGCCTTCCAACTCGCCCGCAGACAGGTCTTTCTCCCTGACCTGGATGAAATCAACGCCACAGGCCGCGGCTTCAGAGATCTTGGCCAACAACTTTTGCCGGCGATGGGACTCATCGCCCGAAAACTGCGTGCGATCGGTGATGTAGTAGAGGAACACGGGTTGGAAAACCGGAAATGTGCGCAGAGACGCAATACCTCAGGAAACTCTGATTAAGTTCATTTCTGTCATCCCGAGCGCAGCAGAATTGCCGCTTTTCAGGCAATTCTGCGGAGTCGAGGGGGCCTTGCGTTTGAGTTTGACTGCTTAATCAGAGTTTCCCTCAGGGCTGAGCCCCACAATGTTATTGCTCTCCTATGACAGGCCCGAAGGCCTGCTCCATCCGATTCACGAGCAGATGCGGCCGCACTGCTTGCATCCGCTTAGTTGGGATTCTTTTGGCCAGCCGTAAAAGTTGTCCACGGCCCCGCCTTCATGTCGCGCAGTACCGACTTTTCCCAGTCGTACTCCGGATGTTGTTCGAGAAAATCCTTGGCGACGAAATCCTGACCGCAGGGGTGTCCGGCCCGGGCGCGCAGGCTCATCTTCTCGGCCATGCTGCTATCCGTTGCCTTGCCTTGTACGGCGCCGGCTGGATCATAGGGTCCCCAGGCCCACTCGGGAATACCTTTGGCCACGGTATCCACGTGGCCGCACAGGCTGCGCTCACCGGCCTGGGGCTTCTTCTCGAAGCTGTCGAAGTGATCCCCAAGGAACTGCTGGGCCAGATCAACGTCGATCTTGCCCTTGTTCTCGTGCATAAGCTGTTCCCAGCGCACGCGGCGCGCGTTAGGAGAAGACGCCATGTCCTTGGGATCGAACGTAGTTTCCTCGGCGATCACTTTCGGATCGCGAGCGAAATTCGAGCTGATGAAATAGCCATCCTTGGTCCGCCACAACGGCGTGTTCTTCAGGCCCAGCTCCAGGTAAGCAATCTCGCCGGTTTTGCGATCGCCAATGAGCCAGTCGTTGGCATAGCCGCCATTATTTCCGTCTTTGATGAGGCGGACATAGTCATCGATGGAAGTGGCATACTGCAGCGCTTTGCGCGAACGCACAAACTCAGGCTTGCCGTTGGGATCCCAGCCTTCGAACTGTGTAATCGTAGTCTCTGAGCTCATAATACCGGCCGAGTTGATTCCAAAGTCATCGTCACTGGTAATGACACCGGGGAAGCCATCCATCAAAATGCGGTTGCCGCGCGCCGGAACAATGTCGAACATGATTACCCAACGCTCGCCTGCGAGATAGCTGGTCCAGTTATTGTGGGCGATGACGATCTTGTGGTCTTTCGTCATGCTGCCGGTCGCGATGAAGGCGCTGCAATTCCCTGGCGCTACCAACTTCGGCGCATTGGCCACTTTTTCTTTTTTGTTGAGCCACGGCACATAGTAGTCAGGGACTTCCTCGAATGCGTTGAAGGCGACAAGGTCATCAACAGTGAGGTTCACGCCTTCAGCTTTCAGCCCATCGACGATCCCTTGCAGTTCCTGCTGATATTCAGCATCGATGTGAGGCCACAGCATCTCCCGCGCTGTTTTTCGATAGAACTCCCAATCCCGCTTAGTGTTATGGACGATGTTCAGCTGAATCGCCTGAAACGCATCCTCGATTTCGGGGGCGAGCAGGTATCCATGCTGGAACCCGATGTCCGCGGGCGCGCCCTCGAGGTGGACGTACGTCCAGCCACCCTGTTGGAAACGGTAGGCATTTTTCAGGCGCGGATCGGACCCAGCAGGTGTCTGGGCGGAGCTGGCACGAAGGATTGGAGTGGCGATCAGGGTTAGAAAAATGACAGCAGAGCAATAACGGCGGATCATTATCACCACCTCGTTTTGAGGTATCGCGAGGATGTTAGAGATTTCTGTCAATACAAGTCAAACCAACGTCCTGACGCTGGTTGACGAGAGATCCATCACACGGGACGCGAAAGCGGTAAGGGCTACTGCGCCGGAGCTGCGGGCGCCGACGGAGCGGCCGCGGCTTCGCCCTGCTCTCCGTTGACCAGATCTTTCAGCTCTTTGCTGGGCTTGAAAAAAGGAATCTTCTTGGCAGGCACTTCCACCCGGTCGCCGGTCTTGGGGTTGCGGCCGACGCGAGGCTTGCGCTGGCGGGTGCGGAAGCTGCCAAAGCCACGAATCTCGATTTTGTCGCCTACCCGCAAAGAGCGGACAATGCTGTCGAAAATGGTTTCGACAATCACTTCACTGTCTTTGCGGGTCAACTCTGCCAGCCGCGAGACTTCATCGATCAGGTCGGCTTTGGTCATCTCTATCGCTCCGTATAGGCTTCTGTAAGTTCCAGAATGGCTCCCATAAACTTCTCAAATTTCAGGTGTTTTGTGCAAGGAGCATTTAGGACTCGGACTGGTTTCGCCCCTGACGGGGCTTAGTCATCTTTTGCGCGCCTACCCAGGGCTGACGCCCTGGGCTAATCAAATTCCGCCCTCCGGGCTCCGCTCGAGCATCCAGACTCGCCTATACCTACAGTTCGAGCAAGCCTCGCGACTCGATCAGATGTCTCACCCTGGCCCAGGCGTCTGGCCCTGGCTCGGGCGTGTCACCCTGGCCCAGGCGTCTGGCCCTGGCCCAGGCGTCTGGCCCTGGCTCAGGCGTCTGGCTCTCGCGCAGGCGTCTGGCCCTGGCTCAGGCGTCTCGCTCTCGCTCAAGTCTACGCCTTACTCAGCATTGCCAGGCCCGAGCCTTTGGCGACTTACTGAACGTTGTCATCCCGAGCGAAGTGAGGGATCTGGGTTTTGCCCGTTGCTCATGCATATCCCTGATCCGGGATCCGATTAAGGCCGACAATGCAGTCTATTTCCACAGGTAATAGAACCCAAGATGGTCTTCCAGCAATTTTTCCCGACCGGGAAGCCATTCGGAAACATCGCCAAAAAGGAGATCCAGGAGCGTTTTACGGTCCCTCTCCGGCCGCACCAGGGTCGGTTCGCCCCGGATACCGACTGCCTTTGCCGTGTCCTTGACCGCTCCCTGGAAATCGCTTACCTGATCGATCATTTTCATGGTCAAGGCTTGCTGGCCGGTCCATACTTTGCCGTCGGCGACCGTTTTTACGGCATTAAATTGCATGTGGCGGCCGTCGGCAACTGCCTGAATAAACTGCGTGTGCATGTTGTCGATCAGCGATTGCAGGTACTGCCTCTCTTCCGGCGTGATGGGCCGCGCGGGGTTGCCGGTATCCTTGAACTCGCCCGCCTTGAACGTGATCTGTTTCAGCTTGGCCCACTTCAGCAGCTCTTCATAATTGACCCACTCGGAAATTACACCAATCGAGCCCACGATGCTGCCTTCATCGGCATAGATTTTGTTGGTCGCGGAGGAGATGTAGTAGGCGCCGCTCGCGCCCACGGTTTCGATCGACGACACTATCCGTTTCTTTTTCTCATCCCGGATAAGTTTGACTTCCCGATAAATCTCCTCCGAGGCGGCCACCCCGCCACCCGGCGAGTTGACGTGCAGAACTATGGCCTTGATCGAATCGTCGTCGGCGAAGCCCTTGAGTTCATCAACCACCGTGGTGGGGGACAGAATCACGCCTTCCAGATCGACAACTGCGATCTTGTCTCCAAACGCGCTGCCGAAGGATGCTCGCTGGCTGGCGTGCACCGCAACGTAGACCAGGACGAATACCGCCATCACAAAAAGAAAGAAGATGCCTCCGCCGATTACGATCCACAGAAGCGTGCGCGAGCGTTGGTTCTGATCCGGCATGGTGTTGAGTCTACCGTTTCTAGTTTCTGGTTGCTAGTTCTTGGAGTAGCTGCCAGACTGCGAGCGTTTAACAGCCCACAACCACCTTCAATGCCTTGGGCGCTACGCCGACTTCAATAGGAGTGCGGCACACGTACTCGCCGTCGGCAAACACGTTAGCCCCGCCTTCGGTCTCGACCTGCAAGCGCGCCGCGCGAAAGTAGTCCACCTCGGGGATGTTGAGGTGTCGTCCGAAATAGACGGTCGGAAAAACGGAGAGCAGTTTTATTTTCTTCAGCTTCTTCACAACGCACACGTCCAGATGACCATCATCCATCTGAGCGCGTGGGGCAATTCTCATGCCGCCTCCATAAACCGGAGTATTGGCGAAGGCGGCCAGAAACGTGGGCTGCGAATAGCGCGGCTCGAACCTGCCGGGTTGGCCATTGTCGACAACCGCTATCGTCGTCTGCCGCGGCCTGAATTTCGCCAGTGCACCGGGGAGTGCCAGGGCATAGCCACCATGCGATCGTACCCAGCGCGGGAAATCGTTGGCGCGGCGGGTAATTTCCGCGTCCAGGCCGACGCTGCCAATACAGGCAAAATAATAAGACTTGTTGGCGACCCAATAGCTGAAGCCGGCGGTTTCCAGGCGCACGGAGCCGGGGCCGACGGCCTGAGTAGCCAGTTGCGTTATTACTCCTAAATCGACTTCCCGGCCGTTGTTGCCTATTCCGCAAAAGGTCTGCCAGGCCGCCAATGCGTGGCGGAAATTCCGGATACCGAGCGCCCGGGCGAAATCGTTGCCGCTACCGCGGGGAACAATCAGCACCGGCAGATGTAGCCTCACCAGCTGCGCCAGGTGTCGATGAAGGGTTCCATCACCTCCGAAGAGCACGATAGCGTCGGCTTCGGAAGATGAGGCGGGCAGGCCGATCTGCCAGACTACAGAGGAGCCATTCTGAAAGGGCTTCAGGTCACTCGTGGACGAACCCAAGCCGAAAATGGCGGCGGCGCGCATAGTTTTGGCTTGAGCGTATCAAAATCCACCACGGAGGCACAGAGACACAGAGGGCACTGGGGGGAACACAAGGTCCCTCGACTCCGCCTGACTTCGCTTTGCTCGTCAGGCTTCGCTCGGGATGACAGGCCAGTGCTAGAGCTAGGCGGCGATGGCCACCTTGCGGATATTTCGGCCGACCCGGACCAGCAATTCCACCGGCAATTGCACCGGCAAGACCAGTTCGGTCTTGACCTCGCCGTCAACGCGAACCGCTTTCTGCTTGATCTTGCGTGAGGCATCGCTGACCGATTCAGCCAGACCGCAGCGCGCAAGTAACTTGTCCAACTTGACGGCCTGGCCATCCTTTCCTGTTGCGGCGACGTCGGTGTACGCGACCTTCACCCTTTCGACGTGGTCCGGGGTTTCATCTTTCTGAAACTGTTTGGCCCAGTCTTCCGCCGCATGCTGGGCCTCGTCGGCGGAATGGAAGTCGGTAACAATCCGCCGCGCCAGATCCTTCTTCGCGTCCATAGGATGGGAGGCGCCCTTGATCTTTTCGATCTCAGAAATTTGTAAGTCGGTCAGCAGTTCGTAGTACCGCCACATCATCTGGTCGGAAATCGACATCAGCTTCCCATACATGTCCAGCGGCTTTTCCAGGATCCCGATCGCGTTGTTCAGCGATTTCGACATCTTCTGCACCCCATCCAAACCTTCGAGAATGGGTGTGGTCAGCACCACCTGTGATTCCTGGCCGAAGTGGCGCTGGATTTCACGGCCTACCAGCAAATTGAATTTCTGGTCCGTCCCGCCGAGTTCCACGTCGGCTTTCAGCATTACGGAGTCGTAAGCCTGGGCCAGCGGATATAGGAACTCGTGCACGGCAATGGGCTTTTCTTCCTGGAACCGCTTGTGAAAATCGTCGCGCTCGAGCATTTGCGAGACTGTGTACTTGGCAGCCAGGCGCACCCAGTCTTCCGACTTCATCTTGCCCAGCCACTCGCTGTTGAAGCGGACCTCGGTTTTCTGCGAATCTAGAATTTTGTAGACCTGCGCCATGTACGTCTTGGCATTACGCATGATTTCATCAGGACTCAGCGGTGGGCGCGTAGCCGAGCGACCGGTGGGATCCCCAATCATGCCCGTGAAATCGCCGATCAAGAAGATGACGGTGTGCCCGAGGTCCTGAAAGTGTTTGAGCTTGCGCAGCAGGACGGTATGGCCGAGATGCAGGTCGGGTGCGGTGGGGTCGAAGCCCGCTTTCACCCGTAGCGGCTTACCCGAGGCGCGCGATTTTTCGAGCTTCTCGCGCAGATCCGACTCACGGATGATCTCGAAAGCGCCCTTCTTGATGTACTCGAGTTGCTGGTCGACAGGTTTGAACTCAGACATGAAAGAACGATTATAGTGATCAATTGTGGAAATTAGAATTCTTCGCGGAACAATGGCGACTGCTCCGCGCGCATGGGGACAGATCTGATCTACCTCATCCAATCCGTGGACGGCAGCCCCGGGCAATGGCCGGAAAGGGAATAAGTCATGAAAAATATCGGCATCCTGCTTTCTGGCCGCGGATCAAACTTTCTGGCCATTGCCGATAGTATTGCCGAGGGGCGGATTCCGGATGCCCGGATCGCCGTGGTTATCTCGAACGTGCCGGGGGCGCGCGGGATTGAAATCGCTCAGCAACGAGGACTCACAACCGAGGTCATTCCTTCGAAAGGCAAAGCGCGTGAGGATCACGATCGCGAAATGGTGGCCGTCTTAAACCGTCACGGCGTGGTCCTGGTTTGTCTGGCCGGCTACATGCGCCTGTTGTCGCCGTGGTTTGTCCAGCAGTTTCCGCAACGAATCCTTAACATTCATCCGTCCCTGCTTCCGGCATTCCCCGGCCTGGAGGCGCAGGAGCAGGCTTTCGCCTATGGCGTTAAGGTCGCCGGCTGTACCGTTCATTTCGTGGATGAGGAACTCGATCACGGAGCCATCGTTGTGCAAAAAGCGATCCCTGTTCTCGACAGCGATAACGAGCACACGCTCACCGCACGCATCCTGGAGCAGGAACACATCGCCTACTCGGAAGCTATCAACATCGTTCTGGAAGGCAATTTCGAAATCCTTGGTAGGCGGCTGGTGCTCAAGACAAGAATCCACCACGGAGGCACGGAGAGACGGCGAAAGCATCAAGAGTTCTTAGATTCCAAGCCGGAATAAATCGACAGCAACGTGATGAAAGTTATCAAAATCAGGTGTACATCACTTTGCGGTCGCCCTTGACGATACGGCCGACCGTGTAGGCTTTTTCTCCAGCCCGCTCCAGCAGGGTTTGCGCTTTCTTGAACTTCTTGCCGGGGATAACCAGCAGCATGCCCAATCCCATGTTGAACGTGCGCAGCATCTCATCCTGGGGAACATTTCCCAGCTTCTGCATGTGGCTAAAGATGGGCGGCACCGGCCACGATCCCAACTCGATAACCGCGGCTACGCCTCGCGGCAGAACGCGGGGAAGATTTTCGGTAATCCCTCCGCCGGTTATGTGGGCCATGGCCGCAACAACCTCGCCGTCCACCAGCTTGCGCAACAGCGGCCAGTAACTCCGGTGCGGGAGCATAAGTTCGTTCCCAACCTTGCCCTTCAATTCATTCACGTAAGTGTCAGGCGTGTAGTGGGCCACCTCGAAGAGCAGCTTGCGGGCGAGCGAATAGCCGTTGGTATGCAGACCGTTCGAGGGCAAGCCGAGGATGACATCTCCTACTTCGATGGTCTTACCGGTAACAATCCGTTCCCGGTCAACCACGCCCACGATGAACCCTGCGAGGTCATATTCGCCCTCGGGATAGAAACCGGGCATTTCGGCTGTTTCCCCGCCGATTAGCGCGCAACCGTTGTGCTTGCAAGCCTCGGCAATCCCTTCTACGACTTTTTCCGCAACCTCCGGATTCAGCTTGCCGGTCGCCAGATAATCCATGAAAAAAAGCGGAGCGGCGCCCTGTACCGCGATGTCGTTGACGCAGTGATTAACCAGGTCTCCGCCCACGGTGTGATGAACATTCATCTCGAACGCTACTTTCAACTTAGTGCCCACTCCATCCACACTGGAAACGAGGATAGGTTCTTTGTATTTGAGAGGAATGGAGAACAGTCCGCCAAATCCTCCAATCTCGCTAAGCACATTTTTATTGAAAGTCTTATGCGCCAGATACTTGATGCGCTGCTTGGTGCGGTTGGCGCGGCTGATGTCCACGCCCGCATCGGCATAAGTGATTGGCGTATTAGTGGTCGATTCCTGGGTCACGGTACCGGGTCAAACTCGGAAACGGCGGAAAGCCTGCTCTGGCTCGGTTGCATGCTCTGTCGAGAGCGGCTCATTCTAGCATGATGAATGGAGTGGAAATTGGAGGCTTATGGCTGCGCGTATTGGCGGCGAAGGCGTCCGCGCCACACTTCAACTCAGAACGGGCGAGAGCGCCCGCCGCTCCAACTTTTATCGGACCCTACCGCGCCACGTAAGAAGCGAAGTAATAGGCCAGAACACCAAACAGCGCCAGACCTGAAACGCCGTAGGCGGTCAGAACCCACACGCTGCGGGGGCATTTCTCATGATGGACGATGGCTGAATTCGACGTGCTGACTGCTGAAGTCCCTTGGGCCCTGGATTCCATTAAGACCTCCTGAATTGGGCAGGATCCGAGAAGCAGCCGGATGGGGATCGTCTGGCAAACGCATACCGAGCGTTTTACGGCTCACCAGAGGTCGACACCGGTTACCACCCCACACTGCTGAAATGCAGTACAGATGCGGCGAATTTTACTACAGGTCTCGCAGCCAGCGAGCATGAATTATAGGGGAGAATAGAAAACAAAACCCCGGCCTGAGCGGCCGGGGGTGTGTTTCCGGGCAGAGCTGATCTTACTTCGGCTCCGACTTCATTTCGTCCTTTTTCTCTTGTTTGGCAGCCTTTTTGTCCGCTTTGGCTTTCTTCTTGGACGCCTTCTTTTCCGCCTTGGCTTCCTTCTTGGCTTCCTTGGTGTCCGGGGACGCGGTGTCTTGTGCGAACGCGCCAGCCGACAAGCTCAAGGTGAGGGCAGCCGCGAACAACAGTGTGAGGAGTTTCTTCATAGTCCTAAACGCTCCTTATGGATTTGTCTGTTTCTCTTCGAGACGCACTGCTGCTTGGGATGCTTGAGCAGATGATTGTCCCGGGTCGGCGGAATTGTATTCCCAGAGCACCTGTTTACCCAAGAAGAAAATTTCAGCCCTGGAACTCACCTGTTCATGTTGAAACCGCGTATGCGAGACGGTTATGGATCACAGACGCCGGCCGCCCATCATTTAAACTCTAGCTTATGGCCAGTACGAAGCCAGCCGCCAAGGTCGGCAAGTCCAAGCAAACAGCGGATCGCGCTCACGATCTGCTGCGTACCGAGCGGCATCCGCTGGATTCTGTCTTTGCTCCGCAAAGCGTAGCCGTGATCGGCGCCACCGAGCGCCCCGGCAGCGTCGGGCGGGCCGTGCTCTGGAGCCTGGTGAGCAGCCCCTTCGGCGGCACGGTCTTTCCCGTCAGCGATAAGCGCTCCAGCGTTCTCGGAATTAAATCCTACCGGCGCATCGGCGATATTCCCGAACCGGTGGATCTGGCCGTGGTTGTCACCCCAGCCGCGACTGTGCCCGGAGTGGTCCGCGAATGCGTGCAGGCCGGTGTTGGCGGCCTCATTGTTATCTCTGCCGGCTTCAAGGAGCATGGCGAGCCCGGCAAGGAACTCGAACGCCAGATTCTGGAAGAGATCAAGGGCAGCCATCTGCGGATCATCGGTCCGAACTGTCTCGGAGTCATGAATCCCTTAACCGGGCTGAACGCGACTTTCGCTCCCAATATCGCCCGCGCCGGGAATGTAGCCTTCATCAGTCAAAGCGGGGCGCTCTGTACGGCGATTCTCGACTGGGCGCAGCGCGAGATGGTGGGCTTCAGCGCCTTCGTTTCTGTGGGATCCATGCTGGATGTGGGCTGGGGCGACCTGATCGACTATCTCGGCAATGACCCGCGCACGCACAGCATCGTGATTTACATGGAGTCCATCGGGGACGCGCGGTCATTCATTTCTGCCGCCCGCGAGGTTTCGTTATCCAAGCCCATCATCGTTATCAAGGCGGGACGGACGGAAGCGGCGGCGCATGCGGCGGCGTCGCACACGGGAACCCTCACCGGCAGCGACGAGGTTCTCGATGCGGCTTTCCGGCGATCTGGTGTTCTGCGGGTGAATGCAATTTCCGATCTTTTCTATATGGCCGAAGTATTGGCAAAGCAGCCCCGGCCCAAAGGTCCCCGTCTGGCGATTGTGACCAATGCTGGAGGTCCGGGCGTGCTGGCGGCCGATGCTCTGATTGCTAACGGCGGCCAACTCGCGGAATTGTCCCCGAAGTCGATGGACCAGCTGAATCAACTGCTTCCTCCACACTGGAGTCACAATAATCCCATCGACATGTTGGGCGATGCCTTGCCAGAGCGGTACGCCAAGGTATTGGAGATCGCGGCAGCAGATCCGAATATCGATGGCCTGTTAGCCATCACCTGTCCGCAGGGCATGGCCGAGCCCACCCAAACCGCCGACCGGCTCAAGGCCTATGCCGGGAGCACCGGAAAGCCCGTGCTGGCGAGCTGGATGGGCGGCGCCGAAGTCGCCGCCGGCGTCGACATCCTCAACCGCTCCGGTATTCCTACCTTCCCCTTTCCCGATACCGCGGCGCGCATCTTCGATTACATGTGGCTCTACAGCTACAACCTCCGCGGCCTCTATGAAACTCCAGTGCTGCGTTCGCAAGAGGAGGGACTGAATCGAGCGGAGGCGGAAACCATCGTCGATCGTGCCCGCCACTCCGGCCGCACAATCCTGACAGAGCTCGAATCCAAGCAGTTGCTTGGGGCCTACGGAATTCCGACTGTGCCGACAGTGCTAGCTCTGACCGAAGAGGAGGCAGTCGAGCGGGCCGAAAAGATTGGATACCCCGTCGTCCTGAAGTTGCATTCCGAGACCATCACCCACAAGTCCGATGTCGGTGGAGTGCAGCTGAATCTCGCCGAGGCAGCAGCCGTCCGCAACGCCTATCGCGCCATTGAGGCTTCAGTCCGCCAAAAGGGAGGAGTGGGGGATTTCCTTGGGGTCACCGTGCAGCCGATGGTGAGACTTGAAGGGTATGAGCTGATCGTGGGCAGTAGCGTCGACGCACAATTCGGGCCAGTCATTCTTTTCGGAACCGGTGGCCAGCTGGTGGAGGTTTTCCAGGATCGCGCACTGGCTTTACCGCCGCTGAATACTACTCTCGCGCGCCGGATGATGGAACATACCAGGATTTTCGAGGCGCTGCAGGGAGTGCGGGGGCGCGCCCCGGTGGACATTGCAGCCCTGGAAGAACTGCTCGTGCGCTTCAGCCAACTCGTGGTCGAGCAGCACTGGATCAAAGAGATCGACGTGAATCCCCTGCTCGCTTCCCCCGAACGCATAGTGGCGCTGGATGCGCGGGTCGTGCTCTATCCAGCGGATGTCGGTGAAGACACACTTCCGCGTTTTGCCATACGACCATACCCGATTCAGTACGTCTCATCGTGGACGATGAAGAACGGCAAGCCCCTCGCCATTCGCCCTATCCGCCCGGAGGATGAACCCCTTATGGTCGGATTCCATCAGAAGCTTTCTGAGCGCACGGTGTATCTGCGCTATTTCCAACCACTCAAACTGAGCCAGCGCACCGCCCATGAGCGCCTGCGCCGCATCTGCTTCAGTGATTACGATCGCGAGATGGTGCTCGTGGGAGAGTACAAAGATAAAGCGGGTAGGCCGGAGATCATCGCGGTTGGCCGCCTCAGTAAACTGCACGCTCGCGACGAAGGGGAACTCGCAGTTCTGATCGATGACCGTTTTCAGCACCTCGGCATCGGAACCGAACTCTATCGGCGACTCATCGCCATTGCCCGCGACGAGAAACTTAAACGCCTGCAGTGCACCGTGCTAACTGAGAATCGCGAGATGCAGGCTATCTGCCAGAAACTTGCCTTCCGCTTAAGCGTGGACGCGGAGGATGGAACGGTTCGCGCTGAACTGGATCTGTGAACAAAAACATCCACCCCGGATCCAGAGTCGCAGGTTAACTGCTTTGCGAAGTTTGGCTCTTATCCCTTATCGTATTCGGGCATTGAAATCTTGGAACTTTCAGCCACGGAGAGACGCATGCGCCTTTGTGCCTTCGGCATCCTGCTAGGGATTCTTTGCAGTCCGGTACTGCTCACCGCTCAAGCATCGCAAAAGACGAAATCCAACCCGGAACCGGCAGCAGCGAGAAAGGCTGAAGAGCCGGCCGCCACGGTTGCGCCCGCGCCGGCCAAAACTGCCGAACCCGAAAAGCCGGGCGATGACAAAGCCGAGCACTACGACATGACCGAAGTGCCGCCTGTTGTCACGCATCATCAGACAACGGTTGAAGGCAAACTTCTTAAGTACACGGCGACCGCCGGACGCCTTCCCATCAAGCGCGATGACGGCAAAATCCTTGCCGAAATGTTTTTTGTGGCCTACACCCTGGATGGACAAGACGCCGCAACCAGGCCGCTCACCTTCGCTTTCAACGGAGGCCCGGGTTCAGCGACAGTTTGGCTGCATATGGGCGCGCTGGGACCCGAGCGCGTCGTCATGCAGCCAAACGGCTTCATGCCCGAACCGCCTTACCGCAGCGCGGATAATCCCTACACCGCCCTGACCGCCACCGACCTGGTCATGGTCGACGCAATTGGAACCGGTTTCAGCCGCGCCGCCAGTGCGGAAGAGGAGAAAAAATTCCTCAGTGTCACAGGCGACGTGCAAGCCTTTGGAGAGTTCATTCGCGCCTACATCACGCGCTATGAGCGCTGGATCTCGCCTCTGCTTCTCGTAGGCGAGAGCTATGGGACGACACGCGCAGCCGGCATAGCCGGTTATCTGGCCGACAATGGCATCGCCTTTAACGGAATAACTTTGTTGTCTTCGGCGCTGGCTTTTCAAACTCTCGAATTCACCAAGGCCAATGACTTGCCTTATGTGCTGATCGTGCCCTCGTACTTCATGATCGCCGCCTATCACAAAAAACTTGGCGCCGACCTGTTGCAGGACTTGGATAAGACCCGGCACGATGTCGAACATTGGGCGATGGGCGATTACGCGCAGGCGCTCGCGAAAGGGGATGCTCTTACCGCCCAGGAGCGGCAAACCATCATCGAGCAAGTGTCGCGATACACAGGTCTTAGCAAAGAGATCATCGATCAGGCCAACCTGCGCATCGATGTTGCCCAGTTCACCCACAACCTGTTACTGGACCAGAAGGTGCGCGTCGGCCGCCTCGATGGCCGGTTCAGCGGCCCCGATCCTAAAGGTCTGTTGGATACTCCGTTCTACGATCCCAGCATGTCGGAGACTCTGCCTCCCTACACCGCCGTCTTCAACCAATACGTACGCAACGAACTTGGTTACAAGAGCGATATGCCTTATCGCGTGTTTGCGTTCGGTAGCGAGGAATTCAAGTGGGAATGGGGATCGGCCGAGAAAGGTTTTCCCGACACGGCTACGGAATTGCGCGAGGCCATGGCGAAGAATCCCTATCTGAAGGTATTGGTAATGGAAGGTTATTACGATCTGGCCACGCCCTACTTCGCCGCGAACTACACGATGGACCACCTTAATTTGCCGGATAACCTGCGCCAGAACATCTCATACGCTACCTATAATTCCGGCCACATGGTTTATCTCAATACGCAATCTCTGGCGAAATTCAGGCAGGATTTGGGCAACTTCATCGCGAAATCGCTTCCCGGTGGAAAATAAAGAGAGTCGGCGATTCCCCGCGAAGTTTTGACGTTTATTACGGCGAAAGCTGAGGCTTGCGATTGTGCCACTCGGTTCTCTGCTCATAAGCTTGGGCCAGAGAGAGAACCATACTTTCGCCCCCGTGCGGGCCTGCGATCTGCAACCCGATTGGCAATCCCGCCCCGGTGAACCCGCAAGGAATGGAAATAGCGGGCAGCCCCCAAACATTGAACGGCCGCGTGTTGTGCAACAAAAGCAATTCGGTGGGGCGAAGAGAATCGGGGTTCCCTTGTAAACTCGCGATTGCCGGTGTAGAGCTCGGCACCGTCGGTGTCACCAGCACATCGACTTGCTCGAAGACCGCTGCGATCTTGCGACGCTCCTCCGCCAGTTCTGCTGATAACCGAATTCGATCCGCCGTCGTGAACTTCTCCCCGCTCCTGAGTCGGCGCAGCGTCTCCGGGTGATAGAGCTCCGGGCTCCTGGAAATCCGATCAGCGTGATAGGCATACGACTCGGCTGCCTGCAGGGACCGGTCGGCATTCACCGTTAAAGTTATTTCGCGAAGCTCTGCCGCAATGGTCCTGATCAGCGACAGCGCAGTCTCCACCGAATTGGAAATTTCGGGATCCAGTTCGTCGAAGAAATACTGGCGCGGAACACCGACACGCAGTTGCTTTGCTCCTGGTGATTCCCGCTGCTCACGAAGGATTCCGTTCACCGGCGGAGGCGTGTCATCCGCAATGGCATCCAACAGGGCCGCTGCGTCTGCAACGGAACTGGTCAGCGGGCCGACATGATCCAGCGACGTCGATAGCGGAATGACGCCCCGGGCACTGACGCGTCCCAAAGTGGGTTTCAGGCCGACTATGCCGCACTGCGCCGCAGGTTCCCTTACCGAGCCAGCCGTATCGGTGCCGATAGCGGCGTAGCACAGGCCGGCGGCAACCGCAGCGGCCGATCCTCCGGATGATCCGCCGGCAATGTACGCGGTATTCCACGGATTATGCACCTCACCGAAGTGGCTGATGATCGAACTGCCGCCATAGGCGAACTCGTGCAGATTCTGCTTCCCGAGAAAAACGGCTCCCGCCGCTCTTAATTTTTCGACTACCTCGGCGTCCTGCTCCGGAACTCGCTCCTTGAACCAGGCGCTGGCGGCAGTC
Source organism: Terriglobales bacterium (assembly GCA_036378535.1). GTDB lineage: Bacteria > Acidobacteriota > Terriglobia > Terriglobales > Acidobacteriaceae > Gp1-AA122. The sequence continues at coordinate 9,127 of DASUWH010000072.1, read as the reverse complement.
GTGCGCACGCCCGCCGTGTCGATCAGATCCTTGAGGCCAATCGGAATTCCATGCAGCGGTCCCCGCCAGTGGCCGCGCTGAATCTCGGCTTCCGCGGCTCGCGCCTCCTGCATCGCAGATTCCGCCGTTACCGTGATGAAAGCATTCAAGGAAGGATTGAATTTCTCGATTCTGGATAGACACTCCCCTGTCAATTCAACGGGAGACAACGCTCGCCGCCGCAGTTGCTCGCCAATTTCCAGGATGCTCATCGGCGAGAAGTATATCGGGAGACGAGCAGATGCGAGAATTACGCAGCCGGAAAAAGTCTATAATCTCCGATTGGCTGGCACGAACGCGGAGGCTCGGAGATGTCGCAATTAACCGCTACCCCCGTCATCACGCGCGGATTTTTCCTGGATGGCAAATGGATCGAAGAAGGCGAACTGTTGGAAGTTCGTTCGCCTTACGACCAGTCCGTGATCGGGCAAGTGTTCCAGGGGACGAAAGAGCACGCAGAAACTGCCATTCGTGCCGCGGTAAAGGCGTTCGGCACCACGCGTCGCCTCCCCGCCTTCGAGCGGCAGCGCGTTTTGCGGCGTGTGGCTCAGGCCATCGCCGAGCGCAAACAGGAATTCGCCCGCACCATCGCGCAAGAAGCCGGGAAGCCGATTCGGGCCGCGCGCAGCGAAGTGGACCGGGCCGTGTTCACCTTCACCGTCGCGGCCGAGGAGAGCACAAGAATTCACGGTGAATACCTTCCCCTCGATTGGCAGGAGTATACGGCGGGACGATGGGGAATCGTAAAAAGATTTCCGGTCGGCCCCATCGCGGGTATCACTCCTTTCAACTTCCCTTTGAACCTCGTCGCTCACAAGGTCGCTCCGGCGATTGCCGCCGGCTGCCCGATCGTGGTGAAACCCGCGCCCGCAACTCCGCTTACCGCCTTGCTGCTGGCGGAAGCCGTCCAGCAAGCGGGCTGGCCGGATGGCGGTCTGAATGTACTCCCTCTGTCGAATGAAGACTCCGGGCTGCTGGTTACCGACGATCGCATCAAGCTGATCAGCTTTACCGGCAGCGCCTCCGTCGGTTGGGCCATCAAGCGCAACTCGGGCAAGAAAAAAGTAATCCTGGAACTAGGCGGTAATGCCGGCGTGATCGTGCATGGCGACACCGATGTCGCCTATGCTGCCGAACGCTGCGTGACTGGCGGATTCAGCTACGCCGGCCAGAGTTGCATTTCCGTCCAGCGCGTCCTGGTGGAGCGTTCGATCTACGGCACGTTCATTGATCTGTTTCTCGCGGGCACAGCCAAACTGCGCGCCGGCGATCCCTTGGAAGAGAGCACTGATGTTGGTCCGCTGATTCGAGAGTCGGACGCGGCACGCGCCGCCGATTGGGTGCAGGAAGCCGTTCGCGGCGGGGCGCGACTGCTGTGCGGCGGAAAGCGGCAAGGTTCTCTGCTCGAGCCTACGGTGCTCACCGGTACCAGACCCGATATGCGCGTCAATTGCGAGGAAATTTTTGCGCCTGTCGTGACCGTGGAGGCCTACGACGATGTTGAAGCAGCCATTCGCACGCTCAACAGCTCCTCTTATGGATTGCAGGCGGGAATCTTCACCCGCGATGCTAAATTGCTCTTCCACGCCTATGAAGAACTGGAGATCGGGGGCTTGCTCGCAGGTGATGTGCCCACATTCCGCATCGATCACATGCCTTATGGCGGACTCAAAGACTCGGGGCTGGGACGGGAAGGCTTGCGATATGCGATTGAAGAAATGACCGAGCCCAAGCTGCTGGTCATGAACCTTCGCTAGGCGCACAGCAGCCGAGCCCTGGCTCGGCCCGACAGGTAAGGACAACGGTCGCTACGCGGTTTGCGGCGATCGTCCCGAATAAGCGCCACGGGTTGAGCGAGATTGGATGTTGAAAAATTCAATGCTGTTTTCTTTTTCCCCTTGGAAAATATTTTTTCGGAAAACGCGGTGACGCTTGCAAGGAACATCGTGCGCCTTGTTATAATCACAAGTTTCAGTGAGCGCCGTCACGATCATCTGTGAGTGCTAAACGCAGCTCAGCTGCAAGACCCGGGATCCCGGCGAAGGTCCCCGTACCGTTCGATTTTTCATAGATGGCCCAAATCTTTCATCGCAGCACTAATACCATTTCGCGTGCCACGATATTCGGGGCCGTATTCGTAGTCTCGTTCGCATTCTGGGTGGCATTGAAGATCGAGCGTTCTCCTTATGTGACCTACGCCGGGGTAGCGCGGCCCCAGCCGGTTCCTTTCAGTCATCAGCATCATGTGTCGGGTTTGGGCATCGATTGCCGCTACTGCCACACCTCGGTTGAGGTCTCGCGCTTCGCCGGCATTCCCCCCACCAAGACCTGCATGAATTGTCATTCCCAGATTTGGACCAAGGCGCCGATGCTGGAACCGGTACGCGAGAGCTATCGCACTGACAAGTCGCTGGTCTGGACGCGGGTCAACGATTTGCCCGATTTCGTTTACTTCGATCACAGCATTCATATCGACAAGGGCGTGGGCTGCAACACCTGCCACGGCCCGGTCGACCACATGCCCTTCATGTACAACTACGCTTCGTTGCGTATGGAGTGGTGTCTCAATTGCCATCGCGCGCCCGAGAAAAATCTTCGTCCGCGCGGGCAGGTGTTCAACATGCGTTATCAGCAGCCCACACCGGATAGTCCCGTGGCCATGGATGGAAAAACCTTTTCCGACCAGCAGTCGCTCGGGCTCTACCTGGTAAAGAAATACAAGCTGCGCACCCAGGCCGACATCACCAGCTGTAGCACGTGTCATCGCTAGTTTTACCCGGCCCTGAGAACCGCGGAAGAAAAATGGACGACAGAGGTAAGAAATCAGAAGAGATTTGCCCCGGTAAAAAGGGCAGCCTGGATCTCGTAGCTGTCCGCAAGCGGCTCGAGCAAACCAAAGGTCCGGAATACTGGCGCAGCCTGGAAGAACTCGCCGGCACCGCAGAGTTTCGCGAAATGATGCACCGGGAATTTCCCAAGGGCGCGTCGGAGTGGTTGGACGGAGTCTCGCGCCGCGGCTTCCTGAAACTGATGGGAGCATCCCTTGCGCTTGCAGGAATGACCGCCTGCACCAGGCAACCGCTGGAACCGATTGTTCCTTACGTCAAGCAGCCGGAAGAGTTTGTTCCCGGGCGTCCTCTTTTCTACGCCAGCGCGTTCAGCATGCGCGGGTATGCGACGCCAATTCTGGTGGAGAGCCATCTGGGCAGGCCGACCAAGATTGAAGGCAATGCCCAACACCCTGTAAGCCTGGGCGGAACCGATGTTTTTACCCAGGCTTCTCTGCTCGATCTCTACGATCCCGATCGCTCGCAGACCCTCACTTACCTCGGCGACCCGTATTCCTGGTCGTCATTTCTGGCGGCATTTCACGGACCGCTGGCTTCGCAAAAGCCGCTGCAAGGTGCTGGCATTCGCGTCCTGACACAATCGTTCTCGTCGCCAGCCCTCGCAGACCAGATGCAGAGTTTCCTCAAGCTGTACCCGTCCGCCAAATGGCATGTCTACGAGCCAGTAAATCGCGACAGTGTCTACGCGGGCGCGCAAATGGCTTTCGGGCAGCCGGTGGAGACGCAATACAAGCTCGATAAAGCGGACGTGATCGTTTCGCTGGACGCCGATTTCCTGTATGGCGGATATCCGGGATTCACGCGTTATGCGCGCGAGTATGCATCCCGACGCGATCCTGACAAGTCAATGAACCGCATGTACGTCATCGAGAGCACGATGACCTCAACGGGCGCGAAGGCCGATCACCGCTTGCCCGTGCAGGCGGCCAAAATCGAGCAATTCGCGCGGGCACTGGCTTCCGGTATTGGTGTCAACGCCGGCGCCGGACAACTGGGCGACGCGGAAGCAAAATTCGCCGCCGCGATCGGCGACGAGCTGAAAACTCACCACGGCTCAAGCGTCGTCATTGCCGGAGACAATCAGCCGCCTGTCGTCCACGCTTTGGCTCACGCCATAAATCAGGCTCTCGGCAATGTAGGCCAGACGGTCGTCTACACCGATCCAGTCAGCGCCATTCCGGTGAACTCGACCGATTCCTTGCGTGACCTCGTCTCCGATATGCGTGCCGGGAAAGTGGACATGCTCATCATCCTGGGCGGCAATCCGGCCTACGATGCTCCCGCCGATTTCGGTTTCGGCGATGCGCTCAAGAGTGCCAAGGTTCCCCTTCGTATTCATCTGGGTCTACATCAGAACGAAACTGCCGAACTGTGTCATTGGCATGTGAATGAAGCTCATTATCTGGAAGCCTGGGGCGATACGCGGGCCTATGACGGGACCGTAAGCATCGTTCAGCCACTGATTGCGCCCCTGTACAACGGCAAGAGTATTTACGAGTTCGTGGCGCTGTTATCGGGACAGTCGGAGGCGACGGGCTACGAAGTAGTCAAAGCCTACTGGCAAAAACAGCATTCCGGGCCCGATTTCGACATGTTCTGGCGCCGCGCTCTGCACGACGGCTGGATCGAGGGCACAACCTTCACTCCGAAAGATGTCACCACCAAAGCGGCGGACTTCCCGACTTCAACGAGCTCTGATACCAAATCGATAGAGATCAATTTCCGTCCCGATCCTTCCATCTGGGACGGCCGCTTTTCGAACAATGGCTGGCTCCAGGAATTGCCCAAGCCCGTGAGCAAGATGACGTGGGACAACCCCATCTTCATCGGCCCCGCAATGGCCGCCCGTCTGGGCGTCCAGAAAGAAGACCTGGTTGAGCTGGAACTGCAGGGTAAGAGCATGCTGGTTCCGGTGTGGGTACAAGCCGGTCAACCTGACAATACGGTTACTGTCTTTCTCGGTTACGGGCGCACACGCGCCGGCCGCACCGGAACCGGCTTCGGCTTTGACGCTTACCAGCTGCGTAACAGCGCAATTCCCTGGTTCGCCGCCGGATTAAACGTGCGCAAGGTGAGCGGCTCGTACGAACTGGCCTCTACCCAAGGAATGCAGAGCATGGACGCCGAAATTGGCCAGCGTCCGCTGGTGCGGGAGACGGATCTCGACGAGTATCGCAAAGAACCCAACTTCGCCCAGGAGGAAGAACCCAAAAAGGACGAGACCCTCTATCCCGTCGTGCCCGGCTTCGACTACAGCAAACAGCCGTACGCCTGGGGCATGGCTATCGACCTGAACTCCTGCGTGGGATGCAACAACTGCATCGTGGCCTGCCAGTCGGAGAACAACATCGCCGTCGTCGGCAAGGATCAGGTAAATCGCGGCCGGCACATGCACTGGCTCCGCGTCGACACCTATTACGAGGGCGATCGCGACCAACCGCGAGCCTTCTTTCAACCGGTTCCCTGCATGCAGTGTGAGAACGCGCCCTGCGAAGTCGTTTGCCCAGTAGGCGCGACTGTCCACAGCACCGAAGGCCTGAACGACATGGTCTACAACCGCTGCGTGGGGACGCGCTACTGCTCCAATAACTGTCCTTACAAGGTTCGGCGGTTTAATTTCCTGCGCTTCCAGGATTGGGAGACGCCGCAGTACAAGATGATGCGCAATCCCAATGTCACGGTCCGCAGCCGCGGCGTCATGGAGAAGTGTACTTATTGCATCCAGCGCATCACGCAGCATCGTGTGGACGCGGAACGTGCCGACACCCCCATCAAGGATGGCGAACTGCAGACGGCCTGCCAGCAGTCTTGCCCGTCCAACGCCATCATCTTCGGCAACATCAATGATCCCAACAGCAAAGTAGCCAAGCTGAAAGGATTGCTGCGCAACTATTCGCTGCTGGGTGAGCTGAATACGCGGCCGAGGACAACCTACTTGGCAGAAATTCGTAACCCGAATCCGCAACTTGAGCACCTGGCGACAGCCGCCTCGGCTGTCGAATCGGAGAACAGCTAGGCGATGGACCCGCAAACTCCCGTGACCGAGCGGCGCAAGGCTCCGGTGATCGCCCCCGGCCACACCTTCGCCACCATCACCGACAAGATCAGCTCGATTGTGCTGGCGCGGCCGGTAACCAACGCCTGGTTGGTGGGATTCGGTTTCTTCGGCCTCATCACCATGATGTTGCTGTATGCCATCGGATACCTGTTCCTACGTGGAGTGGGAATTTGGGGCGTGAACATCCCCGTCGGCTGGGGATTCGCCATCGTAAATTTTGTCTGGTGGATCGGAATTGGCCACGCCGGCACGCTGATCTCCGCCATTCTGCTATTACTACGCCAGCAGTGGCGCAATTCCATCAACCGTTTCGCCGAAGCGATGACACTGTTTGCGGTGGCCTGCGCGGGCATGTTCCCGCTGCTTCATCTTGGCCGGCCGTGGCTTTTCTATTGGCTGTTCCCTTATCCGAACAGCATGAACTACTGGCCGCAGTTCCGCAGCCCCCTGGTTTGGGACGTGTTCGCCGTCTCCACCTACTTCACGATCTCTCTCGTCTTCTGGTTCATTGGCCTCATCCCTGATCTGGCAACCTTGCGCGATCGCGCCGAAAACAAGTGGGCGGCCATGATCTACGGAATCCTGGCCATGGGCTGGCGCGGTTCAGCGCGCCACTGGAAGCGTTACGAAAAGGCTTATCTCCTCCTCGCTGGTCTGGCAACCCCGCTCGTGCTTTCCGTTCACACCGTAGTCAGCTTTGATTTTGCGGTGGCCATCTTGCCCGGTTGGCACACCACCATTTTCCCGCCTTATTTCGTTGCCGGTGCGATCTATTCCGGATTTGCCATGGTTCTCATGCTGGCCATTCCGATCCGCAAGCTTTATGGCCTGGAAGATTTCATCACTCTGCGCCACCTCGACAATTCGGCGAAGGTCATGCTCGCCACCGGCCTGATCGTAGCTTACGGATACGCAGTCGAAGCCTTCATGGGCTGGTACAGCGGAAATCACTTTGATTCTTTCCTGCTGTGGAACCGCCTGCACGGGCCTTATCGGTTCACCTATTACGCGCTCCTGTTCTGCAACATCGGTTTTCCTCAGGTGCTCTGGTTCCGTAACTGGAGGACGCGGCCCCTGCGCTTGTTCGTGGTCTCCGCCGTAATTCTGACCGGAATGTGGCTGGAGCGCTTTGTCATTGTCGTTATCAGCCTCCATCGCGACTTCCTGACTTCGTCCTGGGGAATGTACTACCCCACCAAATGGGACTGGATGACTTTCATTGGGACCATCGGCTTTTTCCTGTTCGCCTTCTTCCTGTTTGTCCGCATCCTGCCCATGATCTCGATCTTTGAAATGCGCACCCTGCTGCCGGAAGCGGAGGTCAAGGAAGCCGAATGAAGCGCACTCCGGTTTACGGGCTGATGGCCGAATTCGCAACTCCCACCGACATCGTGTCTGCCGCCAAGCGCACCCATGAGGCGGGATACCGCAAGATCGATGCTTATTCGCCTTTCCCGATCGAGGAGCTGGCGGAAGCCATCGGCTTCCATCGCGAAGGCGTCGCGCTGGTCACTCTGATCGGCGGCTTGCTGGGTATGTTCGGTGGATATCTTCTGCAGTACTGGATTCATAACATCAGCTATCCCACCAACGTGGGTGGACGCCCCTTGAATTCCTGGCCTGCCTTCATCGTAGTCACCTTTGAAATGACAATCCTGTTCGCCGGGCTGGCAGCGGTGTTCGGTATGTTGGCGCTCAATGGCCTGCCCATGCCGTATCACCCGGTTTTCAATGTCCCCCGCTTTGCTTTCGCGACCAAGGACCGGTTTTTTCTGATTATTTTTTCGTCGGACGCCAAGTACGATTCCGTCGAGACTCGGCGCTTCCTGGAGAGCCTCGAGCCGCGATCCATATCGGAGGTACCCAGCTAGACTATGCTGAACCTCCGCAATCTTTCGCCGCTGGCCGTCGTCACTGTGCTCTTGCTGGCGGGATGCCGGCAAGACATGCACAATCAGCCGCATTTCAAGCCGCTGGCGGAAAGCGATTTTTACGCGGATCTTCGCTCCGCCCGTCCGCCCGTGGACGGCACCGTGGCCCGTGGCCATCTGGAGGCAGATTCTTATTTCTATACCGGCATGCTGCCCGGTACGAATACGCCCGGCGACTATATGCCCTTCCCGGTCAGCGAGCAGGTTTTGACGCGCGGGCGGGAACGCTATGACATCTACTGCGCCCCCTGTCATTCGCGATTGGGAGACGGCAACGGCATCGTGCCCTCGCGCGGGTTCGCGCGCAAGCCGCCCTCCTATCACATTGAGCGTTTGCGCAAAGCGCCGGTTGGCTACTTCTTCGACGTCATTACACATGGCTTCGGCATGATGCAGGATTACGCCTCGCAGGTTCCGCCCGAGGATCGGTGGGCGATTGTGGCTTACATCCGTGCTTTGCAGTTGAGTCAAAACGTCCCAGCTGCCGAACTTCCGCCGGGTCAGCAGATTCCCTCGCAGCCGCCAAAGTTTCGCGGCGCACCGCCGAACGGCGGAGTTCTTCCGGAAGTGCAGGCGCCGTCGACGGACTCGCCACAGGAGCCCCAATGAGCAGCACCGTCTACATGAATCAAGCCGATCTGCTGGCTCCGCCGTTCGCGCGCAGAATCCAGATGCGCTCGCTGCTGATCGGGCTCGCGTTTGCGGTGCTCACCATTATCGGCGCGTTGGTTACTCCGCATGAGCAGTTCTGGCATGCGTACTTGCTGGGCTTCATGGGGTGGCTGGGCCTCAGCCTGGGAAGCATGGCATTTCTGATGCTGTGGTATCTGACCGGCGGCCGTTGGGGCATCACCGCGCGGCGCATCGTGGAAGCCGCCATGCGCACCCTGCCGCTCATGGCAGTGCTGTTCATTCCTTTGGCCGTCGGCGCACGCTGGCTCTATGACTGGGCCGATCCCAACAAGGTAGCCCACAGCCCCGACCTGCAGCACGCCAAACTGGCCTATCTGAATCTCACGGGATATTGGTTTCGCGGCATCATCTATTTCGTCATCTGGCTGGGTTTCGCTTATCTGCTCAGCAAGTTGTCGGCGGAGCAGGATCATCCTCCGGTTCGCGACCTCAGCCGCCGCTTTTCCAAGTTGAGTGCGGCGGGGGTGATCCTCTACGCGTTCACCATCACCTTTGCCGCGATCGATTGGGTGATGTCGCTGGATGCGAGCTGGATTTCGACCGTCTACGGTCTGATT